>NZ_JAMYVG010000002.1:0-550747 GCF_040323855.1 Mesorhizobium sp. M0028
CGCAGCAGCCGCGAGAAGGTGTCGTGGCTGGGGGCTGCGTCATAGTCGATCAGCCGCGACAGCGCCTGCTTGCGCTCCTGCGCGAACAGGGCAAATTCCGTCGCATTGCTGGCGCCGCACAGGCTTGCTGCGATCATCATCACGATCAGGTCGCCAAGCCGGTGCGTGGCGTTGGGCGCGCGTGGATCAGGCACCGCGCCAAAGTAGCTCTCAAGGCAGGAAATGGCAGTCGCTCCTTCGCTCAACTGCCTCTCCAAAGAATCCTTTCTCAGCCTAAACTCAACCCCAAAATCGCCATATGCGATTCCCCTGCCCCTCAAGGGGGGAGATTACGCAGCTCAACCCGCCAGTCGGCTAACCATCTCGTGCTGCGCGTAGGCGCGGCCGAAGCGGTTGGCCAGGAAGGCGTCGAGCGCGATGTCCTCCTGCTTGATGAAGCCCTTTGCCGGCAAGGTGCCATCGGCCAGCATGTCGAGCACGGCGCAGATGGCGGAGGCAGTGGTGATCTGGATGGCGCTGCGTACCGTATCGCCGACACGCCTGGCGTAGATCTTGTTGGCGTAGGTCTCCTGCAGCAGGCGGCCGTTCTTGCGGCCGCTGACGGTGACGAAGACGATGACGACGTCCTGCAGCGTCGCCGGCAGGGCGCTTTCGAAAATGTCCTTCAGCACGTCGCGGCGGTGGCGCAGGCCGAGGTCGTTGAGCAGCGCCTTCATGATCGCGGCGTGGCCGGGGTAGCGGATGGTGCGGTAGTTCAGCGTCCGCACCTTGCCTTTCAGCGTTTCGGCCAGCGTGCCCAGCCCGCCCGAGGTGTTGAATGCCTCGTAGCTGACGCCGTCGAGCGAGAATTCTTCACGCTCTTCCAGCGGCGGCACTTCGACCAGCTCGCCTTCGACGATCGCCTCACAAGGCTCGCAATATTCGTTGATGACGCCGTCGGTGCTCCAGGTCAGATTGTAGTTCAGCGCATTCGACGGGTATTGCGGCAGCGCGCCAACCCGCATGCGCACGCTTTCCAGCGTGTCGAAGCGGCTGGCGAGATCGTTGGCAACGATCGAGATGAAGCCCGGCGCCAGCCCGCATTGCGGGATGAAGGCGCTGTTGCCGGAGCGCGCCAATTCCTTGACGCGCCTGGTGCTGACGACGTCCTCTGTCAGATCGAGATAGTGCACGCCGGCGCTGGCCGCCGCTTCGGCGATGCGCGTGGTCAGATGGAAGGGCGCAGCGCTGAGCACCGCGAACTTGCCGGCCAGGGCGGCTTCGAGGGTGCCGACGGCCTCGATGTCGAGTTCCAGCGTCTCTACGCCGGCCGGCAGTTCGGCCGCGCCGAGCTGCGCAGCCGAGCGGTCGACCAGGGTGACATGGTAGTCGCCCGTGGATGCCAGCATCTCGGCTATGGTCGAGCCGATCTTGCCGGCGCCGACGACGATGATTTCCTTCATGACCGGTCCCTCGCACCAATATTAAATAGACGGCTAGAATCGCAGCTTGCCTGTCGAAAGGAAGCGTGGGATTGTGCAAAACGCAGTCTCTGTTTGATCAATGCGCCGGCAAGGTTCGTCGAAATGCTTAGTGATGCCGACCAGGCGCTGCTTTCCCTGCTGCGCATCAATGCACGCGCCTCGACCGCCGAACTGGCGCGGCGGCTGGGCGTCTCACGGACGACGGTGCAGAGCCGGATCGAGCGGCTGGAGCAGCGCGGCACCATCACCGGCTACGGCGTCAGGCTTTCGCCGGATTACGAACAGGGACTGGTGCGGGCGCATGTCCTGCTCACCGTCACGCCCAAGCTTGCGGACAAGGTGGTGCGCAGCCTGCAGGCGCTGCCGCCGGTGCGGACGCTGCATTCGGTGAGCGGCAATTTCGACATGATCGTCATCGTCGAGGCGCCGTCGATCAGGGATCTCGACACGCTTCTCGACCAGATCGGCGCCATGGACGGGGTCGAGCGGACGTCGTCGTCGATCATCCTGTCGACGCGGATCGATCGCTGAGCGGGCTGGTGTCGCGGGTCAAGACGCTGGCGGGACAGCGCCCCCCTCTGCCCTGCCGGGCATCTCCCCCTTTTGGGGGGAGATCGGCAGCTTCGCTGGCAGCGCACCTTTTGCAAGGTCGGTGGTTGGCGAAATCAGTGATGACGGCCAATCTCCCTCCTAGTGGGGGAGATGCCAAGTAGTGGGAAAGAGGGCAGGACAGAGGGGGGCGCGAAGGGTCACCGAGCGTGGTGACCAAGCTGGCGCTCCCGCAGCAAAGCGATATAGCTTCCAAAATGTTGGATGAGAACCGCGGTGGCAGGCATAAGGGCGGTCACGCAAGATTTCCAGAGGAGGCCTCCTTGCCCAAGCAGTGTTTCGGAAAATCCCATGTGCCGTTGTCGCCGGCGGTCAGGGCCGGCGATTTCGTCTATGTCTCCGGCCAGGTGCCGGTCGGCAGCGACGGGCTGGTGGTCAAGGGCGGCATCGCCGAGCAGACCGAACAGGTGCTGTCGAACATCAAGGCGGCACTGGCGCTGGCCGGCTGCACGCTGGACGACGTGGTCAAGACCACGGTCTGGCTCGAGGACGCGCGCGATTTCGGCATCTTCAACACCGTCTATGCCCGGCATTTCCCGAAAGACCCGCCGGCACGCACGACGGTGGAGTCTCGGCTCATGATCGACATCAAGATCGAGGTCGAAGCCGTCGCCTACAGGCCGGCCTGACGGAAAAGCGGAGACAGGCGCAATGCAATTCGATCTCCTGATAAAAGGCGGCCGCCTCATCGATCCGGCGTCCGGCCTCGACGCACAACGCGATCTGGCGATTGTGGACGGCCGTATCGCGGCTATCGACGCCGAAATCCCCTTCGAGCGTGCCGCCCGCGTCATCGACGCCACGGGCTCCATCGTCGCGCCGGGCCTGATCGACCTGCACAGCCATGTCTATTGGGGCGGCACCTCGCTCGGCGTCGATGCCGACCGGCTCGCCGCAAAGAGCGGCACGACCACCTTCATCGATGCCGGAAGTGCCGGCGCCGGCAATTTCCTCGGCTTTCGCCGCCACGTCATAGAGCGCTCGAAAGTCCGCATCCTGGCCTACGTCAACATTTCCTTTGCCGGCATATTCGGCTTCTCGCAGACCGTGGCGGTCGGCGAGTGCAGCGACCTCCGGCTCTGCGAACCGCGCGAAACGGTGGCGGCGGCGCGCGAGCACGCGGACGTGGTTGTCGGTGTCAAGGTCCGTTCGGGTCGCCATGCCGGTGGCACCAGCGGCATCGCGCCGGTCGATCTCGCGCTCGAAGCCGCCGACAAGGCCGGCCTGCCGCTGATGGCGCATATAGACGAGCCGCCGCCCGGCCGCTCGGAAGTGCTGCCGCGGCTGCGCAAGGGCGACATCCTCACCCACTGCTTCCGGCCGTTTCCCAACGCGCCGGTCTTCGCCTCGGGGGCGGTGCGGCCGGATATGCGGCTGGCGCGCGAGCGCGGCGTCATCTTCGACATCGGCCACGGCATGGGCTCGTTCGATTTCGAGGTGGCCAAAGCGATGCTCAGCGAGGGTCTGGCGCCGGACGTGATCAGCAGCGACGTGCATCTCTACTGCGTCGACGGGCCGGCCTTCGACATCCTGGTCTGCATGTCGAAACTGCTGGCGCTCGGCATGCCACTGGTCGAGGTGCTGCGCGCCGCAACGCAGCGGCCAGCGGAAGCGATCGCCAGGCCAGATCTCGGCAGGCTGGCGATTGGCGTGGTCGGTGACGTCGCGGTGCTGCGTCTGCGTCCAGGCCACTTCACCTTTGTCGATTCGGTCGGCGCCTCGCTGGTCGCCGAGCAAAGGCTGGTCTCGGCCGGCATCGTGGTCGGCGGCACCTGGTGGCCGAACGAGGCGGTGGACGATCTCGGCGAGACCGAACGCTTCGAAGCGCATGCGCACGACACGCATGTCGAGGTGGCGAGCCGGCATTTCGGACATAGCCACTATTGACGGCGATGTGGCTCCCCTTCTCCCCTTGTGGGAGAAGGTGTCGCCGAAGGCGACGGATGAGGGGTGCTCCAGCTTGGCACCCACGGCGATCCGTCCAACACCCCTCATCCGTCTCGGCGCTACGCGCCGATCCACCTTCTCCCACAAGGGGAGAAGGGAAAGGCAGCCCTATCGCACCGGCGCTCCATAGACTGGCGTCGGAATGCCTTCCATGCGCGCCTTGATCTGCAGCGCCACGAATTTTGAATAGAAGCGCGACAGCGCAAGATTGCCGCCGTGGAACCACAGCGCTTCCTGCGCTGTCGGCTTCCACATGTTGCGCAACTCGCCTTGCCACGGACCCGGGTCGCCTTTCACGCCCGAGCCAATCCCCCAGCACGGCCCGACCTTGTCGGCGACTTCGCGCGAAACGATCGCCGCCACTGTCTCGTTCATCGAGAGATAGCCGGTGCAGGCGATGATCGCGTCGGCCGCCAGTTCCGTGCCGTCGTCGAAGAGGATGCCTGTCGGCGTCAGCGACTTGATCCCGACGCCGCTACGGATGCCGATCTCGCCGTCGATGATCAGATCGCAGGCGCCGACGTCGATGTAGAAGCCCGAGCCGGTGCGGTAGGCCTTCATCAGGAGCCCAGTCTCGTCGTCGCCGAAATCGATGGCGAAGCCGGTGCCGCGCAAGCGGTCGTAGAAAGCCGCGTCGCGCGCCTTGATGACGTCGTAAAGCGCCCGCTGGCCTTGCGGCAGCAGCGCGAACGGCGTCGAGGCGACGATCATGTCGGCCTTCTCAGTGGTGATGCCGCGGGCCAGCGCCTTTTCCGAAAATATCTCGAAACCGATCTCCATCAGCGTGTCCGACTTGACCACCGTCGTCGGCGACCGCTGGACCATCGTCACCTCGGCGCCGCTCTCCCAGAGATCGACGCCGACGTCATGGCCGGAACTTGCCGCGCCGATGACGGCGACCTTTTTGCCGCGGAATTTCTCGCCGCTGGAATACTGGCTGGAATGCAGGATTTCGCCGTTGAAGACCTCGGCGCCCGGCAGGTCGATGCGCCTGGGCGGGCCATAAGCACCGGTCGCGAAGACGATGTGCTTCGGCTTCAGCGTGATGCGCTCGCCGGCGCGGTCGAGCTCGACCGTCCAGACCTTTTCGGTCTCGTCATAGGAGGCACTGACGCATGTCGTGGAGGTCCAGTAATTGAGCTCCATGACGCGCGTATACATCTCCAGCCAGTCGCCCATCTTGTCCTTGGGCGTGAACACCGGCCAGTTCTCGGGAAACGGGATGTAGGGCAGATGGTCGTACCAGACCGGGTCGTGCAGCACGAGCGAGCGATAGCGCTTGCGCCAGGAATCGCCGGCCTGGGCGTTCTTCTCGATGACGATGGCCGGCACGCCCAATTGCCTGAGCCGCGCCCCCAGCATGATGCCGCCCTGGCCGCCGCCGATGACCAGGCAATAGGGCTGCTGGCTAACGCCGAGGTCACGCGCCTCGCGGCGCCTTGCCTCCAGCCAGGTTTCGCGTTCCGGATCGGCCTTGTGGCGGACGCCCAGCGGCCGCGCCGGGCCTTTGCGCTCTTCAAACCCCTTGAGATCGCTCATCGCCGTGAACAGCGTCCGGCACTTGCCGTCCCTGAGGCGCATGATGCCTTGGCCCCACGCCGATGACGTCTCGAAAGAAAACCAGGCTTCGATGGTGCCTTCGTCCGAAGTCGCTTCGCCGCTGAGCTGCCATTGAGCAGGCCTTGTGGTTGCCAGCGTCGCCGCCAGCATGTCGCGGATCGCGGCCGCCCCCTCCATCGTCTTGATGTTCCAGGTGAAGGTCAAAAGATCGCGCCAGTAGCAGTCCTCGACGAACAGATTGGTTGCGGCCTCGACGTCGCCCGCTTCGAGCGCTCGCGCAAAAGAACCGAGCCAGGTGGCCGCCTGTTTCGACGGTGAGATGTCGAGCATCTATCCTCCTCGTCGACCAAGAGTGCCAGAAGCCGCGCAAAATTCGGTAGGGCCAGTACAAAATTCAGAAGGGATCGTAGCCATCTACTCCCGTTATAACGGCTCCTCGGCGGTTGCCAGGTGGGACCATGATTTCCGTGCCGTTGTCAAATCTGACCCGAACCGTGTCCTCCAAGGCTACTTCTACAAGTCGCGTTCCGACCAAAGCCCAGATTAAGCTTAAATCGCCGCTACGGTTATCCGGTTTTATCCAGACGTCAGGCCCTCCGTCGTAGGCCACCTTGAATAAAGTCCAGAGTTGGACGGTAACGCCAGCAAACTCCAAGTGCACTGAGTCGTTCTCGAGAAGCACTCTGATCAGCTCGTTTCCAACCCACGAGTCACGCATAGCGCATCTTCTAGCAACCTTTCTCCCTGCTGTCAGGCCCGCGCGCGGGCCTGATCCGAACCGCTATCCAGCCATGCAAGATCGTCCGGCGAAAGTGAGATGTCGAGCGCCTGGAGGCTGTCTTCCAATTCGTCGAGCGAGCGGGGCCCGATCAGCGGGACGGACGGGAAGGGCTGCGCCAGGACGTAGGCGAGCGCGACGTGGATCGGGCTTTTGCCCAGCCGCTTGGCGAGCTCGATGGCACGGTCGCGACGGCCGAAATTCTTGTCCGAGTACCAGACCCGGACCAACTCCTCATTGTCGCGCCGGTCGCGGCCGGCGCGGTCGGTGAAGAAGCCGCGGCCCTGGCTCGACCAGGCGAAATTCGGCATCTGCCGGGCGGTGAGCCAGGCCTTCCACGCGTCGCTGGAGGAGGTGACACAGCCTGCCCAGATCGGCTCCAGCATCTCGGCCAAGGAGAAATTGTTGGAAAGCGCGCCGGGCTTCTGCTTGCCGGTGCGCTCGGCATAGGCAATCGCCTCGTCCATGCGTTCCATCGTCCAGTTCGAGCCGCCGAACGGACCGCGGATGCGGCCGGCCTTGACCTCGCGGTCCATCGCATCGACGAATTCGTCGACCGGCACGTCCGGATTGTCGCGGTGCATGAAATAAACGTCGATATGGTCGGTCTGCAGCCGCTCGAGCGACTGGGTGAGCTGCTTGCCGATGACGTCGGGATAGCAGAGCGGCGAGTGCGCGCCCTTGCCGATGACCACGGATTGCTCGCGCACGCCGCGGTTTTTCAGCCATTGGCCAAGCAGGGTCTCGGTATAGCCGGAACCGTAGACGAAGGCGGTGTCGAACAGATTGCCGCCGGCCTCGAAATAGGCGTCGAGCAGGATGGCGCCCGACGAAAAGGTGCGGAAATCCTCGAAGCCGAGCGCCAGGCACGAGGCCCGCCGCGGCAGGCCCGGAATGCTGCGCTTGGAGATGGCGGTCCCGCCGGAGCGCAGCTTCCGTCCGGAGATCGTGTTGACGCGCTTTGCCGGTTTCTCGATGTCGTATTCGAGCCCGATCGCGGCACGCCATTTGTCGAGCACGCGCAGATTGCCGAGACTGTCGGCCCAGCCCATGCCGGGCCAGGCGAACTCCTGCTTCCCGCCGAGAATGGCCTCGCCGGCGGCGTCGACCTCGAACGCGTAAAGCCAGCCGTCCTCCTTGACCTCGACCACCTCGGTGTTACCCGGACGGATGATGCGGATTTCGCCGGTGCCGCCTTGCTGGCCGCCGGCATACCAGAAGTCCGCCACCTCGATGCGGCCTTTGCTGCCGAGAATGCGCAAGACATTGTCCTGAGCGAGCGAGATGCTGCAGGAGACTTCCGCGACGATGCCGCCCGGAAAATGCAACAGCGCCGACGCCCATTCGTCGACACCGGATTGGCCGAGATGCGCAGTACCCACCACTTTGTCCGGCTCGGCGAAGGGCTTTCCCGCCGCGGCGCCGGCAATCAGCCGCGCCATCGACACGGGATAGCCGCCGACATCGAGGATGCCGCCGCCGGCAAGATCCTTGGCGTAAAGCCGGTGCTCCGGCATGAAGCCCGGCATGGCGAAGCCGAAGCTGGATTTGATCATCTTGATCTCGCCGATCGCACCGGCACTGATCAGCTCGACCAGCTTGGCCGTCTGCGGATGCAGCCGGTACATGAAGGCTTCGCCGAGAAAGGTGCCGGCCTTGCGCGCCGCATGGATCATCGCGTCGGCCTCGAAGGCGGTCAGGCCAAGCGGCTTTTCGCAAAGCACATGCTTTCCGGCCTCGGCTGCCTTGATCGCCCATTCGGCATGGCTCGGATGCGGCGTCGAAATATAGATCGCGTCGACATCCGGATCGCCAAGCAAAGCCTCGTAGCCGTCGAGGATGCGGGCGCCGGGGAAAGCCTCGGTGAGCCCGGCCTTGCCGGGATTGCGCGCCCCTAAGGCGACCAAGGTGCCGGTGCGCGAATGGGCGACGCCGCCGGCAAAGGCCTTGGCGATGTTGCCGGGCCCGAGAATGCCCCAGCGAATTTTTTCTGGTTTGGAAGTCATGTCAAATCTCCGTGGGGTGGCCGCGAGCAATCGCGATCGGACAAAAGAAAGATGGGTTAGCGAATGCGTGCGCCGGTGGCGTCGAAGAGAAGCGAGCGGTCGGCCTTGATCGACACCACCAGGTCGTCGCCGTTGGCGCGATGCCGCGAGGCCTCGCGCTCGATGATCAGTTCTTCGCGCCCGCCCCCGGTCCCGGAATTGGCATAGACATAGCTCACCGATCCCAAGTGCTCGGCGACGTCGGCCTTGAGGGTAAGGTCGCAATCGCCCTGGCCGGCGTCGAAGAAATGCTCCGGCCGCACGCCAACCACGACATCGCCGCCTATCGCAGGCAAGGCATCGGAAAGCGGCTTGCGCAGTCGCACGCCGCGATGGTTGACCAGCTCCACGATCGCCGCGCTGTTGTCGGTTCCGACCACTTTCGCCGCCAGAAAATTCATCTTCGGCGAGCCGACGAAGCCGGCAACGAAGCGGTTGGCGGGGTCGTCGTAGAGATCGAGCGGCGCGCCGATCTGCTCGATATTACCGGCGTTGAGCACGACGATCCTGTCGGCCAGCGTCATCGCCTCGGTCTGGTCGTGCGTCACATAGACCATGGTAACGCCAAGCTCCTTGTGAAGGCGCGATATCTCGACGCGCATCTGCACCCGGAGCTCGGCATCGAGATTGCTGAGCGGTTCGTCGAACAGGAACACTTGCGGCTCGCGCACGATGGCGCGGCCGATGGCGACGCGCTGGCGCTGGCCGCCCGACAATTGCCGCGGCCGCCGCTTCATCAGCTCGGCGATGCGCAGGATTTCGGAAGCCCGCTTCACCCGCCGCTCGGTATCTGCCTTGGGGTTGCCGGTCATTCTCAGGCCGAAGCTCAGATTCTGCTCAACCGTCATGTGCGGATAGAGCGCGTAGGACTGGAACACCATGGCGATGCCGCGATCGGCCGCCTCGACGTCGTTCACCACCTTGCCGCCAATGGCGATCTCGCCGTCGCTGATGTCCTCGAGCCCGGCGATCATCCGGAGCAGCGTGGACTTGCCGCAGCCGGAAGGGCCGACGAAGACGACGAATTCGCCGTCATCGATATCGATATTGGCGCCGTGGACGATCTCGAAGACGCCGAAGCGCTTGATGACGTTTTTGAGTGTGACTGCCGCCATGCTGATCCTTACTTGATAGCGCCGGCGGCGATGCCGGCGACGAAATGGCGCTGTAGAAGCACGAACACGACGAGCATTGGCGCCGTCAGCATCACCGCGCCCGCCATGATGCCGCCCCAGGACACCTTGGTGAGACCGATCAATGTGCCGAGCGCCACCGGCGCGGTCATTGCGCCCGGCTTGGAATTGATCAGCAGCGGCCAGAGATAATTGTTCCAGGAGGCAAGGAACAGGATGATGGCGAGCGCCGCCAGCATCGGCCGCGCCAGAGGCAGGGCGACGAACAGGAATATCCGCCATTCCTTGACGCCCTCGACCTTGGCGGCGTCGAACAGCTCGTGCGGCATCATCGAAAAGCTCTGCCGCATGAAGAGCACGCCCAGCGAATTGAACAGCGGCGGCACGATCAGCGCCACCCAGGTGTTGGCGAGCTTGAAGTCGCGCGCCACCATGATGAATTGCGGGATCAGCACGACCGCATAGGGCAGCGTGATGGTGCCGAAGATGATGGCGACGACCATGCCCTTGCCGAAGAAGTTGTAACGCGCCAGCGCCCAGCCGGCCATCGAGGTCAGCATCACCGACAGGAAGGTGTAGGTCACCGCCACCGAGACGGAGATGCCGATGGCACCGATGAAATTGGTGCCGCGCTGCAGATTGCTGACATTGTCGAGGAAATTGCCGTGCGGCAAAAGCTCGATGTCGGGGCTGAAGATGCCGTTGTCGGGCATCGTGGAAAAGACCACCATCATCCACAGCGGAAACAGCCAGACCAGCGCCAGCGGCGTCAGGAACAGATGCAGCGCGATGCTGCGGCCCAATCTGGCCTGGGAACGGCCGACCCGGGAATGGCCGATTGGGGAGCGCGAGGTCATTTCGGTTCCCTCGTCAGCCATATCTGCACCAGCGAAATGGCAATCGCCAGTCCGGCCATGGTGTAGGCGATGGCCGAAGCGTAGCCGAAATTGAGCGACCGGAAGCCCTGGCGATAAAGCAGCAGCCCGAGCGTTTCGGTGCCGCCGCCCGGCCCGCCGCGCTCGGTGATTAGGAAGGGCTCGGTGAACAGCTGCATGGTGCCGATGATCGACAGCACGGCGCAGAACACGATGATCGGCTTGAGCAGCGGCAGCGTGATGTAGAAGAACTGTTTGACCTTGCTGACCCGGTCCAGGGTCGCCGCCTCGTAAACATCCTCGGGGATGGACTGCAGGCCGGCGAGCAGGATGATGGCGTTGTAGCCGGCCCAGCGCCACGTCACCGCCATGATGATGACCGCCATCGCCGGGATGACGTTGGTAAACCAGTCGACGTTGGGCAGGCCGATGCTGTTCAGCAATTTGTTGATGATGCCGTAGTCCAGATTGAACATCAGCCGGAAAACCGCCGAATAGGCGACCTCGCCGACCACGACCGGCGCGAAGAAGGCAAAGCGGAACAGGCCACGCGCCTTGAGCAGCGGCGAGTTCAAAAGCACCGCCATCACAATCGCTAGCGAAATCATCACCGGCACCTGGATGACAAGGATCAGCAATGTGTTCTTCAAGGCATTGAAGAAGGCCGGATCGCCGATCAGCCGGCCCCAGTTGAAGGTCGGCGCGAACCGCCACGGCACGGTGCGCGTCGCCTGGAACGAGATCAGGAAGGAATCGATGATCGGCCACAGCCAGAAGATCGAGAAGATCAGCAGATAGGGCGCAAGGAAGCGATACGCCGTGGCGTTCTGGTAGCGCATCGTTCTCCTCCTTTCTTCTTTCGCCTGCTGGGGCGCGCGGTGTTGATGTTTCAGGTGATGCGGCGCCGCAAACGGCGGCTTGTTCGAAGGCCGGTGCCGCCCCTCATCCGCCTGCCGGCACCTTCTCCCCGTAAGTGACGGGGAGAAGGGGCTGGGCCGCAACGCTGGTGACCCCCTCTCCCCGTTCTTCACGGGGAGAGGGTAAGGGTGAGGGGCAGCGCAAGCGCCCGGTAACTGACTCTGGGATCATTCCGTGTCAGATCACGACTTGACCGGCAGGCCGGTCGCCGCGGCGATCTGGCTTGCGGCATCGTCGAGCGCTGCCTTGGCGTCGGGATAGCCCCCGGCCAGATATTTGGTCTGCACCGCGCGGATGATGATTTCGGCGTCGCTCTGGAACGGCGTACCGCGGCTGGGGACGACCTTGGGCAGGGTGCCGAGGATGTCCTTCCACACGGCTTGGCCACCCCAATAGGGCAGGCCCTCGGAGACATAAGGGTCGTTGAGCGCCGAAATCAGCGACGGCACCAGGCCGAAGCCTTTCAGCATGGTGATCTGGCCCTCATTCGTCCCTAGCGTGTATTTCAGATAGGCGTAGGCGGCTTCCTTGTTCTTCGACACCGAGGTGATGGCGAGCGAGGAGCCGCCGAGATTGGCGGCGCGCGGACCGTCGGCGGTCAGGCTCGGCATCAAATAGACGCCCCATTTGCCTGTCCCATCGGGCGATTCGGTGCGCACAGTGCCTTCATACCAGCCGCCATACATCTGCGTGGCGACCTTGCCGGCGGTGTTGTTGGTGATCTTGGTGCTCCAGTCGGCAGAGGAAATGATGCCGGCGTCCTTCATCTCCTTGATCTTGGTCATGGCATCGACGCATTTGGGCTGGTTGACCGTGATCGATTGACCATCGGCGGAGAAGTAGGCGCAGCCCTGCTCGTTGGAGATCATGCGGAAGAATTCGGAATCGCCGTTGAAATCGGCGTTGGTCATCGTCACGCCGGGATTGGCGGCCTGGATCTTCTTGGCGGCAGCGATGAAATCGTCCCAGGTCTTGATCGAGGACGGATCGACGCCGGCCTTCTCGTAGAAGTCGCGTCGGTAGAACATCGCCACCGGCCCCGAATCCCACGGCATCGCATAGGCCTTGTCGTCCACCTCGAGCTCGGTGCGCTTGAAGTCGGGGAATTTTGCCTGGTCTTCCGCGGTGTAGCCGAGCGTGTGCAGGTCGACGAAGCAATCCGGGAACTGGCTCCAGTAGTTTTCCGCTTCGCCGTTCTCGATCGTCACGATGTCCGGCAGGCCCTCCCCACCGGCGGCACAGCCGGCGATCGACTTGTCGTAGGTCGGCTGGTTGCCGAGGTCCTCGACCGTGACCTTGATGTCGGGAAACTGCTTGTTGAAGCCCGCTATGGTGGCCTTCAGCGACGAAGCGGCGATATTCCAGCTCCAGATCGTGATTTCACCGGACTGCGCAAAGGCCGGGCTGGAGCCCAAGGCAAGCGCGAGCGCGGCGCAGGTCAATTTTATGCGCATTGAAATCCTCCCATTTCAGTTGCTCTCTGTTTGCGAGCGTGGCTAGACTAGGCCTCGGGAAAGCCTTGTCCGCGACAAAGGGAATAAGAAATGAGCGGAAAGTAAGATGCCGGAAAGGCCGTTTTACCAGCCTGGCGCCAGCAGCGTGGAGGGCCTGCCGCTGCTGCTGCAGATGTTTCACACCCAGCCCCTGGTGATGCTCAAGCCGCATTGGCACGCCCAGGTCGAGGTGAATTTCATCGTGCGCGGGGCCGTGCATTACCGCATGGACGGGCACGAGCTTTCGCTCTCTGCTGGCGACATGTGTCTGTTCTGGGGCGGCCTGCCGCACCAGATGGACGAAGCCTCCGACGATGCCATCTATGCCGGCGCGCATCTGCCGCTGGTGCATTTCTTCCGGCTGCATTTGCCGGTCGACGTCCGCAACAGGCTGATGACGGGCGCGACGCTGGTAACCGACGCCACCGACCGGTCGGACGACCACAATTTCGAGCGCTGGAACCGCTATGCCCGCTCCGGCGACCCGGTCAAGGCCGAGCATGCCGTCAACGAGCTTTTGCTGCGGCTGGAGCGGGTGCGCTTCGAGCCTTACCGGCTCGCCCCCGAAACCCCGGTCGAACAGGAGATAGGCAGTCCCTTCGATCAGCAATCGCTGCGCAATGTCGGGCGCATGTGCGACTTCATCGCCGAGAATTTCCTCTACGAGATCGATTGCGTCGACATCGCCGCGGCGGCCGACATCCATCCCAAATACGCCATGAGCATCTTCAAGAAATCGACCGGCATGACGCTCAACGAATATGTGAATCTGCTGCGCCTCAGCTACGCGCAGGCGCTGCTGATGCATCAGGATGCCAATGTACTGCGCGTCGCCATGGAATCGGGCTTCGGCTCGCTCAGCGCCTTCAACAAATCGTTCCGCAAGCTTGCCGGCATGTCGCCGTCGGATTTCCGCAGGGGCGTGGCCGGCGCCAGGTAAGGGCACCGGCTGGATTCAGCCTATAGTCCCCAGGCGCCTCGGCAAGCGGTTCATCGGCAGCGGCCCGTTCGCGGTGATCAGGAACTGGTCTTCGAGATTGAAGCTGGCGAGACCGTCGATGTAGAGCGGGATCTCGAATGCCAGCACCATGCCAGCTTCGATCACGACATCGCTGTCGGCCGAGATGAACGGCCATTGCTCGGAAAACACGGAATGGCCGACGCTGTGGCCGAAATGGCCGCGGCGATAGGAACGCAGGCCCTGGCGCGCCAGGCTTTCGCTGGCGGCGCGATGCACGCCGGCGAACGGCTTTCCGGGCATAAGCGCGGCAAGCCCATCGGCGAAGGCGCGCTCGGCTATCGCATGCAATTCGGCCTGTTCGGGCGACGGCGGCCCGAAGGTGAAATTCCTCGACATGTCGGAGGCATAGCCGTTCACGCTGCAGACCATGTCGGCCTTCAGCGGATCGCCGGCGGTGGCTGCCACATCGGCGCTTTTGGGCCGAGCGCCCAGTGTGACGTATTCCGCCGTCGAGATTTGCAGCGAGGACCCGGCGGCTGCTTCGGCGACGCCTTGCCGGTAGAGCGCGACCAGCTCCGACTGACGCATGCCGGTCGCCGCATGCTGCTGCAGTCGCGACAGGCCGGTTTCCGACAGGACGATGCCCTGCCGCAGAAGGTCGATCTCGCTTTGCGATTTGATTGCCAGCAGCCTGTCGAGGATCGGCGAGCCGTTGACCAGGGCCGTGCCGGGCAACATCGCCTGCATCGCGGACAAATCGCTGGCCGAGACAAAATCCAGCTCGATGCCGAGCGTTGCACGCTCCAGCCCGAATTCGGCGAGCATCGTCTTCAGCTCGCGGACAGAGCGGGCAAGCTCGAAGGTCGCTGGACGTGCAAAACCGGGGGCGCGGCCAACCAGGCCGGCCTCGATGCGCTGCGCAACGGGCCGGCCGGCTGTCGCCGGCTCAAGCGACGCGGATTCGATCCAGATCGGATGCGTGCGCACCACGGCATCCGCCACCGCCGCCCGGAGCTGGGCAGCCTGGAAATCGGCAACCACTACGCCGATCGGCAGGTCGTCTCGTCTCGGGATGACCACGAAACCGGCGCCGGCCCGGCGGAACAGGCCGGCCGGGCCGATCCAGGCGCCGGTGGCATATTGGAATGCCTCAGGCTCGCAAAGCACCAATGCCTCGATATTGGCACGCTGCATCAGGTCTGTTGCGCGTTCTCGGTCGACAAAGCCGGTCACGGGATCTCCTCGCATGCAATCGAATCCGACGCCGATGCGGCGGCGTTTGGCCTCAGCGTAGCTTCAGGGCCGCTGTGGAGCAGCTTTTTTCTGGAAGCGCTGTTGACCTGCCGACCCTAAAAGCGCGGTGCGTTCGACCGGCCTCATGCGACGCGCTTCAGGTTCTTGTTTCATGCATGTCGGTGTCGCAAAACCGCTGCACAGTTTTGCGCGACATGCATCAAAGGCCTTGAGAGTTCGAACGCCAGGCGGGGAAACGAAAAAAAGCCGCGGCGAACCACGGCTTTCAACGCGACAAGTTGTCAGTTTCGAATGCTTACTCGGTTTCGTCAGAGGTGTCGTCGGCAGTGTTTGCCGCGTCTTTCGCGGCCTTCCTATCCAGCGCTGCCTGCAAGGCCAGGGTGGCCTGCGGTGAGGCCGGTGTCGTGGCAACGACCGCCATTGCATGAGCAACTCCGGTCGTCGACTTGTCCTTGGCCGCGGCCGAGGTGGCGGCTCCGTGTCCCTGCGAGCCGGCCCCAGCCGAGTTTCCGCCGTTGCCGTGGCTGCCGCCATTGCCGTTCCCGCCGCCATTGCCGCCGGGGGCAGCGAGGACCGGAGACGCGACAAGGGTGAGAGCGGCCGCCGCTGCGAATAGATAGGTGCGCGTTTTCATAATTCCTCCTTCGAGTGGCCCTCCCGCCAGGATGGGTTCCAGTGAGAAACGTGAGGACTTTCCAAAGTGGAGCCCGCTGTCCAACAAGTTCCGTTCAAATAGAGCATTCTGCAAGACGGACCTTGGTCCGAGGACGACACGCAAAAGTCCTGAATTCTATCTGCAGCGTACTTGGCGCGACCGCAGCGCCTGCTGGCAAGTGCGTCCTGTGCCGCCCAAATGCGAAAAAGCCGCGGCGGACCGCGGCTTTTCGATGCTTGATTTCCCTTGAGAGAAACTGGAGCGGGTGAAGCGATTCGAACGCTCGACCCCAACCTTGGCAAGGTTGTGCTCTACCCCTGAGCTACACCCGCTCGCGCGGCTTTCGGGCCGCAAGCCGCGCCTATATGGCTGAAGAGCGCGGCGATTGCAACAGGGAATTCGCAGGCTTTTTGCTTCGCCGGCAATGCGGACAAGCCGTCCCGCGACACGTCGCAAGGCAATCACCCCTGCATTGCGCGACGGGCTTGTCTTGGCCGCATCATTGGCCGTAAACGGCGTAGGCCGAACAAGCCGTTGAAAGCGGGCCATCAGAAGAAAGACCGATGCCGAAGACCGAAGCCGACCTTTTCGCCTTTCTTGCCGGACTCGGGATCGAGGTATCGACACAGCGGCATCCGCCGCTGTTCACTGTCGCCGATTCGCAGGTGCTGCGCGGCGAGATCGCCGGCGGCCACACCAAGAACCTGTTCCTCAAGGACAAGAAAGATAATTTCTTCCTGGTCAGCGTCGGCGAGGAGGCGGTGGTCGATCTAAAGCAGATCCATCATCTGATCGGCGCCGCGGGCCGCGTGTCTTTCGGCCGGCCGGAGATGCTGATGGTGCTTCTCGGCGTCGTCCCGGGCGCGGTCACCGTTTTCGGGCTGATCAACGACACGGAGCGAAGGGTCAAGGTCGTTCTCGACGAGGAGCTGATGAGCCATGCTGTGGTCAACGCCCACCCGCTGACCAATGAGGCGACGACTTCCATCGCCGCCACGGACCTGGTCAAATTCGTCGAGGCAACCGGACATGATGCTGTTATCTTGAAAGTCTCGGCATGATCGCCACATGGGTGACTGAAACCGGGTTCTGAAGAAGGATGTTGCGCCTGTCCCTTGGCCGGCGGCGCGACCGAAAGGGCGACGAGATGAGCGATAGCAACCCCTTTGGCCGCCCATTTGGCAGCAATGGCGGTCAGTATGCCACCACCGTGCAGTATGGCGGCACCGATGCCGCGCGTGAGAAGGTCGCACTTGCGGAGGTGCCGGCCGACGTCATCAAGGACACCACGACCGCTGGATTTGCCGCCGACGTCATCCAGGAATCGCGCCGCCAGCCGGTGCTGGTCGATTTCTGGGCGCCATGGTGCGGCCCCTGCAAGCAATTGACCCCGCTGCTGGAAAAGGCGGTGAAAGCCGCCGGCGGCAAGGTCAAGCTGGTCAAGATGAACATCGACGACCATCCATCGATCGCCGGCCAGCTCGGCATCCAGTCGATACCGGCGGTCATTGCCTTCAAGGACGGCCAGCCGGTCGACGGCTTCATGGGCGCCATTCCCGAGAGCCAGATCACGCAATTCATCCAGAAGGTCGGCGGCAAGGATGGTGGCGCACCGCAAGTGGCCGAGGCGCTGGCCGCGGCCGCCGAGGCGCGCGAGGCCGGTGACGTGCAGACCGCGGCCGACATCTACGACGCTATCCTGGAACAGGCGCCGGAGACGATCGAGGCGATCGCCGGCTTGGGCGATCTGCTGTTCGAGGCCGGCGATACCGAAGGTGCCGATGCGATGCTGGCGCGGGCGCCGGAGGCAAAGAAGGATGCGCCGCAGCTCGCCGCGCTGCGCGCCAAGATGGCGCTCGCCGCGCAAGCAGCAGTGCTCGGCAATCCGGCGGAACTGGAACGGCGGCTGGCCGAAAATCCCGGGGATCACCAGGCGCGGTTCGAGCTTGCGATGATCCAGAACGCCAAGGGTGATCGCATGGCGGCGGCCGACAATCTGCTGGCGATCATCAAGGCCGACCGCTCGTGGAACGACGATGGCGCCAGAACCCAGTTGCTGCAGCTCTTCGAGGCATGCGGCATGACCGACGAGGCAACGCTGTCGGCACGGCGCAAACTGTCGTCGCTGCTGTTTTCCTGAGCCGGCGCAGACTGTTTTGTCCGGCGGGCTTGCGGTCGGCGGCGGCTGCGCCAGATTAGGTTTTCGGACGGCATTCGATTTCGGGTTTCCGGTGTCGCGCCTTGTGCCGGCCGGGAGGAGACGGGTTTGGTGTGCTTCCTGACGAAGCGATCGGAGGATTGAGGTGCAGGCGGGAAACGCGCATTACCGACTCGCTGCGGACTTACCGTCGACCATGCCGATCTTTCCGCTTGAGGGCGCATTGCTGCTGCCGGGAGGCCGCATGCCGCTCAACATCTTCGAGCCGCGCTATCTGCAGATGGTCGATGAGGCGATCGCCGGGGCGCGGCTGATCGGCATGATCCAGCCCAGCCTCGACGGTGCGCTGCGTCCCGACGGCGAGCCGGAACTCTGCAATGTCGGCTGTGCCGGGCGCATCATCGCGCTGTCCGAGAGCGGCGACGGTCGTTATCTGATTTCGCTGCAGGGCGTGTGCCGGTTCCGCATTGTCCAGGAACTCACCGTCAGGACGCCGTTTCGCCAGTGCCGGTTGGCACCCTTTCTCACCGATCTCGACGACGACCAGGCGGAAGCCGAGATCGACCGGCCGGCGCTGCTCAAAGCGTTTCGCGCCTATCTGCAGGCCAACGATCTGGAGGCCGACTGGGAAAGCGTCAGCCGCGCCGAAAACGCCATGCTGGTCAACGCGCTGTCGATGATGGCGCCCTACGGGCCGGCCGAGAAACAGGCGCTGCTCGAAGCGGCCGATCTAAAGACACGTGCCGAAACGCTGATCGCCATCACCGAAATGGCGCTGGCGCGCGACAATGAGGATTTCGGTTCGAGTTTGCAGTAGGCTCTTGCCTTCTCCCCTTGTGGGAGAAGGTGGATCGGCGCGTAGCGCCGAGACGGTTGAGGGGTGCTGGACGGAGTGCCGTCGGTGCCAAGCTGGAACACCCCTCATCCGACCGAGATTCGCTCGGCCACCTTCTCCTACAAGGGGAGAAGGGAAGTCCGCGCGCGAAACCCCGAAGCGGTTGCCTTGTGGAAGGACGGATCGAATGGCGGATGGACGTGACGGGAACAGGACTGTCGATCCCAAGCTGCTGGAACTGCTGGCCTGCCCGCTGACCAAGGGGCCGCTTGCCTGGGATCCGGAGCGCGGCGAGCTTGTCTCGCGGGTGGCAAAGCTTGCCTATCCGGTGCGGGACGGCATTCCTATCATGCTGCCATCGGAGGCGCGGGTCATCGCCATAGACGATGCCATGCCACCGCCGCGCCTGGGTGGCTCGGAATAAGGGCCGCTCCGCAGCGATCCTTCGCGCCCCCCTCTGTCCTGCCGTCATCAAATTCCGCACCGCAGCAACGCTCTGACGAAGACAGGGGGCCTATTGAAAATTGCGTCCCTTGGGCATGACCTTCTCCGCCTTTCCCAATAATTCCGTTTGCGCGATGCTGCCCGGCCGAGCCTCGTCTGTACGGCTCGAAGGCTCAGGTCCTGCCTCTTCCAGCAGCACCGACAGCCACGGCGTCAGATCCTCGACCTTCTCGGCGACGATATGGATGACGTCCGATTCCGATTGCAGCTTGCCGGTGACGCGGATGAGACGTGCGCCCATGACGATGGGGCGGAAGCGGTCGAAAGTCCTTTCCCAGAAAATGATGTTGGCGACCGCATTCTCGTCTTCCAGCGTCAGGAAAATCGCCTTGCCATTGCCCGGCCGCTGCCGCACCAGCACGAGGCCGGCGACCGAAACGCGCCGGCCGTCCCGCACCTGGCCGAGCCGCGCATTGGGCGTGACGCCGGACCGATCCAGCCTTTGACGCAGGAAGGCGACCGGGTGCGCCTTCAGCGACAGGCCGAGCGAGCGGTAGTCGTGGACGACGTGCTCGCCGAGCGGCATTGTCGGGAGCCGGGTTTCAGGCTCGAGATCGCGCAAGCGGATCGCCGGCTGATCGAACAGCGGCAGCTTTTCGGCGGCACTCTTGCCGTCGAGCGCGCGGACCGCCCATAGAGCGTTGCGGCGGTTCAATCCAAGCGAGCGGAAGGCGTCGGCCTGCGCCAGCTTTTCGATCTCGTCGACGTTGAGGCCCGAGCGCAGCCAGACATCGCGCACGGATGTGTAGCCGTCGCCGCGCCTCACCACAAATGCTTCCATGCGCTCCTTCGACAGGCCTTTGACCTGGCGAAAGCCAAGCCGGACGGCATGGCTGGTCCGGATGACACCGCGCATTTGAACATGGCGGTCGAGAATGCGGGCCGGATCGAAAGGCGATTGCTCCAAGGCGCAATCCCAGCCGGAAAAGTTGACGTCGACCTCTCGGATCTCGACGCCATGATCATGCGCGTCGCGGACAAGCTGAGCCGGCTGGTAAAAACCCATCGGCTGGGAATTCAGAATCGCGGCGCAGAACACGTCGGGATAGAAGGTCTTGAACCAGCAGGAGGCATAGACCAGCAGGGCGAAGGAGGCGGCATGGCTTTCGGGAAAGCCGTATTCGCCAAAGCCCTCGATCTGCTTGAAGCAACGCTCGGCGAAGTCTTTTTCGTAGCCCTTGGCAACCATGCCGTCGACCATCCTCTTGCGGTAATTGCCGATCGTGCCGGTGCGCTTGAAGGTGGCCATGGCGCGGCGCAATTCATCGGCCTCGCCCGGCCTGAAGCCGCCGGCAACGATGGCAATCTTCATTGCCTGTTCCTGGAACAGCGGCACGCCCAGCGTCCTGCCGAGTATTTTTTCCAGTTCCGGCTTCGGGTATTCGGGCTTTTCCTTGCCTTGCCGGCGGCGCAGATAAGGGTGGACCATGTCACCCTGGATCGGGCCGGGCCGCACGATTGCCACCTCGATGACGAGATCGTAGAAGTTTTTCGGCCGCAGCCGCGGCAGCATCGACATCTGCGCGCGCGATTCGATCTGGAAGACGCCGATCGTGTCGGCGCGGCAGATCATGTCGTAGACATGTTTGTCCTCGGCCGGGAGAGTGGCCAACACATAGGGTTGGCCATATGCGTCCCGCGCCTCGGGATAATGATCCTGGAGCAGGGTGAAGGCGCGCTGCAGGCAGGTCAGCATGCCGAGCGCCAGCACGTCCACTTTAAGGATTTTCACCGCGTCGAGGTCGTCCTTGTCCCACTCGACCATCTTGCGCTCGTCCATCGCCGTCTTGACGATGGGTACGATCTCGTCGAGCCGGTCCCTTGTGATGACGAAACCGCCGACATGCTGCGACAAATGGCGGGGAAAGCCCATGATCTCGTTGGCGCATTCGATCACATGCCTTGTCGAGGGATCGGTCTGATCGAGGCCGCCGGCTTTTGTCTCCTTTTCGCCGAGCTCCGAGGTCGACCAGCCCCAGATCGAACTGGACAGCGCGCTCCGGACGTCGTCCGACAGGCCCATCGCCTTGGCCACTTCGCGCACCGCAGAGCGGCCGCGGTAGCTGACGACAGCGGCGGCCAGCGCGGTGCGCTTGGTGCTGTATTTGGAATAGATGTACTGGATGACCTCCTCGCGCTTTTCATGCTCGAAATCGACATCGATGTCGGGCGGCTCGTTTCTTTCTTCGGAAATGAAGCGCTCGAAAAGCGTGTCGATCTTGTCCGGGCCAACTTCGGTGATGCCGATGCAGAAGCAGACGATCGAGTTGGCGGCGGAGCCGCGCCCCTGGCAGAGAATGTTCTGGCTGCGGGCGAATTTGACGATGTCGTAGACAGTCAGGAAATAGCGCGCGTAGTTCAGGCGCTCGATCAGAGCGAGCTCCTCCTCGATGCGCTGCGTCACAAAAGCGGGCACGCCCGAGGGGTAGCGGATGGCGGCCCCCTCCTTGGCCAGCCTTTCCAGCTCGGCCTGTGGCCCGAGGCCCGATTCCGTCGGCTCGTCGGGGTAGTTGTATTGCAGGTCACTGAGCGAGAAGCTCAGCTCGCCGGCAAAACGCAGCGTTTCCGCCAGCGCTTGCGGATGCCTGCGGAAAAGCCGTGCCATCTCCAGCGGTAGCTTTAAATGACGCTCGGCATTGGCCGCCAGTTCCAGCCCCACCTCGGCGACGGGCACATTGAGGCGGATCGCCGTCAGCACGTCCTGCAGCGGGCGCCGTTCCGACGTATGGTAGAGCACATCGTTGGTCGCCATCAGCGGGATGCCGGCCAGTTCGGCCATCGCCGCCGCCTGCTCGATACGGAAGCGGTCGCTGCCGCGGTAATCCGGCGAAACCGCAAACCGCAGGCTTTCGCCGAAGCGATCCGTGAGCCGGCTAAGCACAGCAAGGCTATCGGCCGCGCCCGTCGACACATCCGGCAGGATGGCCAGCGACAAGAGATCGCCCCATTCGAGAAGATCGCTTTGTTTGAGAAGCGTTGCTCCCTTTTCGTTTTCGTCGCGCAAATTGGCCTGCGTCAGCATGCGGCAGAGATGGCCCCAGCCCTTGCGGTTCTGCGGGTAAGCGAGAATGTCCGGCGTGCCGTCGCAAAATACCAGGCGGCAGCCGGGATGATAGGAAACACCCTCCACCTTGGCCTGCTGCCAGGCGCGCACGACGCCCGCCACCGTATTGCGGTCGGCGAGCCCGATCGCTGAAAACCCCATGAATTTCGCCGCGACCACCAGCTCCTCCGGTTTCGAGGCGCCGCGCAGGAACGAGAAGTTCGACTGGATGCCGAATTCGGCATAGGGAACGGCTGTCAGCGCATTCATGCGAAGACTCCATGCATGAACCAGCGCGGAGCGGGCTGCGAGGCGCCGTAGAGGCCTTGGCGGTAAAGCCAGTAACGGCGGCCGTCGGCATCCTCGATGCGGAAATAGTCCCGGGTCGGCGCATCTTCCCGTCCCGCCGCCTCTCGCCACCATTCAGGCGCAATGCGCTCCGGCCCTTCGGCGCGCGCGACCCGGTAGAGCGCGCGCCGCCAGCGGAAGTTCAAAGGTGGGCCTTCCGGCATTTCGGTGGCCGGCACCTCGATCGGCTCGGGCGAACGGAAAAGCCGGATCGGCCGTTCCGGCTGGAAGACGGTCGTGGGAGCATCCTTCACCTTGTCCGGCTGCTTCGGCGGCGAGCTTCTCTGCGGCGCTTCGGCGAAGGGAATGGCGGCGACGGCGCGCTCCGGCAGATGGCTCTCGACGGCGACCGGCTTCAAGACCGCGCCTTCGCCGAGCCGGGCGCGGATGCGGTCGGCAAAAAGCGCGATGTCGGCGCCCCCGTCGTTCGTCTCGCCGGCAAGGTCTGCCTGCTGCATGTCGAAGGCGGCGGCGGTCAGCACCGAGAGGCGCACGAGATCGAAACCATAGCCGGCGTCGATATCCTGTTCGAGCGCGGCAAGCCTTTCGTGAAACAATTTCTGGATCAGCAGCGGCTCGCGCAAAGGTCGCGAGGTGCCGACGGCGATGCGGCTGACGCCGCCATCGACGCGAAAGAGCAGCAGCGCCAGCCGCCTTGCGCCCTCGCCGCGACGCTCGAGGTCCTTCTTCAATGTGGCCGCCAGCATGCCTGTCAGCCGCTCGATGTCCTCGGTCAGCATGATCGGCTCGGCGAGGTGGCGTTCGACCGAAAGCGGCGCGACCGGCAGGCGCGGCGACACGGCTTCGTCGAGGCGGCCGAGCGCCTGGTCGAGGCGCAATAGCAGCGATGCGCCGAAGCGGCGGGCCAGCGGCGCGCGCGGTGCCGCCATGACGGCGCCCGCCGTGCGCAGGCCGACGCTTTCGAGGCTGGCGCGGACCTCTGGATCGATGCGCAGTGCCGCCAACGGCAAGGGCGCGAGAAGCGCTTCCTCCTCACCATCGGGAACGATGCGGTCGCCGGCAAACCGCGCCGCCGCCCAGGCCGAGCCCGGCGTGGCGGCAAGCCCGGCGCGGACATCGAAGCCCTGATGGAAAAAACGCGACAGGATGTCGTCCAGCATCGAGCGTTCGCCGCCGAAAAGATGGGTGCAGCCGGTGACGTCGAGATAGAGGCCATCGGCCCCGTCGAGCGCCACCAGCGGGGTATAGCGGTCGCACCAGTCGGCGAGGCCTTCGAGCAGGCGCCGGTCGGCTTCCGGATCGGCCTCCACGATGTCGATCGAGGGATGCATGGCGCGTGCATCGGCTATGCCCATGCCGCGTTTCAGGTTAAGCGCTTCGGCCCGCTCGTCGAGGGCGGCGATGCGCTGGGCGTTCCGGTCGCGGTGACTGATCACCAGCGGCAGGTGATCCGACGGCCGGGAACGCCAGGACCGCCCCAGGCGCTGCCGCAGGATCCTCTCGGCGGCGAGATGTGGAAACCACAGGGACAGGATTCTTTGCCCATTCCTCGCCCCGTCTTTCTTCGAATATGCGTTCATCGGGGTTCCACTCCAGTGTGAATTTTCCGGGCAAGGCAGTGCGGCTCTTGCCGATGGTGATGGTGAAGGCGGGCCGGCCGATCGAGCCGGCGAGCGGCCCGGCGATCGTCTCGCGCGCTGCCGCCGGTGCCGCCGACAGGATGAGGCGGACGGGCGCTGCCGTCGGCTCGGGCTCGCCGGCCTGGCGCAGCAGGAAAAGCGGCCGGCCGGCACTCTGCGCCCGGGCGTGCAGCCGCCGCGTCGCGGTGAGATCCAGCCGCTGCGGGTTGCCACGGATTTCGAGGATGACTGCGGCCAGCGCCGTCATCCTGGCGGCCTCCTCGGCGACCCACAGCGCATCGAGCAGCCTTGGCGCCTCGGAAAACAGCAATTGCTCCGGCTCGATGCCGAAGAAGGCGTGAAGCCCCCCGGCATAGGGAAAGCCGGCCTCGCGGAAAACCTCGGATGTGCCGATCCACAGCACCGGCAGTCGCGGCCCCTGGCTGAGGATCAGGCTGATGAGCGACAGGACAAAACCGGCGACTGCTCCGGCATCGCGGGTCGCGGCGCCATGAAACTCGCTCAGCGCCGCCTTCGGCAGGCCGCCGCTCAGCGCAGCATCGAGGCGCTCGGCACCGGTGCGCAAAAACGCATCGGGCGGCGCCACGGCGAGGCCGCGACGGACAATCGTCAGATTCCGAGCGGGTGTCGGATTCCGAGAGGATGCCAGACTCTGGCGAGGCACATCCGCGTCAAACGACGAACCGGCCGGCGCTTCCAGGCGCTCGGACAAGGTCCCTTCGATCTTCGCGATCTGGCGGCGCAGGGCAAAAACAGTCTCCCGCGCCACGGCGCTTGTCGCCATGACGGTCAGCTTCCACTCACAATTGTTCCTGTTATGTTCCTATAGATTCCAGAGGGCGGCCAAAGAGTCAAGCGGAGTCATGGGGAATTTATTCCTGCCTTGATGGCATGGTCCGGGCGCTCCAGCCCGACCATTTGCCGAGTCCGGCCCGAAAGCCTATATGCCGGGATCAAAGGACAAAGCATGGCTCGCATCTACCAAACACGCATCTGGCACGACCAGCTTTCGCCAACGATGGAGGAAATCGAGCTCCTGGCGCTGGAGGCCTATGCCCATCTGCCGGAGGAGTTTCGCAAGCTGACCGGCGAGATCGTCATTCAGATCGCCGAATTCCCGACCGACGAGATCATGGACGACCTTTCGCTGGAAACGCCCTTCGACCTGCTCGGCCTGTTCGAGGGGCGCGGCATCGCCGAGCGCTGGAATCCGCAGACCGGCGAAGGCCCGAACCGGATCACGCTCTACCGCCGCGCCATCCTCGACTACTGGGCCGAGAACGAGGAGACGCTGGGCGACATCGTCACCCATGTGCTGATCCATGAGATCGGTCACCATTTCGGCCTGTCGGACGATGATATGGAGAAGATCGAAGAGGCAGCGGAGTGACGTCGTTTTGGGACTGGAGAGCGCAGCGTTCCTTCGCGCCAGCGTCCAGAAGTGTCCCGCATTCGCGGGCACCCGAAGCGATGTCAGCGCTACCAGTCGCTGAGCTTGGTGTCGGGGCCGTATTCCTGGCCTTCGATGTCCTTCACCACCGCCTGGCCGCAGCGCATGGTCTTGGCATTCTTGTCATAGGCATAGGTCGGCGAGCCGAACAGGTGCCAGCCCTTGTTGAGCGCCGCCGTCACCTTGTGGCAGAAGCTGGCGTCGTCCGGGCCGGACAAAAAGCGGTAGAGTTTCATTTTCAATCCCGTCGTGAGTTACAATCATGCGCGAACAGCGGCGGCCTTCGCCAGCAGTTTTTCGGCCTGCGCCAAATGCAGCTGCTCGACCATCTTTCCGTTCAGCGCAATCACCGCCTTGCCGGTATTTTCGGCAAGCGCGAAGGCATCCTTGATCGCGCCCGCCTCGGCTATCGCTTCAGGCGACGGCGCAAAGGCCCGGTTTGCGGCCTCGATCTGGGCCGGATGGATCAGCGATTTGCCGTCGAAGCCCATGGCGGCCGCTTCCGTGCACTCGCGCGCAAACCCGTCCATATCGCTAAAATCATTGAAGACGCCGTCGAGCAGGTCGAGGCCGCCGGCGCGCGCGGCGACCACCATCTGCATCAGCCACGGCACGAGATAGCGCCGGTCGGGCGTGGTGAGAATTCCGGTGTCCTTGACCAGATCATTCGTTCCGGCAACGAAACAAACCAGTCGAGAGGCTGGGTCGCGGCCAAGCTCGGCGATCGGGCCGATGTTGAGCAGCGCCTTGGGTGTCTCCATCATCGCCCATAGCTTGACCTCGTCCGGCGCAAAATTGTCGTCGAGAACGTCACCGGCCTCGAGAATGTCGCGCGGCGTGTCGACCTTGGGCAGCAGGATGGCGTCGGGAGCGCATTTTGCCGCAGCCAGCAGATCGTCGGCGCCCCATTCGCTCGACAGCGCATTGATGCGCACAACCATCTCGCAGCGCCGGTTGGAACGGCCGGCGAAAATCCCCGCCAGTTTTTCGCGCGCGGAAAGCTTGTCGGCCGGGGCGACGGCGTCCTCGAGATCGATGACGACGGCATCGCAGGCCAGCGACCGGATCTTGGCCAATGCCTTGTCGTTCGAAGCCGGGACGTAAAGCACCGAGCGGCGCGGGCGGGAGGGTTCGGCAGTCATGTCCGATCTATGCCGCCTGCAGACGGCCGAGGCAAGCCGTGCATAAAAACTGCACGCAATTTCGGAAAATCTCCTCGTCTCCGCCCCGCTTGCCACCCGACAGAATGCGACAAGGGCGGCATGCAAGAGCAAACAAATTGCCGTTGGTCCCTGCCGTACCGGCTTCGCCGCGACAGCTGGTGGCTTGTCGATCCGCCGCCGGCAAACCTCCTCCCTTTCGTCCGCAAATCCCCGCCCAGATATTCCGGCCGCATCAAAGCGGCCGAGAAAGCCCGATCATGACAGCGTTCCTCACGCCGGCGCCGAGCTATTGCAGCCGCTTCGGCGTTGCCGTCCTGCTCGTCGCGCTGGCCGATTTTTTCTTCTATAGCCAACCGGCCGGCATCACGCTTTTCCTGTTCGGCGTTGCGATTGCCACCACGAGCATGGCTGTCCATCCTCTCGGCTCCTTCAACGATGGCAGGCCCTGGTTCAAGCCAGTTGCGCTGCTTGTGGCGCTGCTGCCGCTCGCGGAAAATGTCAGTGCGCTGTCCGTCTCGATCGGGCTGGCGGCGCTGGCCGTCTTCGCGCTTTCGCTGGCCGGGCGGTTGAAGCACGGGGTTGCCCGCATTGCCGGCCAACTCTCGCTATTCCTGCTTGCAACGCCCTTTCGGTTCGTCCTGGATTTCTTTCGCTGGCGCAAGGCGGCCCGGCAGCTTGGCCGACGGCGCGTGCGCCTTGCGACGATTGCCGTCTGGGTCATGCCGCTAAGCCTCGGCGCGGTGTTTCTCGCGCTGTTCGGCGCCGCCAATCCGGTCGTCGAATACTGGCTGTCGCTGATCGACCTAATGGCACTGCTCGAGCTCATCCAGCTGCCGCGTCTCGCCTTCTGGCTGTTCGTGCTGGTCGGCGTCTGGGCCTTTCTGCGCCCGCGCCTACCGCGCTTTCTCCGCTCCATTCCGCGTGTGCTGTCGCCTGTGCCTGTCGGCCGGGCGACGACAAACCCCGCCAAGGCGATCGAGGACATCATCTTCGGCAAGGCCGCGATTCTTCGTGCGCTGGTCGTCTTCAACATCCTTTTCGCGATGCAGACCGCGCTCGACGCCACCTATCTGTGGGGCGGCATCGCGCTTCCCGACGGGCTGACCTACGCCGCCTATGCGCATCGCGGCGCCTATCCCTTGATCATCACAGCGCTGCTCGCAGCCGGCTTCGTCCTGGCGGCGCTGCGGCCGGGCAGCACGACCTCCAGCGATCCGCTCATCCGCCGGCTGGTCTACGTCTGGGTGGCGCAGAACATCGTGCTGGTCATCTCGTCGATCCTGCGGCTCGACCTCTATATCGGCATCTACGCGCTGACCTACTGGCGCATCGCCGCCTTCGTCTGGATGGGACTGGTGGCGGCGGGCCTTGCCCTGATCATCGCCCGCATCGCGTTCGAAAAATCCAATGAATGGCTGCTTTCCGCCAATCTTCTGACGCTTTCAATGACGCTCTATGCCTGCTGCTTCGTCAACTTCGCGGCGCTGATCGCCAACTACAATGTCGAGCACTCATTCGAAATGACCGGCCAAGGCACCGAACTCGATTTCTGGTATCTGCGTACGCTCGGTCCCAGCGCCTGGCCGGCGCTCGACCGTTTCCTCGAGCATCAGGGCAGGACGAATGCGGCCAGCGTTTCCTCGTACCGCGAACTCGCCCGTTTGCTTGGGCAGGACGAGGCCCGCTACCGCGCCGGCCTAGAAAACTGGCGCGCCTGGAGCTTTCGCGACTGGCGGCGCCTTCGTGCTCTCGACACACGTATCCCGTTCGTGGTTCCTCCGATGTCCGAACCCTTCATGCCGGGCCGCTGATTTGATGCCGCACCACATACTGGTCGCCGACGACGATCCGCACATTCGCGAAATCATCTGCTTCGCGCTCGAAAAGGCCGGCATGAAGACGCTGGCGGTGCCGGACGGCGCGGCTGCCTTGCAGGCGATCGAACGCCGCGCGCCCGATCTCGTCGTGCTCGACATCGGCATGCCGGAAATGGACGGGCTGGAAGTGTGCCGGCGGCTGCGCCACACATCCGACGTGCCGGTGCTGTTCCTGTCCGCGCGGGATGAAGAGATCGACCGCATCCTCGGGCTGGAAATGGGCGGCGACGACTATGTCACCAAGCCGTTCAGCCCGCGCGAGCTGGTCGCCCGCGTCAACGTCATCCTGCGCCGCGCCCGGCCTGCGCCCGAACATGCCGACGATCGGCAATTCTCGCATGGCAGACTGGCCTTAGTGCCGGCAAGCCATACAGCCAGCTTCGACGGCAAGCCGCTGGTGCTGACGGGCATCGAATTCGCGATCCTGAAAGGGTTTTTGGCGCGTCCCGCGCATGTGCTCGGCCGCGACATGGTGATGGCTAATGCCTATGCTGCCAATATCCACGTCGCCGACCGCACCGTCGACAGCCATGTCCGCAACATCCGCGCCAAGCTGGCGGCGGTCGGCTGCGTCGATGCAATCGAGACCGTGCATGGCGTCGGCTTCCGGCTCGGCAAATGCGGCGCGTGAGCGCCCAAGAACGGATTGGCAGCAAATGGCGGCCACGGCTTGCCACGGTCGTCATTGCCATCCTGATCATGGTGATGGCACTGCCGCTGGCCGGCCTGTTCTTCTTCCGGCTGTACGAGAACCAGCTGATCCGCCAGACCGAGGCCGAGCTGATCGCGCAAGGTGCCGCCCTTGCCGCGATCTATGCGCTAGAGGTCCGTGAGGCCGGCCTTGCCCCGGAAAAGCTCGGCACACCCATGCCTCCACCCAGTACAAGGGATCGGGCTTCTGCCTACCAGCCGATCGAACCGCGCCTCGATCTTGCGTCCGACAGGATACTGCCGACCCGGCCCGCGGCCACGGCGGCCAGCGTCGATCCTGCCTTCGCGGCAATCGGCGCGCGGCTGTCGGGCATTCTTGCCGAGACGCAGAAAACCACGCTGGCCGGCTTTCGGCTGCTCGATCCCAGCGGCGTGGTCATTGCCGGCCGCGAGGAGGCCGGCCTGTCGCTCGCCGCGGTCGAAGAGGTTCGCGCAGCGCTTGCCGGCCGCTACGCCAGCGCGCTCAGGCTGCGGGTTCCCGACCAGCCATCGCCGCCGCTCTATTCGGTCAGCCGCGGCACCAAAGTCCGCGTCTTCGTCGCCATACCAGTTGCGGTCTCCGGCAAGGTCGCCGGCGTGGTCTATCTGTCGCGGACGCCGAACAACATCGTCAAGCATCTCTTTGGCGAGCGCGGCAAGGTGGCGCTGGCGGCAATCGCCATCCTCGGCGGCACGCTGCTGATCGGGCTGGTCTTCCTGCGCACCGTCAGCCGGCCGATCTATGCACTGATCGAGCGCACCGAGCGCATCGCCGCCGGCGACCGTGAGGCGATCAGGTCGCTTGATCACCACGGCACGCGCGAAATGGCGGCGCTCTCCGCGGCCTTCCTCGACATGGCCGAAAAGCTGCATGCGCGCTCCGACAGCATCCAGACCTTCGCCACCCACGTCTCGCACGAACTCAAATCGCCGCTGACGGCGATCCAGGGGGCAGCCGAACTGCTGCGCGATTCGGGCGGCGCGATGGACGAGGCCGAGCGGCGGCGTTTTTCAGACAATATCGTCACCGATGCCGGCCGGCTCAATCTGCTGGTGCGCCGCCTGCTTGACCTTGCGCGTGCCGAAAATCTCGAGCCCAGCGGCCAAGGCACATCACTCGCTCCGGCACTGGCGCTGCTGCCGGCCGACCACAGGCTGGCGGTGCGCCTCGAGGCGGGCGCCGATATCGGCCTGCGCATATCGGCCGAAAACGCCGCGATCGTGTTGGCCAATCTCATCGACAATTCGGCGCGACACGGCGCGACGCTGGTCTCGGTCACGGCAGCAAGCGCGGACGGCAAGGCCACCATTGTGGTGGACGATGACGGCGCCGGCATTTCGCCCAGCAACCGAGGCCGCATCTTCGAGCCGTTCTTCACCACGCGCCGCGATTCCGGCGGCACCGGCATGGGCCTCGGCATCGTGCTGGCCCTCCTGAAAGCGCATGATGGCACGATCCGGCTGGTTGACTCGGCGAGCGGCACGCGCTTCGAGATCATCCTGCCGGCGGCGTGACTCGGCGGTTCAGACCGGAAGGGCGAAAAAGGTGCATTACGACATCATCATCATCGGCGGAGCCATCGTCGGCTCCTCGGTCGCCTATTATCTGCGCGAGGAAGGGTTTTCGGGCCCGATCGCGGTTGTCGAGCGCGACCCGCAATTTTCCCATGCGGCGACAACGCTGTCCTGCGCCTCCATCCGCCAGCAGTTCTCGATCCCTGAAAACATCCGGCTGTCGCAGTTCACGCTGAAACTGTTCCGGCGGTTGAAGGAAGAATTCGGGGCGGACGCCGATATCGGCTTTCGCGAAGGCGGCTATCTGATCCTTGCCGGCGAAAACGGGCTGCCTATCCTGCAGGCCAACCACGAGGCGCAGATGGCCGAGGGCGCCGACATCGTGCTCGAGGATGCCGAGGCGCTTGTTCGTCGGTTTCCGTGGCTATCGGCCGAGGGTATCACTGCCGGGGCCTACGGCCGCAGCGGCGAGGGCTGGTTCGACGCGCATGCGATGCTGATGCTGTTCCGCAAGGCGCTGCGGACGAAGGATATCGACTTCATCACGGCGTCGGTGACCGGCATCGAGCGGCAAGGCGGCCGCGTCACCGGTGTGACCCTCGAAAATGGCGAGCGGCTTGAGGCCGGCATCGTCGTCAATGCTGCCGGGCCGAATGCCGGCAAGGTGGCAGCAATGGCCGGGCTGGCGCTGCCGGTGGAGCCGCGCAAGCGCAATGTCTTCGTCTTCGAGGCGCGCGAAAAATATGACGACATGCCGCTGCTGGTCGACCCGAGCGGCATCTATGTCCGGCCGGAAGGTTCGGTCTACATCACCGGCGGCGCCGAGCCGGAAGAGGGCGAAGGCCCCGCCGACCCCACAGATTTCGAACCCGACTGGCCGCTGTTCGAAGAGGTGATCTGGCCGGTGCTGGCGACCCGTATTCCGGCCTTCGAGGCGATCAAGCCGACGCGCGCCTGGGTCGGCCATTACGACTACAACACGCTCGACCAGAACGCGGTGATCGGTTCGCATCCCGAGGTCGGCAATTTCTTCTTCGCCAACGGTTTTTCCGGCCACGGCTTGCAGCAGGCGCCGGCGGTCGGCAAAGCGCTGGCCGAACTGATCGTCCATGGCGGCTATCGCACGGTGGATTGCTCGGCGTTTGGGTATAGCCGAGTCGCTGAGGGGCGGGCGTTTCGTGAATTGAACGTGATTTGAGGGAAGGCCGCCCAGAATAAGCCGCTCTGTCGAGTTCCCGCCCTCCCCTCTGTCCTGCCGGACAGAGGGGAGGCTGCCCCGCCGATATCAAAAGTCCGCACGCTAGTAGTCAAAACCTGACGCTTGGTACCCGAAACGGAATACCGCTGCCGACTCATTTCGGACATCTAGGGCAGATACTTAAAGAGCCATGGAAAGCAGGAATTTGGCTTGACCTCCACTAGTTGGAAGGCACTCAGTGTTGATGTTCGCAATTATCCCATTCTCTGGATGCAGCAACGACCCTGAGTCACCGGAGAACAAACGTATATACTCTGTTCTCCAGCATCAGGAGTTTGAATTACGTCAGCAGAATAATCGTGCCAATTATTTTTTTGGCAAGCGAGTAATGGATACTGAAATCAATACTATCGCCTTCCCTCTCGCCGGTGAGGCGAAAGGCTATGTAGTGTTTTATGCCACGCCCGAAGAGGGTGGGTTAATTCTGTCGGTTCCGCAGCAATATGACGATATCAGTCTGACGAAGCAGACGCTTGAAGCCATCGTTGATAAAGGCCTCATCTCAAAGCCGCTTGAAATTCACCTTGCGTCACGCGCGCACTGAGCGCTTTGCCAAAAAGTACATGGTAGCGTCCGCTTTCCACCCTGAGCGGGCTTACGGCCCCGGAACCAAGCGTCAGATTTCGACCACTAGTGGTTAAGTTCTAACGCTTGGTACCCGATCGTGAGCGCGGCCACATCGCGAGCGCTCCTTCTCCTACAGGCAGAAATGTCTGACGCCATCTGGCCGCAAATGTTATCTCTAGCGATCCGTCCTCGATCGAAGAAGGATGCAGTCAGTGGATGACTGGAGAATCGGGAATATCTGGATAACCAGAATTCTGGAGATGTGCGACCCTCTGCGGACGCCGTCGGAATGGTTTCCCGACTGCACCGATGAAGCGCTCGAACCGCATCTTCATTGGCTCACGCCGCGATTAATATCGCCTGCAACCGGCCGGCTTATTCTTCCCATCCAGAGTTTTCTTGTTCGTACCGGACACCACACCATTCTGGTCGACAGTTGCGTCGGCAACGATAAGACGTTCGCATACTTCCCCCATTGGCATCGCCGCAATGACGGCACCTTTTTGGAGAGCCTGGCAAATGCAGGTGTTGCTCCCGAGCAGATCGACTATGTGCTGTGCACCCATCTTCATGTCGACCATTGCGGTTGGAACACACGATTGGTGGACGGGCGTTGGGTACCGACATTCCCGAACGCCCGCTACATCATGGCGCGGCGCGAGTTCGAGGCCGCACAGGCGGCCTCCGGTGATGACGAAGATCGGACCTATGAGGACAATGTGTTGCCAATCGTCGAGGCTGGTCGGGCTGTGCTGTCGATATGGATTATGAACTCGATGGCGAAGTGTGGCTGGAACCGACGCCGGGCCACACCCCGGGGCACGTAGCCATCGGCCTGAAATCTCGAGGCGTAGGGGCAGTGTTTTCCGGCGATCTCATGCATTGGCCGATGCAATGCATATACCCTGACTGGAGCTTTCGGTACGACACGGACCCTGACCAGGCACGTCGGACGAGATGGGCATTCCTGGAGGCTTGCTCGGACAATGGCCGCATCGTAATGACGTCGCATTTTCCCTTGCCGTCGGTGGGAACCATCTCGCGACGCCAGTCATCATTCTGGTTCGAGGATCAGCAGCCGCCGTAATCGCCGAGGACGCCGACTGGGCGATCGCCCTCGGCCACCCGCACTTGTCGAAGCGCCGCTCAAGCGCGGCGTCTTCACTCGGTGGTCGACCTCCAGGGCGGCAATCTACCCCTTCCTCGCCGAGCACAACCAGCAGCCCAAACCCTTCATCTGGACCGCCGACCCCGACAGGATCGCCGCCGCGGTCAAACGCGGGCACCAAACGTTAGATTCGATCCACTAGCTGGCAAGGCAACGCGTCAGCGCTTGCGGTCGAACCAGAACGCGTCGGACACGCGCTTCATGCCGATGCGCTCATAAAAGCCGACGGCGTCGGGCATGGAAATCAGGCTTATGGCAACGGAAGGCCCGAGTTGCCGGCGCGCTTCATCAAGCAGGCCCTTGCCGATGCCGAGCCCTTGCGCCGATTTGCAAACGGCGAGCTCGGAAACGAAACAGACCCACGAGAAATCGGTAACACCGCGGGCAACACCGACCAGCGGCTTCCCTTCTGTATCGAGACGCGCGGTGAGCACCAAATTGGCCCCTGACAGCATCGCGTTCAATCGGGTGTCGTCATCGACGGGGCGATTGGCGCCGAGGCCGGATTCCACCAGAACGCGGCGGAACTCGGCGATGCCGAGACCCGGTTCGCTGGCGTAGAGGACCTTGGATCGCGTTGTCATGTCGACAAAAGTGCACCATGGGCCGGTGGTTTTGAAGCTGTTTTGTACCGATCTTGCGTTTCGATCGACGACGGAGGTCCAAAAAACAGCCGCCTTTTATTTGCCCGCGGCTTTGTGTAAACCGGGCGCCAGCAATTTCCCGCAACAAGAAGAAGACGGGCAAGGACATGGAAAAATTCACCAAGCTCACCGGCGTCGCCGCGCCGATGCCGATCGTCAATGTCGACACCGACATGATCATCCCCAAGGATTATCTCAAGACGATCAAGCGCACCGGACTCGGCACCGGCCTGTTCGCCGAAATGCGCTACAAGGACGATGGTTCGGAAAACCCGGACTTCGTGCTCAACAAGCCGGCCTACCGCAAGGCGCAGATCCTGGTCGCCGGCGATAATTTCGGCTGCGGCTCGAGCCGGGAACATGCGCCGTGGGCGCTGCTCGATTTCGGCATCCGTTGCGTCATCTCGACCTCGTTCGCCGACATTTTCTACAACAATTGCTTCAAGAACGGCATCCTGCCGATCACCGTCAGCCCGGAAGATCTTGAGAAACTGATGGACGATGCTTCGCGCGGTTCGAACGCGACGCTGTCGGTCGATCTGGAGGCCAAGGAAATCCGTGGGCCTGACGGCGGCGTGGTCAAGTTCGACCTCGACGAGTTCAAGCGTCATTGCCTGCTCAACGGGCTCGACGATATCGGCCTGACCATGGAAAAAGCCGGCGCCATCGCTTCGTTCGAGAAGAGGAACGCCGCTGAGCGCCCCTGGGCCTGAGCGGTACGATGCCCCGCCCGCGACAGGCCGGGTTCGTGGCGGCTGAACGGAGGGACAGTCATGACACGTTCGCTTCTTGTCGGGGCCTGCGCGCTGGCGTGGATTCTGATGCCGGTGGCTGGCGCGCATGCACAGACCGACATGGTGCTCGTGCCGGCTGACGATGCGCCCGGCAGGGCCGCCGACCAGGGCGCGTTGAGCAATGCGGCCCTAGCCGACAATGACAAACAGGCGCCGATCCCGTTCGAGGGCGGCCAACTGACCATCACCCAGGAGGAAGAGTACGGGGAACGGGTGCTCGCCTTCGACGGCAAGGAACTGGCGCGCAATTACGACGTCTTCTTCGACAAGATCGTCGAGGTCGGCGGCGTCAAGGTGGCGCTGGTCGATGTCGGCGACGGCGGCAATCAATGCGGCCCGGCCAAGGTGATCGTGTGGAAGCCGGAAGGCGGCACGATCCAGACGGTCACGGTCGAGCAGGATGAATGCGGCGCACCGCCGGCCGCGATCTCCGACAGCGCCATCTATTTCGTACCCTATCTTTTGCCGGGCGATTCCAAGCCGGCGCTGCAATGGTCGCCGACGGCCGGGCTGACGACCTCGGGCAATCTCACCTATATGCCGGAGCCGGGCACCGACTGGAAGGACGTCGATCCGTCGAAATACGACAACGTCATCGATGCCTTTCACAACGAGGCTGTCTACAGGCTAGCCGAGACGCTGCTCGGCAAGGACATGCCCGACATGGCGACTAGCCTGCTGGTCGGCGGCGGAACTGAGAAGACCGCTTCGGGCGCCTTTTTTGCCAGCGGCTGCGTGCCGCATGATTGCGGCGGCAATGACGGCTTCATGGCGGTCGACCCGGTCAAGCACAAGCTCTATTTCGCCCGCCGCGGCGACAAGCCCGAGCCGGACGCGTGGCCAGCGGTGAGTACATGGCCGGCCGACGTCAAGGAAGCGCTGGACAAGGCGCTGGGGTCGGCGAATTAGGTACTTTTGCAAAGCGCAGTGACCACCACGCCTTGGACGAGAGGGCTTTGTCGAGGCGGGAGACTCATAACAACCGTCAGTTCTATCTGGCCCATGGCGGGATCGGCTCGTTCCCTGCAAGATATCCGCGACGATTTGCGGAGGACCCATGCGAAAACTGATCTCCACCGGTTCGCCCTTCGAAAAGACCGCCGGCTATTCGCGCGCCGTGGTGCAGGGCGACTGGTGTTTCGTGTCCGGAACGACCGGCTACGATTATGCGACCATGTCGATGCCGGAGACCGTGGAGGCACAAACGCGCAATTGCCTGACGACGATCGCCAAGGCGTTGCGAGATGGCGGCTTCGAAATGGCTGACGTGGTGCGGGCACATTACTACATCACCGATGCGGCTTTCGTAGATGTGGTGTTCCCGATCCTCGGCGAGGCGTTTGGCGAGATCAGGCCGGCAGCAACGATGATCGTGTGCCAGCTCAACAAGCCGGAAATGAAGGTCGAGATCGAGGTGACGGCGCTGCGGCGCACAGCCTGATGCCTGTCACGGTTGCGACAACGACACGGTTAGCACGAGGATCGGCCCATGGTGAAGGTCAGACGCATCGTTGCAAACATAGACACGCAGGATATCGCGGCGGCAAAACCCTTCTATCAGGATGTGCTCGGCCTCGATCTCAAGATGGATATGGGCTGGATCGCTACCTATGGCTCGCAAGAGACGATGTCCGTGCAGGTCAGTTTCATGGCCGAAGGGGGATCAGGAACGCCGGTGCCGGACATCTCTATCGAAGTCGACGACGTCGATGCCTCGCTTGAAAGCATGAGGACGGCCGGCTTTATCATCGAGTACGGTCCGGCAGACGAACCCTGGGGCGTGCGGCGCTTCTTCGTGCGCGACCCGTTCGGCAGGCTGGTGAATATCCTTTCGCATCTGTAGACGTTTTGTCTTGAGCATCGGATTTTCCCAAAACCGGTTGCCACTTTTGGCTCCGATGCTCTGAACCGCAGGCTTGCGCGTCGGTCGCTTGGCGTTTAGCAAGGCCGCGTTCATGCGCTAAAATAATCGGGACGGTTCTCATGGCTTCGAAAAATCTTCTCCTGCTTGCCGGCGATGGCATCGGCCCCGAGGCGATGGCCGAGGTGAAGAAGCTGATCGCCGCGATGAACGACAAGCTCGGCAGCGATTTCGTCACCGATGAGGGCCTTGTCGGCGGCTGCGCTTACGACGCACATGGCGCGGCGATTTCCGATGCCGACATGGCCAAGGCAATGGCGGCGGACGCGGTGCTGTTTGGCGCCGTCGGCGGACCGAAATGGGATGCCGTGCCTTACGAGGTGCGCCCGGAGGCGGGTCTGCTGCGGCTGCGCAAGGACATGGAGCTGTTCGCCAATCTTCGACCCGCCATTTGCTATCCGGCGCTGGCGGCGTCCTCCTCGCTCAAGCAGGAGGTGGTCGAGGGGCTCGATATCCTCATCGTGCGCGAGCTCACCGGCGGCGTCTATTTCGGTGAGCCGAAGCAGATCATCGATCTCGGCAACGGCCAGAAGCGCGGTATCGACACCCAGGTCTACGACACTTTCGAGATCGAGCGCATTTCGGGCGTTGCCTTCGAATTGGCACGCACGCGCAAGAACCACGTCACCTCGATGGAAAAGCGCAATGTGATGAAATCGGGCGTGCTGTGGAACGAGGTCGTCAGCCAGACGCAAAAGGCCAGGTATGCCGACGTCAAGCTCGACCATATGCTCGCCGATGCCGGCGGCATGCAGCTGGTGCGCTGGCCCAAGCAGTTCGATGTCATCGTCACCGACAATCTGTTCGGCGACATGCTGTCCGACATCGCCGCCATGCTGACCGGCTCGATCGGCATGTTGCCGTCGGCCTCGCTCGGCGCGCCGGATGCGAAGACAAAAAAGCGCAAGGCGCTCTACGAGCCGGTGCATGGCTCGGCGCCCGACATCGCCGGCAAGGGCATCGCCAATCCGATCGCCATGATCGCCTCCTTCGCCATGTGCATGCGCTATTCCTTCGGCATGGTGACTGAAGCCGACAAGCTCGAAGGTGCGATCGCCGCCGTGCTCGACGACGGCCTGCGCACCAGGGATATTCATTCGCCGGGGATGACCGAGGTCGGCACCGCTGAGATGGGCGACGCGATCATCGCCAAGTTCCTGGGCTGATCCTGTGTAGGTCGACGTCCGCTGGGCGACTGCCGCCGATGCGGCGGCACTCCCGCGGTTAGATTTGGACACCCGCCGGCACCGGACCCCACTGGTTTTCACGCGGCTGGGTCGGGATCAGCGCAAAGATCAGGATGATCACGGTGCCGAAGGTCGGGATCAGGAAAAGCAGGAAGAGCCAGCCGGTCAGGCCGATATCGTGCAGGCGGCGCACGTTGAGCCCGAACCACGGCAGGGCTGTCGCCAGCAGGAAGAGGCCGCAAAGGCCGACCGTCACTGCCGGCAATTCACTGTTGTCGAGATTGCCCATGGCGTCGTCGATGAAGACGCCGAGTCCTGTCGCCACGATCAGCGCGATCGTCCAGAACAGGCAATAGCCCCAATATTCCTTGCGGCGGGCACGGCCGGCGAAGTTGAAATAATTTTCGGTCAGGCCACGCGAGAAGTAGCTCCACAGGCCGGTGGATTCGGCGGTTTGATTTTCAGCGGAACGGCCGAAATGTTGCGGCTGACGTGCCGCGGGCGCATTGCCGGCCTGAGATGGGGCGGCCGTTGCAGCGGAGGCACGGGCGGGTGCACTGGCAGGTTGGGCGTGGATCGAAAAAACATCGCGTGCCCGTCCGCCAGCCGGCTGGAATTCGACGGTCGTGCCTCCGGCAACCGACGCTTGGCGGCGCAAGTCCTCGCGCGCGAAGCTGTAGCGGTTGCCATCGGCCCCGGTAATGAAACCGAAGGCCTGGTCCTCGTCATAGTGAAGAACTTCGCCGCGCATGTCCTGCCCACCCCATTGCCCTGCCCCAGACTGTGCAAAGTTCCGGTAGACCGCAAGGGGCGTGCGCGAAATGGAAGGGGCAGGCTATTCACCCCGGCCGTTTCTTCGATTTCTTGTGTTTCGCCGGTCCGCCTTCGAATTTCGCCTTGGCCGGTTTGCCGGCCCAGGGCTTTGCCTCGAATGCCGGGCGCTGGTCAGCCGGTGCGCGCTTCTCGAATTTGGGCGCGTTCTGATCGAATGTCCGCTTGCCGCGGTGCGGCTTCTTGTCGGGGCGCGGCTCCTGATAGCCGGCCCGCGACAGATCGGGCGTGCCGTCCAGCCGCTTGACCGCAATGTTGCCCTGCAGCTTGCGGTCGGGGCCGATCGCGGCGAGGAAGCGCTCGGCCCAGTCCGCCGCGATCTGCACGAAGGTTTCTTCCGGCTGCATCTTGATGGCGCCGATCTCGCGCTTGGAGATGCCGCCTGTCCGGCACAGCATCGGGATCAGCCAGCGCGGCTCGGCATTCTGCCGGCGTCCGACCGACAGCGAGAACCAGACGCTGTCGCCGAAATCGTCGCGGCGGCTCGGTGCCTCGTCCCGGCGCGCAAATTTTTCGCCCGACGGCGTGAACGGTGCGACGTCGAGAAGATCCTCCGGCGCCGAGCGGCTGGAGCGGCACATCCGTACGAAGGCTGCGGCGACCTGTTCGGGTCCGTGCTGATCGAGAAGCGCCTGGACGAAGCCTCGCTCCTCATCCTTCATAGGCTCGCTGAGGACCGGGTCGGCGAGAATGCGCTCGTCATCGCGCCGGATCACGTCGTCGGCCGAGGGCGGGCTCGCCCAGGTCGCCGCAAGGCCGGCACTCTGCAGCAGCCGCTCGGTGCGTTTGCGGGCATTGTTGGGCACGATCAGCGCGCTGACGCCCTTGCGCCCCGCCCGTCCCGTTCGCCCGCTTCGGTGCAGAAGCGTCTCCGGGTTGGTCGGCAAGTCGGCATGGATCACCAGCTCGAGGTTGGGCAGGTCGATGCCACGCGCCGCGACGTCAGTGGCGATGCAGACCTTGGCGCGGCCGTCGCGCATCGCCTGCAGCGCGTGGCTGCGCTCGTTCTGGCTCAGCTCGCCGGACAGTGCCACGACGGAAAAGTTGCGGTTGTTGAAGCGCGCTGTCAGGTGATTGACGGCGGCACGCGTGTTGCAGAACACCAGCGCGTTCTTCGCCTCATAGTACCGCAGCACGTTGATGATGGCGTTTTCGCGGTCGGCCTGCGCGACGCCCAGCGCCCGGTATTCGATGTCGAGATGCTGCTTCTCCTCGCCCGAGGCCGAGATGCGCACGGCATCGCGCTGGTAGCCCTTGGCCAGCGTGGCGATGGAGCGCGGCACGGTCGCGGAAAACATCAACGTGCGGCGCTCGGCAGGGGCGGCGTCGAGGATGAATTCCAGGTCCTCGCGAAAGCCGAGATCGAGCATCTCGTCGGCCTCGTCGAGCACGACTGCCTTGAGCGCCGACATGTCGAGAGAATTGCGGGTGATGTGGTCGCGCAGGCGGCCGGGCGTGCCGACGACGATATGGGCGCCACGCTCCAGCGCGCGTCGCTCGGTGCGCATGTCCATGCCGCCGACGCAGGACGACACCGTGGCGCCTGTCAGCTCGTAGAGCCATTCCAGCTCGCGCGTCACCTGCAGGGCCAGCTCCCGTGTCGGCGCCACGGCCAGCGCCAGGGGTGCCGCCGCGTGGGAAAAGCGCTCGGCGCCGTCGAGCAGCGTCGGCGCCAAGGCCAGTCCGAAAGCGACGGTCTTGCCGGAGCCGGTCTGGGCTGAAACCAGCGCATCGGCCTGACCGAGCTCAAGAACCGCTTTCTGCACCGGTGTCAGCTCGACATAGCCGCGTTTTTCCAGCGCCTTTGCCAGCGCGGGGACAATAGCTTCGAAGTTGGACATATGCTTCTTTCGAAATTCGGATTCTTAAATGCCCGGCGACGGGTCTGATGTCGGCAAGCGCCACGACGGGCGCCACGAGCCAAACGATGCCCGTTCGTACTTCGTGCCGCCCTCGTTGTACAGGGCGGGCGATCCGCCTGGTTGCGATTGACTCCTTACGCAAACCGCGTAAAAGCCGGCACCGAACGGGATAGTTTTCGATGCGCGGCCTTTTGATGGCGCTTCTTGCCTTCGACATCCCCGGCCCCAATGCGAACCATTGGGCCGGACGTCTCGGTGCGCCTTTCCGTTCCAGCAAAACCACGTTCTTGGTCAAAAAAACCGGTAAAACGACCACCAAAACGGTCTGATTCCCTTGGCCTAACCACCCTCTCCCGGGTCCGGCCCGGGGTGAAACCCGCATTGGCCGGCGGGTTTCTCCAGAAACCGAGCGGAGAGGGACAGGAGATTTCGATGAGTTTCAAGGTTGCGATCGTCGGCGCCACGGGCAATGTGGGCCGAGAAATGCTCAACATACTGGAAGAGCGCGGCTTTCCGGTGAGTGAGGTGGTGGCGCTGGCCTCGCGGCGCAGCCAGGGCACGGAAGTGTCGTTCGGCGACCGCACGCTGAAGGTCCGGACGCTCGACCAATATGATTTTTCCGACACCGACATCTGCATCATGTCGGCCGGCGGCAACGTCTCCAAGGAATGGTCGCCGAAGATCGGCAAGCAGGGCTGCGTCGTCATCGATAATTCATCGGCCTTCCGCTACGACCAGGACGTGCCGCTGATCGTTCCCGAAGTGAACCCGGATGCGATTTCGCTGTTCACACGCAAGAACATCATTGCCAACCCGAACTGCTCGACGGCGCAGCTGGTCGTGGCGCTGAAGCCGCTGCATGACTTCGCCACCATAAAGCGCGTCGTCGTCGCCACCTACCAGTCGGTCTCCGGCGCCGGTAAGGAAGGCATGGACGAACTGTTCACGCAGACGCGGGCGGTGTTCGTCGCCGATTCCGTCGACGTCAAGAAGTTCACCAAGCGCATCGCCTTCAACGTCATCCCGCATATCGACGTCTTCCTCGACGACGGCTTCACCAAGGAAGAATGGAAGATGGTGGCCGAGACCAAGAAGATGCTCGATCCCAAGATCAAGCTGACGGCGACCTGCGTGCGGGTGCCGGTGTTCATCGGCCATTCGGAAGCGGTCAACATCGAGTTCGAGAAGCCGATCACCGCCGATGAGGCGCGCGAGATCCTGCGCGAGGCGCCGGGCTGCCAGGTCATCGACAAGCGCGAGGACGGCGGCTACATCACGCCGCTGGAATCGGCTGGCGAGGACGCCACCTTCATCTCGCGCATCCGCGAGGATTCGACCATCGACAACGGCCTGTCGATGTGGATCGTCTCCGACAATCTGCGCAAAGGCGCGGCACTCAACGCGGTTCAGATCGCGGAGCTGCTGGTCGAGCGCGGGCTGATCCAGCCAAAGAAGAAGGCGGCATAACTTCTCGCTCACGGGCCGCATCGCCGCTTCGCGGCTGGCCCTCCGCGGGGGCGCCGGACGGCCGGCGGCCCGCGGTCGCAGGCTTGTGAGATGAGCATTGCGACTAAAATCGCGCTGCGTCCGGCTAACGGGTCGGACGCAGGCGCAATTGCCAGGATCATGCGCGCAGCGCTTTCGTCGTTCGACTGGATGCCGGTCCTGCATACACCGGATGAGGATATGGCCTTCATCAGCGGCACCGTGCTGGCGCAGCAGCACGTGACGGTCGCCGAAATCGACGCGGCCATTGTTGGCTTTGTCGCCGTTGCAGGAGAATGGGTCGAGCAGCTCTATCTGGATCCTGCCTGGACTGGCCAAGGCATCGGCGCCCGGCTGCTGACACAAGCAACCGCGAATTTGCCGGTTGTGAAATTGCATTGCTTTCAGTCGAACTCAGGCGCTCGGCGCTTCTACGAGCGCCATGGCTTTCGCGCGGAAGCTTTGGGCAACGGCACGAACAATGAAGAGCGATTGCCCGACATTTTGTACGTCCGAAGGCATTGATCCTTATCGTGCGGCGTCCGCAGCGAGTTTCTGCAAAACATCCAGCGCCTCCTCCGCCCGGTCGGCGGGCACGAACAGGTGATCGTGGTAGAAGGCCGAGACCGGATTGACGCCGATGCCGGCGGTGGCCAGCCGCGCGGTGATGGCGGCGAGGAAGCCGACCGCTTCCAGCGACGAATGGACGTTCAGCGTCAGCATCCGGCAGCGGAACACGGTTTTCAGGCCAGCGGTCTTGGCCTGGTCTTCAAGCACGATCAGCGTCATGCCCTCGTGCTCGCGAAACAGCATTACCGGATCGAGCTGGTCGGGAACGGCCGCATCAGGTGGCAACGTGGTGAAGACATGAACGCCGGCAAGCAACTCCGGCGTCATTGCCGCCAGCAACTTTTTCAGGTCGGTCTCTCCGGCCATCGCTTACTTTCGTTGTGCGATTAGGCGGCTGCTGCCGTCGCTTACTTTCGTTGTGCGATTAGGCGGCTGCTGCCGTCGAGCGCTCGGGAGATACCCTTACGGATTTCCAATAACGCCCTCCACCTCACCTCGCAAGGTGGACTTGGCCAGGTTGGTTGCTGGCTGAACTTGCACATCCAAGGTCGCCGTCCCCGGAGTGAAAAAGCACTGGAGGCATGTCGGATGGCCGTCATGGGACGCGTCCTTGGTTCGAGCTGGCAGAAAAGCCAGTGCTCGCAACGACCGGAGGGAACATCAATGACCAAGTCTCAGGCAGCATCCGTCTCACCGCGCGCCCTCTGGGCCGGTCGCGTGCTCAGCGCCGTCATCGTGCTGTTCATGATCTTCGACGGCGTCATCAAGCTACCGCCGCTCGAAATCGTCACCCAGACCATGGTGCAGCTCGGCTGGCCAGCCGATGCCAATGTCTCGCGCATGCTCGGCATCATTGGATTGGTCTCGACAGCACTTTATGTACTGCCGCGCACCTCGGTGCTCGGCGCCATCCTGCTCACCGCCTATCTCGGCGGCGCCATCGCCACGCATGTGCGTATCGGCAGCCCTTTGTTCTCGCATATGCTGTTCGGCGTCTACCTTGGCGCCATCCTCTGGGGCGGCCTGTATCTGCGCGATCCAAGGGTGCGCGCGCTGATCCCGTTCAGCCAATAGCAGCGACTTCCAAAGCCGTTCGATGGCGGCCACGCCGCCAGAGAGGGCGCTGTCTGCCGCCGCCTTTCTTCTCTTTGGATCAAATCGAGCGCCGCCCGGTCTGCTGCCGATCTTCTTCTTTGGATCAAATTGGCTGGTTGCGAGTTAGGGGGCGCAGCGGCGAGGACGGCACCCTGTTGGAGAGGAACGACAATGAAAAAGGTGATGATCTTGATGGCCCTGCTGGTGCCGCTCGGTGCCTGCTCCCGTACTGAGCAAGGCGCGGCCGTTGGTGGCCTGGGCGGTGCGGCGGTCGGCGCCGCAGTGGCCGGCAACCCGACCAAGGGCGCGGTGATCGGCGGTGCGGCCGGCGCCTTGGCCGGTGCGCTGATCGGCCGTGCCAGCGAAAGCGGCCAGTGCCGTTATCGCGATCGCAATGGCCGTGTCTACGTTGCGAGTTGCCCGGAAGGCTATTGATCGGGCCGCATCATACGGATGGACAGCAAAACGGCGGGCAAAGGCCCGCCGTTTTGTGACTGGTCAGCCGTTTTGTGAAGGGCAATCGATGACTTATTCGGCGCTGGCGGCTTCCGCCTCGGCCGGCGCGGCGGAAGCGGCGGCAACAGCGGCTGCAGCTTCCTCCTGCGCCTTCTTCAGCAGGGCTGCGCGCTCTTGCGCCTTCTTGCCGGGCTCGGCCTTCTTCGGGTTGGCGCGGGCTTCGCGCTTGGCGAGGCCGGCCTCGTCGAGGAAGCGCAGCACGCGGTCGGTCGGCTGGGCGCCGTGCGACAGCCAATGCTTGACGCGCTCGGCGTCAACCTTGACGCGTTCGCCGTCCTTGGGCAGCAGCGGGTTCCACGAGCCAAGCGACTCGATGAAACGGCCGTCGCGCGGCGAACGGGCATCGGCGACGACGACGTGGTAATAGGGACGCTTCTTCGAGCCCGCACGGGCCAGTCGGATTTTCAGTGGCATTTCTTTTCTCCTAAAAAGCTCTGATTTGGTTGATCGGTTGGTGGCTGGTCCTCAGCCGGTTTTCGTTATGCCGTTGGATGCGGCGATCTGCTCGTGATGGCGGATCACTTCGCGGACGACGAAGTTCAGGAATTTTTCCGCGAAATCCGGGTCGAGATGGGCGTCCTTCGCCAGTTGGCGAAGACGGGCGATCTGCTGCTGCTCGCGTGCCGGATCGGCAGGCGGCAGGCCATGCTCCGCCTTCAGCACGCCGACCGCCTTGGTGCAGCGGAAGCGCTCGGCCAGCATGTGGATCAGCGCCGCGTCGATGTTGTCGATCGAGGCGCGATAATTGACCAGCGCCGCGCGCGCGTCAGCCATGTCCTTTTCTTCGTTCATGGCGCCCTCATTTCTTCTTGCCGAGGCCAGGCAGCCCGCCGCCGGATCCCGGCAAACCAGGGAGCTTCATGCCGCCGGGCAAGCCAGGCAGGCCACCGCCAGCGGGAAAGCCGCCGGGCAGGCCCTTCATGCCGCCGAGCCCGGCCGCCTGTGCCTGCTTCTGCAAGGCCTCGAGCTGCTTGGGGTCCATCTTGGACAGATCGGGCATGCCGCCGCCCATCATGCCGCCTTGGCCGCCCATGCCGGGCATCATGCCGCCGAGCCCCATCTTGGAAGCGAGGCCGCCCATCATGCCGCGCATCAGGCCGCTACCTTTGCCCTTGCCGCCCATCGCCTTCATCATGTCGGCCATGCCGCGATGCATCTTCAACAGCTTGTTGATTTCGGCCGCGTCGGTGCCCGAGCCGGCGGCGATGCGCTTCTTGCGCGAGTGCTTCAGAATATCGGGATTGGCGCGCTCGGCCTTGGTCATCGACGAGATGATGGCGAGCTGGCGGCCGAACATCTTGTCGTCGAGACCGGCGGCGGCCATCTGGTCCTTCATCTTGCCCATGCCCGGCATCATGCCCATGATGCCGCCCATGCCACCCATTTTCGACATTTGCTGAAGCTGGCCGGCGAGGTCGTTCAGGTCGAACTTGCCCGACTGCATCTTCTTGGCCATCGCCGCCGCCTGCTCGGCGTCGATGTTCTCGGCTGCCTTTTCGACGAGGCTGACGATGTCGCCCATGCCGAGGATGCGGTCGGCGATGCGCTTGGGGTGGAATTCCTCCAGCGCGTCCATTTTTTCGCCGATGCCGATCAGCTTGATCGGCTTGCCGGTGACGGCGCGCATCGAGAGTGCTGCGCCACCGCGACCGTCGCCGTCCATGCGGGTCAGCACGAGGCCGGTGATGCCAACACGCTCATCGAAGCTTTTCGCCAGATTGACGGCGTCCTGGCCGGTCAGCGAATCGGCAACCAGCAGGATCTCGTGCGGCGACGACACCTTCTTGATGTCGGCCATCTCGACCATCAACGGCTCGTCGATGTGCGTACGGCCGGCGGTGTCGAGGATGACGATGTCATGGCCGCCGAGCTTTGCCGCCTGCACGGCGCGGCGGGCGATGTCGACTGGCGTCTGGCCGGCGACGATCGGCAGCGTCGCGACCTTGACCTGCTCGCCGAGCTGACGGAGCTGCTCTTGCGCGGCGGGACGCCGCGTGTCGAGCGAGGCCATCAAGACCTTCTTGTTCTGGCGCTCGGCCAACCGCTTGGCGATCTTGGCCGAGGTCGTCGTCTTGCCGGAACCTTGCAGGCCGACCATCATGATGACGACCGGAGCCGGCGCATTGAGGTCGATGGCGACGCCCTCGGCGCCGAGCATCTCGACCAGCTCGTCATGGACGATCTTGACGACCATCTGGCCGGGCTTGATCGACTTGACCACGGCGGCGCCGACGGCCTTCTCGCGCACCTTGTCGGTGAAGGAACGCACCACTTCCAGCGCCACGTCGGCCTCGAGCAGCGCGCGGCGCACCTCGCGCAGCGCCGCCGAGACATCCGCCTCCGACAAGGCGCCGCGGCCGGTGAGGCCGTTCAGGATCGAACCAAGACGTTCCTGTAGCGATTCAAACATTCTTTTTCCTTTTCCCTGGCACCCGGATGATGCCCGAGAGGTAATGCGTTCGCGCCAGCTGTCCAAGCAAAAGCCGGTCCGGGCAAAAGCCCAAAGCCAAAAAGCACCCGGGGGCGCACAGCGCTGCCGGGTGTTGGCCTCCGGGATCGATTTACAGCACTTCACCTCAAAGAGGTTTCGGCGTCCCGGTCGGTTTGCTCGGAGGAATACTCGTCGCGGAATTTCGCGGCGTGTAGACAGGAAATCGGCCGCGGAGTCAAGCTTTGGTCAGGCTTTGCGCCAAATATGCTCAGGACAACCAGGCAAGGCGCATCAGCGCACGCTGCTGGCGCGCGCCATATCCGGCTCGACCTTCAGCGGGGAGCGCGGATGCAAAAGCAGCAGAACGGTCAACAGGCTGCTGACGATGCCGATCGCGGCGATGAGGACGGCGTCTGAAGTCGTCCAGCCGGCGGCTTCGAGCGGCTTGGCGTTGAACAGGGCGAAGGAATTATAGCTTTGCTGGTGCGAAATCAGCAGGAAGCCGGTCAGATTGTTGCCGAGATGGGCGCCGAAGCCGGCACCGAGATTGCCGGTTGCATAGACCAGAAGCGTCAGCAGCAGCGCAAAGGCGGCGATCGAGGCCAGCACGCAGGCATTGATCGCGGCGCTCGAGCCTGGGCTCCAATGTAGCGAGGTGAACAGCAATCCCGGCAGCAGCGCCCAGATGAAAGGGTTCTGGAACCGGCTCGCCAGGCCCCTGAGCAGATAACCGCGAAACAGCATCTCCTCCGACGAGGTCTGCAGAAAGGTCAGCGCAGCGATCGGGATCAGGAACAAAAGCCACGAGGACAGGCCGATCGTACCGCGCGCAATATCGGGCTGCAGGCCGTAAAGCAGGATCTCGGAAAGCAGCGAGGTGATCAGCACGGCGGCCAGCCCTTTCAGGAACCCCGACCATGAAATGCGCCGGCTGACGCCGATCAGGGCCGTCAGCTTCTCGCGATGGATCCAGCGCATGGCAGCCCAAAGGCCGAGCCAGATTCCGGCAAACGAAGCCAGCGCCGCGAGGATGCCCGCTGGAGAGGCCATGAAATCCTGCACCGCTCCTCCACCTGGCGGGGCGGTGCCAGACGACGCCTGCCAAACGGCAAAGGCATAGGTGCCGCCGAACAGCACGGCGGCAGTGATTCCGAGCCAGAACAGGATGACGACGACCGTTCCAAGCAGAAGGCGCGGCAAAGTGGTCTTCTCGTTGGCGGTGTGCCGGTACTGTTGGAAGGCGGTCGGGTCGATCGTCACGCGGGCTCGCTGGCTGGTGCTTCGGCTCGCATGATCTAGAGCATCGGACGCAAAAGTGGAAACCGGTATTGCAGCGGCAATGCCGGCTTGTGGCAATGTCGGGGTGTGAGCGGCCGCCATTACAGGGCGACCGCCCTGTTTTGCGCGTCAGCGCACGACGTACACGATACGCCGGCTGCTCGGATCGACCAGCGCCGGCTGGCCGTTCACATAGACGTAGCGATAATCATAATCGGGTATCTCGCGCAGCTCGACGGTGTCGGGCAACATCGCGCCGGTAACCACCTCGCCTTCGAGATAGACCGGATCGAGCCGGTTCGTTTCGACATAGGTGCGGATTTCCGCCGGCGGCCGCCGGATGGGCTCGATCGCCTCGCCGGCAACGATCGCTCCGGTATAGCTGTCGGAATATTCGGCGCTATCGGCAGGCGGTGTCACGACGGCAATGTCGGCGCCGGCCGGACGCTGTGTCAGGACCACACGGCTGCCGCCGAAATCGGCCGTCACATAGTCGGAATAGACCCAGCCCTGGCCGTTGGCCTCGGCGATGGTGCACCATTTGCTGTTGGCGATGCAGCCGTCGAGCGTCGCCGACTGGCCGGCCGCGAGTACCCCGATGACCGGATATTGCGGGCCGGGGCCGGCGCGTACATTGAGATCGGTGATGGCCGAGACGGCGGTTTCGGCCAAAGCAGAGCCCGACATCGCTATGAGCGCTCCGGCCACCGCCGGAAACAATATGCGTTTCATGGTTTTCTCTCCGTTTCACAGTCCCTCGGGACCGAAAACGAAGCAAAGCGGCATGCGTTCCGGCTAAAAAGCCTCCGCCGGCTCACGATTTGTTCCAATAGTTTTCGGCAGGTCAGTCAAAAGCTCGTGAACAAAAGCAAGCTTTTGCGCCGCCACGTCGGAGATTACGAAGGGATACAGATCGGGCAGGCCCATGCAGCGGTTGATCGAGTTGGAAGCTTCCGACAGCACCAGCCAGCGGTCGAGGATCTTTTCGAAAGGCTCCGGCCTGGTGGCGGGTTCCGATGGTGCCGGCTGCAGCTCGCCGCCGGTATCGGCGCGCGGCAGCTCGTTGGCTTCGACGGTCTCCAGCCGGCCGAGCGGGAAATTCAGCGCATGCACCATCTCCAGCGTGTCGGTGATGTGCATGTGATGCGCCCATGTCTCGGCCCAGTCCTCCCACGGGTGCGACGTCGCATAGGCCGAGATATGGCGCTGCTGCCAGTCGGGCGGCGCGCCATCGGCGTAATAGGTCTTCAGCGCTTGTTCGTAGCCGGCGCGTTCGTCGCCGAACAAAGCGCGAAAACCGGCAAGCTTTTGCGGATCGTCACGGATCAGGCGGTCCCAATAGTAATGGCCGAGCTCATGGCGGAAATGGCCGAGCAGCGTGCGGTAGTTCTCGCCCATCTCGACGCGCCGCCGCTCGCGCTCAGCCGAGTCCGCCTCGGCGACGTTGAGCGTGATCAGGCCGTTGTCATGGCCGGTCAGGATACGCTCGCCACCGGGACCGCCACCGATAGGATCGGCAAGAAAATCGAAAGCGAGGCCGATCTCGTCGCCGGGATTCTGCTTGGATGCGACCGGCAGGCCGAAGGCGAGCAGCGAATAGACGGCACGCTTCTTTGCCGCCTCGACACGGATCCAGCGGCGGCGATTGCCGTCGACCGACAGATCCGGGATCAGCTGGTTCAGCGTGCAGGCGCGGCAGAAGGCGTGGCCAGGCTCCGCCATCCAGTTGCAGGCGCATTCGTCGGCGTTGGTGCATTGGAAGATGTCGTCGATGCCGGACAGCACAAAACGCGCATGCTCGGGATCATAGAGCACGAGGCTGGCGCAGTTCAGGCATTGCGCGTTCTCGAAATAGAGACGGTGGCCGCAATGCGGGCAGTCGAAAAGCTTCATTGGCGTCTCAAATCATTCGAAATGCGGAGGACGAGGCGAACAGGACAAGGCCAAACGCCTGTCACCGGCCCACGTTCCTGCCGGCCGATGCTATTTTGCCGCAAGCTGGGCCACGACCTCCCTGGCCACTGCCTCGCCCGACAATCTGGCGCCGCCGCAGGTCTGCATCAGCGGACCGGCCAAATGCTCGCCGGCGAAGAAGATCTTTTCCGCCACCGGCTGCATCAGCGTGGCGCGCGCTTGCGAGCGGCCGGGCCGCGCCGCCGCATAGGCGCCGCGCACAAACCGCTCAGCGCCCCAATTGGTCATCATTGCGCGTCCGACATGCTTTCGTACGTCGCCGCCAAAGATGCCGCAGAGCCGGTCGACGACGAAGTCGATGCCGGCCGCCTCGCCCGCCGCCGACATCTCCCAAGCGAAATCGCCGCCGACGAAACCGACCATCAAATCGAAGTCGAAGGGAAAGCAGAGGAAGTAGATGTCGTGCCGGGCCAGCCGCTCGATCAGCAAATCGTCGAACGGCTCCAAGCCAAGCCTCGTGCCGGATATTTCGACCGGCAGCTTGGTCAGCATGCCCATCGGCAGATCGAAGAAGGCAGCGAAATGCCCATCGGGGAGTGCGGGCGAGAACGCAATCTCCTCGAAGGCGAGCACTGCCGGCGAGGCGGTGACGATGACAGCCTTGGCGCGGATGGTACCGCGATCCGTGACGCAGGCTACGCCCGGCCCATCCCAGAGGATCTTGCGCACCGGCGTCGACAGCTCCACCGGCACGTCGGCGCCGAAGCGCGCAACCAGCGTGCCGAAGCCTTCCCTGGTGAAATAGTTCGGATCGAGATCGGCGGCGGCCTGAAAGTCGCGGATCGATATCTCGTCCTCGTCGGCGCCGAAATCCATCGGCCCCGCGAAGGTTGCGGCGGCGCGCGGCGCGTGGCCTTTGGCGAGCAATGCCGAAAGGCGGTCATCGTCGCCTTCCCTCACCTGACGTGCCGCCACCAGTTCGAGCAGTCTTGCGTCGGCCACCTTCATCGCGGCCTCTTCGGCTTCGCTTGCCTTTCGCTCGCGGTAGTAGAGATGATCGACATTCATGTCGTGGTGATGAAGCGTCCAGGCGGCGGCTTTCGCCTCGGGAAAGTAGGGATTGCGGTCTGCCGCATGCAGCCAGGCGCAGCCGATGTCGAACGGCACGCCGAAATGCTGGTCGCTGGTCCAGGCGCGGCCGCCGACGCGGTTCATCGCTTCTAACAATTTGAAGGAAAAACCGGCGGCGCGCAGGGTCTTGGCAGCCGAAAGTCCGGCCGAACCGGCGCCGACGATCACGACATCAACGTCTTTCATGCTTATTCTGTCCCCGCCACAATAATTACTTGATCGTAGGCAAATTCCCGGGCATCCGCCAGTGTGGTGGATTTGAAGTTCCTGCTGTATTGAGTGCATCGGCGCAGCGCCGGGACAGTGACAAGCAGGTGTTTCGCTGGCAAATTCGCAATTGGGAACGTGATTCAGGCAACCAGGAGAGCAGCATGGCATTTCTTGCCAAGGGGAAGATGTTTGTAGTGGCCACGGTGGTGGCGGTGCTTGCGCTGGCGACGGGCGCGCAGGCGGCGGCCAGTTGTGGCAAAAACGGCGCCGGCTTCGAGGCGTGGAAACCGGAGTTTGCCGCGGAGGCCAAGGCCGACGGTGTCGGCTCGAAGGGTCTGGCCGCTCTGGCTCGCGCAACCTACGCGACAAAGACGATCTCCGTCGACCGCGCCATCCATAAGGCTTTCAGCGGCTCGGTCGAAGCTTTCATGAAGCGCCGTGGCGCGTCCGCGATCATTGCCAGGGGCCGTGCGCTGAAGAAGGCCAATGCGGCGCTGTTCGACAAGATCGAACGGAATTACGGCGTGTCGCCGGGTGTGTTGATCGCCATCTGGGGTATGGAGACGGGCTTCGGTTCCGCCATGGGCAACCAGAATACGGTCTCTGCCATTTTAACGCTCGCCTATGATTGCCGCCGTCCGGAGTTCTTCTATCCCCATGCCATTGCAGCCCTGAAGCTGGTCGATCGCGGAGCGTTGAGCGCCTCGTCGGTCGGTGCCGCACATGGCGAGATCGGCCACACGCAGTTCCTGCCCGGAAATGTTTTGACGTATGGCGTCGGCAACAAAAATCTGCGCGACAAGAGCACTGCGTTGGCTTCCACGGCCAACTTCCTCAAGGGCCATGGTTGGCGGGCCGGAGCGAGCGCGCAGGCGAATATGGGCGCAATCGCTGGCTGGAATTCCGCTAGCGTCTATCAACAGGCCATCGCCCGCATGGCCACAGCCATCGATGCCGACTGACAGAAATCTCTATTCGATAGAATGATTCGACAGAAAGCCCGGCCATGCGCCGGGCTTTCTATTTCACGTCGAGCGCGTAGGAGCAGCCGGCGAGAACCTTGCCGGGATGTGAATTAACGGTTGAGACATTGAGCGCAATGTGCGTGGAAAATGTCATGCCGTCGGCTTCCTCGCTGCTTTCGACGAGCACCTTCTCGCCAAGGAATTTGTCCGGTGTCGAGATTTGCGCTGTGACGCCGAGCGCTCGAGCGAGATCGGGCGCGGAAACATCGTCAAACACCGCCATCGGCCCGGTCGCGGTAAGGACGACGGCCGCCGTTTCGCGCCCGAAGACGCCGACCGTGGCCGGCAGCTCGTATTGCCTGAGGAAAGGATTGCCGGCGGTGACTTCCTTCCAGCCAAGTTTTTCCGCCGCGCCGGGCTCACCGCTCAGCCACAAGGCGAATCCGTTATAGGCCGGCACGTCGGCCCTGCATTCAATCAGCGCGGCGAGGTCGAGCGAGGTGGGATCGAATTCCTCCGCTCCGGCTGCTGCCAGGCCCGCCAGCAACATCAGCGGAAGTCGCGTGGCGCGTCGCAAACTAACCATCGCCGACCTGTCACTTGCCTTTGATGACCTTCCAGATGTCGGTGGATTGGTCGAGCTGAAGGCTGTTTATGTCGGAGAAGCCAATTCGGCCGCTGCGCACCGCATCGCCCAAGCGCCGGCAGAAGAGGCTCGGCATGCGTTCCTGAGAAACGCCCATGAAGGCTGCGATCTCATGTTTGAACGTAATGGTCCATGTAGCGACAGCGGCGATGCATCCCGCCTGGGGATCCTTCTTCGTGATGTCCTGTCCGGTCTGGCAGCCCGCCAGAATGCCGATCATCGCCGTCAAAATCAAAAGACCAAGTCGCATTATTACAGCCCCATTGCCCAAAAAAACAATTGGACAATCCGGCCATGAGGTCAAGCAAGAAAAGCTCTGCAGCTGTCATTAGAAACAACTACATTAGCTCACTAAGAGTATGGATCCAGGCTAAGCAGGATTTTCATGAATATATACTTAGCCTTTACGACCACGCGCCGCCAGCGTGCGCAGCCTCAGCGCATTGAGGCGGATGAAACCTTCGGCATCTTTCTGGTCGTAGGCGCCGCGGTCGTCCTCGAAGGTGACCAGCGCGTCGGAATAGAGCGTCTTCCTCGACTTGCGGCCGGTGACAATGACGTTGCCCTTGTAGAGCTTCAGCCGCACGATGCCTTCGACGTCTTCCTGGCTGTTGTCGATCATCGCCTGCAGCATCAGCCGCTCGGGCGCGAACCAGAAGCCGTTATAGATCAGCTCGGCATAACGCGGCATGAACTCGTCCTTGAGATGGGCGGCACCGCGGTCCAGCGTGATCGATTCGATCGCCCGGTGGGCCGATATCAGGATGGTGCCGCCGGGGGTCTCGTAGACGCCGCGCGATTTCATGCCGACGAAACGGTTCTCGACCAGATCGAGCCGGCCGATGCCATTGTCGCGGCCGAGATCGTTCAGCGCCGCCAGCATCGTTGCCGGCGACAGTTTCTTGCCGTTGAGCGCGACGGGATCGCCCTTGAGGAATTCGATTTCGATCTCTGTGACCTCATCCGGCGCATCCATCGGCGAGATGGTGCGCTGGTGGACGAATTCCGGCGGCTCGCTCCACGGGTCTTCCAGCACCTTGCCCTCGGAGGAGGAATGCAGCAGGTTGGCGTCGACCGAGAACGGCGCATCGCCCTTCTTGTCCTTCGGCACCGGAATCTGGTGCTGCTCGGCGAAATTGATCAGATCGGTGCGCGACTTGAACGACCAGTCGCGCCAGGGCGCGATGACCTTGATGTCGGGGTTGAGCGCATAGGCCGAGAGTTCGAAACGCACCTGATCGTTGCCCTTGCCGGTGGCGCCATGGGCGATCGCATCGGCGCCGGTCTCCCTGGCGATCTCGACAAGATGTTTCGAGATCAGTGGCCGGGCGATCGAGGTGCCGAGCAGATAGGTGCCTTCATAGACAGCGTTGGCGCGGAACATCGGAAAGACGAAATCGGATACGAACTCCTCGCGGACATCGACGATGCGAATATCCTTGATGCCCATCATCTCGGCCTTGCGCCTAGCCGGCTCCAGTTCGCCACCCTGGCCTAGATCGGCGGTGAAGGTCACGACCTCGGCGCCGAGCTCGGTCTGCAGCCATTTCAGGATGATCGAGGTGTCAAGGCCGCCAGAATAGGCGAGCACGACTTTCTTGACGGCTTTTGCTTTCGACATGGTGGGCGGTTCCGCGACAGGATTCTTGCGGGCGAGGTATCACGGCGTTTCGGGGCTGCGCAAGGGAGGAACAGGCGCCTGGGAGCCGCAAGCGCTGGACCAGACGCCGTGGCGGCGAGATGCTGGCGTCGGCGAGGCGCCTGCGCTATAGGCTGCGCCTTCTTGTCCGAGGCCGCCAATGTCCTTCATTCCCGACAACGCTACGCTTATCCAATTCGCCATCGCGACGGTGATCCTGGCGATTACGCCTGGGCCGGACATGACGCTGTTCGTGTCGCGCACGCTGAGCCAGGGCCGCGCCACCGGCTTCGCCTCGATGGCCGGCGCGCTGTGCGGCACGCTGATCCACACCACGTTGGTGGTGGTCGGCGTCTCGGCGCTGATCGTCGCCTCGCCGATGGCGTTCTTCGTGCTGAAGATTTTCGGCGCCGGCTATCTGGTCTTCCTGGCCTGGCAGGCGATCACAAAAGGGTCGGCGTTTTCACCGGAGAAGAAGAGCGGGCCGCAGATATCGCTGGTTCGCAGCTGGGCGGCGGGGCTCGGCGTCAATCTGCTCAATCCGAAGATCATCCTGTTCTTCATGACCTTCCTGCCGCAATTCGTCTCCGCGCATGATCCCAATGCGCCGGGAAAGCTGTTCTTCCTCGGCGCGATGTTCGTCGTGCTGTCGGTCCCGGTGACAGCGCCGATGGTGCTGGCGGCGGAAAAATTCTCGGCGGCGATGAAAGCCAGCCCGCGCGTGACGCGCGTCGTCGACTATCTGTTTGCCGGAGTTTTTTCGGCCTTCGCGCTCAAGATCCTGACGGCCCAGGCGAAATAGGGCGTCCGATTTGACGCCAGCTCCCAGCCGAGCGGCCGGCGCTCAGCCAGTAGAAAATACCGCCGACCATGCCGCAGCCGATCACCGCCAGCATGACGCTTGTGTTGGTAACCTCGAAATTGGCGTCGTTCGTCTGGTGGACGAAGCCGAGGAAGACCGCCGCCACCGCCGCGCCCGCCAGTGCATAGAACAGCCAGTCGCGCCGGCCGAGGATTTCGGAAACCAGGATGGCGATCGCCGCCGGCATGAAAGCGAAATAGGCGACGAACAGCGCGACGAAGGGGACGGAAAAATAGAGGGAAGCCGTCGCCGCCGGCGGTGCCTGCTCCGGCGTGTAGCCCAGGGACGCCAGAAACATGATATTGAGAAATGCGCTGGCCGCCAGCGAGGCGACGCCATAACCGATCAGGATGACGGCGAAGCGGATCAGATAGGCGACGACGCGATTCACGCCTCGCCGTGCCCTGCGATCATCATCGCTTCCAGCGCCAGCCGGTCGACTTTGCGCATGCGCTCGGAGTCCGATTTGAGCTGGCCGCAGGCGGCGAGGATGTCGCGGCCGCGCGGCGTGCGGATCGGCGAGGCATAGCCGGCATTGTTGATGTAGTCGGCGAATTTCTCGATCGTCTCCCAGTGCGAGCACTGGTAGTTGGTGCCCGGCCACGGATTGAACGGGATCAGATTGATCTTGGCCGGGATGCCCTTGAGCAGCTTGATCAGCGCCTTGGCGTCCTCGATGGAATCATTGACGTCCTTTAGCATCACATATTCGAAGGTGATGCGCTTGGCGTTGGACAGGCCGGGATAGGCACGGCAGGCAGCGATCAGCTCGTTGAGCGGATACTTCTTGTTGATCGGTACCAAAAGGTCACGCAGATCGTCATTGGTAGCGTGCAGCGAGATTGCCAGCATGACGCCGATCTCTTCGCCGGTGCGGAAGATTTCGGGCACGACGCCCGAGGTCGACAGCGTGATGCGCCTCTTCGACAGGGAAAGCCCGTCGCCGTCGGATGCAATCAGCAGCGCCTTCTTCACCGCCTCGAAATTGTAGAGCGGCTCACCCATGCCCATCATGACGACGTTGGACACTTTCCGGCCCTCGGCCGGCACGATGGCGCCGTCGGGCGTGTCGCGGTCGGGGAAATCGCCGAGCCGGTCGCGAGCTGTCAAAAGCTGGGCGAGGATTTCTTCCGCCGTCAGGTTGCGCACCAGCTTTTGCGTGCCGGTGTGGCAGAAGGAGCAGGTCAGGGTGCAGCCGACCTGCGAGGAGATGCAGAGCGTGCCGCGGCCTTCTTCGGGAATGTAGACGGTCTCGATCTCGACCGGCCGGCCGGCGCCGCGCGGCGGAAAGCGGAACAGCCATTTGCGCGTGCCGTCGGAGGAAATCTGCTCCTCGACGATCTCGGGCCTGGCAACGGTGAAATGCCTGTCCAGTGCGGCGCGCAAATCCTTGGAGATGTTGAACATGCCGGCAAAATCGGAAACGCCGCGCACATAGATCCAGTGCCAGAGCTGCTGGGCGCGCATCTTCGCCTGGCGCTCCGGCACGATGCCGGCGGCGACGAGGGCGGCCCCGAGTTCGGCGCGCGTCAAGCCGATCAGCGACGGCTTTTCAGGCGTGCGGGTGCGCAACGCGTCACGCGCGCCTTCGGCGGTAAGATCGAATGAAAGGGTCATTGTTGCGCCAATATAAGCGATTTGCGGCCGATTACAGCATCGTGCCCGAAATGAAGCGCGGCGCATAGCACAGGTTGATGGCGGAGTCATGCAGGGGGTTCTTCCTTCTCCCCTTGTGGGAGAAGGTGGCCGAGCGAAGCTCGGTCGGATGAGGGGTGTTCCAGCTTGGCATCCCCTGCACTCCGTCCAGCACCCCCCAACCGTCTTGGCGCTGCGCGCCAATCCACCTTCTCCCACAGGAGAGAAGGCAAGACCGCACGAACACTGGTTCTTTACGTCGCTGTGTTAGGTCGTGAACGTCCCGGACGAGGACTTTACTTGCACTTGGCGATCGAGGCCAGCGCCGCCGAGATGCCCTTCAGCGAGAAGACGTAGGTGGTGGTATTGCCGCGGCCGGACTTGGCTGACACCTTCATGTCGGTGCCGGTCTTCATCGCGGCGATCAGCACCGGCTCCTCGGCGGCGTTCTCGACCCAGGCCGACTTGCCGCGCGTGAACATCGAAAAAGACTTCTTGTCGATGGTGACGGTGGCCTTGGAACCTTCCTGGAAGGTATAGCCGGCGATGAATTGCGGCTCGTAGGACACTTGCTGCCCCGGCCGCTGGCTGACGAAGAAGAACATGTCGCCATGATCGAGCGTCGGCGGCTGCTTGTCGGTTGGCACGGTCAGGACATAGCAGACCTTGCCGCCGCCCGACGCCTGGTAGCTGTAGGTGCCCCAGGCATTGTGCTGGCCGATCTTGGTTGCCGACTGCGCCAGCGCGGGCGCCGTCAAGGCCACCAGGGCCAGGCTGGAAACTATAGCAATCAATCCGCGCATCGCTTTTCCCGTATTCCACTGGTGCGGCGGCAGGCCGGCTCGGCGTCCTGCCCGTCGCTTCATTTTGATTTAATCTGGGTTACCAAACGGTGAATTTCCCCTGAGAAAAGGATGTTCACGCCAGGAAACCGCCGCCGTCTTCGCGCTGCCGCTTGAAAAAGCGGCTGGCGCAATGTCCCTGCCGCGACTTGGAGGCCACGAAAACGGCAAGAGTTTGACTTTTCAAGCAGCTAGGTCTTGCAGCGATTCTCGCTTTTCTGAGAGCTACGTGACGAATTTCCCGCCAGGCGGTATATGTCTGCGTTCGGCTCCACGGCACTCGGCCAGGGTGCCCTCCTTGGCGGCTTACGGGAGATTTGGCCATGGCCATTTCCGAGACAGTTCTGATCCTGGCGGGCGGCACAGTCGTCCTGGCGATCGTGTTCGGCATTCGTGTCGCCGTCCGCGCGGTGGCCAGCGGCGCGGTGCCCCGGTCGGATGGCGGAGAGGTGGCGGGCGGACCGGGCGCGCCCGACGTGGCGGGGGTCATTGCGCTGCCGCCTTTGATCTTCCTCGGCTTCCTGGCGGCGGCAACCGTGCTCGAGGTGCTCGCGCCGCTCCCGGTCATGGCCGGGCAGGCCCTCGCCCGCTATCTGGCCGGCGCCGTGCTCGCGGTGTGCGGCTTGGTGCTCATCTTTATGGCGGCGGGCCGCTTTCAGGCCGCTGGAACCAACATACCACCGACCTTGCCAACGACGGCGCTGGTCGTCGACGGTATCTATCGGTGGACCAGAAATCCGTTCTATCTGGGAGCGACCCTTATCTATCTGGGCCTCGGTGTCGCGGCCGGAAGTCTTTGGGGTATCGCGCTCGTCATTCCCTTGCTGTGGGTGATCAATACGGGCGTCATCGCGCCGGAAGAGCGTTATCTCGAGCGTAAGTTCGGAGACGCCTATCGCGCCTACAAGACGCGGGTGCGGCGGTGGCTTTGACGGCCGGAAAGTCGGTTCCCGCGCGATTTTTTGCGCCGTACCGGCTCAGCTCTTGTCGGCGATGGCCTGCCTGGCGGCGAGCCGGTGCGCCGGCGTGATGTGGGCGCTGACGGTTGTGATCGCCGCGGTCAGCACAGCGATGTCGTCGGTGAAGCCAAGCCCAAAGATGAAATCGGGGATGACGTCCGTCGGCAGCACGAAATAGCCGAGCGCAGCCAGCAATGTGCCCTTGGCGCGCAGCGGCGTCTTCTTGTCCATGGCGCAGTAATAGGCGGCGACCACCTCCTCCATGAACGGGATCTGCCGGGCAGCCTTCTTCGCCGTACGCCAGAACTTTTCGCGCACTTCGCTCTCATTGCCCAGCTTGCTGCCGAGGCCGAAGAAATCAAAACCGGATTTTTGCGCCATCAACCTCTCCTTGCCGCCGTCGTGTGACTTCACGCGTGACCGCGAGGCAAAATGTGGTGAAAGCCGAACCTCGCTGCAAGGTGCAGATAACGTCAGGTGCCGAAATAGCGGTTCATCTTCCTGGCCAGATCGAAATCTAGCGCGGTCAGGCCGCCGGCGTCGTGTGTGTTGAGGGTCACGTTTACCGTCTTGTAGACGTTCGACCAGTCGGGGTGGTGGTCCATCTTCTCCGCCGCCAACGCCACGCGGGTCATGAAGGCAAAGGCTTCCGAGAAATTCTTGAAAGTGAAGCTGCGGCTGATCGAACCACCATCCTTGGCCAGCGACCAGCCGTCGAGGCCGGCAAGTTCGGCGCTGATCGCCTCTTTTGCTAGTTTCTCCCTGGCCATGTCCGTCTACCGCATGATCCGCGAAGCGTCGGCGGCGCCGGCCAAACGGCTGGCGACGCGGTTGTCGGCACCTGAAAGCGGCCAAGCCTCCTCGACGACGTAAGGCCCGCCGCCGACCGAGTCGCGCGACGACATCAGCACGAAGCGGCCGACCCGGAACGGCAGCGTCGAAAAATTGCCGCGCGCCGACAGATACTGGGCGACGTCGAGCGGGCTCGCATTGCGCAGGCGGGCCAGCGTCACATGCGGCATGAACTTGCGCGGGTCGGCCGGGATGCCGAGCCGCTGGCAGATGCGCTCGATTTCGCTTTGCAGAGCGGAAAGATCGGGCGAAGCGGCGACCCCGGCCCACACCGCATGCGGCTTCTTCTGGCCGAAGGCGCCGACGCCGGACAGCGTCAGCGGGAAGGACGGGCGGTGAACGCGGTCGAGCGCGTTGGCGATTTCGTCGGCGACATGGCCCTCGACATCGCCAATGAAGCGCAGCGTCAGATGATAGTTTTCGACGTCGATCCAGCGGGCTCCGGGCAGGCCGCCCCTGAGCAGGGACAGCGAAAGAGCGGCATCACGCGGTATTTCGAGGGCGGTAAAAAGACGCGGCATGGCAAGCCTCCTGTCCTCGAATCGAACTCTTGCCCCTAGCGAATCATCGATATTCAAACGGGGCAAGGGGTTTGTTGGTCGCAGGCCTGCCTAAAAGCTTCCCCCGCGGAAGGTGTTGCGGCGGCGAACCCTCGCCTTCAGGAATTGCCCCGGATCGCTTCAATGGTCTTCTCCACGCTGGGCAGGATACCCTCGACGATGCGGTCGACGCCTCGGGCGTTTGGATGAAGACCGTCTTCGAGCTGCAGGACGGATTGGCCGGCGATGCCCTCGAGAAAGAAAGGATAGAGCGGCACGCCGTATTTTTCAGCCAGTCTCGGAAAGGTCGCGTCGAAGGCCCTCTGGTAATCGGCGCCGAGATTCGGCGCCGCGCGCATCCCGGCCAGCAACACGGCGATCTTGCGCTGCTTCAGCTTTGCCAGCATGGCGTCCAGGTTCTTTTCCGCTATGGCGGGCGAAACGCCGCGCAGCATGTCGTTGGCGCCGAGCTCCAGGATGACCAGCTGCGTGCCGTCCGGCACCGACCAGTCGAGCCGCGACAGGCCGCCGCTCGTCGTATCGCCGGAAACGCCGGCATTGGCGACCGTGACATCGTAGCCCTTGGCGCGAAGCGCGGCCTGCAGCTTTTCGGTGAACCCCTGACCCGGCCCAAGGCCATAACCCGCCATCAAGCTGTCGCCGAAGCCAACGATGGTGAAGGGCTCGGCGCGCGCCGACGAAATGGCGCTGCAGATCGCGAGGAAAAGGGCGAAGGCTGCGGCAAAAGTGTGTTTGAAAGCCATGCGGCAGGCCCCATATGACCAGGAACATCTGTTGGCGAAGGCAGGTTTTCGTCTTTGTCGAGCATCGGATGCTCTAGCCCTCTTTCCCCCATATAGGACGATTTGATTTTGGAAGAAGCCGTCATTTCGCTGAAAGACGTATCGCTGACGCTCGGCGAAGGCGCATCCTCGGTGCATGTGCTGAAGGGCGTCAGCCTTGATGTGGCGAGCGGCGAAGCGACAGGCATCGTTGGACCTTCGGGTTCGGGAAAGTCGACATTGCTGATGGTTTTGGCCGGGCTTGAAAGGGTCGATTCGGGTGCGGTACGAATTGCCGGCGAGCTGCTCAACGGCAAAAGCGAAGACCAGATCGCATCGTTTCGAGGGCGAAACATCGGCATCGTGTTCCAGTCGTTCCACCTCATCCCCAATATGACGGCGCTGGAAAACGTCGCCGTCCCGCTTGAGCTTGCCGGCCATGCCGATCCGTTCGGCGTGGCGGCGCGCGAACTGGCGGCGGTCGGCCTTAGCGATCGCATCACCCATTATCCCGGCGAATTGTCTGGCGGCGAGCAGCAGCGCGTGGCGATCGCCCGGGCGCTGGCGCCGTCGCCACGCATCCTGATCGCCGACGAGCCGACCGGCAATCTCGACCAGGCGACGGGACGGCACGTCGCCGACCTGCTGTTCGCCAAGGCGGCCGAACGCGGCATGACGCTGGTGCTGGTCACGCATGACCCGGTGCTCGCGGCGCGCTGCTCGCGCCAGGTGTCGATGCGGTCGGGGCTGATCGAGGACGCATCCAAGCCGGCCTCCAGGGCCGGCAAGGTGACCGCCTGATGCCGCTGTCGCAAACGCTGAGGCTGGCCTTCAAGTTCTCGCTGCGCGAAATGCGCGGCGGGCTGTCCGGTTTCCTGATCTTCCTTGCCTGCATTGCGCTCGGCGTCGCGGCAATCGGCGGCGTCAATTCGGTGGCGCAGGCGATTTCCGCCGGTGTTGCCGACCAGGGTCAGACGCTGCTCGGCGGCGATCTCCGCTTCCAGATCAACCAGCGCGATCCGACCAGAGCCGAACGCAGCTTCCTCGGCCGGCTTGGCACGGTTTCGCACAGCGCCAACATGCGCTCGATGGCGAGGCTCGAGGACGGCTCCGACCAGGCGCTGGTCGAGGCCAAGGCGGTCGACGGCGCCTATCCGCTCTATGGCGCGCTGGAGACCCAGCCGGTGCTGTCGCGAGAGGATTTGTTCGGCGAAAAATCCGGTGTCTTCGGCGCCGCCGCCCCGGACCTTCTGTTCGAGCGGCTGAACCTTGGCATCGGTGACCGGTTGAAGCTCGGCAGCGCGACATTCGAGCTGCGCGCCAAGCTGGTCAACGAGCCAGATGCGGTGTCGGATGGCTTCGGTTTTGCGCCGCGGCTGATGGTGTCGACCGACGGGCTTGCCGCTTCAGGCCTGATCCAGCCGGGCAGCCTGGTCGAGAACGCCTATAAGGTCCGCCTGCCCGGCGGCACCACTGAAGTACAGATCAAGGCGATCCAGGAGCAGGCCGCGAAAGAGTTCCCGCAGGCCGGCTGGTCGATCCGCACGCGCAGCAACGCAGCGCCGGCGCTGTCCTCGAACATCGAGCGGTTCTCGCAATTCCTGACGTTGGTCGGGCTGACGGCGCTGGTGGTCGGCGGCGTCGGCGTGGCCAATGCGGTGCGTGCCTATCTCGACGGCAAGCGCGGCGTCATCGCCACCTTCAAGAGCCTGGGGGCTTCGGGCGGGTTCGTCTTTGCCGTCTACCTGGTGCAGATCCTGATGATTGCCGCCCTCGGTATCACGCTGGGCCTTGTGCTTGGCGCGCTGATGCCGTTCGCGGCCAGCGCGGCACTCCAGTCGGTTATTCCGGTGCCGGCGGAAGGTGGGTTCTATCCCGGCGCCCTCGGCATGGCAGCGCTGTTCGGGCTGCTGGTGACGCTGGCCTTCGCCCTGCTGCCGCTCGGCCGTGCTCGCGACGTGCCAGCGACGGCGCTGTTTCGCGAAATGGGTTTTGAGGGCCGCGGTTTTCCCCGCCCGCTCTATGTCGCCGCGGCAATGGCCATCGCGCTGCTGCTCGCGGTGCTGGCGATCCTGTTTTCCGGCGACCGCCGTATTGCCTCGATCTTCGTCGGCGCCACGGTCTTTTCGTTCCTGGTGCTGCGTGTCGTCGGTACGCTGGTGCAGTGGGCGGCGAAGAGAAGTCCGCGTGTGCGCTCGACGGCGCTCAGGCTCGCCATCGGCAACATCCATCGGCCTGGCGCCTTGACGCCGTCCGTGGTGCTGTCGCTGGGTCTCGGGCTGACGCTCCTGGTGACGCTGGCGCTGATCGATGGCAATCTCAGGCGGCAGATTTCCGGCAGCCTGCCGGAACGGGCGCCGAACTTCTTCTTCGTCGATATCCAGAGCGGCGACGTCGATGCCTTCTCCGCGCTGGTCGGCAAAGAGGCGCCGCAGGGCACGCTGATCAAGGTGCCGATGCTGCGCGGCCGGGTGATGGCGCTCAACGGCGTCGATGTCGACAAGGTCAAGGTTCCGGCCGAAGGCGCCTGGGTGCTGCGCGGCGACCGTGGGCTGACCTATGACGCACAATTGCCGGAGAATGCAACGCTGACCGAGGGCAGCTGGTGGCCGGGGAATTATTCCGGCGAACCGCTGGTCTCGTTTTCCGCCGAGGAGGGCAAGGAGATCGGGCTGAAGCTCGGCGACACCATCACCGTCAACGTGCTCGGCCGCAATATCACGGCCAAGATCGCCAATTTCCGCCAGGTCGAATGGGAAACCATGGGCATCAATTTCGTCATGGTGTTCTCGCCCAACACATTCGCCGGGGCGCCGCATGGCTGGTTGGCGACGCTGACCGAGACGAATGCGTCGGCGGCCGACGACGCGCATCTTCTCAATGCCGTCACCCGGGCTTTTCCCGCGGTGACGACGGTCAGGGTCAAGGACGCGCTCGACATCGTCAACCGGCTGGTGGTGCAGCTCGGCACCGCGATCAGGGCCGCGGCGGGCGTGGCGTTGATCGCCTCGGTGCTGGTGCTGGCCGGGGCGCTCGCCGCCGGCAACCGGGCCCGCATCCACGACGCGGTGGTGCTGAAGACCCTGGGTGCGACCAGGAAAACGCTGATCGCGGCCTTTTCGCTGGAATACATGCTGATCGGCCTTGCGACCGCGATCTTCGCGCTGGCGGCGGGCGGTGTGGCGGCGTGGTACGTCGTCGCGCGCATCATGACGCTGCCATCGCACTTCATGCCCGAGGTAGCCGTGGCGACCATCGGCTTTTCACTGGTGGTCACGGTGGGTATCGGCCTGGCCGGCACGTGGCGGGTGCTGGGCCACAAGGCGGCGCCGGTGCTGCGGAATCTTTGAGCCAGAGCCGGTTTTGATTAAATCTCGTTAATGTTTCGACCGGCAAGGCCAATAAAACCGGATCTCCGGCACTTCACGGAGCATTACGTCCGGTTACGGTCTTGTCCTTTACGCCAAGAACCATCATATTTCGGCGCAGGCATGCTGGAGCCCCGCCAGCGGCGCCTGGGTTCAAAAGGACCTGACACCGGACGGGGCAGAAGCAATATGAGGATTTCCATGGCTGATCCCGTTCGCAATTATCAGACGCGCGCCGTGCCCGGCGCCGGCGTCGATGCTGCCATCGACCAGGGCCTGCGCGCCTACATGATCAAAGTCTACAACCTGATGGGGCTTGGCCTCCTCATCACCGGCCTTGCCGCGGTCGGCACAATCATGCTGGCCACCACCAGCGATCCCGCCTCGGCGGTTGCCACGTTGCCAAGCGGCGAGATGCTGACCTCGTTCGGCTACGCGATCTTCGGCTCGCCGCTGAAATGGCTGGTGATCTTTGCCCCGCTGGCAGCGGTGATGTTCCTGTCGTTCCGGGTCCAATCGATGAGCGTTTCGGCGGCGCAGACGACGTTCTGGGTTTACGCCGGCCTTGTCGGCCTGTCGCTGTCGTCGATCTTCCTGGTCTACACCACCGCCAGTATCTCGCAGACCTTCTTCGCCACCGCCGCCGCGTTTGGCGGGCTGTCGCTCTACGGCTACACGACCAAGCGCGACCTTTCCGCGTTCGGCTCGTTCCTGGTCATGGGCCTGGTCGGCCTGATCATCGCGATGGTGATCAACATCTTCCTGCAGTCGTCGGCGCTTTCCTTCGCCGTTTCGGCGATCGGCGTGCTGATCTTCGCAGGCCTCACCGCCTATGACACGCAGAACATCAAGGAGATGTATTTCGAGGGTGACGAGACTGATGTCGCCGGCCGCAAGGCGATCATGGGCGCGCTGAGGCTCTATCTCGACTTCATCAACCTGTTCATGTTCCTGCTGCAGTTCATGGGCGACCGTCGCTAGTACGGCGTTCTTTGTTGACCATGATCTGTTCCGAAAACCGGTTTCCACTTTTCGGGATCATGGTCTGACTCCAGCGAGTTTGGAAAGGGCGGCCCAATGGCCGCCCTTTTCTTTTGTGCCGGCTTTTGCTGTGATATAGGGCAGATGAACGACGTGCATAAATTATGAGCAGCATCACCTTGCGGGCCGCGACGTCGGCCGATCTCGACCGGATCACGGAAATCTATGCCGACGCGGTGACAAACGGCACGGCGAGCTATGAACTCGACCCGCCAAGTCGTATCGAGATGGGAGCGCGCTTCGACAGTTTGGTAGCGGGTGGCTTTCCCTATCTCGTGGCGGAAAAAGGCGGCATTGTGCTCGGCTATGCCTATGCCGGCGCTTTCCGGCCGCGCCCGGCATACCGCTTCGTGGTTGAGGATTCCGTCTATGTCGCGCCCGACGCCAAGGGGCAGGGCGTCGGGCTGCTCCTGATGCAAAGGCTGATCGAGGCAGCCAAGGCGGCGGGCTTTCGCCAGATCATCGCGGTGATTGGCGATGGCCGGCCCGACAGCGCCTCGGTGCGGTTGCACGAGAAGCTCGGCTTTCACCATTCCGGCCGCCTGGAAGGCTCCGGCTACAAGCACGGACGCTGGCTGGACACGGTGTTCATGCAACTGCCGATCAACGGTGGAGCGTCGGTCCCGCCCGATCCGCAATCGCTGCCCGAGCGGAAGTTCCGCAAACAAAAATAAGGGGTTACGCCTCGACCAGCTTCAGCGTTCGGTCGAACACGCCAAGCACCCGGCCGAGTTCCTGGCCACGCTTGAGGATGCGTCCGCCGGCGGCGATGACGGCGAATGCGCCTTGCCGGCGCGCCAGCTTCGGATCCTTGACGATCTGGAAAAGCGGCACTTCGCTGGTGCGACGGAAGACGGAAAAAACGGCGCGGTCGGTGAGATGGTCAATAGCATAGTCGCGCCATTCATTGGCGGCGACCATACGGCCGTAGAGCCTGAGGATCTGGTCCAGTTCGCGGCGGTCGAACCGCACCGGCTGGTCGAGGCGTTCGTGTCTTGCCTCGTGCAGCGGGATCAATATTGCGGATGCGTCCCCATCCTCCGTCCCGCTGCTGCGATCAGTCATGCCTGGATCCTCGCAATGAATCGTACGCCGACCAAAGTTGGCGCTTTCGTTGCCGAATTGCAAGGCCCGGCCGGGCAACGGCAGCACCGCGCGGTTTCTCCAACGTCCAGTCACGTTTGCGAAACGCCTGTTGGAATTGGTGATGCTTCGCCACAATCCTGCCTTTTTTTATCCGTGCTCATGCCCCAATGTCCGACGAATTTACCGGCGTTGCCTGAGACGGTTCGGTCCGGCACCGGCTCGTAAACCCCAAGCCCCCCGCCCACGGGTCTGCGTCGGATCGAACCAACCTCGGTCTTTCCTTGGAAAGATCGGGTGCGACGATCCCAAAACCTAAATGACCGGCGTCAGAAGCAAGCTGACGCCGGTTTTTTATTGGCTGGAGCCGTGGCGGCGCGATCCATCCGGATAGGCTGTCGTCGGAGGCTTGAGCGCGGCTATCCCTTCTCCCCTTGTTGTGGAAGAAGGTGGATCGGCGCGCAGCGCCGAGACAGATGAGGGGTGTTGGACGGAGTGAGGCGTTGGCGTTCCCTGGAACACCCTCATCCGTCGCCTTCGGCGACACCTTCTCCCACAAGGGAGAAGGGAGAGCGCTCCATCTAAGGCTTGCGGATAAAGGCTGCACCCAGGATCGGACCGGGCACGCCGTCCTTGCCGACCGACTGCAGCAGCACGGCGCAGCCGCCCTTCTTGGCGATCTCGCTCATCGGCAGTTCGTAGCGCTGCGCCTTGCCGTGCCACATGCCGGCGGTCTGGATGCTGGAGACGGCGTTCCAGTAGGTCATGCTGCGGCCGGTGTTTTCACCCTTGCCGATCTTGATCGTCTGCGGCGGGTTGAAATAGACGATGACGACATGCGCGTCGGCGGGGCCGGTCACGGCGTCGCCGGCATCGATCATGACGCGATCGCTGGTCCGGCTGACCTTGATGCCGACGCGCATGCCTTCGCCGACCCTCTCCATGCGGGCCAGCGCGCCGTCGACTTCCTTGCGGCTGGCGCCATTGACATGGCTGCGGCCGTTGATGACGGCTTGCGGGGTGTAGACGGAACGGCTGCCGAAGGCGCGCATATACTCATATTGCCGCTCGGTATTTTCCTTGCGGCTCAGCGTATCCTGCCAGCCGAGGTAATCCCAATAGTCGACATGATAGGCGAGCGCGACGATGTTCTCCTTGGCGGCGAGCTCGGCAAAGAATTCGTCGGCCGGCGGACAGGAATTACATCCCTGGCTGGTGAAGAGCTCGACGACGCCTAATGGCTTGTCGGCCTGCTCGGCGAAGGCGCTTCCGGCAAACGCCGAGAGAGCCAGCGCAACGGCCGCAAGCCGCAATGGTCTTCGAGATGACATGGCCGTTCCGATCCCGCCGGTGATGCCGGCTTTGTTCTGATTGTCGAAATATGTGGCAGAAGCGGCAGTCAACGGGAAGTCACGTTGCGGTGAAATTTTGCCGTTGCAACCGCTGGCAAGGGCGCAATAGGTGGACGCGCACTTCACGATGGAAGCGATTCGGGCGGCAATCAGCATGTGGCAATCTCTCCTGGCGCCGGTCGACCTCTATTGCGAACGGACGGGGCCGGAATTCTGGGCTGAACCGCTCAATGCGCTGAGCAATCTGGCTTTTTTTGCCGCCGGGCTATGGGGTGTCTGGCAGGTGCGCAAGCGCGGCACCGGCGCCTTCGCCGAAGTGCTGGCCTGGTGGGTGGTGGCGATCGGCGTCGGCTCGTCGCTGTTCCACACCTTTGCCACAAGGGGAATGATCCTGGCCGACGTGCTGCCGATTGCAGGGTTCACGCTGGCCTACACGCTGTTCAACCTGCGACGTTTTCTCGGCATGAAATGGGGCAAGGCGATCGTCATCTTCGTCGCCTTTTACGCCGTTGCCGGGCTGGTGACCTTTGCCGTGCCGGACTGGCTGCGCCAAGCGTCGAACGGCACGACCGGCTACCTGCCGCCCTTCCTGGCGCTTGCCTTCTTCGGCGCCTGGGTGGCGGCCAGCGGCAATCGTGCCGGCTGGTACAATCTGGCGGGTTCGGCGATCTTCGTCGTGTCGGTCGTCTGCCGGATGATCGATCCGCTGGTCTGCGGCGGCTTTCCGCTCGGCACGCATTTCCTGTGGCACATCCTCAACGGGCTGATGCTCGGCGTGCTGCTGGCGGCGACAGCGCGGTTTGGAAAGCCAAAGTAGGGCAGTAGGGCAGTAGGGCAGTAGGTGCTTGTCCTTGCTTCCCCTACTGCCCTACTCCCTTATTGCCCTACTCCCTTAAGCCGCAAGGTCGCGCAGCACGTATTGCAGGATGCCGCCATTCTTGAAGTAGTCGAGCTCGTCCAGCGTATCGATGCGGCAGATGATCGGAACCTCTTTGACGCTGTCGTCGCCATAGGTGATCCTGGCGATCATCTTCTGCCGCGGCTTGATGTTGCTCAGTCCGTCGATCTCGACCAGTTCGTCGCCCTTGAGGTTGAGCGAGGCCCACGAGGTGCCTTCCTCGAAGACGAAGGGGATTACGCCCATGCCGACCAGGTTGGAGCGGTGGATGCGCTCGAAGGACTGGGCGATGACCGCGCGGACACCGAGCAGATTCGTACCCTTGGCCGCCCAGTCGCGCGACGAGCCGTTGCCATATTCGACGCCGGCGAAGATGACCAGCGGCACGCCCTCCTTCTTGTAGTGCATGGCGGCGTCGTAGATCGATTCCTCTTCCTTCGACGGGTAATGGATGGTGTAGCCGCCCTCGCGGCCGTTCTCGCCCAGCATGTGGTTGCGGATGCGGATGTTGGCGAAGGTGCCGCGCATCATCACCTCGTGGTTGCCGCGGCGCGTGCCATACTGGTTGAAATCGGCGACGCCGACGCCGTGGTCGGTGAGGTACTTGCCGGCCGGGGAGGCCGCCTTGATCGAACCGGCCGGCGAAATGTGGTCGGTGGTGATCTTATCGCCGAACAGACCGAGCACACGCGCGCCCTTGATATCGCCGATCTTGCCGAAGCCTGATGTCATGCCGGCGAAATAGGGTGGGTTCTGCACATAGGTCGAATTGTCGTCCCAGGCATAGGTCTGGCCTTCCGGCGCCTTGACGTTCTGCCAGTACTCGTCGCCCTTGAAGACGTCGGCATATTTGCGGGCGAACAATTCGCGCGTGACATTCTTCTCGATGAATTCCTGGATCTCGACTGAACTCGGCCAGATGTCCTTGAGATAGACCGGATTGCCGTTGCGATCCTCGCCGAGCGGCTCGGTGGTCAGATCCTTGGTCACGGTCCCGGCCAGCGCGTGGGCGACGACCAGCGGCGGCGAGGCGAGATAGTTCGCCTGCACGTCGGGCGAGACGCGGCCTTCGAAATTGCGGTTGCCGGACAAGACTGCCGCAGCAATCAAGCCCTTATCGTTGATGGTCTTGGAGATCGGCGCCGGCAGCGGGCCGGAATTGCCGATACAGGTGGTGCAGCCGAAGCCGACCAGGTTGAAGCCGATCTGGTCGAGCTCCTTCTGCAGACCGGATTTCTCCAGATATTCGGCGACGACCTGGCTGCCCGGCGCCAGTGAGGTCTTGACCCACGGCTTCTGCTTGAGGCCGAGCCGGTTGGCGTTGCGCGCCAACAGCCCGGCGCCGATCAGCACGCTCGGGTTCGAGGTGTTGGTGCAGGAGGTAATGGCGGCGATGACGACATCGCCATGGCCAAGATCGTAGTCCGTGCCCTCGACGGCATAGCGCTTGTCGATTTCGGCGGCCTTCTTGTATTCGGTCTCCATGGCCTTGTCGAAGCCGGCCGGAATGTCTTCAAGTGCCACGCGGCCTTCCGGCCGCTTCGGGCCGGCCATCGACGGGACGACACTGCCGAGATCGAGCTCGAGCAGATCGGTGAAGACCGGATCGGCCGAGCCGACGTCGCGCCATAGGCCTTGCGCCTTCGAATAAGCCTCGACCAGGGCGATGCGGCTTTCGTCACGGCCGGACATGGTGAGGTAGCGGATGGTTTCGCTGTCGACCGGGAAGAAGCCGCAGGTGGCGCCATATTCCGGCGCCATGTTGCCGATGGTGGCACGATCGGCCAGCGTCATGTTGGACAGGCCCGGACCGAAGAATTCGACGAACTTGCCGACGACGCCCTTCTTGCGCAGCATCTGCGTGACGGTGAGCACCAGGTCGGTGGCGGTGACGCCCTCCCTCAGCCTGCCGGTGAGGCGAAAGCCGATCACTTCGGGCAACAGCATGGAGACGGGCTGGCCGAGCATCGCGGCCTCGGCCTCGATGCCACCGACGCCCCAGCCGAGAACACCAAGGCCGTTGATCATGGTGGTGTGCGAATCGGTGCCGACGCAGGTGTCGGGATAGGCGGTGGTCTCGCCATCTTCGCTGTTGGTCCACACGACCTGGCCGAGGTACTCAAGGTTGACCTGATGGCAGATGCCAGTGCCGGGCGGCACGACGCGGAAATTGCGGAACGCCTGCTGGCCCCATTTCAGGAATTTGTAGCGTTCCTCATTGCGCTCATACTCAAGCTCGACATTGCGGGCGAAAGCCAGCGGCGTGCCGAATTCGTCGACGATGACCGAATGGTCGATGACCAGATCGACCGGCACCAGCGGGTTGATCTTTTGCGGGTCGCCGCCGAGCGAGGCCATGGCGTCGCGCATGGCGGCAAGGTCGACCACAGCCGGAACGCCGGTGAAATCCTGCATCAGCACGCGGGCCGGGCGATAGGCGATCTCGACGCCGGCAGTGCCCCGGTCGGTCAGCCAGCCGGCGACCGCCTGGATGCTCTCCTTGGTGACGGAACGGCCGTCCTCGTTGCGCAGCAGGTTCTCCAGCAGCACCTTCATCGAATAGGGCAATTGAGCGATGCCGGTGAGGCCGTTCTTTTCGGCCTCGACAAGGTCATAGTAGATGTACTCGGTGCCGCCGGCGGTCAGCGTGCGGCGGCAATTGAAGCTGTCGAGTGATTTGGACACGTGCGATCCCTAACTGTCGGTTGCCGGGGAGGGAACGGACGCCAGTGGGCATGCAAATCACGCGCAAAGGTGCGGGTACGGCCATTTCCGCTATCCGTTCCCAAGCGTCCGGGCCGTTCAAGGCGGCACGCGCGCTGGTTCGGCGCAAATTCGGTTCCCGTGCCGACCGCTGGCACGGATGATGCGGATATAGAGAATTTTCTGGAATAGTTCTAGACACGGAATTGCCATTTTTGCTGCGGCGCACCGAAGCCGCGCTTGAACTTTCGGCGAAGGGGAACGGATGCGGCTGATCGCCGAAAATCTGGGCGGCGAACGCGGCGGCGAGACGGTATTTTCCGGCATCGAATTCGCGCTGGGGGATGGCCAGGCGCTGGTCGTCACCGGGGCGAACGGCGCCGGCAAATCGACGCTGCTCAGGATCATCGCCGGACTGTTGCCGGTGGCGGCAGGCCGTGTGCGGTTCGAAGGTGGTGGCGAAGACTTTCCGTCGGCCGCCTCGGCCTGTCACTATCTCGGCCACCTCGACGCAATGAAGAGCGCACTCACCGTTAAGGAGAATCTGTGCTTCTGGCGCGATTTTTCGGGCGCCGGTTCCAGGGGTGTTGAAGAGGCGCTGGAGACCGTCGGGTTGGGCGGCATCGGCCATCTGCCGTTCGGCTATCTCTCGACCGGCCAGCGCCGCCGCGCCGCGATCGCAAAACTGCTGGTCAGTCATCGGCCATTGTGGCTGCTCGATGAGCCGACGGCGGGACTGGACAAGGCTTCGGAGGAGAGATTCGGCGGGCTAATGCGGAAGCATCTCGATGGTGGGGGGATCGTGGTTGCGGCCACGCATTTGCCGCTGGGGCTGGAGGGGGCGAGGGAGCTTGTGATGGGGATGGTTGGGTGATGCCGGCGCTCTGTCGCACCCCCCTCTGTCCTGCCGGACATCTCCCCCGCAAGGGGGGAGATTGGCGGTTTCAACGACTCGCCCTCTCTTTCACGTTGAAGACTGACGAAAGCCGAGGCGACATCCAATCTCCCCCCTTGCGGGGGAGATGTCCGGCAGGACAGAGGGGGGTGCCTGGGCGAAAGCATCTCACATCATGCTAGCCCTCTTCCTGCGCGACATCCGCTTAAGTATCCGCGCCGGCGGCGGGGCGCTTACCGGCGTGATTTTCTTTCTCGCCGTTATCGCGACCATCCCCTTCGGCGTCGGTCCCGACCTGAAGCTGCTGGCCCGCATCGGCCCGGCGATCCTGTGGATCGCCGCCTTGCTGGCCTGCCTGCTCGGCCTCGACCGGCTGTTCCAGGCTGACCGCGAGGACGGCTCGCTCGATCTTCTGGTGCTTGGCAACGACCGGCACATGCTGGCCCTGACCGTGCTGACGAAATGCCTGGCGCATTGGGCGGGAAGCGTGCTGCCGCTGGTCGTCGCGGCTCCCCTGCTCGGCCTGTTCATGAACATGGAGCCGGCCGGCATCGGCGCCACGGCGCTGACGCTTCTGGTCGGCACGCCGGCGATCACCTTCATCGGTGCTGCCGGTGCCGCGGTGGCGGTAGCGTTGCCGCGCGGCGGACTGCTGATCTCGGTGCTGGTGCTGCCGCTGACCATTCCCGTACTGATCTTCGGCGTATCGGCAAGCTATGGCGCGGTGGCGGACCCCGATCCCTTCCTGCAGCCCTTCCTCATTCTTACCGCGCTGACCCTGTTTCTTGCCGTGCTCGGGCCGGTGGCAGCGGCGCTGGCGCTGCGGCACGGAACGGATTGATGTGGCCGCTGCGCATAGAGAACCCGATCTTTCTCCAGACCATCTACGGCAACTACCCCGATCTGTCCTCCGTCGAGGTTACCGGGGCCAAGATGGACCGCAACGGGCCTAGCATGCACCTTTCCTTCATCTCGACCGTCCTCCCCTACCGGCCTCCCGCCAAATGGGCGGCGTTCAATGCCGTGTCTTTCGGGCTTGAGTTCATCGCGGTCGAATCCATTAGCCTTCGCAAGTTCCAGAGCCATGGCTCCAGTGCAATCAGGATGTGGGATGACGCCGGTAGAATCCTGCTTACCTGCGAAGGAGCTGTCAGGCTGTCCCTCACGTGCCAATACATGCGTATCAAAAACATATCAGGTGTTTTGCTTTCGCAGTGACCTTCGGCTTGCGATAACCGCAAATCTGCCGCAGACCCGTTCATTGCGGCAAACAGCCGGTGAGGCTATGAATTTCGCCGTGAGAAGCCTTGGATCGGGAAAATGAGCGTGCACGCCCTTTATGTCACCGCCGCCTATGCCATTACGGCCGTGGTGCTGGCCGGGCTGGTTGGCTGGATCCTGCTCGACCAGCGCGGCCGCAAGCGAGAGCTCGCCGAGCTGGAGGCGTCCGGCGTGCGCCGGCGCTCCGACAAGGCAGCAAAATCATGAGCACGGAAACGGAAACTCCGGCGCGCCGCCGCCTGATCGTGCTGCTGCCGCTGCTGGTCTTTCTCGGGCTGGCGGGATTGTTCCTGGCGCAGCTGTTGTCCGGGCGCGACGTGTCGGAAGTGCCGTCGGCGCTGATCGGCTTGCCGGCGCCGCAGACCAACCTGCCGGCGCTCGAGGGCACCAATTTGCCGGGCCTCGATTCAAAACAGTTCGCCGGCAAAGTGACGCTGGTCAACGTCTTCGCGTCCTGGTGCGCGCCATGCCGCGACGAGCATCCGGTGCTGCTGGCGCTGTCGCAGGACAGACGCTTCGTCATGGCAGCGCTGAACTACAAGGACCAGCCGGAAAACGCCCGTCGGTTCCTTGGCGATCTCGGCAATCCGTTCCAGGCGATCGGCGTCGACCAGGCCGGGCGCACAGCGATCGACTGGGGTGTCTACGGCGTGCCGGAGACCTTCGTCATCGGCAAGGATGGCAAGATCGCCTACAAGCATGTCGGGCCGCTGACGCCGGACTCGGCGCAGACGCTGCTGCTGCCGGAGATCGAGAAGGCGCTGGCCGTGCCGGGCTGATGCCCGCCGATCGTGATAGGTCGACCGAAGACTCAGCCGTAGATCTGCTTGTGGACCTGATAGAGCATTTCTGAGCGGTCGGCGCGCATGTCGGCGAGGTCGCGGCTGCTGAAGCTGTCGATTTCGGCGACGAGGCGGTTGTAATGCCGGCGCTTGGCGATGCTGGCGCGAGCGCGGCTCATGAGGCTGTCGATGATCATAGCGAGTTTCCTTTTGCGCCGCATTTCGCGGCCAGTTGTTCCTCCCTTGATCGATACGAAGCATGACATAGTTATGGTGCGTTGCAAAAATAAGATGTTGCAATGCACCATTGCGCTGGGCGCATAGCCGGTTAACGGGATGTGACCTGCCGTCCGGCCCAGCATTCGCTCCCCTAATGCTTCTGACGCATCATCGATCTTGCCATATCGATCGCAGGCTGGCTTGATCGCGGCTCGCCAAGCGACTGATACCGGGAGGAACCATGACCAGCGAATTCTACGAAGTTCTCGATCCGCGCTTTTCGCGGCTGTTCAACGGCAACGCACAGGTCGACAGGCTGTTTACCGGCTGCCGATGGGCGGAGGGGCCGGCCTGGTTTGCGGCCGGGCGCTATGTGGTGTGGTCCGACATTCCGAACAATCGCATGCTGCGCTACGACGACACCGACGGCAGCGTCAGCGTGTTCCGTCAGCCGTCCGGCAATTCCAATGGCAACACCGTCGACCGGCAAGGCCGGATGGTCACTTGCGAGCACTCCGGCCGCCGCGTCAGCCGCACCGAGCATGACGGCTCGGTCATCACCATCGCCGACAAATGGCGCGGCAAGCGGCTGAACTCGCCCAATGACGCGGTGGTCACGTCCGACGGCTCGATCTGGTTCACCGACCCGAGCTACGGCATCGATACCGATTACGAGGGCGACAAGGCCGAAAGTGAGATCGGCGCCTGCCATGTCTACCGCGTCGATCCCGGCACCGGCGAGACCGAGGCGGTGATCACCGACATGGTCAGGCCCAACGGGCTCGCCTTCTCGCTCGACGAGAGCAAGCTCTACGTCGCCGACACCGGCCGCACGCATGGCGCCCAAAACCCGGCGCACATCCGGGTTTTCACTGTTGGCCAGGGCGGCAAGACGGTCTCCGGCGAAAAGGTCTTTGCCGACTGCACCGCCGGCCTGTTCGACGGTTTCAGGCTGGATGCGGACGGCCGCATCTGGACCAGTGCCGCCGACGGCATCCATTGCTACGATCCAGACGGGACGCTGATCGGCAAGGTCAAGGTACCGGAAGTCGTCGCCAATTGCGTGTTCGGCGGCAACAAGCTGAACTGCCTCTACATCGCCGGCACGACCTCGCTCTACATGGTCCGGCTCATGGTCAACGGCGCCAAAACCTATTGAACGGCCGCCAAGCATATCCAAGGGAGGGCACCATGCCATTCGTGAATATCCGCCTGGTCAAGGAGGTGATTGCCGATGACCCGGCCGGCAAAAAGGCCGCGATCGCCGCCCAGGTGACGGCGGCCATCACCGGCGCCACCGGCCTGACCAGCAACGATGTCTGGGTGGTGTTCGAGGAAGTCGCTGCACGCGACTGGTTCGTCGGCGAGACCGACGTCGAGACGCGGAGGGGCAAGGGCTGATTTCTCGACGAGCACAGCGGCAGTGCGGAAGTTTGCGAGAGGCCTGCGGGACAGCGCCCCCCTCTGCCCTACCGGGCATCTCCCCCACTTGGGGGGAGATCGGCAGCTTCGCCGCATGGCCCTTCTTTCAACGTTGGAGATTGGCGAAAGCAGGGATGACGGCCAATCTCCCTCCTTGTGGGGGAGATGTCCGGCAGGACAGAGGGGGGCGCGAAGGATCGCCGACGCTCGCTTCGCGTTCGCTCTGCCCTGGGATACGACAGCACGATGGCCGCCACTTAACGCGAGCGGATGAAGCCCGCGAAGGCCGAAACGGCGCTGCGCATCGCCAGCCGGTTTTCCGGTTCCGCCAGGATTTTCTCCACCTCCGGCGGCTTCTTGCCGAGCAACGCGATTTCGAGCGCTGCTTCCTCATAGAGCGCGAAAGACATTGTCCGCATGATCTCGGCAAGTGCGGCGCGGGCAAACAGCGAGCGCGGCGAGGCATGTACCAGCATGGCCGGTTTGCCGACGGCTGCATCGCGCGACACCAGCCAGTCGAGCGCGTTCTTCAGGCCGCCTGGCACACCATGGGCGTATTCCGGGCAGGAGACGATGACGCCGTCAGCGGCGGTGACCGCGTCGATCAGCGCCGCTGCTTGCGGTGGCGTTCGCTCGCCTTCGTCGTCGGGGTTGAAGATCGGCAGCCGCCCAAGCCCATCGTAGACGGCGACGTGACAGTCCGGCAGCGCGTTTTGCGCGAGTGCCGCGACCAGGGCCGAATTGGTCGAGGCGGCGCGCAGGCTGCCAGAGATGGCGAGGATGTTGAGCAAGGAAATGGAGACCGGCTCGAGCGATTCGTCGCCGGGCACACTACCACATGGTCTCTCTGTATTCCTCGTCCAGCCAGCGGTCGGTCGCCTCGGCCGAATCGGCGAGCGCCAACTGGTCGCGCAGGATCTGGCCGAGCGTCGGCAGCGTCGCGCGGTCGTACCAGCTCTCCGGCTTCCACAATTCGGAGCGCATGAAGGCCTTGGCGCAATGCATGTAGGCGGCCTTGACCGTCACCACGACGACGCTTTGCGGTGCCTTGCCGTCGACCGCCAGCCGCTCACGCAATGACGCATCGACGGTGATGCGGGCATCGCCATTGACACGCAGCGTTTCGTTCATGCCGGGAATGAGGAAGAGCAGCCCGATCGAGGGATTGAGAAGGATGTTCTCCAGCGTGTCGAGCCGGTTGTTGCCGGGCCGGTCGGGGATGGCGATGGTCTTCTCGTCAAGCACTGTTACGAAGCCCGGCCTGTCGCCCTTCGGCGTCACATCGGCATTGCCGGCGCCGTCGGACGAGCCGATCAGCACGAAGGGGCTCTTGCCGATGAAGGAACGGCAGTGGCCGTCCAATGCCTTCAGTTCCTTGCGGATCGAACCGTCGGTCGGCCGAGGCGTCTTGTAGATCGTCCTCAACTCGTCGCGCGTGGTGATGAATTCCATGCCCCTCTCCTCCTATTCTGACGCAATTCCCTAGGGAAAGCGCTACGCGCTTTTCCCCGGAAAACCGCTACACACTTTTCTTGGAATTGCTCTATTTGCCGGCTTTCTCTTCCTTGGCGGCCTTGTCCTCGAGCGAGTGGCGCAGGATCAACGGCATTTGGCTTAACGTGAAGACAAGGGTAATGGGAATCGTGCCCCAGACCTTGAAATAAAGCCAGGTTTCCTCAGAAAAATTGCGCCACACGACCTCGTTCAGCACAGCCAGAAAAAGGAAGAAAAGCCCCCATCGGAAAGTGAGCTTGCGCCAGCCTTCGGCGTCGAGATTGAAGGCGGAATCAAAGACATAGCCCAACAGCGATCTGCCAAACGCCAACCCGCCAAGCAGCGTGATGCCGAACAGGCTGTTGATGATTGTCGGCTTCATGAAAGCGAAGGTCTTGTCCTGCAGCCACAGCGCCAGCGCACCAAACACAAACACGACGATGGCCGAGACCAGCGGCATGATCGGCCAGCTGCGCGTCAAAATCCACGAAACGCTGAGCGACAGCGCCGTCGCCACCATAAAGAACGCTGTGGCAATCAGGATAGGCTCGCCGATATGGCTGAGGATCGGGAATTTCCCGACAAGCCACGCGCCGCGGATGGTGGTGAAAAAGAACACCAGACCAGGCCCGAGTTCGAGCAGGAATTTCAGGCCGGAGTTCAACGCCTTGCGTCGCGGATCGGACAGGTCGCGTTCGAGGATGGGTGGGTTCATGGGATCCTTCTTACGCACGATCCAATCCAAAAAGTCTGCAACTTTTCGGGATCATGCTCGTCAAGCCACGCCAGCGATCGCCCTGGCGAACTCGCTTGCGGAAAAGGGTTCGAGGTCGTCGACCTGTTCGCCGACGCCGATGAAGTAGACCGGCAATTTGTGCTTTGCCGCGATCGCCACCAGAATACCGCCGCGCGCCGTGCCGTCCAGCTTGGTCATCACCAGGCCGTTGACGCCGGCGACATTGCGGAAGATCTCGACCTGGTTGAGCGCATTCTGGCCGGTGGTGGCATCGACCGTCTGCAGCACGGTGTGCGGCGCTTCCGGATCGAGCTTGCCCAGCACGCGGACGATCTTTTCCAGTTCCGCCATCAGTTCGGTCTTGTTCTGCAGCCGCCCGGCGGTGTCGATGATCAGCACGTCGGAGCCGGCCTCCTTCGCCCGCTCGAAGGCGTCGTAAGCGAGGCCGGCGGCGTCGGCGCCGAGCTTCGAGGCAATGACCGGCGAGTTGGTGCGCTCGCCCCAGATCTTCAACTGCTCGATCGCGGCGGCGCGGAAAGTGTCGCCGGCGGCGAGCATCACCGAGAGGCCGCCATCGGTCAGCTTTGCGGCGAGCTTGCCGATGGTCGTGGTTTTCCCCGTGCCGTTGACGCCGACGACCAGGATGACATGCGGCTTGTGGCTGAGGTCGAGTTCCAGCGGCATGGCGACATGGGTCAGCACCTTCTCCACCTCCGCCGCCATGATGGCGCGGACTTCCGTCTCGGAGACATCCTTGCCGTAGCGGCTGGCGGAGAGCGCGTCGGTAACGCGCAAAGCCGTCTCCATGCCGAGATCGGCGCGGATCAGCACATCCTCCAGGTCCTGCAGCGTGTCCTCGTCGAGCTTGCGCTTGGTGAAGACGCCGGCGATGTTGCCGGACAACTCCCTGGAAGAGCGGGCAAGCCCGTCTCGCATGCGCTGGAACCAGGAGCGCCTCGGCGCCGGTTCGGGCGCTCTTTGCGGCTCGGCCTTCTGCTCGACCTTCTTGGTTACGGTCACCTTGCCGGGGGCAGGTTTTGGCTCCGGCGATGGTTGCGGAATGGCCTCTGGTTCGGGCGCAATCTCGGTCAAGACCGGTTTCGTTTCGACCGGGGCGGGCTGGCGGAGCGGAGGCGGGATTTCGGCCGGCGGCGCTTCGGGCGCTGCGGAGGGGCTCTCGGCGGGCGGTGCGGTATCTTGCAGAGGTTCGCGCTGCCCCTCACCCTTTCCCGTTCCGGGGCGAGCCGCTTGTCTCGCCGGTCCTTCGGACCCCCGTGAAGGACGGAGAGAGGGGGACGTCAGCGTTGCAGCTTCTTCTTCATCGCTTTCAAAAGGAGGCTCGGCCTGCCGATCAGCCCCCTTCTCCCCGTCACCATACGGGGAGAAGGTGCCGGCAGGCGGATGAGGGGCAGCGCCAGCTTCCGATGACCGAGGCTCAGTCTGGACAATCTCCGGCTGCTCCGGCTCGGGAATAACAAGCTCGGCCGGGATTTCTTCCGGCTCCTCAGCAGGCGTTTCCGACTCCGGCTGGATCTCTGGCTCGGGCGGAATGGTTGGTGCGGGTTCGAGCGGTGGCTGCGGCGCGGGCGGCGCTTCCGTCTCGACAGACGGCGGAGGCGCAGTGTCTGCCTCGGGCCGCGACTCTTCGCGTTTCAAAAACTCCGGGACGGCCTGCTCGGCCGCCGGCTTCAGCGCCTCCAGTTCGTCCCATTTGATCGGCGGCAGCGGTGCGGTCTCGTCGGGCCGCTCCTCGACAACTTCCTTCTTGCCGAACGAAAATATCTTCTTGAAAAACCCGGCCATGTCTTGCGCTCTCAGGCGGCGCGGGCGGCAAGCGGCGCGGCGATCAGTCTGATACCGTCATTGCCGGCGATATCAGCCTCGACGATGTCGCCCGGCGCCCCGGCTGACAACACGGCCAGCGTAAACCCTTCGGTGCGGCCGAGCCCATCGCGCTCGACCAGGATCGACTGGCGTGTGCCAGCGAGCGAGGAAAGGTGACGGCGGTAGGCGACCTCGCCGGCGGCGCGCAACCGTGCGGCGCGCTGCTTGACCATTTCGCGGCGAAGCTGCGGCATGCGCGCGGCGGGCGTGCCCTGGCGCGGCGAAAACGGGAAGACATGGAGATGCGTCAGGCCGCATTCCTCGACGATCTCCAGCGAGTTTTCGAACATGGCATCCGTCTCCGTCGGGAAGCCGGCGATGATGTCGGCGCCGAAAACGATGCCGGGGCGCAGTTTGCGCACATCCTCGCAAAAGCGGATCGACTGGTCGCGGCTGTGCCGGCGCTTCATCCGCTTCAGGATCATGTCGTCACCCGATTGCAGCGACAGGTGCAGATGCGGCATCAGCCTCGGCTCGGTGGCGATGGCGTCCAGCAGATCGTCGTCGGCCTCGATCGAATCGATGGAAGAAAGCCGCAGGCGTTTCACGTCTGGCACCTGCTTCAGGATGGTCTTGACCAATTTGCCGAGCTTCGGTGCGCCCGGCAGATCGGCGCCAAAACTGGTCATGTCGACGCCCGTCAGCACGATCTCGGCATAACCATTGCCGGCGAGTCGCTTGACCTGCTCAACCACGGCGCCCATCGGGACCGAGCGCGAATTTCCGCGACCGTAGGGAATGATGCAGAAGGTGCAGCGGTGGTCGCAGCCGTTCTGCACCTGGACAAAAGCGCGCGCCCGGCCCTCGATGGCGTCGACCATGTGGGTGGCCGTTTCGCGCACCGAAAAGATATCGTTGACGCGCGCCTTTTCGGTGTCGTTGACGCCGAAATCCGGCAGCGCGCGATATGAATGCGCCTTCAGCTTCTCCTCATTGCCGAGGACGAGATCGACCTCGTCCATGGCGACGAAATCCTGCGGGCCGGTCTGCGCGGCGCAGCCGGTGACGATGATGCGGGCGGCCGGGTTCTCACGGCGGGCTTTTCTGATCGACTGCTTGGCCTGGCGCACCGCCTCGCCGGTGACGGCGCAGGTGTTGAAGATGATAGCGCCGCCTTCGAGCCCGCCGAAGCCCGCACTTTCGGCTTCACGCCGCATCACCTCGGATTCATAGGTGTTCAGCCTGCAGCCGAAGGTGACGACGTCGATACCCCTGTTGCCACGAGGAGCCATCAGGCGGCGCTTTCGGTGTCGCGCGCCCACGCCCCGGTCGACGGATCGAAGCTGCCGGAAAATTCCCATTCGGCGGCACCGGTCAGGATGACGTGGTCGTCGTCGCGCCACAGGACGTGCAGCGAGCCGCCGCCGGGCGTCATCAGCGTGACGCTGCGGCCGGTGCGCCGGGTGCGGGCCGCGGCGACCACGGCGGCGCAAGCAGCCGAGCCGCAGGCCTTGGTCAGGCCGGCGCCGCGCTCCCAGGTGCGGATGGCCATGGTCTCCGGCGAAGTCACTTGCGCGATGGTGATGTTGGCGCGCTCAGGGAAGATCGGGTGGTTTTCGAGCAGCGGGCCGAAGCGCTCGAGTTCATAGGACCAGACGTCGCGGTCGACCCAGAAGATGGCGTGCGGATTGCCCATCGAGACGACCGACGGCGAATGCAGTACCGGCGCATCGATCGGGCCGATCTGCAGTTCGATCATGCGGGTGTCGCGAAACTCCTCGGCCAGCGGGATGTCCCGCCAGCCAAAGCGCGGCTTGCCCATGTCGACCGAGATCATTCCGTCGGCATGTTCCTCGGCATTGAGGATGCCGGCGACTGTTTCAAAGGCAAATGTCTTCTGGCCGGTCTCGGCGGCGAGCGCCTGGACGACACAGCGCATGCCGTTGCCGCAGGCTTGCGCACTGGTTCCGTCGGAATTCAAGATGTCGATGAAAAAGGCGGTGCCCGGCGTCCTGGGATCGTGGATCGCCATGATCTGGTCGAACCTGGTCGCGGCGTCGGCATTAAGCGCGACGGCTGCCGCAGGCGTTACGCGATCGGCACGGCCACGCATATCGGCAACGATGATTTCGTTGCCGATACCGTTCATCTTGGCGAAAGGGGCCGCGCTTGCCATGGATCGAAAGGTCTCTTGCCGATTTGGCGCCTATATGGCGGATACCGGCCGAAATTACCAGTGCGGCATGCTTTTCAGGTCACCGCGAATACGCCAAGCACGATCAGCAGGAAGATGATCAGCACGATGCCGATGAGGATGCGGGCGCCGGTTGCGGCGGCTCCAGCCAGTGCCGGCATGCCGAGCAGGCTTGCCGCGGCCGCGATAATCAAAAGAATGATGATCCACCTGATCATGAGAGACACCTCGCAGCCGGCAGGTTTGAACACCTACAAACGCTTCTGCGAGGGCTTGGGTTCCCTGCGGTGGCTGGGCGCGTCGAGGACCCGGCTGTGATATGCAGCTACGGATGCAATGTTGTCATAGTGTTGAATGAACGCTACCGTTGTGTCGATTTGACGTCCGGGAATGGATATTTCGCTGCTAAGCAATCTTGGATCCCTTTTTTCGTCTTACCCAAGATCTTCACCGCACCGAGACCGTAAGCTGACGACGTGTTTGGCGGGCCGGCGATAGAGTTTTCCAATGACTGAGCGTTGGGACACGATCATTATTGGTGGCGGCCAGGCGGGGCTCGCCATGAGTTACTATCTTCACCAACATGAACGTGAGCATGTCGTGTTGGAACGCGCGCGTATTGCCGGACGCTGGCGGACTGAGCGTTGGGATTCGCTTCGGTTTCAATTCATCAACCAGGCAATAGAGCTTCCTGGGGTTTCTTATCAGGACCCTGAACCGGAAGGATTCGCCCACCACACCGCCATCACGCGGTTCATCGAGCACTATGCGGCAAAAATTGCAGCTCCGGTTCGCGAGGGTGTGGAGGTCACGAAGCTCCGACACAGGGATACCGGCGATTATGCGTTGGAGACAAACGCCGGCAGCATGACGGCCCGCAATGTCGTTGTGGCGACGGGCCCTTTCCAGCGTTCGATGGTACCGGCGGCGGCCAAGGATTTGCCTCGATCCGTTTACCAGGTTCACGCTTCGAGGTACCGCAACCCCGACGAGCTTCCCCCCGGAGTGGTGCTGGTGGTGGGCAGTGGTGCATCCGGTAGCCAGATTGCGGATGAACTCCAGCAATCCGGGCGCGATGTCTATCTTTCGGTCAGTCCGCATCGTCGGGTGCCGCGGCGCTATCGCGGCCAGGATGTCTTGTGGTGGTTCGACAAAATGGGACGTTTCGAGATCACTATCGATAGTTTCCCGGAGCGGCGGTATCCCCCCTCGACCGTCGTAACCGGTGTCAACGGCGGTTACGATATGAACGTCCGCCGTTTTGCACGCGATGGTGGAGTGGTGCTGGGACGTGTACTCGGATGCGCCGATGGAAAACTGTTGGTGGCCGGGGATGCCTCGCAGATATTGGCTGAAGCCGATAGGTCCTATGACGATTTTGTCTCCGCGGCAGAGGCGCTGGCAGAGAAACCTGAAGTCGCGGACCACATCAGCGATGGCAATGAACGCTCAGCAACGCCAATCCTGGCGGAAGTCGGCGGCGCCCGGTCAGTGGATATCTCCGGTGAGAACGTCGGCTCGGTCATCTGGGGAACGGGATATCGCTTCGACTATAACTGGATCGATTTACCAATTTTCGATTCGCGCAACGCACCTATTCAACAGCGTGGCGTGACAGCCTTTCCCGGCCTGTACTTTCTTGGCCTTCATTGGATGCATACCTTCGGCTCCGGCCTTCTTTCATATGTGGGCCGCGACGCCGCCCATATAGCCAGGCATATGGAAGCTTTGCAGCCGCCTTCGCCGTCAGGCCAGCCGCCGCGCTAAACCTCTGGCACGTCCCAGACTTCGCCCGGCTGCAAGGCACGGAAACGATCCCGCGGCAGACCGGCGGCTCCAAGCGCTTCGCCGAGCTTTCTGGCCGGCTCGTCGATCGGCTCGTTGGTGAGCCGGAATGTGCCCCAGTGGCAGCCGGCGGCATAGCCAGCGTTGCACAAAAGCATGCCTTGCACCGCCTCCTCCGGATCCTGGTGATGCGGCGCCATGAACCAGCGCGGCTCGTAGGCGCCGATCGGCAGGATGGCGAGGCGGAAGCCGCCATGCTTTTCAGCCATCAGCCGGTAGTTGATACCGCCGTGGAAGCCGGTATCGCCGGCAAAATAGATCTTTGCACTTGGCGTTTCGACGACGAAACCCGCCCACAGCGCCATGCGCCGGTCGCGAGTACCGCGGGCCGACCAGTGGTGCACCGGCTCGACATGCACGGCGACGTCATCGCCGATATCGACCCGATCGCCCCAGTCATGCGCGGAAAGCCGCATACCGGGAACGGCAGCGCCGATGATGGCGTCGTTGCCGAGCGGCGTCAGCAGTAGCGGGTCGTGCGTTGCCTTCAGGCGCTTCAGCGTGGCGAGGTCGAGATGGTCGTAATGGTTGTGGCTGACCAGCACGAGGTCGATCGGCGGCAGATGGGAAAAGGCGATGCCCGGCGGATTGACGCGTTTCGGCCCGGCGAACGAGATTGGCGAGACACGCCGCGACCAGACCGGATCGGTAAGGATGTTCAGGCCGGCTGTCTGGACGAGCAGCGAGGAATGGCCGACCATGGTGAGGCGGAGCGCTGCACCATCGATCCGCTCGACCGGTCTTGCCGGTGGAAACGGACTCGGATTCGCCGCCGGCCATTTCGAGCGCTCGCCGCTCAATTGCCATTTCAACAGATCGGCAAAGCGACCCGGCGGCCGGCCGTCGGGATTGAAGAACAAGGTGCCGTCGAAATGATCGCTGGGCGGGCCGCTGTAATAGCGGTTGGCGGCTCTCTTTCTCGCGGCCAAGAAATCGGCTCCCTGCAGTTTGCTGATCGCCAAGAGATAATGCCGGAGCCAGCTGGCGCAAGCATTTGAGGTGAACGTCAAGGATTTGGAGCCGGCGCGCCGTATCGCACCGACCCGGAGGTATCAGCCAGGCAATGTGCATTTTGCGATAAATTTGCAACATTAGCGGCGCAAACCGTATTTTAACCATATCGGGTTGAAATTTCGCCACCTTCTCCATCTTGGTGAGAGGGACATTGCGCGGACGGCACCCCCCAGCCGGATCCGACGGAGGTTGAAGAATGAGATTTTCGAAAACCGGCCTGCTGGCCGTATCGCTGGCCGCGCTCGTTGCGAGCGGCTGTTCAACCTCGCGGTTCTCATCAATGGACGAGCAGCAGCCGGCGCCGCTGGAAGCTGCGCCCGCCGGCAAGGTGACTGCAAACCAGCTGCCGCCCCCGGCGACACCCGGCCCGGCCGATCCGTCGAAATTTCCAACCGCGCCGCAGAACACCCAGGTCGCCTCGTTGCCGCCCGACGGGACGGCGCCGGCCGGCGCGGCCGACCTGACCGCCTCCAGCGTCGCCGGCGTGTGGAAGGCAAGCGTGTCCGGCCAGAGCTGTCAGGTGGCGACGCCGCAGACCAAATTCGGCTCGGGCTATCGCGCCGGACCGCTGCATTGCCCGGCGCCGCTCGACGGCATCAAATCCTGGAACGTCGCCGGCAAACAGCTGACGCTCTTTGACGAGAACGGCGGCACGCTGGCACGGCTCTATTCCTCGGGCGGCGAGAAATTCGACGGCCAGACTTCCAACGGCCTGCCGATCTCGCTAACAAGGTAATCGAACCGCCCCTATTGTTACGCAATTCCGGACGGAAAACCGTTATACACTTTCCTGGAATTGCCCTCTTTTGTTTTTTACGCAATTCCGGACAGAAAACCGCTACACACTTTTCTTGGAATTGCTCCGGAACGACGTGACCGATGCATCTGCGTGACGGCCTCCAGACCCATGCGACCGTCAAGCAGCGCTACGACCATCTGGTCGAGACGGGCGCCATCGGGCGCGACCCGGCGCAGGAGCGGATCGCCGCTGCGCTCGACCGGCTGATCGACGAAATATCGGCAAAGCGGCTGGCGCATAAATCAAGCGCACTTGGGTGGCTGTTCGCCCGCAAGCGCGAAGTGCACGAGGCAGTCAAGGGCCTCTACATCCATGGCGGCGTCGGCCGCGGCAAAACCATGCTGATGGATATGTTCTTCGAGCTGCTGCCGGTGCGGCGCAAGCGCCGCGTGCATTTCAACGATTTCATGGCCGACGTGCAGGATCGCATCCAGAAGCACCGGCAGGCTCGCAAGAACGGCACGGCCAAGGAGGACGATCCGATCCCACCGGTGGCGCGCGCGCTGGCCGAGGAAGCCTGGGTGCTGTGCTTCGACGAGTTTTCGGTCACCGACATCGCCGATGCGATGATCCTGTCCAGGTTGTTTTCGGCGTTGTTTGCCAATGGCGTGGTGCTGGTCGCCACTTCCAATGTCGCGCCGCAGGAGCTCTACCGTGACGGCCTGAACCGTCAGTTGTTCTTGCCGTTTGTTGCTATCTTGGAGCGCCACGCGCAGGTGCTGGCGCTGGACGCCGACAAGGATTACCGCCTCGACAAGCTCAGCCGCATGCCGGTCTACGTCACCCCGGCCGATGCCGCCGCCGACCATGCGCTCGACGACGCCTGGGCGGTGATGACGCATGGCAGGCCGACGGCCGAGACGATGCTGATGGTGAAGGGCCGGCATGTCGTAGTGCCGCGTGCTGCCGGCGAGGCGGCGCGGTTTTCCTTCGCTGATCTCTGCGAGAGGCCGCTCGGCGCCCGTGACTATCTTGCCATCGCCGGCCGTTTCTCGACCATCTTCATCGACCATGTGCCGGTGCTCGGCGAAGGCAAGCGCAACGAAGCCAAGCGCTTCATCCTGCTGGTCGATACGCTCTACGATCATCATGTGCGGCTGGTGATGAGCGCCGCAGCACCGCCGCCGCAGCTCTATACGGCCAAGCGCGGCAACGAGGTCTTCGAGTTCGAGCGCACCGCATCGCGGCTGATCGAGATGCAGAGCCACGACTGGCTGGAGGATTGGGTGGAAAGGCAGAAGGCGCGGGGATCATCGACAGAGGCGCGGCAGGCTTAGGGCTAGGAGCCCGATGCCCAGCAGGCTGATCTGCAGCGCTCCTTCACACCTGTCCAGCCATCGTTAAAAGGGTCCGGCCCGCCGCGTCTATAATCGATAAACATACATCACAAAATCCTCCGCCGGCCCATGCGGCACCTTTCGCGACTCGTAAAGTGCGCGAGCAGCAACATTGTCCGGCTCGGTGCCGACCCAGGCCTCCTCACAACCATGCTCGCGACCGAGTGCGAACATGGCGTCGAGCATCCTCGTCGCAATGCCCTGGCGTTGAAAGGCCGGCGCCACGCCGACCTCGTCTATGTAGAGTTCGCTCACCTTGTCCGGGTGCCGGTGGACGATCGCGGCGCATTGGCCGATAACGACGCCGTCGGCGAGGGCCACGATCATGAAATGGCCGGGCGCCGCGAGATAGGCAGAGAGTCGATCCGGCCTGACCGGCTCATCGAAAACCTCGTCGGCAACCCACATCATAAGGGCGTCATCGCCCGGAAATAGCCTTCTGATTTCAGATGCCATTGTGTAGAATTCCTCTAGCCGGCTTCAGAACTTTTACGTTTACGTAAGTCCCATTGTTTCTAACCGATTGAAATTACTCACTCCAAAATAATCGTTTGAATTTTTGCACGGCCGGGGCTATTGCGTGCGGCGAATTTCGCGGTTCCGCAGCATTCCGGCCTCTTCCTCCGACGCCGTCATCAAATCGTCAAGGATTTGGGCGCCGTCATAGTCAAAGGGAAAACATCCTGACATGGCACGCAACAAGATAGCGCTCATCGGCTCGGGCATGATCGGCGGCACCCTCGCCCACATGGTCGGCCTCAAGGATCTCGGCGACGTCGTGCTGTTCGATATCGCCGAAGGCATCCCGCAAGGCAAGGGGCTGGACATCGCGCAGTCGTCGCCGGTCGATGGGTTCGACTCCAGGCTGACCGGCGTCAACGACTATGCCGGCATCGAGGGCGCCGACGTCTGCATCGTCACCGCCGGCGTGCCGCGCAAGCCCGGCATGAGCCGCGACGATCTTCTGGGCATCAATCTGAAGGTGATGGAGCAGGTCGGCGCCGGCCTCAAGAAATACGCGCCGAAGGCCTTCGTCATCTGCATCACCAATCCGCTCGACGCCATGGTCTGGGCGCTGCAGAAGTTTTCCGGCCTGCCGAAGAGCCATGTCGTCGGCATGGCCGGCGTGCTCGACAGTTCGCGCTTCCGTTATTTCCTGGCCGAGGAATTCAAGGTCTCGGTCGAGGATGTCACCGCCTTCGTGCTCGGTGGCCACGGCGATTCCATGGTGCCGATGATCCGCTATTCCACCGTTGCCGGCATCCCGCTGCCCGACCTCATCAAGATGGGCTGGACCTCGAAGGAGCGGCTCGACCAGATCGTGCAGCGCACCCGCGACGGCGGCGCCGAGATCGTCGGCCTGCTCAAGACCGGTTCGGCCTTCTACGCGCCCGCCGCCTCGGCCATCGCCATGGCCGAAGCCTATCTCAAGGACAAGAAGCGGGTGCTGCCCTGTGCTGCCTTTCTTTCCGGCCAATATGGCGTCAAGAACACCTATGTCGGCGTTCCCGTGGTGATCGGCGCCGGCGGCGTCGAGCGTATCATCGAGATCGAACTGGCGAAAAGCGAACAGAAGATGTTCGACAGTTCGGTCGCCGCGGTGCAGGGTCTGTGCGACGCCTGCGTCAAGATCGCTCCGCATCTCGCGGCCAAATAAGCCGGCAACCAAGCCCGCCAAACAAGCTGGAGACATAGCGCATGAACATCCATGAGTATCAGGGCAAGGCGCTGCTGAAAGGTTTTGGCGCACCGGTGGCCGAGGGCGTGCCGGTGTTCAAGGCGAGCGAGGCGGAAGCCGCCGCCAAGGCGCTGCCCGGCCCGCTCTATGTGGTCAAAAGCCAGATCCATGCCGGCGGCCGCGGCAAGGGCAAGTTCACGGAGCTCGGCGCCGATGCGAAGGGCGGCGTCAGGCTGGCGAAGTCGGTGGCCGAGGTCGTCGCCAACGCCAAGGAGATGCTCGGCCATACGCTGGTCACCAAGCAGACCGGCCCGGCCGGCAAGCAGGTCAACCGGCTCTACATCGAGGACGGCGCTGACATCGAGCGCGAGCTCTATCTGTCGATCCTGGTCGACCGCTCGGTCGGGCGCGTCGCCTTCGTCGTCTCGACCGAGGGCGGCATGGACATCGAGGCGGTCGCCCACGACACGCCGGAAAAGATCATCACCGTCGCCATCGACCCGGAAAAGGGCGTGACGGCCGACGATGTGAACACGCTCAACGCCGCACTGAGGCTCGACGGCGACGCCGCCAAAGATGGTGGCACGCTGTTTCCGATCCTCTACAAGGCATTTGTCGAGAAGGACATGAGCCTGCTCGAGATCAACCCGCTGATCGTCATGAAGAGCGGCCGGCTGCGCGTGCTCGACGCAAAAGTGTCGTTCGACAACAATGCGCTGTTCCGCCACCCGGACGTGCTCGAATTGCGCGACACCACCGAAGAGGACGAGAAGGAGATCGAGGCGTCGAAATACGACCTCGCCTATGTCGCGCTCGACGGCAATATCGGCTGCATGGTCAACGGCGCCGGCCTTGCCATGGCGACGATGGACATCATCAAGCTCTACGGCGCCGAGCCGGCCAACTTCCTCGATGTCGGCGGCGGCGCGTCTAAGGAAAAAGTGACGGCGGCGTTCAAGATCATCACCAAGGATCCAGCGGTCAAAGGCATTCTGATCAATATCTTCGGCGGCATCATGAAGTGCGACATCATCGCTGAGGGCGTCATCGCCGCGGTCAAGGAGGTCGGCCTGCAAGTGCCGCTGGTTGTGCGGCTGGAAGGAACCAATGCCGAGCTCGGCAAGAAGATCATCAACGACAGCGGGCTGAACGTAGTGTCGGCCGATGATCTCGACGATGCGGCCAAGAAGATCGTGGCGGCGGTGAAACACTGAGAAACTAGGAGCGTTGCGTTGGGTAGCTTCCCCATTCACTGGGAAGAAGAGGTTCAGAGCTTGGACCAGCTGCCCGACCGCAGCCCCTATTCGGTCGAGGAAATCGAACAATACCTTTGGGAGTGCCACTATCATTGGAAGCTGGACGAAAAACCGATGCACTACAAAGTGCGGGGCGTAGTCGCTGAGGAGACCGATAATTATCGACGTTTCTGGCTTTATCAGGTGTCAGATGAGATTGGGCGCGAGTGGTACGTCGTCGTCGGAGCAGGAAAGAGCCCGTTCAAACCTACGATGAAAATGAGAGCCTGGATGTATGGCAAAGAGAATGATCTCGGACATGCACCTGACCGTTTCCTGCGGGATGAGATTGATGAACAGCACGCTGCCGATGCCCGATGACGGAAAAGGAATGAGCCTGTGCCTCCGCACAAGATAAACCTCGTCGAGGCGGCGGATACGAAGATCAAGAAGGTCTTCGATCCGCATATTGCCGGCGACGTGAACGACAGCCAGGTCAAGATCGCCAAGTTCGGCGACGTCTTCGACTGGCACGCGCACGACAATGAAGACGAGGCCTTCCTGGTGCTGCGCGGCCGCATCGCCATCGATTTCCGCGACGGCACGGTGGAGCTTTCCAGCGGCGAGTTCATCGTCGTGCCGCGCGCCGTCGAGCACCGGCCGCGCTCGCTGAGCGAAGAACCTGTGGTGCTGATGTTCGAGCCGGCGACGACGCTCAACACCGGCAACGCCAAGAGCGACCTGACCGTCGCCGAGCTGAAGCGGTTGTGACGATGAGCGCGCGGCCTTCCCCGATCAACGGTTTTTGAAAAGGACCACCATGTCCATTCTCGTCGACAAGAACACCAAGGTGCTGGTGCAGGGCCTGACCGGCAAGACTGGCACGTTCCACACCGAACAGGCGCTGGCCTATCACGGCACGAAAATGGTCGGCGGCATCCATCCCAAGAAGGGCGGCGAGATCTGGACCGGCGCCAAGGGCGAGGCACTGCCGATCTTCGCCACCGTAGCCGAAGGCAAGGCGAAGACCGGCGCCAACGCTTCGGTCGTCTACGTGCCGCCGGCGGGTGCCGCCGAAGCGATCCTGGAAGCGATCCAGGCCGAGATCCCGCTGATCGTCTGCATCACCGAGGGCATACCGGTGATGGACATGATCAAGGTCAAGGCGAGGCTCGACCGCTCGAAATCGCGGCTGATCGGGCCGAACTGCCCCGGCGTGCTGACCCCCGACCAATGCAAGATCGGTATCATGCCCGGCAACATCTTCCGCAAGGGCTCGGTCGGCGTTGTTTCGCGCTCGGGAACGCTTACCTATGAGGCGGTGTTCCAGACCACCAATGTCGGTCTCGGCCAGACCACCGCCGTCGGCATTGGCGGCGATCCGGTCAAAGGCACGGAGTTCATCGACGTGCTGGAGATGTTCCTTGCCGACGATGAGACCAAGTCGATCATCATGATCGGTGAGATCGGCGGCTCGGCCGAGGAAGACGCCGCGCAGTTCCTCAAGGATGAGGCAAAGCGTGGCCGCAGCAAGCCGATGGCGGGCTTCATCGCCGGGCGCACGGCGCCGGCGGGCCGCACCATGGGCCATGCGGGCGCGGTCATCTCGGGCGGCAAGGGCGGCGCGGAAGACAAGATCGCGGCGATGGAATCGGCCGGCATCAAGGTATCGCCGTCGCCAGCACGGCTCGGTACGACGCTGGTCGAGGCGATCAAGGGTTAAGAAAGTGAGCAGTCGAGCTTTCGAATGTCGATGAGCAGGACATGGAAGACGAGAAGCGCATCATCCTATGCATACCCGGCCCTTGGGAAGGCAGGTCGGCCTTTGTGCGCGCCGTTGCAGAGGCGTCGATGCCTTCAGCTGATTATGTGGCTGCGGGGATGATCGTGATGCACGGCCCGAGCAAAGCTGCGTTCGAGTTTGATTTCTGCGACCGCGACGAGGACATGACGAGAGCCTTCGCTAGCGCTGGCCTCGTCAACGAGCTCGGTAAGGATGTCATCGACAAAATCGCCTCGCATAGGAGCGTCGTCTACCTGCTTTCCACATCCCCACAAACGAAGGAAACGTCGATTTCCGTCGCAAAAGCGGCAGCCCATCTGATCAAGGCCGGCGGTCTTGGCGTGAAGGTCGAAACGGCCGGCAAGGCATTCTCAGCCGATCAATGGCTTGAACGCACAAGCGGTGATTTTGTTGAGATCTATGGACTGATGGTTCTGGATTCTGTCTCGGATGGCACGACGACCTACAGCTGCGGCATGCGTAATTTGGGGCTTTGGGATTCTATCGTTTCAGGTGACGAATTTCAGTCTGCCGTCAAGCTGCTTCGCGGCTTCAACATGTATCAACTTTACGAAAGCCCCGAGCTTTTGGCCGGTCAGACGTTTGGACTGGAAGCAGGCGCACCGCGATATCGTTTGAGTGTGGAGACGCAGCAGCCAGACGGGGAACACAATCTGTATACGAACCCTTTTGGCATGTGGCGGCTTAGCCGCGTGGTAGCGCATTAGGGATAGGGAGAACGGAGTAGCACTCCGCTAGGCAAAATGGCACGACAAGATCAAACCAACGACCAGTTTTCGCTTACCTCGTTTCTCTATGGCGGCAATGCCGACTATATCGACGCGCTTTATGCCGCTTATGAGGACGATCCCGCGTCGGTCGATCCCGAATGGCAGGACTTTTTCGCGGCGCTGAAGGACGACGCTGGCGACGTGCGCAAGAATGCCAAGGGCGCCTCATGGGCCAAGCCCTCCTGGCCGATGCAGGCCAATGGCGAGCTTGTCTCGGCGCTGGACGGCAATTGGGGCCTGGTCGAAAAGCACATCGAAAAGAAGGTGAAGGACCGAGCAGCCGGCAACGGCGCAGCGCTTTCCGACGCCGACGTGCATCAGGCGACGCGCGATTCCGTCCGCGCCATCATGATGATCCGCGCCTTTCGCATGCGCGGCCACCTGCATGCCAATCTCGATCCGCTCGGCATTGCCAAGCCGCTCGAGGATTATAACGAGCTGTCGCCGGAGAATTACGGCTTCACCGAAGCCGATTACGACCGGCCGATCTTCCTCGACAATGTGCTCGGGCTGGAATTCGGCACCATCCGGCAGATGCTCGACATCCTGACCCGGACCTATTGCTCGACGCTCGGCGTCGAATTCATGCATATCTCCGATCCCGAGGAGAAGGCCTGGATCCAGGCGCGCATCGAGGGCGCCGACAAGGAGATCTCCTTCACCGCCACCGGCAAGAAGGCGATCCTGCAAAAGCTGGTCGAGGCCGAAGGCTTCGAGCAGTTCATCGACGTCAAGTACAAGGGAACCAAGCGCTTCGGCCTCGATGGCGGCGAGTCGCTGATCCCGGCGCTGGAGCAGATCGTCAAGCGCGGCGGCCAGCTCGGCATGAAGGAGATCGTGCTCGGCATGGCGCATCGCGGCCGGCTGAACGTTTTGTCGCAGGTGATGGCCAAGCCGCACCGCGCCATTTTCCACGAGTTCAAGGGCGGCTCGGCCGCGCCCGACGAGGTCGAAGGCTCGGGCGACGTGAAGTACCATCTCGGTGCCTCATCCGACCGCGAGTTCGACGGCAACAAGGTGCATCTGTCGCTGACCGCCAACCCATCGCATCTGGAAATCGTCGATCCGGTGGTTATGGGCAAGGCGCGCGCCAAGCAGGACTATCTGTTTGGCCGCAGCCGCGAGGAGATCGTGCCGCTGGAAGAGCGCGCCAAGGTGCTGCCGCTGCTGCTGCATGGCGATGCGGCCTTTGCCGGCCAGGGCGTGATTGCCGAAATCCTCGGCCTGTCTGGCCTGCGTGGCCACCGCGTCGCCGGCACGCTGCATTTCATCATCAACAACCAGATCGGCTTCACCACCAACCCGCGCTTTTCGCGTTCGTCGCCCTATCCGTCCGACGTGGCCAAGATGATCGAGGCGCCGATCTTCCACGTCAATGGCGACGATCCGGAAGCTGTGGTCCATGCCACCAAGGTGGCGATCGAATTCCGCATGAAGTTCCACAAGCCGGTGGTGGTGGACATGTTCTGCTATCGCCGCTTCGGCCATAACGAGGGCGACGAGCCGGCCTTCACCCAGCCGATCATGTATCGCAAGATCCGCAACCAGAAGACGACCATGCAGATCTATGCCGACCGGCTGATCGCCGAAGGCCACATCAGCCAGGCCGAGCTCGAAAAGATGAAGGCCGACTGGCGGGCGCATCTCGAGCAGGAATTCGAGGTCGGCCAGCACTATAAGCCGAACAAGGCGGACTGGCTGGACGGCGCCTGGTCCGGCCTGCGCTCGGCCGACAACCAGGACGAACAGCGGCGCGGCAAGACCGCGGTACCGGTCAAGACGCTGAAGGAGATCGGCAAGAAGCTGACCGAGGTGCCGAAGGATTTCGAGGCACACAAGACGATCATCCGCTTCCTCGACAACCGCCGCCAGGCGATCGAGTCGGGCGAAGGCATCGACTGGTCGACGGCCGAGGCGCTGGCCTTCGGCGCCATCCTGCTCGACGGCAATCCGATCCGGCTGTCCGGACAGGATTCGGAGCGCGGTACCTTCTCGCAGCGCCATTCAGTGCTCTACGACCAGCGCGATGAGACCCGCTACATCCCACTCAACAATCTGTCGGCGGCGCAGGCCGGCTTCGAGGTCATCAACTCGATGCTGTCGGAAGAGGCCGTGCTCGGCTTCGAATATGGCTACTCGCTGGCTGAGCCGAAGGCGCTGACGCTGTGGGAAGCGCAGTTCGGCGACTTCGCCAATGGCGCCCAAGTGGTGTTCGACCAGTTCATCTCGTCGGGCGAGCGCAAGTGGCTCAGAATGTCGGGCCTCGTCTGCCTGCTGCCGCACGGCTATGAAGGCCAGGGGCCGGAGCATTCGTCGGCCCGGCTCGAGCGCTTCCTGCAGCTTTGCGCGGAAGACAACATGCAGGTCGCCAACGTCACGACGCCGGCCAACTACTTCCACATCTTGCGCCGGCAATTGAAGCGGGACTTCCGCAAGCCGCTGATCCTGATGACGCCGAAGTCGCTGCTGCGCCACAAGCGGGCGGTGTCGACGCTGCCGGAAATGTCGGGCGAAAGCGCCTTTCACCGGCTGTTGTGGGACGACGCCCAGCTGCTGTCGGGCCAGGCCATCAAGCTCACCAAGGATTCGAAGATCCGCCGTGTCGTGCTCTGTTCGGGCAAGGTCTACTACGACCTCTACGAAGAGCGCGAGAAGCGCGGCATCAACGACATCTACCTGCTGCGCGTCGAGCAGCTCTATCCGTTCCCGGCCAAGGCGCTGATCACCGAACTGTCGCGCTTCCGCAATGCCGAGATGGTGTGGTGCCAGGAGGAGCCCAAGAACATGGGCGCCTGGTCGTTCATCGATCCGTATCTCGAATGGGTGCTGGCGCATATCGACGCCAAGCACCAGCGGGTGCGCTATACCGGCCGGCCGGCCGCCGCCTCGCCGGCGACCGGATTGATGTCGAAGCATCTCGCCCAGCTTGCCGCCTTGCTCGACGACGCGCTTGGTGAATAGAACAGAACTGGGCGGATAAAATAGAACCGAAAGAAACGGACAGGCACAATGGCAACCGAAATCCGCGTCCCGACACTTGGTGAATCCGTCACCGAGGCGACCATCGGCAAATGGTTCAAGAAGGTCGGCGACGCGATCGCCGCCGATGAGCCGCTGGTCGAACTCGAAACCGACAAGGTGACGGTGGAAGTGCCGGCCGCCGCCGCGGGCACGCTCAGCGAGATCGCCGTCAAGGAAGGCGAGACGGTTGGCGTCGGGGCGCTGCTCGGCACGATTTCGGCAGGCGCCGGCGCAGCAGCCAATGCTGCCGCCGCTCCGGCAGCGAAGCCGGACGCGGTGTCGCAGGCCTCGGCTCCGACCGCGGCCTCGAGCGTCCAGCAGGCCGCGGCCGAGACGGCCAAGATCGCCGGCGACGCCGGCGCGATTGAGACACGCACAATGCCGCCGGCGCCGTCGGCGGCAAAGCTGCTGGCCGAACACAATCTTGCGGTCGACCAGGTCTCGGGCTCGGGCAAGCGCGGCCAGGTGCTGAAAGGCGACGTGCTCGACCTGATCGCCAGGGGCGCGCCGTCGCAGCCGGCCGAAATGCCAAAGGCAGCACCTGTGCCGGCACCTGTCGCCGCGCGCGCGCCGTCCTCGGCCGACGATGCGTCGCGCGAGGAGCGCGTGCGCATGACCAAGCTGCGCCAGACCATCGCGCGCCGCCTCAAGGAAGCGCAATCGACCGCCGCGATGCTGACCACCTTCAACGAGGTCGACATGAGCGCGGTGATGGCGCTGAGGAGCAAATACAAGGACGTGTTCGAGAAGAAGCACGGCGTGAAGCTCGGCTTCATGGGTTTCTTCACCAAGGCCGTCACCCATGCGCTGAAGGAGATCCCGTCCGTCAACGCCGAGATCGACGGCACCGACATCATCTTCAAGAACTACGCCCATATCGGCGTCGCCGTTGGTACCGAAAAAGGCCTTGTCGTGCCGGTCGTGCGCAATGCCGACCAGATGTCCATCGCCGAAATCGAGAAGGACATCGGCAGGCTCGGGCTTGCGGCGCGCGACGGCAAGCTATCGGTTGCGGATATGCAAGGCGGCACGTTTACGATTTCCAACGGTGGCGTTTACGGGTCGCTGATGTCGACGCCGATCCTCAATGCGCCGCAGTCGGGCATTTTGGGCATGCACAAGATCCAGGAGCGGCCGGTGGTGGTCGGCGGCCAGATCGTCATCCGGCCGATGATGTATCTGGCGCTGTCCTACGATCACCGCATCGTCGACGGCAAGGAAGCGGTGACGTTCCTGGTGCGGGTCAAGGAAAGCCTGGAGGATCCCGAGCGGCTGGTGCTCGACCTCTAGGGGCGGCCCGAGTGAGCCGGAGAATGGATCTGCGCCACCGGATTGGTTCCTCTCGTTTCCGGTCCGGTTTGTTTGTCACGATCTCCGCACTCGGCGTGCAGACGGTCTCCGCTGCGCTTGCCGCCTGCCCGCTCGAACTGGCCGTCTACGGCGACACTGAAAACGCAGCCGAGATCGATTTCAGGCCAACCGGCGAATCGGCCGCCGTCACCAACAGTTTCAAGATGGTGCTCGACAAGGACGTCGTTCTCGACGGAATCGTCATGTGGACGGAGGGCGTGGCGCGGCCGCATGGCTCACTGATGTACAAATGCCCGGCCGGCGACGTCACCGGCGACGAGCTCGCCGCCTGCACTGTGTGGGAGGGGGTCATCTATACGGCCGACGACCAGGGCAATATCGCGTTGCTGCCGGGCGAAGGAAAGGATGCGCCGAAGAAGCTGATCCTGCCCGATCTGGGGGCGTCGTTGCAGATGTCGGCGGCCTATGGCGCCAACGGCTTTTCCAAGGTGCCCTGGGACGTCTTTGCCCTGAAAGGATGTCAGGAATGAGCGGAAAAATCCTGCTGGTGACCGGCGGCAGCCGCGGCATTGGCGCCGCTACATGCAGGCTTGCCGCCGAGGCCGGCTACCGCGTTGCGGTCAATTACGCGTCGAATGCAAAAGCGGCCGAAACGGTGGTCGCCGACATCGAGGCCGGCGGCGGAGAAGCCTTTGCCCTCAAGGCCGATGTCGGCAGCGAGACGGATGTGCTGGCCATGTTCGAGGCGGTCGAAGACCGCTTCGGCGGGCTTGATGCGCTGGTCAACAATGCCGGTGTCGTCGACAGCCTGTCACGGGTCGACGAGATGTCGTTCGCGCGGCTCGAGCGCATGATGCGGATCAATGTGATTGGGCCGATGCTTTGCGCACGCGAAGCGGTGAAGCGCATGTCGACCAGAAATGGCGGCAAGGGCGGCGCCATCGTCAATTTGTCTTCGATCGCGGCAAGGCTTGGCGGGGCAGGTCAATATATCGACTACGCAGCCTCCAAGAACGCGATCAACGCCTTCACTGTCGGCCTGGCGCGGGAAGTGGCCGAGGAAGGCGTCCGTGTCAACGCGGTCAGCCCGGGCATCATCGACACGGAAATTCATGCCTCCGGCGGGCAGCCGGATCGCGCCGAGAAAATGGGCCGGGTGGTGCCGATGCAGCGCGCAGGCACTGCCGAGGAAGTCGCGGCCGCAATTCTCTGGCTGCTGTCGGACGAGGCCTCCTATACGACAGGCGCCAATCTGGAAGTCGGCGGCGGCCGCTAAAGCAAAGGGACAGTATCATGGCCTATGACGTCGTTATCATCGGATCGGGACCGGGCGGCTATGTCTGCGCCATCAAGGCGGCACAGCTCGGCCTGAAGACGGCGGTGGTCGAAAAGAACCCGACCTTCGGCGGTACCTGCCTCAACATCGGCTGCATCCCGTCGAAGGCGCTGCTGCATGCGTCCGAGATGTTTGCCGAGGCCGGCCATTCCTTCGATGCGCTTGGCGTCGAGATCGGCGCGCCCAAGCTCAATCTCGGCAAGATGATGGCACACAAGGATGCGACGGTGACGGCCAACGTCAATGGCGTCGCCTTCCTGTTCAAGAAGAACAAGATCGACAGTTTTCGTGGCACCGGCAAAGTAGTTGCGGCCGGCAAGGTGTCGGTGACCTCCGATGACGGCAAGGTCGAGGAGATCGAGACCAAGAACATCGTCATCGCCACCGGCTCCGACGTCGCCGGCATTCCCGGCGTCAAGGTCGATTTCGACGAGAAGGTGATCGTGTCGTCGACCGGCGCGCTGTCGCTGGACAAGGTGCCGGGCCATCTGGTGGTGGTCGGCGGCGGTGTCATCGGTCTGGAGCTCGGCTCGGTATGGGCGCGGCTCGGCGCCAAGGTCACCGTGGTCGAGTTCCTCGACTCCATCCTGGGCGGCATGGATGGCGAGGTCTCCAAGCAGTTCCAGCGCCTGCTGTCGAAGCAGGGCTTTGAGTTCAGGCTGGGCGCCAAGGTGACCGGCGTCGCCAAGGCCAAGAAGGGAGCGACGGTCACCTTCGAGCCAGTCAAAGGCGGGGCGGCCGAGACGATCGAGGCCGACGCCGTGCTGATCGCGACGGGACGACGGGCCTATTCGGACGCTCTCGGGCTTAAGGAGGCAGGCGTCGACGTCGACGAGCGCGGCTGGGTCAAGACCGACGGCCATCTCAGGACCAAAGTCCCCGGTATCTACGCCATCGGCGATGTCATCGCCGGCCCGATGCTCGCCCACAAGGCCGAGGACGAGGGCGTGGCGGTGGCCGAAACCATTGCCGGCCAGGCCGGGCATGTGAACTATGACGTGATTCCGAGCGTCGTCTACACCACGCCGGAAATCGCTTCGGTCGGCAAGACCGAAGAAGAATTGAAGAAGGCCGGCGTCGACTACAAGGCGGGAAAATTCCCGTTCAGCGCCAATGGCCGGGCGCGCGCCATGCTGCACACCGACGGCTTTGTGAAAATCCTGGCCGACAAGACCAGCGACCGCGTGCTCGGCGTCCACATCGTCGGCTTCGGCGCCGGCGAGATGATCCACGAGGCGGCGGTGCTGATGGAATTTGGCGGCTCGTCGGAAGACCTAGCCCGCACCTGTCACGCCCATCCGACAATGTCGGAGGCGGTCAAGGAGGCGGCACTGGCGACGTTCTTCAAGCCCATCCATATCTGAGCAAACGCGGTGAATCGCAAAGCTTAGAGATTGGCTGAAACAGCCGCGATTCGTCATCCCAGGGCGGAGCAGGAGCGGAGCGATGTCGCGGAGACCCTGGGATCCATGCCGTTACCTAAGCGGCAGTGTTCCGGCGAACCAGAATCGAGTGCCTCTTCCATCGGCTGGTAACCGGTGATTCTGCACCACTGCATTCTTCGGCGGATGTCCCGGCATGGATCCCAGGGTCTGCGCTCCGCTTTGCGTTCGCTCCGCCCTGGGATGGCGAAGCCATCGACGGCTGTTCCCAAAAACAAAACGGCCCGCCTTTCAGCGGGCCGTTCATATATTAAGTCGGCAGTCTGATTACTGAGGGGCCGGTGCTGGTGCCGGGGCCGGGGCCGGGGCTGGCGCGGGTGCAGGTTCTGCCGGAGCGGGAGCCGGAGCGGGTGTTGCCGGAGCTGGCGCAGGAGCCGGTTCGGCTGGCTTCATCGGCTCGGCAGGTGCTGGAGCCGGAGCCGGTGTGCTGGCTGCGGGCGGTTCGGCAGGCGCAGGTGCCTCGCTACGTCTTCCAAAAACATAATAGGCGACAATTGCCAGGATAACGACGACCAGGGCAATCAGCCAGCCGCTGCCGCCGCCGCGTGGCCGTGCGGTACCCGGTGAGGTGAATGGGTCGTTCGGATTGGGTGTGTTCGCCATAAAAGTGTCCTCCGTGGATGAAAAACATCAAGTAATAGCCATCAACGTACAATCGTTGAATCGGTTTCACATTAGGCGTTGAAAACGCCGAAAACAGGGCAATTCTGATCCGGAATCGCTTGCAGGCATGCATTTCCACCGCAAAATGGGTTCGATCGAGCCAAACCGAACCTTTTTCAGTTTCTTGGCACGAAGCGCGGGTGGTCCGCCGTCGCGCCACGGCAATGATTCGGTGTGCAACTCCGCCGTGTTGTTCAGTTGACGGCGGTCACCGTATAGCCAGTCTTGCGGAAACCCTCGACCAAGCCTTGCTCGCCGGGAAGGTGCATGGCGCCGACCGCCATGAAGACATTGCCGTGGGCGAGGATCGGCGCTGCCCGATCGACCATCACCTTGTTGCGGCTGGTGATCATGGTCTGCTCGAATTCGGCGTAACCCGATTGGTCGTCGACCTGTTCGGGGATGACGGCCCGAAACAGCGGTACGTACATGCCAGTGTCGCCACGCCGGTAAAGCACGATCATGGTTTCGTTGACGTCGTTCACCTTGTCGCCAAGCTTCAGCGTATCGACCAGCCCCTTCAGGTGAAAGGCGATCGGCAGCGAAGCCATGGCGCGCAACTGGTCGGCGATTGTCTCCAGCCCCTCGACTGATTTGCCCGAAGCCTCGGCGTCCTTGGCAAGCTTGACGTCGAGCACCGGTGCGCCGCCAGCTTGGCGGGCGACTTCGCATGCAGGCAGCGCCACCATCGCCGACAGCAACCAGGGCTTCATCTTGGCGACGGTCGCTGGCGGGATGCCACGCGCATCGAGCGCCTTGTTGACCACCGCCGCATCCTGCGGCGACAGCAGCGACGAAAGCGTCGTCTTGTCGGTGAACATCATCAGATCCGGCTCTTTCAGCAGTGCGGCCATCATCTTCTGCTTGTCGAGCACTTCGGTGGTCTCGATGATGACGGTGCCAGCCGCATCGAATGCCTTCTGCGCGGCGGGCGGCAGCGTGGTGACGCGCGGGTCGGTAACGTGCATGGTGCCGAACAGGAAAGACGGTTTTTCGCCTGATTTTTCGAGCTTCCACAGCAGGCCCTTGCCGTTCGGCGTCACTGCCGCGTCCGCCTCGATCTTGCGGTAGGTGGCCGGGTCGTCCTTTTGCAGCGCGCCCAGCATATCGGTACCGGCGCAGACCGGGATCTCGGCGCGTGCCTTGCCTGCGGCGAGCAGCGCGATGATGAGGAAGGAGAGGAAAAACAGGGCGTTGAGCGCGACAAGCAGCTTCAGCGACACATGGGTCGCGCGGTCGGCGATGGCGATGAGGCGTTTCATGCTGCGGTTCTAGGCGCAAAAAGCGGCAAAACGGTTAATCGGCGCATCAAAATTGTTGCGAGATGGCCACCAATCAAGCATCCATCACGCACGCGGATGAGCTGCTTCGTAAATCTCGAGCAGCCTGGCGGTGTCGACACCGGTGTATATCTGGGTTGTCGACAGGCTGGCGTGGCCGAGCAACTCCTGGATGGTGCGCAGGTCGCCGCCGCGCCCAAGCAGATGCGTTGCAAAGGAATGGCGCAGCGCATGCGGCGTCGCCGTGTCGGGCAGGTTGAGCGCCGAGCGCAGCTTGGCCATGTCGCGCTGAACGATTGCCGGGTTCAGCGGGCCGCCGCGGGCACCGCGAAACAGCACGCCCTTGGGATCGAGATGATAGGGACACAAGCGGCGGTATTCGGCAATCGCCCGCAGCGCCACCGGCAGCACCGGCACCAACCGCGTCTTGCCGCCCTTGCCGGTGACGCGCAGCACGGTCTCACCAGGCGAGGACAGATCGGCGCCCGACAGGCCGAGCGCCTCGGAAATGCGCAAGCCGGACCCATAGAGCAGGGTCAGCACGGCGGCGTTGCGCGCGGCGATCCACGGCTCCTCCGCCAGTTGGCCTTCCACCGAGACGACGTGTTTTGCATCGCTTGCGGTCAGCGGCTTGGGCAGCGATTTCGGCTGCCGCGGCGCGCGCAAGGCTGCCGCACCTGCCGCATTGGCGAGGCCGCGCCGTTCCAGGAAACGCAGCAGCGAGCGGATGCCGGCTAGGCCGCGCCCGAGCGTGCGGGCGCCGGCGCCCTCGGTACGGCGGGCAGCGAGAAAGCCGCGCAGATCGGCGGGGCGCAGATCGGCGATGTCGGAAATGCCGGGCGAGCCGCCGCAATGGCCGGTCAGGAAATGCAGGAACTGGCGCGTGTCGCGCTCATAGGCCTCGACGGTTTCGGGCGACAGCCGTCGTTCGCGCGCCAGCATCTTCAGCCAGGCCTCGCGCGCCGCCTGTAGATCGGGTTTTGCCGGTATGAGGAATTCCTGCATTGCGCTCTTCCAGTTCTCCGCCATCTTCCGGCACGCGGGTTAGGAAGCGGTGAAGAGCGGCATCATTGAAATGACGACGGGCTGGGGTTAGAGCAAGGCAAAGGATTTTCCGCAGATGAGCAAGCCGCAAAACCCCGTCCAGATGGCCGTGATCGGTGCCGCGCATGGCATCAAGGGCGAATTGCGCGTCAAGAGCTTTACCGGCGACCCGCTGGCGCTGGCCGATTACGGTCCGCTCTACGCCAGGGATGGCCGCGCCTTCCAGATCGTCGATATCAGGCCTGCCAACACGGTGGTGGTGGTGCGTTTCAAAGGCGTCAGCGATCGCAATGCCGCGGAGGCGCTTGCCGGCACCGAATTGTTCGTCGACCGTTCGGTGTTGCCGGATGAGGGCGAAGAGGATGAATTCTACCATGCCGACCTCGTCGGGCTGGAGGTCAAGGATGACACTGGTGCGGTCATCGGAAAGGTCGTCGCCGTGCATAATTTCGGCGGCGGCGACATTCTCGACGTGACGCTGGCGGGGCGCAAAGGCGTGCTCATCCCGTTCACGCAGGCCGCCGTTCCGGAAGTGTCGATCGCCGGCGGCTTTGTCCGCATCGATCCGGCCGCCGCAGGGTTGGTCGAGGACGAGGACGGCGAGCCTGCCGGCCGCGACAGCTTCGACCCCAAAGGCAGGCCGCGCGGGCCGCGGGACGCCGGAGGCAACCGGTGAGTTTTTCCGCTTCGGTGCTGACGCTCTATCCCGAGATGTTTCCCGGCGCGCTCGGCCTGTCGCTGGCCGGACGCGCGCTGGAGACCGGCATTTGGTCGCTCAAGGCGATCCAGATCCGCGACTTTGCCAGCGATCGTCACCGTACTGTCGATGACACACCGGCCGGCGGTGGCGCCGGGATGGTGATGCGGGCGGACGTGCTGGCCAGCGCCATCGACCATGCCTCGCCGCCGGGCGATCTGCGTCCAAAACTGCTAATGAGCCCGCGCGGCAAGCCGCTGACGCAGCGCCGTGTGCGCGAGCTCGCCGGCGGGCCGGGTGCGGTGATTGTCTGCGGCCGCTTCGAAGGCGTCGACCAGCGGGTCATCGAATCGCGAGGCCTCGAGGAAGTCTCGATCGGCGACTTCATCCTGTCCGGCGGCGAGCCGGCGGCACTTGTGCTGTTAGACGCCGTGGTGCGGCTGCTGCCCGGTGTCATGGGCAATGCGGTGTCGGGCGACGAAGAGAGCTTTGAGAACGGCCTGCTCGAACATCCGCACTACACGCGGCCGCAGGAGTTCGAGGGCCGGCCGATCCCCGAAGTGCTGATTTCGGGCAATCACAAGAAGATCGCCGCCTGGCGGCGGGCCGAGGCGGAAAAGCTGACGAAAGAGCGAAGGCCTGATCTTTTGGCCGCTCAGCCCTTGTCGAAATAGTAAAACGCCAGGAACAGGCCGACCGCGATGACGAAGCCGCGCACCGCGTTCTGTGGCACGCGCCTGGCGATCCAGACGCCGGCATAGCCGCCCAGCGCGCCGCCTGGGATCATGATGATCGCCTGCAGCCAGGCGATGACGCCGCCGGAGACAAAGACCAGGATGGCGACCGCAGCTATGACAACGGCCAGCATGTTCTTCAGTGCGTTCAGCCGGTGATAGTCGCCGGACTGGGTGAGGCCGAGCGTCGCCAGCATCATGACGCCCATGCCCGCGCCGAAGAAGCCGCCATAGACGGCAGTGGCGAACTGCGCCAGCGATCCGACCAGCGAACCGACCGCGGCCTCATGCTCCGGCTTGGGCGCCGGCTTCAGCCATGGCCCGGCAGCGAACAACGCCGTCGCCGCCAGCAGCAGCCACGGCACCAAGGCGCGGAACGACGGGTTGTCGAGCCCTAGAAGGATGAGCGCGCCAGACAGCGCACCGAAAGCCGAAATGAGGCTGAGCAGCAGTGCGCCGCGCCAGAAATGCTTGATGTCGTGCCAATAGGCGAGCGTCGAGGTGATGTAGCCAGGAAATTGCGTCACCGACGATGTCGCATTGGCGACGATCGGCGGCAGGCCGGCCAGGGTCATGGCGCCAAAGGTTATGAACGTGCCGCCGCCGGCAACTGCGTTGACCGCGCCTGATAGAAAGCCGGCGAGAAAGAGCAGGACCGCGTCCAAGATTGGCATGAGGGGTGTCGTCGCTGGAGGAAAATGCTTATCTTCCGGCTTAGAAAGCTTGACGCGCGGGCGCAACCCCCTGGACCACAAGCGATCATGGGATTGCCACAGCGGGCACCAGTCAAAAGAAGCAGCGCCAAAAAAGAAACAGCGAAGGCGTGACAAAGCGCCGAAATAGCTGTATGTGCGCGCCGAACCGGAAGAAAATCTGCCAAGAGCGATCTTCTGGCCCGTCAACAATGACGGTGTAGTCGCCCCTGCCCGATGTTCTCGAACAGACGTTCTCGAACGAAGGGCATAGCCGAGCGGTCGATGCGACTGCAAGGCGAGTGTCGGACGCTCTGACTGTCGGAAGAACAAGAAGTGGATTTATGAGATGGATATCCTCCGTCAGCTCGAGGCCGAGCAGGCCGCCAAGATCGAAGCCAAGCGCAAGCTTCCCGAATTCCAGCCCGGCGACACCGTGCGCGTCCAGGTCCGCGTGACCGAAGGCACCCGCACCCGTGTCCAGGCCTATGAGGGCGTCGTCATCGCCCGCGCCGGCGCCGGTTTCCAGGAGAGCTTCACCGTTCGCAAGATCTCCTACGGCGAAGGCGTGGAGCGTGTGTTCCCGGTCTATTCGCCGATGGTCGAGGGCGTCGAGATCGTGCGCCGCGGCAAGGTGCGTCGCGCCAAGCTGTATTACCTGCGCGATCGTCGCGGCAAATCGGCCCGTATTTCGGAAAACACCGGCGTGCGCGCCCGCAAGCTGAACGACGAAGAGCGCGATGCGCTGAACGCCGAGAAGGCGCGCATCGAGGCCGAGAAGGTGGCCGCCGCCCAGGCGCTGGCCGCCGAGAAGGCAGCGCAGGACGCCGCCGAGAAGAAGGCCGCCGACGAGGCAGCCAAGGCCGCGGAAACAGCTGCCGCCGAATAAGGCGTCTTCAAAACCCATGTTTTCGGAAAGGCGGCTTCGGCCGCCTTTTTGTTTCGCGAGGTGGATTCGATTTTGCCAGTCCCGCAATCGATACGGATCGTTCCGTAATGCCGTCGTTGAAAGCATCGGAAATCCATTTTCGTGCCGAGCGGCGCATCGGAGCGGCTTGCAAGGCGCCTGCGGAAAGCTAAAGTCGGCGCCGGATTTTCCTGCATGCCTCGGCCGATCGAGGCGGTTCAGTTCCTGGGGAGCATAGTCATGATCAATTCGAAACTGCTGCTGGCCGGCCTGCTGGCTTGCCTTCTTGTGCCTGTCGCGGCTATGGCGCAGGTGTTGCCCGACCTCGGCGGCAAGAAAGTGGTGGTGGTGACGGAAAACGCCTATCCGCCGCTGCAGTTCATCGATGCCAAGACCGGCAAGCAGATCGGCTGGGAATATGACGCGATGAACGAGATCGCCAAGCGGCTGAATTTCAAGGTCGAGTACCAGAATACTTCCTGGGACGCGATGATCCAGGCGGTTTCCGACAACCAGTACAACATTGGCATGACCGGCATCACCATCAAGGACGACCGCAAGCAGAAGGTCGATTTCTCCGACCCGTATATGCGCTCGGAACAGTTCATGCTGGTGCGCGGCGACGAGAAGCGCTTCAGCGATGCCAAGACGTTCGCTGCCTTCAAGGACGGGCTGATCGGCGCGCAGGCCGGTACCACGCCGTTCTACACCGCGGTCTACAGCGTCCTCGACGGCAATGAACAGAATCCGCGCATCAAGCTGTTCGAGACATTCGGCGCGACGGTGCAGGCGCTGAAGTCCGGCGACGTCGACGTCGTGCTCACCGACGGCACTGCCGGCAAGGGCTATGTCGATGCGTCCAATGGCGGCCTTAAGCTGATCGGCGGCCCACTCGGCACCGAGGATTTCGGCTTCATTTTCCCCAAGGGCTCCGACCTGGTGAAGCCGGTCAACGCGGCAATCGCCGCGCTCAAGGCCGACGGCACGCTCGACGCGCTCAACAAGAAGTGGTTCCTCGACTACAAGATGGGGCAGTAGGACTTTTGTCGCGGGTGCCGGGTGATGCGCGGGAACTCGTGCTGACTCTGGGCGACTCTGTCACCGGTATTGCTTGATGCCGCCGGCGCCCCCATCCTCCGCCAAATCCGACTTCCCGTGGTGGCTTGCCGTGGCAGTGACGATCGCCTTGGCCGCCGCCATCTTCATCGCCGCCAGCGACCTCTATGCCCAGGTGTTCGCGACCGTCGCCAAGGGCATCGGCGTCACCATCTTCGTCACCGTGGTCGCCTTCACGCTGGCTTGCGCCATCGGGCTTGGCGTGGCGCTGATGGGGCTGTCGGGCTCACGCTGGCTCAGCCAGATCGCCCGCTTCTACGTCGAGATCATCCGCGGCGTGCCGATCCTGGTGCTGTTGTTCTGGATCGCCTTTGCTGGCGCGCCGGCCTTCGTCGCGGCATGGAACGCGCTGACGGCGCCGCTGCAAAGCGCCGGCCTGTTCGGTGAGCTGCTGGTACGCGACGTGTCGCTGCTATGGCGCGCCATCATGGCGCTGACCATCGGCTATTCCGCTTTCATCTCGGAGGTCTTCCGCGCCGGCATCCAGGCGGTCGAGAAGGGTCAGATCGAGGCGGCGAAGGCGCTCGGGCTGACGCGCACGCAGCGCTTCCGGCTGATCGTCTTTCCGCAGGCGATCCGCACCATCCTGCCGCCGCTCGGCAATGATTTCGTCGCCATGGTCAAGGATTCCTCGCTGGTCTCGGTGCTCGGCGTCGCCGACATCACCCAGATGGGCAAGATCTACGCCGCCGGTTCGTTCCGCTTCTTCGAAACCTATTCGATCGTCGCCTATATCTATCTCATCCTGACCGTCGGTCTGTCGCTGGCGTTGCGGGCGCTGGAGAAGCGGCTGCGGCACCAGCATGGGGAATAGAAGGCAGGCGAAAACGGCGCTACCATCGAACGAATGCGACCGGGGAGAACCATGATCATCGACAAAGCCAATGCGGCGCTGGAAGCAGTCTACACGGCCGACACGCCTGAGGCGCTCGCCAAAGCCTATGCGCAATGGGCTGCGACCTATGACAGCGAAACCGCGGCGCTCGGCTATCTCCTGCCGTTCCTGATCGCCGCCTGGGTGGCGCGCCACGTGCCGTCAGGCGAAGGGCCGCTGCTGGACGCCGGCTGCGGCACCGGCCTGTCGGGGCCGTCGCTCAAGGCACTCGGCTACCACCATATTGCCGGGCTCGACCTGTCGCAGGACATGCTGAAAATCGCCGGCAGCCGGCAGGCCTACAGCGAGCTGAAACAGGCGATGCTCGGCGGGCCATTGCCCTGGGCGGACGGGTATTTTCGCGCCTTCTTCTCGACCGGCGTGTTCACCATCAGCCACGCGCCGGCGTCCGGCCTGCGTGAACTGGTACGCATCACCAGGAAGGGCGGCCACGCCATCTTCACCGTCCGTGACCAGGTATTTGAAAGCGGCGGGTTTCAAGCCGTGTTTGACGAACTGGAGCAGGCGAAAAAATGGCGGCCGGTCGAGGAGAGCCCATGGTTCCGCTGCTATGCGATCGCCGAGCCCGACGCGCTGGTGAAGACGTTTGTGTTCGAGGTGCTGTGAAGCGCCTGCGAAGGCCGCCACGATTGCTGAAAAGCCAAAACATTGATAAGAGCAGCGCCATGGAAGAGCTTTTTGGCGATCCGGCCTATAAGGGTTTCGTGCTGCAGGACAGAAAACGCCTGCCGTCGCGATTTTCGGCGCGCGTCTGCGGGGCGCTGACCAGCCGACTTAGCTAAGGCAGACTCGCCGGGCTGTTTCGCCGGGCCGACCGGCGTCCTTTTCCTTTTTTTAAATCGACGGATTTACGCAAATGAGCGCACCGCGCACCCTCTACGACAAGATTTTCGACGACCATGTGGTCGACCGCCAGGACGACGGCACCTGCCTGCTCTACATCGACCGCCACCTCGTCCACGAAGTCACCAGCCCGCAGGCTTTCGAAGGCCTGCGCATGACCGGCCGCAAGGTTCGGCATCCGGAAAAGACGCTGGCCGTGGTCGATCACAATGTGTCGACCTCGCCGGAACGCAAGTTTGGAATCAAGAACGAGGAAAGCCGCATCCAGGTCGAGGCGCTGGCCAAAAACGCCAAGGATTTCGGTATCGAATACTATTCCGAGAAGGACATCCGCCAGGGCATCGTCCACATCATCGGGCCGGAGCAAGGCTTTACGCTGCCCGGCATGACCATCGTCTGCGGCGACAGCCACACCTCGACGCATGGCGCGTTCGGCGCGCTGGCGCATGGCATCGGCACCTCGGAAGTCGAGCATGTGCTGGCGACGCAGACGCTGATCCAGCGCAAGGCAAAGAACATGCTGGTGCGTGTCGACGGCGCGCTGCCGGAAGGCGTCACCGCCAAGGACATCATCCTTGCCATCATCGGCGAAATCGGCACGGCCGGCGGCACCGGCTATGTCATCGAATATGCCGGCGAAGCGATCCGTGCGCTGTCGATGGAAGGCCGCATGACGATCTGCAACATGTCGATCGAAGCCGGCGCCCGCGCCGGCCTGATCGCGCCCGACGAGACCACCTTCGCCTATGTCAAGGACAAGCCGCGCGCCCCCAAGGGCGAAGCCTGGGATGCCGCGCTCGCCTATTGGAAGACGCTGCAGTCCGACGAAGGCGCGCATTTCGACAAGGTGGTCGTGCTCGACGCGGCAAAGCTGCCGCCGATCGTCTCCTGGGGCTCCTCGCCCGAGGACGTCGTTTCGGTCCAGGGCATCGTGCCGAACCCGGACGACATCACTGATGAGAACAAGCGCACCTCCAAGCAACGCGCGCTCGACTATATGGGCCTGACGCCGGGCACCAAGATCACCGATATCGAACTCGATCGCGTCTTCATCGGCTCCTGCACCAATGGCCGCATCGAGGATCTGCGCGCCGCCGCCAAGGTGATCGAGGGCAAAAAGGTCAATCCGCGGGTCAGTGCGATGATCGTGCCGGGCTCCGGCCTGGTCAAGGAACAGGCCGAGGCCGAAGGTCTCGACAAGATCTTTGTCGCCGCCGGTTTCGACTGGCGCGAGCCGGGCTGCTCGATGTGCCTTGCCATGAACGACGACCGGCTGAAGCCGCATGAGCGCTGCGCCTCGACCTCGAACCGCAATTTCGAGGGCCGCCAAGGCTTCAAGGGCCGCACCCATCTGGTGTCGCCGGCAATGGCGGCAGCAGCAGCGATCGCCGGCCATTTCGTCGATATCCGCGAGTGGAAATAGCGCAGGGCACGCAGTCGGATATGAGTTGCCCGAGCCGCAGTGCGGTTCGGGCATTTCTTCAGCTGGGGCGCCTGACGAATTCGTGGAATCCCTCACGGCGGCCGGGTTGGTCCTTTGCGACGACCAGCGCCAGTTGGCGCTCGTCGAAGAGCTTGAACCATTCGTCCCATTCGACCAGTTCATAGCCGCCGGCATTGATCGGGCGTTCGGCCTCGTCCTGATCCTGGTAGGCGTGCTGGCCGAAGACCAGCCTCAGCATGGCCTGGGTTCCGGCTTCAGGCGACACGTCGACGATCGCCGGAAAGCCGGCGCGCGCCGCGGCCCATGAGCGAATTGCATCGTGATCGGTCAGCATGATCGTGTCGGCCATCAGAGCGTCTCCTGGTTGCCGTCGTGAAACGCCGCCCGCCGTTCCCGGTTCCGTCCAGCAGCTTCACCGATGAATCCGTCGTATATTCGCCTTCGCTTAACCGCTTGTTTGGGCTTCCGCTCTAATGTCTCCTCAGGGGAAGCGAGGGGAACTTACAGCGCTTGGACACCGGCCTGCTCATAGCGCTGCTCAATCCAGGCATCGCCCTCACACTCGGCGCGGCATTTCTCGTGCTGTGGTTCTATCAGCGCCACCGTCCCTATCTGATCGTGCTGGCGGCGGGCTACTCGGCCTCGGCCGCAGGCTTCCTGCTCCAGTATTTCACGCTGCCGGTCGGTATGGCGCCGACCAAGCTCATGTCCATCCTATGCTTCACCTTCGCGACCTGCTGTCTCGCCGGCGCGGTCATCGCGCGCTACGGGCGGCGCGTGCCGTATCCAGCGATAGGCATTCTGGCGGCCGGCGGCCTTGCCGCGGTCTCATGGTTTCTCTTTGCCCGGCCGGATATCACCTGGCGGATCCTTGCCATCAATTTCAGCTTCGGCGGCATCAGCCTGGTTGTCGCCGCCGAGCTGCGCGTGGTGCGCAACAACGGCCCGACGGAAATGATCCTGTTCGTGCTGTCGCTGCTTTCCGGCCTGAACTTCCTGGTGCGGACCCTTGCCGTCGTCATCGCGCATGGTCCATTTGCCAGCTATGAAGGGCTTTACTCCTCGTCCTATTGGACGACGGCACTGCTGTCGCATGCGCTGCTGTCGCTGCTTATCGCGCTTTGCCTGTTCGGCGCCGCCGCGCTCGATGTGATGAAGGCCCTGAAGACCGAAACCCTGACGGACCCGCTGTCGGGCCTGCTCAACCGCCGTGGCTTCGAGGAGCGCGCCATGCTTGTCCTGCAGCACTGTGCCACGGCGCGATTGCCGGTTGCGCTGGTGTTGGCCGATCTCGATCATTTCAAGGCGCTCAATGATCAGCATGGCCACGCGGCCGGGGATCGCGTCATCGCCGACTTCGCCGCCAAGCTTCTATCGGCTGCAGGCACGCGCAGCGTTGCCGGCCGCATCGGCGGCGAGGAGTTCGCCGTGCTCTTGCCGCTCAGTGACCTTGGCGCGGCAAGACTGTTTGCCGAAGCCATTCGCACGCTCTATTCGGCGGGCAGAATCGACGGGCTTCCGCCCGACACAAGAGTGACCGCGAGCTTCGGCGTGGCCGCCCGTACGGGCGACGAAGGGCTGGACCCGCTGATGCGCCGTGCCGACGAAGCGCTCTACAAAGCCAAGAGAAATGGCCGCGACAGCGTGTGCCTGTCCTATCAGCGGCCTGAAACGGTGTTCTTTCCCGATCGGACCAGTGCCGGCTGAGCGTCAGCGGCGGCCTCGAATTAACGTCTTTTTCGCGCCTCGGTGGTTTGCTGTTCGGCGGGGAGTGCCAAAAACGCAATGGGCAGCGCCAATTTCATCCTGGTGATCAACCTGTTCGTTGCCGGGCTGCTGGCGGCGGCCTTCATGACGATCGCCGTCTATGGCGCAGGACGGGTGTCGGCGCGCTGGCTTGCGTTCGGCTATGTACTGGGCATGGCCTATTTCGCCATCGAATTCAGCATCCCTGCCTTCGACAATGCACGACCGCTGGTTGTTGCAGCCTTTGCCGCTTTCCTTGGCGCTACCGTCGCCTTCAATGGCGGGCTTGCCCATAAATACGGCGTTTCGCGCCCTTGGCCGCCGATGCTCTTCTTCCTGGTCTTCGCCACCGTGGCGGTCTACGTCGTACAGGACCTGCAACGTCAATCCTTTGTGCGCATGGCGGCCTACCAGTTTCCCTATGCGGCCATGCAATTCACCGGGCTGACGATCGTCTTGTCGTCCAGGCAAAGACGCGAGCGGCTCGACTATATGCTGATGGCTGTCCTGGCAGCCAGCACCTTGCAGTTCGCCAGCAAACCCTTCATCGCCCATACGCTTGGCGGCTGGGGCGCCAACCCGCAATCTTATGCGCAGACCAGCTACGCGTTGGTGTCGCAGTCTATCGGCACCGTGTTCGGCCTGGCGCTTGCGCTGGTGACGTTGGCTATCCTGGTCCGCGACGTGCTCGCCGAGGCGACGTCGAAATCGGAAACCGATACGCTTTCACGGCTGCTCAACCGTGGCGGCTTCGAGCGCCATGCCGAGATCGCACTGCGCGACGCCATGCGGCGGGCTGTCTCGGCGGCACTGGTCATTGCCGATCTCGACCATTTCAAGCGCATCAACGATACGTACGGCCACGCGTCCGGCGATCGGGTCATCGAGACCTTTGCCGGTTTTCTCCGCGATGCCGCGGCCGACCATCATGTCGCCGGCCGGATCGGCGGCGAGGAATTCGCTATTTTCCTGCCGGGGACCAATCTAGCCGCCGCCCGGCTCTTTGCCGAGGGCACGCGTACCGCCTTCGGTGCCACGCCCATCGACTGCCTGCCGGCGGATCATCGCTGCAGCGCCAGCTTCGGCATTGCCGAGCTTGGTCCGGGCGAAAGCTTTTCCGACCTGCTGCGGCGCGCCGACAAAGCGCTCTATCAGGCGAAGGGCAGCGGCCGCGATTGCGTGCGTGTCTCGGCCGGGCCGGCTGCTGCCCAGCCGGCGCCGGCGACAAACGGCAGCGCGGCCGTCAGCGGCACGGGCTGAGCTCCGGCATCTCGCCGTCGGAGAGGCCGTACATATAGCTGCGGCCCTTCACGAAAACCGGCGGCCTGTAGCAGTCGCCGTTTCGGACCTCATCCGAGTCGTTTTCATAGATCACCTCGGGCTGGCCGGCGCTGGTGTAGTCGGACAATTCCTTGGCCAGCTTGCCCTCGCCGACGAGGATGCGCTTGTAGCCAGCGGCGCTTTCGATGACTAGGTTGCCGAAGGAATCGGCATAGACGCGGTCGTGGTGGCGCGTTCCGGCGAATGCCGGTGCGGCGATGCCGACGGCGAGCGCCGCCAATAGGAACCCACGAAGGCACGATCTTGCTGAATTCGAATGCATGGCGAGCTGCTCCATTGCTGAGAGGCAAGCCTCCTCGAATCAGAAATTAACCTTTTATTAACCTTTGTTAAGAGGGCAACCGCCGCCGCTGCGAGGTCTCGGAAAACATGGTTAATATTCGAGCGGCCACCGGCCATCATTCGGCCATGCTTGTTCCCACCATCGCCGGCATCGAGCGCGACTCAAAAAGCATGAAATCCGGCGGCTTGCCGGGGCATCGCGGCCGGTTTCGAGGCGCGGGGAAGCAGCATATGAGATTACGCCGCACGTTTCGAATAGCGCTGGCCGTCTCCTCGCTGCTGGCTGCCGCCGCCTGCACGCCGCAGACCAGTGCGTCCAAGCTCGGGAATACAGTGGCCGCTTCTGTCGCGATCACTCCAACCGAATCGACACCGCAGCCGCGCACGGCGACCTACAAATGCGCCGACGGGAGCATGATGACCATCGAGAATCTCGGCACGTCGGTGCGTGTGCTCGGCCCGGACGGCACCAGCGCCGAGCTGCCGGCCTCACCGGCCAATCAGACCAGCCGTTACGGCGAGGCGCATGACGCAATCGTGATCGACGGGCGTGACGCGCTGGTGATGAAGGGCGGTGCCTCACCGGTGGCCTGTAAACGCTGATCGACCCGGTGCGGCAGCCATATTTTGCAGTGCAGCGACATTGTGCCGGCTCAAGGCCACAGCCCTAATCGATTGAAGCTGAAACCTTCGCTTTCATCAGACTAAATTACGTTTTCAAAACGGTTTTCCGGCTTTGACGCGGTGCAAAAAGAGCATTAGAAACCGGCTGTCCGAAGTCGCAACCGGAAGCGGTAATGCCGCATTTCCACCTGAGGCTCCAGAGACGCCGAACTGGGGGAGCCATGAGCAAATCACCAGCCACCCGCGAATTTACCAGACGTGAACGGCCGCTTTCGCCGCATCTGACCGTCTATCGGCCGCCGATCACCATGACGATGTCGATCGTCCACCGCATCACCGGCGGGGCGCTCTATTTCGGCACGCTGCTGGTCGCGCTGTGGCTGATGGCGGCGGCGAGTTCGGAGGCGACCTTCAATGCCGTCAACTGGGCCTTCGGCTCGTGGCTCGGGCGGCTGGTGCTGTTCGGCTACAGCTGGGCGCTGATGCACCACATGCTGGGCGGCGTGCGCCATCTTATCTGGGACACGGGGGCCGGGCTGGAAAAGCATACGGCCTCGAGGATCGCCTGGGCGACGCTGGCCGGCTCGGTCACGCTGACGCTGCTGATCTGGATCGCCGGCTACATGGCGCGGGGGAGCCTGACATGACCGGCAAAAACACCGATATGCGCACGCCGCTGGCCAGGGTCCGCGGCCTCGGTTCGGCCCGCGAGGGCACCGGCCATTTCTGGCGCCAGCGGCTGACGGCGATCTCCAACATCCCGCTGGTCCTGTTCTTCGTCGGCTTCCTGATCGCACTCAACGGCGCCAGCTATCTCGAGGTGCGCGCCGCACTTGCCAATCCGTTCGTGGCACTGGTGCTGGCGCTGGTGCTGCTGTCGGTGCTCTACCACATGCGGCTCGGCATGCAGGCGATCATCGAAGACTATGTGCATGGCGAGGGCACCAGGCTGGCGTTGCTCGCGCTCAACACATTCTTTCCCGTAGTCGTCGGCGTCGCCTCGGTCTTCGCCCTGCTTAAACTGGCATTTGGAGGCTGATTTTTGGCCAAGGACGCGAAGAACGCCAATACGGCTTCCGCCTATAGCTATGTCGACCACAAATTCGACGTCGTGGTCGTCGGCGCCGGCGGTGCCGGCCTGCGCGCCACGCTCGGCATGGCCGAGCAGGGCCTGCGCACCGCCTGTATCACCAAGGTGTTCCCGACGCGCTCGCACACGGTCGCCGCTCAGGGCGGCATCGCCGCCTCGCTCGCCAATATGGGCCCCGACAACTGGCAGTGGCATCTCTTCGACACGGTCAAGGGCTCGGATTGGCTGGGCGATACCGACGCGCAGGAATACATGGTGCGCGAGGCGCCGGCGGCGGTCTACGAACTCGAACATTACGGTGTGCCCTTCAGCCGCACCGAGGACGGGAAAATCTACCAGCGCCCGTTCGGCGGCATGATGATGAATTTCGGCGAGGGGCCGCCGGTGCAGCGCACCTGTGCGGCCGCCGACCGCACCGGCCATGCCATGCTGCACACGCTCTACGGCCAGTCGCTGAAGCACAATGCGCAGTTCTTCATCGAGTATTTCGCGCTCGACCTGATCATGGAGCCGGACGGCACCTGCACCGGCGTCGTCGCCTGGAACCTCGACGACGGCACCATCCACCGTTTTTCGGCCAAGATGGTGGTGCTGGCGACCGGCGGCTATGGCCGCGCCTATTTCTCGGCCACCTCGGCGCATACCTGCACCGGCGATGGCGGCGGCATGGCCGCACGCGCCGGCCTGGCGCTGCAGGACATGGAGTTCGTGCAGTTCCACCCGACCGGCATCTACGCCGCCGGCTGCCTGATCACCGAGGGCGCGCGCGGCGAGGGCGGCTATCTCGTCAATTCCGAAGGCGAGCGCTTCATGGAGCGCTATGCGCCGTCGGCTAAGGACCTTGCTTCGCGCGACGTGGTCTCACGTTGCATGACGCTGGAGATCCGCGAAGGCCGTGGTGTCGGCCCGAAGAAGGACCACATCTTCCTGCATCTCGACCATCTCGACCCGGCCGTGCTGCACGAGAGGCTTCCGGGTATTTCGGAATCGGCAAAGATCTTTGCCGGCGTCGACCTGACCAAGGAGCCGATCCCGGTGCTGCCGACCGTCCATTACAATATGGGCGGCGTGCCGACCAATTACTGGGGCGAGGTGCTCAACCCGACCGCCTTGAACCCGGACCAGGTGTTGCCCGGGCTGATGGCCGTCGGCGAGGCCGGCTGCGCCTCGGTGCACGGCGCCAACCGCCTGGGTTCGAATTCGCTGATCGACCTGGTGGTGTTCGGCCGTGCGGCGGCGATCCGGGCCGGCAAGGTGATCGACCGCACATCGGCGATCCCCTCGCCAAACGAGGCCGCCGTCGAAAAGATCATGGACCGCTTCGACCGGCTGCGGCACGCCAACGGCTCGACGCCGACAGCGGTTTTACGCGAAAAGATGCAGAAGGCGATGCAGGAGGACGCTGCGGTGTTCCGCACCCAGGAATCGCTGGAAAGCGGCTGCAGGCGCATTTCGCAGATCTGGGGTGAACTCGGCGACGTCAAGGTGTTCGACCGCTCGATGATCTGGAACTCCGACCTGGTCGAGACGCTGGAGCTGGAAAACCTGATGGCCAACGCTATCACCACCGTCTATGGCGCCGAAGCGCGCAAGGAAAGCCGCGGGGCGCACGCGCGGGAGGACTTTTCGGCCCGCGACGACGCGAACTGGCGCAAGCACACGCTGGCCCGGCTCAACGAGGCCGGCGAGGTGGCGCTCAGCTACCGGCCGGTGCACACCGAGACGCTGCTCAAGGAGGCAGACGGCGGCATCAATCCGGCCAAGATCGCGCCAAAGGCCAGGGTGTATTGATCATGGCGCTGGCGGCAGCTGGATATTCCGGCACGCCCCTTCCGGCCAAGCTCGGCCTGAAGGACGGGATGATTGCCGCCTTCGTCGCCCTGCCGCCCGAACTCGACGATCTGACCGACGCCGTCGACTTTGCCCACGTCGACCGGCTGGCTGACTGGTCGGCGATCTCTGGCGTTCATGAGAAATACGATGCCGTGCATGCTTTCGCCCGGCGGCGTGTCGAAATCGAGGACCGTCTTGGCGACGTAGAAGCGGCGATTAAGCGGCACGGCATGGTTTGGGTGTCGTGGCCAAAGAAGGCATCGAAAGTGCCGACCGACGTCACCGAGGACGTTATCCGCCCCGAGGCGCTGAAGCTCGACCTCGTCGACGTCAAGGTCGCCGCCATAAACGGGATCTGGTCCGGGCTGAAGCTCGTCATCCGAAAGGACCTGAGATAATGGTCGAACTCACGCTTCCGAAAAACTCGAAGATCATGGCCGGAAAAACCTGGCCGAAGCCGGAGGGCGCGACCAACCTGCGCGAATACCGCATCTATCGCTGGTCGCCGGACGATGACGAGAACCCGCGCATGGACACGTATTTCGTCGACATGGACGATTGCGGGCCGATGGTGCTCGACGCGCTGCTCTGGATCAAGAACAAGATCGACCCGACGCTGACGCTGCGCCGTTCCTGCCGCGAAGGCATTTGCGGCTCCTGCGCCATGAACATCGACGGGTCGAACACGCTGGCCTGCACCAAGGGCTGCGACGACATTTCCGGCGCGATCAAGGTCTACCCGCTGCCGCACATGCAAGTGGTCAAGGACCTTGTGCCCGACCTCACCAATTTCTACGCCCAGCACGCCTCGATCGAGCCGTGGTTGAAGACGGTGTCGCCCGAGCCGGCCAAGGAATGGCTGCAGAGCCATGAGGACCGCGAAAAGCTCGACGGGCTCTACGAGTGCATATTGTGCGCCTGCTGCTCGACCTCCTGCCCGAGCTACTGGTGGAACGGCGAGCGCTATCTCGGCCCGGCGACGCTGCTGCAGGCCTATCGCTGGCTGATCGATTCCAGGGACGAGGCAACGGGCGAGCGGCTCGACAATCTCGAAGACCCGTTCCGGCTCTATCGCTGTCACACGATCATGAACTGCGCCCAGACCTGCCCCAAGGGGCTCAACCCGGCCAAGGCGATCGCCGAGATCAAGAAGATGATGGTGGAGCGACGGGTTTAGCAGCAGATGAAGCAGCTACCTGCCGATTTTTCATCTGACGCCGTCGCGGCGATCCGGGCGCGACTCGATGTCGTGCGAACGCAAGGCGTGACGATCCTGTTCGCCATCGAAAGCGGCAGCCGCGCCTGGGGGGTTCCCGTCTCCCGACAGCGACTATGACTGCCGTTTCGTCTATGTCAGGCCGGCATCGGATCACCTTGTGTTGGAACAGGCACGCGACGTGATCGAATTTCCCATCGAAGGCGAGATCGATGCCGGCGGCTGGGATCTGCGCAAGGCCTTGCTGCTCGGGCTCGGCGGCAATGCCGTCATCGTCGAATGGGCAAAATCATCAATCGTCTACGAAGAGGTCACGGGATTTCGGCGGCGCCTTCTCGACCTGCTTACCGAGATCGTCGATCCGGCAAAAGTAGCGCGTCACTATCTCGGCCTGGCGCGTTCACATGTTGCCAAGATCGGCAGCTTTTCCGGCGAGGTGAAGCTGAAGAAGCTGTTCTATCTCATTCGACCATTGGTCGCGTTGGACTGGATGGAGCAGCGCGGCCTCGCCGGCCTACCGCCGATGAACCTTGGCGAGTGCATCGACCAGATCGAGATGCCAGTGCAGGCAAGCGATGAAATCCGCAGCCTGATCGACCGCAAAAGCCAGACGCGGGAAATGGGGACCGGTCTCATCCCGACGGCGATCGCGCGCTATCTTGAGGCGCGCTATGGTCACCACGAAATGAACCTTGCCGGCGTGATCCGGGATGAAGCCCGCCAGGCGCGAAACCGTGTCCTTGCAACCGACTTTTACCGCCGGGAGGCTGAACTTCAATGAGCGATGAGCTTCCCATCCTCTCCCCCATCGAGGCGCGTGTGCTCGGCTGCCTGATCGAGAAGAAGGAGCTGACGCCCGACGTCTATCCGCTGACGCTCAATGCGGCACTTGCCGCGGCCAACCAGAAGACGGCGCGCGAGCCGGTAATGTCGGTCGAGCTTGCCGAGGTTAGAAGGGCGCTTGGCCAGCTCGAGCAGAAGGGCCTGGTCAGGCAGGTGTTCGCGTCGCGCGTCGAGCGCTATGAGCATGTCGTGGCGCAGCGCTTTTCCCTGACCTCGGCGCAGATCGCGCTGCTCGGCCTGTTGCTGCTGCGCGGCCCGCAGACGGCCTATGAATTGCTGGCGCGAAGCGAGCGCATGGCACGGTTGCCGTCGATCGACGAGCTTCGCGGCAATCTCGATCTGCTGATCGGCCGCAGGCCGCCGCTGGTGCAGCAGATCGACCGCGGCCCGGGCCAGCGCGAGGACCGTTATGTCCAACTGCTCAGCGGGCCGGTGCAGCTGTCGGCTGCCGCGGCGCCCCAGCAATCGCCCTTGCCGGCCTCGAATCTGGAAATGCGCGTGCAGGCCCTCGAGCAGGAGGTCGCGGCATTGCGCGCCCGCCTCGACGCGCTGACCGGCGAGGGGCACTGAATCGCGACCTCATCTCCTGCTGTGGACGCCGCTCGCCTCGCCTCCCGGATCGACCAGCCGCAACTGCCGGCCATTCAACTGCCAGCTCAGCGAGACCGGCTTCAGGTCGCCGGCGCCGAACTTCCAGGTGCCGGTCAGATCGGGCCGGCAGCCATTGACGGATTTGTAGGTTCCGGCCTTAGGCGTGAAGACCAGCGTCGAGCCGTGCACGGTCGTCGTGCCCGTCTTCAGCGTCAGCGACTGGATCTGGCCGCAGCCGTCGACCAGCGAGGATTCGAACAGCGCATATTGCGTGCGCCCGTTGGCGCCGAAGGTGAAGGAGATGCTGCCGCCGCTGCCCGGCGCACAGTGGCCGAGCGTCGTGCAATAATCGCCGCTGGCGACTGCAAAGCCCCATTTGCACCCCATTTGCCGACAAGTGCTGGTGGTATCGAGCCCTGGCGCGAACGGGCTGTCTGCCCCTTGCCTTGGCCGGCGGCATCGGCCGGGCCGACGGCCAGGCAACCGGTCAGGCCCGCCAGTGTGACAAAAACCGCCAGGCGCGCGGGTGAGGAGCCGGTCAGCATCCCTTGCTCGCGATAAGCTTGTGCAGATGGGCAAGCCGCGTGGCTATGACATTGTTGACGATCGCTGTTTTGCCAGGCGGTGCCATGCCGCCATATTTCTTCGGCGAAGGCCCATGGTTCCTGGCCTCCTCGTAGCCGGCGGCCTGTTGCCGCAACTCGGCACAGGACATGCCGGCATATTTCGCCTGCTCCTGCGGGCTGATGACACCCGATTGCGCCATGCCGATGGAGTTTGCCGCCGCCATGCCGCCGAGGCCGACAGCCGCGGAAATCGGATTGAGGCCGACGCAGCCGGAAAGGCCAAGGCACAGCATCGGCGCCGCCAAAAAGGCATATCGCAGGCTCATGGCTGACGCTCCCCGATGCGTGGTGGCAGCTTTAGGTCGCGATCATGGGTGGCGGTTTTTCCGAGCGCAAGCGACAGGAGATAGACGCGCGGATTGAAGCCCGCCGAGGCGAGCGCCGACAGCGTCCTGAGCAGTTGCAGGTGATACATCGAACCCCCTTGTGGTGGTCATTGCCGATGGATTTCCGGTTTTGGAAACGGGCTGCAAACTACGTCCGATGAGACAAGCCGGCTTGGACGAGACGGCCCTAAAAACGGCCTAAACGGCCCTGTATTGACGTTTCAGGGGGCTCGGCGCATATCAGCGCGCTCTCGGGCTGGGGGATGCCGATGAATGCGACGACCTCGTTCAGGCTGATGACGGACGCGTTTCCGGAGCAAGATCGCGTCGAGGTGATGCGCGAGGTCTACGGCCGCACGGTCCTCAAGGTCGAGCTCGATCCGCTCGCACCGACGCGTGTCGACATGAAAGTGCGTGCGCTGCCCGGCCTCGGCATTGCCACCGGCACTTCCTCGGAATTCCGGGCGCATCACTCGATGCCGCTGATCGACAGCGACGACCTCATCCTGTTGGCGGCGCTCGATGGCGCGAGCGTCATGAAGCATCGCGGCCGCGAGGAACCGATCGGCAACGGCCGGGCGCTGATGATGAGCGGCGAAGAGGTCGGCCTCAACCTCATCCAGCCCGGCGGCATGCGCTTCGTCAATATGAGCTTCTCGCTGAGGCAGCTTTCGCCGCTGATCGGCGATCCGGCTTCGGTGCTTATGCAGCCGTTGCCGACCACGAGCGGGGCGATGCGGCTGCTGCTCGACTATGTCCAGTCGATCCAGGATGCAGACGATGCGCTGACGCCGGAAACCTGGCAGCTGGCCGCGACTCACATTTTCGACCTTGCCGCGCTTGCCATGGGGGCGACCAGGGATGCCGCCGAAATTGCGCGTGGCCGCGGCGTGCGGGTGGCGCGACTGCGCGCCATCAAGGCCGATATCCTCGCCCATGGCGGGCACGGCGAGCTGTCGGCCGACGACATCGCCGCCCGCCACCATCTCTGCGCCCGCTATGTGCGAAAACTGTTCGAGAGCGAAGGCACGTCGCTGTCGGACTTCATGCTGCGCCAGCGGCTAGTGCGCGCGCATCGCATGCTGGGCGATCCTTCTCATGCCGACCGCAGCATCACGGCAATCGCCTTCGATGCCGGCTTCAACGACCTTTCCTATTTCAACCGGGCGTTCCGCCGGCGCTATGACGCGACGCCGTCGGACGTGCGCGCTGCGGCCTTAAAGAACTGACATTGGGTTACGCCCGGGCATGATGGGAGCCCGTGGGGCCCCCGACTCTCAAGACTGGGTTCCTCCCCCACCGCGAAGCGGGGGAGAGGTGGCCGCGAAGCGGGGGAGAGGTGGCCGCGAAGCGGCCGGAGAGGGGGCTTCATAGAGCGCGGTTCCCCTCTCCCTGGGGGGGGGGGCGGCCCCCCCCCCCCCCCCCCGGGGGGGGTTGGGGGCGCCGCGCGGGGGGGGTCGGGGCCCCCCCCCCCGCCCGGAGAGGGGGCTTCATAGAGCGCGGTTCCCCTCTCCGTCTCGGCTTCGCCGAGACACCTCTCCCCACTGTCGTGGGGCGAGCAACCCAAGCTGGAATAAAGCCGCGATCTTCCCTCTATCCTGCCAGCCCCCCGCAAGGGAGATCGGATGGCCGCTATGCTGTCGCCAATCATCGACCGGCTGTTCGATGCAGGTTTGCTTACGGCTCACCCGAGACTGGCGTCGAGCGATACTTTGATGGCGCCGAGCGCTTTCGAGACTGGGCATTCGGCCTTGGCCTTTTCGGCCAGTTCCTTGAACTTGGCGGCATCGATGCCCGGCACCTTGCCGACCAGCGTGATCGCGCTGCCGGTGATGCCGGTGCCGGGGACCAGCGTTACCACGGCCTTGGCGTCGAGCTCGGCAGCCGGAGTGCCGTTCTCGGCGAGGAAATGCGAAAGCTGCATGGCGTAGCAGCCGGCATGGGCGGCGGCGATCAGCTCTTCCGGGTTGGTGCCGGATTTGCCGCTCTCGTCCTCAAAACGCATCTTGGCAGAATAGGGCGTACCTTTCAGCGTCCCGCTCTGGGTTTCGAGCGTGCCTTTGCCTTCCTTGAAAGTGCCTTTCCAAACGGCGTTGGCGGTGCGGTCCATCAATTCCTCCTTGATTGTCGTGATTGAGCCCGTGATCGGCATCCAGTCGACTATAGCGCGCGCTGGAGCGAAGGCCACCCGCGCTTTCGTATCGGCGGCAGCGTGACACATCATGGTCACGCAAAAAATCGCTCGGGAAAAAAATCGCGAAAAAAATATGCGTGCAAAAATGTCGACTTCCATCTGTCCCGGCCGTCCTGCGGGCGGCCATGGAATTGGTGGCTGGATGGAGGATCACATGAACAATCTGTTTTCTGCTCACTGGACAAACACCAGCCACAGGGCCGGTGAACAACAAGCCGACTGGTCGCGCCTGCCGCCTTCCGGCTTCGGCCGGCTGCTTGCGGCGATTGCCATTATCGGGATTGCGGTGTCCTTTCTGGATTATGCAGCGGGGCTCGATCATACAGCGGGCAAAGGCCCGGCCGAGATTTCCCTAGCCTCGGCTGCCGCTTCAACCCAGGAATGGAGGTAAAGATGAAATACGTTTGCCTGGTCTACGGCGAAGAAAAAGATCTCTACGCAATGACGCCTGCGAGGCTGGCCAAGCTCGACGCCGATTCGCTGGCCTATGACAGGTCGGTGGCGCAAAGCGGCCGGCTGATCATCGCGCAGGCGCTGCAATCGGTGCAGACGTCGAAGACCGTGCGCCAGCGCAAAGGCAAGCGGCTGGTCACGGACGGCCCCTTCGCCGAGACCAAGGAGCAGTTGCTCGGTTTCGTCATGATCGAGGCCGGGGACCTCGACGAGGCGCTGGAGATCGCCGGCGGCATTCCGCTGGCAGAAATCGGCACGATCGAGGTGCGGGCGATCTACAATGTGCCGGGGTCGTAGAGATGTCGGCGGCCGGCGACTGGCGCAGGCTTTCGTTTTCTTCAATTGACGCAACTTTTGCGTGTTGAAGCGAAACGACACTTCTCTTATCGTCGCCTGAGATTGGGGATCTTGGGCATGCATATATTGATTGCTGCAATCGGCCTGCTGGGGGCAGCGGCGTTCTGGTGGTACCGGCTGAAGACCATGAACGACGCGGCGCGTGAGGTTGCCGACGTCGTTGGCCGCGTCCAGGGCAATGTCCGCCGCAAGAAACTGCGCAAGCAGGCGGCGCTCTCGCCGTTGACGGCGATCGACGATCCGGTCGTGGCGGCGGCGACGCTGATCACCGCCATTGTTTCCGAGCATGGTCCGGTGCTGCCGCAACGCGAAGCTGCCATTCGATCGGTGATCTCGGAGATTGCCGACAAAAAGCAGACCGATGAAGCGGTGATCTACGCCAAATGGGCGGCCTCGCAAATCGACGATGCCACGGTCGTCATCGACAAGCTGGCACCGTTCCTGCGCGAACGCCTCGACGCGGCTGAAAGGAACGATCTGCTACAGATGGTCAGCCGTGTCACGGAAGTCGGCGGGCAAAGCCAGCAGATTTCCGACCAGCGCATGCTCCGGCTGCGCCAGAAGCTCGGTTTCGAGGTCAATTAGGGTGTGCTGATATTCAGGTGATGCCGGCCTGCAAAGGGTGGCTTCCTGCGCTTCCTATTCTCACGTACCCAAACGCACGCTCCGCTCCGGTTCTCGGAAGCCACTGTTGGTCGCTTCGCGCCCCGTCTTCGACTCCGGCTCGGCCTGACCTGAATCTCAACACATCCTGGCATGTCTGTGAGATGGATCAGATCGCCTCGCCCTTCAACAGCTTCGGCGTGTCGCCGGACAGACCCGACGCCTGGCGGATGAAGAACCCCTTCAGCCGCGGCATGCGTTCGACAAGGCCAAGACCGACGTCGCGCAACGTACGCAGCGGGCCGAAATCGTTGGAAAACAGCCGGTTCAGCACATCGGTGGTGATGCCCATCTGCACCGTGTCGAAGCGCCGCCATTGCTGGTAGCGCTCAAGCACGTCGAGCGCGCCGATGTCCCGGCCGAGCCGGTCGGCCTCGACCACCACCTCAGCAAGTGCCGCCACGTCCTTGAAGCCCAGATTGAGGCCCTGGCCGGCGATCGGGTGGATGCCGTGGGCGGCGTCGCCGGCCAAGGCGATGCGCGGCGCGACGAAGGCGCGCGCAATGGTCAGCCCGAGCGGCCAGGCGCGGGGCTTGTCGGCGATATGGATTTCGCCGAGCTTGAGGCCAAAGCGGTGCTCGAGCTCATACTCCAGGACCAGGGTGTCGCCCGCGACCAGCTTTTCGGCATCCTGCGACCGTTCGACCCAGACGATCGACGAACGGTTGGTGCCGTCCTTGCCCGGCTTGAGTGGCAGCGTGGCAAAGGGGCCGGCCGGAAGAAAATGCTCTTCGGCGCGGCCGTTGTGCGGCCGCTCATGCGCCACCGTGCAGACGATGCCGGACTGGCCATACTCCCATTTCACCGTTTTGATGCCGGCCATGTCGCGCAGCTTCGAGTTGACGCCGTCGGCGGCGACCAGCAGCCGCGCCTTAAGCGTCGCGCCATCGGCAAGATGCACGGTGATGCCGGCGCCGTTGGTATCGAAGGCGCTGACGGCGACGCCCTCGATGATGCCGATGCCGAGCTGTTCGGCGCGCCGGCGCAAGGCGCCGTTCAAATCCTTGTTGGCGACCATATGCGCAAAGGGTTCGCCGGGCGCGACCTCGCCGTCGAAGGTGAGGAACACCGGACGGACCGGATCCGTTGTGCGCGAATCGGTGACGATCATTTCGGTGATCGCCTGCGCCTCCGGCGCGATCTCGTTCCAGACGCCGAGCTGGTCGAGCATGCGGCACGCGGCGGCTGCAATCGCCGAGGCGCGGCCGTCCTTCTGCCAGACGCCGGCGGGTGCTGCGTCGACGACGGCAACGGCGAGGCTCGGCCGCGCCTGCTTCAGCGACACGGCGGCGGCCAGGCCGATATAGCCGGCGCCGGCGACCAGAACGTCGAGCGAATTTTTGCTGTCCACCATGGCAATTCCTTTCGCAGCCTGACTGTCGCCGGGCATTCCGCCCTTGACTGCCCGCTGTTCCTGTCGGAAACCGCCATGGTAATTTTGCGGCGAGGTCAAGATGACGGCAGCCATGGACGAGCTTCTCGGCATTCTCGACCTCGAGCAGCTGGAACACAACCTGTATCGCGGTCGCAGCCCCAAGCTCGACTGGCAGCGCATCTTCGGCGGCCAGACCATCGCCCAGGCGCTTGTCGCCGCGCAGCGAACGGTCGAGGCCGAGCGCCATGTGCACTCGCTGCATGGCTATTTCATGCGACCGGGCGACACCAAGGTGCCGATCATCTACGAGGTCGACCGCATCCGTGACGGCGGCTCCTTCACCACGCGCCGCGTCGTCGCGATCCAGCACGGCCAGGCGATCTTTTCGCTGGAAGCCTCATTCCAGCAGGATGAGGTCGGCCTGGAACATCAGGTGCCGATGCCGCAGGACGTGCCGGCGCCCGACACATTGCTGTCGCAGCGCGAATTGCTGGGCAAGTTCGGCGAAGCCGTGCCCGATGGCATCAAGCGCTATTGGGAGCGCGACCGGCCGATCGAGATGAAGCCGGTGATGCTGAAGCATTACACCAGCCGGGAAAAGCTCGAGCCGAAGCAGAACATCTGGATCCGCACCACCGGCCCGGTGCCGGCCGACCGCGCCACGCAGGCGGCCGTGCTCGCTTACCTCTCCGACATGACGCTGCTCGACACCTCGACCTTTGCCCATGGCCGCGCCATTTTCGATCGCGACATCCAGGCAGCGAGCCTCGACCACGCCATGTGGTTCCATCGCAGCCATCCGCTCGACGACTGGATGCTGTACACGCAGGACAGCCCGTCAACGCAAGGATCGCGTGGCTTTACCCGCGGCTCGCTGTTTGCCCGCGACGGCACGTTGATCGCCTCGGTTGCCCAAGAAGGACTCATCCGGCTGAAGCGGCCGCCTGCGGAGTAGGCATTTTTTTAAATTTGCCTATTTTTTAATCAGTTGCATTGCCGCGACTGTGAACAGGCAGCCGACAAACCTTCCCGATTTCCTTGTTTAACAACAGCTTAACACCCTGCTTCGGCAATTGGCACGGAGCTTGAATCCTAGCGGGCACTCTCCGGCTCTCATGGGGATCGGCGAAGTCGTGCAAACGCGGGGACCCGCAACAGCAAAGGGTGAAACCTTATGAAGATCGTGATGGCAATCATAAAGCCGTTCAAGCTCGACGAGGTGCGCGAGGCGCTCACCGCAGTCGGCATCCAAGGCCTGACCGTCACCGAAGTAAAAGGCTACGGACGTCAGAAGGGGCACACGGAAATCTATCGCGGAGCGGAATACGCGGTCAGCTTCCTGCCGAAGATCAAGATCGAAGTCGCGGTCGCCGTCGACATGGTCGACAAGGCCGTCGAAGCCATCACCGCGGCGGCCAAGACCGGCCAGATCGGCGACGGCAAGATCTTCGTTTTCGGCATCGACCAGGCGGTGCGCATTCGCACCGGCGAAACAGACACCGACGCGCTTTGAGCCGCGGACACGTATTCCAATGGAGAGTTCAATGAATATTCCTTCCACCTTGAAGATAACGGGACGCGCGGCCGTTTTGGGTTCGCTCGCTCTCGCTGCACTGGGCACGGTTGCTGCGTTCGCTCAGGAAGCGGCTCCGGCAGCACCGGCAGCGGCGCCGGCATTCACCGTCGACAAGGGCGACACGACGTGGATGATGATCTCCACCATTCTGGTGCTGCTGATGACCATTCCCGGCCTTGCCCTTTTCTACGGTGGCCTGGTTCGCGCCAAGAATATGCTGTCGGTGCTGATGCAGGTCTTCACCATCACCAGCGTGGTCATGATCGTCTGGGTTTTCTACGGCTACAGCCTGGCCTTCACCCCCGGCAACGCCTTCGTCGGTGGCCTTTCCAAGATGTTTCTGGCCGGCGTCGACGTGACGACGGTGTCCGAAACCTTCACCAAGGGCGTGGCCATTCCCGAACTGGTGTTCGTCCTCTTCCAGATGACCTTCGCCTGCATCACGCCTGCCCTGATCGTCGGCGCCTTCGCCGAACGCATCAAGTTCTCCGCCGTGATCCTTTTCACCATCCTCTGGGTCACCTTCGTATACTTCCCGATCGCTCACATGGTGTGGTTCTGGGGCGGCCCGAGCGCTTATAGCGATCCGTCGGGTCTCATCTTCGGCTTCGGCGCCATCGACTTCGCCGGCGGCACCGTCGTTCACATCAATGCGGGCATTGCCGGCCTTGTCGGCGCGCTGATGATCGGCAAGCGTATCGGCTACCAGAAGGACGTCATGGCGCCGCACTCGATGACGCTGACCATGGTCGGCGCCTCGCTGCTGTGGGTCGGCTGGTTCGGCTTCAATGCCGGTTCGAACCTGGAAGCGAACGCCTATGCCGTGCTGGCCATGGTCAATACGTTTGTCGCCACGGCGGCGGCGGCAGTGACCTGGATCGTGCTTGAAACGCTGCTGCGCGGCAAAGCATCCATGCTTGGCGCCGTTTCGGGTGCTGTCACCGGCCTCGTCGCCGTGACACCTGCCGCCGGCTTTGCCGGACCGATGGGCGCCATCGTGCTCGGTCTCGTCGCCACTTGCGTCTGCTACTTCTTCGTCTCGGTGGTGAAGAACAAGTTCGGCTACGACGACAGCCTGGATGTTTTCGGCATCCACTGCATCGGCGGCATCATCGGCGCGCTCGGCACCGGTATCCTGGTCAATCCCGCTCTCGGTGGCGCCGGCATCGTCGATTACTCGACAGCCGACTTCGCCGCCGGCTATGCCGGCACGGCCACCCAGCTGATGTCGCAGTTCAAAGGTGTGCTGGTGACAATCCTGTGGTCGGGTATCGGCAGCGCGATCCTCTACAAGATCGTCGACCTGATCGTCGGCCTGCGTCCGACAGCCGATGCAGAGCGCGAGGGGCTCGATCTCACCTCGCACGGCGAAGTGGCCTATCACCCGTAAGCTCGTCCGGGGCGGCCTCGGCCGCCTCGCGACGTCCCATCCCGTCGTGATGCTCCCGCAAGGGCTCACGCCTTGAGGCCCGGAAATCTTCCGGGCCTCTTTTTGTGCGCGGATGGCCGTGACGGCTCGATCACGATCGCTTGATCAAGGTGCTCGATCCGTCGGCGGCGTGAAACATCTGCCGCCGCGGCTCCAGCGTGCCCGCCATTTTCGCCGAGTCAGCGTGGTTGCCAATGCCTGTCGCAGGATCACCGCCGCGTTTGAACAGGAAGTCAGGCATGACATCCTGCGCCCGTTCCGCAGACGCAGGCTGCCCATGGTTAATGCGCCCTTAACCTTCCCGCCGCTAGTCTGACAGCCGAATCTGCCGTGTTGCGCGTCCGCGCCCGGCCGGGCAACGACAGACGAGGAAGAGCATGCGTTCAGGGGCTTCAGCACCGCTTGCGCTGGCCGATACGGGGCACGGCATCCGGGCGTTCGCGAGGCGCCAGGTCGGGCGGCTGGTCGGTGCCGGGCTGTTTGCTCTGGTTGGCTTCGGCGTCGCCGCCCTTGCCACCTGGAACGTCGCCGATCCGAGCTTCTCGCACGCCACCGATAATATCGTCACCAATGCAATGGGTTATGCCGGCGCCGTCTTTTCCGACATTGCCATGCAGTTCTTCGGACTCGCCGCCGTTGCGGCGCTGGTGCCGGCGGTGATCTGGGGATTTCTGCTGTTTACCGCGCGCGGCGTCGACCGGCTGCCGAAACGGGCGCTGGCCTGGTTCGGGTTTTCGCTGCTTGGCGCGGCAATTGCCGGCTGCGTGGTGCCGCCCAAGACCTGGCCGCTGCCGACCGGCCTCGGCGGCGTCTTTGGCGACATGGTGCTCAACATTCCCGGCCTGGTCATCGGCGGCTATCCGACCGGCCTCGTCGCCAGCGTGCTTGCCGTGCTCCTTGCAGCACCGGCGCTGGGGCTGTTTCTGTATGGTTCGGCGCTGATTTCACGCAAGAACGGCTTTGCCGTGCTTGATCAGCCCACTGCTGCCGATCCGCAGGACGACCTGCTTTTCGACAATGAAGAGGACGAGGGCGACGAAGGCATATTGGCGCTTGGCGCCATCACCCATTGGTGGCTGTCGCTGCGGGCCTATCTGCGTCGCCGCGCCGCGCGCCGGCGCGAGCGCGACGATTTCGAGCCGGAGATGGAGCCGCGGGCCAGCGCCTGGCGGCGGGCGGCAGAACGGGTCGAATCGGCCGAGTTCGCCGAGGCGCGGATGAGCCCGGGCGGGCGCGCCCGCGTCGAGCCGGAATTCTTCGCCGCCATGGTCAACGACCGCAGTGCCTCGATCGACCCCGACGATGCCGATGTCTTCGATAACGACGACAATGACGACGACATGGATTTCGCGCCCGAGCCGGCCGGCCAACGCCGCGCCGCGCCGACGGCGAAGGTGCAGAACTTCCGTTCCGATGCGGCGACACGCGTCGAGGCGCCGGCGCCGCGGCCGGCACCCGGCGCCCGGGTCCAGCGCGAGGCGCAGACCTCGCTGATCGGCTCGGAAAAATTCGAGATGCCGTCACTGCATTTCCTGTCGGAACCGAAGAACGTGGTGCGCGACGCCAGCCTGTCGAAGGACGCGCTGGAGCAGAACGCCCGCCTGCTCGAGGGCGTGCTGGAGGATTTCGGCGTCAAGGGCGAAATAATCCATGTGCGCCCGGGTCCGGTCGTCACGCTTTACGAGCTGGAACCCGCGCCCGGCATCAAATCGTCGCGGGTGATCGGCCTGTCCGACGACATCGCCCGCTCGATGAGCGCCATCGCCTGCCGTGTCGCCGTGGTGCCTGGCCGCAACGCCATCGGCATCGAATTGCCGAACGCCAGGCGCGAGACCGTCTATTTGCGCGAGATCATGGCCAGCCGCGATTTCGAGACCACCAAGGCCAAGCTGGCGCTGGCGCTGGGCAAGACCATCAATGGCGAGGCGGTCATCGTCGACATCGCCAAGATGCCGCACGTGCTGGTCGCCGGCACCACCGGCTCGGGCAAGTCCGTCGCCATCAACACCATGATCCTGTCGCTGCTCTACCGGCTGACGCCGCAGGACTGCCGGCTGATCATGATCGATCCGAAAATGCTGGAACTCTCGGTCTATGACGGCATCCCGCATCTTCTGACGCCGGTGGTCACCGATCCGAAGAAGGCGGTGGTGGCGCTGAAATGGACCGTGCGAGAGATGGAGGACCGCTACCGCAAAATGTCGAAGGTCGGCGTCCGCAACATCGACGGTTTCAACGCGCGCGTGCAGCAGGCCGAGAAAAAAGGCGAAAGGATCTCGCGCACCGTGCAGACCGGCTTCGACCGCCAGACCGGCGAGGCGATCTACGAGACCGAGAACCTCGACCTCGAGCCGATGCCCTACATCGTCGTCATCATCGACGAGATGGCCGATCTGATGATGGTCGCCGGCAAGGACATCGAAGGCGCAGTGCAGCGCCTGGCGCAGATGGCGCGCGCCGCCGGCATCCATGTCATCATGGCAACGCAGCGGCCGTCGGTCGACGTCATCACCGGCACCATCAAGGCCAACTTCCCGACCCGCATCTCCTTCCAGGTGACATCGAAGATCGACAGCCGCACCATCCTGGGCGAGCAGGGCGCCGAACAGCTGCTCGGCATGGGCGATATGCTCTACATGGCCGGCGGCGGCCGCATCCAGCGCGTGCACGGTCCCTTCGTTTCCGACGACGAGGTGGAGAGGATCGTCGCGCATCTGAAATTGCAAGGCGTGCCGGAATATCTCGACGCCATCACCGAGGATGACGACAAGGATGATGATGAGCCGTCGGGCAAAGGCAATGGCGGCAGTGGCGATGGCGGTAATTTCGAGGATTCCGACGATCCCTACGACCAGGCGGTCGCGGTGGTGCTGCGCGACGGTAAGGCCTCGACCAGCTACATCCAGCGCCGGCTCGGCATCGGCTACAACCGCGCCGCCTCGATCATCGAGAAGATGGAGAAGGAAGGCATTGTCGGCCCGGCCAACCATGCCGGAAAACGCGAAATCCTGGTGCCGACGGAGGACGACAAGTTCTAGAGCGCATCCGCGCCGGCAACTTTGAACCTCTCGGCGCGTTGCAACGGATGAGCGCTGCGCGCCCGCCAAACTTAAGCCCAACTGGGGGGCCAGACCAATATAACGAGCAAGCAATCAGATGATGGTGACCGGCATGAAAAACGCATCTTTCGCCCCGAGCAGGGATTTCGCCCCAACCCGCCGACAGGTGCTCGGCCTCGGTCTGGTCCTGGCCGGTGCCGCGGCCGTCAACGTCGTGCCCGGCTTCCAGCTGCTGGCGTCGGCGCAAGCAGCGGTTCCGGCGACGGCGCAGAAGATCGCCGATCATTTCTCCTCGGTCAAATCGATGAGCGGCGAGTTCGTGCAGTTCGGGCCAAAGGGCGAGCAGACCGGCGGCAAGTTCTTTCTGGAACGGCCGGGCAAGATCCGCTTCAACTATGACGGCGCCTCGAATTTCAGGGTGATTTCCGACGGCAAGTCGGTGGTCATCCTCAACAAGAAGCTGCGGACCTCCGACCTCTACCCGCTGTCGAAGACACCGCTGAAGCTGCTGCTCGACGACAAGATCGATCTGTCGGGCGGACGCGTCAGAAGCGTTAAGGAAGAAAACGATCTCACCACCATCCAGCTTGCCGACAAATCGGTGTTCGGCAATTCGAAGATCACCATGATGTTTGATCCGAAATCCTATGAATTGCGGCAGTGGACCATCACCGATGCGCAAGGCAAGGACACGACGGTGATGATCTTCAACACCAAGGAGGGCGTCAGTTTCGCGCCCGACACCTTTGCCATCGACTATACGGCCAACCGGGAACTGAACACCAAGTCGCGCTAAGGTGTGTCGATATTCAGGTGATGCCGGCCTGCAACGGCGGTTTCCTGCGCTTCCGGCCTTCGCCGGCCAAAGCACTCATGAGCGGTCGTGGCAGTTAAGGCTACGGCCGGCGTAGGCCGGTGCTCACGTACCCAAAAGTACGCTCCGCTCCGGTTCTCGGAATCCACCATTCTGGTCGCTTCGCGCCCGTCTTCGACTCCGACTCGGCCTGACCTGAATCTCAGCACACCTTGGGCTTGGTTCCTGTATTGATATTTCTGGAAAGTCATGGGCCGCGCCCCCAAGGCGCGGCCGGCTTGTTTTTGCGGTGCGCGGCTGGCAGTAGTTTCCGCGATTGACTTCCGTCGGGCCATCCGGCGGATCTTGCGTTGTCCGGAACCCCACGTGCCGTTTTCCGTCGCTACCTGGAACATCAACTCCGTCCGGCTGCGCATGCCGATCGTCGAGCGTCTGCTGGTCGAGCAGGCGCCGGACGTGCTCTGCCTGCAGGAAACCAAGGTTCCTGACGAATTGTTTCCGGAGAAGGCGTTCCGCAAGCTTGGCTACGAGCACATCGCCTTCCATGGCCAGAAGGGCTACCACGGCGTTGCGACGGTGGCACGGCGGCCGATCGAGGTGGTCGAAAAGCGCCGCTTCTGCGAGATCGACGACAGCCGGCATCTGTCGGTCACCGTCAAGGCTGGCGGCAAGGCGATCCTGCTGCACAATTTCTACGTGCCGGCCGGCGGCGACGAGCCCGACCCGGCCGTCAACCGGAAGTTCAAGCACAAGCTCGATTTTGTTGCCGAGATGAACGCCGTCCGCGCCGAGCATGACGAGGTTTCCGGCTCGATCCTGGTCGGCGATCTTAACATCGCGCCGCTCGAGCACGATGTCTGGTCGCACAAGCAGCTGCTCAACGTCGTCAGCCATACGCCGGTCGAGACGGAAAATTTCGAAGCGATGCGGCTCGCCGGCGACTGGGTCGACCTGATGCGGCTCAATGTGCCTTACGAGGAGAAGCTCTACACCTGGTGGAGCTATCGTGCACAGGATTGGCAGGCGTCAAATCGCGGCCGCCGCCTCGACCATATCTGGTCGTCGCCAAACCTGGTGCCGCAGTTTGCCGGCTATGAAATCCTGCGGCCGGCGCGCGGCTGGGAGCGGCCCTCCGACCATGTGCCGGTGATAGCGCGCTTCGATCTGGACTAGGATGTGCTGAGATTCAGGTGATGCCGGCCTGCAAATGGCGGCTTCCTGCGCTTCCGGTGCTCACGTACAAAAAGTACGCTCCGCTCCGGTTCTCGGAACCCGTGATTTTCGGCCCGGCGTGACCTGGATCTCAACACATCCTGGCCCTCTTCCCCCTCACCGAAACCTGAAGGCATCCGCGATATAGTCGGGGCGGGCGTTCAGCGTGGCGAAAACGTCCTCCAGGTCAGGCGCCCCCGCCAATATGCCGGACAGGACCAGCGTCGTCGCGACGCCGACGCCGTTGCCGCCGGCGATGTCGTGCTCGACGCTGTCGCCGACGCAGACCGCGTTGCCGCGCTCCGGGTTGCCCGCCAGCGCCAGCGCTGCCTCGAATATCTGCGGATAGGGCTTGCCGATGCGGGTGACGCTGCCGCCGAGGTTCTCATAGAGATCGGCCAGCCGGCCAGCGCCGAAGCAAGGCCCGACGGCAGTCAGCATGATCTTGTCGGGGTTGGTGCAGAAGCACGGCACCTGGCGCTTCGCCGCCGGACCGAGAAGCCGGCGATAATGGTCGAGGTCGTAGCGATCGCCCTCGCTGGCGGAAATCAGTACCAGTTCTGCATCGTCGCCGTCCTTGGCCAGGACGAAGGGCAGGCCGTCGACAGCCGAACGGTCATTATCGCGGCTGATCAGCAGGCATTTTGTCTGCGGGCGCAGGGTCCCCGATGCCGCCATTTCGTGGAAGGAGCGCCACGCCACCTCGCCGGAGGAGACAAAATGGTCCCAGCTTCCCGGTGCGAAGCCGAGCTTCAGCAGGCGGCGCTCATTGGGTTGCGCCCGCTTGCCGGAATTCGAGATCAGCACGATGGTCTTGCCGGCGCGCTTGAGTGCCGACAAGGCTTCGATAGCGCCTGGATAGGCGCTGGTGCCGTCGTGCAGCACACCAAATTGGTCGAGCAGGAACACCTGATAGCGCTCGGCCAGCGCGGCGATGCCGTCGAGGTGCTGAATTATCTTGGCCGTCATAAAAGCCCCGCTGCGCCTGCGCCCATCAGCGCCAGCCGCGCCGTGCCGGCGGCGGCCTCCTCCGAAAGAGCCGGCACGAGAGCGACGCCAAGCTTGCGCTGCCGGATCGCCGTCCAGGCCGGATTGGCCGCACCGCCGCCGACGCTCCTGACCGATGTAAGCCGGGGTGCGCCGAGTTCGGCAAGCCGGCGATAGCCGAGCGCTTCGATCGCCGCAACACCCTCGAACATCGCTTTCAGATAATCGGCGTCGTCGGCGGGCCGCGGCTCGAGGCGGGGCGGCAGCGCCGGATCGGCTATGGGGAAGCGTTCGCCCGGCGCCGGCAGCGGGTAATAATCGAGGCCGGTCTCTGTCGCCGGGTCGATCTTTTTGCTGAGTTCGACAATGCGGGCGACGGGGAAATGCTGGGCCAGCACCTTGCCGCCGGAGTTCGAGGCACCGCCCGCCAGGTAGGTGTTTCCCAGCCTATGGCTGTAGATGCCGAATTGCGGCGCCGAGATCGGCCGGTCGGAGAGGATCTTGATGGTCAGCGATGAGCCGAGCGCGGTGACGCCGGCGCCCGCGGCAGTCGCACCGGTCGCCAGGAACGACGCGCATCCATCGGTGGTGCCGGCGACGACAACCACGTCGCGCGGCAGGCCGAACATTTTCGCAGCGCTGGCGGTGAGCGTGCCCGTGACATCGCCCGGCCGCACGATTCGGGGCAGGAATTCCATGCGCATGCCGGTCGCCGCGATCCAGTCCGGCCAGCGCCGGGCCTCGACGTCGTAGCCGGTTTTCAGCGCGTTGTTCTCGTCACTGACATCGAAGCGGCCGGAAAACTGTCCGGCGATCCAGTCGGCCTGGTGCAGCACAGTGGCGACGCCGGGCAGGTGCTGGAAAGACAGCGCCTTGGCGAGACCGGACGTCGCCCCAAGTGCAGCGCTCGTTGCCGGTGCCGCGCCGGCTATTGCAGTCAGAATAATGTCGTCGGCGACCTTGTCGTTGTACATCAGCGGTTCGGCCAGCGGCCGCCCGGAGCCGTCGACCGGCAGCAGCGTGCCCGACGTACCGTCGACGGCGATCGAGAGCACTGCCGCGCGATCGATACATTTGAGCACTTCCGCCAACGTCGCGCCGACCGCCTCCCACCATACGGCGGGGTCGCGGCCGTTCAGCCCAAATCGCTCAAGGGCAATTGCGGAATGCGCGGCGATGGAAAAGTCCGGGCGCATTGCGACGGCGCGCGCGCCGGATGTGCCGATGTCGATGCCGATGGCAAGCGGGCCAGTTGATAGCGGACTTGACGAACGCGGCATGTCAGCTGCCTCCGGCATTGAGTTTCTGGCGATATTTTTCGGCGTCCCAGTTGATCAGTTCGTCATTCTCCGCCGCTGTCAGATAATTCAGCTTCGCAGCGACATCGACCCGCGCCGTGACGTCGGCGAGGCAGCGCTGCATGGCGTCGGCGCCGGCGCCGGCGTCGCCGCGCATCAGCACGCCAAGGCCGGGAAACAGGATCGCCACGGGTGCGGCGCCGCAGCGCTCGATCACGCGCTTCACATCCTCGTCCGGTCTCGCCACGACCGAACCCTCGCCGAGAAAGATGACGTGGTCGGGGTAGAGGCTGCCCCCTGCCGCCATGCGGCAGCATTCGGGGTCGATCGCCACCGCATGCGCCTCGACGTCGGCCGGCAGTCTGTAGCCGCTGCCGCCGGCGAGCGCCGTCAGCGCGGCAATGTCCGGCTCAGCCACCTGGCGCGGCGGCCGCGCCAAGAGCCGGGTTACGCGGCGTAGCAGCATGTCGGCCGCGGCGACGGTCTCGGCTGCAACGACCAGGCCGTGATTGCCGAGGATCAGGATGTCTACGCCTGGCCGCAAGCGCTCGGCGATGCCCTGGGCGAGCGGCAGCCCCGGCCGGCGATAAGGAACATACGCCCATTGGTGGCCATCGAGCCGCCTGGCGATCTCGGCCTCGCAATCGGCCTGCACTGCCAGCGAAATGGTCTCGACGCAGTGGACATGCAGAACGATGCGCTGCGGCATCAGCGCATGCACCGTGGTCTCGATCGACGGACGCAAGCCGCGTGGATTGAGGGCGCCGATGGCGAAGGCCTGCGGCTGTTCGGCGGCCGGGTCGCGCCGTTCGATGGCTTCAAGCAATGGCGGGATGCTGACCGGCACCATGATGTCTGCGGTAAGCGCGTCCTTCAGCCAGGTACCGGAGGCCTTGATCCAGAGCGTGTCGCCGGCTTTCAGCGAGGTATTGCCGCCGGCGGCCTGGGTCAGATGCGGGTCGCTGCCGATGACGGCCGAAAGCGACCGCAGCGCTGCCAATTCCTGCGCATCCGCACTGATCGTCATCGAAATTCCTCTACAAACCGGCCGCGTGGCCACGGCTTTGGACGGCCCGTTGCCGGGACTAAGACCGACGCTGGTATCGCAGATGCGAGTAAGTTACGTCAACAGTGATGTTATCGCGTCAAATCACGCTTGCAATCCGAGGCCCGTTGAGTAAGTTGCACCAATTGCCGTGCAAAATGGCAATGCCGTGCAAAATGGCTTGGGAGGCAAGCGCATTGGGAGGTAAGGGTTGAGCGACTCCGGCCGCCAGCGCCAGATTGTCGAGCTTTTGCGAGACCGGCCTTTCGCATCGGTGCGCGAGCTGCAGGAGCGGCTTGGCGTGTCGGCGGCGACGGTGCGGCGCGACATCGACAAGATCGACGAGGCCGGCGAAGCGCGCAAGGTCTATGGCGGCATCTCGGCGCTCGATGGCGCTTCGCAAGTCGGCGTCGCCTATGCCAGGCCCTATGACGAGAACCGCGACCTCGCCGTCGAGGCCAAGCGGCAGATCGCCGCTCTCGCCGCCACCATGGTGCGCGACGGCGACGCGGTCATCGTGCATGGCGGTTCGACCTGCTTCCATCTCGGCGTCAAGCTCGCCGACCGCAACATCCGGCTCTACACCAACTCGATGCCGCTCGCGGCCTATCTCAGCGATCACGGCCATTGCAGCCTGACCGTCGCCGGCGGCGAACTGCACCGCGAGCCGGGTATCATCCATTCGCTGACCCAGACGGTGCCGTTCTACGCCTCGAAGTTCTTTCTCGGCGCGCAAGGCATCGGCCAGGAAGGCCTTCTGGAATCGCACCCGCTGCTGGTCCGCTCGATCGTCGAGCTCAGCCTCTGCGCCGACCAGATCGTCGTGCTGGCCGACAGCCGCAAACTGTCGATCCACGCCCGCAACGTGGCGCTGCCGCTGTCGCGGATCGGTACGCTGGTCACCGATGAGGGCCTGTCCGACACCGACGCGCGCATGCTCGAAGATGCCGGCGTCATGGTGCGCATCGCCGCTTCCTCGGGAGGCGCCCAGTGAAAGTAGCCGTCCTCGATTTCGGCAAGACCAATTCGAAGCTGTTCGTCTTCGGCCAGGACGGACGCATCCTCGACGAGCGCCGCACCCAGCCGAGCTGGATCCGCAAAAACGGCTTCAGCGTGCTCGACGAGGCAACGCTGCACGACTGGGCGGCCCGCGCCATCGATGACGCCGTCGACACGCATGGCGTGGAAGGGCTGATGGTATCCGGCCATGGCTGCACCTTCGCGTTGGTCAACGACGCCGCGCTGACGCATCCGATCCTCGATTACGAGCAGGAACCGCCGGCCGAGATCGCCGCGCAAATCGATCGCCGCATTCCGGATTTTGCCGAGACCTTTTCGCCGCGCCTGCCGCTTGGCTTCAACTACGGCCGCCACATGTTGTGGCTGAAGGAGGTGGACCCCGGTGCCTTCGCCGCAGCGAAATCGATCCTCGGCTACCCCCAATACTGGAGCTGGCGCCTTGGTGGCCGGCCGGTATCGGAAGTGTCCTATCTCGGCTGCCACTCGCATTTATGGGCGCCGCGCAAACGCGATTTCAGCTCGCTGGTCGATGCCGAGGGCTGGCGCGGCCAGATGCCCGCCTTCGAGCGTGCCGGCGCGGTGATCGGCGAGCAGCGCTTCGGCCGAGCCGCGAAGCCGGTCGCCATCCATAATGGCGTCCACGACAGCAATGCCGCGCTCCATGCCTACCGCCGGCAGCAGCTCGGGCCGGTGACCGTGGTCTCGACCGGCACCTGGGTCGTCGTTCTCAACCCGGACTGTCCTCTCGACGCACTCGACGGCGAGCGCGACATGCTGGTCAACGTCGATGTCGATGGCGGCCCGGTGCCAACCATCCGCTTCATGGGCGGCCGCGAATTCGCGACGATCAGCGCCGGCTGGCAGGGCGCCATCGCGCCGTCATCGATACAGCGGGTGATCGACGCCGGCATTATGGCGCTGCCGAGCTTCGCGCCCGGCGGCCCGATGGCACACCGGCGCGGCGAACTGGTCGGGCGCACGCCCAACGCCGACGAACGCGCGGCCATGGCGCTGCTCTATGTCGCGCTGATGGTCGATTTGTGCCTCGAGCTGATCCATTCCGATAATACCGTCATCGTCGACGGCGGCCTGAACAATGGCGGGCTGCTTGCCGCGCTGCTGGCGCAAGTGCGTCCCGGGCAGGCCTTCCTGCAGGGCGCAACGCTGGAGGGCAGCGCCACCGGTGCCGCAGCACTTGCCTTCGAAAGCGTCGGACGCGAGTTTGCCACCGAGGCGCCGGAGGCGGTGCATGCGGCAAGCTTCAGCGGCCTTGCCGGCTACCGCAACGACTGGCGCGGCCTTGCCGCCGATCGGGGTGCCCCCAGAGCAGCTGCGGGAGGTGCGCGATGAGCGCCATCGCCCGGATCGAGACGGTGCGCCAGCCGGTGCTGGAGATGCGCCACATCTCGAAGACATTCGGCCCGATCCGCGCCCTGCACGATGTGTCGCTGACCGTCCATGCCGGCGAGCTGCACGCGCTGATGGGCGAGAACGGTGCCGGCAAGTCGACGCTGATGAAAGTGCTGTCCGGCGCCTACCGGCCGGATCCCGGCGGCGAGATCCTGATCGACGGCATGCCGGCCGCCACCGGCGACCCGATCAAGGCACGCGCCGCCGGCATTGCGGTCATCTACCAGGAGCTGTCGCTGGCGCCCAATCTGTCGGTGGCGCAGAACATTTTCCTCGGCAACGAGCCGCGACGGTTCGGCATCGTCGATCGCGAGCAGTGTAACCGGCGCGCCAGCGACATCATCGCGCGGCTCGGCGTGACTTTTTCGGCGCGCACCCCGGTCACCAGCCTGTCGCTCGGCGAACGCCAGTTGGTCGAAATCGCCCGCGCGCTGTCGACCAATGCGCGCATCATCGTCATGGACGAGCCGACCACGTCGCTGACCTCGCGTGAGACCGACCGGCTGTTCGAGGTGATCGCGACGCTGAAGTCGCAAGGTATTGCCATCATCTACATCAGCCACCGCATGGAAGAGGTCTACCAGCTCGCCGACCGCGTCAGCGTGCTACGCGACAGCGGCTATGTCGGCACGCTCGACCGCGCCGATCTGAACGCCTCACGCCTGGTATCGATGATGGTCGGGCGCGATCTGTCGACGTTCTACAAGAAGGATCACCGCCCGCCGGACAGCAAGCGCGCCGTCGCGCTGTCGGTGCGCGGCATGTCGGACGGCAATCTCATAAAGAATTGCTCCTTCGACCTCCACAAAGGCGAGGTGCTGGCACTGGCAGGCCTGGTCGGCTCGGGCCGCACCGAACTGGCACGGCTGATCTTCGGCGCCGACAGGCACATATCGGGCACGCTGGAGCTCGGCGGCAAACCGATATCCATCGGTTCGCCAAGCGAGGCGCTGGATGCCGGCATCGCCTACCTGACCGAGGACCGCAAGCAACTTGGCCTGTTCCTCGACATGTCGATCTCCGACAACATCAGCATGGGCGTGCTGGCAAGGGACGCGAAGGCCGGCGGTCTGCGCGACTTCACGGCCGCCGAAAGGCGCGCCGCCAAGGCGGTGTCAGACCTCTCGATCCGCACCAGCTCGGTGCAGGCCAATGCCGGCTCGCTGTCGGGTGGCAACCAGCAGAAGGTGCTGCTCGCCCGCCTGCTGGAAACAGAGCCGCAGGTCGTCATCCTCGATGAGCCGACCCGCGGCGTCGACGTCGGGGCGAAGTCGGAAATCTACCGGCTGATCGACAATCTGGCCAAGAAAGGCATCGCCATCCTGATGATCTCCAGCGAACTGCCGGAGGTGATCGGCATCGCCGACCGCGTGCTGGTGATGCGCGACGGCACCATTGCCGGCGAGGTAACGGCGTCGGAGGGCGAGCCACTGCGGCAGGAAGCGATCATGGAACTTGCAACGGGAGCGGCTCAGCGATGACCGACAAGGTGGCCGACACGATGAAAGCGGACGACCGGGCGGTGGGCAGGAGCACAAGGTGGCGCACCGCCATCGCTGCGCTCGGCATGCTGCCGATCCTGATTCTGCTGGCGGTCGGCTTCCAGTTCATCAACCCGCGCTTTTTCACCCAGACCAATCTGCTGATCGTCATGCAGCAATCGTCGATCAACATCGTGTTGGCGGCCGGCATGACCTTCGTCATCCTGACCGGCGGCATCGACCTGTCCGTCGGCTCGATCCTTGCCGCCTCGGCGATGGTGGCGGTGATGGTGTCGCTGGTGCCCGATTGGGGACTGCTGGGCGTGCCGGCGGCCATTCTCGTCGGGCTCGGCTTCGGCGTCATCAACGGCCTGCTGATCGCCTACATCAAGCTGCCGCCCTTCATCGTCACGCTGGGATCACTGACCGCCGTGCGCGGCGTCGCCCGGTTGCTTGGCCAGGACACGACGGTGTTCAACTCGGACCTGCCGTTCGACTTCATCGGCAACGGTTCGCTGTTCGGCGTTCCATGGCTGGTCATCATCGCGCTGGCGGTCGTGGTGCTGTCCTGGCTGGTGCTCAAGCGCACCGTGCTTGGCACCTGGATCTACGCCGTCGGCGGCAACGCCGAGGCCGCCAGACTGACCGGCATCAAGGTGCCGCTGGTGCTGCTCTTCGTCTACGGCGTTTCCGGCCTTCTGGCCGGCCTTGGCGGCGCCATGTCGGCGGCCCGGCTCTATGCCGCCAACGGGCTGCAGCTCGGCCAGTCCTACGAACTCGACGCCATTGCCGCGGTCATCCTCGGCGGCACCAGCTTCGTCGGCGGCGTCGGCTCGATCTGGGGCACGCTGATCGGCGGCCTGATCATCGCCGTGCTGTCAAATGGGCTCATCCTCGCCGGTGTTTCCGACATCTGGCAGTACATCATCAAGGGATTGGTCATCATCGTGGCGGTCGCCCTCGACCGTTACCGGCTCCAGGCAGGAGCAAGAACGTGATGGCCCTTAGTCGCCGGCGTCCATCGAGCCGGTTTCATGTGTAACGCACCGTGAGAGGCGCGGGCATCAGGAGGAAAATAAAACTATGAAGATCATCGCTAAACTGCTCTGCGGCGTCGCCCTTGCAGCCGCCGTCATCGCGCCGGCATCGGCCAAGGACCTGAACAAGGTCGGCATCTCGGTCGGCCTGCTCGGCAACCCGTTCTTCGTCGCCACCATCAAGGGCATCGAGGACGCGGCCAAGAAAATCAACCCGAATGTGCAGGTGACATCGGTATCGGCCGACTACGATCTCAACAAGCAGGTCTCGCAGGTCGATTCCTTCATCGCCGCCGGCGTCGACGTCATCATGCTCAATGCCGTCGATGCCAAGGCGATCGCACCGGCGGTGAAGAAGGCACAGGCGGCCGGCATCGTCGTTGCCGCTTTTGACGTTTCGGCGCCGGGCGCCGACGTCACCGTGATGACCAACAATGTCAAGGCCGGCGAAGAGGCGTGCCAGTATCTGGTCGACCATACCGGCGGCAAGGGCGACTACGTCATCCTCAACGGCCCGGCCTCGTCGTCGATCCTGGAGAGGGTCAAGGGCTGCAAGGACGTGCTGGCAAAACACCCCGACATCAAGGTCCTTTCAGACGACCAGAACGCCGAAGGCTCACGTGACGGCGGCTTGAAAGTGTTTCAGTCGCTGCTGACCCGTTTCGACAAGATCGACGCGGTGTTCGCCATCAACGATCCGACGGCGATCGGCGCCCAGCTTGCGGCCAAGCAGCTCAACCGCTCGGAGTTCATCTTCACGGCGGTCGACGGCGCGCCCGATATCGAGAAGGAACTCGCTTCCGGCACGTCGATGATCAAGGCCTCGGCCTCGCAGGATCCCTATGTGATGGCCGGCCAGTCGCTGACGATGGCGGCTGACCTGCTTGCCGGCAAGAAGCCGGCCGAGCCGACGGTGCTGCTCGACCCGAAGCTGATCACGGCCGACAATTTGAAGGATTACAAGGGCTGGACCGCAGCTCGCTAAACCTCCCAAGCGTGGTGGGGCGGTTATTACCGGCCGCACCTTTTTTGTCTGAGCAACGGATTGCCAAACACCGATTTGGACTTGGGTCCGCTACTGCTGGAATAACCGGAGACAATCATGTCGCGCATCGGAATCCACTCATTCGTCTGGTCGGCGAGCTCGACGCAGAGCGATCTCGAGCGGACGCTGGCCAACACCAGCGAAGCCGGCTTCGACCTGATCGAATTCTCCTATCTCGACCCCGCCAATGTCGACATTGACGGCTTGGCCAAGCGGATAGCCGATCTCGGCCTCGGCGTCGCGATCAGCATCGGACTGCCGGCCGACGGCGATATTTCGAGCGCCGACAAAACGATTGCGGCGCACGGCGTCGAAATCCTGAAACGTACGATCGCGCTGACTCGCGATCTCGGCGGCCAGAAGGTTGCCGGCATCCTCAGCACCAGCCACGGCTTGCAGAGCGAGGCGCCGACGCGCGACCAGTGGAACCGCAGCGCCGGCACGCTTGCCGAGGTGGCGGAGACGGCAAAGTCAGCCGGCGTCACCCTCAACCTCGAGATCGTCAACCGCTTCGAAAGCAACCTGCTCAACACCGCCGCGCAAGGCATGGCCTTTATCGAGGACAGCGGCTCCGACAACATCTTCCTGCATCTCGACACGTTCCACATGAACATCGAGGAGGCCGATGTCGGATTGGCCATCCGCAACGCCGCAAAGAAAATCGGCTATGTCCATATCGGCGAGAGCCATCGCGGCTTCCTCGGCACCGGCAATATCGATTTCGCCGGGATATTCGATGCGCTGACCGCTATCGGCTACAGCGACGACCTCAGCTTCGAATCCTTCTCGTCGGAAATCGTCGACGAGAACCTGTCGCGGAAAACCGCGATCTGGCGCAATCTGTGGACCGACAATATGGAGCTGGCCAAACATGCGCGCCGCTTCATTGCGCTCGGACTGGAGACCGCGCGGCGCAAGGCGGAGCTTGTTTCCGCAACGCACCGGCCTTGAGAACTCGCAAATTCCGAAATCTGGTTAAACCAGAGGCGCTACATTAGCCGGCAAAACGCGGCCCAAGTTCCTCGATCCGGCGGATCATCGCCTGGAAATCCTCCAATATGCGCTGGTGCAAGTGAACCGCCAGCTCCGGATATTCCTCGAGGATGCGGCGGAACATCTTGCGGCTGAGCCGCAGCACTTCCGAATCGATTTCGGCGGAGGCGCTGGTCAGCCGGTTGGTGTCGGCGATCAGCGCCAGTTCGCTGAGTATGGTGCCGGGACCGGCGGTGCCGATCGGGATGCGCTCCCCGTCGTGCTCGCGATAGAGCACGATGCGGCCGCTGACCACGATGTAGGCCGAATCAGCTTCGTCGTCCTCGCGATAAAGCTTGTGGTCGGCTTTCAGCATGGTGGTTTCGGCGCCGAAGGCGAGCAGACGCAGCTGTTCCTGCGTAAAGCCCTCGAAGAGCCTCACGGTGGACAGGATGCGGATGTCGTCATCCAGCGCCATCTAGCTATGTCCCCGAACCGTCAGTCCCACTCCTCCCTAGAGCGCCGCGCGTCCCCCGGACGCGCAAGGCGTTTCAAAAATCGGTTCCGCTCCTTGGACCCGATGCCTCCGCGAGTTCGATCCAGACCCACCTCCAGCTCAGGACCGTACCCGAAAAGCGCCCCGCCCGGATCGCTTATTTGAATAATGAAATGTTTAAGGAACCAGCTTGTAGCCGCCGCTTTCTGTCACGAGAATTTCCGCGTTGGAAGGATCCCGCTCGATCTTCTGGCGCAGCCGGTAGACGTGGGTTTCGAGCGTATGCGTGGTGACGCCGGAATTGTAGCCCCAGACTTCCTCCAGCAGCACGTCGCGGGTCACCACCTTCTGGTCGGCGCGGTAGAGATATTTGATGATCGAGGCTTCCTTTTCGGTCAGCCGCACCTTGGCGCCGCGCGGGTCGATCAGAAGCTTCTGGCTGGGCTTGAACGTGTAGGGGCCGACCGAGAAAGTGGCGTCCTCGCTCTGCTCGTGCTGGCGCAGCTGGGCGCGAATGCGGGCCAGCAGCACGGCAAAGCGGAACGGCTTGGTCACATAGTCGTTGGCGCCGGCCTCGAGACCAAGGATCGTGTCGGAATCGGTGTCGTGGCCGGTCAGCATGATGATCGGCGCCTTGTAGCCGCCCTTGCGCAATATCTTCACCGCCTCGCGGCCATCCATGTCGGGCAGGCCGACATCCATGATGAGCAGGTCGATAAGCCCGCCGCGCGCCGCGGCGACGCCTTTGGCGGCGGTCGCTTCCTGCAGGACATCGAATTCCTCATAAAGCGACAATTGCTCGACAAGGGTGCCGCGCAGGTCGTCATCGTCGTCGACGATCAGAATGGTGCGTGAAGTCATGGATCAATCCGTTGTTTTGAAAAGAGATTTCAGTTGACCGCTGCCTGTTTATGCGGAAGCTGACCGGCACAACAGCCGTTCACAGTGATTTGTTCCGTGGCACGATCATACAAGAAAAAACACGATCGCAATGCAGTCGGCGCAATTTTGCCGAAAGGGCTCACCGTGCTCACCGTGCGCGCGCGGCCCGGCCATGTCAGCCAGGGCTTTCTACAGGCCGGCAAACTCGTGTTTCCATGTGCGCTGGGGCATGGCGGCATCTCGGCCGGCAAGCGCGAGGGCGATGGCGCCACGCCGCTCGCCTCGATGCGGATATTGTCGGGATATTTTCGCGGCGACCGTTTTTCCAGCGGCCGCCGGACGCGGCTGGCGATGACGCCGATCGGCCGCGACCTCGGCTGGTGCGAAGTGCCTGGGGACCGCAACTACAACCGCCCGGTCAAAATCCCCTATGGCGCCAGCCATGAGCGGATGCAGCGGGCCGACGATCTCTACGATGCTTGCCTGGTGCTGGACTGGAACATTGTGCCGCGCCGGCGCGGGCGCGGCAGCGCCATCTTCTTCCACCTGGCGCGCCCCGGCTTCACGCCGACGCAAGGCTGCGTCGCGGTAACAGCCCGCACCATGGCATGGCTGCTGCCGCTGCTGTCGGAGCGGACGGTGGTGAGGGTGGTAAGGTAAGGGAATAGGGGAATAAGGGAGGAGGGGAATAGGGCAGTAAAAGTAGAGACAGGGGCGGGCGCGCCGCTTAGCTCCCCTACTCCCCTACTCCCCTACTCCCCTACTCCCCTACTCCTTTGCCACCCTATGTCGAGAAGGCCGAGCCGGCCGAGTTCGCGGTCCATGGCGCGTGCGATGTCCTTGCGTTCGCTACCGATGTCGCGCAGCTGGCGATCGGAGAGATCCTCGACATTCTCGTAGGGAAGATTGGCCGCGATTCTCGCGTGCCGAAGCCAGTCGAGCACGGCGCGCAGCCAGGCCGGGCGGAGGGTTACAGAGCGCAAGGCGATATCAGACATGGTGCAATCCGCTTCTCCGGACATCAAATCCGGTTTGATGTTTCTTCGATGCTCAGATCATGGCGGATTGAAATTCAAACGAGAAACGAGTAGTTTTTTCTACATCTTCAAGTTTTGTTTGATGATTGGAATGCTCGACCGAACTCTCCTCGTCTGGCACTGATGGCGCGCCTGCTGCCTGGAACCCGTGCGCTGCGGACGCTGGAGGCAGCGGCCCGGCACCTCAATTTCACCCGCGCCGCCGACGAGCTCGGCCTGACGCCGGCAGCGGTCAGCCACCAGATCAAGGAAATCGAGGATCAGCTCGGCATCATGCTGTTCACACGCACCAGCCGCACAATCCGGCTCACCGAGGCGGGTGCGGTGCTGTTCGAGGCCTCGACCGACGCGCTCGACCTGCTTGGCCGCGCGGTCTCACGGGCGCAGAAGACGGCGCGCGGATCGGCGCTGCTGAAGGTCACCCTCGATGCGCAATTCGCGACGAAGTGGCTGATGCGGCGCGTCGACGATTTTCGCAAACAGCATCCGGCAATCGAGCTGCGCTTCGATATCAGCTATGAGGTGCGCGATTTCGAACGCGACGATGTCGATGTCGGCATCCGTTTCGGCGCCGGCAAATATCCGGGGCTTCGCTCGCACCGGCTGTTCGAAAACGTCATCATTCCCGTCTGCAGTCCGGCCTTGCTGCGGTCAGGGCCGCCGCTCAAGGAGCCACGCGACCTGTTCCATCATACGCTGGCGCATATCGAGTGGTCGCGCCAGGGCGTCACCTGGCCGAACTGGAGCATGTGGATGGCGGCGGCGGGCGTCGACGATTTCGACGACAGCCGGACCATCGTGTTCGGCAATTCGACGGATGCCGTGCAGGCCGCGCTCGACGGCAACGCGGTTGCGCTCGCCGATTTCGCCATGGTGGCAAACGACCTTTCGGAAGGCCGGCTGATCCGGCCCTTTGAACTCGGCATCAAGGTCGCGCCCGAATTCGCCTATTTCCTGGTCTATCCCGAAAGTGCGGCGAACGATCCGCGCATCGTCGCCTTTCGCGATTGGCTTCTCGAGGAAGTCGCCAAGACCCCAACCTAAAGGTCAGCCTGTCGCCGCCGCGCCGAACCAGCCGATCACCGCGCCGATGAGAAGCATCACGCCGAGCCAATGGCCGACATCGATGAGCGTCAGATCCCAGCCGAAACCTTCGTAGCGATGGTTGACCGAAAGCGTCGTGGCGACGAACCCCAGCCAGAGAACGAAGCCGAAGATCACCCCGGCAAGCAGGCTCGGTTCGCCGCCGGTCACTGCGCCGATGATCAGCGACATGACCAGCGCCATGACAAGCTCCGCGACGAAGGAGACGACGAAGGGCAGCATCGACTTGCTCATCGTCGCCGGATCAAGCTTGGCGGCCTTCAGCCACGGCTTGCTCAAGCCCATATACCAGGCCGCGCCGAACAGCCACGCCACCACGGCGGCGACGATTACCGCCAGCCAATTGATTGCTGAAAAATCCATAATTCCCTCCGGTCGATTGCGCGATGGAACGCCTGTTCGGCGATGCCGTCAAGCAAGGCACCAGACGGTGGTGCGCTTGACCTCGGCGTCCTCCAGCGCGCGGGTCACCGCCACTTCGTAGACGGCAAGCGGTTCCAGCCCGGCATTCGGCAGATAGGAGCGGCCGGGATCGCCGACGAGGATGTCGGCGCCGCGCGCCTTCAACGCCGCGAACCACGGCATCAGCCTGTCGGCGAAAGCTTTGTCGTAGAAGACGTCGCCGGCCAGCACCAGATCCCAGCCCGCATCGGTGCCGATGCAGTCGCCGGCGAGGAATTCTATCTCGACGCCATTGGCCTCTGCATTGAGGCGGATCGCGGTCGCGCAGAACGGGTCGATATCGGCGGCGATCACCTCGGCAGATCCGGCCATCACTGCTGCAATGGCGACAAGGCCGGAGCCGGAGGCGAAGTCGAGCACGCGCCTGCCGCGCACCGCCGCCGGATTATCGAGGATGTAGCGGGCAAGGCCTTGGCCGCCGGCCCAGGCGAAGGCCCAGAAGGGCGGCGGCAGGCCGATTTCGGTCAGCTCATCCTCGGTCCGCTGCCACAATTCATGCGCCTCGTCGGCCAGCTGCAGGCGTATCTCCGGCACATGCGGCGGCGCCATCAGCGCCGTGTTGTCGAGGATGAATTTCTTGGCGCTGTCCGGCGTCAGCGCCGTCATGGCGCCGGCGTCAGTCCGCTCATGCGGCAGACCTCCTGCCATTCGGCAGGCGTCACCGGCTGCACGGACAGCCGCCCGAGCCGCACCAGCGCCATGTCGGCCAGCTTTGGATTGGCCTTGGCCTGTTCCAGCGTCACCGGCTTCGGCATGTCCTTGAAGGCGCGGATATCGACGCACTCCCAGCGGGGATCGTCGGTCGTGCTGTCCTGATGGGCCAGAGCGCAGATTTCGGCGATGCCGACTATGTCGAGCCCATCATTGGAATGGTAGAAAAAGCCGAGATCGCCGATCTGCATCGCCTTCATGTTGTTGCGCGCCGCATAATTGCGCACGCCGTCCCATTGCGTGCCGGCCTTGCCCTTGGCCTTGAGGTCCTCGAAGGAGAAGACCGAGGGTTCGGATTTGAACAGCCAGTAGTTCATTGTCTTGCTCCTCCTCAGGTGCCGTCGCGACTAAAAGCGCGTCGCGTTCGACCGGCGTCATGCGACGCGCTTCAGGTTCTTGTTTATGCATGTCGTTATCACAAAACCGCTGCACACTTTTGCGCGACATGCATTTAGATACCCGCCGGTTTGTTGAAGCTCCAGTTCCACTGCCGGATTTCGACGCTTTCGAACAGCCCTGCCTTGGTATAGGGATCGGCCGCCGACAGGGCTTTTGCCGCAGCCAGATCGGGCGCCTCGACAACGGCGAGAGTGCCGTTCGGCTTGCCGTCTGCGTCGAGGAACGGGCCGGCGAAGGCCAGTTTCTTGTCGCCGTTCAGCCCTTCCAGGAAGGCAAGGTGCTTAGGCCGCGTATCGAGCCGCACCTGCAGGCTTCCTGGCTTGTCCTTGCAAATCAACGCAAACAGCATCTTTCCATCTCCGCAATCGTTCGGGATTACATGTCGGTTTCGGTTTTGAGCGGCCTGGTCATCAACGCCGACACAGCCTGGTCTATGGTGACGGTGCCGTCCAGTATGGCGGCGACGGCGGCCATGATCGGCGCGTCGATCCGGCGCTCGCCGGCGATGCGGGCGGCGATCGCCGCCGTCGGCACGCCTTCAGCCAGAGGCAGGCCGGCAAGCGGCTTGCCTTGCCCGAGCGCCAGCCCATAGGCGAAATTGCGCGACTGGGCGGACGAGCAGGTGAGCAGCAGGTCGCCGAGGCCGGAAAGCCCCATCAGCGTCTCCGGCTTTGCGCCGAAGGCGGCACCGATGCGGCGCAATTCGACGAAGCCGCGCGTCACCATTGCGGCCTGGGCGCTGGCGCCGAGCCCGGCGCCGGTGACGGCACCCGCGGCGATGGCAAAGACGTTCTTCAGCGCGCCGCCGATCTCGACGCCGATTAGGTCGTCGCTCGAATAACAGCGCAGGTTTTCAGCCGAGAAACGGGCGGCAAGGTCGGCGGCCAGGGCCTCGTCACGGGCGGCGACCACGACGGCCGTCGGCAGGCCCCTGGCGACGTCGGTGGCAAAGCTTGGGCCCGACAGGGCGGCGACCGGATTTGCCGGCAGGATTTCCTCGGCAATGGACGACAGCAGCGCGCCGGTGTCGCGCTCGATGCCCTTGGCGCAGAGCACCAGCGGGACGCCTTTCGGCACATGGCTGGACGCGGCCGTCAGCATGGCGCGCAACGATTGCGCCGGCGCCACCGCCAGCACGCAGTCGGCGTCGGCGAGAGCCAGTTTGATGTCACTTGTCGCCGCGATGCCGGAATCGAGCGCGATGCCGGGCAGATAGCGCGGATTTTCGCCACGGTCGATCGCCGCCACGGTCTCCGGGTCGCGCGCATAGAGGCGGACGAAATGACCGGCGCGCAGCATGGCCAGCGCCAGCGCCGTGCCCCAGGCGCCGCCGCCGAGCACGGCGACACGCCAGCCGGTGCTGGCTTTGCGCGTCATGGCTTTGCTCGTCACGCCTTGGCCCCGCGCCGGCCAGAGCCGACCATCGGGGCCGAGACGCTGTCCAGCGGCCAGCGCGAGCGCGGCACGAAATCGGCGGCGTTTTCGCCTGATATGCCGGCGCGCAGGCGCTCGATGCCGGCCCAGGCGATCATCGCCGCATTGTCGGTGCAGAGGTTAAGCGGCGGGGCGACGAAGCTGAACCCGGCCTGCTCGCACAGCGCTTGCAATGTCGCCTTGATCGTCCGGTTGGCGGCGACGCCGCCGGCGACAACCAGCGCAGGCTCAGCCTTGTCCGGGAATTGCTGACGGAACCTGGTCAGCGCCCGCGAAACACGGTCGCCGAGCGCATCCGCCACCGCCGCCTGGAACGAGGCGCAGATATCGGCGACGTCCTGGTCGCTCAGCGGGGCAATCGCGGTTGCCGCCTGGCGCACCGCGGTCTTGAGGCCGGAGAAAGAAAAATCGGGCTGCACCGAGCCCTTCATCGGGCGCGGAAACGCAAAACGGGCCGCGTCGCCATTTGCCGCCGCCTTCTCGACATTCGGTCCGCCGGGATAGGGCAGGCCGAGCATCTTAGCCGTCTTGTCGAAGGCTTCGCCAAGCGCGTCGTCGATGGTCGTCGCCCAGCGCTGGTAGTCGCCAACGCCGCGCACGGCGACGATCTGGGTATGGCCGCCGGAGACCAGCAGCAAGAGGTAGGGAAAGTCGAGCCCGTCGGTCAGCCTGGCGGTGAGCGCGTGGCCTTCGAGATGGTTGATGGCGATCAGCGGTTTTTTGGCTGCCGCGGCGATGGCTTTTGCCGTCATCAGGCCGACGATCAGCCCGCCGACAAGACCGGGACCGGCGGTGGCAGCAATCGCATCGATGTCGGCGAGGTCGACGCCGGAATCGGCAAGTGCTGCCTCGATGATGCCGTCCAGCGCCTCGACATGGGCACGCGCGGCGATCTCCGGCACGACGCCGCCGAAAGCGGCATGCTCCTCGATCTGGCTGAGCACGATGTTCGACAGGATTTGGGGCGCGCTGCGATCGTCCAGCGCCACCACGCTGGCGGCGGTCTCGTCGCAACTCGTCTCGATGCCCAGAACGCGGATCAATTCGTCGCTGTCTCCAAGGATTGTACGGCCTGCCTTTCCCCGATAGGAGAAAGCCGGGAAGACGGACCTCGATCCTGCCGGGGGTTATCACGGACGGCGCGCCATGCAAACAACCTTGAAAATCGGAACACGCGGCAGCCCGCTGGCATTGGCGCAGGCGCATGAAACGCAGGCGCGGCTGATGACGGCGCATGGCATGCCGGCGGAAGCATTCGAGGTGGTCGTCATCTCGACCAGCGGCGACCGCATCCAGGACCGGCCGCTGTCGGAAGCCGGCGGCAAGGGCCTGTTCACCAAGGAGATCGAGGAGGCGCTGCTGGCGCGGCGCATCGACATCGCCGTGCATTCGTCGAAGGACATGCCGACGCTGTTGCCCGAGGGGCTGGAACTGGCCGCCTTCCTGCCGCGCGAGGATGCGCGCGATGCTTTCATCGGCAAGGCGGCGCGAACGATTGCCGGCCTGCCGCAAGGCGCCAGGGTCGGTTCGTCGTCGCTCAGGCGCCAGGCGCTGATCCGGCGGATGCGGCCGGACATCGACGTGGTGATGTTTCGCGGCAATGTGCAGACGCGGCTGCGCAAGCTCGACGAAGGCATCGCCGACGGCACCATCCTCGCCTATGCCGGGCTGAAGCGGCTCGGCCTCGAAGACGTCGTCACCGACCTGATGCCGCTCGACGTCTTTCCGCCGGCGCCGGGACAAGGCGCGATCTGTATCGAGAGCCGCATCGGCGACCGCGACGTGGAAGCGATGCTGACGGCGATCCACGACGTGCCGACCGGCGAGGCGCTGGCCTGCGAGCGCGCCTTCCTGGCGGCGCTCGACGGCTCCTGCCGCACGCCGATCGCCGGCCATGCGACGATATCGGGCGGAACGGTTTCCTTTGCCGGGCTGATCATCTCGCCCGATGGCACGCAGTCGCATGAGGTCAAGCTGCAAGGGCCGGCGCAGGAGGCGGCGCGCATTGGCGCGGAAGCCGCCGCGACCGTTCGGGCCAAGGCCGGCGAAACATTCTTCGACGGCTGGACCTGACATGCTCCGCGTCCTGGTGACGAGGCCCGAACCGGGCGCCTCGCGCACGGCGCGCCGGCTCGCGGATGCCGGCTTTCAGGCGATCCTGCTGCCGCTGACCGAAACGGTGGCGCTGCCGGTCGACGCCGGCGCGCTCGCCGATGCCGCCGCGGCGGTCGCGGTCACCAGCGCCAATGCCCTTCGGCATGCGCCGAAAGAAGTGATCGCGGCGCTCGCCGGCTTGCCGTGCCATGCCGTCGGCAGGAAGACAGCGGAAGCCGCCCGCGCGGCCGGGTTTCTGTCGGTCAGCGAAGGCCCGGGCAATGCCGAGGCGCTGGCCGATGGATTTGCTGGCGGTTACGCGGGGCAGACCATCGTCTATCTCTGCGGGCGCGTGCGGTTTCCGGTCTTCGAGGAGCGGCTGCAGGCGGCGGGCTTTCAGGTCCGCGCCGTCGAGACCTACGACACTCTTGCGCTGGATTATTCCGACGAGGCAGTGCTTGCGCGCCTGTCCGCCCGGCCGGTCGAGGCGGTGCTGCTCTATTCGGCCAAGGCGGCCATGGCGATGCAGGCCCTGGCTAGCCGGCCGGCGGTGCGCGGTTTTTTTGAAGAGACGCGCTTTTTCGCATTGTCGGGACGTATTGCCGCGGCCTTGGATGATGCCGCTGGCGAAAGGATCCGGATTGCGCCTGAGCCCAGCGAAGATGCCTTGCTGGGGCTTTTGCAGGCGCGGCGCTGACCGGCATCCGCCTGTTCCGGACGTTGGCATACCTCCTGCCGGCATCCTCAATTTATTCCGCAGCAGGCGCTGTCGGCGAAGCTGCCGATCTCCCCCGCAAGGGGGGAGATCGGCAGCTTGGCGGGCAGCCACCAACCTGAGACAATTGCGCTCGGGCACATTTTGTTCTTGCTTTGTGCCGGCAGCTATGCTAGAAAATCACTTATGGTGCTGATTCGCGCCGACGACCCGCCGCCGAGGCGGGTTTTTCGTTTCTGGTCCTGCATGCCGTATCCCAAACCGCTGCGGCGTTTTGCCAAAACTGAACTCCAAGCCCTAGCGTCATCACGCCGCCCCTTTTCACCGCTTGGTGATGTGCTAGACCCTTTGAACCATCCCGAAGCGAATTTTGCGGAGCCCGAGCATGGTCAAGACGCCGAAGATGCGGCATTCCAAGAGCCGCCGTGAGCCGGTGACCATCGAGCTCGAGCCCGGCGCCGTCTCGCGAGTCGCCGACGAACAGGATGCCAGCTCGCACCAGCCGGCCGCGGCGCAGACCTACGAGGCGCGGGCCGAGGAAGCGGCGAACGCATCGCAGCCGGAGCCGCCTGAGGAGCCGGTGCATGCCGACCAGACCGATCTCGAACCATGGGAACATGCCGACGCAGCCGCGCGGGCCGGCACGCAAGAGCCGACGGACGCAGGCGCCGATTCTGCCAGGGAAGCGGAAATCCCTTATCCGGCCGGTTCGGATGCGCCGGTCGGTCGCTTCACGGCTTCCGACTACAGTTTCGAAGATGCACCCAGCGGAACCGGGGCCAACGAACCGAGGATACCAGGTTCCGGCGAGAAGACAGCTGAGACGAGGGACGACCATATGGCAGCGCAGCCGAAGCGGAGCGGCATCAACGGCATCGCCGCCGGTATTGTCGGCGGCGTCATCGCGCTGGCCGCCGCCGGCGGGCTGCAATTTGCCGGCCTGCTCGGGGCGCCGGGGTCGGGCGGCGTGTCGCTCGACCCCGTCAATAGTGAGATCGCTTCGCTGAAACGCGAGGTCGCGGACCTCAGACAGGCCGACGCCAACAATGACGCATCAGCCAAGGTGGACGGGCTGTCGTCGGCGCTGGATCAGGTCAGGGCGGACGTCACGGCGCTCAAATCGGCGGTCGAGCAAGGCGGCGCCGGCGACAATGCCGGGCTGGCCGCACTTGGCGACAAGGTCCGGCAGATCGAGACGGCGGTCGCGGGCCTCGGCAAGGCCGGCGGCACGGCGCCGGTCGATCTCGAGCCGCTCAACGAAAGGCTGGCCGCGCTCGACGCGCTGGTGAAATCGGCCGGCGAGACGGCAAAGGCGCAGGAAGGCCGGCTTGCGGCGCTGGAACAGTCGGTTTCACAGCTCTCGGGCAAGGTCGATGCACAGGCTTCGCAGCCGAAGATCGCGCTGGCCATTGCCGCCTCGGCGCTCAAGGCAGCGCTCGACCGCGGTGCGCCGTTCGCGACCGAACTCGAAACCTTTGCCGCGATCTCACCCGATGCACCCGAGATCGCGACGCTGCGCGCCTATGCCGAAAAGGGCGTCCCAACGCGCGCCGAGATCGCCGCCGAAGCGGACGCCACCGCCAACGCCATGGTCGCTGCCGCGACGCCTGTCGACCAGAATGCCGGCATCCTGCAAAAGCTGCTGTCGAGCGCCGAATCGCTGGTCAAGGTCAGGCCGATCGGTGCGGTCGAGGGCGCCGGCGCCCCGGAAACCGTCGCCCGCATGGAGGTCGCCGTCAATCAGGGCGACTACGCCAAGGCGCTCAGCGAATACGAAACGCTGCCTGAAGCGGCCAAGGCCGCCGGCGCCGACTTTGCCGGCAAACTGAAAGCGCGGATGGAGGTCGAGACGCAGATCGATTCGCTCATCGCTGGCGCGATGAAGGCGTGAGGAACCCGATGATCCGCATCCTCGCCTTCCTTGCCGTCGTCTTTGCGCTCGGGCTCGGGTTCGCCTGGCTGGCCGACCGGCCGGGTGAAATGCTCGTCACCTTCAACGGCTATCAATACCAGGTCAGCCTGATGGTCGCGGCGGTGGCGATCGTTGCCGTGGTTGCCGCGGTGATGATCGTCTGGTGGCTGGTCAAGGCGCTGTGGACCAGCCCCTATACGATCTCGCGCTATTTCCGCGTGCGGCGCCGCGACCGCGGCTATCAGGCGCTGTCGACCGGCATGATCGCCGCCGGCGCCGGTGACGGCGCGCTCGCCCGCAAGAAGACCAAGGAAGCGGCAAAGCTGATCCGCTCCGACCAGGAGCCGCTGATCCAGCTGCTCGACGCGCAGGCCTCGCTGCTCGAAGGCGACCATGAGGGCGCCCGCGAAAAGTTCGAGACCATGCTCGACGATCCCGAAATGCGGCTGCTCGGCCTGCGCGGACTGTATCTCGAAGCCGAGCGGCTCGGCGACCGCAACGCAGCCCGCCACTATGCCGGCCGTGCGGCGGCGGTGGCGCCGCAGCTGGCCTGGGCGGCCGAATCGACGCTGGAAGATCTGACCGGGCGTGGCGACTGGGATGGTGCGCTGAAACTTGTCGACGCCCAGAAGTCAACGCGGCAGATCGAGCGCGACGCCGCTAACCGGCGCCGCGCTGTGCTGCTGACCGCCAAGGCGCAGGCGCTGATCGACAGCGATGCCAATGCCGCCCGGACGGCGGCTCTCGAAGCCAACCGGCTGCGGCCGGATTTCGCGCCGGCGGCGGTCGCCGCGGCGAAATTGCTGTTTCGGCTGAACGACGTGCGCAAGGGCTCGAAAATCCTCGAGGCGGCGTGGAAGGCCGAGCCGCACCCGGAGATCGCCGAGCTCTACACCCATGCCAGGCCCGGCGATGCCGTGCTCGACCGGCTGAACCGGGCAAAGAAGCTGCAGGACCTGAAGAAGAACCATGCCGAGGCCTCGCTTGCCGTGGCGCGCGCCGCGCTCGATGCACAGGATTTTTCAACCGCCCGCCGCGAGGCGGAAGCCGCCATCCGCATCGATCGCCGCGAAGGCGCCTATCTGCTGCTGGCCGATATCGAGGAGGCCGAGACCGGCGACCAAGGCAAGGTGCGGCAGCTGCTGTCGAAAGCGGTGAGAGCGCCGCGCGACCCTGCCTGGGTCGCCGACGGCGTCGTCTCCGACCGCTGGGCTCCGGTATCGCCGATCACCGGCAGGCTCGATGCATTCGAATGGCGAGCGCCGATGGAGCGGCTCGGCCAGTTGATCGACAGCGATGAGGATACGCAGGAGGCATCGGTGCCGGCAATTGCGGCTTCAGCCAAGCCGGTACAGGAAACAGCCGAGGCGATCGAGCACACAGCGGTTGCTGCCGAGACACCGGGCACCGCGACCGAAGCAAAGACCGAAAACCGTGCCGGCGAGGATCATGTGACACCGGTCGCCGCGGCGGCGTTTGCCGCGGTGCCGGACGATGCCGAAGCCGTCGAGCCGGCGCAGGAGTTGACGCGGCTGCCCGACGACCCCGGCGTCGACCCCGACGACGAGGCGGGTAAATCGACGCGCCGGTTTCGTTTGTTCTGATCCGGGTCGAGTGGACCCGGTCTTATTGGGAATGATTTGATGTTCGAACGCGTTCTGTCGTTTCTAAGGGACCTGCCGTCCGGTAGTGGCGCCAGCGCCAGCGCCGACGATCCGCGCGTTGCCGCATCCGCCCTCCTTTTCCACGTGATGAACGCCGACGGCGTGCGCCAGGATACCGAATGGGAACGGTTCAAGAAGGTGCTGGCGGAAAGCTATTCTATCAGCGGCGACGAACTCGATGCGTTGGCGGCTGCCGGCGAGCGGGCCGACAATGAGGCGATCGACCTTTACGCCTTTACCAGCGTGCTCAAGCGCCATCTCGACGCCGAGGCGCGAAAGGCCTTTATCGGCCTGATGTGGGAGATCGTCTATGCCGATGGCGAGCTGCACGAACTCGAGGACAATACCGTCTGGCGGGTCGCCGAGCTGATCGGCGTCGAACGCCGCGACCGCGTCGAGGCGCGCCTCAAGGCGGCGGCCGCGGCTCCTGGTGCTGCCGGAACGTCAAGCGACGAATAGACAGGATCCCGCCTTTCAATGCCGCCCAAGCCAAGCCCGAGACCAAAGATCCTGATCGTGCTGCATCAGGAGCAATCGAGCTCGGGACGGGTCGGCCATATGCTTATCGAGGAAGGCTTCGATCTCGACATCCGCCGCCCGCCGCTCGGCGAGGCCTTGCCGCAGACGCTTGATGGCCATGCCGGCGCCGTGGTGTTCGGCGGGCCGATGAGCGCCAATGACGGCGACGAGTTCGTCCGCCGCGAGACCGACTGGCTCAAAATTCCACTCAACGAGAACCGGCCGCTGCTTGGCATCTGCCTCGGCGCGCAAATGCTGGTCAAGCATCTCGGCGGCAGGGTCGAGGGCCATGGCGAGGGCCTCGTCGAAATCGGCTGGTATCCGCTAAAGGCGACTGAAGCAGGCAGCAGGCTGATGCATTGGCCGGAGATGGTCTATCAGTTCCATCGTGAGGGCTTTTCGCTGCCGAAGGACGCGACGCTTTTGGCGACGGCCGAAACCTACCCCAACCAGGCCTTCCGCTATGGCGACAATGCCTGGGGCATCCAGTTCCATGGCGAATTGACCCGGGCGATGATGCAGCGCTGGGTGGTGCGCGGCGCCCATCGCTTCGAATTGCCCGGCGCGCAGCCCGGCCGCGACCATCTCGGTGGCCGGCTGATCTGGGACATGCACCTCAAGCGCTGGCTCGGCGAGTTCCTGCCCATGATTTTTGGCAAGCCGGCGCTGCGGTGAAGTCGGTGCATGTCGCCCAAAAGTGTGCAGCGGTTTTGGGAAAACGACATGCACAAACAAACGAACTAAAGCGCGTCGCGCTTTAGTTTCGCCCCCTGAGGTGACGCACCTTGCGCAGCTGCGGGAACAGCACCGCCCATAGGCCGGCAACAGCGATCGCCCCGACGCCGCCGATCACCACGGCGGGAACCGTGCCGATCAACGCGGCCATTGTGCCGGCGCGGAATTCGCCGAGCTCATTGGAGGCGCCGACAAACACCTGGTTGACGGCGTTGACGCGGCCGCGAACGTCGTCCGGCGTCCACAGCTGGATCAGCGTCTCGCGGATATAGACGCTGAACATGTCGGTGGCGCCGAGCAGGGCAAGGGCTGCGATCGACAGCCAGGTGATGGTCGAGAGGCCGAACAGGACGGTGAACGCGCCGAACAGCGCGACGAAGCCGAGCATGACAAGGCCGGCATGGTTGCGGATCGGATGCCCGGCCAGCCAGATGGCGACGCAGATGGCGCCGACGCCGGGCGCCGAGCGCAGCAGGCCGAGCCCCCACGGGCCGAGTTCGAGGATATCGCGCGCATAGACCGGCAGCAGCGCCGAGGCGCCGGACAGGAGCACCGCGAACAGATCGAGCGAAATGGCACCGAGCACGATCTTTTCGCTCCAGATATAGCCGAAGCCGGCGAACAGGGTCTGTACCGTCGGCCTGTCGGTCCGGCTGCGCTGGGCGGGCTTCGGGATGGTGAAGATCAGCACGGCGGCAATGAGCATCAGCACGGCCGCGGTGGTGTAGGCGGCTTCGGCCGAAAGCCCGTAGAGCAGACCGCCGGCGACCGGCCCGACGATGGTTGCCGTCTGCCAGGCGGACGAGTTCCAGGCGATGGCGTTGGCGAAATCCTCGGGCGGCACCAGATTGGCGAACAATGATGACGAGGCCGGCCCGAAGAAGGCGCGCGCGATGCCGAACATGGCGAGCACGATGAAGACCGGCATCGGCCCGGAGAGGCCGCGCAGCGTCAGCAACAGAAGCGCCAAAGCGCAGCCCGCCTCGACCAGCACCGCCAGCGCCATGATCAGGCGGCGTCCAAAACGGTCGGCAACGTCGCCAGTGACCAGCACCAGCAGCAGCGAAGGCAGGAACTGGACGATGCCGACAAGCCCAAGGTCGAACGGGTCGCGGGTCAGATCGTAGATCTGCCAGCCGACGGCGACCGACACGATCTGGGTGGAGAATGTCGAGAGGAAGCGCGCCGCCCAGTAGCTCAGGAACGGCCGATGGCGAAAGGCGGCATAACGCTGGTCAGGCGGTACTTGGGATTCTGTGGTCATGGATCAGGCCCCCTGGCGGCGATGTCGGCCGGCGGGGCACTTCCACGATGGGCGCTGGTCCGGCCAAGAGAGCCTTTAGCGCAGTTCAGCGCAGGGCGCGCGCAAAAATCCGGCCTGGATCAACAATTTCCGCTCCGCCGGGCGTTGCCGCTGGCGGAGCGACCGGACCTGCTCCGAACGCTTTAGGCCGTCGCCTTGGCCTTCCTGCCCCTGCCCTTGACGGGCGCGGGCGGGGCGGCCTTGCGGCCGAGACCGATTGCCTTGGCCAGCTGCGAACGCGAGGCCGCGTAGTTGGGGGCGACCATCGGGTAGTCGGACGGCAGGCCCCATTTGGCGCGATAGGCGTCGGGCGTCAGCCCGAAATGGACGCCGATATGGCGCTTCAAGGATTTGAACTTCTTGCCGTCCTCGAGACAGATGATGTAGTCCGGCGTCACCGATTTCTTGGGATTGACGGCAGGCGTCAGCGGCGCGGCGACCGGCACTGCCGGTTGCCCGAGCCCGCCTATGGAAGCGCTGACGCTGGCGATGAGATCGCCGAGGCCGGAAGCCGGCAAGCGGTTCTTCTCGACATATGCGGACACGATATGGGCGGTCAGCTCAAGCAGGTCGATGTCTTTGCGAGCGTTGTTGTTGTCGTCGGTCAATCTATTTCTCCGTCCGTGGGGGTCGCAGAAATTCCTAGTCGGCAAATCTGCGCAATGCAATGACGCCGCACCACGTCACACATTATTTTGAATAATAATACTAACGGCAGCGCGGGATTAACAACCCTGAGCCGGTGCTCGATAATATCAGACAATCAGCAATATCAGATAATCAGGGATTTGTCGCGCCACAGTCGAAATCCGCCCTCGAAGGCGCGTGTATTGTCGCCGCGTCTGCAATCGGCGGGCAAGTCGGCGAGTTCCTCGACATTGCCGCCGCCGATGACCACGTAATCCGGCTGCATGGCGGCGCGAAGCCGGTCGACCACGTCAAAGACGTGTTTGCGCCATTTCTTCTTGCCGCGCTTTTGCAGGCCGCGTTCGCCGACATAGTCTTCGAAACTGCCGCGCTTCTTGTAGGGAAGATGGGCAAGCTCCATCGGTTGGGCGACGTTGTCGACGATCATCGCGGCCCCGAGGCCGGTTCCGAGGCCGAGGAACAGCATGCGGCCGCCTTCATAGCTGCCGACGGCCTGCATCAGCGCATCGTTGACGACCTTCACCGGTTTGCCGAACTCAGCGGCGAAATCGCAGCCGACCCAGCCCTTGCCGAGATTGGCGGGTTCGGTGAGCGGCCGGTTGTGGTGCACCGGACCCGGATAGCCCATCGAGACGACATCGTATTGCAGCCCTTCGGCCAGCGTCTTCACCGCCGCGACCATCTGCTGCGGCGTCAGCTCCGGTCCGGAAGCGGTCTTGCGCTCGTCGCCGCCGGCGCTGGTGCGGATCTTGACGTGCGAGCCGCCGATATCGATCGCAAGCACGATCTTTTCGGCGTCGGGTGCCGGTCGCTTCACCGCTTTGGCCATCGCTTTCGCCTCCCAGAAATCATTTCGATGGATTGATCCAGCCGTTCGGCGGGCCGAATCCAGTCATCGCTTCGGTCGGCCCCCAGGTCTTTGGCGCGTAGATCGCGGGCGGCGTGGTGTCGCCGAGCACCGGGCCGACGATGCGCCAGGCGAGCTCGCTGGCGTCCTGGCGGGTGAACAGCTGGCCGTTGCCGTTCATAGCGTCGCCGATCAACCGCTCGTAAGGCGGCATGTCGCCCTTCGAATCGTCGAGCGCGGTGAGCTCGACCTGCTCGCCGACCATGTCGTCGCCGGGCGCCTTGCGCCGGGCTCCGATCGAGATCGCCACCTGCGGATCGATGCGGAAGCGCACGTGATTGCAGTCGCCGGGCTTGATTGGATCGAAGACGTCGAGCGGCGGCCGTTTCAGCCGCACGATGACCTCGGTGGCGTGCACCGGCAGGGATTTGCCGGCGCGGATGAAGAACGGCACATCTTGCCAGCGCCAGGTATCGACGAAAAAGCGCACCGCCGCGAAGGTCTCGACCGGCGAGTTCGGCGCCACGCCCGGCTCGTTGAGATAGCCGTCGAACTGGCCGCGCACGACATCGTCCCTGGTCAGCGTCCGGATCGCCCGCAGCACCTGCACCTTCTCGTCGATCAGATCGTCGGCCGAGCGGCCGACCGGCGGCTCCATGGCGAGCAGCAAGAGGATGTTGAGCAGATGGTTTTCGATGACGTCGCGGATGCAGCCGACCTCGTCATAGAAGCGGCCGCGGCCCTCGACACCGAAATCCTCGGCCATGGTGATCTGCACGCTCTCGACGAAGTTGCGGTTCCAGATCGGCTCGAGGAAGGAATTGGCGAAGCGGAAATAGAGCAAGTTCTGGATCGCCTCCTTGCCGAGATAATGGTCGATGCGGAAGATCGACTTTTCGTCGAAGACCAGATGCAGTACCCGGTTCAGCCAGCGCGCCGATTGCAGATCATGGCCGAACGGCTTTTCCACCATCAGGCGTGCGCCCTGGGCGGCGCCCGACTGCTCCAGTCCCTGGACGACGACCTCGAACATGGCGGGCGGCACCGCCAGATAGTGCAGCGGCCGCTGTGCGCTGCCGAGCGCGGTCTTCAGTTTATCGAAGGTCGCAGGCGCCCGGTAGTCGCCGCTGACATAGCGCAGCAGCGACGCGAGCCTTGCGAAGATCTTCTCGTCGATGCTGCCGATGGCGTTGACGATGCCGTCGCGGGCGCGCGCCTGCAGCTTGGCGATATCCCAAGGATCGAAGGCGACGCCGATCACCGGCTCGTTCAGCGTTCCCTTGGCCACCATGGCGTAGAGGGCGGGGAAGATCTTCTTGTGGGCGAGATCGCCGGTGGCGCCGAAAAGCACCAGCGTGTCCGATCGTTCCTGGCTCATGGGCGTGCCTCCCTGTCGCCCGTCACGAGCCGGCCTTGGGTTTTTCGACATGGCCGCCAAAGGCATAGCGCATGGCGGACAGAAGCTTGTCGGCGAATTCGGACTCGCCTTGCGAGGAGAACCTGTCGAACAGCGCCGACGACAGCACCGGCGCCGGCACGCCGGTGTCGATCGCCGCCTTCAGCGTCCAGCGGCCTTCGCCGGAATCCGAGACCCGCCCGCCGAACTGTGTCAGCGACGAATCGGCCTTCAGCACGCCGGCCGTCAGGTCGAGCAGCCACGAGCCGATGACGCTGCCGTGCCGCCAGACCTCTGCCACCTCAGCGATGTCGATGTCGAACTGGTAATATTGCGGGTTCTCGAGTGGACTGGTTTCGGCGTCGGCGGTGCGCTGCCGCTTGCCGGCGTTCGCCGATTTCAGGATGTTCATGCCCTCGGCATAGGCGGCCATGACGCCGTATTCGATGCCGTTATGGACCATCTTGACGAAATGGCCGGCGCCGCTTGGTCCGCAGTGGAGATAGCCGAAGGGAGCGGTTCCGGCGTCCTTGCCGGGCGCAGGCGAAGCGGCGTCGGCGCCGGGCGCCAGCGTTGCGAAGACTGGATCGAGATGCTGCACCGCGCTGTCGGGGCCGCCGATCATCAGGCAATAGCCGCGCTCGAGGCCCCAGACGCCGCCGCTGGTGCCGACATCGACATAGCTCAAGCCTTTCAAGGCCAGGCGTGCGGCGTGGTCGACGGCCTCATGATAATAGGAATTGCCGCCGTCGATGATGATGTCGCCCGGCTCCATCAAGGCGGCCACCTGGTCGACGATCCGGCCGGTGATCGCCGCCGGCAGCATCAGCCAGGCGCTGCGCGGCTTCGCCAGCTTGCCGACGAACTCCTCCATCGAGGGGGCTCCGACCGCGCCGGCGGTCACAAGCGCCGCGACGCTCGCCGGGTTGATATCGTAGACGACGCATTCGTGGCCATCACGCAGCAGGCGCCGAACCATGTTGGCGCCCATCCGGCCCAGTCCCATCATTCCTATCTGCATGGTCTCGTCCTGCCTTACTTGAGGGATCGATGATCTAGTGGCTGTGCGGCATCGTCGATACCAACGGAAAAGTCGACATTCTCCCAACGTCCGGCATCGGACCAGAAGAATGTGAAGACAATGCTATTGTCCGGGCTATTGCCCGGAGCGGCGTCGGCAACCGGCAATTCCGCAAGATGGATGCCGAAAAGGTTCGCAGCGGTCTCGCTGTCATGGACGGTGGCCCAATTGTCGCTGCTCCAATGAACCACCGCCCGAGCCAGAAGTTCGATGCGCAGCGCCTTGCCTGCCGGTATGGTACGGATCTTGTGGTTGAAGCGCCATGCCCTGAGGCGCGACACCGTCCTGCCCTCGATATAGCGCTTGACGCCTTGCGGCGGCATGTCGAACACGGCGCCGTCGCGCAGCGACCGCAGCAGCTTGATGTGCTCGGAATGCGCCCAGACCAGCGGCTTGGCGCTGCCGGAGGGGCCGCCATGCCGCAATTCGCGCTCCGGCATATCGGGACCATCCCAGACCTGCTCCGGCAGCAGGCCGCCCGGCCCGGCAGAGTTCTCGAACGTGTTGAGAAGGCTTGCCGCTCTGTCCTTGCGTCCCGCCGCCAACTCGTAATGGGCGCGCTCGCCGACCAGCAGCGGCCAGGGCCGGCCCTGGCCGGTTCCATCGAACGGTGCGCCGTCGGCATGCTCGCCATAGCCGTCGCCATTGTAACGGTACCAGAGCGGGCCCTGCGGCAGTTCGCAGCGCAATTGCGCGTCGATGACCTTGACCGTGTCGAGGATGCGCGGATCGTCGGCTGCCCTCAGGCCGAAGCGGACCAGCGCCAGCGCATCCGGGCTGACGATCGCTTCGGCCGGGCGGTCCGTATCGCCGGGCGCGCGGTTCTTGATCGGCACAAAGCCGTCCTTCGGCGATGCGGCGCCGGCCCTGTCGGGCGGGGCGATGCGGACATAGTAGCCTTCGACGCCGGCCTCGTCGCATGCGGTGGTGCCGGTGACGTAGGTCCAGCGCTCGATCTGATCGTTCCAGACATCGGCGGTTTCGCGCAGATAGTTTGCCGGCTCTGTTTTGCCGGCGGCATCGAACATGTCCGCAGCCGCAAGCAGCGCGGCGATCTCGACGGCAAGCGTGAACGGGCTGTAGCCGGCGTCTTCCTCCCAGCGGTCCTCGCCGGTGACGGGGCCGTTGCGTACGACATAGGCGGCAGCGCGCTCGATCATCGGCATGAAGGAGGAGAGTACCGCAGGCGGCAAATGCCCGGCGCGGCGCAGCGCGTCGGCGAGCAGCAGCGGAAAGGCGCACTCGTCCATCTGGATGCCCGGCCAATAGACCGACCCGTCGAGCCAGGCGTTCTGCGGCCAATGGCCGTCCGGCTGCTGGATCGAGCGCAGATAGCCAAGGATGCGCAAGGCTTCCGCCGGGTCGCCGGCGGCGAGGAATCCGCCGGCGGTTTCGACCAGATCGCGCGGCCAGACCAGGTGATAGCCGCCGAGATCGTCGTCGCCCTTGTTGAAGCCCCACGGGATCGACAGGCTGGCCACGGCTGCTCCGGTCGACGAGCGGTGTGTCGCCAGCACCGCCGTGCTGAGGCGGTAGGGATTGAGGGCGGACACCGCATGCCGGTCCAGCGGCAGCAATCCGGCCTGCCATTGGCGCCATTTGTCGACGTAGGATCCGGCTGCGGGCCCAAAACCTTGGTTCAGGCTGGCGAAAGCAGTTTCCGCCGCCTGTTGCGGCGTCGTGCCGAAGCCCAGCGCCAGCAACATTTTTGGGTTCGCAGCCGAAAAGGCGATCTCACCGGTCAGCGCGACATTGCCGTCCTCGGCCCTGCGGCAGGCCGGATCGAGCCGGCCGCTTTGACGAAGCTGCTGCCAGCCGTCGGAGACGCCGACATAGCCGGCCGCGCACGCCTTCCACGGCCGCGACGAGGCGAGCGCCAGGCAGACGCCGCGTCCCGATGCAAACAGAACAGGCTGTCCTTCATGGTCGTCGATCCAGGCAGTGTTGCCCATGCCGGCATTGACGAGGTGCGGCGCCAGCAGCGCGTAGACGCGGTAGTCGCTGGCGGCACCCTTGAGCGACGTGAACATGATCTCCTGCAGCAAGACGGGACGTTCCGGATCGGTGAGGACGCGCTTCTCGATCCGGTAGCTTCCATCGGCTGCGGTGTTGACCAGCCGATAGGCAGGCACCCCGTCCTCGAGGGGTTCGATGCGATGTTCGGCGTCGCGCTTCTCTTCGGAGAAATAGCCGTCGGGTCCGGTGACGATCAGCCCCAGATCGCGGGTGCATGCGCTGTCGAGGCGGGAATAGTAGATCTCGTTGAGGATACCGTGGCTGATGGTGAACCAGATCGGGCAGGCCGGCGACAGCGCGGTGCCGACGCCGCTCTTGGCGCTCGACGTCCAGCGCGCCGGAATGCCGGGTGCACCCGGGGCAAGGTTCACTGCCATTTAATCGGTCTCCATCGCCATCCCTAGACCAGGAGTCGAACCGGTTTCAATGATTGCACCGCAAGTTGATCGTCGGCCATGGATTGATGTTGACAGCTTGCTGGCTATCTGCATTTGTCTGATAATAGATAAAAAACAGCATTGTGAGCGTATCAGCCATTAGCCACCAGCCAGCCATTAGCCACCAGTAAGACAGCAACTCACGGGAGGAGTATGACATGAAGAAAATATTCGTTTTGGGCGCCCTTGCAGCGATGCTTGCCGCAGGCACCGCGCTTGCCGATACCAGCGGCAAAAAGATCGCTTTCTCCAACAATTACGCCGGCAATTCGTGGCGGCAGGCGATGCTGGACAGCTACGGCATCGTCACCAAGAAGGCAGTCGCCGACAAGGTGGTCGGCGCCGCCGACGTCTTCACGACGGCCGACAAGGAAGTGCCGACGCAGGCAGCCCAGGTGCAGAACCTGATCCTGCAGGGCTATGACGCGATCGTCATCAACGCGGCATCTCCGGATGCCCTCAACGGCGCCATCAAGCAGGCCTGCGACGCCGGCATTGTCGTCGTCTCCTTCGATGGCATCGTCACCGAACCCTGCGCCTACCGCGTCGTCGTCGACTTCAAGGACATGGGCAAGCAGGAAGTCGAGCAGATGGCCAAGTTCCAGCCCAAGGGTGGCAATCTGCTGGAAATCCGTGGCCTTGCCGGCACTTCGATCGACGATGCCATCCATGCCGGCATCCTCGAAGGTGTCGCCGCCCATCCCGAGTTCAAGATCGTCGGCTCGGTGACCGGCGACTGGGACCAGACCACGGCACAGAAGGCCGTAGCGACGATCCTGCCGTCGCTGCCGGATGTGGTCGGTGTCGTCGACCAGGGCGGTGACGGCTACGGCGCGGCGCAGGCCTTTGCCGCCGCCGGCAAGCCGCGCCCGACCATCATCATGGGCAATCGCCAGGACGAGTTGCAATGGTGGAAAGAGCAGAAGGAAAAGGACGGTTACCAGACCTGGTCGGCTTCGATCGCGCCAGGCGTATCGACGCTTGCCTTCTGGGTGGCGCAGCAAGTGCTCGACGGCCGCACCGACGTGCCGCACGACCTGCTGGTTCCTTATCTCGCCTTCACACAGGACGATTTCGAGGCAGCGTTGCCGAAGATTCCGAAGGGCGGCGTCGCCAGCCACGAATACACGCAGGAAGACGCCGTCGCGGCGATCAAGGCCAACATCAAGTGAGCATGGCACTATTGTTGCCGCCACAGATAACCGGGTATCGTTGAGGGATGCCCGAGGCCAGTGCAGACATCATCAGGCCTGACGGCGCCGAAAAACATTTCGGTGCCGTCAGTATGGACATCATAAGACTGGGCGGCGCCGAAAAACATTTCGGTGCCGTCAGGGCGCTCGACGGTGTCGATTTCAGCGTTCGTGCCGGAGAATGCGTCGGTCTCGTCGGCCATAACGGCGCCGGAAAGTCGACGCTCATGCATATGGTGGCCGGCACGCTTACCCCCGACAGCGGGCAGATCGCGGTCCGCGGCGGCGTCGAGGCAAGTTATTCGGTGCCGCGCGCACAGCAGCTCGGCATACGTTGCGTTTTCCAGGAACTGTCGCTCTGCCCGAACCTCAGCGTCGCCGAGAATACGCGGATCAACCACGCCTCGCTTAATGGCTTCGGCTGGCGGCGCAAGGCCGCCCATCTGATTGCCGCCAAGCTCGACGAGATATTCCCCGGCCACAGCATCTCGGCATCCGACATCGTCGGCGATCTTTCCATCACCAGCCGGCAGATGGTGGAGGTGGCGCGCGCCTTCACGGTCACGCAGGAGCCGCTCGAACTGGTCATCCTCGACGAGCCGACATCCTCGCTCGATGCGCATACCGCCGGCCAGCTGCTGGCGTTCGTGCGCCGCTTCATCGCCGCCGGCAAGAGCTGCATCCTGATCTCGCATGTGCTGGGCGAAGTGCTCGGAAATGCCGATCGCATCGTGGTGATGCGCGACGGCAAGGTGGTCGCCGCCGGGCAGGCCGACGCCTTCGACCGCGACAGGCTGGTGACGGCGATGGGCGGAGCGGAGGCGCGCGAGAAGGCCGCCGCAGAGATTGCGAGCGGCAAGCCGGAGCCCGGTCCGCTGCGGGTCCGGGCGCGGCCGGCGCGACAGCAGGACGGCAATGAGCTCATCGCCCGTGCCGGTGAGATCATCGGCCTTGCCGGACTTGCCGGGCATGGCCAGACCGACCTGTTGCTGGCGATCTTTGCCGCGGCTTCCCGCGCCAAGACCGGCATCGAGGTCACCGCGCCGGTGGCGCTGGTTGCCGGCGACCGCCAGTCGGACGGGATTTTTCCGCAATGGTCGATCGCCGAGAACATCGGCATCCGTTCGCTGGCGCGATTGCGCAACGGCCTCTTGATCTCGCCGCAGCGCGAAGCCGAGCTCGCCCAGCTGTGGCAGCGGAAAATCGGCATCCGCACGCCCGACATGAACAACAACATCTTCTCGCTGTCCGGCGGCAACCAGCAGAAGGCCTTGTTCGCGCGGGCGCTCGGCTCCGACGCCAAGATCGTGCTGATGGACGATCCGATGCGCGGCGTCGATATCGGAACCAAGCTCGAAGTCTACGATCTCGTGCGCGAAGAAGCTCGCCATGGCCGCACATTCCTCTGGTACACCACCGAAACCGAAGAGCTCGACAATTGCGACCACATCTATGTGTTCAAGAACGGCCGGATCGTCGCCAACCTTCGTCGCGACGAACTGACGGAGGAAAAGATCATCCAATCCTCGTTTGGCGACGCGGCCTGAGATGACGGCGGCATCCATCGAGAATGGGCTAAAATCGTCGGCTCGCGCCACGAGGCGGGCGCGCATGCTGCGCAGCCTGCTGCCGGCACTGTCGTTGGCGCTGGTGCTCATCGCTATCGCCTGGCTCAACCCGCGCGCCATCAGCTATTTCGGCTTCAGCCTGATGCTCAATCTGGCGATCCCGATCGCGCTGGCGACGATCGCGCAGATGTTCGTCATCGCCGGCAACGAGCTCGATTTGTCAATCGGCACCTTTGTCGGCTTCGTCGGCTGCGTCACGGCGACATGGCTGAAGGACGCGCCGTTGCTCGGCGTCGTCATCCTGCTCGGGTCGATCGGTGTCTACGCGCTGCTCGGCGCGCTGATCCATCTGCGCAACCTGCCCTCGATCGTGGTGACGCTCGGCATGAGTTTCGTCTGGCAGGGCCTGGCCATCCTGATCCTGCCAAAGCCCGGCGGCAAGGCGCCGGACTGGCTGCTGGCGCTGATGGCCTTCAAGCCACCCTTCATTCCGTTCCCGATCATCGCGGCATTGCTGATCGCGGCGGTCGTCCACTTTGGCCTGATGCGCACCTCCTATGGTGTCATCCTGCGTGGATCGGGCGGCAATTCAGCCGCACTCAAGCGCGCCGGCTGGTCGCTGCTCCGTACCAAAATCGCGCTGTTTGCGCTGACCGGCCTGTTCGGCGTTTTGTCCGGCATGGCGCTGATCGGCATCACCACCTCGGCCGACGCCAATATCGGCAATGGCTACACGTTGCTTTCGATCGCCGGCGTCATCCTCGGCGGCGGTGAGTTCGTCGGCGGCCGGGTGTCGCCGATCGGCGCCGTCATCGGCGCGTTGACGCTGGCGCTGGCCGCATCGCCACTGCTGACGTTCATGCACATTCCGCCCGACTGGCAGGTTGCCGCCAATGGCGCCATCCTGATCATCGTGCTGGCGGCCCGGGTGCTGATCAGCCGCAGGGAGAGGTGAGCATGGTCTCGCTGCGGACACTGCTCGCCAGACCCTGGATCTGGTCGTTCTTCGGGGCGCTGCTGGTGTGGCTGGCGACGATCGCCTTCACCGGCGGCTATGGCGGAGGCGGGATGATCACGGCGGCGCTGTCGCTTGCCGTCTTCACCGTCATCGTCGGCGTCGGCCAGATGTTCGTCATCACGCTCGGGCCGGGCAATGTCGACCTGTCGCTGCCGGCCAATATCGGCCTTGCCAGTGCTGTCGCCATGAAGGTCATGGACGGCAATGATGCGATGATCGCGGTCGGGCTGCTGACCGCGCTTGCCTGCGGCATGGCGATCGGTGCCGTCAACTACCTTCTGATATGGGCGCTGCGCATTCCGCCGATCATCGCGACGCTGTCGGCCAGCTTCGTCATCCAGTCGGTCGACATCAGCTATGGGCGCGGCTTGCAGATCAAGCCGCCGCCGGGCTTTGCCGATTTCACCAACTGGCAGGTGTTCGGCATCCCGGTGCTGGCGATCCTGACCGTGCTGTTCACCATCGGCGCCGGCATCGTTTTGCAGCGCATGATCTACGGACGCTCGGTGCTGGCGATCGGCCAGAACATCCGCGCCGCCTGGCTGGCAGGCGTCAATGTCGGCCGCACCCGCTTCCTCACCTACACGCTGTCGGGCGCGCTCGGCGGCCTCGACGGTGCACTGCTCGCCGGTTATTTCCGCGGCGCCAATGTCGATATCGGCAATGAGTATCTGCTGGCGTCGATCGCGGTCGTCGTCATCGGTGGCACGTCGGTAGCCGGCGGCAAGGCCAATGTGCCGGGGGTCTGGGGCGCGGCGCTGTTCCTCGTGCTGCTGTTGACCATGCTCAACACGTTCGGCGTAAGCGTCGGCGTGCGCCTGGTGCTGACCGGGCTGATCATCGTCGGCGTCATCACCGCGGCCGGCGGGCAGAAGGCGCTGCGCTAAGGCAGGCCACCCGGCGGCGAGAGGATATCGATCCGGCCCGCAAACATGTGGTTCCCATCCGCATGCCAGCGCTGTAAATCCCGTCGGGCTCCTGGCCAACATCATTGTATGAGGTTTGCGTGCCCGATTTCGTCAGCACTACAAGGCACGGCAACGTCGCGCTGGTGACCATCGACAATCCGCCGGTCAACGCGCTGAGCTTCCATGTGCGCGAGCCGTTGATGCGGGCGCTCGTTTCCCTGCGGGACGAGCCGTCGGTGGGAGCAATCGTGATAGCCTGCGCCGGGCGGACCTTCGTCGCCGGCGCCGACATCACCGAATTCGGCAGACCGGCGCAGCAGCCGGAATTGCGCGCCATTGTCGCCGTGCTGGAAACCATCGCCAAGCCGACGGTCGCCGCCATTCACGGCACTGCGCTCGGCGGCGGCCTGGAACTGGCGCTCGGCTGCCATTTCCGTGTTGCCGACCGAGCGGCAAGGCTCGGCCTGCCGGAAGTCAAGCTCGGCCTGCTGCCGGGCGGCGGCGGCACGGTTCGCCTGCCGCGCTTGGTTGGTCCGCTGAAGGCACTCAGCATGATCGTTTCGGGAACGCCGATCAATGCGGCCGAGGCGCGCGCCGCCGGTCTGGTGGATGCCGTCTTCGATGGCGACCTGACCGCGCAAGCGGTGAGTTTCGCCAGCGAAACGGCCGCGAAAGGCGGTCCGTTCACGCCGGTGCGCGACCGCAACGATCGCCTCGACCAGGCCGACTTGCCGGCCTTCGACAAGGAGGCGGCAACGCTTGCGGGCAAAGCGCGCGGTCTCGAGGCGCCGATAGCCTGTGCGCAGTCGGTCCGCAACGCCCTCACGCTGCCCTTCGACGAAGCGCTGGCGGCCGAACGCGACCTGTTCGTCAAGCTTGTCGCCGGCGACCAATCACGCGCGCAGCGGCATTTGTTCTTCGCTGAACGTGAGGCGGCAAAGCTTGCCGGCAAGGATGTCGTCAGGCGCAAGATCGCCCGGGTCGGCGTCATCGGCGCCGGCACGATGGGCGGCGGCATCGCCATGGCGTTCGCCAATGGCGGTCTTCCCGTGACCTTGCTGGAAACAACGCAGGAAGCATTGCAACGCGGGCTGGCGACGATCGACAAGAACTATGCCGTTTCCGTCACCCGCGGGTCGCTGAGCGAAGACGCCAAGCGCCAGCGGCTGGCTTTGTTCAGGGGCAGCACCGACTATGCAGACCTCGCCGATTGCGACCTGATCGTCGAGGCTGTGTTCGAGGAAATGGCGGTCAAGAAGGAGGTATTCGGCAGGCTCGATGCGGTGGCCAAACCGGGCGCGATCCTTGCCACCAACACCTCTTATCTCGACGTCAACGAGATCGCCGCTTCGACGTCGCGGCCGCAAGATCTCCTTGGCATGCATTTCTTTTCGCCGGCTAACGTCATGAAGCTTCTGGAAATCGTCCGCGCCGACAAGACCTCGCCGGACGTGCTGACGACCATCGTCGATCTGGCGCGGCGGATCGGCAAGGTGCCGGTCGTCGTCGGCGTCTGCCACGGCTTCGTCGGCAACCGCATGCTGGCGGCGCGGGGTGCGGAACTGGAGGCGCTTCTGCTCGAGGGTGCAATGCCGCGCCAGGTCGACCAGGTGTTCACCGATTTCGGCTGGCCGATGGGGCCGTTCCAGATGAGCGATCTCGCCGGCCTCGACATAGGCTGGCGCAACCGCAAGGCGCGTGGCCAGACGGCTGACATCGCCGACACGTTGTGCGAACAGGGCCATTTCGGCCAGAAGACCGGCAGCGGCTTCTATCGCTATGAGAACGGTTCGCGCACGCCGCTGCCCGATCCGGAGGTCGAAGCGCTCATCCACAACAAGGCTGCTGAACGCGGCATTGCACCGCGGGCAATCGGCGCCGAGGAGATCATCGAGCGCACGCTCTATCCGATGATCAACGAGGGCGCCAAAATCCTCGAGGAACAGATTGCCGCCCGCGCGTCCGATATCGACGTCGTCTGGGTCAACGGCTATGGCTTCCCGGTCGGCAAGGGCGGGCCGATGTTCTGGGCAAGCCGCGAAGGCGTGGACAAGATCATCCGGCGGTTGGATCACTGGCACCAGCAGACCGGCGAGGACGTCTTCCGGGCGGCACCTCTGCTCAGGCAAATGGCCGAAACCGGTTCCTGGGACGGCGCTGCCGGCTGAACTTGGGACTACCGAATCCGTGCATCCATGATCTCGACAAAACGCGCGAATAGGCCCGCCTGCGATTTGATCTTGAGCTTGCGGTAGATGTTACGGCGATGGACTTTTACGGTTCCCGGCACGATGCGCATCGCCCTGGCGATTGATTCCGTGGAATGGCCCTGAAGCACCAGGTCGACGACATGCTGTTCGCGCGGCGTGAGCGAAAGGCTCTTCCAGATGTGAGCACGTTCGAACTCGCTGACTGGAGCAATCGTTTCGTCCTGCTTCGTCTCTGCCGGTTTGTCGGCCGGAAGATCATGCCAGCGCAGCCTGATGAGATTGATCACCGCAGGCGCCATGTCGCGCAGCAACCTCGCATCGGCGGTTCCGAAAGGTCCCGAAGCGCGCAATCGCATCAGCGAGAGCACCAGTGCGTCCTTTCCCGGCAGCGGCACAAAAAAGCCGACCTCCTCCGCAAGTCTGGTCTGGCTGTAATAGGAGCGGTAATATTCGCTGGCATAGAAGCGATCCGGCGCCAATTCGCGCATGCGCCAAAAGCCTTCCTTGCGCTCGACCGCAGCATGGTGGAACGGATCGAGCAGATAAGGCCCTTCCTGATAGAGCGCGACGAAGACGTGGCTGTCGGCCGGCGAGAATGTCTCGAACAGCAGCGGCGGGCGTAAGGCGCCGCGATAGCCGAAGATCACGCAATGATCGAAGCTGACATGCTGCCGGAGCCAGGCCACCATTGCCTTGCCGAAAAGCTCGCCGCTGGTCTCCCGCGTCGCTGCGATGAGCGCAGCGAGCCGGCTGTATTCATCGCTGCGCGAAACGCCCAATTCATACCCCTCCAGACGAGAAAATAGACAAAATATACCACCTGGGAGGTATATACTAGCCGCCATTGGCTCTGATAGCGTTTCGAGATCAACTAGCCGCTGGAGCCCGCAGCTTTGACCGCAGTGCCCGACATCGAGTTTCGCGGGGTCACCAAACGCTACGGCAGCGTGATCGCGGTCAGCGGCATCGATCTTGCCATCCCGCCGTCTGCCTTTGTCGCCTTGCTCGGGCCGTCCGGCTGCGGCAAGACAACCTGTTTGCGCATGATCGGCGGCTTCGAACAGCCAAGCGAAGGCGCGGTATTCATCCGTGGCCACGACATGGCCGGCACGCCGCCCTATCGGCGGCCGGTCAACATGGTGTTCCAGCAATATGCGTTGTTTCCGCATCTGGATGTCGAGGACAACATCGCCTATGGCCTGCGCCAGGCGCGGCCGCGCCTGTCGTCGCGCGAGATCAGCCTGAAAGCAGGCGAGGCGCTCGCCATGGTGCGGCTTGCCGGCTATGGACGCCGCAAGATCCATGAGCTTTCCGGCGGCCAGCAGCAGCGTGTCGCCCTGGCGCGGGCGCTGGTCAACAAACCGGCGGTGCTGCTGCTCGACGAGCCCCTGGCGGCGCTCGACAAGAAGCTGCGCACCGACATGCAGATAGAGCTGCAGAACCTGCAGCGCGAGATCGGCATCACCTTCGTCCTGGTCACCCACGATCAGGAAGAAGCACTGTCGATGAGCGATTTCGTCTGCGTCATGAATGGCGGGCGTATCGTCCAGCTTGGGCAGCCGAGCGAAATCTACGACGAACCCGCCGACCTCTTTGTCGCCGATTTCGTCGGCAAGACCAATCTGTTGAGCGGCAAGGTCGTCGGGCTCTCGGGCAAGCTCGTCGAGGTGGCGCTTGCCGATGGCACTGTCATTGCCGCGCGCAAGCGGACTTCGATGGCTCAGGGTGAAGCCGTTTCGGTCAGCCTGCGCCCTGAATCGCTAAGCCTCGGCGCGCCCGGAAGCGGCCGGCTGAACGGGCTTGTCCGCAACCGGATCTTTCTCGGTTCGACCGCGGAATATGCAATCGAGGTCCAGGGCATCGGGACGCTGCTCGCAAAGGCCGATCATCTGATTGGCGGTGGAAATCTCTTCAAGCCGGGTGAACCTGTTGCCATCGGCTTTGCAGCCGGAACGCCGCTGGCGTTTCCGGAGAATAACGGGACCAACCAGAGGGAAAACAAAAATGTCGAAATCATATCGTGACGGACTGCCGATAAGCCCTGAAAAGTTCGTCGATCAATTGATGCGCCTCAAGCGGGGTTCCATCGGCCGCCGCGAGTTCCTTGGCCTTACCGGCCTGGGCATCGCAACGGCGGTGATGGCCCGCGAGCTCGGCATCATGCCGGCGCCGGCTTTCGCCCAGGAAGGTCTTGGCGACCGCATGTCGATTGCCACCTGGCCCAATTATCACGACCCGGCGACGTTCGAGAATTTCCAGGCCGAGACCGGCGTTGCCGTCGAGGTCAATGTGTTCGGCTCAAACGAGGAGATGCTGGCCAAGCTGCAGGCCGGCGCCTCGGGCTGGAGCCTTTTCGTTCCAACCAACTACACGATCTCGACTTACAAGAAGCTCGGCATCATCGAAGCGCTCGATATGGCCAAGCTTGCCAATTATGACGGCTCGCAAGAAGACCCGCGCTTCACTGGGGAAGGCACCATCGACGGCGTGGCCTACGCTGTGCCGAAGAATTGGGGCACCACCGGCTTTGCCGTCAACACCAAGAAACTGGCCAAGCCGATGACGAGCTGGAAGGAATTCTGGGACACGGCGATGGCGGAGGGCGACGGCCGGACCATGGTTCATGATTACCAGCTGACCACGATCGGCAACGCGCTGAAATATTTCGGCTTCTCGTTCAACTCGCTGAAGCCGGACGAACTCGCCAAGGCGGAGGAATTGCTGCTGAAGGTCAAGCCGCATCTGTTCGCGGTCTCCAGCGACTACCAGCCGTCGATGCGTGCCGGCGACGCCTGGATGACGATGTGCTGGACCAATGACGGGGCGCAGCTCCACCGCGACATCCCCGAAATCGCCTACGTGCTTGGCAAGGAAGGCGGCGAGATCTGGACCGACTTCTACGCAATCCCCAAGGATGCGCCCAACAAGCCTGCGGGTTATGCCTTGCTCAACTATTTGATGAACCCGAAAGTCGCGGTCAAGGAGCACCTGGCCAACGGTGCGCCTTCCACCGATGCGCGGGTCAATGCGCTGCTGCCCAAGGAGGTGCTGGAAAATCCGATCCTCTATCCGGCGGCGGATCTGCTCAAGCCACTCGAATTCGGTGCAGCCGCGACCTTGACCGACCCGGGCCGGGCCGAATTGATGGCACGCTTCAAGTCGGCTTGAACCGGGCGGACCAAAGGTCCGATGCAGGCAACTCCCCCGGCGGACAGATGTCCGCCGGCATCGGGGCGATTTTTCAATGCGCAGCAATGTTCTTCGTCACAATCTCCTGACCGCCCTGCTGCTCGGTCCGGCGACCGCATGGCTGTTGGTGTTTTTAGTTTTGCCGTTCGTGGCGATCGCCGTTTTCAGCGTCGGCGAGCGGGCGCCGGAAGGCGGCTATCAGGCCGCTTTCACCTTGGCGCAGTATGCCAATCTTCCGGCGCGGGCGACCGCCTTCTGGAACACCATGGTGCTGGCGCCGGCCGGTGCACTGGCCTGTCTTCTCGTTGCCTATCCGGTCGCCTATTACCTCGCCTTGCGCGCGCCGGAGCGGTGGCGGCTGATCCTGCTTGCGCTTGTCGTCATCCCGTTCTGGACCAGCCTGCTGATGCGGACTTATGCCTGGATGTATGTGCTTGGCGGGCGCGGCGTCCCAGCTCTGCTGGCCTATGTCGGGATGGAGGATGTGCGGCTGATCAATACGCCGGGAGCGGTTCTGCTCGGCATCGTCTATGGTTATCTGCCGCTGATGATCCTGCCGATCTATGTCAGCCTCGAGCGGCTCGATCGCCGGCTGCTGGAGGCCTCCGCCGATCTCGGCGCGACGCCGATCTCGACATTCCTCGGCGTGACGCTGCGGCTGTCGCTGCCAGGTGTGATGACCGGCTTCTCGCTGGTCATGATCCTGTTGCTCGGCGAATATCTGATCCCAACGCTACTCGGCGGCGGCAAGGTCTTCTTCATCGGCAACGCGCTGGTCGATCTGTTCCTGCAATCGCGCAACTGGCCGTTCGGATCGGCAATCGCCATAACCCTTGTAGCGGTTTCCGTGGTCGTGCTGCTTGCCGCGAACCGCATTTCGACACGGCTTTCGGGTGCCCGCCGGGTGGACCTGATCTGATGCGTGCCTTCGTCGTTGCGGTCTTTGCCTTTCTCTACCTGCCGATCGCGCTGGTGGTGCTGTTCTCGTTCAACGCCGGCCACCACGCCAGCGAGTTCACTGGCTTCTCGGTGCAATGGTACGGCAAGGCACTGGCGAACCCGTTCCTGGTCGAAGCGCTGAAGAACAGCCTGTTAATCGCCACGACCAGCGCCTTGCTCGCGGCACTCTGCGGCACCGCGGCGGCGCTTGGCCTGGCGCGTGTCGGCGCGCGGACGCGAGCCGTCTTCGATGCGCTTTTGGGTGCTGCGATCGTCGTTCCTGGCGTCGTCATCGGCATCTCGACGCTGGTCGCGCTGGTCCAGCTATTCGGGGTGGTCAACCCGTTTGTCGCTTCGCTGTGGCCGAACGATCAGCCACCGCGCCTGGCGCTCGGCTATGGCTCGATCATCGCCGCGCACGGGCTGTTTTCGATGGCGCTGGTGGCGATGATCGTCGGCACGCGCCTCGGCAGCCTCGACCGCAATCTGGTCGAGGCTTCGAGCGATCTTTACGCCACCCCGCTGACGACGTTCCGCAGCATCGTGTTGCCGCAGATCATGCCGGCGGTGGTCGCCGGCTTCCTGCTCGCCTTCACATTCTCCTTCGACGATTTCATCGTCGCTTTTTTCGTCGCCGGCGCGCAGACGACATTGCCGATCTATGTCTTTGCCTCGATCCGGCGCGGGGTCACGCCGGAGATCAATGCCATCGCGACGATCGTGCTCGTCGCCTCCGTTCTGCTCGTGGTGCTCGCCCAATGGCAATTGCGCCAGCGAAAACCATCCCACTGAAAGACAAAAACATGATTCTGAAAGATCGCATCGCCGTGGTGACGGGCGCAGGGTCGGGGATCGGGCGTGCCGGCGCCATGATAATGGCCAGGGAAGGCGCGCTCGTGGTGATCGCCGACAGGGACCAGGCGGCGGGGGAAGCAACCGCTTCCGACATTCGTGCGTCCGGCGGTCGGGCCGAAGCCGTCGCCACCGATGTCGGCGACGATGCGGCGGTCGAGCAGCTCGTCGCAGGAACGCTGGGCCGGCATCGGCGGATCGACATCCTGCACAATCATGCCGGGATCCAGGTCGGCGGCACGCTGACCGAAGTCGGCGCCGACGGCATGGATGCCTCCTGGCGGATCAATGTGCGGGCGCAGTTCCTCGCGGCCAGGCTGGTCATGCCGTCGATGATCGCGCAAGGCGGCGGGGTGATCCTGAATACCGCCTCGAATTCGGGTGTGTTCTACGACCGCGAAATGATCGCCTACGCAACCTCAAAACATGCCGTGGTGGCGATGACCCGGCAGATGTCGCTCGACTATGCCCGGCACAATGTCCGCGTCAACGCGTTGTGCCCCGGCTGGGTCGACACGCCCTTCAACGAACCGTTTATCGCGCAGATGGGCGGGCGGGCGGCGATCGAAAACTATGTCCGCACCAAGATCCCCATGCAGCGCTGGGCCAGCGCGGAGGAAATTGCCGAAGCGATCCTGTTTCTCGTTTCGGACCGCTCGTCCTTCATGACCGGGCAGGCGTTGGTGATCGACGGCGGTGAAAGCATCGGCTGATCCGCAGCTCCCGGCGGGCGGGAGCTGAAATGCCCTTTGGCCTAACGGCCGGCGGCAAGATGTGCTTTCGTCTCAAGGAGAATGCGGCCAACATGGCTGGGCCGGGAGCAGAAATCGTCAGCGCAAAGGAAGCTGCATAATGGCCGAGGCCTATATCTGCGACTACATCCGCACGCCGATCGGCCGCTTCGGCGGTTCGTTGTCGGCGGTGCGTGCCGACGATCTCGGCGCAATCCCGCTGAGGGCGCTGGTCGAGCGCAATCCCGGCATCGACTGGGCTGCCATCGACGACGTCGTCTATGGCTGCGCCAATCAGGCCGGTGAGGACAATCGCAACGTGGCGCGCATGGTACTGCTGCTGGCCGGCCTGCCGAAGGAGATTTCCGGCTCGACCGTCAATCGCCTCTGCGGTTCGGGCATGGATGCCGTCATCATCGCAGCGCGCGCGATCAAGGCCGGCGAGGCGGAGCTGATGATATCCGGCGGCGTCGAATCGATGTCGCGCGCACCGTTCGTGCTGCCGAAGGCCGAGACCGCGTTTTCGCGCAATGCCGAAGTTCACGATACCACGATCGGCTGGCGCTTCGTCAATCCACTGATGAAGAAGCAATACGGCGTCGATTCGATGCCGGAGACGGGCGAGAACGTGGCGGAAGAGTTCGCCGTCTCTCGCGCCGACCAGGATGCGTTTGCCGTGCGCAGCCAGGACAAGGCGGTCGCCGCACAAGCCAATGGCCGGCTGGCAAAGGAAATCACGCCGGTGACGATCGCGCAGCGCAAGGGTGACCCGATCGTCGTCTCGAAGGACGAACATCCGCGCTCGGGTACCACGATCGAGGCGCTGGCCAAACTGCCGACGCCGTTCCGGCAAAGCGGCACGGTCACGGCCGGCAACGCGTCGGGCGTCAATGACGGCGCGGCGGCGCTCATCGTTGCCTCGGAAGCAGCCGTGAAAAACTACGGGCTAACGCCGATCGCCCGTATTCTCGGCGGTGCCACGGCCGGCGTGGCGCCGCGCCTCATGGGCATCGGCCCGGTGCCGGCCACGCAAAAGCTATGCGCCCGGCTCGGCCTGACGCCGCAGCAATTCGATGTCATCGAGCTCAACGAGGCCTTCGCCTCGCAAGGCATCGCCGTGCTGCGCCAACTCGGCATTGCCGAGGATGCGGAGCACGTCAACCCGAATGGCGGCGCCATCGCGCTCGGTCATCCGCTCGGCATGTCCGGGGCGCGCATCACCGGCACGGCGGCATTGGAACTGCGCGAAGTCGGCGGCCGCTATGCGCTTGCCACCATGTGCATCGGTGTCGGCCAGGGCATAGCGGTGGCGCTGGAGAGATTGTGAGCGAGCAATTCCGGCCGTTCTGAAGGTGCGGCTGCGCGAATTCCCACGTCGTTCCGCCCTTCAAATTTGACCATGTGGACAAAAGCCGGGCACCGTTCCATAGTTCCTTCGCTGATATTCCAGAGAAGAGAGCCGGCTCGACACGGCGCCAATCAGAGGGGCATGCAATGGACAACGGGAAGAGCAGAATCCAATCGAAACGCGAAGGGCTTTCGCGACGCAACGTGCTGGAACTGGGCGCGCTCGGCCTGGCGGCGGCGATGCTGCCGGGCAGCGCCTTTGCTAAGACCAAGAAGCTGAAAGTGGCGGCGATCTTCGCCACGCCGATCGAGGAGCCGTGGGACAACCAGATCCACGTCGCCCTGCAGAAGGCCGAGAAGGAACTCGGCATCGAATACAAATGGTCGGAGAAGGTGCAGACCGCCGATTTCAGCCGTGTCATGCGCGAATATGCGCAAGGCGGCTATGAGCTGGTGCTGGGCGATGCCTTCGCCGCCGAGCGCGAATCGCGCAGGACGGCCAAGCAGTTTCCTAAGACCGCCTTCCTGTTCGGTTCCGGCGCCGGGCCGGCCGAGCCGAATTTCGGTGTCTTCGACAACTGGATCCACGAGCCGGCCTATCTGTCCGGCATGATCGCCGGAAAGATGTCAAAATCGGGAACGATCGGCGCGGTCGCGGCGATGGGCATTCCGGAAGTGAACCGGCTGGTCAACGCCTTCTTTGCCGGCGCCAGGGAGGTCAATCCCAACATCAAGAAGAAGGTCGCCTTCATCGGCTCGTTCTTCGACCCGCCGAAGGCAAAGGAAGCGGCCGTCGCCCAGATCGACGCCGGCGTCGACGTCATCTATGCCGAGCGCTTCGGTGTCATCGAAGCGGCGGCGGAGAAGAAGATCCTCGCCATCTCCAACATGTCGGACCAGTCGAGCCTCGGCCCCGACACGGTGATCACCGGGCCGGTCTGGGACATGTATCCGACCGTCGAGCAGGCGATCAAGCTGGTCAAGGCCGGCGTCTTCACCGCGCAGGATTACGGCGATTTCTCGCGCATGGCCAAGGGCGGCTCCTACCTCGCGCCGTACCACAAATTCGACAAGACGCTGCCGGCCGAGGTCAAGGAACTGGTCGAGAAGAAGAAGGCCGAGATCCTCGACGGCAATTTCCGAGTCGACGTGGACGAGAATACGCCGGTCTCGGACTGAGTGCGCCCGCCCCTCCCCCTTGAGGGGAGGGTGGCCCGCAGGGCCGGGTGGGGTCCCCTGCCACCCGCTCCATCCTTGTCGGTTGAAACGTCGAGGCGGTTGAGGGGACCCCTCCCGCCTCGCTTCGCTCGGCACCTCCCCGCAAGGGGGGTATCCGCGCCATCTCTCACCAGGAGTGCCCTTGCCCGCCCCTCTCATCGAAATGCGCGGCATCACCAAGAGCTTCGGCGCCGTCAAGGCGAACGAGGCCGTCGATCTCAGCGTCGCGCCGGGTGAAATCCTCGGGTTGCTCGGCGAAAACGGCGCCGGCAAGACGACGCTGATGAACGTGCTGTTCGGCGCCTATGCGCCCGACGCCGGCGAGATCCTGGTGCAGGACCGGCCGGTGGCGATCAACAGCTCGGCCGATGCGCTGGCCGCCGGCATCGGCATGGTGCACCAGCATTTTCATCTCGCACCGCGACTTTCGGTGCTGGAGAACCTCTTGATCGGCATTCCCGGCAGATCGGGCCGGATCGACCGCGCCGGGGGGCTGGCGCGGCTCGCCGAGATCGGCCGCCAGCATGGGCTGGCGCTCGACCCGGACCTTCCCGTTTCGGCGCTGTCGGTCGGCGAGCAACAGCGGCTCGAAATCGTCAAGGCATTGTTTCGCGGCGCAAGGCTGCTGATCCTCGACGAGCCGACGGCGGTGCTGGCGCCAACCGAGGTCGACGGACTGTTTTCGGCGCTGCGCTCGATGGCGGCACAGGGGCTCGGCATCATCTTCATCTCGCACAAGCTCAACGAGGTGCGGGCGCTGACGCATCGCTGCGTCGTGCTCAGGCACGGGCGCGTTGCCGGCCGCGTCGATACGCCGGCCAGCACGATATCTTCGGAGATGGCGCGGCTGATGTGCGGCCACGAGATCGTGCCTCCGGCCAGGGGACCGTCGACACCGGGTCCGGCGGTGCTGACCCTCGATGGTATCTCGACATCGCATCATTCCGGCATGGCGCTGCGCGATGTGTCGCTGTCGGTACGCGGCGGCGAGATCCTCGGCATTGCCGGCGTCTCCGGCAACGGCCAGCGGGCGCTTGCCGAGGTCATCTCCGGCGTGCGAGCGCCCGATGCCGGCCGCATGACGATAGCCGGCAAAGCCGTTTCGCGGTTCTCGCCGAGCGCAGTGCAGGCGCTCGGCCTTGGCCGCATCCCGGAAGACCGTATGACGACCGGGCTGGTCACCAATCTGCCGCTTGCCGATTCGATGGTGCTGCCGCGCATCGGCACGGTGGCGTTCAGCCGCAACGGCCTGCTCAGACAGGATGCGATCCGCACCTTCGCCGAGGCGCAGATCAAGGCCTACGATATACGTTGCCCCGGGCCGATGACGCGCGCCGGGGCGCTGTCCGGCGGCAATCTGCAGAAGGCGCTTTTGGCGCGCGAACTCGCCTTCGACCCAAAGGTGCTGATCGTTTCGCAGCCGACACGCGGCCTCGATATTGGTGCCGCGCGCTTCATCCACGAAAAATTCCTCGACATGCGCGCCAAGGGCTGCGGCATTATCGTTATCGGCGAGGACCTGGAAGAGTTGCTGATGCTCTGCGACCGCATTGCCGTGATGTATGAGGGCCGCATCGTCGGCACGCTGAACAGCGCCGATGCCAGCGTCGCCAGACTCGGGTTGATGATGACCGGGGCGGAGGCCTGATGTTCCGTCTCGAGGCCCGCACCTCAACGCCCGCCTGGTTCAATCTGGCGCTGCCGCTGCTCGCCATCGGCGCGACGCTGATCCTGTGCAGCGGCCTCATTGCATTGGCCGGCGCCGGCGTCGTCGAGGCATATGGCGTGATGTTTTCGGCGTCGTTGGGCGACAGCTACGCCATCACCGAAACGCTGGTGCGTGCCGCGCCGATGATCTTCACCGGTCTTGCCGTGGCGGTCGCTTTCCGCGCCAAATTCTGGAACATCGGCGCCGAAGGGCAATTGCTGGCCGGTGCGGTGGCGAGCTGTGCCGTCGGCGCCATCCCGATGCCGGGGCCGCTCGCCATGTTGCTGATGGCGCTGGCGGGCGCCGCCGCCGGCGCGGCCGTCGCCCTGATCCCTGCCACACTGCGGGTAAAATTCAGGGTCGATGACGTGGTCAGCTCGCTGCTGCTCAATTCGGTCATTTTCTACGCGCTGATGGCGCTGATCGAGGGCCCATGGAAGGATAGTTTCAGCGGCTACCCGATCTCGCCGCCGATCGAGGATTCAGCGAATTTCCCAGTGCTGCTCGAAGGCACGCGACTGCATCTCGGCGTCGTCGCGGCGCTGGTCGCCGCACCGGTCATCTGGTTCGTGGTCGCGCGCACGACGCTTGGTTTCCGCATCAGGGTCACCGGCGAGAACCCGGAAGCCGCGCGCTATGGCGGCATCAATGTCGAGCGGGTGCTGATTTCGACGGCGCTGCTATCAGGCGCGCTGGCCGGCCTTGCCGGCGTCGGCGAGGTCGGCGGCGTGCATTTCCAGGTGATGAGCGACATCTCGCCGGGCTATGGCTATTCCGGCATCGTCGTCGCCATGCTGGCGAGGCTCAATCCGCTCGGCGTCGTGCCGGCGGCGATCTTCCTTGCTGCCGTCATGACCGGCGCCGAGGCGATGTCGCGGGCGACCGGCGTTCCGGCCTTCCTCAGCGATGTCATCCAGGGAACGGCGCTGCTCGCCATGCTGGTGGCGCTGCTGTTCACCGCCTATCGCATCCGTCGCGTGGGAATAGCCAAATGAGCGTGGTGCTGGAGCAGATATTCCAGGTCGGCTTCCTGGCCGCCATCATCCGCATCGCCACGCCGCTTGCCTTCGCGACGCTGGGCGAGATGTTTTCCGAGCGCGCCGGCGTGCTCAATCTCGGCATCGAAGGCATCATGCTGTTGTCGGCAATGACCGGCTTCACCGCGGCGAGCCTCAGCGGCAGCCTTTGGCTTGGCGTGCTCGCCGCCGTGCTGACCGGCGCGCTGATGGGCGCCGTGCATGCGCTGTTCACGGTGGCGCTCGGCCTCAGCCAGCATGTCTGCGGCATCGGCGTGACGCTGTTCAGTTCAGGCCTTGCCTATTTCCTCTACAGGCTGATCTTCGGCCAGCAATCGGTACCGCCGAACATCAAGGGGTTCGAGACGCTGCCGATCCCGATATTATCCGGTATTCCGGTGCTTGGGCCGGCGGTGTTCAACCAGTTTTCGCTGGTCTACATGGCAATGCTGTCTATTCCCCTGGCCGCCTTCGTGCTCTACCGCACGCCATGGGGCCTGTCGGTCCGCATGGTCGGTGAAAACCCGCGCGCCGCCGATTCGGCCGGCGTCAGCGTCATCGCTACGCGCTTCCAGGCGGTGATCCTCGGCGGTGCCTTGATGGGGCTGGCCGGTGCCTTCCTGTCGATGGCGCAGTTCAACGCCTTCACCTTCGGCGTGGTTTCGGGGCGTGGCTGGGTGGCGATCGCACTCGTCGTCTTCGGCCGCTGGGATCCATGGCGCTCGGCAGGCGCCGCACTGTTGTTCGCCTTCGTCGACGCGCTGCAATTGCGCATGCAGGCAAGTGGGCTCGGCCACATTCCTTATGAGGCGTTCCTGATGCTGCCCTTCATCTTCACCATCGTCGCCATGGCGGTGATGTCGCGCAATGCGGTGGCTCCTTCGGCACTGCTCAAGCCGTTCCGGCGCGAAGAGCGGTAGCGGCGCGCCGTCCTTCACATCGCGGTAAAGCCGTTATCCACGAACAGATGGGCGCCGTTGACGAAGCTGGCCTCGTCGCTGGCCAGGAACAGGGCTGCCCTCGCCACCTCTTCCGGCTCGCCGATCCGGCCTTGCTGCGCGGCCATTGCCGCGTCTGAAACATCGACGCCAAGTTTGTCGAGATCGGCGACCTCGCGCAGGCCATGCGGTGTCCTGATGAAGCCGGGGCAGACCGCATTGCAGCGGACGTTGCGGTCGCGGAATTCGACGGCAATGGCACGCGCGAACATGTGGCAGGCACCCTTGGTGGTGTCGTAAAGCACCTCCATCGGCGTCGCCGCCACCGCCGAGATCGACGAGGTGCAGACGATGGAACCGCCGCCGGCGGCGATCATGCCGGGCAGCACGGCGCGCGTCATCAGGAACATCGAACGCACATTGACGGCATGCAGCCAGTCCCATTCCTGCAGCGTGGTCTCCAGGAAGGGTTTGATGACGATGGTGCCGGCATGGTTGAACAGAACCGTAACCGGGCCGAATTTTTCCATCACGCCCTTCACCGCCGCTTCGACCTGCCGCTCGTCCGATACGTCGGCGACCCAGTGCTCGGCGATATGGCCGCGTTGCCTGATTGCCGCTGCGGTGGCAGCCGCCGCTTCGCCGTTGCGGTCGACGATCGCCACCTTGGCGCCCTCGGCCGCGAAAAGCTCCGAGGCCGCACCGCCCATTCCCGTCGCGCCGCCCGAAATGATGGCGACCTTGCCGGCCAGTCTTGTGCCCATGTTTTGCTCCCTGCTGCCTTGCCGTGACGTCGCGGCTTCCGCTCAAGCAGCGATGCTATCCCGCATCCATTGGATGGCCAAGGAGCCACACACACATGGACCTGACGTTTTCTGCCGTCTTCCCCGGCACGCCCAAAAGCCAGCGCTAAGCAGCAAAAACACCAATTTGTCTGCGGTTTGGGGAAAATTGTTCTAAAGATCGCGCGAAAATAGCAATCGACAAAGTCTACTGATTTTATAGATTAAGCGCCGAGACGGAGGTCGATATGTCCTATAGCCAGAACGCTCAGACTGCCCGCAAAGGCCAAAGGCTGGGTTCCGACCAGGTGTGGCGGCCGGCCTATGCCGGCGCTTTCGCCTATCTCGTCTTTGCCCTTGCGTTCGTATTCACCGGGGCAGTGGTACTGGGGCTGATCCCCTGATTAGTAAGGCTCTGATCGTCGAGGCTTGCTCGGGATAGCGGCCTGCCGTTTGCAGAAATTCCGGAGTTGAATGAACCGAATGCCGGTGCGCTTTTGCGTGCCCTGATTCAACGTGATGGAGGAGATGGCAATGCCGATCGAGTTCACGCATGTTCCCGGTAAGATCCACGCTGCCGACGCCAGCTTTTTCTACGACTTTGTCGAGACCGCGACGAAGCTGTCGCTGATCGAGGATGCCGGATTCCAGAAGATCGTCATCGACGACCAGGCCGGGCTGCTGACCAATATGGACCTTGCCGCCCAGACGCTGGACCGGACCTCCTCCCTCGAGGTCGTGCTCACCCATTGGGCAGGCGTGATCGAACCAACCGTGGCGGCGCGGCAGCTCGCTGCCCTCGACGCGAGAAGCCGTGGCCGGCTGTCGCTCAGGATGCTCAGCGAGCCGCTGAACGACGACGATGCCGAGGCACGTCCGGCCGGCCATACGGTGGTCTGGCAACGCATCGACGAATATCTGGTGCTGCTGAAGCGGTTGTGGTCGAACGACAGGCCGTTCGACCATGAAGGCGCCTTTTACAGCGTCAACGGCGGCTATGTGCCGCGCAAGGGGCTGCATGGTGCCGACGTGACCATCCGCATGGGCGGACAGTCGGGCACAGCGCTCAGGGTCGCGGGCAGGCATGCGGATGTGTTCGAGCTGGCGCCCGGCTCGCTTGCAGAAATCCGACAGTCAATGGAGCGCGTGCGCGGCGCTGCCGCCGAACACGGTCGGGCCGGCAAGCTGCGTTTCGCGCTTCCCGTCCGAATCCGTTCGGCAGACAAACCTGCCGCTTCCTGCCAGAAGGCGGTCGAACTTGCCGGGCCGCCGGCGCAGGTCGCGCTGTCGCTGCTTTCCTACGCCGCTTTGGGGATCAAGGAGTTCATGATCGTCGGCGTCGACAGGCCGCGCGAGATTGCGACTGCCGGCCGCGAGGCGATCGCACTGCTGCGCAACTCACTGGCACGGCGCGAGGCGGATGCCCCTGCATCGGGGACGTTTGTGTCACGCGCGATACCGGGCCTGCGAGCCGAGTGCTGAAGAGCCGCCGTCGTCACGCACCTTGGCTGACGGATCCTACCACCATTCCGGGAAAGCCGCGTGAGCGGCCCTGGCCAGCGTCGGGATTTCCTGATCGGGAACGGAGCTGTAGGGCCAGAGCAGTCGCGGGCCGAGTGGCGCCCAGCCGCCGGCCGCCGCCATCGCCTTGTCGAGCGCTGCATCGCTGACATTGTAACGGGTGCGAAACGGTAGGACATGTGCGGCGAGGAAGGCCTGTATGCGGGCCTCGACCTCGGCAGCGGCGGCCATGTCGGTGCGGATCATCTGCCACCACTGTACCGCACCCTTCGGGTTGAGGCAGGCAACGTTGGAATAGCTGCCATGGGCTCCCCCAGCATAGCCTGTCGCCAGCGTGTGGCCGGGGACGAAGACGGAGAATCCGTCCAGTTTGTGGCGCATATCGGCATACCAGTCGGCGTCACCGCCCGGCAGTTTGGCGCCGACCAGCGACGGCACGGCCGCGCGCAGCCGGGCGATGCCTTCGAGTGTCAGGCGACGCTTGGCGTGCGGCGGGTTGTAGAGCACCAGCGGCGTTTCGGGCGCGGCCTCGCAGAGGCGGCCGACAAAACGCATGACCTCGTCGTCGCTGGGCGGCCACCAGTCGGGCAGTGTGAATTGCACCGCCGCCGGGCCAAACGCCGAGACCCGCGTCAGCCGCTCCAGTGCGACGCGCGGATTGGACTGGCTGATGCCGATCTGGAAAGGAAGGCGCGCGCCGCCGGCTGTTGCGGCGACCAGCCCACAAAGCCGGTCGAATTCGGGCTCGGTCTGGCAATGGAATTCGCAGGCCGTGCCATTGGAATAGACGCCGTCGACGCCTGACGCGCAAAGCCGCGCGATCGTCTCTTCCGTCGCCTGCCAGTCGATCGCTCCGCGATCGTCGATGGCCAGCATCACCGCGCCCCAGACGCCGCGCGGTGCGTGTGCGGGCAAGCGGGCCAGATGGTCGTCGAGGTCAGCGTGCACCGGCGATCTCGTGTTCGTGGCGGGTTTCGTTCGACGCGAAGGCAGCCTCGATAATGCCGATGATCTTGCGTGCATAGAGACCGTCGACCGGCACCGGCGTGTCGTCGGCAATGGCATCGCGCATCGCGCTCCATTCGCGCACCAGCGCGTTGTGCATCCAGTTCGGTTCGAATGAACCGGGCAACTCGGTCCAGACCGTATCGCGTCCAAGCATCGTGCCGCGATCCATGTCGATCCGCAGCGTTCCCTGCTCGCAGACCAGATCCATGGCGTAGGTGGTAGCGCCGGTGCGATAGCCGATGCTCTGCACCTGGCCGATGCCGCCGCCGGCGAAGCGCAGCCCAAGCAAGGCGCTGTCGTCTGCTTCCTGGTCATGGAACTTGGCGCCGAGCATGCCGCTCACCGACACGACATCGTCATCCATCAGCCAGACCAGGCGGTCGAGCGCGTGGATGCCGGCCGTCAACAGCATGCCGCCGCCGGTCGACTTGCGCAGATGCCAGTCGCGGCGATTGTGCTCCATCCATAGCTTGATGATCCAGCTCGATCCGATGAGCGGCCGGCCGAGCTCTCCTTGCTCCAGCTTCTGCCTGGCTGCCATGCAGGGCAGGGCGAAATGCATGAGATGGGCGACCATCAGCTTGACGCCGCTATCGGTTACGGCGGCGTTGATCGCGTCGCAGGCAGCCGCCGTCGGCGCCATCGGCTTTTCGAGCAGGATGTGCTTGCCGGCGTTTGCTGCGCCGATGGCCATTTCGGCATGGAGATGGTGCGGGGTGGCAATGAGGACCGCGTCGACCTCCTTGTCGTCCAGCAGCTTGCGCCAATCAGTGTAGCCGCAGCCGCCATATTCGGCGGTGAAGCGCTGCAGCGCATCGGCATTTCCACGAGAGGCGGCGACGAGACGAATGCCTCCCACCTCACGGATTGCCCGCGCATGGGCTGCGCCGAAATCGCCGGCGCCGATAATTCCTATCCCAATCATGATCCTGCCTTTTCATAAGCGGCGTCGATCAGAGACATCGCCGCAACATAATCCTCGATGGACACCGGCGGAGGCGCCTTTCTGGCCAGCCGGTCAAGCGTATCGCGCATGAACAGACGATAGCGCGTTGCCGGCAGTTCGACCGGCAAATCGGCAACGGCCGCATCGTCGAGCGTTGCGCAGGTGGCATGGTCGCCATGATCGATGAGGGTGGCATTGGCACTGACGATACGCCACTCGAAGTCACCGCCGGGGCGCATCGAGGCAAAGGTGTAACCGGCCTCGACGATGAACACCGCGCCGGCCTCGTCTTCCAGCACCAGCAGCGCATGGTCCTCGACCGGGCCGGGATGAATGCGGTTCGCGATCGAAACGCTTTTCAGGCCGAGCTTGCCGGTTGCGAGGCTGAGTGCCGCGTCGACGCCGTGTATGCCGAGATTCCTCAACGCACCCCCGCCGCCAACCGCCGGATCGACGACCCAGGCGACACCGTCGGCGATGTAGCGTTGCGGCGGGCCGTTGACCAGCCGGAACTGGCAATGCGCCACCGGCCCGGCGCGACCTTGCCGGCGCAGCCGTTCAAAGCCGGCAACGGCCGGCCCGAAACGGTTGGGCAGGGGAACAGCGACAAAAGCCTGGTGCTGCCTGGCAAGCTCGCGCAGCGCCATCAGTTCCCTCGTATGGCTGGCCGCCGGCTTCTCCAGGATCAGCGGTATCCCTGCCGCGATGATCGCGCGTGCCCGCGCCGGCACCCTCGAAGGGTGCCCCATCAACAGGATCGCATCCGGCGGGCTGGAGAGTATCTCCGTGAAATCTTTGATAAACGGCAGATCGTGGTGCGCGGCGAACCCATGCGCTTGGCCAGGATCCTCGTCCCAGATGCCGGCGATCTCCGCACCGTAAAAGCGTGCGGCGTCGAGGTGCATTTCGGCGTGCCAGTGGCTCGAGCCGGCGAGGGTAATCTTCATTCGAAGGCAGCAGGTTTGTTATGGGCTTGCAGGATATCCTACAAGTAGCTATACGACAAGCGGGCAGGCTAATCCGGCGGATGATGAAAGCAGTGGGATGGCGGAACTGAAGTCGATCGAACCGTTGAGCAGACCGCCGCTTCTTCACGTCACCGTGCAGGAAAGCCTCAGGGCCTATATCGAAAGCAACCAGCTCAAGGCAGGCGATCCCTTGCCGCCGGAAACGTTCCTGGCGCAGCGGCTCGGCGTCGGCCGCAACTCCGTGCGGGAAGCCATCAAGGCGCTGGAATCGATCGGCATCCTGGAGACGCGGCGCGGCATCGGCGTCTTCGTCAAGGAGTTCTCGTTCAAGCCGCTGCTGGATAACCTGGCATACGGCTTGCAGGATTCGCTGCGCGATGTCGAAGAGCTGCGCGAAATCCGCCGCGTGCTGGAAACCGGCCTCATCGCCAAGACGATCGAGATGATCAGTGCCGAGGATATCGAGGCGCTGCGCCAGTTGACCGAGCGCATGCGGCAACGTGCCGAGCGCCATGAGAGCTTCGCCGAAGAGGACCAGCAATTCCACCAGCTGCTGTTCCGCTGCCAGAACAATCACATGCTGAGCGCACTGATCGACATCTTCTGGACGGCGTTCGACAAGGCCTCGAATTTCACCAATCTCGATAATCCGACGCCGCTGGCGACATGGCGCGACCATCACGAGATCGTCGAGGCTGTCGCCGCCAAGGATGTCGACCAGGCGCGTCGGCGGCTCGACGACCATTACCGGGGGATCCAGCAGGTTATCGCCAAAAACCGAGCAAGCTGAAGAACAACCTGAATATGCCAAGGGAGGAAACCATGCGCATCAGGACCATCGCATTCTCAGTCGCCGGGCTGCTGCTCGCCAGCATTGCCCCATTGACCAATGTCCAGGCACAAAGCGCCAAGACCATTGCGGGCGGCTTCGACGTCGGCCCGGGCGGTTTTCCCAAGAACTTCAACCCGCTGGTCGCGACCGGCGGCTACACCTGGCTCAGCACCTATTTCGAACCGCTGGTCATCTTCAATGCCGGGCTGACCGAGATCGAAGGCGACCTCGCCAAGGACTACAAGATCAGCGACGACCAGCTGAGCTATACGTTCAACCTGGTCAACGAGACCTGGCATGACGGCAAACCGTTCACCTCGAAGGACGTCAAGTTCACCCTCGAGCTTGCCAAGAACAAGGCCTCCGGCAGCCTGTTTGCCGCCCGCCTCGCCAACATCGCCTCGGTCGATGCACCGGATGACCACACCGCAGTGGTGAAGCTATCGAAACCGAACGGCTCGTTTCTATCCATCCTCTCGCAGCTAATGATCCTGCCGGAGCATGCCCTGGCCGCTCTGCCGCCGGAATCACTGGCGACAAGCACCTGGTGGTCGACCGCTCCGGTTGGCACCGGCCCGTTCAAGTTCAAGCGCTACGTGACCGACCAATATGTCGAACTGGCAGCCGATGACGACTATCGCAGCGGCAAGCCGAAGGTAGACGTGCTCATCAACCGCTATTTCGAGTCGCCGGCGGCGGCCGTCGCCGCGCTCCGCGCCGGCGAGATCCAGTTCACCTATGTCGAGCCCGACGATGCGGCATCCTTCAAGAGCGACAGCAATTTCAAGGTGATCGAAGGTGCCTCGTACGTGGTCAACTATATCGGCCTGAACCAGAAGGTCGACCTGTTTAGGGATATCCGTGTCCGCCAGGCGATTATGTATGCGATCGATCGCAACGCCATCATCGACAGCCTCTACGGCGGTGCCGCCAAGCCAGCCAATTGCGGCTATGTCGCGCCGCATCTCGTTCCGGCAGACCTCGAACCCTATGCCTACGATCCGGCAAAGGCCAAGGCGCTGCTGACCGAGGCGGGCTGGGACAAGATCAATGGCGACAAGCCGATCACCTTGCTGACCTATTACGGCTCGCCGCAAGCCGCCAACGTGATGGCCGCTGTCCAGTCGATGCTGGCCGAGGTCGGCATCAATGTGGTGCCGCGCGTCGTCGATACGCCGACCTACAATGGCATCGTCTACAAGCAAGGCACGCCGGACTGGAATGCATTTCCGATGGTTTATGCCGGCCTGCAGAACGGCCCCAACCCGGCCGGCCTCAATCCCGGCCTCAACAAGTCGCAGATTCCGCCGGCAGGCTTCAACACCATGCGCATCGAGTTCGACGACCTGAGCACCGCGTTGGACGCCGCGCTCGGCCAAACCGATCCGGCCAAGCTCGATCAATCCTGGCAGGAGGTCTGCAAGGTCATGAACAAGGAGCTACCCTGGGCGACGTTGTGGGTGGCCAACCGCTATGGCGTGGCCTCCAACAAGCTGCGTGACTTCGTCTGGACGCCGGCGCCGGGCGGCGGTCCTTATGCAGCTCACCCCGAGCGCTGGGACATCCAGTAAGAACTCCGCAACCAAGCGAGCAGGCGGAACCACTTTGGCGCCGCCTGCCACGGCCACGGAAAGCCCATGTTGAGCTTCATCGCCCGCCGCAGCGCCACAGGACTGCTGATGCTGGTCGCGCTCAGCGTCCTCATCTTCATCCTGCTGCGGCTGGCGCCGGGCGATCCGATCGACGCCTATATCAACCCGTCGGTCCCCATGTCGGCTTCCGACCTCGAGGGCCTGCGCGAACGGCTCGGGCTCGATCGGCCGCTTCCCGTGCAATATCTCGCCTGGCTGCGCGCGGCGCTGAGCGGTGACTTCGGCTATTCGATCCAGCGCAGCGGCGTTGCCGTGCTGCCACTGGTTATGGAACGCATCGGCCCGACGGCGCTGCTGATGGGCACGGGCCTGGCGATCGCCATCGTGCTCGGCATTTCCGCCGGCATTTTCAGCGCGGTGCGCCGTAACGAACCGTCCGACATCGCGCTGTCGGTGCTGTCGTTTATCGGTATCTCCAGCCCGGCTTTCCTGACGGCGCTGCTCGGTCTCTATTTCTTCTCAGTGCTGCTGCGCTGGGCGCCGTCCGGCGGCATGCACACGGCCGGCGCGCCGTTCTCGATGACGGATGTGCTAGCGCACCTCATCCTGCCCGCCTGCCTGCTGTCCATCGGCCATGCCGCGCTGATCATGCGCTACATGCGCGCTTCGCTGCTGGAAGTGCTCAACCAGGACTACGTGCGGACGGCGCGCGCCAAGGGCGTGCGCGAGTTCTGGGTGATCATCAAGCACGCCACCCGCAATGCGCTCTTGCCGGTCATTACCCTGATCGGCTCGACCGTCGGCATCGCCGTCGGCGGCGCCATCTTCCTGGAAAGCGTGTTCAACTGGCCGGGCATGGGACTGCTTCTGGTCAACGCCGTCGGCACCCGCGATTACCCGGTGATCATGGGCGCTACCCTGGTGATCGGCGTTTGCGTCATCCTGGTCAACCTCTTGACCGACGTCGTCTATGCCGTCGTCGACCCGCGCATTCAGGTGGCATGATGGCAATCGCCGCGCCAGATCCTACAGTTGACCCGACAGCCGTGCCGCAAACCAAAGGCCCGCTTCGCCGCGCGTTCGACCGCTTTTTTGAAAACCGAGCGGCACGCGCCGGGCTTTTGATCGTCATCCCGATCCTGCTGGCGGTTTCGACCTATCCTCTGTGGTGGCCGTTCGGCCCGAACGCCATCGACCTCAGGGCGATGAACAAGGCGCCGTCCGCCATTCATTGGCTGGGCAGCGATGGCGTTGGGCGTGATGTCATGGCACGGTTGCTGCAAGGCGGGCGGATCTCACTGCTGGTTGCTATCTGTTCGGTTGCCATCTCGACCGTCATCGGCTTCCTGATCGGCGCCGTCGCCAGCTTTGGCGGGCGTCTCGTCGACGGAACGGTGATGCGCCTGGTCGATCTGGCGATGACGCTGCCGCCGGTGATCTTCCTGCTGGTGCTGGCTTCGATTGCCGGCACCGGCATCGCCCCGACCATCCTGGTGATCTCGCTGCTCTCCTGGCCAGTGCTGTCGCGCATGGTGCGCGCCCGGCTGCTCGAACTGCGCGAGCGCGATTTCGTCGTTGCGGCCCGGGGCATGGGCGCGGGGCTGCCGCATCTGCTGTTCCGGCATGGCCTGCCCAACTGCATCGATATCCTGGTCGTCTACGCCACCTTGCAGATCGCCAACGCTATCCTGCTCGAAGCCGGCCTGTCCTTTCTCGGCCTTGGCATCGCACCGCCAGAAGCCAGCTGGGGCAACATGCTCAATCTCGCCCGCTCCACCGTCGTGCTGGAAAATTACCCGTGGCAATGGATGTTCCCGGGCGCCGCACTGGTGCTCACCGTCCTCGCCATCAATTTCATCGGCGACGGCTTGCGCGATGCATTCGATCCTCGCTCCAATCTCAACTGACCTCAAAGGTTCATCAAAATGCCCCTGTTTACCGGCGTCGTGCCACCTGTCGTCACCCCGCTCAATGCCGATTTCAGCATCGACTTCCCGTCGTTCACCCGCACCATCGAGAACCTGCTCGACGGCGGTGTCCACGGGCTGTTCGTGCTCGGCTCGACCAGCGAGGTGGTCTTCCACGACGAGGCAGGCCGCAGGGCCATCCTCGAGCATGCAGTCAAGGTCAATAACGGCCGGGTTCCGATCTTCGCTGGGGTCATCGACCCGACGACCGATCGTGTCATCAACCACGCACGCATCGCCAGATCGGCCGGCGTCGACGCTATTGTTGTCACCGCGCCGTTTTATACCCGCACCAGCCAGCCGGAGATCGGCGACCACTTCCGCTATATCAAGGATGCGATCGACATTCCCGTCATCGCCTACGACATCCCGGTCTGCGTTCACGTCAAGCTGGAGCGCAAGACCACGGTCGGCCTCGCCAGGGAAGGCGCCATCGCGGGCATCAAGGATTCCAGCGGCGATGACGGCAATCTGCGTTACGTGCTCAAGGATATGGCCGACGATCCGGGTTTCTTCGGCATGACCGGCTCCGAGATCCTGGTCGACAGTGTGCTGGCCATGGGCGCGCATGGCGTCGTGCCGGGCCTCGCCAATGTCGATCCGCACGGCTATGTCAGGCTGTGGAAGCTGATGCAGGCCGGCCAGCATGCCGAAGCTCGCCTGGAGCAGGAGCGGTTGTTGAAGCTGTTCGAGATCGTCTGGATCTCGCTTGGCAGGACAAGTGCCGGCTCGGCCGGCGTCGGCGCCTTCAAGGCAGCGATGAAGAGCCTCGGCATCATCGCCTCGAACACCATGGCGCGGCCGCAACGCAGCCTGAACCAGGAGGAAACCGCGAAGATCGATATGATCCTTCGCGATGTGGGGCTGCTCCGCTGAGTGTCGCGCCGATCCTCTCGATTTCCGGCCTGCGCGCGGTGTTCCGCATTGCGGGGCGCGACATCGCGGCGGTAAGGGATGTCGACCTGACGATCGGCGCCGGCGAGACGGTGGCGCTCGTCGGCGAATCCGGATCCGGCAAATCCGTCACCAGCCTGTCGATCATCGGCCTGTTGCCAAAGAGGGTCGGACATATTGCCGAGGGGTCGATCGCGCTGCGGCGCAAGAACGGCACGGTCACCGAGTTGACCGGCCTCGATGCCGAGTCGCTGCGCAAGATACGTGGCAACGAGATCGGCATGGTGTTCCAGGAGCCGATGACCAGCCTCAACCCGGTCTACACGATCGGCGAGCAGATCGCCGAGCCGATCCGCATCCATCTCGGCAAATCGCACCGCGAGGCAGAGGCAGACGCGGTGCGGCTGCTGGAGCAGGTCGGCATTCCCGATCCGAAGCGGCGGGCGCGACAATATCCGCACGAACTTTCGGGCGGGATGCGCCAGCGCGCCACTATCGCCATGGCCCTGTCCTGCGATCCAGGCTTGCTGATTGCCGATGAGCCGACGACCGCGCTGGACGTCACAATCCAGGCCCAGATTCTCGATCTTTTGGCCGAGCTGCAGGCGCAGCGCGGCATGGGCATCCTGTTCGTCACCCACAATCTCGGCGTCGTCGCCGAAATCGCCGACCGGGTAGCGGTGATGTATGCCGGGCGTATCGTCGAAACAGGTCCGGTGAGCGAAGTGTTCACCCGCCCGCGTCATCCCTATACGGTGGGGTTGATGCGCTCGGTGCCGAGGCTCGGCGAGGCCACGGCGCTGAAGGTGGCGGGAACGCCGCTGCCGACCATTGCCGGAAATGTTCCGTCGCTCGCCTTGCTACCCAAAGGCTGTTCCTTCGCGCCGCGCTGCCCGATGGCTATCACTGCCTGCCGCGCCGCGGTCCCGCCACTATTTGCGGCGACGCCGACCCAGCAAAGCCGCTGCCTGCGCTGGGAGGAGCTCTGATGGACGGCGCCCCGTTCCTATCGGTCAAAAACCTGACCAAGCATTTTGCGCCGACCGCGTTTTCGCGCGGCCCCATCGTCAGGGCACTGGAGGATATTTCGTTCGAGGTCAGGCGTGGTCAGGTGGTCGGGCTGGTCGGCGAATCCGGCTCCGGCAAGACCACGATCGGCCGCTCGGTGCTGCGTCTGATCGAGCCGACATCCGGCCAGATCAGCTATGGCGGCACCGACATCACCAGGCTGGGTGCCGCCCAGTTGCGCCGCCAGCGCCGCAAGATGCAGTATATTTTCCAGGATCCCTTCGCCAGCCTGTCGCCGCGCATGACGATCGGGCAGATCCTCACCGAAGGCTTGGACATTCAAGGCATTGGCAGGAAATCCGAGCGGCGGGCGAAGGCCGAGAAGGCACTTGCCGCGGTCGAGTTGCCGGTCGACGCCTATGATCGCTACGCCCATGAATTCTCGGGCGGCCAGCGCCAGCGCATCGGCATCGCCCGGGCGCTGACGCTCGAGCCGGAATTCATTGTCGCCGACGAGCCGGTCTCGGCGCTCGACGTCTCGATCCAGGCCCAAATCATCAATTTGTTGCGCGACCTGCAGCTCCGGCTTGGGCTGACCATGCTGTTCATTTCGCACGATCTGGCCGTGGTCGAGTACATCTGCGACACGGTCATCGTGCTCTATCTCGGGCGCATCATGGAGGTTGCGCCGGCGGCCGAGCTCTATGCCCGGCCGCAGCATCCCTATACGCGCGCGCTGCTGTCGGCCATTCCGTCGCTCGATCCGTTGGCCAGGCAAGACCGGCAGGTGCTCAAGGGCGATATTCCCAGCCCGGCAAACCCGCCGTCGGGCTGTGTTTTCCGGACCCGTTGCCCGTTTGCGCTGGAGGCTTGCGCCGGGGCTGTGCCGCCGCTGAGGGCGACAGCCGAGGGTCATCTGAAGGCCTGCATCCGCGACGACATCGCTTAGGTTTTTTGCCCTGTGCCTACGCGAGAACTTGGGCGAGATGGACAAGGTCGTCGGCCACAAAGTCCCAGCTCTCAAGAGGCGAGAGATCGGTCGTCTGCGCCGGACCATGCTCTTTCGGCCGAGCAACAAAAGCGGTTCCGATACCGCACCTTCGTGCCGCAGCCAGGTCGTCGTTATGCCCGGCGACTAACACGGCCTCCGAAGGTCGCACCCCCAGGATCTCCACTGCGCGGAGATAAGCCTGTGGCGCAGGCTTGTAGGTGCCGAACACATCCGAGCCAAGGACGGTGTCCCAAGGCAGGCCGGCGCGCTTGGCAATATCCAGTAACAGCCGGGTATTGCCCCCGGACAACGGCGCGATGATGAAGCGTTCCCTCAGCCTCGCAAGGCCTTTCAGCGAATCGGGCCACGGCTCCAGCCGATGCCAGGCGAGATTGAGTTCCTCAACTTCGGCGGCCGGCAGCTCGGATGGGGTCAGCCCGAACTGGACGAGAGCGGCGTCCAGATTCTCCCGGTTTATCCCGTCGAGTGAAACGAAAGGCCGGTGCCCTGTCCGCACCGCTTCGGTCGAGGCGTCATAACGCAACGCCCATGCATCGGCGAATTCACCGGGATCGACCTGCTGTGCACCATTTCGCGCGAGGAAGGCGCCGGCCTCCCTTGCGATACCGCTGCGCCAGTCAACGACGGTTCCCAGAACATCGAAGAATAGGACTCGAATAGTGGTCATATTGAGCTTCCGGTCGGGGTTGCGGTGCGTGTCCTGCCGCATCGGTCGCGATAGGACGGATCGACCTCGTCGAGCTGCTGATCAGATAGTCGAAATGTTTAAAAGCCTGATCGCGAAGGTGGTTCCCCCAACCTCATTGAAACGTCATCGACGCCAACCCATATGCAATCGGCGTCGGATGTTTCCTCCCATTCGTCCGGCGCGTTCCCCTCTGAAGGTTTTCGACCTTCACATCTGGCCGGGCTTGCAGCCCGGCCTTTTTTCTGCCGGGCTCGGTGAGCGAGCCGAGATCATGGCGCAGGCGTGCCGGGCGTATCGATGCGTTTGGTCAGCGCCGCGGGATCGCCAAGCACGCGCAGCGTCTTCAGTCGCGCGGTGCCGCCGGCGACGACCGAGACGGCTGATGCGGGTACGTCAAGCGCCTTGGCGACCAGCCTTTCCAGCGCTCGATTGGCGGCCCCGTTTTCCGGCACGGCGCGGACACGGGCTTTTAAATAGCTTCGCCCATCCGCCGATGTCTCGATGCCTTCCAGCCTGTCCATCGCTGATTTCGGCGTCAGCCGGACGAACAGGTCGATGCCGTCGGCGCGAAGTCGAAAGAAACGGTTCGTCCCGTGACTCACATCGATCCGATACCGAACATCGGCTGAACCGTCGTGTCTAGGAAGACGCTGATAAATGTCAGCGCCAGCAACAGGATGATCGGCGAGATATCGATGCCGCCAAGGTCCGGGAGAATGCGGCGGATCGGCCGCAATGCCGGCTCGGTCAGTCGATAGAGCATGTTGCCGATCGAGTCGACAAGCTGGTTACGCGAATTGACGACGTTAAAGGCGTAAAGCCAAGAGAAGATAGCCGCGCCAATCACAATATACCAATAGATATTAATCGCGGCATGCAGCGTGTAAAAGACTGCGATCATCGGTTGCTCCTTGCGAACGCCCGACATGTAGCCACTGCAGGGGAAAGCGGCAAGAGCCGCCTCTGCCGCATGGCGAAGCCGGACCAGCGGCAGACGAGAATTCGGCGACACGCACAGCCTTGACAGGAAACCTCAGCGGCCGATAAAAGCCCCATCCGCTGGACGGGGCTGTAGCTCAGCTGGGAGAGCGCGTCGTTCGCAATGACGAGGTCAGGAGTTCGATCCTCCTCAGCTCCACCAGCGGATTTTTCGAATCCCCTTGCCTGGTTGCATGCCGAAGACAGCGGCCTTGGGCGCTGTTCCGCTTGCGCAAGCTTACTCGGGCAGGGGCGATTTCGCGACGCCGAGAGAAGGCCGCTCGCGACTTGCGGCCATCGACCGGCGTTTACGAACGCGTTAGGCATCGGGCGGCAAAGATCAGCCTCTCAGGTCGCTCGTCCGGCAGGCCAGAGGGCGTTGCCTCCTTCTCCAACCTTCCGAACGACCCCCTAACCTTGCTGCGCTGAGCGTCGCTTCGGCACCATGACCACCTCGAAAAACGCCCCGTAAGCCATCCGTAAGCCACGTTATCGGAACCTCACCCCGTCGATAAAAGTCGATTGCCGCAGGCCCTTCGCCTGTGTCCATCGATCAGGCGGCGGGGGTTTGAAATGGCGGCTACTTCAGCACTTCGAGACAAAATCCGCGACGCCGGACCGAGCGCGCAGAGCGGTTCCAAAGGTTCTCAGCGCGGCCGGCACACAGCACCACCGGCAGCCTGCAAGCGCAGTTCCAGCGCGTCTTCAGGGCGTGCCGGCCGAAGCCCGCCAGGCTCTCGCAAACAGCTTGAATCGGCACATGCCTGCAATCGGCTCTAGGGGGAAGAGCCGATGTCGAAGCTTCACGCCAACCTGCTTCTCCTGCTTGCCGCCGCTTTGTGGGGTTTCGGCAATGTCTCGCAGAAGACTGTGCTCGGATATCTCGACCCGCTGAGCGCGGCCGGCATGCGCTGCCTGATCGCCGGACTTCTGGTGCTGCCGCTGATGATTGGAGAAAGCCGGGTAGCGAAGACCAAAGGTTTTCGCGCCAGCTTGGCAAGGGTCGGCGCGCTATTCGCCATTTCGATCGTTCTGCAGCAGATTGCCTATCTCGGCACCTCGGTCACCAATGCCAGCTTCCTGATCAGCACCGCGACCGTGATGACGCCGGTTGCAGCGTGGGTTCTGGTCGGGGAGCGGCTGACCGCGACGGTCGGGTTTGCCGCCGGCATGACCCTGATCGGCGCGCTGCTATTGTCTGGCGGCATCGCCGGCTTCAATGGCAGCGACACGACGGTGGTGCTGTCGGCCGCATGCTATGCATTGTGGACGGTCGAGCTCGGCCGCCACATGCAAACCCATGGGCGCCCGTTTGCCACCATGGCGGCGCAGTTCCTCGGCACTGCGGCGGTCACCCTGCCGCTAGCCCTCTCGCATGGCAATTTGTCGGTCGCGACGGCACTCGATGCCTGGCCGCAACTGCTTGTGCTCGGCGTGTTCTCGACTGCCGCCGGCTTCGGCATCCAGACCGTTGCCCAGCGCTTTACCTCTGCCAGCCACGCAGCGGTGATCGTCAGCGCCGAAAGCCTGTTCGGCGCGACTGGCGCCGCCCTTTTTCTCGGTGAGCGGATCTCGCCCATGGGGGCTCTCGGCGCGATGATGATGCTCGGCACCATCCTCTATCTCGTCACCTCGCCCGGGCCGGCGAATCCGGCCGATCCCGTCATATCATCGCTGGAGGGAGCTCCATGAGCTTTGCCGACGCGAGCGGATTCCAGGCTGGGCTTGCGCTCGGCATGGCCTCGATGGCCTCGATAGGGCCGAACAACCTGATGATGATCAGGGAAGGCTTGCTGCGCGGGCGGGTGATGTTCGTGGCGAGCCTGGTGTGGGCGACCTATGTCGCCCTGATCGCCATCTCCTATATGCTCGGCAGCTCGATCGCCGGCCTCGATCCCTCACTCGGAACGGCGCTCTCCTGGCTTGGCCTGGCGGCGGTCTCCTGGTTTGCGGTGAAATCCTTTCGTGCAGCATTGGCCGTCGGCGAGGCCGAGGACCGCTCCGGCAAGGCCGAGACCAGCCGCTCCTGCGTAGCCCGCGTCATGGGCGTGGTCGGGATGAACCCGCTGACCTACGTCGAGCGGCTGTTCGTGCCGGCGGCGTTCGGCCAGTCTTTCGCTGCGAGTGGTACGCAGCTCGAATTCATGGTGACGCTGATCCTGATGTCGGCGCTCGGCTGTTACGGCTATGCGCTCGGCGGCGGCCTCGTGGCGCCGCTGCTGCGCAGCCGTGCCAGCCTGCGCATCTTCGATCTCATCTCCGGGCTCATCCTGTCCACCGTCGCATTGGTCATGGCCGTGGGGCTCGTCTCGCCATGACCGCCCGTAGCAAACGCCCGCTCATCGTGCCGTCAAATGCCACCGCAGCTGAAAAGGAGGATCCAATGCAATTCGACAACGACCGTGCGCCGTTCGGCCGGCATTTCGCGCTTTCAATCTGGAACGACGCGCCGGCCAGCTGGCGTGATGCCTCCGGGCTGGTCGATCGCCTCTCCTTCGAGCCGTCGATTATCGACTTAAAACCGAAATCTGCCGGCCCCAGTCGGACCGCCCGGGCGGTGTCGCGATTTGCGGCTGCCATCCGGGCGCGCATTTCCGGTCCGGGCGGCTACTACAATCTTGGCAACGCGCTGGGGCTGGCAATGGGCGTGGCGATGCACTCACCACCGGCCCTGAATGGGGTGCCGGCACCCTGTTCGACTATTTTGCCGGCAGCGGCAGCGCCGTGGCGTTGACGCTGGCGACGTCGATCTTCTTCTGCAGCGGCGAAGTCTATCACCGCGCCTGGGCTGGCCGCGATGTCCCCGATCCGGCGCTTAACCGGCGCGCCGATCTCCTGTCGGGGCTCGGCGCGATCGGGCTCGGCGTAGCGCTGTTCCTGCTCGGCCAACCGGTGCTGGCTGCGACTGCCGGACTGCTGCATGCGTTGGGAAAATTCGGCAGCGCCGTGCCCGGCATGATTGTGCCCGGCTGGCCGGCCAGGTGGCCCGATCCGTTCCGCAGCGCAGTGTTGGCCAGCCGCCTGCCTGCGGCATCGGCGGCAGCCCTTTCGGCCGGCTCCGCCGTGCCTGAAGTGTGGTCGGGGGCCTCACCCGCCCTTGTCACCGCGCCGCTGACATTGCTCGCCTGCTACGCGCTGTGGGCGAGGGCCGACCTTCTGCTGTTTGCCGACGCCGGCGAAAGCCCACCAACCCGTTCCGCCGCGGCGGGGCAGGGCGACTAGAGCCGCGCCCGCAGGACCATCGTTCAACTGAAGCCAAATGGAGACAGAGCCATGTTCGGAATTTTCAATGACGACGATGCGCCTTCCCTGGAGGGGCTGCTCTATCCGACGCAGACCCGTATCGGCACCGTCTGCGTGTTCGGCGGCGCCCGCGCCGGCAACGACCGGCGCCTCGCGCAAGCGGCCGCGGCGCTGGGCCGCGAAATCGGCAGTGCCGGCATCCGCCTCGTCTATGGCGGCGGCGGTGAAGGGTTGATGGGCGCCGTGGCTTCCGCGGCGGCAGACGCCGGCGGCGAGGTGACCGCGATTGCGCCGCACTTCCTTCTGGAGCGGATGCGGATGCCGCGCGGCGTCGCCCAAATCATAGCGGTTCCGGACATGCACATGCGCAAGCGGCTGATGTTCGACTATGCGGATGCATTTGTAGCGCTGCCGGGCGGAATCGGCACCATCGAGGAACTGGCCGAAGTGATGACCTGGCGCAAGCTCGACCGGCACGACAAGCCGATCCTGGTCGCCGACTTCTTCGGTTTCTGGTCGCCCTGGCTCGACCTGCTCGATCATCTCGAGGAGGCGGGGTTTCTCAGCGGCCACGTGTCGACGGCATGTCTTGTTGCCGACGTGCCGGCGGCAATCCTGCCGATGCTGCAGCGCGGCGTCTGCTTCACGCAAACGCAGCAAGGCGCGAGTACCGTCGGGCGCACCGCTCAATCTCTGGCACCCGTGGCGACACCATGACCGGAGCTGTCGATATGAAGGACCGCTTCGAAGCCATAGCGAACCCAAGCTGCCGGTTCGATATCTGGGACAATGAGAGCGGCGAGCCCGTGGTCCATCGCGGCCGATTGCTCTCCTTTGCCACGACCAAGACGGCGGAGCGGATCGCCGGCTTCCTCAACGAGACAGCCGCGGCCGGTGAGGCCGAGCCGGCCCGAGAAGGGCCGGGCAAGGCTTAGACCAGTCCGCGCTTGGCCATCATTGCTTCCGGTGAAGGCATCTTGCCGCGGAAGGCGGTGTAGAGTTCTTCGGGGTCCTTCGAGCCGCCGGCGGCGTAGATGTTCTTGCGCAGCCGCTCGGCCAGCGCCGGGTTGAACGGATCGCCTGCTTCCTCGAAGGCGGCGAAGGCGTCGGCGTCGAGCACTTCCGACCACATGTAGGAATAATAGCCGGCCGAATAGCCATCGCCGGCAAAGATATGGCCGAAATGCGGAGTGCGGTGACGCATCGCGATGGTGTCCGGCATATTGAGCCTTTCGAGCGTTTCGGCTTCGAAACGAAGCGGCTCTTGCGGCGCCTCCGGGCGCGCATGGTAGGCCATGTCGACCAAGGCCGAGGCGGTGAACTCGACCGTGGCGAAGCCGGCGCCGAAGGTGCGCGCCGCCAGCATCTTGTCGACCAGCGCCTTTGGCATCGGCTTGCCGGTCTTGACATGCAGCGCATGTTTTTCCAGCACCGCCGGTACCGTCAGCCAGTGCTCGTAAAGCTGCGAGGGCAGCTCGACGAAATCGCGGCTGACCGAGGTGCCAGCGACCGATGGCCAGGTGACGTCGGTCAGCATACCGTGCAGGGCATGACCGAATTCGTGGAACAGCGTCTTGGCTTCATCGACCGACAGCAAGGCGGCCTCGCCGGCCGGCGGCTTGGCGAAATTCATGATATTGTAGATGACCGGCTTCGAGCCAGGACCAAGCTTATAGCCGGATTTGAGTGCACTCATCCAAGCGCCGGAGCGTTTCGAGGGTCGCGCGAAATAATCGGCGAGGAAAAGGCCGCGCTCGCTGCCGTCGGCATTCTTCACGACGAAAACACGTGCGTCCGGATGCCAGGTGGCAATGCCCTTCTTTTCCTCGAAAGAAATGCCGAACAATCGTGTCGCCACGTCGAAACAGGCGTCGATGATGCGGTCGAGCTGCAGATACGGCTTCAGTTCGGCCTCGTCGAAAGCGAATTTCTCGGCGCGCAGCTTCTCCTGATAGAAGCGCCAGTCCCAGGCGGCGAATTTTTCATTGCTGCCGGCCTCGGCCGCCAGCCGCTGCAATTCGGCCTGGTCGGCGGCGGCCTTCTCCAATGCCTTTTTCCAAACCGGGTCGAGCAGCGTATGCACCGCCTCCGGCGTCTTGGCCATTGTGTCGTCGAGCTTCAACGCGGCATATGATTCGTAGCCGAGCAGCTTCGCCTTTTCGGCGCGCAGGCGCAGCATGTCGCGCACTACGTCGGTGTTGTCGGTGGCGCCGCCATTCTGGCCACGCATGATGAAGGCGCGGAACGCCGTCTCGCGCAGGTCTCGGCGTTCTGAGAAGGTCGAGAACGGCTCGTAGATCGAACGCGACAAGGTGACGGCGTAGCGGCCCTTCTGGCCGCGCATCTCGGCGGCTTCCGCCATCGAGCTTTTCAGGAATTCCGGCAGGCCGGCAAGGTCAGCCTCGTCGAGGAACAGCGCCCAGTCGCGCTCGTCGGCAAGCAGGTTCTGGCCGAAATTGGTGCCGAGCGACGACAATTCCTCGTTGATCGACGCCAGCCGCTTCTTGCCTTCGGCGTCGAGCTTGGCACCGGAGCGGACGAAGTTTTTCCAGGTCTTTTCCAGTACGCGCAGCGTTTCGGCATCGAGCTTCAGAGTCTCGCGGCGTTGATAGAGATCGTCGATGCGGGCAAAGAGGCGCTCGTTCATCGAGATCGCCGAGAAATGCCGCGACATCTTCGGCGAAATGTCGCGCTCCAGCGCCTGGATTGCCTCGTTGGTGTGGGCGCCAGCGCGGCACCAGAAGATCGACGAGACATGGTCGAGAGCCTCGCCGGCGAGTTCGAGCGCGGCAAGTGTATTGTCGATGGTCGGCGTCCCGGTGTTGCCGGCAATCGCCTCGATCTCGGCCTCATGCGTCTTCAGGGCGGCGTCGAACACCGGAGAAAAATCACCGTCGCCAATGCGCGTGAAATCGGGCAGGCCGAGCGGCCCTTGCCATTCAGTCAGCGGATGGGCGGCGAGGTCGACGGCGGACGGCATGGGCAAACTTTCGCTGGATGGCGGGAGGAGGCGGATCGTCACCGATGTAGGACGCCGGCCGGCTCCACGCAACAGCACGCCCCGTTCATGATTTCCTCAGTAGCCGTCGCAGTTTTCCGCGATCGCGGCTTGCGAACTGGCGGTGATCTGGTCGTTGGCGACCGCAAAGGTCTCCTGCATCAGCATGTCGTTGCTGGGAAAATCATAGCAGGCGATCACAGTGGTGACGCCGCCCTCGGTCTTCTCGATCCGGTGGCGGATTTCGGCGCCGGCGACGGCGCCTTGCCACTCGGCGATCGAAGCGATGAATTCCTGCTTGCTTTGCACGACGCCGAGGTCGTCGAGCTTGATGCGGACGTCGTCGGCGAGCAGGTCCGACAATTCGGTGCGGTCGGCGACGAGCAGTGCCGAATACCAGCGGTCGATGATCGCGCTGTCGTCGGCGCGGGCGAAATCTGCCGAGCACAGCAGTGCTGCCGCCGCGAACGCGACCGGAATTCGCACCATGCCCTTGTCTCCTACTCCGTCTCCGGCCGCTCGAAATCGCCGGTCTCCTTGTTCATCACCCAAAGCTCACCGGTCGAAATATCGAACCAGGCGCCGTGCAGCGATAGCCGCCCCTTGCCTTCGAGGATCGAGACGCAAGGGAAGGTACGCAGATTGGCGATGGAATATCGGATCGATATGCGCTCCAGCGCGGTCTGGCGCTCGGTCGCGGTCATGAAGGTGCTGGACGATACGGTCTCGGCCGCCGGCGCGATCAGGCTCATCCATTTGCCGATGAAATCACCCGGCGACAACGGCGCGGCCGTGGTGTCGAGTGCCGCGCGGATGCCGCCGCAGCGGCCGTGGCCCATCACCACGATGTTCTTGACCTTGAGGCTCTGCACGGCAAATTCGAGCGCTGCCGATGTCGAGTGGAACTGATCGTCGGGCGCATAGGGGGGCACCAGATTGCCGACATTGCGCAGCACGAACAGTTCGCCCGGCCCAGCATCGAAGATCGCTTCGGGCGCGGCGCGGGAATCGCAGCACGCGACGATCATAGTTTCCGGTGCCTGGCCTTCCCGGGCCAGTGCGCGATAACGCCCGCTTTCGGTCAGATAGCGGCCACTCATGAAATTGCGGTAGCCGGTGAGAAGATGCTCGGGAAGATGGGGCATGGGCAGCGGCGGGAGCCTTTCCGGGTTAAAGGCACGGTTCAATCCCGAAAGGCTCTAGCGCATCGGCCCGAAAATCGGAACCGATTTTCGGAAGGCGGGACGGCGTGGTTTCGACGTGCCAGCCCGTACTTTGCATACAGGCGAACGAACGCCGCCATTAGTCGGCCTCAGAACCGCAGTTTGGCGCCGGCGCACAGTAGAAGCCAGTAGAATAGGCCGGTCGCGCCGACCGCCAGCAGCATCGCCAGGATGAAGCCGCTGGGGCTGTCGGTGAATGGCAGCCCGCCGGTGTTCATGCCGAATATGCCGACGATCAGGGTGCCCGGCAAAAGCAGTGCGCTCATCACTGCCAGCGCCTTGAGGCTGCGGTTCGATTCGTCGGCAAGCTCGGCCGCAAGCTCCTCCTGCAGCAGCCTTGCCCGGTCGTTGATCATGACGACCTCGCGGTCGAGCCGTTCCAGGCGGGCAGCAAGCCGGCGCAGAACTTCATGTGCGCCGGCGGAAAGGTTCCAGGCGGAACGGTCTTCATCCTGGAAAAGTGCTGCCAGGGCCGAGATCGGCCGATGCAAGGATACGGCAAGGCGGCGCACATCCTTCAGCTGTCGTCTTTCGTCGGCAAGCCGCTCGGTCACGAGATGGTCCTCGACCGCATCGAGCCGCTTCGTCGCCGCGGCGAGCCGCAGGCTGGTGGTCTTGCAAAAAGCCATGACCAGCGTTTCGAACAGCTCGAATGCTGTGGCGGGCCGCAGCCCTGCGGCAAGGGCGGTGTGCACTTCCTCCACCGCCGCCAGCGGATGGCGCCGGCCGGTGACCAGCAGCCGCTCCGAGACCGCAAAATGCAATCTGCCGATGGTCGTCGACTGATGGGCGATCTCGCCATGCAGGTCGGCGGAAATGCCGTGGACGACGCCATTCTCATGCGCCAGCACCAGGCTGTCCTCATGTCCTTCGAGGATTGCATGAGCCGACGCCGGCAGCGCGCAGGCATGGCTGACCCAGGAATGGGCGCGCCGGTCGACAAGGTCGACATGCAGCCAGACCCAGCCGTCCAGTGAGGCCAGCGCGGCCTCTGTGTCCCGGGGCGCCAGCGATTCGGGAGCTTTGCCGGGAGCGGCATGATAGGCCCACACCAGCCCGGGGGCATGATGCTGGTCGTCCGCGGCAAGCAATGTCAGATGCGATGCGTCATTCATGGCCGCCGCCGAGACAATGCACGTTCAGGATCTGGGCGGCGCCGGAGCCGGCGCCGCGACATTCTGGCCAAGTCCTATCCCCGCTCAGAATATCTGGCGGAAGATGACGAACAGCACGAAGGCAAGACAGATGGAGACCGGAAGGGTCAGTATCCAGGCCATCAGCATGTTGCGCACTGTCGACCATTGCAGGCCCGAGCCGTTCGCCGCCATGGTGCCGGCAACGCCCGACGACAGCACATGGGTGGTCGAGACCGGCAGGCCGAGATAGTCGGCCGATGCGATGGTCGCCATTGCAACAAGCTCTGCGGACGCACCCTGGCCGTAGGTCAGATGGCTTTTGCCGATCTTCTCGCCGACGGTGACGACGATGCGCTTCCAGCCGACCATGGTGCCGAGGCCGAGCGCCAGCGCGATGGCGACCTTGACCCAGAGCGGGATGAACTTCGTCGCGTTGTCGACCGCCTTGTGATAGGTCGTCACCGCCTTCAGGTCGTCGGCCTCCATCGGCAGCAGCTTCTTCTTGTCGATCAGTTTCAGCGCTTCACCGATAAGATAGATGTTGTTGCGGGCGTTGCTGACCAGCGTTGTCGGCAGCTTTTCCACGGACGGATAGGGCGACAACATTGCGCTAGTGTCGTGGATGAAGCTCTGCAGGGCAGGCGTGGTCTCGTCCTTCCAGGTCTTGGTGCGAACGGCGTCACCGAGCACGGTTGCCGCGTCGGTCACGGCGACGCCGGGCTTGACGTATTTGCCGAGTACCGTTTCGACCTGCGTCGCTGCGGACTTGTAAGCTTCGAGATAGTTCACGTCCGGTGTGCGGTTGAGCGCGAAGGCGGTCGGCACCACGCCGATCAGGATGAGCATGATGAGGCCCATGCCCTTTTGCCCGTCATTGGAGCCGTGGGCAAAGCTGACGCCGGTGCAGGTGAAGATGAGCAGCGCCCGGATCCACAGCGGCGGCGGAGCGCTCGACTTCGGCGCCTCGTAAAGCTCGCGGTTCCTGACCAGCAGCTTCATCACCAGAAGCAGCAGCCCAGCCAGGCAAAACCCGACCAGCGGCGAGATCAGAAGCGACAGGCCGACATTGCTTGCCTGCGACCAGTCGATGCCGCTGGTGATGGAACCGGCCGGCGCCGTGAACTGGTTGGCGAGGCCGACGCCGATGATCGAACCGATCAGCGTGTGCGAGCTCGAGGCAGGCAGGCCGAGATACCAGGTTCCGAGGTTCCACATGATCGCTGCGACCAGCAGCGCGAAGACCATGGCCAGCCCGGAGCTTGATCCGACCTGAAGGATCAGTTCGACCGGCAGCAGCGAAATGATGCCGAAGGCGACCGCCCCGCTGGCGGTGAGCACGCCGAGGAAGTTGAAAAAGCCGGACCACATCACTGCAAGCTCGGCCGGCATGGAATGGGTGTAGATCACCGTTGCCACCGCATTGGCGGTGTCGTGAAAACCGTTGACGAATTCGAAGCCGAGCGCGATCAGCAGCGCCAGGCCAAGCAGAATCCACGGCACCGCGACGGTGCTGGTCAGGTCCTGGCTGAGCGCGTAGCCGACATAGGCAAGGCCGCCCAGGATGATGACGGCAAAGGCCGGCAGAAACCATTTGCCGGTGCTGTTTGGCCGGTCGAGCGGATGCTCCGGCCTTGGAATTCCTGCTTCGCTGGAAACAATATCGACCATACCCCACTCCTCTTGCGTTGCAGCAAAGAATGGGAGGACGCTAGGTCGGCACAATGAAGCCTGTGTGACGGCAGAGCACTTTGAGATTGGAGCAGATAGTGCTGGACGGTGGTTCCTGATCTATTCCGCGATCTCCAGCAGGGTCGATATCAGCAACCGGCGCTCGTCGGCGGAGAGAATGTCCGAACCGAACAGATTCATGCTGCGAAGCCCTTCGATAGCGAGATAGCAGACCAGCAGCGCCTTGAGATTCGGCGTCTCCTCCTTCAGCCGCTCGAACACTTGCCGCCTGAACGATTTTATCGGCGTCAGGAAATCGGGATTCTCGGCAATCGCCGAAAATATCCAGGTCGCCGACGGTTTCGACTCCTCGGCATGCTCGGCCGAAAGCCTGATATAGGCCGCAAGCGGGCTCTCACCGCTGACGCCGTTGGTGCGGGCGGCCTCAAGCGCCTGTTGGAACGCGCTGAGGTAATCCTCCACCAGCGCCTGCATCAATTTCGCCTTGGTCGGGAAATTGTAGAGAAGACCACCCTTCGACACGCCGGCACGGCTGGCGACCGCATCCAGCGACAGGCTGCCGGGACCCGTCTCGCGCGCCACATCGGCGGCGGCGGCGAGGATCTTCTCGCGCGAATTTGTTCTGCGGGCCTTCATCAATCGTTCCCCATTCATTAGCTTAAGCGGAATTGACAAGACCGTCCAGACGGTACAGTAAGATTGCCGTCATTTGAAATTGGGACCAGTCACAGGTATGTGTTCCGGTCATCCGACCGTTATGCTGGGCCATGGCCGAGGGGACTGTTCGTGATCAAGCGCTTCATCATCGCCTTCATTCTGCTCGTGCTGGTGTGCGGCGGCATCGTCGGATTCAACCTGTTCCGCGACAATGCGATCAAACAGTTTTTCGCCACCATGAAGCCGCCGGCCGCGACCGTGTCGACGGTCATCGTCAAACCGATGTCCTGGACGCCCGGCGTCGAGGCGATCGGTACTGTCAGTGCCGTGCGCGGCGTCGACCTGACCGTCGAAACCGCGGGTATCGTCAAGGACATCCAGTTTCATGCCAATCAGAAGGTCGCCGCCAACGCCGTGCTGCTGCAGCTCGACGATGCCGTCGAGCGGGCCGACCTCGTGGCGTCGAAGGCGCAAGCCACATCCGACCAGACGACGCTGATGCGCGCTCTTGAGCTGCAGAAGCGCGGGGTCGGCACCGACGCTACGCTGGACACGGCGCAGGCGGCAGCATCGGTCTCCTCCGCGCAGGTAAACAAGCTGCAAGCGGTGCTCGACCAAAAGCAGTTGACGGCCCCTTTCAAGGGCACCGTCGGTATTCCGAAAATCGACATTGGCCAGTATCTCACACCCGGCACCGCCGTGGTGACCTTGCAGGACATGGACACGATGCGTGTCGATTTCACCGTGCCGGAGCAGCAGCTTCCGCTGCTGAAGATCGGACAGACGGTGCGGCTGGGCATTGGCGGCGGCGACATGCCGTTCGCCGGCAGCATCCGCGGTATCGATCCGAAGATCGACCCGACGAGCCGGCTGGTGACGGTGAGGGCGGAGGTCGCCAATCCTGAAGGCAAGCTGACGCCCGGCCAGTTCGTCCAGGTGCGTGTCGAACTGCCGGAGGAGAACAACGTGCTGGCGCTGCCGCAGACTGCGCTGACCTCCAGCCTGTACGGTGACTTCGTCTTCGTGGTGCGCCCGGCCAAATCCGCAGAAGTCAACGGCGCGGCTCCCGACGCAAAGCCGGAAGAAAAACCAGCCGCGGATGCTGCCAAGCCCGCTGCCGAAGCACCCGCGGCAAAACCCGAAGAAAAGCCGGGCGCTACCCCAGCCAAACCGGCAGCGGAAGCCAAACCGGCAGCGGAAGAACAGAAGCCGCAGCTCGTGCTCGCCCAGGTGTTCGTCAAGCCAGGCCGCCACAACGCCGGCCTGGTCGAGATCCTGGAAGGCATCCAGCCCGGCGACGAAGTCGTTACCGCCGGCCAGAACCGGCTCTCCAACGGCATGTCCGTTGCCGTCGACAACACGATCGATCCGAGCAAGCCGGGGAACCAGCAGGCAGCCCAGCAATGAGCTTTTCCGACCTCTTCATCCGCCGCCCGGTCCTTTCGACCGTGCTTGCCTGCATGATCCTGCTTCTGGGTTTTCAGGGCATCTTCAACCTTTCGATCCGGCAGTATCCAGAGGTTGAAGAAACGGCCATCACGATCACCACGGCCTATCCCGGCGCCAGCGCCGACCTGATCCAGGGGTTCATTTCCGCGCCGATCGCGCGTGCTGTCGCTTCGACCGAAAACATCGATTATGTCACGTCGGCGAGCCGGCCGTCATCCAGCACCGTGACAGTGCAGATGAAACTCGGCTCCGACCCCGACGTTGCGCTGAACGAAGTCCTGTCGAAGGTTCAGAGCGTTCGCGGCGATCTGCCGGACGAAACCAAAGACCCGGTGATCGTCAAGGGCACCGGCCAGCAGTTCGCGATGATGTACATCTCGATGCAGAACCCGAACATGACGCCGGAACAGCTCACCGAATATATCGAGCGCGTCGTGCGGCCGCGTATGTCGACGGTCGAAGGTGTTGCCGACGTGCAGATTTTCGGCGCCGCCGAATATTCGATGCGTGTCTGGATCGACCCGATCAAACTGGCGGCGCGCGGTGTGACGGCGGCGGAAGTGCTGACCGCCATTAACGAATCGAATTTCCTCTCCGCGCCCGGCGATACCGAAAACGAATATGTGGCTTCCTCGATCACGGTTCGCTCGACCCTGCAGACGCCGGAGGCTTTCGCTGCCCTTCCGCTCCGCTCGAAAGACGGCAATGTGGTGAGACTGCGCGACGTGGCCCGCGTCGAACTCGCCGCGGTGAACACCGACACCAGGGTCACCTTCAACGGCAAGCCCGGCATCTTTCTCGCCATCTTTCCGACGCCGGCCGCCAATCCACTGACCACCGCGGCGGCGATCCACAAGATTGTGCCGACGATCCAGGAGACGCTGCCGCTCGGCATGACGATCGAGATCGTCTATGACTCGACCGAGCAGATCAGCGCGTCGATCGAGGAGGTGTTCAAGACCATCGGCGAGGCGGTCGCCATCGTCATCGTCGTCATCCTGCTCTTCCTCGGCTCGTTCCGCTCGGTGCTGATGCCGATCGTGACCATTCCGCTGTCGCTGATCGGCGTCTGTTTCCTGCTGTTTTCTTTGGGTTATTCGATCAACCTTTTGTCGTTGCTGGCCATGGTGCTGGCGATCGGACTGGTTGTTGACGATGCCATCGTGGTGGTGGAAAACATCCACCGCCACATGGAGGAAGACGGCTTGTCGCCGATGCAGGCGGCTTTCAACGGCATGCGGGAGATCTCTTCCGCCGTCGTCGCCATGACGATAACGTTGGCCGCCGTGTTCGCGCCGCTGGCCTTCACCGGCGGCCTGACAGGCGCACTGTTTCGCGAATTCGCAGTGACGCTTGCCGGCTCGGTGGTCCTTTCGGGTGTCGTTGCCCTAACCGTCACGCCGATGATGTCGGCACGCATCCTGAGGGCCGGCTCGCACAGCCGCTTCCAGCGCATTGTCGACAACACGTTCGGGCGCGTCGAAAACGTCTATGAGCGGCTGGTCAGCGGCTCGCTGAAATATCGCCCGGTGACGCTGATGATCGTCATCGCACTGGTCGCCACGACCGGCTTCATGTTCACCAAGACCGCGAGCGAACTGGCGCCGGAAGAAGACCAGGGCTTCTTGCTGTCTATTGTGAACGCACCGCGCTATGCGACGTCGGACTACACCGAGACCTATGTGAACCAGATTCTCGGGCTCGTGAATGATATCCCCGAAACCAGGGCGCGGTTCTCCGCCGTCGCGTTCCAAGGCCCGACGAACAGCGCTTTCGTCGGCTTTGCGTTCAAGGACTGGGCCGAGCGCGCGCGCAGCTCGAAGGAACTTCAGGAAGACATCACTGCCCGCCTTGCCAAGGTGGCGGGCGTCGAGGCTTTCGTCTTCGCACCGCCGACACTGCCCGGCTCCGGCGGCGGCCTGCCAATCACGATGGTGGTGCGCTCGACCGGCGAGGCCTCCCAAGTGTACGAGGCGGCCGAGAACATCAAGAACAAGGCGCAGGCCTCCGGTCGCTTCCTCGCCGTGCAGAATTCGATGTCCTACGATGCGCCGCAAGTGACGGTGACGATCGACCGCGACCGCGCCGCGGCACTCAACCTGCCGATCGCCGATATCGGCCGGACGCTGACCCTCTTGGTCGGTGGCGCCGAGGTGGCGCAATTCGACCGCGAATCCAACAGCTACGACATCATCCCGCAGGTGCCGCAGAGCTTTCGCGACAATCCCGAAAAACTGGGGGAGTATTTCGTGCGCAGCGTCTCGGGTGAGATGGTGCCGCTCTCTGCGGTGGTGAAGATCTCGACCAACGCGTCGCCGGCGGCGATCGAGCAGTTCAACCAGTTGAATTCCGCAACGATTTCCGCCCTGCCGCTGCCTGGCGTCACCACCGGCGACGGTTTGAAAGCGATCGAGGATATCGCCAAGGAGAGCCTGCCCGACACTTTCTTCATCGACTATACCGGCCAGTCGCGGCAGGAGAAGCAACAGGGCTACACGATCATCATCGCCTTCGCGGCAGCCGTTCTCGTCATCTATCTGGTGCTGGCGGCGCAGTTCGAAAGTTTCCGCGATCCGTTGATCATCATGATGGCGGTGCCACTCTCGATCTTCGGCGCGATCGTGCCGCTTAATGTCGGGCTCGGCACCCTCAACATCTACACCCAGGTCGGCTTGATTACGCTGATCGGCCTGATCACCAAGCACGGCATCCTTCTGGTCGAGTTCGCCAACCAGCAGCGTGAAATGCACGGCATGCGGCGGCGCGATGCGATCATCGCGTCGGCCAAGGTGCGGCTGCGGCCGATCCTGATGACGACGGCGGCGATGGCGCTCGGAGTGGTGCCGCTGATCATCTCCAGCGGCGCTGGTGCCGCGGCACGCTATTCGATGGGCCTGGTGATCTTCACCGGCATCCTGGTCGGAACCATGTTCACGCTCTTCGTGGTGCCGATGTTCTACACGTTTATCGCCAGCAAGGACCTGCCGCATCACGCCGAAAAGCCGGACCCCAAGCTGATGCCGGTGATGCCGGATTAGATTGTACTAACATTGCACAATAAAGAAGGCCGGATTTCCGGCCTTTCTTGGGAGCTACGAAAAGCATCGCTCATTTGACGATGACGATGCTGGTGTTGGCCGGGCCGAAGACCTCGACGAGCTGATAGAAATCGGCGGCGTTGTCCGGATGCAGACGCACGCAGCCATGCGAGGCCGGCTGGCCGAGGCGCTTGATGGCGCTTGTCGCATGTACGGCGTAGCCGCCGCTGAAGAACACCGAATGCGGCATCGGGGCGTTGTCGTATTTCTTCGAATACCACATTTCATGCATGCGGGTCGGCTTGAACGAACCGGTCGGCGTGACGTGCGTCCTGTCGCCGGTCGAGACTTTCCAGGCGAATGTCGGCCGGCCGTCGACCAGGATTTCCATGGTCTGCTGCGATAGCGACACACGCGCGACGATCTTGTTGGCGGCGGCGTGGGCTGCGCTGTTGCCGGCACTGACAAGCAAGGCAGCACCGGTGATGACGGCGGCGGCGATGTTGATGAGCTTGGCGGAAATGGCGGTGTACATGATGTCTCCCCTATTCTGCCGGTCGGGGCCGGCTCAATTCGATGACCGGCTTATCGGGGCGTCATGTTTCGAGCCGATTTCGCTAGATGCTCGTTTGTGTTTCGATTCTGTTTCCCCTGGTTAACAGAAAACGCCGTGCAAAGCGGCTTACAGCTGTTGGACGTCGTCATGACAGCGGCGGCGTGTTTGCCTAAGCGGATCAGCCAAACCGCGGCACGAATACGCGATTGTTTTCGTTTGAGAGGAATTCCACCTGACTCCGAAACCGAGCTGCAACAAAGCGCGGCCTCGGCGGCATGATCCGGATACAGCGAACGGGCAAAGTTGACGTAACGAAAACAGCGGGCAACGAACGATCGGAAGCCAACACTGTTTTCGCTACGGTCTGGATTGTCTGGACAGTTTCCAGCCTGCGCGTCGACCGGCTCAAGCCCCTCTGGCGGGGGCGGCTTAGAGCCGTTGAGGATGCGCGGCGCCTCCGGCAACTTGCAGCCGAGAGGACCGAAGGCCCGCGCCGCAACGGGGGGCTCCGCTGGCGGCGCGGGCGCTTCGGGGGTTCCCCTGAAGCGCCCGTAAATCCCAATTTTGAGGAAAGAACAGGATGAAAACGAAATTCGCCGCTTCCGTGCTTTCTGCCCTGCTCTACGTGCAGGGCCTGCTCGGCATTGCCGGCCTCGCAACCGTGCTGCTGAAGGAACGTGCGCATGCCGGCGAGGTCAGCACGAACAGTGACATGCCGTCAGGCCCGTCGCTTCTCGTGGTGCGCTGAGGAAAGAGCATCGGACCCAAAAGCGGGAACCGGTTTTAGGAAAATCCGATACTCAAAAAAGGGGTGGCTGTCCTGCATTCAATCGGCGAATTGCGTTGGCGGATCGAACCGGTAACCCGCACCCCGTATGGTGGTGATGGTTTCGGTGTCGAGCTTGCGGCGCAGCCGCACGATGCGCGAATCGATCGACCGGTCGAAGGCTTCGGCATTTTCGGCGGGCGCGGCGGCGATGATGTCGTCACGCGTCAGCACCTTGCGCGGGCTGGCCAGGAACAGCCTGAGCAGCGCCACCTGCCCGGCGGACAGCTGTTCTTCCGTGCCCGAGCGGTGCATGACGATGGCCGACCGGAGATCGACGGTCGCGTTCTCCAGCACGATCAATTCCCCGGCGCTCCTGCCGCGCCGAGCCAGCAGGCCGCCAACGCGGGCGGCAAGCTCCCTGACATTGAGCGGGCTTTCGACGACGTCGGCGGCGCCGAGCTCGAGCGCCAGCACCTTGTCGACCAGATCGGCCGGGCGGCAGATCAGGATGAAATCCGGTCCACCTTCGCCGCCATGTCGCCTGAGCAGGTCGCGCCCCTCCGCCTGGCTGACGCTGTCGCCGACAACCACGACATCGATACCCTTTTCAGAAAGCAGCGATTCGGCTTCCCACGGCTGTCGCGCGGCGCGGACGTCATGACCGCGTCGCTTGAGATGATCGGCGAGATCGGTCGCAATTACTTCAGCGACGGAAACAAGCGCGATGACGGATCGTGCAGCCATGTTTTTCTACCCCGCATACGGCAACCCAAGAAGAGTGCTGGACATCATGTTTATACCCAATCTACTTTCCGCTGAAAGCGGGAGCGAACGCATCGTGCGGGCACGAATTGTCATTGTCGAGGACGAGCCCGACCTGAGGGACGCGGTCGCCGAGTATCTCGGCGCCAGCGGCTATGATGTGGCCACGGCCGAAAGTGCGGCGGCGGCGCGCGACCTGTTGGAAGCCCAGTCCTTCCATCTGGCCATTCTCGACATCGCCATGCCGGGCGAGGACGGCCTGTCGCTCGGCCGCTGGATGCGGTCGAAAATGCCGATCGGCATCATCTATGCGACGGCCGCCGGTACCGCGCTCGACCGCATCGTCGGACTGGAGCTCGGCGCTGACGACTACATCGTCAAGCCTTACGAGTTGCGCGAAGTGCTGGCCAGGGTGCGCAGCGTGCTGCGCCGCGTTCCGGAGCCGACCGAACCGCAAAAAGCCAAGGCTGAAACATCCGGTGGCCGCCGGTCCGTGAGCTTCGGCGCCTTTCACGCCGACCTCGACGGCAGGCTCGTCACCGGCGCCAACGGTGCGGTCATCGACATGGCCAAGAGCGAGTTCGACGTGCTGGAGGTGTTCCTTACCCGCGCCAACCGGCTGTTGACGCGGGCGGCGATCTCCGAGGCGATCGGTTTCGTCGAGGACGCGGAATCGTCCCGCGCCGTCGACATCCGCATCATGCGGCTGAGAAAGAAGATCGAGGCGGATCCGGCCAATCCGAAATTCCTGCGCACGGTGCGCGGCGAAGGCTATATCTTCTCGCTGCCAGCCGGCGAAAATAACTGAGGCCTGGCGGCTTGAGCAAGCCACGGCCAGGAAATGACCATGACGGCTGAAACAGCACGCGCGGACTCGCAGGGCGCCAGGCAGGGCGCGGCGATGGCGGCCGTGCATGTGGTTCGCCGGCTGCGCGAAGCCGGCGACTGGCAGCGCGAGATGGAGGGTATCCTCCAAACGCTTTGCGAAGCCATGGATTGTCACCGCGGCATCCTGTTTCGCCTGCGCGAACTGCCCGGCCAGGGCTTCGCCCAGTCGGTCGCCGCTTATTGGATCGCCCCCCGGTTTGGCGGCGAGCTGGCGTCACCGACCGTCATCATGCAGTCGGTCGTCGATTCGGACCCATTGCTGGAACAGCTGGCGGAGGACGAGCGCCAAGGCAAGATATTCGCCGGGCACACACGCGATCTCGAAGGCTTTCTGCGGACCGATTTCGAAAAGCAGAACATCAAGTCGTTCCTGTCGGTGTCGGTCTTTTCGCACGGCAATTTGTGGGGCACGCTGGCGGTCAACGACTGCGTCAACGAACGCGAATGGACCGACCAGGAAGAGGCGGCGCTGCACATGGTGGCACTCGCCATTGGCGACGCCATCGAACGGTCGCCCTCCGACGCGCATGCCAGTGACGTCATTCGCCGCACCATGCTGCAGGCCTCGCTCGACGCCATCATCGTCATCGACGAGACCGGCTCGATCATCGAATTCAATCCGGCCGCCGAGAAGATGTTCGGCTATCGACGCAGCGATATCCTCGGCAAGGACCTGCTCGACACGGTCGTGCCGGAATATTACCGCAAAGGCTATGCGTCGGGCGCCGAATACATGTCGGGCCGCGGCGCGCCGATGGTCGGCCAGCGGCTCGAAACGGTCACCCAGAATGCCGCCGGCGAGGTTTTTCCGATCGAGCTGACGGCGACCGAGATGCGGGTCGCCGATCGCCATCTGATCTTCGGCTCCATCCGCGACCTGCGCGACAGATTGCGCGCTGAGGAGGAAATCAACCGTCAGCGCGAAAAACTGCACCAGAACGAGAAGATGGCGGCGATGGGCTCGCTGCTTGCGGGCGTTTCGCACGAGCTCAACAACCCGCTGGCCGTGGTCGTCGCCCAGTCGACGCTGCTGCATGAATTCGCCGCCGATCCGCAGACCAAAGTACGCGCCGAAAAGGTGCGCGCCGCTGCCGAGCGCTGCGGCCGTATCGTCAAAAGCTTCCTGTCGATGGTCCGCCTGCACCCGACGGCGCAGGCCGAGACCGACCTCAACCAGGTGATCCGCGCGGCACTCGAAGTGACCGCCTATGGCGCGCGATCAAGCGGCATCATCATCGACACCGATTTCGCCGGCGGCCCGCTGCTGGCCATGGCCGATGCCGACCACGTGACGCAGGTAGCCGCCAACTTCCTCATCAACAGCCAGCATGCCTTGGCCGGCATTGCCGGCGACCGGCGGATCAAGGTCCGGACGTTTCGCAGCGACCGCGGTAATCCCGGGTTCTCGGTTGAGGACAACGGGCCAGGCGTGCCGGAAGCGATACGCTCACGCATATTCGAATCCTATTTCACCACCAAGCCAGTCGGCGTCGGTACCGGTATCGGCCTGTCGATTTCCAAATCGATCATCGAGCGGCACAATGGCAATATCTGGTTCGAGGAGGTTTCGCCGAGAGGCGGGCGTTTTGTCGTGCAGTTGCCGGCGATCGCTGCCGGCGCGGTCGCCGCCGGCGACAGTCCGTCGCGGTCGAGCGGCTTGCGTCACGCGCTGATCATAGACGATGAGCCGGATGTCGCGGCGTCGCTGTCCGACATTCTGGAGTTGATGGGCATCAAGTCGCGGATCGTGCCGGCCTGGGTCTCGGCCGCCGCGACCCTGAGCGGCCACATGCCGCCGGACATCGTGTTTTCCGATTTGCGCATGCCCGGCACCAGCGGCATAGCCGCCTATCGCGAGCTGCTTGCCGAAATGCCGGATCTGGCGCGGCGTTTCGTGCTTGTCACCGGCGATCTGATCGGCGCAAAAGGCGAAATCGAGGCGCTGCCGGCGCCGCAGCGGCCGCCAATCCTCGAAAAGCCGTTCAGCACGCTGGATGTGCGCGGCGTGCTCTCGGCCATTGCCGAGCAGGTCGCTTTGGGCGGCTAGACTCCCAGAGAGACAAAAAGGAAAGAAAAAAGGCTCCCAGCCGACATTGCGGCGGGAGCCTGACTGGAGTGCTGGAGGGCGCTCGCGAAAAGATCAAAAAACGTTCGGCGTATCGGCCAGCGGGGCGGCGTTGGCGATCATGCGGACGGGCCGTGCCTTGCCCGACTGGGCAGCGATGGCGCGCAGGCAGTCCAGGCTCTCGGCGCCCCAGGCCTGACCCTTGCAGGCAAAATCGATGTCCGGGATCGGCAGGCGCGCCGTCTTGGTCGTGGTCGTCGCGCCGTCGACGAGGTTGACCGGCGGGTTCAGCGAGGCGAAGGCCGGACCGACGGTCGGCGTGAACGCCATGCCGGCAAACGCGGCAGCGGCAAGCAGCAGGAACATCGCCATCGGGTGATCGCTGGCGCGCTGGCGCAGCGCCAGCTTCGGGCGCCGGTCGTTGCGCTGCGGACCCTGCAGGCGATGGTCGTTGTCGGTGATCTGGGTTTTCGTAGGCATCGTCGTTTCCTTCGGTGTTCTTCTTTTCCCTGTTGAAACGAACTTAACCGCACCTTGTAACGGGCCAACGATGATGGATTAACGATTGTGTAACCGGCATGAAACCAGGCCCGCGGCCATTCCGGGGGCAAACCGATGATGCGTAGCTGGCCGCACCGGTGACATTCAGCGCTCGTTTTCCGCTATTCACGGCACCGGATCCACGTCGACTTTTCCGGTCCACGGAGGGCTGGGCGCTCAACAAGCGTAAGGGGATTAACGCCAGGAATTCCCGGGATTTTCCCGGCTTCGATCGTTCGAGCTCGGCTCTCAATTACCGATCGGTTTCGCGTCGGGAATTCGCCCTATTCTCGCAAGCTATTGCATTTCAACAGAAAATATGCTTGTATTGAACGGCCATTCAATAAATAAGAGCCTTTTATGAACCCGCATCTGCGTGACGTGGCAATCCCCAACGATTGGGATCGGCGGGGCCTGCCGGGCTGGAGCTATCATTCCGACGCCTTGCTCGAACTCGAGAAAGAGCACGTCTTCCGCAATCACTGGCAGATCGCCGGCCATGTCTGCGACCTGCCGAACGCCGGCGACTATCTGACGATGGATGTGGTCGGCGAGCGGGCGCTGATCGTGCGCGGCAAGGATGGCGTGGTGCGCGCCTTCAACAATATGTGCCGCCACCGCGGCAGTCGCGTCGTTGCCGATAGCCAAGGCACTTGCAAGAATGCGCTGGTCTGCCCCTTTCATGGCTGGGTCTACAATCTCGACGGCACGTTGCGCGGCGCTGCCCGCCCGCGGTCCTTCCCCGACCTCGACAAGACCGAATTCGGCCTGATGCCGCTCGAGCTCGAAATCTGGATGGGCTTCATCTTCATCCGCTTCCGCAAGGGTGGCCCGCAGCCATCCGTGGCCGAGCTGTTGAAGCCGATCGAAGCCGAGATTGCCCATTACGGCGTCGCCGAGATGGTGCCGTCCTGGGGCATCTGGACCCAAAAGACGCCGGTCAACTGGAAGTCGGTGCGCGACGTCGACAATGAAGGCTACCACGTCGCCATGGCGCATCCGGCGCTGCAGGATCTTTATGGCGCGACCTACTTCGACGAGCCGTTCGTCAACGGCGTGTCGCGCTCGTTCGCCACTTACAACCCGCATGCCGGACGGCGCTGGAGCGTCGCGCAATACATCAAGCTCGCACCCGAGGCGAAGCAACTGCCGGAGCACCTGCGCAAGGCCTGGATCTATTACGGCATCTTCCCGAACAACGCGCTGTCGATCATGCCGGAGTCGGTGCAGTTCTATCAGGAGTTCCCGCTGTCGACGGGTGAGACGCTGCTGCGCGGCGCCATCTACCGCTATCGCGACGAGAGCAGGGAGCAGGCGGCTGCCCGCTACCTATCCTACCGCATCGACCGCGACACGCTGGCCGAAGATGTACAGCTTTCGATATGGTCCAACGAATCCATGCTGTCAGAAGCCTTCGGAGGTTTTTACCTCTCCGATCTCGAATATGGCGTGCGCACCCACCACGACCATTTGCGCAAGCAAATTCCCGTGCTCGGATTGGAGACCGCGCCCGAGGAGAAGGATATGTGGGCGCTCAACGAGGCGCTCAGATCACGCTCCTGACGCATGCCACCTAAAACGTTAGCCCTGGTCCTCAAGCCCAGATGGCGACGGGAATGCCGAAACGATCGGCGAGCGGCGGATCCGGAAACGGCATTGCCTCGCCTCTGGCGATGCGGCCGGCAATCAGCATCATCGCCGCGGCATCGAGGAAATCGTCGGTGGCCGCGCCGCGCGGCGGCCTCTGGTCGAGAAAATGCTGGCCATAACCATGCCGGGCAAGCAGCGCCTTGCGTTCGGCCATGCCGGCCGGATTGATGTTGCCCTTGATCTTCTTCGGCAGACGCATCGCCCGGTCGCCGTTCAGTCTGCAGAAGGCAACTTCCGGATGCGATTCGAAGACGCGGCTGCGCAGTTCGGGCCGCGCGATCAGCAGCGAATCGATCTCACGGATCTTGGCAAAGATGCCGAAGGCCTGGATCGAGACACCGCGCGGCGGATCTGAGGTCGTCTTGGCCACGTCACTTGCCCTGCGATGTGCCGCGTACCAGGCTTCGACCGTGGTGAAGGCTTCGATCTCCGCATAGAGCGCGGCGCGGGAGGGGATGGCAAAGACACTGGATTGCCGGGCGCCAAGAAATGGCCGCACCAGCGCCTCCGGACCGCGACCGCCTCTTTGCGAGAAATCGGGCAGGCCGATCGGCATATCGACCGCTACGATTGCATTGACGGGTAGCTGGTCGAGCAACGCCGCGAAGCTTGGGAAAACGGCTGTCGACGGTGCGGCACCGGAATCGCGGCGGACGGCTATCCAGCCGGTCTTGCAACCGTCGACGCCGACAAGCACAACATCCCTAGGCGCAACATCCTCGGGCACAACATCCCCAGGCACAACATGGTCGGGCGCAGCACCCTTGGGCGCATCATCCTGGGGCACGGCGTCTTCGGCCTGCGTCACGCCCGGCGATCCCGTCCCGGATGCAGGAGATGGCGAAGCTGCACCATCGCCATCGGGTGCGACAGGCTCTGGGCATCGGTCTCGAGCTGCAATTCGTCGCCGCCGCGCTTGGCGGTGCGCGCCAGGATCTCGTAGACCGCTGCCGTGGTCGATTGCAGCGCCTTGGCGGCCGTTTGGCCGGACAGGATGCGCGCCAGGTAGACGGCCGCCGTCAGGTCGCCGAGCCCATTCGGAGGCTTGTCGATTAGCCGGTGTTCGGCAAGCAGCGCCTCTCTGCCGTTGAGCAGCAAATTGCCGATGCCGCCGGCCATCATCGCCGGTGCCGAAGTGACCAGCATGGCCGGTGGGCCGGCTTGCAGGGCAGCAGCCATTGCCGATTTCAGGTCGGGCAGCGGCGCTCCGGCCATCCATTCCAGCTCGTAGCGGTTGGGCGTGGCGATATCGGCGATCGGCATCAGCCGGTCGCGCATGGCGATTGCGGTCGGCTCAGGTACGTAGAGGCCGCCCGAATCGCCCATCACCGGGTCGCAGATATAGAGGGCGTCCGGCGTCTTCGCCTTGACGGCGCCGACCAGCGAAGCGACGGCTTCGGCCTGGCCAGCCTCGCCGAGATAGCCGGACAGCACGGCGCCGACCTCGCCCAGCCACGGCGCGCGCTCGAGGTCGGTCATCAGCGCCTTGAACTGGTCCAGCGGCGGCACGATGCGGGTGGCCCGGCCGTGCCCCGGATGCCAGGGCAGAATGACGGTCGGCACCGCCCAAACCGGAAACCCCAGCGTCTCCAGCGCAAACACGGCGGCACGGTTGCCGACCGAGCCACGTGCGACATGGCTGGAGACGACGATGACCGCGCGCGGCGCGTCGGCTTTTTCGGCGCTCATTGATCTTTGTCCTAACCGCCCCTGGTGATGAAAAGCACGAGCCAGATCAACAGGCCGATGGCAATAAGCAAGCCTGCCGCCCGACCAATACGGGTGCCCCAATATTCGATCGGGTCCGATCGGTCGGCATCGGCCGCTGTGACGTGGTCGCGCGCGCCTCTGGCGGTTCGTGCGAGGAACGAGGTGCCGCCCGGGTCGGTCTCGCGCGCCACCCGTTCGATGATGCGGCGCGATTCCGCGTCGCTGTCGTGGCGTTTCGCCATGGTGATATCCCGTTTCATCCCGAGCTTAACCCGTTCGCCTCGTCTGTCACAGGGCCTGACGGCGAATGGTAGAAACCAGTAACGCTTCTCGGCCGAAGTCATTTTCTTGCGCAAGGATTGTGCTAATGCTTCGCGTGCCAATGCTATCGAGGGACCTTATCATGCTTGTCCAGCGCCTTGCTTTACCGCCAATCTTCCGTAATTTAGCTGCGTTCCTGGTGATGGCCGTCATGCTGCCGCTGCTTGCCGGCTGCGGCTACAACACCATCCCGACGGCTGAGGAAAACGCCAAGGCCGCATGGAGCGAGGTGTTGAATCAATACCAGCGCCGCGCCGATCTCATCCCCAATCTGGTCAACACGGTCAAGGGCTATGCCGCGCACGAGAAGGACACGCTCGATGCCGTGGTCGAAGCGCGCGCCAAGGCGACGCAGGTGACCGTGACGCCGGAAACGCTGAACAATCCGGAAGCCTTCAAGAAATTCCAGGACAGCCAGGCCGGCCTGACCAGCGCGCTGTCGCGCCTGCTGGCGGTGGTGGAGAACTATCCCGATCTCAAGGCCAACCAGAACTTTCTGGCGCTGCAAGCACAACTCGAAGGCACCGAGAACCGCATCACGGTCGCCCGCCGCGACTATATCCAGGCGGTGAGAGAGTACAATCTGACGCTGAGGACCTTCCCGTCGGTGATCTGGGCGACCTTGTGGTTCCGCGGCAACCAGCCGTTTGCGAATTTCACCATCGAGGAGGACAAGATGCAGCCGCCGAAGGTCGATTTCGGCACGCAGCAGGGCGGGTGAACGGCGCTTAGCGGGTCTGTTCCCGTTGGCCTTGTACTCCGTCCCACCCCCCTCTGTCCTGCCGGCCATCTCCCCACAGAGGGGGGTGGGAAGAAATGCCGGCCGGATTTTTTTTGGCTTCGTTCTAAGCTTTCTCCTCCTCCCTCTCACCGTTCTCGCGGCCGAATTGCCGGCGCTGACCGGACGGGTCGTCGACAATGCCGGCATCATCGATGCCGCGACCAAGGCGGCGCTGACGCAGAAGCTTGCCGATTTCGAGACCAAGGGTTCGGACCAGATCGTCGTTGCGACCATTCCCAGCCTCGACGGCGAGGAGATCGAGCCTTACGCCAACCGGTTGTTTCGCGCCTGGAAACTCGGCCAGGCGAAGGAGAACAACGGCGTGCTTTTGCTGGTGGCGCCGAACGACCGCAAGATGCGCATCGAGGTCGGCTATGGGCTTGAAGGCACGCTGACTGACCTGCACACCAAGTTGATCATCGAAAATGACATGGTGCCGGCCTTCCGTGCCGGCGATTTCTCCGGCGGCATCAGCAAGGCCCTCGACGACATGATCATGGTGCTGGAAGGCAATCCCGAAGAGCTGGAAGCGCGCGGCGAACGCAACCAGCAGCCGCCGTTCAACAGCGACGATCTGTTCTTCACCATCTTCATAGCCATCTGGGCAATCATCTTTTTCGGCGGCCTCGCAGCCTCCATCCTGCCGCCGATCTTCGGCCAGAAGATCGGTCCCGGCCGCTATCGCTGGCTGGGCATGACCTTCGAGCCGAGCCGGCGGTCGTCCGGCGGCTGGTCGGGAGGTTCCGGCGGGGGATGGTCGTCGGGTTCAAGCGGTGGCGGGTTTTCCGGCGGCGGCGGTTCGTCCGGCGGCGGCGGCTCCTCGGGAAGCTGGTGACGAGATGACAAGACACGCCGTCAGCCCGGTGGAATCCGGCCGTTTCATCAAAATGACCGGCACCGCGCTGTTGGCCATAGCGGTGCTGCTGTTCGGCTTCGCGGCCTTCGCCGCCGAATTGCCGGCGCTGACCGGACGGGTCGTCGACAATGCCGGCATCATCGATGCCGCGACCAAGGTGGCGCTGACGCAGAAGCTTGCCGATTTCGAGACCAAGGGGTCCGACCAGATCGTCGTCGCGACCATTCCCAGCCTCGACGGCGAGGAGATCGAGCCTTACGCCAACCGGTTGTTTCGCGCCTGGAAACTCGGCCAGGCGAAGGAGAACAACGGCGTCCTGCTTCTGGTGGCGCCGAACGACCGCAAGATGCGCATCGAGGTCGGCTATGGGCTTGAAGGCACGCTGACCGACCTGCACACCAAGTTGATCATCGAAAACGATATGGTGCCGGCCTTCCGTGCCGGCGATTTCTCAGGCGGCATCAGCAAGGCCGTCGACGACATGATCATGGTGCTGGAAGGCAATCCCGAAGAGCTGGAGGCGCGCGGCAAGCGCAATCCGGCGAATGACAATCCTGTCGATCCCATCTTCATGCTGTTCATCATCCTGTGGGCGACGATGTTCTTCGGCGGCTTGGCAATGGCGTTCCTGCCGCCGATCTTCGGCACGAAACTGTCGCCGGGCGTGTACAAGTGGCTGGGCATGACGTTCCGCTACGGCCGCGGGCCAGGTTCGTCACCCTCCGGTGGCGGTGCCTGGACGTCGGGGACCTCGTCCGGCAGTGGCTGGTCGTCGGGAAGTTCAGGCAGTGGTTGGTCGTCAGGAAGTTCCGGCGGCGGGTTTTCCGGCGGCGGCGGTTCGTCCGGCGGCGGCGGTTCTTCAGGAAGCTGGTGAGACATCAATCATGGCAACACGACCGATCAGCCCCGAGGATCATGAGCGCATCGCCGATGCGATCCGCGCTGCCGAATCAAAGACCGACGGCGAGATCTACTGCGTCGTGGCGCATGCAAGCGACGGCTATTTCTTCCCGGCCGCCTTCATGGCGATGCTCGGCATGCTCGTCGTCAGCCTCGCCGTCGGTTACGGGCTGGAAGCCTGGTGGCTGTCGATCCGCTTGCCGCATTTCGTCATAGCCGAGCTTCTGGCGCTTGCCAGTGTGCTCATCCTGTTGTGGGCATTGCCCGCATTGCGCATCCATTTGGTGCCGAGGCGGCTGCGCTACCAGGCCGCCCACGCCAATGCGATGAAGCAGTTCCTCGCCCGCAACGTCCACCGCACCGCGGCGCGCACCGGCGTGCTGGTGTTCGTCTCGATCGCCGAGCGCTATGCTGAAGTGGTCGCCGACAGCGGCATCGATTCTCGTGTCGGCCAGCATGTCTGGGACGGTGTCGTCCGCGACCTTACGGCGCATGCCGGCGACGATCGGCTTGCCGACGGCTTCGTCAGGGCGGTCGAAGCGGTCGGTGCGGTACTGGCCGAGCATTTTCCGGTGTCGACCGGCGACAGCAACGAACTGGACGACCATCTGGTCGAGATTTGATCTCGCTAAAGGCGGTTTTGCAGCGTCTCAAGGACGCACCGTTCGGCTGTGCGAAAGCATCGCAGTGGCTGACCGGACTCTTGCAATCGGGCGCCGCGGGTTTATGGTTAACCAATCATGAATACGCTGAGCATCGACATCAGGAAAGCCGAGCCGCGCGATGCAGCCGCCATTGCCGACGTGCATCTCGAGGCCTGGCGCGGCGCCTATTCGGGCATCATCCCACACCGCACTCTGACATCGATGATCAACCGCCGCGGTGCCGACTGGTGGGCGAATGCCATTCGCCGCGCCGCCACCGTCCTGGTCGTCGAAATCGGCGGCAAAATTGCCGGCTACGCGACGATCGGCAAGAACCGTGCCCGCGAACTCAGGCAGCAGGGCGAGATCTACGAGCTTTACCTGCGGCCGGAATATCAAGGCATCGGGCTCGGCAGCCGGCTGTTCTCGGCGGCACGGGCACGGCTGGCCGACCATGGCTTGAAGGGCATGGTGGTGTGGGCGCTGGAAGACAATCAGAACGCACTTGCCTTCTATGCCGGCGCCGGCGGTCGCGATGTGGCCGAGGGCGTCGAGATATTCGAGCAGAAGGCGCTGAAGAAGGTCGCTTTCGTCTGGGAATGACGGCCAGCGCATGATCCGACCGGTTTCGGTTCGGACGATCCCCCAGTACCATTCGCCGCATTGCACCATTCGCCGTCGCCCGCTATCGATCTTCAATCGAGAGAGGGATAAAGCGATGCGTATCGAAGCGATTGCCAGCGGAAAGAACCCGCCCGAGGACGTCAACGTCATTATCGAGGTGCCGATCGGCGGTGAGCCGATCAAGTACGAGATGGACAAGGAGGCCGGCACGCTGTTCGTCGACCGCTTCCTGCACACGTCGATGCGCTATCCCGGCAATTACGGTTTCGTACCGCACACGCTGTCGGGCGACGGCGACCCGATCGACGTGCTGGTCTGCAACACACGCGCGCTGGTGCCGGGCTGCGTCATCAATGTGCGGCCGATCGGCGTGCTGGTGATGGAGGACAATGCCGGCCAGGACGAGAAGGTCATCGCAGTACCTTCGCCCAAGCTGACCTTGCGCTATGAGGACGTTCACGAATACACGCAGCTGCCTGATATCACCCGCCAGCAGGTGCAGCACTTTTTCGAGCACTACAAGGATCTCGAACCCGGCAAATGGGTCAAGATCGAGGGCTGGTACGATGCCGCCTATGCCAAGAAGATGATCGTCGAGGCAATCGAGCGGGCCAAGCGCAAGTAATTAACGGGCGCAAATCGTCAGTTGTCGACGCGGCCGAAATCGGGCGTGTTGCCGATCACCACACGCTTGTCCTTGCCGCAGGCGAAGGTGCGTGCCTTCTCGTCGGCAAGCTTGCGCGCCTGATCGTTGGCGGCGGGATTGCCAGTGGCGAGCACAAGAGCGATCGTGCAGCCTTCGTAGGCGCCAGGCTGGGCAACCTTGGCGACGATCAGCACTTCCGTCGACTTGTTCTCGCCCTCGCTATCGCTGATCGAGCGACGATGGATGACTGCGAAAGGAACGGCCATATCGCCCTTGGTTTCGATACGCCACTCGACTTTGGGTCCAGCCGAGTTGAGGCCGGAAAAGCTTTCCCAGACCGTGGTCATGTCGCCAGGTGGAAACCCGTAGAACAGCGATTCCCGCGCATCGTCGTAGGAAACCATCACCGGGTAGCCGCCATAGCCCGAACAGGCCAGGTCGGCCCAGTCGCCGTCGCCTTCCTCCGCCTGGGCATAAGTCACGCAGTCCTTCTCCCAGACGAGATCGGTATAGACGCTGGATATGTCGCCAGCCCGGGCCGCCTGGCAGAAACCGGCGAGGGCAAGCGGGATCAAAAGAGCGCGCATGGCGGACAACTCCGTTCGGGCTGCCGCAGCGTACCGTCAAATTCAGCAGCAGCCTAGACGAAGTCAGGCTGCTCACAGTGACCTGGTAAACGGAACGCTATTTCCTCAAGCTTGCTTCGATCAGAAGGTCGGCGTTGCGGGCCACCGACTGCGCCGGTCCGCCGGCACCGAACAACTGACCGCTGATATAGGCGCCCTCGATCAGGAGCAGCAGCCCGTCACCCAGCGTGTCGGCGTCGCCGGCACCCATCGCCGCCGCCATGGTGCGCAAGCGCCGGCGCAATTCCTGCTTGTTGGCCTCGCTCACGACGCGGGCCGGATGGCCGTGTTCGGGATATTCGACCGCGGCATTGGTCATGCCACAGCCGCGATAGTCGGGCCTTTGCGTGCGCTTGCCGACACGCGTCAGGAAGGCGACGATCTGCGCGCGCGGATCGCCGGGATGGGCATTCACCGCCTCGTCGAAGCGCTCCCAGAATTCGAGGTCATAGTGCCGAAGATAGGATGCAGCCAACTCATCCTTGGACGGAAAGCTGCGGTAGAGGCTTGGCTTGGTGACGCCGGCACGCCGTACGATCTCGTCGACACCGATCGCCCTGATGCCTTGCCGGTAGAACAGGTCGCGCGCCACCTGGAGGATCCGTTCGGCGGCGCGAGGCAGCGGTGCGCCATTCTCCTTGATCGTTGGTTCAATGCTTTTCATGTCTGGTTTGCCGATGCCTGGTTGACAATGTTACCGGTCGGTACGTATGTTCCGCGCATCTGAAACGTACCGGTCAGTAACATGATAGCTCAATCCCGCCCGTTTGGCCAGCGCTACGCTTTCGTCGTGGTCGCCGTCATCTTCCTCTGCCTGCTGATCGCCGCGGGCCTGCGTTCGGCGCCGGCAGTCATGATGCTGCCGCTGGAGAATAGTTTCGGCTGGCGGCGCGACGTCGTCTCGCTGGCGGCGGCCACCGGCATCTTCCTCTATGGCCTGACCGGGCCGTTTGCCGCGGCGCTGATGGAGCGGATCGGGCTGCGCCGCACCTTGCTTGCCGCGCTGCTTTTGATGTCGGGATCGACCGCGCTCAGCCTGCTAATGACCAAGCCGTGGCATCTGCTCCTCACCTGGGGCGTGTTTTCCGGCATCAGTTCGGGCGCTGTCGCCACCGTGCTCGGCGCGACCATCGTCAACCGCTGGTTCAAGACCAATCGCGGCCTTGTGATGGGACTGATGTCGGCGTCCAGCGCCACCGGGCTGCTGGTCTTCCTGCCGCTGCTCGCCTCGCTCGCCCAGTCCGGCGGCTGGAAGCCGGTCGCCATTGCCATTGCCGTGGCCACCGCCGCCTTGGTGCCGCTGGTTTATATGCTGGTACCGGAGCGTCCGGCCGCGATCGGCATGGTCCGCTATGGCGCCGAGCTCGACGATGTGCCGCCCGCGCCGCCGGCCGCGCAAGGCAATTTCCTCGCGCATACGCTGAGCACGTTGCGCCGCGCCGCCGGTACGCGTGTGTTCTGGTACCTGTTCGCCACCTTCTTCGTTTGCGGCTTCACCACCAACGGGTTGGTCGGCACGCACCTGATCGCCTTTTGCGGCGATATGGGCATCGGCGAAGTGCAGGCCGCGGGCCTGCTCTCGATGATGGGTATCTTCGATCTTATTGGCACGACGCTGTCGGGCTGGCTCACCGACCGTTTCGACCCGCGCAAGCTGCTCGGCATCTATTACGGCATTCGCGGCCTGTCGCTGATCTATCTGCCCTATTCCGGCTTCTCCGCGACCAGCCTGATCATCTTCGCCGTATTTTACGGACTGGACTGGATCGCCACAGTGCCGCCGACGCTGCGGCTTTCCAACGAGGCGTTCGGCGACCGCAGCGGGCCGATCGTCTTCGGCTGGATCGTCGCCGGCCATCAAGTCGGCGCAGCGACAGCGGCCTTTTTCGGTGGCACTATGCGTGAGTTGCAGGGCAATTACGAGCTTGCCTTCCTGATCGCCGGCATGACGGCAATAGCCGCCGCCTGCATCTCGCTGCTGATCAACACCAGCCGCCCGGCGTTCGATCCTGAACCGCAGGCGGCATAGCTTCTCGTTGCAGGAGAGATGCCGTCGGCCAAATTGCCGATCTCCCCCTCGCGGGGGAGATGCCCGGCAGGGCAGAGGGGGCGCGAAGGTTCGCCAGCCTCCGACTTTACGCAATGTTCTGCCCAAACTCCGCTGCTCCGTCTGATTTCTTTCTGATTTGTACGTCGGCGGGACAGCGCCCCCCTCTGGCCTGCCGGCCATCTCCCCCGCAAGGGACCCGCAAGGGGGGAGATCAGCAGCTTCGCCGCCGAGCGGTCCAGCCTTCCCGCTTGTTGATGTCAGAAAACCTTCATCGTTTCGAAATGTGCCTGAAACATTGAAGCTGGAGCTTGGCGGCGACGTTCAACGCCATCCAGGAGACAGCCATGAACAAGATTTCAATGACGCGGCGCGCTTTCGTCACGTCGGCCAGCGCCGTTGGCCTGGTCGGCGCCTCGGGTCTCGCCCTTCCCTATTACTCGCGCGCCAATCAGCGCCCGGCCTTCACCCATGGCATCCAGTCCGGCGACGTCGACGCGACCAGCGGCATGGTCTGGACGCGCACGGACCGGCCGTCGCGCGTCATGTTCGAAGTGTCGTCGACGGAAAGTTTCGCCAATGCCGTCCGCCTGGCGCCGCTCGATACCTCGCCGGCCAGCGACTATACGGTGAAGCGGCTGCTCACCGATCTCGCCTCCGACCAGGATATTTTCTACCGCATGGTCGCGGCCGATCTTGCCGACATCAACGCCGTTTCCGAGCCGATCGTCGGCCGCTTCCGCACGGCACCTGCCTCGAAGCGTGACATCCGCTTTGCCTGGTCGGGCGACACCGCCGGCCAAGGCTGGGGCATAGACGAGACCGGCATGAAGACCTACGCCACGATCGCCAAGCACACGCCCGACTTCTTCCTGCATTCGGGCGATACGATTTATGCCGATGGTGCGATGAAGGACGAAGTCGACCTGCCCAATGGCGGCAAGTGGAAAAACACAGTGCTGATCAACGAAAAGCGCAAGGTTGCCGAGACGCTGGACGAATACCGGGCGCAGTGGAAATACAACATGATGGACAAGAACGTTCTTGCGCTCAGTGCCATCTGCCCGACTTTCTATCAGTGGGACGACCATGAGGTGCTTAACAACTGGTCGGACTCGAAGGACCTGAGCGCCGACGACCGCTACACAGAAAAATCAATCCATGTGCTGGCAGCACGTGCGGCGCGCGCCTTCCACGAGATGACGACGATCCGCTACGAACCGTCGGAGCCGGGCCGCGTCTACCGCAAAATCGCTTATGGTCCGCTGCTCGACGTGTTCTTCCTCGACATGCGTTCCTACCGCGGCCCCAACGGTCCGGATATGCAGGAGACGATGACGCCTGAATCGCGCATCCTCGGCGAACAGCAGATCAAGTGGTTGAAGCGTGAGCTGGCAAATTCCAACGCGACGTGGAAAATCATCGCCGCCGATATGCCGCTCGGCCTCGTGGTCTGGAATGACGGTACCAAGAAGGTCGGGGCCGAGGCAGTCAGCAATGGCGACAATGGCACGGCCAAGGGGCGCGAGCTGGAAATTGCCGACCTTCTTCGCTATATAAAGAACGCGGGCATCAGCAATACCGTTTGGCTCACCGCAGACGTGCATTACACGGCCGCGCATTACTACAATCCGGACAAGGCGCAGTTCCAGGACTTCAATCCGTTCTGGGAATTCGTTTCGGGTCCGATCCATTCAGGCACGTTCGGACCGAATGGTTTCGACATGACCTTCGGCCCGGAGCTGAAGTTCATCAAGGCACCGACTGCCGAGCAGGGTCAGAACCTGCCGCCGTCGGCCGGCCTGCAGTTCTTCGGACTTGTCGATATCGATGGCGCTACAGAGCAGCTGACGGTGCGGCTGATGGATCGCGACGACAGCGAACTCTACAAGGTCACGCTCGATCCGGTGCGGTCGGCGTGAGCGACTGCACCATTATCCTCGGGCCAGCCCGAGGGTAGGACGTGTATCAATCGGGATAGCAGACGACGGGAATGTTGGGCCAGACGGCGCTGTCGCATCCGGCATTTTGCTGCCTTTGCTTGAAGGCGGCGCTGACTGGCCCGGTCACCACCGGGTCGACGCCATCGGGAGCATCGGCAAAAAGCTGCTCCGCCGACCGCTTGTCGGACGGCAGGGCAGTCCGCGTCTCCTTGAACGACGCGGCCGACTGCGCCGCGCCTGCCGCGAGGAGGACGGCGAGTGCGCTACATGCCAAAATCGGCCGGAGTCTGCTGCCTGCGTCGATCATGAAATTCGAACTGCCCGGACCATGAAAGGTTCCGCCTTGGTTAATAATTCCACTTCACACCAAGACATTTAAGATTTGGTGACTTTATTTGGTGACTCGCCTCCTCTTTCGCAATTGCGAAAAACCCTGTATGAGCCGCCCAACCGAAAGAGGCAGCGCCTTTTGGCCTGCTGCCTGCAACGCTCCCGAGACCAAAACATGAAAATCCGCAATATCGCGATCATCGCGCACGTCGACCATGGAAAAACCACCCTCGTCGATCAGCTCCTGAAACAGTCCGGCTCGTTCCGCGACAACCAGCGTGTCGCCGAGCGCGCCATGGATTCGAACGATCTCGAAAAGGAACGCGGCATCACCATCCTGGCCAAGGCGACCTCGGTCGACTGGAAGGGCACCCGCATCAACATCGTCGACACGCCCGGCCACGCCGACTTCGGCGGTGAGGTCGAGCGCATCCTGTCGATGGTGGATTCGGCCATCGTGCTGGTCGACGCCGCCGAGGGGCCGATGCCGCAGACCAAATTCGTCGTCGGCAAGGCGCTCAAGGTCGGACTGAAGCCGATCGTCGTCATCAACAAGATCGACCGGCCGGATGCTCGCCACGTCGAGGTGGTCAACGAGGTGTTCGACCTGTTTGCCGCGCTTGACGCGACCGACGAGCAACTCGACTTCCCGATCCTTTACGGTTCGGGCCGTGACGGCTGGGTCTCCGAAAACCCCGAAGGTCCGAAGGACCAGGCTCTGGCGCCGCTGTTCGACCTCGTCATCAAGCACGTGCCGGCGCCGACCGTTCATCCTGGCCCGTTCCGCATGATCGGCACCATTCTGGAAGCCAATCCGTTCCTCGGCCGCATCATCACCGGCCGTATCGAATCCGGCACGCTGAAATCCAACCAGGCGGTCAAGGTGCTGCACCATGATGGCACCCAGGTCGAAACCGGCCGCATCTCGAAGATCCTTGCTTTTCGCGGGCTCGAGCGCCAGCCCATCGACGAAGCGCAGGCAGGCGACATCGTCGCCATCGCCGGCTTGTCGAAAGGCACCGTCGCCGACACGTTCTGCGACCTGTCGGTGACCGAGCCGCTGCACGCGCAGCCTATCGATCCGCCGACGGTGACGATGTCGTTCCTGGTCAACGATTCACCGCTGGCGGGCACCGAAGGCGACAAGGTGACCAGCCGCGTCATCCGGGACCGCCTGCTGCGCGAGGCCGAAGGCAATGTCGCGCTGAAGATCGAGGAATCGCCGGACAAGGATTCGTTCTTCGTCTCCGGACGCGGCGAATTGCAGCTGGCCGTGCTGATCGAGACGATGCGCCGCGAAGGTTTTGAGATCGCCGTGTCGCGGCCGCGCGTCGTCATGCAGAAGGGCGAGAACGGCGAATTGCTGGAGCCGGTCGAGGAAGTCGTCATCGACGTTGACGAGGAGCATGCCGGCGTCGTCGTGCAAAAAATGTCGGAGCGCAAGGCCGAGATGGTCGAGCTGCGCCCTTCGGGCGGCAATCGCCAGCGCATCGTTTTCCACGCGCCGACGCGCGGCCTGATCGGCTACCAGTCGGAACTGCTGACCGACACGCGCGGCACCGCCGTGATGAACCGGCTGTTCCATGCCTATGAGCCTTACAAGGGTGAGCTGCCGGGCCGCACCAACGGCGTGCTGATCTCCAACGAACAGGGTGAATCGGTGGCCTATGCCATGTGGAACCTGGAAGACCGCGGCCCGATGGTCATCGACCCCGGCGTCAAGGTCTATCAGGGCATGATCATCGGCATCCATTCCAGGGACAACGACCTCGAAGTCAACGTGCTCAAGGGCAAGAAGCTGACGAACATCCGCGCCGCCGGCAAGGACGAGGCAGTGAAGCTGACGCCGCCGATCCGCATGACGCTGGAACGCGCGCTGGCCTGGATCCAGGACGACGAGCTGGTCGAAGTGACGCCGAAAACCATCCGCCTGCGCAAGCTCTATCTCGACCCGAACGAGCGCAAGCGTTTCGAGAAGTCGGCGAAAGTGGTCGGCGCGGCGTAAGCCACTTTTCTCAGCCATTATGAGGGAGGGAGCACGTGCGTGCTTCCTCCCTCTATCTTACCCGCCGGCAGCCGCGATAATGCCGTCCCGGTCTGGATTACTAGACAGGTCGATGCGGATCGCCGTTCCCGCTCGGGCTGGCCTGCGCAAGGCTTTGGCCCCGTCCGGACCAACGGCCAGCAATCGCTTCTCTTCCCAAACCTGAAGCCGCGATCGCGAGATACCGAGTTCGTTGGCGAGCAACCGGTCGAGCCGCAGCGCTGTCGGCATTTCGAGCTCGAGCTGGAGTTCGAGGCCGGCGGTGTTTTCCGGCCTGTCCCCGAGCACCTGCTTATGAACGGCGGCTTCAGGAAATTCCTCGACGCGCCCGATCCTGCTTCGCAATGCGGCAATATCGAAAGCATGGCGCCGCGCCAGGACCGGATCGTTGCATTCGAGCGCCTGCAGCAGGGCCGGCTCGATGTCGCGGCGATTGCAGCGCTCCAGAATGCCGAAATTCCAGGAATTGTCGCAATCGATGCACCGGTAGATCAACCAGGCATCAATGCGTTTGCCATTAGCATTGACCCGGAATTTGCCGCTGCAGCGATAGGCTTTCAGGCCACCGCAGCGATTGCAGTTGAGGTGAGGTCGCGGTGCGGTCTTGGGCGCGATCGCCCAGCGGATACGCAGTATCGAAGGCATGCCGAAAAGCCCTTCCCGTCGGGAAGTTCGTCAGATCGGCGATGTCGAGATGCCCCTGCGGGCACGGCGTGGCGAGAGACTGCGGCAGTTGGAAATAAGCGTCGCGGGTGATTGTGCGCGACAGCGGTTCAGCAGTGCCAAACCGGTCTCGAACCGCCACCCTGAGGAACACATGATGTGAAAACAGGCGCCGCGACTGCGACGCCCTGCTCTGTGTTGGGGGAGTTGGCGAGACCGGCGGTTACGTAGGCAAAGTGAAGCTCGAAATGATGTCGGGACGACATTTCTAGCCGCGAGGTGCCCAGCCGACAAGCCTTCTTTCGGTAGACGCTACCGTCGTCGGAACAGTTGGGTTATGTTGAATGACTCCAAAAGTTTCTAACGAGATCCGCGTCATGCATTTCACGTCGCTTCTGATTTTTGCCGGCGCCCTGCTTGTTGCCGCCGGCTCGCCGGGCCCGTCGATTGCCGCACTTGTGGCGCGGGTCATCGCAAAAGGGTTTCGCGACGTGTTTCCGTTCCTGCTTGCCATGTGGATTGGCGAAGCGATCTGGCTGTCACTGGCGGTGTTTGGCCTCGCCGTGGTGGCGCAGACGTTCCACTTCGCCTTTGTCGTCGTGAAATGGGTTGGCGTCGTCTATCTCGCCTGGCTTGCCTGGAAGATGTGGACGGCACCGGTCGAGGCAAAAGAAGGCTCGCTGCCGCGCGACGATTCGCCCGTCAGACTGTTCTTTGCCGGCATGGCGGTGACGCTCGGCAACCCCAAGATCATGATGTTCTATCTGGCGCTGCTGCCGACCATCATCGATCTCGGTTCAGTCCGCGTGATCGGCTGGGTCGAGCTGACGGCGACCATGGCCGTGGTGCTGGTCGCCATCGATTTGACATGGGTGCTCGCCGCATCGCAGGCGCGCAAGCTCTTGAGGAGCAAGCGGGCGATGAAGATCGCCAACCGCATCAGCGCCGGCACCATGGCCGGCGCTGCGGCGGCGATCGCGGCGCGGTCCTGAGCCGGCGCGTCAACCCATTTCAATTATCGGTGCGATCTCGACGCTGAAACCCGGGTCCGTCAGGATAGGACAATCCTTGGCTTTGCCGACGGCATCGTCGATGTCTTTCGCTTCGATGATGGTGTAACCGGCGGTTGGATTGCTGCCGCCATTGTTCTCGACCTTGCCGCCGGGCAGCAGGGTCTTCGACATGCCGACTGGATTGCCACCGTCGACCACGGCTGAGCCAAGCTTGCCGTACCAGCCGTTCCAGGCATCCATCGCTGCCTTCCGTTCGGCCTCCTCGGTCGGCATCTTGCCCGAGCCGTGATAGACGTAGAGAAATTTCGCCATGTTCTCCTCCTTTGATCGGCGGCATCGAACCGGCATGCGGTCATGCCGCATGCCGATCATCGGACCAAACCGGCAAACAAGCAACGAGAATGCGATGTAGCTAATATATACGACCGCGGTGCCCTATCGCGCCATCGCGTGATATTCATCGTTCGGCCGCATATCGATCGCCGATGCCAGCCGGTTCGACATGTTGAAGAACGCGGCAGTCGAGGCGATATCCCAGATGTCGCGGTCGGAAAAGCCCACTTGCCGCAGCGCCGCCCGGTCGGCTGCGACGATCTTTGCCGGCTGCTCGGTCAGCTTCACCGCGAATTCGAGCATGGCGCGCTGCCTGTCTGACAGCTCGGCGGCGCGAAAATTCATCACCATCATCTCGCCGAAGGCCGGGTCGCCGGAAAGCTGGCGCACGGCCGCGCCATGTGCAACCAGGCAATAATAGCAATGGTTGACCGATGAGACGACCACCGCGATCATCTCTCGCTCCAGCTTCGACAGGCCGGATTCACCCAGCATCAAATCATTGTACATGTCGGTGAAAGCGCGCAGCTTCTTCTCGTCGAAGGCGTAGGCGAGCAGCACATTGGGAACGAGGCCGAGCTTCTCCCGGCATTTGGCGAAATAGGCGTTGGTCGCTTCGCTCAGCTCCGCCGGTGCGAGGTCAAGCGCGGTGATTTTGTCTGTCATAGGGGATTTCTCCTCGTTTTCCGCCAGGCTGCCGGTGAATTCCGACATTTCGTCGCAAGCCGTCAAACCTTTGTCGCCAAATACCCGTCATCTGCTACGATAGTTGTAAAAACATGACGGGAGGGAATTAGCTCATGGCCGGCCTGAAATCCGCAAGCCAGTTGAAAAAGATGAGTCCGGCCAAGGGCAGCGAAAAGCCCGGCAGGCTTGCCGACTACTTGCTGGCCCGAGCTCCGGCCGAAGATGTCGCCGCCTACGACGTCATCGATCTCGAACGCGCTGCCGAACTCGCCGGCCGCGCTGTCGCCCGGCACAAGAAGGACGACTGCGTCGTTGCCATAGACGTCGATTCCGGTGTCGTCCGCCAAGGCCGGCCGATGACGGTGATCACCGTCGTCAACGACAACATGCCGTTCCTGTTCGATTCCGTCCTCGGTGAGATTACAGAGAGCGCCGGCGAGCCGCTGCTGGTTACCCACCCGGTCATCGTGGTCAGGCACGGCAAGAACGGCGTCGAGGAAATCCTCGGCGATGGCGGTTATGCCAAGGGCGAGCACAGCCATGACCGGCTGAGCGTCATCCATGTCCATATCGGCCGCCTTTCGGCCGAGCAGGCCGAAGGCCTTTCCGCACGCCTGACGAAGCTGCTCGGTCAGGTGCGCGCCGCCGTCATCGACTGGAAGCCGATGCTTGCCCGCCTCGACCAGGCGATCTCGGAATTCCGCTACTCGCCGGTGCCGCTCGACAAGGCCCTTGTCACCGAGGCGATCGCCTTCCTCGAATGGCTGCGCGACGACAATTTCACCTTTCTAGGCATGCGTGAATTCAAATACACCGGCGGCGAGAAGAGCGGCATGCTCGAGCGTGCCGAAAAGCCCGGCCTCGGCATCCTTTCCGATCCCGACGTGCTGGTGCTCAGGCGTGGCACCGAAGCGGTGAGCACGACGCCGGAAATCCGCGCCTTCCTGCATGGGCCGGAACCGCTGATCGTCACCAAGGCCAACGCCAAGTCATCGGTGCACCGCCGCATCTACCTCGACTACATCGGCGTCAAGACCTACACCGGCAAAGGCGTGCTTTCGGGCGAGCTGCGCATCGTCGGACTGTTCACCTCGACTGCTTATACGCGCTCGGTGATGAAAATCCCCTATCTGCGCTCGAAGGCCGAAACCGTCATTGCCAAATCCGGCTTCAATCCCGGCGACCACTCCGGCAAGGCATTGATCAACGTGCTGGAGAGCTATCCGCGCGACGAGTTGTTCCAGGTTCCGGTGCCGATCCTGCGCAAGCATGCCGAAGCCATACTGGGATTGATCGAGCGGCCGCGCGTCAGGGCATTGGTGCGTGTCGACCAGTTCGACCGCTTCGTCTCCGTGCTCGTCTTCGTGCCGCGCGACCGCTACGACAGCGTCGTGCGCGAGAAGATCGGCACCTATCTGAAGACCGTCTTCGAAGGCCGGCTGTCGGCCTATTATCCGGCCTTCCCGGAAGGCGGGCTGGCGCGCGTCCACTTCATCATCGGCCGCTCCGGCGGCAAGACGCCGAAGGTCGAGCAGGCGACGATCGAGGCGGCGATTCGCGACATCGTACGGACCTGGGACGATGCACTGCGCGAGACCGCGACCGAGACCGGGGCCGACGCGAAGCTAACGGCCATCGCCTCGCGCTTTTCGGAAAGTTATCGCGACAGTTTCCCGCCGGCCGTGGCGCTGGCCGATGCCGGGCGCATCGCCAGGCTCGATGCGTCAAATCCGATCGCCATCGACTATTACCGTCACGCCGACCAGAAGCCGCATCAGGCGGCGCTGAAAATCTATCACCATGGCAGCCCGGTGGCGCTGTCGCGGCGCGTGCCCGTGCTGGAAAACATCGGTTTCCGCGTCATCAGCGAGCGTACTTTCGAGGTCGGCGACAATCAATCCGGCATGGTCTTCATCCACGACATGGAACTTGAGAACAGCTACGGCAGGCCGATCGACCTCGGCAATGGCGGCGCGCTGTTCGAGGACGCGTTCCTTTCCGTCTGGCGCGGCAATGTCGACAATGACGGCTATAACGGCCTCGCCCAGACCGCAGGCCTGTGGTCGGGCGAGATCACCGTCCTGCGCGCCTATGGCCGCTATCTGCAGCAGGCCGGTATCCCGCAGAGCCAGGATTTCATCGCCGCCGCACTCAACCGCTATCCCGAGATCGCCCGCGGACTGCATGCGCTGTTCGTCGCCCGCCTCGGCCCGACGGATGAGACGGAAGGCGTCGTTCAGGCCAAACATCTGAAGGCCAAGATCACGGATGCGCTGGAAGACGTTCCCAACATCGACGACGACACCATCATCCGACGTTATCTGAACCTGATCGAAGCCTCGCTGCGCACCAATCATTTCGTTGCCGATACGAAAGAGAAGGGCCAATCACTGGCGATCAAGCTCGATTCGCAATCGGTCGACGGGCTGCCGGCGCCGCGGCCATGGCGCGAGATCTTCGTCTATGGCTCCGAGGTCGAGGGCGTGCATCTGCGCTTCGGCCCGGTCGCGCGCGGCGGCCTGCGCTGGTCGGACCGTGCGCAGGACTATCGCACCGAGGTGCTTGGCCTGGTCAAGGCACAGCAGGTCAAGAATGCGGTGATCGTGCCGGTTGGCGCCAAGGGCGGCTTCTACCCGAAAAAGCTGCCGATGAGCGCCGGGCGCGACGCCATTTTCGAGGCCGGCACGGCCGCCTACAAGAATTACGTTTCCAGCCTGTTGTCGATCACCGACAATATCGGCCTGGACGGCGTCATCCCGCCAGCCGGCGTGGTGCGGCGCGATCAGGATGATCCGTATTTCGTCGTCGCCGCGGACAAGGGAACGGCGACCTTCTCGGACACCGCCAACGCCATAAGCGAAAGGCACGGCTTCTGGCTCGACGACGCTTTCGCCAGCGGCGGTTCGGCCGGATACGACCACAAGAAGATGGGCATCACCGCGAAGGGCGCCTGGGAAGCAGTCAAGCGGCATTTCCGCGAGATGAACCGCGACATCCAAACCACGCCGTTCACTGTCGTCGGCGTCGGCGACATGTCGGGCGACGTGTTCGGCAACGGCATGCTGCTGTCGGAGCAGACCCGGCTGATAGCCGCCTTTGATCATCGCGACATCTTCATCGATCCCGATCCCGACATGGCGGCTTCGATGGCCGAGCGCCGGCGTATGTTCGCTCTCGCCCGTTCAAGCTGGCAGGATTACGACAAGACGAAGCTGTCGGAGGGCGGCATCATCGTCTCGCGCAGCCAGAAGTCGATCACCTTGCCGGCGCCCGCGGCTGCGGCGATCGGCCTCGGCAAGACAACGGCCACGCCAGTCGAGATCATGAGTGCCATTCTCAAGGCGCCGGCAGACCTTTTGTGGTTTGGCGGCATCGGCACCTATGTCAGGGCATCGGGCGAGACCAACCAGGACGTCGGCGACCGTGCCAATGACGCGATCCGCATCACCGCGCTCGACCTGCGTGCCAAGGTCATCGGTGAGGGGGCCAATCTCGGCGTCACGCAGCGGGCGCGCATCGAATTCGGATTGAATGGCGGCCGCTGCAACTCAGATGCGATCGACAATTCGGGCGGCGTGAATTGCTCCGACGTCGAGGTCAACATCAAGATCGCGCTGGCTTCCGCCATGCGCAAGGGATCGCTGACCCGGCCGGCGCGCAACAAATTGCTGGCCGAGATGACCGATGAGGTCAGCGCCCTGGTGCTGTCCAACAATTACCAGCAGACGCTGGCGCTGTCCCTTGCCCGTAAGCGCGGGCTCGCCGACATCGCCCATCAGAGCCGCTTCATGGCGGCGCTGGAGGCGCGCGGACTGCTCGACCGTGCCGTCGAGGCGCTGCCGTCGCCGGCGGCCTTTGCCGAGCGCGAGACGCGCGGTGAGCCGCTGACCCGGGCCGAGCTCGGCGTGCTGCTCGCCTATGCCAAGATCGTGCTGTTTTCCGATATCGTCGCCAGCGACATGCCGGACGATCCGCATTTCGACCGTGATCTGATGGGCTATTTCCCCGATCGCATGGCGAAGAAATATGCGGGAGAAATCCACGGCCATCGGCTGCGCCGCGAGATCATCGCCCGTGTCGTCGCCAATGATCTGGTCAATCGCGGCGGCCCGTCCTTCGTCAACAGGCTGCAGGAAGCGACTGGCCGCAGTGCCGCCGATGTCGTGCGCACCTTCGCCGTGGTGCGGGATGGCTTTGCGCTGCCGGCGCTCTACCGGCAGATCGACGCGCTCGACAACCAGATCGACGGACAGATCCAGCTCGACCTCTATCAGGCGGTCAGCCGGCTGATCTATGTGACCAGCGGCTGGTACCTGAAGAACGATGCCGGCACCGCGCCGCTCGGGCAGCGGATCACCGAATTGCAGGATGCGCGCAAGGCGTTGGAGCCGAAGCTCGTGTCGCTGCTGCCGGCCTTCTCTCGCGAGCGGATCGAGGAGCGGCGGCACGGCCTGTCGAAGGGCGGCGCGCCCGAGAGCCTTGCCGAGCAACTGGCGTTGACCGATGTGGCGGAGCTCATCCCCGACATTGCGCTGACGGCGCGGACGGCAAATGCCAGCATCGTCGCTGCCGCCAAGGCGTTTTTTTCAGTCAGCGATGTCTTCCGCATCCCGCGCGTCGAAGATGCGGCGCGCTCGATCACGCCCTCGGATTATTATGATCAACTGGCGCTTTTCCGCGCCACCGACATGATCGGCGCGGCCAGGCGCGGCATCGCCGTGGCGGCACTCACCAGTCATGCCGAGGCGGCGGATCCGGTGACAGCATGGCTGGAGGCCGGCGGCGAACGGGTCGGACGCATCCGCGAGCGGCTGCAGGCTCTGACCGAGGGCGGCGACATCACCGTGTCCCGGCTGTCGGTGGCGTCCGGCCTGATGAGTGATCTGACGGCGCTGTGAGACGTCTTCACATCGCGCGGTATTGCCAGGAAGAACTGCGCTATAGAGCGAACGGCGCGCTGCTTTGGGGCGCCGGAGCATGATCGCGAACGTAACGATCGGCTTTTGGACAAGATCGTGCTCAACAACAAGACGGAGCATCATGCCGATTCGATCGGCACGGAGCAAGCTCCAGCGGAGGGGACATGGCTGAGATCGCAGTGCAGCGTGCGTCGGGACGCGGCATCTGGGGATGGATGCTGTTCGACTGGGCGGCCCAGCCGTTCTTCACGGTCGTCACCACCTTCATCTTCGGTCCTTATTTCGTCTCGCGCATGGCCAGCAATCCGGAGACGGGGCAAGCGGCCTGGGGCTACGGCATTGCCGCCGCCGGCCTCGTCATCGCCGTTTTGTCGCCGATCCTCGGCTCGATCGCCGATCAGACCGGACCACGCAAACCGTGGATAGCCTTCTTCGCCGCGGTCAAGATCACCAGCCTCACCTTGCTGTGGTTCGCCGCGCCCGGCTCCAACCTTTTTCTGGTCGTGGCGTTGTTCTCGCTGGCATCGGTCGCGGCTGAATTCTCGACCGTGTTCAATGACTCGATGATGCCGCGCCTGGTGCCGAAGAGCGACATCGGCAGGATCTCGAACATGGCTTGGGGGCTCGGCTATCTCGGTGGCATGATCGCGCTAATCTTCGTCGTTACCGTCATGGCCGGCTCGCCTGAAACCGGCAAGACCGTCGTCGGGCTCGACCCGATCTTCGGCCTTGACCCCAGGCTCGGCGAGGACGCGCGCGCCACCGGACCGTTGTCGGCGGCCTGGTATTTCCTGTTCATCCTGCCGATGTTCTTTTTCACGCCTGATGCGATCAAAGGCATTCCAATCGGGCCGGCGGTGCGCGAGGGCCTGTCGGAACTGAAGTCGACGCTAGCCGAAGTAAGCAAGCGCAGCGGTATTTTTCGCTTTCTCGTCGCCCGCATGATCTATCAGGACGGCGTCAACGCGCTGCTGGCGCTGGGCGGAACGTTTGCGGCGGCAATGTTCCATTGGTCGATCACAGAGATCGGCCTGTTCGGCATCATCCTCAACGTCGTTGCCATCGTCGGCTGCGTGGTTGCCGCACGCCTCGACACTGCACTGGGTTCCAAGACCATAGTGATGATTTCGCTGGTCATGCTGAGCATTGCCACGATCGGCATCGTCTCGACCGGCCCGGGCTATACGCTGTTCGGCGCCTGGGTGATGCCCGGACTGGACGGCGGCGGACTGTTCGGCACGGCGGCGGAAAAAGCCTACATTTTCTACGGCCTGCTGATCGGGCTTGCCTTCGGGCCGGTGCAGGCATCGTCGCGCTCCTACATGGCGCGCAGCGTCTCCGCAGCCGAATCCGGCCGCTATTTCGGCATCTATGCGCTGGCCGGTCGGGCAACAAGTTTTGCAGCGCCCTTCATGGTGGCCACGATCACCCTGGCCAGCGGCTCGGCGCGGCTCGGAATGGCGGCGATCGTGCTGTTCCTCGGCGCAGGCATGGCGATCCTGATCGGCACGCCCTATCCGGCGGATCGGCCGGCGGAGTGAGCTGCTCTTCCCTTCTCCCACAGGGACAGGGGGAGGGAGTTCAATGCCGGAAGTGCCTCACTCCGGTGAAGACCATGGCAATGCCGTGAGCGTCGGCGGCGGCGATGACGTCGTCGTCGCGCATCGAGCCGCCGGGCTGGATGACGGCGGTGGCGCCGGCTTCGATTGCCGACAAAAGCCCATCCGCGAACGGGAAAAAGGCATCCGAGGCGACGACCGAGCCCTTGGTCAAAGGCTCCGTCAGACCGGCAGCGTCGGCCGCGTCGAGCGCCTTGCGCGCGGCGATGCGCGAGGAATCGACACGGCTCATCTGGCCGGCGCCGATGCCGACGGTGGCGCCGTCCCTGGCATAGACGATCGCGTTCGACTTGACGTGCTTTGCCACGCGAAAGGCGAATTTCAGATTGGCCATTTCGGCCGGCGTCGGAGCGCGCCGGGTCACCACCTTCAGCTCGAGGTCATCCACCACCGCATTGTCGCGGCCCTGGACGAGCAAGCCGCCAGCAACCGATTTCAAGCCAAGGCCCGCCGCGCGCGGGTCGGGCAGGCCGCCGGTGACCAGCAGGCGTAGATTCTTCTTGACGCCAATGATGCGGATTGCATCATCGGACGCCTCCGGTGCGATGATCACTTCGGTAAAGGTCTTGACGATCTCTTCGGCGGCTGCGGCATCGAGGATACGGTTCATGGCGACGATGCCGCCGTAGGCCGAGACCGGGTCGCAGGCCAGCGCCTTGGCATAGGCCGCTTGCAGCGAAGCGCCTTCGGCGACGCCGCACGGGTTGGCGTGCTTGATGATGGCTACCGCTGCGGAGCGGGTCGGATCGAACTCGCCGACCAGCTCGAAGGCGGCGTCGGTATCGTTGATGTTGTTGTAGGAAAGCTGCTTGCCCTGAAGCTGGCGTGCCGTGGCGACGCCCGGCCGCCTGTCGCCGTTGACATAGAAGCCGGCGCCCTGATGCTGGTTTTCGCCGTAGCGCATCACCGACTGCAGCCTGCCGCCGAAGGCGCGCCATGTCGGATGCTCGATCTCCAGCGCCTCGGCGAACCATCCCGAGATCGCCGCATCGTAGCTGGCGGTGCGGGCAAAGGCCTTGGCTGCCAACTTCTTGCGGAAATCCAGCGACAACGAGCCGAAATTCATCTCCAGCGCGTTGAGCACCGAGGCATAGTCGTCAGGGTCGGTGACGATGCCGACGTATGCGTGGTTCTTGGCCGAGGCACGGATCATCGCCGGGCCGCCGATGTCGATGTTTTCGACGATCGCGGCGTAGTCGGCGCCGGAGCGGCGCACCTCCTCGAATGGATAGAGATTGGAGACGACGAGATCGATCGGCTCAATGCCGTGGTCGCGCATCGCCGCGGCGTGCTCTGGATCGTCGCGAACGCCGAGCAGTGCACCATGCACCGACGGGTGCAGCGTCTTGACGCGCCCGTCCATGATCTCGGGAAAGCCGGTGAGCTCGGATACGTCGTGCACCGCCATGCCCGCATCGGCGAGGGCCTTTGCCGTGCCGCCGGTCGAGACCAGCTCGACGCCGGCCGAAGCCAGCGCCCTGGCGAAATCGATCAGGCCGGTCTTGTCGAAGACGGAGAGCAGCGCGCGACGGATGGGTACAAGGTCGGGCGCGGGAATATTCTTGGCGGCGACGGCCATGGGCTGGCGGCCTTTCCACGTGTGGTTGGAGAGCGTCCGCGGGCCGTAGCATATGAGGCCCGGAAATCAAGCCGCAAGGCTTGATCAGTGTCTGCCGTTGCCACCAGCTTCAGCTTTTTCCTGACGGCCGGCGATAATTGTCCGCGTCAGTTGCCAATGGACCTCGGGAATCTCCGAGGCCTTGAAGGCAAGCACGATCTGGCGGCTGCGGCGTGGGCCGCCAAGCCCGGCGAAATAGATCGATTCCTCGACCTCGGGTGCCACTTCGGTGGAGGTAAACACCCAGGTGTCGGCGTGGTCGGCGGTCAGCACCAGACGGTCATGCTCATCCTGGAGCACGTTTATGTCGGGATGGACATGGAAACGCACTGTAACGAAATCACGGCCATTGTTGCGGATAGAAGCGCCGCCCGGCCGCAGGAAGCGGTCCCTGCCGGCAAGCACATTGCCCTCGGTCGACAATTTCAGCTCGCGCTCATGCAGGAAGCCGAAGCGCGCCACATAGCCGTCATGGCGGGCGATGAAGCCCTGGCTGCCCTTCTGGTCGGTGCGCTTGCAAGGCACATGCTGCGGCCCGCCTATCAAAGGCGTGCCGAGCAGGTCGTTGACGCGCAAGGAGTGGTTGAAGCGCGCCGACGACGTGTCGTTGATGGTAGCGGTGGAGTGGGCGGCGGTGGCGCGGGCAAGCGGCCGGAACTCGGCGGCACCATAGGTGTCTATGCCGGCATTGACGATATAATGCTGGCGGCCCGACGACAATTCGAAGGCGAGGCATCCGGCGTGAGCAGCATTGGACACGTCGACGGGCGGCGGCGGGCCGGTATCGGCGATCACCGTGACACCACCCATCGACAGGCGCTCATAACCCGAATGCGGCGCGTGCAGCAGTGGTGCGCCGGCGGTGTCGTCGTGATGCAGGATGCTGGCGATGCGGTCGTGGATGGTGGCGCCCATGCCGTTGAAGCGGGCAAGGCTGCCATCCTGATGGCGAAAGAAGCGCAGTGCCGGCAGCATCCGGTCGATGGCGCCGATCAGGGCGGCCGGCGGTGTCTCGGCCTGATTGGCGTATGTCTGGCGCAATGGCAGAAGGTCGGCGAGGATTTCAAGCACGGTCATCGGATTACGCGAGATATGGCCGCCGTCAGGCAGGATCTGGCGGTCGAGCTCCTCGGCGAGATTGCGGGTGGCACCGCGCAGCGCCGAGGCCGGCGCCGGCAGCGACAAAGCGGCAAAGGCCAGCGCAATGCGGGCGCGCAGCCTGTCCTTGCCGTCCGGCATCTCGCGCACCATGGCGCGCAGATAGCGGATCTGGACGGCAAGCGATTTCAGGAACGCACGGTAGAACGGAAACTCGGCGCCCTGCAACACGATCGAGGAATGCTGCAGCCAGGCAATGACACGCTTGGCCGTCGTGCCGGGCTCCCAGGCGACGCCGGAAATATGGCTGCCATGGATTGCAATCCAGTCGGAAACCAACGCCCGCGCGTTGGCGGCGGCGAGCTCCGTGCTGGCGGCACGCATGTGGCGCAGCCAGCGAAAGCCATGCAGCGTTTTTTGCCAGCCGGGATTGGGCACGTCGATCTGGAAGGGCGATTTGCCACCGGTCTCGACCAGATGCCCCGAAAGCGGATAGCGGCCGTAATAGATATCGAGCGCGATCTGAGGATCGGCGAGGCGCAGGTCCGGCGGGGCAATCAGGACGCGCTCCGGCGTGCGGCCGGAGTAGCGCCAGCGATAGAGTGGCCCGGCGCGCAAGCGCCGGCGCGTCTTGCGCCAGAACTCCCTCGCGACAAGCGTCCACAGACGCGTCGTGTTACCGGCAGCGATTGCCAAAACCCCTCCTGATCGTCCTCACCCAAGCACAAGTTTATATGATTCAAGAACTTGTGCGAAGGCGAATTCCGCGGCAGTGGGGCCGTTCAGCCTGTTTTCCATGCCTCCTCGCCCCAAGAAGTCGGATGGCGCTTCAAGATCGGCCCTTAGCCGGCTCTGCGCATGCGGGCGGCAAAGAAACCGTCCAGCCCGGAACGCGCTGGTGAGCCAAGCTCCAGATCGGCAGGCGTGGTGCGCAACGTGCCTTGCGGCGTCAGGAATGGGTCGATGCCGGCAATCTCGCCCGGCCGAAGCGGGTCGTCGATGATCTCCGCATTGCCGGCGAGAAAGTCGCGATAGAGCTCTTCGCCTTCCAGCGGATCGAGCGAACAGTTGGAAAAGACGATGCGACCGCCAGGCTTGACCAAGGTGATGGCGCGGGCAAGCAGCCGGCGTTGCAGGTCGGCCAATTTTTCGACGTCGACCGCCGTCTTCGTCCAGGGAACGTCGGGATGCCGCCGCACCGTGCCGGTCGAAGAGCAAGGTGCGTCGAGGAGGACGGCGTCGAAGCGGTTCTTCGGCTCGTATTTGAGCAGATCGGCCTCGACGATCTCCGCGGCCAAGCCGAGCCTTTCGAGGTTCTGCGTCAGCCGTGCCAGCCGCGTTCTGGACATGTCGAGCGCAGTGACATGGGCGCCGGCGAGGATCAGCTGGGCGGTCTTGCCGCCCGGCGCGGCGCAGAGGTCGGCGATTCGCAAACAATTGATGTCGCCGAACAGCCGGGCCGGCAGGCTGGCCGCTGCATCCTGAACCCACCAGGCGCCTTCCCCAAAGCCGGGCAGTTCGGTCACGGAAGCGCTGAGCTTCTCGACCCGCACCGTGCCGGTCGGTAAGACGAAGCCGCCGAGCCGTTCGGCCCACAGCGCCGGGTCCGACTTGACCGAGAAGTCGACCGGCGCCTCATGGCGGTGGGCGAGCAGTATCTGCCTGGCCTTGTCGAGGCCGTAGACCGTTTTCAAACGGTCGGAAAACCATTTTGGTGCCTCGTCGGTTGCGGCAATTGCGGTCGCGAGCTCGTCCTGCTTGGCCCGCGCCAGCGTACGCAGCACGCCGTTGACGAGGCCGGAAAAGCGCGCCGTGCGCGGATCGGACTTGGCGTGCGTCACGGCGAGGTCGACGGCGGCGCTGTCGGGAACATCGAGGAACAGGATCTGTGCCGCCGCCACGTGCAGGATGTGCGAAAGCGCCGTAGCGTTGGGCGGCAGCGGCTTTTCCAGGCGGCGGGCCAAAAGGCCTGATATGGTCATGCGGTAGCGCAGGGCGGTGACCAGAATGGCGCGCACCAGGGCGCGGTCGCGCAAGTCGAGCGCCTTGTATTGCGGATGGCCGTTCTCATGGTCGGTCAGCCCGTCGAGTGGCGTTCTCGCGTCGATGACTGCGGCAAGCAGGCGCGCGGCTGCCTTGCGCGCGGCGAGACCGGCTACGGCCTCGCTGCCCGAATTGTGCTCGCGATCACCTGGAATTGCGTGCCGGCGTTGTGCTGCGCTCACGACCACGGACCTTTGGGTCCGGTCGGATTGCGTCCCCAGGGATTGGGTCTCGGCTTGGCCGGCTCAACCGGCCCCTCGGGCCGGGCGGCCCTGTCCCACGGACCTGACGGCTGCTGCCCGGTCTCTTTCGGCGCCGGCTTTGGCGTCGCGGCCGCTTCGGGTGCGCCGGCCATCTCGCTCGCGATCCTCTGCAATGCGGCGATGCGGTTTTCTGTGCTCGGGTGAGTGGAAAACAAACTGTCCATGCGCTCGCCGGAAAGAGGATTGATGATGAAGAGATGGGCGGTTGCCGGATTGCGCTCGGCATCCGGGTTGCGGATGCGTTCGGCGCCCCGCGCGATCTTGTCAAGTGCCGAGGCCAGCCACAGCGGGTGTCCACAGATTTCGGCCCCGCGCCGGTCGGCCTCGTATTCGCGGGTGCGGCTCACCGCCATCTGCACGATCATGGCGGCCAGGGGCGCGACGATCATCGCCACCAGCACGCCGACGATGCCGAAGGAATTGTTGTTGTCGCGGTTGCCGCCGAAGAAGAAAGCGAAATTGCCGAGCATCGAAATTGCGCCGGCAAAGGTCGCGACGATCGTCATGGTCAGCGTGTCGCGGTGCTGCACATGGGCAAGCTCATGCGCCATCACCGCCGCGACTTCTTCATGTGAGAGCTGCTCGAGCAGGCCGGTGCTGGCGGCGACAGCGGCATTTTGCGGATTGCGGCCGGTGGCGAAGGCATTGGGCTGAGGATTGTCGATGAGATAGGTTCTCGGCATCGGCAGGCCGGCGCGTTGCGCGAGACCCTTCACGATGGCGTAATATTCGGGCGCGTTGCTTTCGTTGACCTCGATCGCACGGTGCATCGACAGCACCATCTTGTCGGCGTTCCAATAGCTGAACAAATTGGTGCCGGCGGCGATCAGCAAGGCGATCATCATGCCGCCGGATCCGCCGACCAGATAGCCGACACCCATGAACAGGGCCGTCATTGCGGCCAAAAGCATGGCGGTGCGAAGGGTGTTCATCGTCTGCTCCGTTCTGGCCCAACAAAGGGGTCGATCCTTGTGGGCCCATCGCTATATGATGGGAAACAGCGGTTCCCGTTTCAATCGGGGCCTGTTTCAATCTAGCGGAAGATCGCATGATCGACAAAACCAGCCAAACGCATGCTAACGGCTCGCCGCACAAGCCACTGACGCCGGCAGCCCGGCGCGCCTTGGCCGAGGCCGAGGCCCGGCGGGAGCAATATCGCGAGAAGGAAGCCACGCTGCCGAGGGAGATCGGTGGGCGCGGCGGCAAGGAACCCGGCCGCTACGGCGACTGGGAGGTCAAGGGCCTGACCAGCGACTTTTAGCCCAGGCAGGGTGCTGGCTAAGCAGGGTACCAGCTAAGCAGGCTGGGCGGCCCGCTCCGCTTCGATGGCAATCCAGCCGCTGGCATCGACGGCGACGCCGATCGCGTCATAGCCGGCGATGGCGGCATGCGGCGTCTCCAACGGATGCCGGTGCGTGGCGCTGATCACGACGACCGCGGCGCCCGCGGCCTCGGCTGCTGCTATGCCTGCCGGTGCGTCTTCGAAGACGAGGCAATCGCGCACGTCGACGCCGAGCCGTTCGGCCGCCAGCCGGAAGCAGTCGGGCGCCGGCTTGCCGCGGGAGACATCCTCTGCCGCAACGATCACGGCGGGAGCCGGAATGCCGGCGGCCTGCAGGCGCAGCAGAGCGAGTTCACGGGGCGCCGAAGTGGCGATCGCCCAGCTCCCGGGCGGCAGCGACGCCAGGAATGCCGCGGCGCCGGTAATCGGGTGGATGCCTTCGACGTCGGCTGCTTCGGCCTGCAAAAGCGCATCGGCTTCGCGGGCAGGATCGATCCCTGGGAGCGCCAGCCGGCCGATGGTCTCGATCGCCCGCACGCCGTGGATGGTCGGCAGGAATGCAGCGACGTCAAGACCTTGCCGGTGCGCCCAGGCTGCCCAGACCCTTTCCGCCGCGGCAATCGAATTGAGAATCGTGCCGTCCATATCGAACAGGAAGGCCGCGAATTTTCTGCCTGCAAACATCGGTTTTCCCGGGGTCATCTTGGAAGGATTATTTCGAAGGGAGCATATCGATCAACCGTAACGTTGCCGCGTCCGTATGGGAAGCCGCGAGACCTCGTTTTCGACGTTCGCAAGGAACCGCGCGCACTCTCCTGCGTTGACCAGCACTATCTTCCATGACGATCGCAGGGGAGGGCGATGCTGATTCGGCTCGGCTATGAAATTGGCATTGAATGCGTTGCACCAACGCCGGTCGTTTCATTGCTCGACATCCACGGGGATCGTCAGGCCGACATCAAGCGGCAGACGCGCGTACTGACGTCGCCATCCGTGCCGACCAGGGTCTACCACGATCTTTTCGGCAATAGCTGCCGCCGCTTCACGGCGCCGGCAGGAAGCTTTCGCATCCTCTATGACGCGGTGATCGAGGACGGTGGCGAGACGGATGAGGTCAACACGCTGGCCGGGGAAGTCCCGGTCGCGGAATTGCCGGACGAGGTGCTCGGCTATCTGCTTGGCAGCCGTTACTGCGAGACCGATCATCTCAGCGATCTCGCCTGGCAACTTTTCGGCCAGCTTCCGCCGGGTTGGGCGCGGGTGCAGGCGATCGTCGACTATGTCTACAACCGCCTGTCCTTTGGCTACGGCTATGCGCGCCCGACCCGCACGGCGGCGCAGGCGCATGAGGAGCGCGTCGGCGTCTGCCGCGACTTTGCCCATCTGGCGATCACGCTCTGCCGCTGCATGAATATCCCGGCCCGTTACGTGAACGGCTATCTTGGCGATATCGGCGTACCCGCCGATCCGGCGCCGATGGATTTCTCGGCGTGGGTGGAAGTGTTCCTCGACGGCAGATGGTACACGTTCGATCCTCGCCACAATGTGCCGAGGATCGGCCGCGTCGTCATAGCGCGCGGCCGTGACGCCACCGACGTGCCGCTGCTGCATAGTTTCGGCCCGCATCGACTCAGCCGGTTCAAGGTCTGGACGCACGAGCAGGAAGGCAATCTCTTCAAGCCGCCCTATCGCGGCGTCGACAAGACCGTCAGCGCACGGATGCTGGCATAGTCCTTTCACAGTCCAGATTTCCATCTCCCGCTACCGCGGTCGTGCTGAACCGGTTCGATACATCTCGTCTGTACCGGATTGGGACGCAGTCCAGTCGTCCTGAATTGCGAGCCTGATCATGGTAAGCGCTTTGTCAACAAAGCCGCGCTGACGCGACTTTCATTTACCGGCTGTTTACCTTGCCGTCGCTTGAAACCGTTTGGAAACAATGGCCTGAGCGAGAGCCGCTCGCTTTCTCGCGCCTGGCGGCGCGATCCGGCCGGATTCCTGCAATGCGCCTTCGGACAGCTGCAGGCTGTGGCGAATGGAGGCGGAAGGAATGCAGCGTTTCGGGGGTCTTGTTCAGGCGATCGGCGGCTTTGCCGGGGATCGCAGCGGAAATTTCGCGGTGCTGTTTGGTATAATCGGCTCGGTGCTGGCGCTGAGTGTCGGCTTTGCCGTCAACGTGTCCCAACTCTACAATGTGAAATCGAGCCTGCAAGGCGTCGTCGACGCTGCGGTCACCTCGACGGCGCGGGACCTGACAACCGGCGTCATCAGCGAGGCCGACGCCAGCAAATCAGTGCAGGCCTTTCTCGATGCCAACAGCACGGCGGGTATCCTGCAGGACAACCAGATCGTTCTCGACAAGCTGACCGTCGACCGGACTGCAAACACGGTCCAGGCGGATGTCCATGTCAATGTCAGCTACTATTTCCCGCTTTTCGGCACGAGTGGCATGCAAAGCGTTCCCGCATCGACGATGGCGCTCTATTCGGACAAGCAGATCGAAGTCGCAATGATGCTCGATGTGACCGGGTCGATGGCCGGCCAGAAAATCATCGATCTGCGGACGGCTGCGGCGAATGCCGTCGACAGTTTCCTGGGCGGTCAGGACCCCTCCAAGCCACGAGTGCGGGTTGCCATCGTGCCTTACGCAAATTCGGTGAATGCGGGTACACTTGCGCCCAGCAGCGTCTATGTGGAAACCAGCACCAGCCAACGCAAACAGGCACCGGCCAATGACGCCGTGCAATATATCTCGGGCTTCATCCGTCCGGACAATTGCGCCACCGAACGCAAGGGGATCTATCAATATTCGGACGCGGGCCCCGACGCCAGCATGGTCAACCGCGACTACCTGCTGTCGTCCTTCGCTTGGCAAACCGGCACCGCCGCCTGCCCGGCCGCCACGCTGATGCCGCTGACGGCGGATGCGACGGCGCTCAAGACGGTCATCAAGAATTTCGTCGCATCCGGCGGCACCGCCGGCCATATCGGCGTGCAGTGGACCTGGTACATGCTGTCGGAGAACTGGGGTAGCATCATGAGGACTTCGCAACGGCCGGCCAAGATGGATCCAAAAAAGGTCGCCAAAATCGCGATCCTGATGACCGACGGCGAATTCAACCTATCCTACTTCGATGCGAGCACGGTGAGCGACGTTTACAATGACGCCGGCAAGGAGCCGACCCGCACGGCCGCCAAGACACTCTGCGCTGCCATGCGCAACAAGGGCATTGAGGTCTTCACCATTGGGTTTGACCTAAACGAAACGAATGCCAAGGCGACGCTCCAGGATTGCGCCAGCCCGGACACCGCCAAGATCAAGCACTTTTATCAGGCGGCCAATGGAACCGAACTCAACCAGGCTTTCCAGGATATAGCTCGCAACGTCGAGATGTTGACCGTAACCAGATAGGGGACAACAGCTCAAAAGGAAAAGGCCGCCGCTTCTTGCGAAGTCGGCGGCCTTCCGTGTTTCCGTCCATGGCGCGGCTCCTGGCGGCGACACTGGTCGCCAGCCGCGCATCTCGCGCCTTAACGGGAAGACTGCTTCCCGAAAGTGCAATCCGCTGAGGCCACGTTCTGGAAAACGAAATCACTCGACATCGGATCACCTCCTTTCGATTTGTTGAACACTCCCCCATGATGGGGTGTCACCCGGGAAATGGCAAGGCGCGGCTTCCAAAAATCCTGAACAAGCGTGCTTGCGCACCCAGGCGGCTTGCGGCCGGCCGATCTGGCAGGCAAGATCGGGCCGCTATTGTTCCGGGCCACTATTTTGCCGGGTAAGGGAGGACGGGGATGGAGGCAGCCGAGAGAGCGGCCCGGATTGTTCGGACGGTCATCGAAACGATGAAGCCGGGTTTCGCGGTGAGGCTGTGGACGGGCGAGCGGATCGGGCCGGCTACCGGCCCGGTGCTCACCATCAACGATCAGGACATCGTCTGGCAGATCGTACGCCGCCCTTCTTTATCGACGCTGATCGAGATGTGGATTGCCAAGACGGTCGACGTCGAAGACGGATCGCTGTTCGATTTCTACGCCTTGCCCACGCACGGCAAGCTCAGGACCAAGCTCAAGACACTGCCGAAGCTGGCGATCCTGCGCGACCTGCCGGCGGTGCTGTTTTCGCGAAAACAGATGACGGCGCGAACCGATCTTTCCGGCCGCAATCCTTACGTCAGCGGTTCGAGCAAGGAGGCGATCCAGCATCACTACGACATTTCCAACGCATTCTACCGGCTCTTCCTCGACGAGCGCATGGTCTATAGCTGCGGCTACTTCAAGGACTTCGCCAACGATATCGATCAGGCGCAGAGAGACAAGCTCGACCATATCTGCCGCAAGCTTCGGCTGAAGCCCGGCGACAGATTGCTCGACATCGGCTGCGGCTGGGGAGCGATGCTCATCCATGCGGTGAAGAATTATGGCGTCGTCGGCCACGGCGTCTCGCTGTCGGAGGCACAGACCGAGCTCGCCCGCGAACGCATCCGCGCCGAGGGGCTGGAGGACCGCATCACCATCGAGATAAAATCCTATGCCGAGCTCTCCGGCTCATTCGACAAGATCTCGTCGATCGGCATGTTCGAGCATCTGGGGCTTGCCAACCATGCCGCCTATTTTTCGACCATCCATCGCCTGCTCAAACCCGGCGGCGTCTATCTGCACCATGCCATCACCCGCCGCGACAAGGGCAGCATGAAGAAGACGCTGCGCAAGGGGCCGGAATTCAAAGCGCTGATCAAATACATTTTTCCGGGCGGCGAACTCGATACGATCGGCATGACGCTCGGCAATCTCGAGGCGCACGGCTTCCTCATCTATGACGTCGAAAACTTGCGCGAGCACTATGCGCGCACTTGCAGGCTATGGGCCGAGCGCCTCCACGCACGCTTCGATGAAGCCATCGCCGAGGTCGGCGAAGCCAAGGCGCGGCTCTGGCTGCTTTATCTCACCGGCTGCTCGATTACCTTCGAACGCGCCTCGGCGCAGATTTTCCAGACTGTCGCCACCAGGCGCGCGCGCGGCCCAAGCGGCCTGCCGCCGACGCGGGCGGATTTATACCAATAGCTACAGGAGACGCATCGTGGCGCCGATCTCGACGCGGGCCGGTCGATCGACAGTGCAGTAGACGCCGAAATTATGGGCGTTGTGGCGGACCAGGCTGCGCAGGATTGCCGGGTCGTGGTCGAACCCGTCCTGGCCAATGATGGTGAAGCCGCAGCGGCGGCACGGCTCGGAGATGGTCAGGAGCAGGTCGCCGATCGCCAGCTTGCGCCCGATCCATTCGGTTTCGGGGAATGACCCCTCGATCTTCGGCATGTCGACGACGATGTTGGGGCGGAAGCGGCGCGGGTCGGCGGTGCCGTCTGGATGCAGCAACTTCAACTGCGCCAGCGAAGCGGTGGTCAGCAGATGAATGGGGGCTTTGACATAGCGTTCCGCCAGCAGGGGACCGGCGTATCCCGGTGTAGTATTCTCGCGGCGGAACGGCCGGATGGAGGCCGCAAAGCCGAGATAGGCGGAAATGGCGCGGTCGCTATCAGCGCCCGGTGCGGCTAGCCAGTCGCCATCCGGGACCGCAACCTCCAGTGCGCCGGCCGGCGACAGCCGGGTTCGGATGCGGGGCACCTTGTGCCATTTCACTTCGCGGTCCGGCCGTGCGATTTCATTGTTCGACGTGTCGATAAGACCAAACAGGCGGTCGCCTTCAACGGTATGCCGGGCGACCGAGATCGCCTGCTGGCGCTCGCCGGCGAGCGAGCTCGCGGGATAGCGCCAAAGCTCGGTGACGGCACCCAATATGGCTTGCATCAGCTCTTCTTGTTCTGCCGATTGGCGATCAGGTCGTCGACGACCGCCGGATCGGCCAGCGTCGAGGTGTCGCCGAGCGCGGCAAAATCGTCCTCGGCGATCTTGCGCAGAATGCGCCGCATGATCTTGCCGGAACGGGTCTTCGGCAGGCCGGGCGCGAACTGGATCTTGTCGGGCGAAGCGATGGCGCCGATCTCCTTGCGGACATGGGCGACGAGCTCCTGGCGCAATTCCTCGCTTGGCGTCTCGCCGGCCATCAGCGTGACATAGCAGTAGATGCCCTGGCCCTTGATATCGTGCGGGTAGCCGACGACGGCCGCTTCCGAGACCTTCTCATGCGAAACCAGCGCCGATTCGACCTCGGCGGTGCCCATGCGGTGGCCGGAGACGTTGATGACGTCGTCGACGCGGCCGGTGATCCAGTAGTAGCCGTCAGCATCGCGGCGGCAGCCGTCGCCGGTGAAGTACCTGCCCTTGTAGGTCGAGAAATAGGTCTGCACGAAGCGGTCGTGATCGCCATAGACGGTGCGCATCTGGCCCGGCCATGAGTCGGCAATACAAAGATTGCCGCTGGCTTCACCCTCCAGCACCTTGCCGTCACCATCAACCAGCTGCGGGTTGACGCCAAAGAAGGGCCGCGTCGCCGAGCCCGCCTTGAGGTGGGTGGCGCCCGGAACCGGCGTGATCATGATGCCGCCGGTCTCGGTCTGCCACCAGGTATCGACGATCGGCACCTTGCCGTTGCCGACAACGTTGAAATACCATTCCCAGGCTTCTGGATTGATTGGCTCGCCGACGGTGCCGAGCACGCGCAGCGACTTGCGCGACGTCTTGGTGACATGGGCGTCGCCGGCGCCCATCAGCGCGCGCAGCGCCGTCGGCGCGGTGTAGAAGATGTTGACCTTGTGCTTGTCGATCACGTCCCAGAAACGCGACTGCGACGGGTAGTTCGGCACGCCTTCGAACATCAGCGTGGTGGCGCCGTTGGCGAGCGGCCCGTAGACGATGTAGCTGTGGCCGGTGACCCAGCCGACATCGGCGGTGCACCAGTAGACGTCCCCGTCGTGATAGTCGAAGACATATTGGTGGGTCATCGAGACATAGACGAGATAGCCGGCGGTGGTGTGCAGCACGCCTTTCGGCTTGCCGGTCGAGCCCGACGTGTAGAGGATGAACAGCGGATCCTCGGCGTTCATCTTCTCGGGCTTGCATTCGGCCTTAACCGTCGCGACCTCGTCATGGTACCAGACGTCGCGCCCGGCGGCCCAGCCGGTCTTGCCGCCGGTGCGGCGTACTACCAAGACCTTTTCGACTTTCGTTCCGGCCTTGGCGGCGATCTCGATCGCCTTGTCGGTGTTCTCCTTCAAGGGGATCGGCTTGCCGCCGCGCAGGCCTTCGTCGGCGGTGATGAGGAAGGTCGACTTGCAGTCGTCGATGCGTCCGGCCAGCGCGTCCGGCGAAAAGCCGCCGAAGACCACCGAATGAATGGCGCCGATGCGCGTGCAGGCGAGCATCGCATAGGCGGCCTCCGGGATCATCGGCATGTAGATGGTGACGCGGTCGCCCTTCTTGACGCCGTGCTTCTTCATCACATTGGCGAGGCGGCAGACATGTCCGTAAAGCTCGTTATAGGTGATCTTCCTGTCGTCGTAGGGATTGTCGCCTTCCCAGATGATGGCGGTCTGTTCGCCGCGCTTCTTCAGATGCCGGTCGATGCAGTTCCAGGAAACGTTGGTCTGGCCATCCTCGAACCATTTGATTGAGACCTTGCCGTCGAAGGACGTGTTCTTGACCTTGCTGTACGGCTTGAACCAGTCGATGCGCCTGCCGTGCTTGCCCCAGAACTTGTCCGGGCTCTTGACGCTGTCGGCGTACCATTTCAGGTAGGTGTCATTGTCGATCAGCGCGTTCTTCTTCCACGCCGGCTGGACGCGATGGACATGAACATCGGACATTTCTTCGCCTTCCTCCCGAAACCAAACCGCCGGCTTGACTGCCGGCAGGATCGCAGCGTTGCGGCCGCGAATTCGCGCGCATTATTAACAGTTCGGCGATGACGGCAACATTAGACGTTGGATTTGCGCGGCGGGATGCCGCAGGTCCCTTCCCGGGTGGTGTCAGCACTCTAGCGAGACGGCTGCTAACCGCATGTTTTTGCGGCAGAAATCTGGCTCGACCGCAGAAATATCAATAGACGATTAAGCAAATGGGGTGCACAATTTCAGGCTGGGAGGAAAGAGAATCAACCAGGGGACCGCAATGCGCGACCATTCCGAAATGGACCTGATGCTCAAGGGCTATGGCTTGACCACGGCCAAGATTCTTTATCACTTTCCCGATCATCCGCATCTGCTGCAGAGCTTCATCTGGCAGGATTACGACATCGCCCCGAAATTTCCGGTGCTTATCCGCTTCATCGAGTTCTGGCAGGCCAAGCTCGAAGGCCCGCTGCATTCAGTCAGCTACACGCACCAGAAGCTGATCGCGCCGAACGAATGGCGCAAGGTCGACGGCGAGTTCGTGCTGCATTAAAGCACGCGGGCGGCAGCCTGGGAGCCGCCGCCCAGCTTTTGGAGCGTCAGACGGCGGGCGGGTTCAGCCGGGCAAAACCCTCCTGCCGGCGATAGGGAAAATACGGGTAGGGTGCGGTGACCTCGCTTGCCGTGTCCAAGATTTTCATCTGATCCGGGGTCAGTGACCATCCGACGGCGCCGAGATTCTGGCGCAACTGCTCCTCGTTGCGCGCGCCGATGATGACGGAGGCGACGGTCGGCCGCTGCAGCAGCCAATTGATGGCGATCTGCGGTATGGTCTTCCCGGTTTCCTCGGCGACAACATCAAGCGCGTCGACGACCCGATAGAGATGCTCGTCGTCGACGGGCGGTCCGAAGCTTGCCGTGTCGTGCAGCCGGCTTTTCTCGGGCAGCTTCTGGCCACGGCGGATCTTGCCGGTCAGGCGGCCCCAGCCGAGCGGGCTCCACACCAGCGCACCGACGCCCTGGTCGAGGCCGAGCGGCATCAACTCCCATTCATAATCGCGCCCGACCAGCGAGTAATAGACCTGGTGGGCGACGTATCGGGGATAGCCGTATCTGTCCGCCAGGCCGAGCGACTTCATCACTTGCCAGCCGGAAAAATTGGAAACGCCGACATAACGCAGCTTTCCGGCGCGCACGAGCCTATCCAGCGTCGATAGCACCTCCTCGATCGGTGTTGCGGCGTCGAACGCGTGCAGCTGCAGCAGGTCGATGTAGTCGGTGCCAAGACGCCTCAGTGCGTCCTCGACGGCCTTGATGAGGCGCGAGCGGGACGAGCCGGCGTCGTTGGGACCGTCGCCCATCGGCAGCGAGGTCTTTGTCGAGATCAGCACGGCATCGCGGCGGCCCTTCATCGCTTCGCCGAGCACCTGTTCGGAAGCGCCATTCGAATAGACGTCGGCGGTGTCGAACAGGTTGACGCCCGCCTCCAGGCAGATGTCGACCAGCCGCCGGGCTTCCGTCGCATCGCTGTTGCCCCAGGCGCCGAACAGCGGCCCTGACCCGCCGAAGGTTCCAGCGCCGAACGAGAGCGCCGGGACTTTCAGGCCCGATGCGCCAAGATTTCGATAATCCATCTGTTTCTCCTATGGTGTACAAGGGTTCTTCGAGTTGCTACGAGCGGGCGGGTGCCGGTTCACCGAGCGTTGGGCGATCGAGGCGTAGCGCCAGCGCTGCCACGGAAAGCGCCGAGAGCGGCAGCAGGGCCGCGACCCAGGTGACGGCGCCGAGGCCGGGGCCATGGGCGATGACCACGCCGCCGAGCCAGGCGCCGGCCGCATTGCCGAGATTGAAGGCGGCGATGTTGAAGGACGAGGCGAGGCTCTGGCCGGCGCCTTGTGCCTTTTCCAGTACCCACATCTGCAGCGGCGCCACGGTGGCGAAGGCGGCGGCGCCGAGCAGGCCGACATAGATGACGGCCATAACCTGGCTGTGCAGGGCGAAGGTCATGGTGCCGAGCACCAGCGCCAGCACGACGAGACTGCCGAGAACGGAAGGCACCAGCCAGCGGTCGGCGAACTTGCCGCCAGCGAGGTTGCCGGCGATGAGGCCGCCGCCGAAGACCAGCAGGATCGGCGACACCGCTGCTTCCTCAAAACCGGTGATCTCGGTCAGCAACGGGGCGATGTAGGTGAAGACGGCGAAGACGCCGGCATAGCCGAGCACGGTGGTGGCAAAGCCAAGCAGGACGGGCGTGCGGCCGAGCACGGCGAGATCGGCGCGCAAATTGCTTTGCTCAGGCGCTGTCTGGCTGCGCGGCACCAGCAGCAGGATGATGGCGAAAGCGACCATGCCGACCAGGGTCACCGCCCAGAAGGTCGCGCGCCAGCCGAAGGCCTGGCCGAGCCATGTTCCGAAGGGGACGCCGAGGATGTTGGCGATGGTCAGGCCGGTGAACATCAGGGCGATCGCCGATGCCTTCTTGTTGGGCGCCACCAGCTCGGTCGCCACGACCGAGCCGACGCCGAAGAAGGTGCCGTGGGCGAAGGCGGTGAGCACGCGCGCACCCATCAGCGTCCAGTAGTCTGGGGCCAGCGCGCACGCGAGGTTGCCTAGCGTGAAGATTGCCATCAGCGCCAGAAGCACGGTCTTGCGCGGCCACCGGCCGGTGGCGATCGTCAGCAGCGGCGCGCCGATGACGACGCCCAGCGCATAGCCGGAAATCAGTTGGCCGGCAGCTGAGATCGAGACGCCGAGATCGGTGCTGACGTCGAGCAGCAGGCCCATGATGACGAATTCGGTGACGCCAATACCGAAGGCGCCGGCGGCAAGAGCGTAGAGAGCAAGAGGCATGGCGGTTCCCACTTCGATGACGGCCAGTTTCGACGACGGGCGCCGTGTCCTCTCACGCCCGGCCCGAAAGATCGTGATGCACCGAACTGTGAACCAGCCTTGCCTAGGGCACATTGCCTGTGAAATAGATTCACCAATGGCCAGGCCCGACATCAACCGCTCCGGCGAGATCGAAGTGTTCGTCCGCGTCGTCGAGGCCGGCAGCTTTTCGGCCGCTGCACGTGCGCTGCGCATGAGCCCGTCGGCGGTTAGCAAGCTGATCGCGCGGCTGGAGGGGCGTCTTGGCGCCCGGCTGGTCATCCGCTCGACGCGCAAGCTGCGACTGACACCGGAAGGGGCGGCCTTCTTCGACAGCGGCGTGCGCATCCTGGCCGACATGGCGGTAGCCGAGCGCGAGGCAGCGGCGGGCGCCGCGCCGCGTGGCCGGCTGCGGATCAATAGCTACGTGCCTTTCGGGCAGCACCGGCTGATCCCGCTCTTGCCGCGTTTTCTAGAACGATACCCCGAAATCTCGGTCGATCTGGTGTTGACCGACAGTGTTATCGACCTCATGGAGGAGCGCGCCGACGTCGCCATACGTGCCGGCCCGCTCGGCGAATCACGGCTAGTGGCGCGCAAGCTCGGGCAGAGCCGAGTGGTCGTCGTTGCCGCGCCATCGTATCTCGAAGCGCGTGGCACACCCAAGACGCCCGCCGATCTCGATCGTCACAACCGGATGGGCTTCTGCTTCGTGCGCCACGTCGAGGGCTGGCCTTTTGTCGACGCGGCCGGCAAGCCGATCACCATATCGATCGTTGGAAACACGCTGGTCAGCGACGGCGAGGCGATGCGGTTGATGGCGCTCTCAGGGGCGGGCATCGCCCGGCTGGCACGCTGGCACGTGGAGGCCGACATTGCCGCCGGCCGGCTGCTGCCGCTGCTGGAAGAGTTCAACCCCGGCGACGAGGAACTGACCCATGCGGTTTATGTCGGCCAAGGCAAGCATTTGCCGGCGCGGGTACGGGCCATTTTAGATTTCCTGGCCGAAACCGCGCGGCTGGGCTGAAGCGGAAGGCATTCGGGAGCCACTTGGCTCCCGAATTTGGCTGCCGAAATGTCACGTCGACAAGGAACTACTTCTTTGGCGTGAACGGCGCCGGCCTGCGGCCCGCCGCCTGGCGTTCGAGCATCCAGCCCGGATATTCGGGCGGGAGCGCGCTGACTTCGTCGAGACGAGCAAGATCGTCGGCATCGAGCTTCAACTCGGTTGCCGCAAGGTTCTGTTCCAACTGGTCCATGCGGCTGGCGCCGATGATGACGCTCATCACGAACGGTTTGGCCTGGACAAAGCCGAGCGCCACCGTGGCGACGCTGACGCCGTGCTTGGCGGCGATCTCGCGCATGACGGCGACCGCTGCCCAGGCACGGTCCTCATTGACCGGCGGGAAATTGAAGCTGGCGCGGCGACCTTCGCCATTGCCGGGGGCACCGGGTCCGTACTTGCCCGAGAGCAGGCCGCCCGCCATCGGTGACCAGACCATCAGCCCGAGCTTCTCCTCGTTGAGCAGCGGCACGATCTCGCGCTCGAGATCGCGGCCAGCGATCGAGTAATACGATTGGACGGTTTCGAAACGGGCAAAGCCCTTGCGCTCGGCAATACCCAACGCCTTGGCGATGCGCCAGGCCTGCCAGTTCGAGACGCCGACATAGCGGACCTTGCCAGCGGCAACCAGGTCGTCGAGCGCCCGCAGCGTTTCGTCTATCGGCGTGACCGTGTCGGTGCCGTGCAGCTGATAGAGATCGATATGGTCCAGCTGCAGCCGTTCGAGGCTACCTTCGACCGAATCCATGATATGGCCGCGCGAAGAACCGCGCTGGTTCGGGCCGCCGCCCATGGCGCCGTGAACCTTGGTGGCGATGATCACGTCCTGCCGATTGACGCCGAGATTTCTCAGCGACTGGCCGAGAAGCCGTTCCGAGGCGCCGAAGGAATAGACATCCGCCGTGTCGAAGAAATTGACGCCGGCGGCGAGCGAGCGGGCGACGATCTCGTCGACGCCATCCTGGTCGAGGCTGGCGATCAGGCCCCATTGGGCATTCTCGCCGGCGGCGCCGAATGTCATCGTACCGAGGCAAAGTTCGGAGACGAACATCCCCGTATTTCCAAGTTGATTGTAACGCATGGTGGCTCCAGAGGCTTTGGGATAACTCGAACCATATAGGAACGAAACGTTCCGTTTCTATTGCTGGCATAGTCAGCGTCAGCCTGTGGCCTAAGGCCGGCTGCGCCTCATCTGGCGCCGAAAATCGCCGATCCAACCCTGACACTTGTCGCGCCGAAGGCGATCGCCGTTTCGTAGTCGCCGGACATGCCCATAGAGAGCTTGTCAACGCCGGCCTCAAGCCCAAGCTTTTCTAGCAGCGCGAAATGCGGACCGGGGTTCTCGTCCGCCGGCGGAATGCACATCAGCCCTTCGATGGCGAGGGCGTGAACCGAGCGGCAGCGGGCCACGAAGGCGACGGCCTCGCGCGGCTCGATGCCGGCCTTTTGCGGCTCCGAGCCGGTGTTGACCTGGACGTAGAGCCTTGGCGTCCTGCCCTGCCTGGCGATTTCCTTGCCGAGTTCGGCGGCGATCTTTTCACGGTCGACGGTTTCGATGACGTCGAACAGCGCCACCGCTTCCTTTGCCTTGTTCGATTGCAACGGCCCGATCAGGTGCAGCTCGATGTCGGGGAAAGCTTCCTTCAGCGCCGGCCACTTGGCTTGCGCCTCCTGGACGCGGTTCTCGCCGAAGACGCGCTGGCCGGCCTCGATAACCGGACGGATATCGGTGGCATCGAAGGTTTTCGAGACCGCAACCAGCGTCACCGCCCCGGCCTCGCGTCCGGCCTCGCGCTCGGCAGTGGCGATCCTTGCCTTGACGGTGAAAAGCTGTTCGACGGCGCTCGCCATGCCTATATCCTGCCTGTGTTTGGCTTTTCGCCGGATCGCCGCAGTTGACGGGTCCGGTAATCCATGGTGAACACCGCGACGACATTTCCTGAGCCGCCCGGGCATTGTCCGGCGGCTCGCGCATGCTTTTAAGTGAAAAACACCCGATGGCAACCGAACGATACAATCCGCGCGCGTCAGAGCTCAAATGGCAGAAGGCCTGGGACGCCAAGAAGCTGTTCGAAGCCGACAACGATGACCCGCGCCCGAAATACTACGTGCTGGAGATGTTCCCCTATCCATCGGGGCGCATCCATATCGGCCATACCCGCAACTATACGATGGGCGACGTGGTGGCGCGCTACAAGCGGGCCAAGGGTTTCAACGTGCTGCACCCGATGGGCTGGGACGCCTTTGGCATGCCAGCCGAAAACGCAGCAATGCAGAACAAGGTCCATCCCAAGGACTGGACCTATCAGAACATCGCTGCCATGCGCGAGCAACTCAAGGTCATGGGCCTGTCGCTCGATTGGGCACGCGAGTTCGCTACCTGCGATGTCGATTATTACCACCGCCAGCAGATGCTGTTCCTCGATTTCGTCGAGAAGGGCCTGGTGACGCGCAAATCCTCCAAGGTCAACTGGGATCCGGAGGACATGACGGTGCTTGCCAACGAGCAGGTCATCGACGGGCGCGGCTGGCGCTCGGGCGCGCTGGTGGAACAGCGCGAGCTGACGCAATGGTTCTTCAAGATCACCGACTATGCGCAGGATCTGCTGGATTCGCTCGACCAGCTCGACGACTGGCCGGAAAAAGTGAAGCTGATGCAGGCGAACTGGATCGGCCGTTCTGAAGGCCTGCTGATCCGCTGGCCGCTGGCCAAGCCAGTCGCCGGCGAGCATGAGCTCGAAGTCTATACGACAAGGCCCGACACCATCTTCGGCGCCTCCTTCATGGCGATTGCGGCCGACCATCCGCTGGCCAAAAAGGCGGCCGAAGACAATCCGGCGCTGGCAAAGTTCATCGACGAGGTCCGCCACATGGGCACGTCGGTGGCGGCCCTGGAGACGGCCGAGAAGAAGGGCTTCGATACCGGCATCCGCGTCGTCCATCCGTTCGACGAGAGGTGGACGCTGCCCGTCTACGTCGCCAATTTCGTGCTGATGGACTATGGCACCGGCGCCATCTTCGGCTGCCCGGCACATGACCAGCGCGACCTCGACTTCGCCAACAGATACGGCCTTCCGGTCATTCCGGTGGTGATGCCGGAAGGCGAGAATCAAGGAAGCTTCCAGGTCATCGACGAGGCTTATGTCGATGATGGCGCGATGATCAATTCGCGCTTCCTCGACGGCATGAAGCCGGATCAGGCATTCGACGAGGTGGCGAAGCTGCTGGAACAAAGGACCATCGGCAACCGGCCGATGGCCGAGCGCAAGGTGAATTTCCGCCTGCGCGACTGGGGCATTTCGCGCCAGCGCTATTGGGGCTGCCCGATCCCGATGATCCATTGCGAGGATTGCGGCGTGGTGCCGGTGCCGAAGGCCGACCTGCCGGTCAAGCTGCCGGACGACATCGAGTTCGACCGGCCGGGCAATCCGCTCGATCGCCATCCGACATGGCGGCACGTCAAATGCCCGCGTTGCGGCAAGGATGCGCGGCGCGAAACCGACACGATGGACACATTTGTCGATTCTTCTTGGTATTTCGCTCGCTTCACCGCGCCGTGGGCAAACGATCCGACCGATCCCAAGGCCGCGACTGAATGGCTGCCGGTCGACCAGTATATTGGCGGCATTGAGCATGCGATCCTGCATTTGCTCTATTCGCGCTTTTTCACCCGCGCCATGCGCGAGACCGGCCATGTCGATCTCGCCGAGCCGTTCAGGGGCCTGTTCACGCAAGGCATGGTGGTGCACGAGACCTATCGGGTTGGCGGCGCCTCGAACGGCCGCTGGCTTGCGCCTAGCGAGGTCAGGCTGGAAGACGCCGACGGCAAGCGCCGCGCCTTCGAAATCGCCACCGGCGAAGAGGCGGTGATCGGTCCGCTCGAAAAAATGTCGAAGTCGAAGAAGAATACGGTGAGTCCGGAAGAGATCACCGACGGCTACGGCGCCGATACGGCGCGCTGGTTCATGCTGTCGGACTCGCCGCCCGAGCGCGATGTCGAATGGACCGACGAGGGTGCGGCCGGCGCGCATCGCTTCATCCAGCGCATCTGGCGCCTGGTGTCGACGGCTGCCGAATCGCTCGCCGGAGTCCGGCCAGAGGCGGCGAAGGACGGCGAGGCCGGGACAGTGTCCAAGGCCGCGCACAAGATCTTGAAGTCGGTCGGCGAGGATATCGAAAAGCTCGCCTTCAACCGCGCCATCGCCCGCATCTACGAGCTCGCCAATGCCTTGACCGTACCGCTCAACGAGGCGGCAGAGGGCAGGGCCGGTCCGGCGCTGCAAGCGGCCTGCCGTGAGGCCGTCGAGATCCTGGTGCACCTGATCGCGCCGGTCATGCCGCATCTGGCCGAGGAGTGCTGGCAGACGCTCGGCGGCACCGACCTTGTCGCCGAACGGCCCTGGCCGGATTACGATCGCTCGCTTGTCGTCGACGCCGAGATCGTGCTGCCGGTCCAGGTCAACGGCAAGAAACGCGGCGATTTGACAATTGCCCGTGACGCGGATCAAGGTGCGGTCGAAAAGGCGGTTCTGGCTCTCGACTTCGTGCAGAAAGCGCTCGAAGGTAAGGCGCCGCGCAAGGTGATCATAGTGCCGCAGAGGATCGTCAATGTCGTTGCCTGATCCGCGAAAGACAGAGTTGACGCTGCGCCGCGTTGTGCTTTGCGGGCTGCTCGCCTCGGTGGCGCTGGTTTCCGCCTGCACGGTGCGGCCGCTCTATTCGAGCGCGCCGCTGATCGCCGGCTCGCAGGTCGGCGCTGCTGCCGAACTGGCATCGATCTCGGTCAAGCCGGTCAAGACCCGCTACGCCCAGCAGGTCCGCAACAATTTGATCTTCGCGCTCGGCCAGGGCGCCGGCGAGCCGGCTTCGCCGGTCTATTCGCTTGATCTCGGCGTCTCCGAACTCGTCGAATCGGCGGCAATCGAGCAGGTCACGACCGACGAAGACGAGCCGACCGCCGGCACTGTAACGCTGACTGCCAACTATGTGCTCAGCGATGCCAAGACGGGCACGGTCATAGCGAGGGGCAAGCGCTCGATTCCGTCGTCATACGACAGGCCGCGCCAGGAATTCGCGTCATACCGGGCCCAGATCGACGCCGAGAACCGTGCGGCGCGCGAGCTGGCAGATGTGCTGCGGCTGTCGATTGCCCAGGATCTGATCAAGCACGGCAAGCCGGCGGCAAGCTAGGTCTTTCCAGAGTGCGCAATCTGCAAAAAAGGCCGATTGCTCGGCTTTTTTTGTTCGTAGGATAGTCGCTTCAGCCGATCTTCTGCCCGGTCTTTGCCCAGTCGGCGAGGAACAGTTCCAGGCCCTTGTCGGTCAGCGGGTGCTTGACCAGCGCCTTGAGCGTCGCCGGCGGCGCGGTGATGACATCGGCACCGATCAGCGCCGCCTGCTTGACATGGTTCACGGTACGCACCGAAGCGGTCAGGATTTCAGTCTGGAAGTCATAATTGTCGTAGATGGTGCGGATATCGGCAATCAGCTCCATGCCGTCCCAGCCGCTATCGTCGATGCGGCCGACGAAGGGCGAGATGAAGGAGGCGCCGGCCTTGGCGGCGAGCAGCGCCTGGGTGGCCGAGAAGCACAGCGTGACGTTGACCATGCGGCCGTCCGACCGGATGTCCTTGCAGGCTCTCAGGCCGTCGAGCGTCAGCGGCACCTTGATGCAGACATTGTCGGCGATCCTGGCCAGGATCTTGGCCTCCGCCATCATGTCCTTGTATTCGGTGGCGACGACTTCGGCCGAGACTGGGCCCTTGACGATCTCGCAGATCTCTCTTGTGACGTCGGCGATCTTGCCGCCGGATTTCAGGATCAGCGACGGATTGGTGGTTACGCCGTCGAGCAGCCCCAAATCGTTCAGCTCGCGGATTTCCTTGACATCGGCGGTGTCGACAAAAAATTTCATGGCGGTCTCCTGAAGATTTTTCATGTGCACGTCATGCACATTTGGGGTCGGACTTTGATCTAGACCAAAGTCGGGGCAAGGTCACGCCTCATGATCGAAGATTCGCCCTTTGTCGCGGCCGCACCGGTGCTGGTGCCGATGCCCGCCGAGCGCCCCTACACCTATGCCGTGCCGGCTGGCATGCGCGTGGTGCCGGGCTCGATCGTGCGCGTTCCGCTTGGGCCCCGCCAGGTCGCCGGCATCGTCTGGGACGGCGCCGTCGAAAAGGTCGACGCGAAGAAATTGCGGCCGATCGAGCAGGTTTTCGACTGCCCGCCGATCGACCGCGCGATGCGGCGTTTTGTCGATTGGGTGGCGCAGTACACGCTGTCGCCGCCCGGCATGGTGGCGCGCATGCTGCTCAGGGCGCCGGAGGCGTTCGATCCGGAGCCGTGGATCGAAGGGCTGCAGCGCACCTTCGCCAAGCCCGACCGGATGACGGAGGCGAGGACGCGCGTGCTGGAAACGGCCGAAGGTGGGCTCGCCTGGACGCGGTCGGGCCTGGCGCATGCGGCAGGCGTGTCGTCGACGGTGGTGGACGGGCTGAGGGCGCAGGGGGTATTCGAGACGGTGATGATCCCGCCGCGGCCGGTGGTCGCAGCACCCGATCCCGGCTACGCCGTGCCGGCACTGATGCCCGACCAGAGCGATGCCGCCGAGATGCTGCGCGCCAATGTCGCGGCCGGCATATTCGGCGTCACCCTGCTCGACGGTGTAACCGGATCCGGCAAGACGGAGGTCTATTTCGAGGCGGTTGCGGCCGCGCTCGATCGCGGCACGCAAGTGTTGATCCTGCTGCCGGAAATCGCGCTGACCCACGCCTTCCTCGAGCGCTTTCAGGAGCGGTTCGGCGCCAAGCCGGCTGAGTGGCACTCGGACCTGCCGCCAAGAATGCGCGAAAAGGTCTGGCGGCAGGTGGCGGAAGGCGGCGTGCGGGTGGTCGCAGGCGCGCGCTCGGCGCTGTTCCTGCCGTTCAGAGAGCTTGGGCTGATCGTCGTCGACGAAGAGCACGACCCCGCCTACAAGCAGGAGGATCGCGTCTTTTACAACGCGCGCGACATGGCCGTGGTGCGCGGCCATATCGGCGGGTTTCCGGTCGTGCTCGCCTCGGCGACACCGTCGGTCGAAAGCCGGGTCAATGCCAGCCACGGCCGCTACAGCAGGGCGGTGCTTTCGGCGCGCTTTGCCGAGGCGGCACTTCCCGATCTCAAGACGATCGACATGCGCCGTGCGCCGCCTGCACGCGGCGGCTTCCTGTCGCCTGTACTGCTCGGCCATATACGGCAGACGCTGGAAAGAAAGGAACAGTCGCTGCTGTTTCTCAACCGGCGCGGCTATGCGCCGCTGACGCTCTGCCGGGTCTGCGGCCACCGCTTCGGCTGTCCGGTCTGCTCGGCCTGGCTGGTCGAGCACCGCTTTCGCGGTCAGCTCGTCTGCCACCATTGCGGGCACAATGAACGCCGGCCCGAGGCCTGCCCGGAATGCGGCACGCTCGATCATCTGGTCGCCTGCGGGCCGGGTGTAGAGCGCATCGCCGAGGAGGTCGTCGCGCATTTCCCCGATGCCCGCACCATCGTACTGTCGTCCGACCTGATGGGCGGCGTGCGGCGGCTGCGGCTCGAGCTCGAAGCCATCGCCAATGGCGAGGCCGACATCGTCATCGGCACGCAACTCGTCGCCAAGGGCCACAATTTCCCCAACATGACGCTCGTCGGTGTCGTCGATGCCGATCTCGGCCTGGCCAATGGCGACCCACGCGCCGCCGAGCGCACCTTCCAACTGCTCAGCCAGGTGACCGGCCGCGCCGGCCGCACCGGCAAGAAGAGCCTTGGCCTGCTGCAGACCTTCCAACCCGACCACCCGGTGATGCGGGCGATCGTCTCCGGCGATGCCGAGGCCTTCTACGAGCGCGAGATCGCCGAACGCGAGCGGGCTGGGCTGCCGCCCTTCGGCCGGCTCGCCGGCGTCATCGTCAGCGCCGCGACCCGGGCGGAAGCCGAAGGGCACGCCCGCGGCCTGCGCCGTGCCGCGCCGCAAGCCACCGACCTGTTCGTGCTCGGCCCGGCCGAGGCGCCGCTGTCATTGATCGGCGGGCGCCATCGCTTTCGCCTGCTGATCCAGGGCGAGCGGCGCGCCGACATGCAAGGGTTCATCCGCACCATGCTGGCCGAGGGACCGAAGATAAGGGCCTCGGTGCGGGTCCAGGTCGATATCGACCCGCAAAGCTTTTTGTAAGGTGTCGAATTACCCTTTCGAGACGCGTTCGGTGAATGGGTTCAGGTAAGGCACATCGAGAATCGCAAAATGCCGGGTGTTGGCCGTCAAAACTGACAGGCCGTGCAAACGGGCGGTAGCTGCGATCAGAATGTCCGCCAGACCCGGATTGGCGCCTCTGGCGATAGTGGCGTCTTCCAGTTTTCCTGCTTCTCGCGCGATTGCTAAATCGATGGGAAGGATGCGCTGGTTGAACTCTAGAAGCAACCTTTCGAACCACTCATTGATGCGCTCCGCCTTCATATGCCCGCCCGCCCGCTTCAGTTTCGCGATTCCTCGTTCCACCTCCAAGATGACGATCGACGAGAGCTGCCAAGAGCCGCGTTCTCCTTGTACGGCAACCCAGTTCTGCACGTGTGACGGAAGCAGAGGCCGACCAGGTGCAAATGCCGAGAGAAAAGACGTATCAAGCAGATAGCCGGTCAAAACTCCACTTCCCGCGACGGCGATTCGTTTCGCTCAAGCTCGATGCCACCTGGATACCGAAGCAGGAAATCCACGAAGTCTTTTTGGCTGTTCTGCGGATAAAGTTTCCGTCCCTCACCGATTGGCACCACCATGACTGCGGGCTTGCCGTGCTTGGTGATAACCGTGGGCTCACCGTTCTCAGCGGCCTCCACGAGCGCGGAAAGGCTGGCCTTTGCCTCTCGCAGTTGCATCGTCTTCATGCGCGGAACCCCTTGTGGTCTCATGTAGTCACAATATAGGAATTGTGCAGAAAAAAACAGCCCATTGTTTAACGTCCTGTTAGCCCGGTCGAGACAACGGTCGCGCTCGCGTTGAGCTGACGCGCCCTGCAAATTGCCGACGGCCCATCTGGCGCATGTCAGTTGCTTCGCTAGAATGCCCGAAATTTTGAATATCCATTTACGAGGGGACAAGGATGGAATTTGCGTTTCCATGGCCGATGAGCCAGGGCGAGTGGCTGGCATGGTCGAGCGCGGTCGCGACTCTATTGCTCGGCCTGTTGCTATTCCTGGCTCCACAGCTGGCGTTCCGCATCCTGCGGCTGCAGGTCAGACCGGAGAAGGCAGCGGCGATCGCCGAGGGGCGCGGCCGGATGTCGGGCTTCTATCTCGGCGTCAGCCTGTGCTGCATCCTCTTGGCGCAGCCGCTGCTCTATATGGCGCTCGGCTTCTCCTGGCTATTCACCGCCTTCGGCCGGCTGCTGTCGATGATGTCGGACGGCGCCAACACGCCGTTCAACTGGGCATCCATCGTCGTCGAGCTGGTGCTGGCGGCGCTGCCGCTGGCCTTCGCCTTCGGCTTTTTGCCCTGAATCAGGGATCAATCCGGGGTTGGTTGCTGAACTCGGCCAGCGGATGCGACAATAGTGCCTGAAAACCATGCCGGACGACGCATTGCGGTCTGAAAATGCCTGTGCTAGACGGCAATCGACTTTCGACCGGGGATAGCGGAAGCCGCGCCTCCGTGCTTGGAAAAATGCAGTAAGGTCAAAGATTTAGCCAGAGTTTTTGCTCGCGCCAACAATCTGCGGCCTGTCAGACAAGAGAAAAGACGGTCCGTGGCCCAATCGTCATCGCCAATCTCAGGTGTCGCAGAACGCTATGCGGGTTCGCTGTTCGAACTCGCGCTGCAGGCCAATTCGGTGGCCAGCGTCGAGACCGACCTCAACAGTTTCGAAGCGATGCTCGAAGGCAGCGCTGACCTTTCGCGGCTGATCAGGAGCCCGGTTTTCTCCAGCGAAGACCAGGCCAAGGCGATCGCCGCGATCGCCGACAGAGCGGGGATCACCGGCCTCACTGGCAATTTCCTGCGCGTCGTTGCCCAGAATCGCCGGCTTTTCGCCGTGCCAGGAATGATCAAGGCGTTCCGCCAGATCGCCGCCGAACACCGCGGCGAGACCGCCGCCGAGGTCACCTCGGCGCATGCGCTGACGCCTGCCCAGGAAACCGAGCTGAAAGCGGCGCTGAAAAGCGTCGCCGGCAAGGATGTGGCGATCACCGTCACCGTCGATCCGTCGCTGCTCGGCGGGCTGGTGGTCAGGATCGGCTCGCGCCAGATCGATACGTCGCTCAAAACCAAACTCAATTCGCTCAAGCTTGCACTGAAAGAGGTCGGCTGATGGACATCCGCGCCGCGGAAATTTCCGCAATTCTGAAAGACCAGATCAAGAATTTCGGCAAGGAGGCCGAGGTCTCCGAAGTCGGCCAGGTGCTGTCCGTCGGTGACGGCATCGCCCGCGTCTATGGCCTCGACAATGTCCAGGCCGGCGAGATGGTCGAGTTCCCCGGCGGCATCCGCGGCATGGCGCTCAACCTCGAAGCCGACAATGTCGGCGTCGTTATCTTCGGCGCCGACCGTGACATCAAGGAAGGCGATACCGTCAAGCGCACCGGCGCCATCGTCGATGCGCCTGTCGGCATGGGCCTGCTCGGCCGCGTCGTCGATGCGCTCGGCAACCCGATCGACGGCAAGGGCCCGATCCAGGCCACCGAACGCAAGCGCGTCGACGTCAAGGCGCCCGGCATCATCCCGCGCAAATCGGTGAACGAGCCGATGTCGACCGGCCTCAAGGCCATCGACGCGCTGATCCCGGTCGGCCGCGGCCAGCGCGAGCTGGTCATCGGCGACCGCCAGACCGGCAAGACCGCGATCATCCTCGACACCATGCTCAACCAGAAATCGGTGCACGACAACGGCCCGGAGAAGGAAAAGCTGTACTGCGTCTATGTCGCCGTCGGCCAGAAGCGCTCGACCGTGGCGCAGTTCGTCAAGGTGCTGGAAGAGCGCGGCGCGCTCGACTATTCGATCATCATCGCTGCGACCGCGTCTGATCCGGCGCCGATGCAGTTCCTGGCGCCGTTCACCGCCTGCACCATGGGCGAATATTTCCGCGACAACGGCATGCACGCGCTGATCAGCTATGACGATCTGTCGAAGCAGGCCGTCGCCTATCGCCAGATGTCGCTGCTGCTGCGCCGTCCTCCGGGCCGCGAGGCCTATCCGGGCGACGTTTTCTACCTGCACTCGCGCCTGCTCGAGCGCGCCGCCAAGCTCAACGACGACAATGGCGGCGGGTCGCTGACGGCGCTGCCGATCATCGAGACGCAGGCCAACGACGTGTCGGCCTATATCCCGACCAACGTCATCTCGATCACCGACGGCCAGATCTTCCTGGAAACCAATCTGTTCTTCCAGGGCGTCCGTCCTGCGGTCAATGTCGGTCTGTCGGTGTCGCGCGTCGGCTCTTCGGCGCAGATCAAGGCGATGAAGCAGGTTGCCGGGTCGATCAAGGGCGAGCTCGCGCAGTACCGCGAAATGGCTGCTTTCGCGCAGTTCGGCTCCGATCTCGACGCCGCCACGCAGCGCCTGCTCAATCGCGGCTCGCGCCTGACCGAGCTTTTGAAGCAGCCGCAATTCTCGCCGCTCAAGGTCGAGGAGCAGGTCGCGGTGATCTTCGCCGGCGTCAACGGCTATCTCGACAAGCTGGCGATCAACCAGGTCGGCAAGTTCGAGCAGGGGCTGTTGTCGCACATGCGCTCGGCCGGCAAGGACGTGCTCGACGGCATCCGCAAGGAGAAGGCGCTGTCCGACGATCTGCGCGCCAGGCTGAAGGCAGAGATCGACGCCTTCGCCAAGACCTTTGCTTGAGTGGGCCGGACGGGATCAGGTTTGAAGCATGCCTTCGTTAAAAGACCTTCGTAACCGTATCGCCTCGGTCAAGGCGACGCAGAAGATCACCAAGGCGATGCAGATGGTCGCCGCGGCGAAGCTGCGCCGCGCGCAGGAAGCGGCTGAAGCGGCGCGTCCCTATTCGGAGCGCATGGGCGCGGTGCTGGCCAACATCACCCAGGCGATCGGCGGTGGCGGCGATGCCCCGGCGCTGATGACCGGCACCGGCAAGGACGACGTGCATCTGCTTGTCGTCTGCACGGCCGAACGCGGCCTGTGCGGTGGCTTCAATTCGCAGATCGCCCGCTTTGCCCGTGACCACATCCGCAAGCTTCTGGCCGACGGCAAGCAGGTCAAGATCATCTGCGTCGGCAAGAAGGGGTTCGACATATTGCGCCGCGACTACGGGGCGCTGATCATCGAGCGTGTCGATCTGCGCGAGGTCAAGACGCTGGGCTTCGTCAATGCCGATGCCATCGCCAAGAAGGTGATCCATCTGTTCAACGAAGGCGGCTTCGACATCTGCACGCTGTTCTATTCGCAGTTCAAGTCGGTGATCAGCCAGACCCCAACGGCGCAGCAAATTATCCCGGCGGGCGTGGTTTCGGCTGCCGCGGAAGTGAAGGATGGCGGCAGCGCCGTCTACGAATACGAGCCGGAGCCGGGCGAAATCCTCTCCGATCTCATCCCGCGCAACATCTCCGTGCAGGTTTTTCGCGCGCTGCTCGAGAATGCTGCCGGCGAGATGGGCGCCAAGATGAGCGCCATGGACAATGCGACGCGCAATGCCGGCGACATGATCAACAAATTGTCGATCACCTACAACCGCCAGCGGCAGGCGCAGATCACCAAGGAATTGATCGAGATCATTTCGGGCGCCGAGGCGCTCTAGGCACGCTCCCAAGACGGTCATCGACCGCGAGCGTGTGAGAAACAGAGAGACGAAAGGGTAAAAGACGATGGCGAAAGCAGCGACCCCGAAGACGACAGCCCCTAAGGCCGCGGCACCAGCGAAGGCTCCGGCAGCAGCAAAGGCCGCTCCGGCCAAGAAGGCGGCAGCAACCAAGGCCGCCGCTGTGAATACGCCAGCCGTTACCATCAAGAAAACCGGCCTGGCAGGCAAGGTTCGCCAGGTCATCGGCGCCGTTGTCGACGTGCAGTTCGGCGAACATCTGCCGGCGATCCTGAACGCGATTGAGACGATCAATGTCGGCAATCGCCTGGTGCTCGAAGTGGCCCAGCATCTCGGCGAAAACACCGTACGCTGCATCGCCATGGACTCGACCGAAGGTCTGGTTCGCGGCCAGGACGTCTATGACACCGGCGCGCCGATCACCGTGCCGGTCGGCCCTGGCATGCTCGGTCGCATCATCAACGTCATCGGCGAGCCGGTCGACGAGGCAGGCCCGGTCGACGGCATCGAGATGCGCTCGATCCACCAGCCGGCGCCGACCTATGTCGAGCAGTCGACGGAAGCGCAGATCCTGGTCACCGGCATCAAGGTTCTCGACCTGCTGGCACCCTATGCCCGCGGCGGCAAGATCGGCCTGTTCGGCGGCGCCGGCGTCGGCAAGACGGTGCTGATCCAGGAACTGATCAACAACGTCGCCAAGGCGCATGGCGGCTTCTCGGTGTTCGCCGGCGTCGGCGAGCGCACCCGTGAAGGCAACGACCTCTATCACGAGTTCATCGAGTCTGGCGTCAACAAGAAGGGCGGCGGCGAAGGCTCCAAGGCGGCGCTCGTCTATGGCCAGATGAACGAGCCGCCGGGCGCACGTGCCCGCGTCGGCCTGACCGGGCTGACGGTTGCCGAATATTTCCGCGACCAGGGCCAGGACGTGCTGTTCTTCGTCGACAACATCTTCCGCTTCACGCAGGCGGGCTCGGAAGTGTCGGCGCTGCTCGGCCGCATTCCTTCGGCCGTGGGCTACCAGCCGACGCTGGCCACCGACATGGGCGCGCTGCAGGAGCGTATCACCACGACGACCAAGGGTTCGATCACCTCGGTGCAGGCGATCTATGTGCCGGCCGACGATTTGACCGACCCGGCACCGGCGACTTCATTCGCCCACCTCGACGCGACGACCGTGCTCAACCGCGCGATTTCGGAAAAGGGCATCTATCCGGCGGTCGATCCGCTCGATTCGACTTCGCGCATGCTCGACCCGATGGTTGTCGGCGAGGAGCACTACCAGGTCGCGCGCCAGGTGCAGTCGATCCTTCAGCGTTACAAGTCGCTGCAGGACATCATCGCCATCCTGGGCATGGACGAGCTGTCGGAAGAGGACAAGCAGACGGTTGCCCGCGCCCGCAAGATCGAGCGCTTCCTGTCGCAGCCCTTCTTCGTCGCCGAAGTGTTCACCGGCGCGCCGGGCAAGTTGGTCGACCTCGCCGACACTATCAAGGGCTTCAAGGGCCTTTGCAACGGCGATTATGACCACCTGCCGGAGGCCGCCTTCTACATGGTCGGCGGCATTGAGGAAGCGGTCGAGAAGGCACAGCGCCTGGCGGCTGAAGCGGCGTAAGCCAAAGCGAATAGCGAATAGGGAGTAGCGAATAGGGGTCTATGAGCCGGACGAGTTTCTTCACTACTCGCTACTCACTATTCCCTATTCGCTAAATTGATCATGCCTGAAGCTTTCAAGTTCGAACTGGTCTCGCCGGAGCGCCTCTTGGTTTCCGAGCAGGTCGAATCCGTCGTCATCCCAGGCGCCGAGGGCGAAATGACCGTGATGGCGCATCACGCACCGGTCATGACCACGATCAAGCCGGGCGTCGTCACGTTGAAGACCGCTTCCGGCAAGGAAGAACGCTACGTGGTGTTCGGCGGCTTTGCCGACATCGTTCCGGCCGGCTGCACGCTGCTGGCGGAATCGGCTGTGGCCGTCGGCGACATCGACCGCGCCGAGCTTGCCCGCCGCATCCAGGAGGCGAGGGAAGACGCCGCCGACGCCAAGGACGACCAGACCCGCAGCAAGGCCGAGCAGTTCCTTAACCAGCTCACCACGCTTGAAGGCGCCATCCTGCCGGCTTAACGCGAAGGATCAGTTCGGCGTCGAGAAAGCGAGGCTTGCCTCGCTTTTTTATTTGGTGAACAGTCAGGCTGCCTTGGCGTGGGGGGCCGATGACAGAACAAACAGTGCAACAAGAAACAGTCTCGCGATCCAGATGGTCGACGGCCCTGGTGTCGGCCCTTGGCGGCCCGTTTGGCGGATTTCTATGGATTGGCGCTGGCAAACTGGCTGTCATAAGCCTGTTTGTGATCAGTGCTGTCAGCATCGCGCTTTGCTACATCGGAATTCCGGTGGTGCCGGGCATGGATCTTGCGGCGGCGGGCAACTTTTCAGGTATCGGCTTGATGATCCTGTGGGCGACGCTCGTTGTTCCCTTTGCGCATCGGTTCAAGCCGGACAAATGGTATGCGCAAGGGGTGTCGGTGTTCGTGTTGGCGTTTTACGCCTCCATCGTGGCTGCGTTTGTAATCCGCTCGTTGGTGTTCCAATCGTTTTCGATCTCGTCTGGCAGCATGACGCCGACGTTGCGGGAGGGCGACTATCTCTTCGTGTCCAAATCCGCATACGGCTACAGTCGCTACAGCGTGCCCTTCAACGTGCTCTCATTTGACGGGCGCCTATTGGGCGCGGAACCCAAAAGGGGAGATGTGGTGGCATTCAAGTTCCCGCCCGATCCGAGCGTGAACTACATCCAGCGGATCGTCGGCTTTCCGGGCGAAAAGATCCAGATCATCGACGGGATGCTTTACATCAACGAGGTAGCGGTGGGGCTCGAGGATATCGGCTCTTTTTCGTCCGAAGAGTTCCCCGATCCAGTCAAACTTCAACGTGAAACTTTGCCAGAGGGCGTGTCCTACACCGTTCTCAACCTGACAGATTCATCCATCGGGGACAACACGAACTCGTGGATCGTGCCCGCAGGCCACTATTTTGCACTTGGCGACAATCGGGACAATTCCTCCGACAGCCGATTCAGCGTCGGGTTTATTCCCAGTGAAAATCTGGTCGGCAAGGCCGTGCGGCTGTTCTGGAATTCTAAAGGCGTCGACTATTCTTCCCGGCAAGTATTGGATCCGTCAGGCAAATAGCTCACACCGTCAGCGCTTCCACGGCGCGCATGACGCCGCGCAGTTCGGCGAGGCCCTTCAGGCGGCCGATGCAGGAATAGCCGGGGTTCACCTTCTTGCCGATGTCGTCGACAATGGCATGGCCATGGTCCGGACGCATCGGAATCTGCCAGTCCGCCCTGCCTGCCGCCTTGCGCCGCCGCTCCTCGCCGATCAGCGCCGACACGACCGCCACCATGTCGGTGTCGCCGTCGAGGTGCTCGGCTTCGTGGAAGGAGCCGTCGGGCTCCTTGGTGACATTGCGCAGATGGGCGAAATGGATGTTCTCGGCGAAAGCCTTCGCCATTGCCGGCAGATCGTTCTGCGCGCTCGCGCCGTAGGAGCCGGTACACAGTGTCAGTCCGTTAGCCGGCGAAGCGACGGCGTCGAGCAGCGCGCGGGCATCGGCTGCCCTGGAAACGATGCGCGGCAGGCCGAACAACGAAAAAGGCGGATCGTCGGGGTGGATCGCCATCCTGACGCCGGCCTCTTCGGCAACCGGCACGATCTCGCGCAGGAAGGCAAACAGGTTTTCGCGCTGTCCTTCGGTAGAGACGTCCTTGTAGAGATCGAGGGCGCGGCGGAAGCTCGCTCGATCGAAGATGAATTCGCGCGCCGGCACCCAGCCGATCAGGTTGAGCTCCAGTCTCGCCTTGTCGCTTTCGCTCATGCCTTGCAGCCGCACACGCGCCGCCTCGACACGGGCCGGCGGGTGATCGGCCTCCGCCCGTTTTCGCTCGAGGATGAAGACGTCATAGGCGCAGAGCTCGACGACATCGAAGCGCAGCGCCGTGCCGCCATGCGGCATCGGATAGTCGAGGTCGGTGCGCGTCCAGTCGGTGATCGCCATGAAATTATAGCAGATGGTGTTGATGCCGGCGGCAGCGACGGCGCGGATCGAGGCCTTATAATTGTCGATCAGGGTGCGCCAGTCGCCACTGCGGGTCTTGATGTCCTCGTGGACGACGATGCTCTCGACCACGTCCCAGGTCAGGCCTGCTGCCTGGATCTCTGCCTTGCGCCTGGCGATCTCGTCCGCCGGCCAGGCGCGGCCGTCATTGAGGTGATGCAGCGCGCTGACGATGCCGACGGCGCCGGCCTGACGGACATGGGCAAGCGTCACCGGGTCGTCGGGCCCGAACCAGCGCCAAGTCTGTCTCATGGCTTCTCACTCCCTATGCCAAGCGCCGCCAAGGCAGCGGCAGGCCCGCCCCGCCGCAGGCGCTCGAGATGGGCTGTCGTCAGATCAATCAGTGTCATGCGCTGGGAATGGTCCCTGGCGAAGCCGGCGAGATCGAACATCGCTGTCACAGCTTCATCAGCCGGCCGGCTGCCGAGCGCCGTAAGCCGAGTGTCGATCGGGTCGGTGAAATGGGCTTCGGGCAAGGTCTTGCCGCGCGCCTCGCAAGCGGCGATCCAGGCGGCCACCACCAGCATCAGATGGGCTGGGGGATCACCGGCACTCAGCCGCTCGACGGCCGAGGCGACGATGCGCTGTGGCAGTTTCTGGCTGCCGTCATTGGCGATCTGCGCCGTGCGATGGGCCAGCGCCGTGTTCGAGTAACGTTCGGCGAGCTGGGCCGTGTAGCCGGCCGTATCGAGCCCGGCGTCCGGCGGCAGCGTCGGGATCGCCTCGGCCCACAAGCCGTCGACGAATTGCCGGATCGCCGGATCGGCAAAGGCGCGGTCGACCGTGTCGTAGCCGCTGAGCAGGCCGAGATAGGCGATTGCCGAATGCGAGCCGTTGAGCAGCCGCAGCTTCATGTCCTCGAACGGCCCGACGTCGCCGACCATGGTGACGCCGAACTTTTCCCAGGCCGGCCTGCCCGCCGGAAAGTCGTCCTCGACCACCCATTGGCAGAACGGCTCGGTCATCACCGGCCAGGCATCCTCGACGCCGAGCTCGACGGCGATACGCGCCCGGTCGGCATCGGTGGTCGCCGGCACGATGCGGTCGACCATGCTCGACGGAAAGGCGACGCCGTCGGCGATGTGTGCGGCGAGCCTGGCATCGCCTGAAGTGGCGAGCCTGGCATCGCGCAGTGCGGCGAATTCGACCAGCAGGCGGTGCAGCGTGGCGCCATTGGCCGGAAGGTTGTCGCAGCAGAGCACGGTGAAAGGCTGGATGCCGGTGGCACGGCGGCGCGACAGCGCCTCCGTCAGGAAACCATGCGCCGTTCGTGGCATTTGCGGGTTAGCCAGATCATGGACGATGTCGGGGTGGGTATTGTCCAGTCCGCCGCCGGCTGCCCTCAGATAGGCCTTTTCGGTGATCGTCAGCGTGACGATACGGGTGAGCGGATCGGTCAGAGCGGCGAGCACCGCAGCCGGATCTTCCGGCGCCACCAGCAGCGACAGGATCGAACCGACGACGCGCAGCTCTTCTTCGACGCTGCTCCTGATCGCCAGTGTGTAGAGGCCATCCTGCGGCGCCAGTGCGTCGCGCGTGTCTGGACTGCGCAAGGACACGCCGACAATGCCCCAGCCTGTCTCTCCAGCCGCCAGACAGTCGTCGACATAGGCCGCCTGGTGGGCGCGGTGGAACGCGCCGACGCCGAGATGGACGATGCCTGGCGCAATAGCGCCGCGGTCGTAGCGGGGAACCGCGACCGAAGCCGGCAGTGCCTTCAGCGTGCTGTTGGAAAGGCGTCTATTGGTCATTGCGCGGCGTGTCTGATCGAGGTTGCTGGGTCACTGTTGGCAGGCGGCGTAACACCCGTTGCCGTCACGCACAATGGGCAATGGCCGACGAAAAGTCATCATACAACAACCCATTTTTTGTATGTTGACATTATTTCTTTCCAACCCTACCGATGTCCGGATTGGGAGGATTTACGTGGCCGCATTGACGGATCCGGACTTGCTGTTTGCCGCCGAGGCGCGCCCGCTTTCGCTGGCCCGCGATCTCTACGCCGCGGTCAAGGACCTGCCGATCGTCAGCCCGCACGGCCACACCGATCCCCGCTGGTATGCGCTCAACGAGGCGTTTCCCGATCCGGCGCAGTTGCTGATCGTACCGGACCACTACATTTTCCGCATGCTGTTCAGCCAGGGCGTTCGGCTTGAGGAGCTTGGCGTGCCGACACTTGACGGTTCGCCGGTGGAAACCGACGGCAGAACGATCTGGCGGCGCTTCGCCGAGCATTATTACCTGTTCCGCGGCACGCCGACCCGGCTGTGGTTCGACCATGTGCTTGCCCATCTGTTCGGCATCGACGAGCCGCTGAATGCCAAGACGGCCGACCGCCACTACGACACGATCGCGACGCTGCTGCAGTGGGAGAATTTTCGCCCGCGAGCGCTGTTCGAGCGCTTCAACATTGAGGTCATCGCGACGACCGAAGGCGCGCTCGACGATCTCAGATGGCACCAGATGATCCGCGACAGCGGCTGGGACGGCCGCGTCGTCACCGCCTATCGGCCGGATGCGATCGTCGATCCCGACTTCGAAGGCTTTTCGGCCAATCTCGACCGGCTTGGCGAGATCACCGGCTGCGACACCGGCAATTGGGCCGGCTATCTCGATGCGCATCGCCAGCGGCGCGCCTTCTTCAAGAGCTTTGGCGCGACTTCCTCCGATCACGGCCATCCGACGGCCGAAACCGCCAATCTCTCGGATGCCGCCGCCGAGGAGCTGTTCAACCGCATCCGCCGGGGCTCGAACGACGAGCGCGAGCGAAAGCTGTTTCGCGCCCAGATGCTGACCGAGATGGCCAAGATGAGCCGTGACGACGGGCTGGTCCTGCAGATCCATCCCGGCTCCTGGCGCAATCATTCGCCGGCTGTCTTTCACAAGTTCGGCAGGGACAAAGGCTTCGATATCCCGACCCGCACCGATTATGTGACGGCGTTGAAGCCGCTGCTCGACTGTGTCGGGCTGGTGCGCGATCTCACCATCATTCTCTTCACCCTCGACGAGACCAGCTATGCGCGCGAGCTGGCGCCGCTCGCCGGTGTCTACCCGGCATTGAAGCTCGGGCCGGCCTGGTGGTTCCACGACAGCCCCGAAGGCATGCGCCGATTCCGCGAGATGACCACCGAAACGGCCGGTTTCTACAACACCGTCGGTTTCAACGACGACACCCGCGCCTTTCCATCCATACCGGCCCGCCATGATGTGGCGCGCCGGGTCGATTGCGCATATCTGGCGCGTCTCGTCGCCGAGCATCGGCTCGGCGAGGACGAGGCGCACGAGCTGGCGCAGGAACTTGCCTATACGCTCGCGAAAAAGGCGTACCGGCTCTAACGGCGCTTGCCGCCATCGTTCAAACGGGAGGAAACCAATGCTGCATTTTTCAAGACGGGCGGGAGCTACGCTACTTGCCGCCGCACTGCTGGCCGGAACGGCAAGCGCCCAGACGGTCCTGCGCTCGTCTGACACACACCCGGACGGCTATCCGACGGTCGAGGCGGTCAAATATTTCGGCGAGCTCGTGAAAGAGCGCACGGCCGGCCGCTATGTGGTCGAACTCTATCCTTCCGCGCAACTCGGCGAGGAAAAGGACACGATCGAGCAGGTGCGCACCGGCGTGATCGATCTCAACCGCGTCTCGATGGCGCCGTTCAACGGGCTCATCCCGGAGACCACCGTACCCTCGCTGCCCTACATCTTCCGTTCGGAAGACCATATGCACAAGGTCATGGACGGGGCGATCGGCGACCAGATCGCGGCGGCGTTCGACCAGGTCGGGCTGGTGCTGCTCGCCTTTTACGATGGCGGCTCGCGCTCCTTCTACAATTCGAAGAAGCCGATCAACACTGTAGCCGACATGGCCGGCATGAAGTTCCGCGTCATCCAGTCCGACATCTTCGTCGATATGGTGGCGGCACTCGGCGCCAACGCGACGCCGATGCCGTATGGCGAGGTGTATTCGGCGATCGAGACCGGGGTGATCGACGGTGCGGAGAACAATTTTCCGAGCTACGACACCGCCAAGCACGCGGAAGTCGCCAAATACTATTCGCTCGACGAGCACACGATGGTGCCGGAAGCCTTCGTCATGGCGAAGTCGAGCTGGGACAAGCTGACGCCGGAAGACCAGGCGATCTTCAAAGCGGCCGCCAAGGAGAGCGTCGCCAAGCAGCGCGAGCTGTGGACCGCCAAGGTCAAGGAATCGCGCGCCAAGGTCGAGGCGGCCGGTTCGCAGATCACGACGCCGGATAAGCAGCCCTTCATCGACGCGATGGGCCCGGTCTACGAGAAGCACGTCAAGGACGACAAGCTGAAGGCCATGGTCGAAGCCATCAAGGCCGTGCAGTGATCAAGCGGCGGCGCGGACATCCCGCGCCGCCGTCCTCTTGCGGAGAAAACCGGTGACTTCCAGCCTAAAACCAAGACCGCTCCTGTCCGGCGTCGCGCAAGTGATGTCGCGCGTCAGCACGGCGGCGCTGTCGATCGCCGGCATCGGGCTGGTGCTGATGACCGCCTTCGTCGCCTGGCAAGTGTTCGGCCGCTATGTTCTGAATCGTTCGCCGAGCTGGACCGAGCCGGGCTCGGTGATGCTGATGAGCTGGTTCATTTTCCTCGGCGCTGCCGTCGGCGTGCGCGAGAACTATCATCTCGGCTTCGACGTCCTGCTCTACGTGCTGCCAAAAGGCGGCAAGCGCTGGCTGCGGATGATTTCGGACCTCGTCGCGCTCGCCTTCGGCATCGGCATGATCTGGTATGGCAGCCAGCTGGTCGCATTGACCTGGGGCTCTGTCTTGCCGTCACTCGGCATATCGGGGGGCTGGGACTATGTCCCGCTTGTCGCGGGAGGCGCGCTCATCGTGCTCTTCACGCTGGAGCGCATCGTGCTTCGCCTCTCCGGCGCGCCGATCGACGATGCCCTCGATGAATTGCCGCCGGCCGAAGTCGCAGCCGAACTCGACACCGCCAACGTGAAGGTCTGACGCCATGGAACTGTGGATTCTCTTCGGCGTCTTCACCCTGCTGATGCTTATCGGCACGCCGATCGCTTTCTGCCTCGGCGTCGCAAGCCTGGCCACCGTCCTCTATATGGGCCTGCCGCCGCTGATCGTCTTCCAGCGCCTGAATTCCGGCATGAGCGTCTTTTCGCTGCTGGCCATTCCGTTTTTCATCTACGCCGGCGACTTGATGGTGCGCGGCGGCATCGCCAGCAAGATCGTTGCCTTCGCCGGCTCGCTCGTCGGCCATTTGCGCGGCGGCCTCGGGCAGGTCAACATCGCGACCGCTACACTATTCGGCGGCATTTCGGGCTCCGCGGTGGCGGAGGCAGCCGCGGTGGGCGGCCTGATGATCCCGCAGATGAAGGCGCGTGGATATGGAGCGGACTACGCCGTCAACGTCACGTCGATGGCGGCGCTGATCGCGCTGCTGCTGCCGCCGTCGCACAACATGATCATCTACGCGATCTCGGCAGGCGGAAAGATCTCCATCGCCGATCTGTTCACGGCCGGCATCATCCCGGGCCTGCTGCTGGCCCTGTCACTGATGGTCACCGCTTATTTCGTGGCGCGCTCCCGCGGCTATCCGACCGAGCCGTTTCCGGGCTTCACCGCGGTCGCGCATCTTTTCGCCGTCGCGGTGCCCGGCCTGCTGCTGATCGCGATCATCTTCGGCGGCGTACGATCGGGCGTCTTCACGGCCACCGAGAGTTCCTGTATCGCCGTCATCTATGCGCTGCTCGTGACCGTCTTCGTTTACCGGCAGATGACCTGGGAAGGGTTCGTTCATGCCACCCATGGCGCCGTGCGCACCACGGCCATGGTGCTGCTTATCATCGGCATGGCGGCGGCATTCTCGTGGCTGATGGCCTTCCTGAAAGTACCGGCAGCGCTGATAGCCTCCATGAACGCGATCTCGGACGATCCGCTGGTCGTGCTTCTGCTGCTCAACCTCTTGATGCTGTTCCTCGGCACGTTCATGGACATGGGGCCGACGATCATCATTTGCACGCCGATCTTCCTGCCCGTGGCGCAGGCCTACGGCGTCGATCCGGTGCATTTCGGCGTCATCATGATCCTCAATTTCGGCATCGGGCTGAACACGCCGCCGGTGGGCGCAGTGCAGTTCGTGGCGTGCGCAGTGGGCAAGATATCCGTCTGGGAATCGATGCGCTCGATCTGGCCGTTCTATGGCGCAGGCCTCGTGGTGCTGGCGCTCGTCACTTACATTCCAGCCATTTCGCTATGGCTGCCGAGCGTCTTCAAATAGGGGTTGCGACATGGCATCGGACACCGCAGTCGGGCTCCGCGTCGAACGAAGACCGAAGCTTTCGGAAACCGTCGTCGCCGCGATCCGCAAGCAGTTGCAGGCGGGCGAGATCCAGCCTGGGCAAAAGCTGCCGACCGAGGGCCAGTTGACTGAAACCTTCGGGGTCAGCCGCACCGTGATACGCGAGGCGCTGGCCAAGCTTGCCGCGGACGGCCTGGTCGAGCCGCGCCAAGGCGCCGGCGTCTTTGTCACCGAGCATATCTCGACAGCGTTCGGGGCTCTGGCAGCGGAGATGGGCAGCAAGGATTCAATTGCCCTCAACGTGCTCGAAGTCAGGTTGGCGATCGAGATCGAATCCGCCGGGCTCGCCGCCCTCCGCCATAACGCCGCACAGGAAGCGGCGATCCAGGAAGCCTTCTTCGAGTTCGAACGGCTGCTCCTCAACAGCGAGCCGACGGGACCGGCCGACCTCGCCTTCCACCGCGCAATCGCCAGCGCCACCAACAATCCGTTCTATGTCGAGATGCTCGATGTGCTCGGCCGGCGCGCCATCCCTTGCGATGTGACCTCGCCCTGGTCGACCGAATTCGCGCAGTCCGACGCCTACCAGCGCGGCCTGCAGCGCGAACACCTGATGATCCTTAATGCCATCTCGGCAGGCGATGCCGAGGCGGCACGGGAGGCGATGCGCGCGCATCTCGGTGCCAGCCAGCAGCGCTATCGCGAACGCCTGCACGCGCGTCAGGTGTTTTATGCCGACTCGGTCAAGGCCGCGGCAACTGAATAAGCAATTGAGGCAGCTCCATGGGACAGCAATGAATCACACTGACAATCATACGGATTTCACCTCGCGCTTTGCCATCGATCCTGTTTCTGCCGCGGCGATGGGCACGGACGAACTGCGTCACAATTTTCTGATCGAGGACTTGTTCCAGCCCGGCCGTATCAGCCTGACCTACACCCATTACGACCGCATGATCGTCGGCGGTGCCATGCCCGCCGGCGCGCCGCTGCCGCTGCAGGCGATCAAGCCAACCGGGACCAAGAATTTTCTCGACCGCCGCGAGATGATCATCGTCAACATCGCCGGTGCAGGCGTCGTGAAAGCCAGCGGCCAATCCTACGAGCTGCAGGCGCGCGACATGCTCTATCTAGGCATGGGCACCGATGAGGTGTCGTTCGCTGCGACCAATCCGGCTGAGCCGGCTAAGTTCTACCTGCTAAGCGCGCCGGCGCATCAGAGCCATCCCAACCGGCTGATCCGCATCGGCGATGCCAAGCGGCTCGATCTCGGCAGCCAGGCGACCTCCAACGAGCGCTCGATCTTTCAGTTCATCCATGCCGACGGCGTGAAGACCTGTCAGCTGGTCGTCGGCATGACCCAGCTTGCCCCCGGTTCGGTCTGGAACACCATGCCGTGCCATGTGCATGACCGGCGCATGGAGGCCTATCTCTATTTCGACCTGCCGGAGACGGCGCGGGTGTTTCACTTCATGGGCGAACCGGACGAAACGCGTCATCTCGTCGTGCGCAACGAGGAGGCGGTGCTGTCGCCGGGATGGTCGATCCATTCGGGCGCCGGCACCTCGAACTACGCCTTCATCTGGGCGATGGCCGGCGACAATGTCGACTATACCGATGTCGACCTGGTGGCGATGGAGGAGCTCAAGTGAGCGACCTCTCGGCCTTCAGCCTTGCCGGCAAGCGTATCCTCGTCACCGGCGCCAATACCGGCATCGGCCAGGGCATCGCCGTGTCGATCGCGCGTGCCGGCGGCGCGGTCGTCGGCGTCGGTCGCTCGGCGATGGACGAGACGGCGGAGAAGATTGCGGCGGCCGGCGGACGCTTCGAGGCGGTCCGCTGCGACCTTGGCGATGATGCCGCCGCCCAGGCGATGCTTGACCGCGTCTGGGACGATACGGGGCCGCTCGACGGCCTGGTCAACAATGCCGGCATCATCCGGCGTGCCGATGCGGTCGACTTGACCGAAGCCGACTGGGACGACGTCATCGGCGTCAACCTCAAGACGGTGTTCTTCCTCAGCCAGAGTTTTGCCAGGCGCGTGCTTGCCGACCCGGGACGGCGTGGCAAGATCGTCAACATCGCTTCGGTGCTGAGTTTTCAGGGTGGCATCCGCGTCGCCTCCTACACCGCCTCCAAACATGGCGTGCTCGGCATCACCCGACTGCTCGCCTGCGAATGGGCGGCAAAGGGCATCAACGTCAACGGCATTGCGCCAGGCTATATCGAGACCAACAACACCGAGGCGCTGCGTGCCGATCCCGACCGCAGCGCTTCGATCCTGGCGCGCATTCCGGCCGGGCGCTGGGGCGCGCCGGAAGACATCGGCGACGCAGCCGTCTTCCTGCTGGCGCCGGCGTCGAACTATATGCACGGCGCGGTGATGCCGGTGGACGGTGGCTGGCTGGCGCGATGAACAACAAAAGATGAGAGTTTGGCGATGACCGGAACCAAGATCTTCTCGCATGCCGGCGAGGGTGCGTGGACGCCGACGCCGGATGGCAACCGCAGGCGCGTGCTCCTGCACACGGACGAACTGATGATGGTCGAGTTCGCCTTCGACAAGGGCGGCGTCGGCGCGCTGCATTCGCATCCGCATGTCCAGGCGAGCTACGTCGCCGAAGGCCGCTTCGAGGTCACCATCGACGGCAGGACCGAGATCTTGGAAACCGGAAGCAGCTTCATCGTTCCTTCCAACCTGGTCCATGGCGTCAAGGCACTGGAGGCGGGACGACTGGTCGACAACTTTACGCCGCCCCGCGCCGATTTCCTCGACTGAGCTGCGGGCCCGAAGATCAGGCTGTCAGTTCTCGGAACGAAAAACCCGCGCCTCCGGAGAGACGCGGGCGTGTTGCCTGGGCGCTTGTGGCGCCGCGGTACTCAAAACATCACCGCAGAACCTGAACCTGCCGAATGATGGTGAAGATAGGATTAACCGCTCCGAGGCGGCGCGATATTCACAGCCAAGGCGAATAGGGGCTGGAACGACGGTCTGATATCGGCCAATGAGAGAGAAGTTCGCTTCAGGCGGTGCCGAGGACAGGACCAGAGGGGTCGATAAATGTTCGAATCTGCTGTCCAGGCAATCACCCGGCGATTCGCCGGGGAATTTCGGCAGGTCGTATCCGCGAAAGTTCTGTAATGCAGATTGCGGCGAGCATGCCGGCAGAGGATTCCAAGCGGCGCGTCCTGAAGGATGTCTTCGGCTTCGATGATTTTCGTCTCGGCCAGGCGGCCGTGATGGAGGCGCTGCTGGCCGGGCATCATGTACTGGCCGTCATGCCGACGGGTGCGGGCAAATCGCTCTGCTACCAGGTCCCGGCGCTGGTGCTGGGCGGGCTCACCATTGTCGTTTCGCCGCTGGTAGCGCTGATGCAGGACCAGGTCGCCGCATTGCGCCTTGCCGGTGTGGCGGCCGATACGATCAATTCCTCGCTCGATCGCGATGCCAATGTCGCTGCATGGCGCCGCGTCGCGGCAGGGCAGACACGGCTGCTCTATCTTGCGCCGGAGCGGCTGATGACCCCGCGGATGCTCGAGGCGTTGACCAAGCTCGATGTCCGGCTGATCGCCATCGACGAGGCACATTGCATCTCGCAATGGGGACCGGCGTTCCGGCGCGAATACGAAGAATTGTCGCGGCTGCGCGGCATCTTCCCCGATGTGCCGATCATTGCGCTGACGGCGACTGCGGACGAGACGACGCGCACCGACATTGCCGCGCAACTGTTCGACGGGCGCGTCGATACCGTGGTGCTCGGCTTCGACCGACCGAACATCAAGCTAAGCATCGAGCCCAAGCAGGACAGCAAGCGCCAATTGCTGAATTTCGTGCAGCGCCATGCCGGCCGAAGCGGGATCGTCTATTGCCTGTCGCGCAAAAAGACCGAAGAGATGGCGGCGTTCCTCGAGCGGAACGGCGTACGCGCGCTCGCCTATCATGCCGGCATGAGCAAGGACGCGCGTGAAGCGAATCAAAACGCTTTCATGACCTTGTCCGGGGTGGTGATGGTGGCGACCATCGCCTTCGGCATGGGGATCGACAAGCCGGACGTCGCCTATGTCTTCCACACCGACCTGCCGGGCAGCTTGGAAGCCTACTATCAGGAAATCGGGCGGGCGGGCCGCGACGGGCGGGCGGCCGAGGCGCATATGCTCTTCGGTCTCGGCGACATCCGTATGCGCCGGCTTTTCATCGACGACGAGGGCGCACCGGCGGAGCACAAGAGGCGCGCGCATGGCCGGCTCGATACGTTGATCGGCTATTGCGAGACGGCGCAGTGCCGCCGCCAGATCCTGCTTGGCTATTTCGGCGAAAGTGCTTCGCCTTGCGGCAATTGCGACAACTGCCTCGACCAGGCGCCGCATGCGGATGGCGACGCCGAGGCGCGGATCATCCTGGCAGCGATCACACAGACCGGCGAGCGCTTTGGCGCTGCCCACGTTGTCGATGTCCTGCTCGGCCATGAGACCGAGAAGGTCCTGGCCAGGAACCACCACAGGCTTGCCAGCTTCGGCACCGGTGTGGCGCATAAGAAGAGTCTCTTGCTGTCGCTGCTTCGCCAACTCGTCGCGGGAGGGTTCCTGACATTGGACTCAGCCGGCCATGGCGGCCTCGCCGTCGCCGAGAAAGGCCGTGAACTCGCCCGGGGCGAGGCTTCATTCCGGTATCGCGTGGACGCGCGCCAGTCATCGCGAGGCAAGATACGTCCTGTGGATACCGCAGCAGGCATGGAAGGTCTGGATTCGGCGCTGCTGGCCGCGCTCAAGGCGGTACGGCTGCGTCTTGCCCGGGAACGCCAAGTGCCGGCCTTCGTGATCTTTTCGGATCGTACGCTGATCGATATGGCTGAACGCTGCCCGCGTGATCTGGACGCCTTCGCCGCGGTCAACGGCGTCGGCGCCGCCAAGCTCAAGGATTTCGGCGAGATATTCCTCGGCGCGATCGCTGCGCATCAGTCCGGTCTCTCGGGTTGAAGACCCACTCCAGCGACGCAATCAGCACCTGCTTCGTCTCGCCGCTGCAATCGCAGCCTCCTGCTGCCGCAAGCGCTCGATCTTCGCGCTTTGGCGGGCAGCGACGGTCGAGGCGACACGCTGCCCTCCCCACAGCCAGTCCGGAATGTTGGTGTGGACGACTTTGCCGCGAGCGATGGCTGTTGCCGACATCTCGTCAGCGACCGTGCCGATCGCCACGTTGAGCTCGACGCAACTCATCTTGTCGTATTTCGCAGCATCAAAGGATGCAGGCAAAGGCGATGCACAACTTCCGACAAACATCAGGCTGCATATCACAGGCGTGGCCGTGGAGATCGGCTTCATTCTCTTATCAAGCACGTTGATGCCGGACAGACGAATATCGGAGGATTCTCGACCTCGGGCCGCGAAGCACTCCCGAGGTTCCGCGTAACTGAAGCATGTGACCTCTACAACCCTCTGTCCTGACCGTCCTATTTGTCCTCGAAGAATTCCGAGAGAACCGCTGCTATCGTGTCGGGGTGCTCTTCTGGGAAAAAGTGCCCGCCTTGGACAGCGCGTCCTTCCACTCTGTCAGCCCATTTCCTCCAGATAGCCAGCGGCCCGCCTTCTTGCGCATACCAGTTCTCCAGGGCGCCTTCGCCACTCCATAGCGCCATTAGCGGGCACTCGATGCGACGACCGTTTGCGTGGTCCAGCGCGTCATGTTCACGATCGATCGTCGCAGCGGCGCGATACTCTTCGCATATCGCATGAATATGCGCGGGATCGCGAAGCGCATCAACATAGGCGTCCCTGACCTCTTTGGAGACCATTTTCGTCGACGATCCCCATTGCGTTATTGCATCGTCGACGACGGCATCGGGAGCCGCGCCAATCAGACGTTCCGGCAGGGGCTCCGGCTGGGCAAGCAGGCTCCAGGGCCAGAAGCCGAGCGCCAGTCTGGCATCCGCCCGATCCCATGTTGCGGCGGTGGGGATGATGTCGAAGACGGCGATTTTGAGGACTTTGTCCGGATGGTCGAGCGCAAGGCGATAGGCAACCCGCCCGCCGCGATCATGTCCGGCAACCATGAATCGCTCAAACCCCAGTTGCTTCATGGCTTGAACCATATCGCCGGCCATGGCGCGCTTGGCGTATTGGCTATGATCGGCAGAGGAAACCGGGCAGCCGCTTTGGCCATAGCCTCGAAGGTCGGCGGCGACCACCGTGAAGCGGGGCGCCAAGGCTGCGGCGATATCCCTCCACATCAGATGCGTCTCTGGAAAACCGTGAAGAAGCAGCAGCGGCGGACCGGTGCCACCGACCCTTGCGAAAATGGTCGTATCGTCCAGTCGCAAGCTGGTGGCTCTGAAACCTGCAAACACCGTCAGCCTCCTCCGGCGCCGTCAGACAAACTCTCTAAGGGCACTAACGGTCGCCTGAGGCGAAAACCCCGGCCGCGATGGCCAGGGTTCAAGCCGGCCAATTGCTAGAATCGAAACCAGACCCAGACGCGCCTGCGGAAGCACCGCCTGCGCCGATAGCCGTTTCGCCAGTAAACGCGACAGACCCTTCTCCAAGCGCGCCGGCGGCGCCGACGCGGCCGGTGCCACCGGCGATGATAGACTGGTTGCAACTCTGCTTGAGTTTCGTCGTCATCGAAGGTCTCGACATCCGGCGCCTCGAGTTCATCGAGAATGCCGCTTCTGGCAGTTGGAACGCCGGCCACTGCGTTGATTGGCCGAACTGTGCTTGCAAGGGCCGCGGCCCCGGCAATGCCAAACATTCCTGTCAAAAATAGTCGCCGATCCATGGAAACCTCCCGATCTCAACCAGCGATAGAGCAAGGCTAACGATGGGGAGATAGCGCGGTCGGTGCAAACGCCCAGATCCGCGCGGCGATTAGCCGTGGTCCGGTCGGCCGGAGGGTGTTGCCTTCTCGTCGAAGTGGGACGGCTACTTCGATCGACAAACACCGGACGCTTTTTTGAATTGATGGCGGCCGAGACACAAGGAACATCGAATAACGTCTACGCCATAGCCACCCAATTCCACGCTACTGCTCTCTCTTTGGTCGTTGCGTTGCAAGAGGGCTTGACTGCCATCCTACCAGAAGGTAGGTAAGGGCATGGGCAACGCGTCTACTACCTCCGACGACATCCTGGCTTGTGCGCGTTCTCTGATCGTCGCTGGCGGCTACAACGGTTTCAGTTATGCCGACATCGCTGATGTGGTCGGGATTCGTAAGGCGAGCATCCATCACCATTTCCCAAGCAAGGTCGATCTGGTCCGAACGCTGGTTGCGCGGTATCGGGAAGAAGCTGAAGCGGGGATGGCGAATCTCGAACTTCAGGTCTCCGATCCGCTCGAACAGCTTCAGGACTACGCTGGCTATTGGGAAGTCTGCATCGCGGATGCCAGCGCTCCGTTTTGTATCTGCGCGCTGTTGGCAAGCGAACTCCCCGTGCTGCCCGAGGAAGTTGGCCTTGAGGTCCGGGCGCATTTCCGCTCCCTGTCGGCTTGGCTGACATCCGTGCTGGAGCGCGGTGCGCGACTCGGCCGATTCCAACTGATGGGTACCCCTCGTGCCGAGGCTGAAGCGTTCATGGCGACTGTCCACGGCGCGATGCTTTCGGCACGGGCCTATGGCGATCCGAAGATATTCGCCGTCGTGACACGCCCGCTCCTGGAGCGGCTCGCTCCGCGTTCCCTCCAGATACAATCCTAAGATCTCAACTAACCATAGCCGTAACGGCTCTGCGACGTTCGTCGAGAGCCCTACTAGTCGAAAGGACATCCAATGACGGTTCACAATAGCGATCTTTCCCGCGCCAGCCAGGAACAATGGCTCAAGCTCTATTACTTCGCACGGACGGCGGTCTCGGCTGTCTGGGTGGCGGCTGCCTTGACAGTGGGACAGAATTCCGGGGTGGCGGCGGCGGTTTTGCTCGTGGCTTATCCTGCATGGGATGCCCTCGCCAATTTTGTCGACGCATCGCGCAGCGGAGGATTGGGACAGAATCGCACCCAGACCATAAACGTCGTGGTCAGTGTGGCGACAACGCTCGCGGTCGTTGTTGCGCTGAAGATGAGCATGAATTGGGTGCTCGGGGTGTTCGGCCTATGGGCGATCCTGTCTGGCCTGCTTCAACTCGGCACCGCGGTCCGCCGTTGGAAGAGCTCTGGCGCGCAGTGGGCGATGATCCTGAGCGGAGGGCAATCAGCACTGGCAGGCACGTTTTTCATCGCGCAGGCGCGGATGCCGATGCCGCCATCCATCACCAACGTGGCCGGCTATGCCGCAGTAGGCGCCCTCTACTTCCTGGTTTCGGCGGTGTGGCTGAGTGTGAGCCAATTGCGGCGGAAGGCTGCATAGTCTGCCATCTTGAGCCATCACCGACCCGATCAGAGGGCTGCCAGCTGCTAGTATCGGTTCGCCAAACACAACGACCCGCCCTTATCCTTAAGGACCGATATGTTTGGAATTTCACCACCCGGCTGGGGGCTAGCCGCTCATCCAAGGCATCTCGATCGCGCCGAACGATACAGCGATCCCGAGGGCCATCAGCGCAATGCCCAAAGCAACTTCGAAGCGGCGGCCGCGCTGCAGCAGCTTCTCGACGAAGACGACCAGCGTCAACAGCAGCATCCAGGCGACGCTCATGATGCCCACCGCGACCAGCACGGCAAACAGCGCCCAGCAGCAACCAAAGCAATAGAGCCCGTGCCGCAGCCCCATCTCGAGTGCGCCAACCCGCCCGTCGCGCCAATGCTGCGCAACGAAAGCGAGCGGCGAACGGCAATGGCTGAGGCAAATGTGCTTGAGGGTCGTGAATTGGTAGAGTCCGGCGACGCCAAGCGTGATACCGAGCGCGAGCGGCGCCCATTTCGAACGCTGAGGCGGATCGAGGCTGGTCGCAAACTCGCTTCCGAACTGGACCAGGACATACACGAGAAGGCCCGCCGCCGCCCAGACGAGCATGTAACCCGCGACGAATATCCACGTCGGGATGGCAACGTGCTGTTCGCGCCTGGCCTGCGCCGCCGCGAACATAAAGATCATGGGCGCGGCCGCCGGCAGCATCATGGCAGCCATCATCACCGTCCATACAGCAAGAAAGGCGGCGGCGCCGGCAAGTGACCAGCCGTCGGCGGCAATTCCTGCCATCGCCATGCCGGCCATGCCTTCCATACCCTCCATCCCGCCGCGCACCGCAATGCCCATAGGCATATCCATGCTGAGGGTCAGCGCCCACGCCGCCGCTGTTAGCACGACGAGCGATGCGAGAACACCGAGCGGCATGCCACGCAAATTCCGGAGCCGCGACGATTTCCCGGGGAACGCGTCAGGCATCGGCACGTCCTAGTTCGGGCCGGTCCAGTCGAACGGAATGTGTTTGCTCGAGCGCGCCGTGCCCGTCCAGTCGAGCCCGAAGCCTTTGGTGCTCACCTCGACCGAACGCCCCCAGGTGGCAACCTGGCCCGGGCCGACCTCCGAGCCCGGCGGGTTGATCGTCTGCACCCGCTTGCCGGGTGGTGTTGTGGGACCTGAAAGCGCTTCCGCATGCCCGACGACGAGGCCAGGAATCTCGACCCGCCAGGTGGCAAGGTCGCCCGCCACCTCGAAAGTGATCGGCACGAACTCCATGCCACGCATCTCGCCGATGTTGGCGGCAAAACCCGCCGGCCAGCCGCCAGCCTGCCCGCCGAAGATCGCCTGCAGGGCTTCACGTTGCCGCTCGTTCGCCTTCTCGTCGAGGTACATGCCCATCACAGCCTTTGCCTCGCCGGCCCATAGATTGCCTTCGAACTCGCCGAGCGCCACCAGCGACAGGCCGTCGAGCTTCACGTCGCCATACTGACCCTCGCGTACATGCCAGGCGAGCACGCCCTGGCAGTGATTGCCGGTCGGCCGCTGGGCGAACTCGCAAGGGCAAGGGATATCGCAGCTGCAGATGTCGAACCAGTCGCCTGCAAGCCACCATTGAGGCACTGCATTCATGGCTCTTCCTCCCGGAATGTAGCGCCATTTATACGTCGAAGGCGGGGCGCACTCCAGCAGTTAGTGCATCGCTCGGTGATTTTTGGTGAACTTGCCGACCCAGACACAAGTCACCGCGTTGATCAGCAACTGCTCGCGACGGAACCCAGCCACCATCCAATGCGACCACGAAAGTGGTTTCTTGCTCCGTTCCATGTGCTCGATGAGGTCGTGGGTAGGTTCGCGACGGGTCGATCACCAAATACACGATCCAGCTGACGCTCGCTTGACCCACATTGCGAACCGACAACCTTCCGCAACACCGCTCGGTTGCTTGGTCAACGACCTAGCGGGCCAAGGGTTAACGCCGGGCTGCAATTGAGCTCCGCGGCTTCACGAGCATTTATGGCTGAGTTCGGCAGGCCAAATCAAAAAATGAAGTTAGTATCACTGGCGGAGAGGGAGGGATTCGAACCCCCGATGGGCTTGCACCCATGCCGCATTTCGAGTGCGGTGCATTCGACCACTCTGCCACCTCTCCGCGGTCATGGTCCGCCGTTGCCGGCGCGGCGCACTAGATAACGGCTGGACAGGCAGGTTACAAGGGCCAATCTGCCCCGGCGCCGCAGGTTCCCGTCCGTGCTGCGTTCAAAGCTGCGGTGCCCGATGTTCCATGTTTGCCGGACTGGGCTCAGCCCATTCGCAGCTTGCCCGCGGCGCTTGCCTTGACTCAAGCCGAACCTTCGGTTAGGGACAGCGCGCAATCGGCGTGGAGGGATATTCCGCGCCGCTTGTTTTTTGAACCCGCAGACTGACAAAAAGACGGCCGAACCGCCTGAGGCGGTTCATCAAGGCCGACCGAACAGCGAAAGGCAAAAAATGTTCGCAGTCATCAAAACGGGCGGCAAGCAGTATCGCGTTGCCGCCAACGATCTCCTGAAGATCGAAAAACTCGAAGCCAATGTCGGCGATATCGTCGAAATCGGCAATGTGCTCGCGCATGGCGAAGGCGAGAACGTCACGTTCGGCGCGCCGTTCGTCGATGGTGCGATGGTCACCGCCGAAGTCGTCGAGCAAGGCAAGAACCGCACCGTCATCGCCTTCAAGAAGCGTCGTCGGCAGAATTCGCGCCGCAAGATCGGCCATCGCCAGCTTTTGACCACCGTCAGGATCGCCGAGATCCTGCTGGGTGGCGCCAAGCCGGCGAAGAAGGCCGCCGCCAAGACCGAAGCGAAGGCAGAGGTTGCCGCCAAGACCGAGGCGAAGGCTGAAGCTGAGCCGAAGGCCGCAGCCAAGGCAGAGGCTCCGCCGAAGAAGGAAGCCAAGGCCGAGACGACCGAGGACAAGGCTGCCGAAGCCGCCGCGCCGTTGTTCAAGGCGCCGAAGGGCGAGCCGGACGATCTGACGGTGATCAAGGGCATCGGCCCGGTTGCCGCCGGCCAGCTCAACGAACAGGGCATCACCACCTTCGCCCAGATCGCCAAGCTGTCCGACAAGGATGTCGCGAAGATCGACGAGCACATGCCGTTCAGCGCCGACCAGATCAAGGACTGGCGCGAGCAGGCAAAGGAATTGGCGAAGAAGTAGAACGAACCGGCGCAATCGTCGCCGGATCGGACTTGAAACGGAACGCGAACGCGTTCATAAGACCTTTTAGGCGCCTCGCGGCGCATCGGAGTAGTTAGATGGCACACAAGAAAGCTGGCGGATCATCGCGCAATGGTCGCGACTCCCATTCCAAGCGGCTCGGCGTGAAGAAGTTCGGCGGCGAAGCCGTGATTCCGGGCAACATCATCATTCGTCAGCGTGGCACGACGTGGCATCCCGGCACCAATGTCGGCATTGGCACGGACCACACGCTGTTTGCGCTGGAAGCTGGCGCAGTCACCTTCAACAAAAAAGCCAATGGCCGAACCTACGTATCGGTGAACCCGATGACGAAGGCAGCGGAGTAGCCGGTTCCGCAAGAGAACACCGGCACCCATCTCGGGACCGGTGTCTGGCCAAGCCAGGAAATGGATCAGGGGAGATGGGTTTCCATCTCCCCTTTTTCTTGCCTGGAGGACTGACATGGTTGCCGAAGCGGAAGCGACAGACGACGAAAGTTACGCGATAGATTGCCCGGTCCTGGTCACCGAGCGGCTGGTCATGCGGACCCCGCGTGAAAGCGACATCGAGCAATTGGTGGCGCTCGCCGATAACCGCCATGTCGCGGAAATGCTGGCCCGCATGCCGCATCCCTATGGCGAGGCCGAGGCACGCGCTTTCCTGGCTATGACGGCATCGCGCCGGGCCGGAATCGCCTATGCGTTGACGCTGGCCGGCACCGAGACCTTCGTCGGCTGTGCCGGGCTCAACACCACGGATCGCGGGCTGGAGCTCGGCTATTGGATCGGCGAGCCGTACTGGAAACGCGGCTACGCGACGGAGGCAGCGCACGCACTGGTCGACCTTGCCTTCCAGAGAACCACGATCCAGGTGCTGCACGCCTCGACGCGGGTGATCAATCCGGCCTCGCGCCGGGTCATCCACAAATGCGGCTTCCAGTATGCCGGCCAGGGCATGCTGAATTCGATCGTTGCCGGCCAGGTGCCGGTCGAGCGCTACCGCCTCGATCGCAAGACCTGGACCAGCCTCAGGAATTGGGTGCATTTTTGATGGATGCGGCTCACGCCATCTCGACCCAGACCGGCAAGTGATCCGAACCGGCCGCTTGCCGGTCGACCCACAGGCGCCTCAGCGATTTGGTAAGCGAGGCGCTGGTGAAGATGTAGTCGATGCGCTTGTGGCGGCTGGCATCGCCCGGCCGCTTGGGGTCGACCCAGGTGACGAGATCGGCGCCGGCCGCGCCGAGGCGCGCGGCGGCATCGACGGCGAGGTCGGCGGTCACCGGCATGCCGAATTCATGGTCAGGCTGGCCGGCGAGTTCGACGTGTTCCGGCGATCCGGCGAGCATGTTGAAGTCGCCCATGACGACGAAGGCTTCGGGACAAGGCAAGTCCGGTAAGCCGATCTCGGCGACGCCGGAGAGCCCACCGCCCTCGAGCGGGTAGTTCAACAGGCGTTCGCGCAGAAAGCGGATCTGGCTCAGGCGTTCGACCGGGCTGCGATGGTCGAGATGAGTGGAATAGAAGCGGACGAAGCCAAGCGGCGTTTCGATCAGCGCCTCCAGCGCGCCGCGCTGGAAGTTCATCGCCTCGAAACTGCGGCTGCGCGGCAAAAGGAGATTGCGCGACAGATGGATCGGCGTTCTCGACAGCACCATGTTGCCGAGCTGGAAGGTGGTCGTGATGGCGCGGCCGTTCTCCAGGCGCGATCCGGCGTCGGCTTCGAAATTGCTGCCGTAGACGGCAAAATAGTCGGGCAGCGCCTCGCCGAGCTCGGCCACCATGTCGCGGCCGCCATTCTTCGGGTTGGCGCGGGTGACCTCCTGCAGCGCGATCACGTCGGCGCCGCGCACCGCATCGGCGATGCGACCGACATCATAGCGGCCGTCGAGGCCGATGCCGTAGTGGATATTGTAAGTTACCAGCTTCATTCCGACATCTCGCGCTTGGAAAGCCGAAGATCGATTTTCGGCAAGGGTCAACCAAATGCTACGCGTCCAGAGATACGCGCGACGTTACAGTAGCAAAAACGGCCCTCGCCCTTCGACCCGCCTTGCTTTAGAGCAATCCCGCAAAGCCAATAGCAGAAACCATACAATCCGATGAAATTTCTCGATCAAGCCAAGGTCTACATCCGCTCCGGCGACGGCGGCGCCGGTTCGGTGTCGTTCCGGCGCGAAAAGTTCATCGAGTTCGGCGGCCCGGACGGCGGCGACGGCGGCCGCGGCGGCGATGTCTGGGTGGAGGCGGTCGACGGACTAAACACGCTGATCGACTATCGCTACCAGCAGCATTTCAAGGCCAAGACCGGGACGCACGGCATGGGCCGCAACATGACCGGCGCCAAGGGTGCCGACGTGACGCTGAAAGTGCCGGCCGGAACACAGGTCTTTGCCGAGGACAATGAGACGCTGATCTGCGATCTGACGGTCGTCGGCCAGCGCTTCCTGTTGGCCAAGGGCGGCAATGGCGGCTTCGGCAACCAGCATTTCAAGACCTCGACCAACCAGGCGCCGCGCCGCGCCAACCCCGGACTGCCGGGCGAAGAGCTCAATATCTGGCTCAGGCTGAAGCTGATCGCCGATGCCGGCCTGGTCGGGCTGCCCAATGCCGGCAAGTCGACCTTCCTGGCGGCCGTCACCGCGGCCAAGCCGAAGATCGCCGACTATCCCTTCACCACGCTGCATCCGGGCCTTGGCGTGGCCCGCATCGACGGGCGCGAATTCGTCATTGCCGACATTCCCGGCCTGATCGAAGGCGCGCATGAAGGCGTCGGCATCGGTGACCGCTTTCTCGGCCATGTCGAACGCACGCGCGTCCTTCTGCACCTCGTCTCGGCGCAGGAAGAAAATCCGGGCAAGGCCTACAAGACCGTGCGCGCCGAACTCGACGCCTATGGCAACGGGCTGACCGACAAGGTCGAGATCGTCGCTCTTTCGCAGGTCGACATACTCGATGCCGACGTACGCAAAAAGAAGGCCGCCTCGCTGAAACGCGCCGCCGGCCGCGCGCCGATGCTGCTTTCGGCGGTCACCGGCGAGGGCGTCGAGGCGGTGTTGCGCGCGCTGATGGCTGTGGTGGCGGAGGCGCGCGAAGCTGTCGCTGCGCCGGTCGAGACGCGCTGGAACGCATAGCCATGGCCGCGCAATCGCTGAAAAATTATCGGCGCATTGCCGTCAAGATCGGCTCGGCGCTGCTTGTCGACCGCACGACGGGCCTGAAGCGCGACTGGCTGGCCTCGCTTGCCGACGACATCGCCGTGCTGGCCAATGGCGGCGCCGAAATTCTCGTTGTGTCTTCCGGTGCGATTGCACTTGGCCGCACCATCCTCGGCCTCGGCAAGCGGGCGCTGAAGCTCGAGGAGAGCCAGGCGGCGGCCGCCGTCGGGCAGATCGCCTTGGCCGGCGCCTGGTCGGATGCGCTCGGCAAGAATGGTTTGAAATCGGGCCAGATCCTGTTGACGCTCGGCGACACGGAAGAGCGCCGCCGTTATCTCAACGCGCGGGCGACGATCTCGACGCTGCTCAAGATGAAGGCGGTGCCGGTCATCAACGAGAACGATACGGTGGCCACCTCCGAAATCCGTTATGGCGATAACGACCGGCTGGCGGCGCGCGTCGCCACCATGATGGGCGCCGACCTTTTGGTGCTGCTCTCCGACATTGACGGGCTCTACACGGCACCGCCTGCGCGTGACCCGCACGCTCGGTTCATTCCGATCGTCGACCGCATCACCCCCGACATCGAGGCGATGGCGGGTGCCGCCGCTTCGGAATTGTCGCGCGGCGGCATGCGCACCAAGCTCGATGCCGGCAAGATTGCAACCGCCGCCGGCACCGCCATGATCATCACATCAGGCACGCGGCTGTCGCCGCTGCTGGCAATCGAGCGCGGCGAGCGCGCCACCTTCTTCCGGCCGAGCAGCAGCCCGGTCAAAGGTTACAAGACCTGGATCGCCGGGCAGCTCGAACCGGCTGGCCGGCTGACCGTCGATGCCGGCGCCATCGGCGCGCTGCTCTCCGGCAAGTCGCTGCTGCCGGCCGGCGTCAAATTGGTCAGCGGCAATTTTGCGCGTGGCGACACGGTGGCGATCCTGTCGCCCGAGGGCCGCGAGATAGCGCGCGGGCTGGTTGCCTATGATGCCGCCGATGCCGTAAGGATCGCTGGGCTGAAGACGACCGAGATCGAAACCGTGCTCGGCTACGAGGCGCGTTCGGCGATGATCCACCGCGACGACCTTGTGGTGAGCCATGCCGGTGGTGAGCAAGTAGTCGGTGACCAGGTTACATAGCGGAGGATGAGCCATGCTGACGCTGCATGAAAAATCCCGGGATGACACCGTCGCGCTGATGGCCGATATCGGCCGCCGCGCGCATGCCGCGGCCCGACCGCTGGCCATCGCAGCGGCCGAGCGCAAGCACAAGGCGCTGGTCGGCATGGCTCAGGCGATCCTTCGGCATGAGCAGGATATCCTCGACGCCAACGCAATCGACATCAGAAATGGCGAGGAGGCTGGCCTATCGGCAGCGTCGATGGATCGGCTGAAGCTCGATCCCGTCCGCATCCGCGCCATGGCAGACGGCATCAGCGAGATCGCCGAGTTGCGCGACCCAATCGGCGAAATCATTGCTGGATGGGACCGGCCGAACGGGTTGCACATCGAACGGGTGCGCACGCCGCTAGGCGTCATCGGCGTCATCTATGAGAGCCGGCCGAACGTGACCGCCGATGCCGGTGCGCTCTGCCTCAAGGCGGGCAATCCGGTGATCCTGCGCGGCGGCTCGGATTCAGCGAATTCTTCCGCCGCGATCCATGCCTGCCTGGTCGAGGGGCTGAAGGCAGCCGGGCTGCCGGAGGATGCCATACAATTGGTGCCGACCACCGATCGCGCCGCCGTCGGCGAAATGCTGAAAGGGCTTTCCGGCAATCTCGAGGTCATCATTCCGCGCGGCGGCCGCAGCCTGGTCGAGCGTGTGCAGAAGGAGGCGCGGGTGCCGGTCTTCGCCCATCTCGAGGGCATCTGCCATCTCTATATCGACCGATCGGCTGATCTCGACATGGCGGTCAAGATCGCGGTCAATGCCAAGATGCGGCGCACCGGGGTGTGCGGCGCTGCCGAGACGCTGCTGGTCGACCGTGCCGTCGCCGTCACGCACCTGGTGCCGATCCTCGAGGCCCTACGGGCGGCAGGATGCGAGATCCATGCCGATGCCGAGGTGCTGAGGCTTTATGCCGATGCCCAGCCCGCGACCGATGCAGACTGGGTGACCGAATATCTCGACGCGATCATCGCTGTGAAGCTGGTCGACGGCATTGGCGGCGCGATCGAGCATATCGAGACGTTCTCCTCGCATCACACCGAGGCGATCGTCGCCGAGGACGCCACAGCGGTCGACCGGTTCTTCAACGAGGTCGATTCGGCGATCCTTCTGCACAACGCCTCGACCCAGTTTGCCGATGGCGGCGAATTCGGCATGGGCGCCGAAATCGGCATCGCCACCGGCAAGATGCATGCCCGCGGACCGGTCGGCGTCGAGCAACTGACGTCGTTCAAATATCGTGTACGCGGGTCGGGACAGGTGAGGCCTTGAAGCTTTGTGTTCAAAGAACCTGAAGCCTTGCGCCCAGCCACCCCCCTCTGTCCTGCCGGACATCTCCCCCTCAAGGGGGGAGATCAGCTCTCGTTCGCGATTTCGCCAATTGCCGGGCGGGCAGAATTCAAGCTGTCATTGAAGCTGACAATCTCCCCCCTTGAGGGGGAGATGCCCGGCAGGGCAGAGGGGGGTGCCTGACGCATGCTTGCCTTGTCCGAACATGCCATATCCTCCCGTTACCTCAAGATGCCGCATGCCGGGAAAGGCGTGGCGGTCGGGCTGTTTGGCGGTTCGTTCAATCCGCCGCACGCCGGGCATGCGCTGGTCGCCGAGATCGCACTCAGACGCCTTGCTCTCGACCAGCTGTGGTGGATGGTGACGCCCGGCAATCCGCTCAAGAACGCTGGTGAACTTGCGCCGCTGGCCGAGCGGCTGCAGCTGTCTGAAAAGATCGCCAAGAACCCGAAGATCAAGGTCACCGCCTTCGAGGCGGCCCACCACGTCCGCTTCACCGCCGACACGCTGGCGTTGGTCAAGGCGCGTAACCCCGGCGTCGATTTCGTCTGGATCATGGGGGCCGATTCGCTTCGCGACTTCCACCGCTGGCAGCGCTGGCGCCGTATCGTGATGACGTTCCCGATCGCGGTGGTCGACCGGCCAGGTGCGACGCTGTCGTTCCTGTCGTCCGTGGTCGCCAAGACTTTCGACTATGCCCGCGTCGACGAAGGCGACGCACCGCGGCTCGCCCGCATGAACGCGCCGGCCTGGACCTTCATCCACGGCCCGCGTTCGTCGCTGTCGTCGAGCGCGATCCGCAATGTGGCAAAGGGCTGAGCGGGCGGAAGGCAAGTCCAGCCATGTCGCATTTGCCGCTGCCTTGACCTGCTTGATGGGCGATCCTCGGTCATGACGATTCTCGAGCGCGACCAGGACAAGAACGGTCTAGGGCAGCCGGCGCCCTCGATCGCCATTGCCAGCATCCTCTTGTCGATGGCGCTGATCGCCGTCGGCAATGGGCTCATGTTCGCCTATATCCCAGTCCGGCTCGGCGCCGAGGGCTTCGATCCGACTTGGGCGGGGCTGATCGTCACCGGCCTTTCGGCTGGCGGCCTCGCTGGCTGCATCCTGACCGGGCCGCTGGTGCGGCGTGTCGGCCATGCCCGCGTGTTCATGGTACTGTCGGCGCTGATCGTGCTGTCCAACGCCGCGGTCGGCGCCGGGCCGCACCCATTGCCATGGATCGCTGCACGGGCGCTCTACGGCTTTGCCATATGCGGCCTGTTCATTGTCGCGCAGAGCTGGCTGAACGATGTCGTCGCAAACGCCATCCGCGGCCGGGTTATGGCTATCTTCTACGTTGCCTATGTCGCCGGACTCGGCGGCGGCTATTCGACGCTGGCGTTGATCGATATCCGCGCGGCCGATGCGCCGCTGATCGGCATTGCCTTCACCGCGCTGTCGATCCTTCCCGTCGGGCTGACGCGGCTCGCGCAGCCACCGGCGCCGCAAGCGGCGTCGGTGGCGCTCGGCCGCGCCTGGCGAATCTCGCCGGTCGGCGTTGCCGGCATGCTTGCCGTCGGCGGCCTGTCGATGACGATTTCGGGTTTTGCGCCAATCCATGCCACCGCCAGAGGCTACAGCCAGGCCGACGTCGCCTTGCTGCTTTCGGCAATGCCGGTCGGCACGCTGATCCTGCAGATTCCCCTCGGCTGGATTTCCGACCGCACCGACCGGCGCTTTGTGCTGATCGCGGCGTCGGCGCTTGCCGCCGCGGCGGGCCTGTTTGCACTGGGTTTCGACGGTGGCGCTCTGGCGACGCTGCTCGTCATCTACGTGGTCTGGGACGGCGCCTCGGAATCGATCTATTCGCTGGCCAGCGCCCATGCTGGCGACCGCGCCGGCAAGGACGACATGGTGGCGCTGTCGAGCTCGCTCTTGTTTGCCTGGTCGCTGTCCGGCTTCGTCGTGCCCGGCATTGTGACCGGGCTTTCCGCCATCTATGGCACGCAGGCCTTCATCTATGTGGCGATCGTCATTGCCGCCGCCTACTGCTTGTTCGTTCTCTGGCGCGTCGGCATGGTGCGGCCCGTGCCCGCCACCGAGACCGGCAGTTTCGCGCCGATGACGGCGCAGGCGCCGTTGCCTGTCGATCTCGCCTTCGCGCCCGAAGATCAGCGCGGGCGCGGAGAGCTTTGAGGGCCATCTGCGGGCTGGCTTCAAATGCTCTATTGCTGCGTGGCTGAGGCCTCCGGCTGCGGCGCTTGCGGCGCCGGCGCCGGAATTGAAAGGCCTTCGGCATCGAACGCCTGCTTGACACTCTTGGTGAGGTCGATCTGGGCGGCGAAGAAATCGGCAGCCGCCGTCCAGTAGCGCAAGGTGATGGCGACAGTGCTGTCCCCGACAGTCGCGACAAAGGCGATCGGCGCCGGCTGCCGCCTGACGCGCCGGTCGGCGGCGGCGACACCGAGCATGGTCTTTTGCGCGAAATCGATGTCGTTCCACGAGCCGATGCTGAGCGTGATGTCGCCGCGGCGCACACCATTGCGGGTGAAATTGCGGACCGGCTGGTTCCACAGGGTCGAGTTAGGTGCAAGCACGTATACACCTTCGACCGTCCTCAGCGTTGTTGCAAACAGCCCGATCTCCTCGACGGTACCGGATATGGCGCCGACCTCGACATATTCGCCGATGCGGAACGGCCGCAGCGCCAGCAGCATGATGCCAGCGGCAATGTTCTGCAGCGTGCCTTGCAGCGCCAGACCGATGGCCAGGCCGGCGGCACCGATGGCGGCAATGATCGAAGCCGTCTGCACGCCGAACTGGCCGAGAACCATGATCACGACAAGCCCGAGGATGGCGTAGCGGACGACCTGCGAGAAGAAATGGCGGAGCGTTTCGTCGAAGCCGTGAACGTGGCCGAGGCCGGCATAGATCGAACGCTCGGCGAGGCCGGCGACGATGTAGCCGATGACCAGCAGGATGACGGCGCCGACCGCCGAAAGCGAGTAGGAGACGATCAGCGTGCTGAGTTGCGCCAGGCCGGATTGCACGGTGAGGAGGGCGTTCTGAGGATCGATCGGCATGTCGGGATTCCGGTTCGTGGATGAGCCGATAACCGCTGCGGGGCGAGGCGGTTCCGAATTTCTGGCCCGGAAAAGCCGCATATTCGGCCGTTACCGGGCGTCTGCTTGCGAGCGGTGTCTTGAAACTGCAACCTAACTCTGCCTATCTAAGCAGTGTCACCTGATTTGAAAGGTGATTTGGTTGTTCTTGCTGCGAAAGGAAATACACTGAGAACAGCACTGCGGAAGAAGGCCGACATCGTGCCTTCGCCGGCCGGGATCAGCGTAAACGACGCCGTGTCCCGCGCCATCAAGACAGTCCTTGCCAGTCTGGAAGACTCCAAGGCCGAAAACATCGTCTCAATCGACATTCAGGGGAAATCGAGCCTCGGCGACTACATGGTCGTCGCGTCGGGCCGATCGCACCGTCATGTCTCGGCTGTCGCCGATCATCTCCTCAAGGCGCTCAAGGATGCCGGGCTCGGCACGGCGCGCGTCGAGGGGCTGGCTGGCGCCGACTGGGTCCTGATCGATTCGGGCGACATCATCGTCCATGTCTTCCGTCCCGAGGTCCGCGACTTCTACAATCTCGAAAAGATGTGGCAGGCGCCGGATCTTGAGGAAGAGACCCTCCACTGAGCCGTATTCGTCTTGATGCATGTCGTTGTGCGACACGCATCAGCGGCTCTCCGAGGCAGGGATGAAGATTACCGTTCATGCCGTGGGCCGAATGAAAGCCGGCCCCGAGAAGCAGTTGGCCGACCGCTATTTCGAGCGTTTCGCCAAGAGCGGCCCTGCCGTAGGCCTCGAATTCGCCGGGATCGCCGAGATTGCCGAAGGCCGCGCGCAGACGGCCAATGAGCGCCGGCGCGAGGAAGGCCAGAAGCTGCAGACCCACTTGCAACCGGGCACGGCGCTGATGCTGCTGGATGAGCGCGGCAAGAACCTTTCCTCCGAGGATTTCGCCGGCCGCATAAGCTTGCTGCGCGATGGCGGGCGCAAGGCGCTGGTGATCGCCATTGGCGGCGCCGACGGCCATGACCAGTCGCTGCGTGACTTGGCTGATCTGACGGTGTCGCTCGGCGCGCTGACCTGGCCGCATCAGCTGGTCCGCGTCATGCTGGGCGAGCAGCTTTACAGGGCGGCCACGATCCTTTCCGGCCACCCCTACCATCGTTCATGAAGCCGGTTCGATCAGCGAATTGACGCCAGCCGCCCGGATTTCTGCCCCAATGCTCATCGACAGTTTGGGCTCATAGGGGTTTGCGGATGGCGGCCGGGCTCGAACATGGTTGATGGTTCGTTAACGAAGCCGCGCATAGAGTTGGGCTTCAATGTCTGAAGACTGGAAATCACGAACGGGCTCCTGGCGCGTGCGCTACGGCATCGCAGCGGCGGTGATCGTGGTTTCGCTCGGGATCGCGCGGGCTGAGAACACGCTCGACCTGGCGCCGGACCCGGACCAGAGCCGCGCCGAATACGAAAAGGTATCGAAAGAGATCACGCTGTCGTCCGAGCGGCTGGCCAAGCTCGCCGCCGACATAGCGGCGGTCAAGAAGGACCATGCCTCGATCACCGCGGCACTGATCCAGTCGGCGATGACCGAGCAGAAGCTCGGCCAGGACATCGAGGACATTGGCGGCAAGCTGGAAGGGCTGAAGGCGCAGGAGCAGAAGATACGCGCCTCACTGGCCGCCAGACGTGACGTTCTGGCCGAAGTGCTCGGCGCGCTGCAGCGCATGGGGCTCAATCCGCCGCCGGCGATCCTGGTCAAGCCGGAGGACGCATTGTCGTCGGTGCGCAGCGCCATCCTGCTCGGTGCCGTGGTGCCGGAACTGCGCCAGCAGACCGACATGTTGCTGGCCGATCTCAAAGAGCAGTCGCGGGTGACGGCCTCGATCGAGGCCGAGCGGGCGCGGCTGACGGCAGCGGTCGGCGAGCAGGCGGCGGAAAAAAAGCGGCTCGGCATGCTGCTCGAAGCCAAGCAGAAGCTCGCCGCCGATACGCAAACCGCGCTGGCCGCCGAAAAGCAACGGTCCGCGACGCTGGCGGCCAAGGCCGGCAGCCTGAAAGAGCTGATCGCATCGCTCGAGGCCGACAGGGCCCGCAAGGCGGCGGATGCGGCCAAGGCAGCCGAGCAAAAGACGGTGGACGCCGACAAGGGCCCGGCATCGGCCCCGGCGCCAACGGAACTGGCCTCGCTGCCGGTGCCGGAGAGCAACAGGCTCACCGCTGCTGCGCCGTTTTCCGCGCTTCAAGGGCAGATCGCGCTGCCGGTCACCGGCAGGATCAAGCGGCGCTTCGGGGCCAACGACGGTAACGGCGCGGTGATGCTCGGTGACATGGTTGCGACACAATCGGGAGCCATCGTCACAGCGCCGGCGGATGGAAACGTGCTTTATGCGGGGCCTTTCCGCTCTTACGGTCAACTCTTGATCCTGAATGCGGGTGACGGCTATCATGTCGTCCTGGCGGGGATGAGCAGAATCAGCGTCGCGTCTGGCCAGTCGGTGCTCGCAGGTGAGCCGGTCGGCGCGATGGGAGAGGCCCGGGTGGCGAGCACCTCGGCATCGAAGAATGGAAATGCCACGCCGGAGCTCTATGTCGAGTTCCGCAAGGATGGAAAACCCGTCGATCCGGCCCCATGGTGGGCGGACCGTTTTTCTGGAAGGACGTGAATGATGCGGAAACTGTCGCTTCTGTTTGCCGGTGCGCTGATGGGTGCATCGGCGATGAGCCTGGTCTATGGCGCGCCCGGCTCGACGGCGAAGGCTGCGGGCTCCGAGACCTATAAGCAACTGGCGATCTTCGGCGATATCTTCGAGCGGGTGCGGGCGAATTATGTGACGCCGCCCGACGACAAATCGCTGGTCGAAAATGCCATTAACGGCATGCTGTCCTCGCTCGACCCGCACTCCTCCTACATGAATGCCGAAGAAGCGCAGGACATGCGCGTGCAGACCAAGGGCGAGTTCGGCGGCCTCGGCATCGAGGTCACCATGGAGAACGACTTGGTCAAGGTGATCACGCCGATCGACGATACGCCGGCCGCCAAGGCTGGCGTGCTCGCCGGCGACTATATCGCCAAGATCGACGGCGAGGAGGTTCGCGGCCTGACCCTCAACGACGCCGTCGAGAAGATGCGCGGGCTGGTCAACACACCGATCAAGCTCACCATCCTGCGCCAGGGCGCCGACAAGCCGATCGAACTGACGGTCGTGCGCGACATCATCAAGGTAAAGGCGGTGAAGTTCCGGGTCGAAAACGACATCGGCTACATGAAGATCACCTCCTTTACCGAAAAGACCTATGACGACCTCGAGAATGCCATCGACACCATCAAGAAGCAGGTGCCGAACGACAAGCTCAAGGGTTACGTGCTCGACCTGCGCCTCAATCCGGGCGGTTTGCTCGACCAGGCGGTGAGTGTGTCGGATGCCTTCCTCGACCGTGGCGAGATCGTCTCGACGCGCGGCCGCGATCCGAAGGACGTCACCCGCTTCGACGCGCGGGCCGGCGACGACATCGGCGGCAAGCCGCTGATCGTGCTCGTCAATGGCGGCTCGGCCAGTGCCTCGGAAATCGTTGCCGGCGCGCTGCAGGATCTGCGCCGCGCCACGGTGGTCGGCACGCAGTCCTTCGGCAAGGGTTCGGTGCAGACCATCATTCCGCTTGGCGAGAACGGGGCGCTGCGGTTGACGACGGCGCTCTATTACACACCGTCCGGCAAGTCGATCCAGGGCAAGGGCATCACGCCCGATATCAAGGTTGACCAGCCGCTGCCGGCGGAACTGCAGGGCAGGGACCTGACGCGCGGCGAATCCGACCTCAAGGGCCATATCAAGGGCGCCGACGAAGGCACGACCGGTTCGGGCTCGGCAGCCTATGTGCCGCCGGAACCGAAGGACGATTTGCAGCTCATCTATGCCGAGCAGCTGCTGCGCGGCCAGAAGACCGATCCGGCGTTCCCACCGAATCCGCAGAAGGCCGTGTTGAACCAATAAGGGCAGGCAAGCCGGGCCAAACAGGTCTGGCTGCCTGAGCGAAGCGATGCGATGCTGCCGGGGCCGCGAGGCTCCGGCAGTTTGATTCGGGGCCGCGGCCGGCATGCTGCGCGTCCAGTGAAGCGAGGGGACGCGCCGACATTTTGGATTTGCGCCTCCGGAGGTTTCACTTCGGAGATGCGCGCCGGGGGTGCGGGCTTGGCTGATATCGGCAAGGACATAGAACGACCTCTCGGACAGGCGATCCGGGCGCCGCGCCCAGGCAGCAGGATCAGCGCCGGTGCAGTCGCGGCCGCGCTCGTCGTGCTGGCCGTGGTCGGCGTTTCCGGCGCGATCGCCTTGCGCGACAAGCCGTTCCGCAAGCCGCAAGAAGTCGCCGTTTCGACGCCGAAGATGCCGGCAGCGGCGGATCCCGCCGCGGCGCCGGCCAAGGCGACGCCCGCAACGGAAGCGCCAAGCAACGCAAGCGAACAGAAGACGGGCGAACAAACGACAAGCGGGAAGATGGGCGGTCCGCAGATCATCCATGTCCAGACCGAAGAGGGCGACGGTCCGCCCAAGGCGGCCATTGTCATCCGCGACCCTTCGACGATCGGCCAGAACCTCAGGATCGCGCACATTCCCGACAAGGCGCTGATCGAGGCCAGCGAGACCGGTCCGCTGCCGATCCGCGCCGCCGACGGCCGGCGCCCGTTCGATGTCTATGCGCGGCCGTGGTCCGGCGCACGCGGTGCACGCGTGGCGCTCGTCATCGGCGGGCTTGCCGTGTCGCAGACCGGCACGCAGGCAGCCATCGCCAAGCTGCCGGCGGAAGTGACGCTGGCCTTCGCGCCGCAAGGCAACAGCATCGGCCGCTGGATGCAGGTGGCGCGGCAAGGCGGCCATGAGGTCATCATGCAGGTGCCGCTCGAGCCGTTCGACTATCCGAACGTCAACCCCGGCCGTAACACGCTGACCGTGGCAGCGGCGCCGGACGAGAATTTGAAGAATTTACGCTGGGCGCTGTCGCGAACGACCAACTACACCGGCGTCATGAACTATATGGGCGCCCGCTTTTCGGCCGACGCGACGGCGATGGGGCCGTTGATGGCCGAGCTTGGCAAGCGTGGTCTGGCCTATGTCGACGACGGTTCGTCGGCGCGCAGCCTGGCATCCGAATTGGCGCTGAAGGACGGCGTGCCGTTCGTCGGCGGCGATACGGCGATCGACGCGGTGCAGGACCGCGGCGCCATATTGAAGAAACTGGATGGGCTGGAAGCGACGGCACGGGCGAAAGGCTTTGCCGTCGGCATCGGCTCGGCCTTCGACCTGACAGTCGATACCGTGTCGTCCTGGGTGGCCGAGGCCAAGAAGCGCGGCATCGAGATCGTGCCGATTTCGGCGGTGGCCATAGATCCGGAAAAAGGCTGACATGGCAAAGAACAAGCTCGTTGACGCCGAGACACTGCCCTACCGGCCCTGCGTAGGGGTGATGGTCCTCAATGGCGATGGCATGGTCTGGGTCGGCCATCGCATTGCCGAGCCGGACAGCGAATTCGCTGGAACCACGCAGCTCTGGCAGATGCCACAGGGCGGCATAGACGATGGCGAGGAGCCGCTGCCCGCGGCGGAGCGCGAGCTTTACGAAGAGACCGGCATGCGCTCGGTGTCGCTGCTGGCCGAGGCGCCGCACTGGATCAAATACGACCTGCCGGCCCATCTGGTCGGCGTCGCCTTCAAGGGACGATATCGCGGCCAAACGCAGAAATGGTTTGCCTTCCGCTTCCACGGTGACGAAAGCGAGATCGAAATCAATCCGCCGCCGGGTGGCCACAAGGCCGAGTTCGACCGGTGGGCGTGGCGGCCGATGCTGGAACTGCCCGGTCTGATCGTGCCGTTCAAGCGCAAGGTCTACGAAGACGTGGTGGCAGCGTTCCGGCACCTGGTGGCGTAGCCGCCGGCCTTCCGCTAAAACAGGTCGGCATGACCGACATCTCCAGCAAATCCCTTCCGCAGACCGTCTCTCTACGGCAGGCCGGCGCCCCGAGTGAGCCGATCAGCGAAGCGGCGGCGGGGGCGATCCTGACCGTCGATCTTGGCGCCGTCCGTGAGAATTACCGGCGGCTGAAGGCGCGTCTGGGCGGCGTCAGCTGTGCCGGAGTGGTCAAGGCCGACGGTTACGGGATTGGCGCGGCGCCGGTGGCGGCGGCGCTGATGGCTGAAGGCTGTGATATTTTCTTCGTCGCGCATTTGGCCGGCGGCGTCTTGCTGCGCAAGGCGCTCGGCTCAGACCCGGCCATCTACGTGCTGAACGGCATTCCGCCAGGTGCGGAACGGGAAGCGGTTGCGGCGGGGCTTTGCACTGTCGTCAACAGCGCCAGCCAACTTGCGGCATGGCGCGAGATGGCCGGGCGGGTGGGCCATAAATTGCCTGCCGCCGTCCAGGTCGACAGCGGCATGTCGCGGCTCGGCATGGCGCCCGAGGAGGTGAAAGCCATCGCGCAGGATCCGCAGGCTTTCGATGGTGTCGAACTGACCTTCGTGATGAGCCATCTCGCCTGCGCCGACGAACCCGAGCAACCGGCCAACGAGCAGCAACGGCTGGAATTCGAACGGCTGCGCCGGATGCTGCCGGGAGCGCCGGCGTCGCTTGCCAATTCATCAGGCATTTTTCTCGGGCAGCGCTATCACTACGACCTCGTTCGTCCGGGTGCCGCTCTCTATGGCATCAATCCGACGCCGGCGAAGGACAACCCGATGCTGCCGGTGGTGCAATTGCAAGCCAAGGTCATCCAGACGCGGATGCTGGAGGCCGGCGCCGGTGTCGGCTACGGCCACACTTTCCACACCAAGGCCCCGCTTGCCGCGGCGACGATTTCGCTCGGCTACGGCGATGGCTGGCATCGACGCGCCGCTTCCGCTGCCTGGTTCGAAAATGTGCGGCTGCCCTTCATCGGCCGGGTTTCGATGGATTCGATCATCCTCGACATTTCCGCATTGCCGCCCGGCAAGCTGAAGGCCGGCGACCTCGTCGAACTGATCGGGCCGTCGTCGCAGACCGTGGACCAGGTAGCCGGCCAGGCCGGCACCATCGGCTATGAGGTCTTGACCAGCCTCGGCCACCGCTTCCACCGGCGCTATGTGAATGGCTAGGACGCAAGCTTGTTGTCCTCACGCATGTCGTTTCCCTCAGCATCGGCACTTGGCGGACGCCGCAGAATCCGGCAGACAGAAGGCGGCGATGATCCCGGACCCGAACCCTGACGAGACGCCGTTGCGGAGAACTAAGCGATGAAGATCTTCGTGCTGGGCGGCGGTGTGATCGGGGTCACCACCGCCTATTTTCTTGCCGAGGCCGGCCATCAGGTGACGGTGATCGACCGCCAGAAAGGCCCGGCGCTGGAAACCAGCTTTGCCAATGCCGGCGAGATCTCGCCCGGCTATGCCTCGCCCTGGGCCGGGCCCGGCGTTCCGCTGAAGGCCGTCAAATGGCTGTTGATGAAGCATGGTCCGCTGGTGGTGCGGCCGGCGCTCGATCCGCATATGTGGATATGGCTGGTCAAGATGCTGCGCAATTGCACGGCTGAACGCTACGCGCTGAACAAGGCGCGCATGGTGCCGCTGGCCGAATACAGCCGCGACACGCTGAAGGCGCTGCGCGAGGCGACCGGCATCGCCTATGACGAGCGCGCCAAGGGTACGCTGCAGCTTTTCCGAACGCAAAAGCAGCTCGATGGCGTCGGCGGCGACGTCGAGGTGCTGAAGACCTATGGCGTCCCTTATGAGGTCCTCGACCCCGACGGCTGCATTGCTGCCGAGCCCGCGCTGGCTGGCGTGCGCGAGAAATTCGTCGGTGGCCTGCGGTTGCCCGGCGACGAAACCGGCGACTGCAAGATGTTCACCGACAGGCTTGCGGAGCTTTGCGCGGCACGCGGCGTCACCTTCGAATACGACACGGAGATACGGCGCGTCGTCAAGAAGCGCGATCGCATCACCAACATCAGCACCAGCAAGGGCTGGATGGTCGCTGACGCCTATGTGATGGCGATGGGCAGCTATTCGGCGCGGTTCATGCGCATGCTGAAGCGGCCCATCCCGGTCTACCCGGTCAAGGGCTATTCGATCACCCTGCCGATCAAGGACGCCGCCGCCGCGCCGGTCTCGACGGTGATGGACGAGAGCTACAAGGTGGCGATCACCCGCCTCGGCGACCGTATCCGGGTTGGCGGCACGGCGGAAATCTCCGGCTTCGACATGCGGCTGCACGAATCGCGGCGCCGCACGCTCGAACATTCGGTCGGCGACCTTTTCGCCGGCGGCGGCGACATGCGGTCGGCCACCTTCTGGTGCGGGCTGCGGCCGATGACGCCGGACGGGCCGCCGCTGATCGGGCGCACCGATTTCTCCAATCTCTATCTCAACACCGGCCACGGCACGCTCGGCTGGACCATGGCCTGCGGCTCGGCCAAGGTTCTGGCCGACATCATCTCCAGCCGGGTGCCAGACATCGACGTCGGCGATCTCGGGCCGGGACGATATGCCAAGTAAGACCCCCAGCAGCTAAGACAGCCAGCGGCCGATAGATCTCACGCGAACAATCCCCGATCCCGTTCGACGGCCTTGGTGATGAAGCTCGCGACGATCTGAACGCGGCGCAGCGGCCTGACCGATTCATGATAGACCAGCCAGTAGGCGCGGCGGATGGGTGCGACGATATCGAGAGGCACCAACTCCGGCATCGAGTGGGCAACGAAGGTGTGCAGTATGCCGATGCCGGCGCCGGAACGCACCGCTTCGGCCTGGCCGAGCGCCGAGGAAATGGCGAAGCTGGTGCGCCAGTCGGCGCTGAATTCGGCCGCGTAGTCGAGCGAGGGACTGACGATCAGGTCCGGCACGTAGCCGATCAGCGTGTGCTGGCCCAGCTCGGCGGCGCTTCCGGGCAGGCCATGCGTGTCGGCGTAGGCCCGCGACGCGAACAGGCCGAGCGTGTAGTCGACCAGCTTTCCCGCCACCAGCCGGCCTTCCGTCGGCCGTTCGACGGTGATGGCAATGTCGGCCTCGCGCCGGGACAAAGAGAAGGAGCGCGGTACCGGCACCAGCTGGATGGTGAGCTCGCGGTGCAGAGCGGTCAGCGCGCCGAGGCGCCTGGCCAGGAAGGCGACGCCAAAACCGTCCGGCGCGCCGATGCGCACGGTGCCCGAAACGTCGTCGCCTTCGCCTGAAACGGTCGAGCGCGCGGCGATCATGTCGCCCTCCATGCGTTCGGCGATTTCGAGGAAACGTTCGCCTGCCGGCGTCAGCTCGCTGCCGGTGGTAAGCCGGCGAAACAGTTTTGTCCTGAATGCATCCTCGAGGGCGGCAATGCGGCGCGAGACGGTCGCGTGATTGAGCTCCAACCGCCTGGCGGCGCCGAGGATCTGGCCGGCGCGCGCCACGGCAAGGAAGATGCGAACGTCATCCCAGTTCATGGGGATGGTCCGTTTCGATAGAGAGCGCCGTGTTCCCGCCCACCCCCCTCTGGCCTGCCGGCCATCTCCCCCGCAAGGGGGGAGATCGGATGTCCGGTCGGCTTTCGCCAATCTCCAACGTCGCAAAAAGGGCGGTAAGGCCGAAGCCGCCAATCTCCCCCCTTGCGGGGGAGATGTCCGGCAGGACAGAGGGGGGTGTGAAGAAACTCAACTCAGCAATCCAAGCGATAGGAGTACACTCCCTATCATTTGCGCCATTTGATGCACAATCGCGCGCCGCTATCTATTTTCTGCACAACGGTTGCGTTTTCACTCGCGTTGCCATCGCTCCCGCAAAGGCGGACAATGCCTCATCACGAACCAGGGAGAGAAACCATGATCGAATACGGTCATTTCATTGGCGGCAAGCGTGTCGCCGGGACCAGCGGCCGCAAGCAGGACGTCATGCAGCCGATGGACGGCACGGTGCGTGGCACGGTGGCGTTGGCTTCGCAGGCGGAATTGCGCGCAGCGGTCGAAAACGCCAAGGCGGCACAGCCCGGCTGGGCGGCGACCAATCCGCAGCGGCGGGTACGCGTCCTGATGCGGTTCCTCGAGCTGGTCGCCAAGGAGTATGACGCGCTGGCCGAGATGTTGGCGCGCGAACACGGCAAGACCATCGCCGACGCCAAGGGCGACATCCAGCGTGGCCTCGAAGTGGTCGAGGTCTGCATCGGTGCGCCGCATATGATGAAGGGCGAGTTCACCGATGGCGCCGGCCCCGGCATCGACGTCTATTCGATGCGCCAGCCGCTCGGCGTCGTCGCCGGCATCACGCCGTTCAATTTTCCAGCGATGATCCCGTTGTGGAAGATCGCGCCGGCCATCGCCTGCGGCAATGCCTACATCCTCAAGCCGTCGGAGCGCGATCCGGGCGTGCCGATGCGGATTGCCGAACTGTTCATCGAGGCCGGCCTGCCGGCGGGCATCCTCAATGTCGTCAACGGCGACAAGGAAGTGGTCGACGCCATCCTCGACGATCCCGACATCAAGGCTATCGGTTTCGTCGGCTCGACACCGATCGCCCAGTACATCTATTCGCGCGGCTGCGCGGCCGGCAAGCGCGTGCAGTGCTTCGGCGGCGCCAAGAACCACATGATCATCATGCCCGATGCCGACATGGACCAGACCGTCGACGCGCTGATCGGCGCCGGCTACGGCTCGGCCGGCGAGCGCTGCATGGCGATCTCGGTGGCCGTCCCGGTCGGCAACGACACCGCCAACCGGCTAATGGAAAAACTGGTGCCGCGCGTCGAGAGCCTGAAGGTCGGTCCGTCGACGGATTCTTCCGCCGATTTCGGCCCTCTGGTCACGGCGCAGGCGCTGGAGCGGGTCAAATCCTATGTCGACACCGGCGTCAAGGAAGGCGCCAAGCTGGTGGTCGATGGCCGCGGCTTTTCCATGCAGGGCTACGAGAACGGCTACTATATGGGCGGCTGCCTGTTCGACAACGTGACTGCCGACATGCGCATTTACAAGGAAGAGATCTTTGGGCCGGTGCTGTCGGTGGTGCGCGCGCCGACTTACGAAAACGCCATCAAGCTTGCCAACGAGCACGAGATGGGCAATGGCGTCGCCATCTTCACCCGCGACGGCGATGCGGCGCGGGACTTCGCCTCACGAGTCCAAGTCGGCATGGTCGGCATCAACGTGCCGATCCCGGTGCCGATCGCCTACTATACGTTTGGCGGCTGGAAGGCGTCCTCGTTCGGCGACCTCAACCAGCACGGGCCGGACGCGTTCCGCTTCTACACCAAGACCAAGACGGTGACGTCGCGCTGGCCGTCCGGCGTGAAGGACGGCGCCGAGTTCGTCATCCCGACGATGAATTAGCCGGACGGTTTCCTGTCTGCGCGTCCTCGCTTCGGCTGCGGGCGCGCGGGCCGGCGTGAAGGACGGCGCCGAGTTCGTCATCCCGACGATGAACTGATCCAAATCGCAGAAAGCAAGAAAAGGCCCGGGCTTGGAGCCCGGGCCTTTTTTGTCGCCGTCTTCATCGGCATGAACACGAATGTGATGGAACCAAGAAGGCAGCAATCCTCTTAGGTTGCAGTCCTGCCGCGAAGGAGGAGCTGGCAGATCAACCAACGGCGCTGGTGACGGCTCCGGGGGGTATCGTCCGGCGCAAAGGAGATGTCAGATGACACGTCTCATGGCGATCATAGCTTGCGCGGCAACGGCGGCGCTTTCCGCCATCCCGGCAATGGCTGCCGAGCAATGCGCGGCACGCGCCGATATGGTCAAGGCGCTCGGCGAGAAGTTTCATGAAAACCCGAGCGCGGTTGGCGTCGTCAATCCGAATGTGGTGCTTGAAGTCTTCGTTTCCGACAAGGGCACCTGGACCATCCTCGCCAGCGATACAAAAGGTCAAAGCTGCGTGATTTCAGTCGGCGAAGGCTGGGAGAGCGCGATGACGATAGCGGCGCTGCCCGGTACCTGAAGTAGGCCTTTCCTATTCACCTGGCCGCAGCCTCGGCACGACAGCCGGGCTGCGGCCCTGTTCTCGGCGACCTTGAAACGGATCTCCCCGCGCCCACTTGAGGCGCGCACGGCTTGCTATTTTTCGTTAGCGATACCATATATGGAACATAGCGAGAACATCCAGAATCGTTCCCGCTGGCGGCAGACCGGAACACGGAAAGGAGCGACGCGATGATGACGTCGGAACCGGCCTGGATCGCTCCGGCAAAATGAGGCCGTCAATCACCTCCCTTTGCCGGATCGTGATGGCAAAGGAGGTGCCCTATGGCACGCAAATCGCTGTTAGGATGGGTGAAGACCGTAGCTTTTGCTGGCTTATTCGCGGTGGGTACGAATGCCGCAAGCGCCCAATATCAATACTGCGTTGAACATGGCGACCTCGTCGCCCACCTGGCCGAGAATTTCCAGGAAAGACAGTTTGCTCTCGGACTGATCGGTCAGGAGGCGGTCATGGAAGTTTTTGTCGCCGATAGCGGAAGCTGGACGGTCATCGTGACCGACGTCGCCGGCAGAAGCTGCATTGTCGCAGCCGGCGAAAATTGGGAAAGCGTGGACGCCCTGCCCGGCCAAAACTCATGAGGGAGCGGGCGGCGTCAGCGCGTAGCAGCTGCCTCAGCGTGGCCGCGCAGCAACGCCATCAGCCGCTTGGCGTCCTTGGCCGCGGCCTCTTCGTCGCCGGCGAGGATCGAGCGGATCAATGCGACATGGTGCTCGGCGGATTCGGCCAAGCCGGTATCGGCCTTGTAGCGGAACCAGAAGCGGCGGCTGTGGGTTTGCAAGGGCGCCGCCAGGCGCGCCGCGAACGGGTTGTCTGCAGCCAGCGCCAGCGCCTCATCAAGCGCCTTGTCGGCTTGGATGAAGCAAAGAACATTTTCCGAAATCACGGCCTTTTGCATGGCCAGCGCTGCGTCATGAAACAGGTCGGCGGCCTCGCGGGTGACGAAGCGGGCGGCCGAGCGGGCAAGCACGACCTCGACGCCGCGGCGGGCGTCGAGGACGCGCAGCCAGTCGCCAGGGTGAAGCGGGGCAATGGCAATGCCGGCACGCGGCCGGACCTCGAGCAGCCCCTCCCAGGCCAGCCGCTGGATCGCTTCGCGCACCGGGGTGCGGCCGAGGCCGAGCCTGTCGATCAGCGCCCCCTCGGTGATGAAGCTCGCGGGCGCCAGTTCGAGCGTCACGATCATATGCTCGAGCCTGCGGTAGGCCTTCGCAGTCGCCGGCTCGGAGCCTGGGTTGTCATATACCAATGCGGCGTCTCCTGATATATTTTTGATATATCATATCCGATTCAACGTTGACAGCCGGCGTCTTAAGAAATATACGACTGATATATCAGATGGAGCGACCGACATGTGGGCCGGAGTTTTCCCCGCCGTTACGACCAAATTCACCGAGGATGATCGCCTCGACCATGCCGAGATGGAGCGCTGCTTTGCGCTGCAGATGGAGGCCGGCTGCGACGGCATCATCGTCTGTGGCTCGCTTGGCGAAGGACCGATGCTGTCGCATGACGAAAAGATCGAGGTGCTGAAGACCGCGCAGAAGATCGCCGGCAACAAACCGGTGCTGTTGACGGTCAACGAAGCCGGCACACGCGAGGCGGCGACGATCGCGCGCCGCGCCGCAAAAGAAGGCGCCAACGGTTTGATGGTGGTGCCGAGCCCGATCTACCATACCAATACCGAGGAGACGGTCGCGGCACTCAGCGCCGTCGCCGCGGCCGGCGACCTGCCGGTGATGATCTATTCCAACCGGCTTGCCTACCGCGTCGACGTCACTGTCGACCAGATGGAGGAACTGGCGAAGGACCAGCGCTTCGTTGCCATCAAGGAGTCCTCCGACGACATCCGCCGCTCGACCGAGATCATCAACCGCCTCGGCGACCGCTATGACCTGTTCACCGGCGTCGACAATCTTGCCTTCGAGGCGCTGTCGGTCGGCGCCATTGGCTGGGTGGCGGGCCTGGTCACCGCGTTCCCGCGCGAGACAGTCGCCATCTATCAATTGATGAGACAGGGCCGCCGCGAGGAGGCGTTGAAAATCTACCGCTGGTTCCGGCCGCTGCTCGACCTCGACGTCTCGACCTATCTGGTGCAGAACATCAAGCTCGCGGAGGTCTTCGCCATCGATACCAATGACCGGGTGCGCATGCCGCGTCAGCCGTTGGCGGGCGAGCGGCGCAAGGCTGTCGAAAAGACCGTCAGGGACGCGCTGGCGGTGCGGCCAGAGCTGCCGGCATTCTGATCCAGTCCCTTCGAGGGTATTTGCAGATGTGCAGCGCGGCGCATGGCAATGAATGATAATGCTACGCTCGATGTTGCCATCATTGGTGGCGGCATTATCGGCATCTGCGCCGCCGGCTTTCTGGCCGAGGCGGGGCGAAACGTCACGATTTTCGATCGGACGGGGATCTGCGAGGAAACCAGCTCCGGCAATGCCGCTGCCTTGGCGTTCTCCGATGTGCTGCCGCTGGCTCACAAGGGCATGATCAGGCAGTTGCCGAAATGGCTCGCCGACCCGCTAGGCCCGCTCAGCATTCCGCCCGCCTATCTGCCGAAGCTGTTGCCCTGGCTGGTCCGCTTCTGGCGGGCCGGCCGAAGCGACCGCTATGAAGCCGGCCTTGCCGCGCAGGCCGGGATGATGAAGCTCGCCGAGGCGGAATGGATGGGCTTGCTCGACCGTTCCGGCACACGGCCGATGCTGCACGAGGACGGCTCGCTCGAACTCTACGAAAGCGAGGCCGAGTTCAAGGCGTCGCTGCCCGGCTGGGCGGCAAGGCAGCGCTTCGGCATCGGCTTCAACCATGTCGAAGGCAGCGCTCTCGCCGCCTTGCAGCCCGGCCTGTCGCCGCGCTTCGCCAGGGGCACGTTCGTGCCGGGGTGGAAGACCGTCGCCGACCCCAAGCTGCTTGGAAAGGCCTTATGGGCCTATGCCGAGAGGTTGGGCGCGAGGTTCGAAAAGGCCCGGATCGAGCGTATCGAGGCGGGACAGGGCGACGCGATCCTGACCATGGCCGACGGTACGACGCGTCGGGCAAAGCATGTCGTCATCGCTGCCGGGGCCTGGTCGCATCTGCTGGCAAGACATCTCGGCGACGGCATCCCGCTGGAGACCGAGCGTGGCTACAACACGACGCTGCCGAAGACTGCGTTCGACGTAAAGCGGCAATTGATCTTCTCCGGGCATGGCTTTGTCATCACGCCGCTCGAGACCGGCCTGCGCGTCGGTGGCGCGGTCGAGCTCGGCGGCCTCGAAAGGCCGCCCAATTATGCGCGCTCGAAAGCACTGCTCGAAAAGGCGCAAAAATTCCTGCCAGGGCTGGATCCGGCCAATGGCCGCGAATGGATGGGGTTCCGGCCGTCGCTGCCGGATTCGTTGTCGGTGATCGGGCGGTCGCAAAAAACGCCGTCGGTGGTGTATGGCTTCGGCCATGGTCATCTCGGCCTGACCCAGGCCGCGGCGACCGGACGCTTGATCCGTGAGCTCGTTCTCGGGCAGGGTCCATCGCTCGATCTCGGTCCGTTCAGTCCGCAACGGTTTTGAGATCGAAGACATTCAGTTGGGAGCCGGCATGGCCAAGAATTCCTTCTTCTGCATAGACGGCCACACCTGCGGCAATCCGGTGCGGCTGGTCGCCGGCGGCGGACCGCTGCTCAACGGCTCGACGATGATGGAGCGGCGAGCGCATTTCCTGGCCGAATATGACTGGATCCGCACCGGGCTGATGTTCGAGCCGCGCGGCCATGACGTGATGTCCGGCTCGATCCTCTATCCGCCGACGCGCGAGGATTGCGACATCGCCATCCTGTTCATCGAAACCTCCGGCTGTCTGCCGATGTGCGGCCACGGCACAATCGGCACTGTGACCTTTGCCGTCGAACATGGGCTGATCAAGCCGAAGACGCCGGGCGTGCTCAGGCTGGATACGCCGGCGGGCCTGGTCGTCGCCGAGTACAAGCAGGTCGGCGACTATGTCGAGGAGGTGCGCATCACCAATGTGCCGTCCTTCCTCTATGCCGAGGGACTGACGGTCGAATGCCCCGGGCTCGGCGAGATCAGCGTCGATGTCGCCTATGGCGGCAATTTCTACGCCATCGTCGAACCGCAAACGAACTATCGCGACATGGCCGACCATTCGGCGGGCGAGCTGATCGCCTGGAGCCCGGTGGTGCGGCAGCGGCTCAACGAGAAATATTCCTTCGTCCACCCGGAGAATCCCGGCATCGACAAGCTGTCGCACATATTGTGGACCGGTGCGCCGACCAACCCGCAAGCCGATGCCCGCAACGCCGTCTTCTACGGCGACAAGGCGATCGACCGCTCGCCCTGCGGCACCGGCACCTCGGCGCGGATGGCGCAGCTTCACGCCAAGGGCAAGCTTGGGGTTGGCGACGACTTCGTCCATGAATCGATCATCGGCTCGCTGTTCAAGGGCAGGGTGGAAAAAGAGGTCACCGTCGCCGGCAAGCCGGCGATCATTCCGTCGATCGGCGGCTGGGCACGGATGACCGGATTGAACACGATCTTCATCGACGACCGCGACCCGTTCGCGCACGGCTTCGTCGTCAAATAGAAAAAACGCTGACGCAGGGGAAGAAAGAGAGCGTAAACGGATTGCGATCAACGACGCAACGATCCCGCTCATCAACTTATTTTGACGGCGATTTCTTCGAAACGAGGCGCATGGTGCGGTTGAATCGTCAAAGACATTGCGTTAGGCCAATGGTAGGGTCCGCGATGGTCCAGGGGCCGGACGGGAATAAAACGGGCAATCGGACGGCGTGCGGCGAAAACACGCATAGCCATCGAAAAATCACGTTGCAATCCGGGCTCGAAACTTTACGACTAGGGGAAATACGAAAAGGAATGCGTCTGCATGGGCGACATTCCAGGGGAGCCACGACAGCATGCAGTATTTTGTCCAGCAGCTTATCAATGGGCTGACGCTGGGATCGATCTATGGGCTGATAGCGATCGGCTATACGATGGTCTACGGCATCATCGGCATGATCAATTTTGCCCATGGCGACATCTTCATGGTCGGGGCATTCACCGCCCTCATCGTTTTCCTCATTCTCGGCGCATTGTTCTATTCCTTGCCGGTGGTGATCGCGCTGCTGATCATGATGATCGTCGCGATGCTGCTGACCAGCCTGTATAATTGGACGATCGAGAAGGTGGCCTACCGGCCTTTGCGCGGTTCGTTCCGGCTGGCCCCGCTGATCACCGCGATCGGCATGTCGATCGCCCTGTCGAACTTCGTCCAGGTGACGCAAGGGCCGCGCAACAAGCCGATCCCGCCGATGGTGTCCACGGTCTACAACATCGAGGGCATCAGCGTATCGCTGAAGCAGATCATCATCGTCATCGTCACCGCGCTGCTGCTGGCGCTGTTCTGGTATTTGGTCAACAAGACCTCACTAGGCCGGGCGCAAAGGGCATGCGAGCAGGACCGCAAGATGGCGGCGTTGCTTGGCATCGACGTCGACCGCACCATCTCGATCACCTTCGTCATGGGTGCGGCCCTTGCTGCCGTCGCCGGCACGCTGTTCCTGATGTATTACGGCGTCATCGCCTTCTCCGACGGTTTCACGCCCGGCGTGAAGGCGTTCACCGCGGCGGTGCTCGGCGGCATCGGCTCGCTGCCCGGCGCCGTGCTCGGCGGGCTGATGATCGGCTTCATCGAAAGCATGTGGTCGGCTTATTTCTCGATCGACTACAAGGACGTCGCCGCCTTCTCCATCCTGGCGATCGTCCTGATCTTCCTGCCTTCCGGCATATTGGGCCGGCCAGAAGTCGAAAAGGTCTGAGGTCATGGCGGTCACTGTATCTCCGGAGCGCGGCGTCGTCGCCACCCCAGTGCAACGCGCCACGCGCGAGGCGCTTTATGCTGGTGCCATCGCGCTCGGCCTGTTCGTGCTGTTCATCGGCCTGCGGACCGATCAGAACATCTCCAACGAGCTGATCCTCGTACAGCGCTGGGGCCTGCTCGCCGCCGTGGTGATCGCCACCATGCTCGGCCGCTTTCTCTACGTTGCCTACGGCCAGCCCTTCCTGGCCAACCAGAAGATTGCCGACATCGCCACCGGGCTGTTGCCGGAAAGCGTGGCGACGCGGTTCTTCCGGTTGCCGTATTTCATTGCTGCCGTCGTCGTAGTGGCTGTGCTGGCGCTGCTGGCCGGCTCGCTCGATGGTTTGCTGGGGCCGGGTCTCGCCGGTTATGCGCGCTTCGCGCGGGCGCTGGCGATCATCTATGCGCTGGCCTCGGTGCTGTTCTATTTCCGCACCTTCATCCTCGCCCATTTCTCGGCGTTGGGCATAACCGCACTGGCGCTCTACCCGATCATCGTCGTGGCGGTGCTTGCCGTGTACGCAGGGTCGATGGCCGGCGGGTTCCAGGGTTCACTGAAATGGGTCGACAATTTCGGCATCCAGATCCTGATCTATGTGATGCTGGCCTGGGGGCTGAACATCGTCGTCGGCCTCGCCGGCCTGCTCGATCTCGGCTACGTCGCCTTCTACGCGGTCGGCGCCTATGCCTATGCGCTGCTCGGCACGCATTTTGGCCTGTCGTTCTGGATCCTGCTGCCCGCCGCCGGCGCCATGGCCGCCTTCTGGGGGGTATTGCTCGGGTTTCCGGTGCTGCGTCTGCGCGGCGATTATCTGGCGATCGTGACGCTTGCCTTCGGCGAGATCATTCGTCTCGTGCTGATCAATTGGCGCGAGGTTACGAACGGCTCGGCCGGCATCTCCGGCATCCCCAAGGTCACCTTTTTCGGCCTGATGACGTTCAACGTTTCGGATCCGAATTATATCGCCAAGGTGTTGGATATCGCCACATCGAGCGCCTACTACAAGATATTCCTCTACTATCTGATCCTGGGGCTCTGCCTGCTCACCGCCTTCGTCACGATAAGGCTAAGGCGCATGCCTGTCGGCCGCGCCTGGGAAGCGCTGCGCGAGGATGAGATCGCCTGCCGCTCGCTCGGCATCAACACCACCACCACCAAGCTCACTGCCTTTGCCACCGGCGCCATGTTCGGCGGCTTCGCCGGCTCGTTCTTCGCGGCACGGCAAGGTTTCGTCAGCCCCGAATCCTTCATCTTCCTGGAGTCGGCCATCATTCTGGCTATGGTCGTGCTTGGCGGCATGGGTTCGCTGGTTGGCATCGCCGTCGCCGCCATGGTGATGATCGGCGGCACGGAGGTGCTGCGCGAACTCGATTTCCTGAAGCAGGTCTTCGGCCCCGACTTCACCCCGGAACTCTACCGCATGCTTTTATTCGGCATGGCCATGGTCATCGTCATGCTGTGGAAGCCGCGCGGCTTCGTCGGCAGCCGTGAACCGACAGCCTTCCTCAAGAAGAGCAAGGCCGTATCCGGCTCCTTCACCAAGGAAGGCCACGGCTGATGAGTGATACGAACCCATCTCCCATGAACGATGCCATCCTGCAGGTCGACCATCTGTCGATGAAATTCGGCGGTCTGGTCGCCATCGGCGATCTCTCCTTCCAGGCCAAGCGCGGCGAGATCACCGCGCTGATCGGACCGAACGGCGCCGGCAAGACCACGGTGTTCAATTGCATCACCGGTTTCTACAAACCGTCGGAAGGCATGCTCACGCTCAATAGGCGCGACGGCTCGAGCTATCTGCTCGAACGCCTGCCGAACCATGAAATCCCGGCACGCGCCAAGGTGGCGCGCACCTTTCAGAACATCCGCCTGTTCTCGGGCATGACGCTGCTCGAGAACCTGCTGGTAGCCCAGCACAACAAGCTGATGAAGGCGTCCGGCTACACCGTGCTCGGCCTGTTCGGCTTCAGCGGCTACCGGAAGGCATCGGCCGAGTCGGTCGAACTGGCCAGGCACTGGCTGGAGAAGGCCGATCTCGTCGACCGTGCCGACGACCCGGCCGGCGACCTGCCCTATGGCGCGCAACGACGCCTCGAGATCGCGCGGGCGATGTGCACGGGTCCGGAGTTGCTCTGCCTCGACGAGCCGGCTGCCGGCCTCAATCCGAAAGAATCAATGGCGCTCAACGCGCTGCTGATGGACATCAAAGACAACACCGGCACCTCGATCCTGCTGATCGAGCACGACATGGCGGTGGTCATGCAGATTTCCGACCACGTCGTGGTGCTCGAATACGGGCGCAAGATATCGGACGGCAGCCCGCATTCGGTACGCACGGACCCGCGCGTCATCGCTGCCTATCTCGGCGTCGAAGACGAGGAAGTCGAGACGGTACTGACCGAAGTCGGCGACGAGGACGTCATCGAGCAATTGGACACCGGTCCCGATTCCGCGCACGGCCCAGGCACATCGTCTTCGTATCTCGCCGGACCGGTGACCGATACGATCGGCCACAGCGAGGGCGAGCGCGTGACCGTGTCGAAAGGCGCCTCGAAAGCCGGGCAGTTCGATGCAAAGTCGAGTGCCGCGGCAAGCAAGGCAGCAGCGCAAGCCGCCGCTCCCCCGGCCAAGGCGGAACCCGCTGCAGCTAAGCCGACCGCGAAACCCTCCACGGCTAAGGCGCCGGCCAAGTCGAAGGTCGCGGGCGTTTCGAACCGGCTCACAGCGCCACGTGGCGGCGAGGCCGACAATCTGACCCGCATCAAGGGCATCGGCACGGTCAACGAGAAGAAGCTTAACCAGCACGGCATCTTCCATTTCGACCAGATCGCGGCATGGAAGAAAGCCGACGTCGCGGCCGTCGAGGCCTATCTCGCCTTCGACGGACGCATCGCCCGTGAGGACTGGGTTGGTCAGGCCAAGCTTCTCGCCGCCGGCAAGGAGACGGAATTTTCGCGCCGCGTCGACGCCGGGAAAGTGGAAACGAGCCACGCTTCCGGGAAAACTGCGAAAACAGTTGCCGGCAAGACTGCTGCCGCACCTGCGGGCAAGCGCGGAGGGCGCAAGTGATGGCCGGCACAACGCTGCTCGATATCAAAGGCGTCCAGACCTACTACGGCAACATCAGGGCGCTGAACGGTGTCGACGTCACCGTCAGGCAGGGCGAGATCGTGGCGCTGATCGGCGCCAACGGCGCCGGCAAGTCGACGCTGATGATGACCATTTTTGGTGCTCCGCGGGCCCGGGCGGGCACGATCACCTTCGCCGGCACCGATATTACCCAGATGCCAACGCATGAGATCGCGCGCATGCGGATCGCCCAGTCGCCGGAGGGCCGGCGCATCTTCCCGCGCATGACGGTGATGGAAAACCTGCAGATGGGCGCCAGCCTCGACGGCCTCAAGCATTACGACGAGGACGTCGAGAAGGTGTTCACGCTGTTTCCGCGCCTGAAGGAACGCATCGCCCAGCGCGGCGGCACCCTGTCGGGCGGCGAACAGCAGATGCTGTCGATCGGGCGTGCGCTGATGGCACGGCCGAAGCTGCTCCTGCTCGACGAGCCGTCGCTCGGCCTGGCGCCGCTGATCGTGAAGCAGATCTTCGACGCCATCCGCGAGTTGAACCGGACCCAAGGGCTGACAGTGTTCCTGGTCGAGCAGAACGCCTTCGGCGCGCTGAAGCTCGCGACGCGCGGCTATGTCATGGTCAACGGCAATGTGACGATGAGCGGCACCGGCAAGGAGCTGCTCGCCAATCCGGAAGTGCGCGCCGCCTATCTCGAAGGCGGCCACCACTGAGTTCAGGAGACTTCATCATGCAGGGCATTCTCTACGAGGAACCCTCGATCTGGCAGTTCTTCTTCGTCACCTGCCTGCTCGGCGGCTGGGCGGCATGGATGACCGGCAAGGCCAGCGCCCAGACATGGCGCAGCTTCCTCCAATTGTTCGCCTACATGCTCGGCCTTGGCATTGGCGTAAGGTTCATTCATCACGCGCTGTTCGGCGGCACGATGTTCTCGCTGCATTACTATATCGTGGATACGATCGTACTGATGATATTGGGCTTCATCGGCTATCAATACACGCGCACAAACCAGATGGTGACACAGTATAATTGGCTCTATGAAAGAGCATCGGTTTTGAGCTGGAAGCCGAAAGGTTGACGTTCATGATTAACGCCGTTTCGGGGATGAATCGGCGTGACAAGTGCCTGAAAATCGGCAAAGTACGTTTTCTGCGAGTAAAAGTGGGCATCGCATGAAAGCATCATCCAACGCCCACTCCGTAAATGGGAGCGTTTTACATGAAAAAATCACTTTTGTCCGCCGTCGCCCTGACCGCGCTGATCGCGTTCAGCGGCAGCGCGTGGGCTGACGTCCTGGTTGGCGTCGCCGGTCCGATCACCGGTCCGAATGCCGCCTTCGGCGCGCAGCTGCAGAAGGGTGCCGAACAGGCCGTCGCCGACATCAATGCGGCCGGTGGCATCAATGGCGAGCAGATCAAGCTCTCGGTCGGCGACGACGTCTCCGATCCGAAGCAGGGCATCTCGGTCGCCAACAAGTTCGTCGGCGACGGCGTCAAGTTCGTGGTTGGCCACTTCAACTCGGGCGTCTCGATCCCGGCGTCGGAAGTCTACGCGGAAAACGGCATCCTCGAGATCACGCCGGCCGCGACCAATCCGAAGTTCACCGAACGCGGCATGTGGAACACGTTCCGCACCTGCGGACGTGACGACCAGCAGGGCAGCATCGCCGGCGCCTATCTCGCGGCGAACTTCAAGGATGCCAAGATCGCGGTCATCCACGACAAGACGACCTACGGCCAGGGCCTTGCCGATGAGACCAAGAAGGCGATGAACGCAGCCGGCCTGACGGAAGTCATGTACGAAGGCGTCAATGTCGGCGACAAGGACTTCTCGGCGCTGATCGCCAAGATGAAGGAAGCCGGCGTTTCCATCATCTATTGGGGTGGCCTGCACACCGAAGCCGGCCTGATCATCCGCCAGGCGGCTGACCAGGGCCTCAAGGCGACGCTGGTTTCCGGCGACGGCATCGTGTCGAACGAGCTGGCCTCGATCGCTGGCGACGCAGTTGCGGGCACGCTGAACACGTTCGGCCCGGATCCGCGTCTGATCCCGACGAACAAGGAACTCGTCGAGAAGTTCCGCGCGCAGGGCTTCGAACCGGAGGCCTACACGCTTTACTCCTACGCCGCCATGCAGGCGATCGCCGAAGCAGCCACCGTTGCCAAGTCGAACGACCCGCAGGAAGTTGCCAAGGCGCTGCATGAGAAGGGTCCGTTCAAGACCGTTCTGGGCGACCTCTCCTATGACGCGAAGGGCGATCCGACGTTGCCCGGCTACGTCATGTACGAGTGGAAGAAGGGCGACGACGGCAAGTACACCTACATCCAGAAGATGTAAGCCTGTCGACGACGATAATTTTGGAGATGCCCGGCGCTTGCGCCGGGCATTTCCGTTTTGACGGCATCGAGTTGATTTAAATCGGTTTAGCCGCTGCCCGATTTTGTTTGCACTGCAGCATTTTCGCGCTAATCATGTCCGGCAGTTCCCTTCCCCGTGTCCGGAGCCCTGTCCTTGGCAATCTCGAAGATCCTTGTCGCCAACCGGTCCGAAATTGCCATCCGCGTCTTCCGCGCGGCTAATGAACTCGGCCTCAAAACCGTGGCGATCTGGGCGGAGGAAGACAAATACTCCCTGCATCGCTTCAAGGCCGACGAAAGCTACCAGGTCGGGCGCGGGCCGCACCTGACCAGGGATATGGGGCCGATCGAAAGCTATCTGTCGATCGAGGAGGTTATCCGCGTCGCCAGGCTTTCGGGCGCCGATGCCATCCATCCAGGCTACGGCCTGCTGTCGGAGAGCCCGGAATTCGCCGAGGCCTGCGCCACGGCCGGCATCATCTTCATCGGGCCAAAGCCGGATACGATGCGCAGGCTGGGCAACAAGGTCGCCGCCCGCAATCTCGCAATCGAAGTCGGTGTGCCGGTAATTCCCGCCACCGATCCCTTGCCGGACGACATGGCGGCGGTGAAGGAACTCGCCAGGACGATCGGCTACCCGGTGATGCTCAAGGCGTCCTGGGGCGGCGGCGGCCGCGGCATGCGCGCCATCCGCTCCGAGGCCGATCTCGCCCGCGAGGTGATGGAAGGCAAGCGTGAGGCGAAGGCGGCTTTCGGCAAGGACGAGGTCTATCTCGAGAAGCTGATCGAGCGCGCCCGCCATGTCGAGGTGCAGGTGCTGGGCGACACGCATGGCAATGCGGTGCATCTGTTCGAGCGCGATTGTTCGATCCAGCGCCGCAACCAGAAAGTGGTCGAGCGGGCGCCGGCTCCCTATCTCGAAATGTCGCAGCGCGAGGAGCTTTGCGCCTATGCGCTGAGGATCGCGCGCGAAACCAGCTATATCGGCGCCGGCACGGTCGAGTTCCTGCAGGATGCCGATACCGGAAAATTCTATTTCATCGAGGTCAATCCGCGCATCCAGGTCGAGCACACCGTCACCGAACAAGTGACCGGCATCGACATCGTCAAAGCACAGATCCACATACTCGACGGCTTTGCCATCGGCACGGCGGAATCGGGCGTGCCGACGCAGAAGGACATCAGGCTCAACGGGCACGCGCTGCAGTGCCGCATCACCACTGAAGACCCCGAGCATAATTTCATCCCCGACTATGGCCGCATCACCGCCTATCGCGGCGCCACCGGCTTCGGCATCCGCCTTGATGGGGGCACCGCCTATTCGGGCGCGGTCATCACCCGCTTCTACGATCCATTGCTGGAAAAGGTGACGGCGTGGGCGCCGACGCCGGCCGAGACCATCGCCCGCATGAACCGGGCGTTGCGCGAATTCCGAATCCGGGGCGTGGCGACCAATCTCACCTTTCTCGAGGCGATCATCAATCACCGGAGCTTCGCCGACAATTCCTACACCACCAAGTTCATCGACACGACGCCGGAACTGTTCGCCAGCGTGAAGCGGCAGGACCGCGCGACCAAGCTGCTCAACTATCTTGCCGACGTTTCGGTCAATGGCCATCCCGAGACGCGCGGCCGGCCGCAGCCAAAAGCAGATGCGGCGCCACCGGTGGTGCCATATCTCAACGGCAATGTGCCTGACGGCAGCAAGCAGAAGCTCGACGTGCTCGGGCCGGAGAAATTCGCGGCGTGGATGCGCGAGCAAAAAGAGGTGCTGGTCACCGACACGACAATGCGCGACGGGCATCAATCCTTGCTCGCGACGCGTGTGCGCACCTATGACATCGCCGGCATCGCCGGCACCTATGCGCGCGCTCTGCCGCAGCTTTTGTCACTCGAATGCTGGGGCGGCGCAACATTCGACGTCGCCATGCGCTTCCTCACCGAAGATCCATGGGAGCGGCTGTCGCTGGTGCGCGAGGCAGCACCCAATCTTCTGCTGCAGATGCTTCTGCGTGGCGCCAACGGCGTTGGCTATATTAACTATCCCGACAATGTCGTCCAGCATTTCGTCCACCAGGCCGCTGCTGGCGGCATCGACCTGTTCCGCGTCTTCGACTGCCTGAACTGGGTCGAGAACATGCGTGTGGCCATGGATGCGGTCGGCGCCGAGGGCAAGCTGATCGAAGCGGCGATCTGCTATACCGGCGACATACTCGATCCGGCGCGGGCGAAATACGATCTGAAATACTATGTCGGCCTGGCCAGCGAATTGCAGGCGGCGGGCGCCCATATCATTGCCGTCAAGGACATGGCGGGGCTTCTAAAGCCGAGTGCTGCCCGCGTGCTGTTCAAGGCACTGCGCGAGGCGACAGACCTGCCGATCCACTTCCACACGCACGACACATCCGGCCTGTCGGCGGCCACCGTGCTGGCAGCGGTGGAGAGCGGTGTCGACGGCATCGACGCGGCGATGGATTCGCTATCTGGCAACACCTCGCAGCCATGCCTGGGTTCGATCGTCGAGGCGCTGAAGGGCACCGAGCGCGATCCGGGCCTCGACCCGCAATGGATCAGGAATATCTCGTTCTACTGGGAGGCGGTGCGCAACCAGTACGCCGCCTTCGAAAGCGACCTGAAGGGGCCAGCATCGGAGGTCTATCTGCACGAAATGCCTGGCGGGCAGTTCACCAACCTCAAGGAACAGGCGCGCTCGCTTGGGCTGGAGACGCGCTGGCACGAAGTGGCGCAGACCTATCACGACGTCAATCTGATGTTCGGCGATATCGTCAAGGTGACGCCGTCGTCCAAGGTCGTCGGCGACATGGCGCTGATGATGGTCAGCCAGGACCTGACCGTCGCCGACGTCGAGAATCCGGCGCGGGACATCGCCTTCCCGGATTCTGTGGTGTCGATGTTGCGCGGCGACCTCGGCCAGTCGCCGGGCGGCTGGCCAAAGCCATTGCAGAAGAAGGTGCTGAAGGGCGAAAAGCCGATCACGGTGCGGCCGGGTTCGCTGCTCAAGGCGGCGGACCTCACGGCCAGCCGCAGGGAGGTCGAGGAAAAGCTCGAGCGCAAGCTCAGTCAGTTCGAGTTCGCGTCGTGGCTGATGTATCCGAAGGTGTTTTCGGATTTCGCCGCCGCGCAGGAGACCTACGGCCCGGTCAGCGTGCTGCCGACACCGACCTATTTCTACGGCATGAAGCCGGAAGACGAGATTTTCGTCGACATCGAGAAAGGCAAGACGCTGGTGGTGCGCTGCCTTGCCATGGGCGATGTCGACGAAAAGGGCATGGTCACCGTGTTCTTCGAGCTCAACGGCCAGCCGCGCCGCGTGAAGGTACCGGACCGGGCGCATGGCGCGTCCGCTGCCAAGGCACGGCGCAAGGCGGAGCCGGGCAATGAGGCGCATGTCGGCGCGCCGATGCCCGGCGTCGTCTCGGCGCTTGCGGTCGCTGCCGGCCAGGCGGTGAAGGCCGGCGACGTGCTGCTGTCGATCGAAGCGATGAAGATGGAAACGGCGCTGCATGCCGAGCGCGACGGCACCATCGCCGAGGTGCTCGTCAAGGCCGGCGACCAGATTGATGCCAAGGATCTGCTGATCGCATTCGGGTGAAATAGGCCGGCATCAGACAGCCTTGTCGGCGCCTGGCAGCAGCCCTTCATGCCGCATCGATAGCACCTTGACCCGCCGCGCCCGGTCGGGCATCGAACCGCTGCAATTCGCCGCTCGGGTCACCCCGAGTCGCGGTGAGAAAACGACGCGGAGAGAAGAATATGGCCGACGACATCACCGAGACCAGCCAGACTGTTGCCGCCGGCCAGTTGCGCGCCTTCATCGAGCGTATCGAGCGGCTCGAGGAAGAGAAGAAGACGATTGCCGACGACATCAAGGAAGTGTTCGCCGAGGCCAAGGGCACCGGCTTCGACACTAAGGCGATGCGGTCGATCATCCGGCTGCGCAAGAAGGACCAGGCCGAGCGGCAGGAAGAGGAGTCCATCCTCGATCTGTACAAGGCCGCGCTTGGAATGGTGTAGGCCGGTAATAGCCTTGGGCGCCGGTTGCGGCGCCCCTCAACGGTTCGAACATGAGCGAATTCGATTTTGGCGCCCGCCGCGCCTCTGAATTCCGCCAACGCAGCTTCTGGACGCTGTTCGCGGAACGGCATCCGGATGAAAGGGCTCTGCTGGCGAGGCGTGGACCGTGGTTCTGGCAGCGTGGGCTGCCCGACTTCGCATTGGTCCTTTCCATGTACGTCGCGCCTGCGCAGAATCATGTCGGCGTCTTCTTCGGCCGCAACGAGAAGTTCGGTGCCACGCAAGCCTGGTCGCGGCTGAAGCCGTTCCAGCCGGCCATCGAAGACAGGCTGAAGCTCAGGCCAGAACAAAGTTGCGACGGCCTCGGCATCAATTCGATGTGGCGGGTGAATTGTTTTGCCGAAGACAATTGGCCGGCGATGACCGACTGGCTGGTGACGGAAGCCTCGCGTTTCGAGCGCGCGATTGCCGAAGTTCTGGGTCAGGAATAAAGCAGGGTTTCCAGACGCAATCCTTGTGGAAGGGTTGCGCTGGTGAGCAGAGCGAGGAGCCGGTCGATCGATGACGATCATGTCGCGCGTTGCCGCCTTCTTCCGCTCACGCTGGCTCGGCGGCGTGCCGCTCGATCGGCTGTTCTGGCGCGACCTGGTCGTTGTCGGCACAGCGATCAACGTCGCGTCATCGGTGGCGGCGCTCATTCTGCTCGGGCTGAAGTTGCCGCTTGCGCTGGTTCTGGCGGTGCATTTCGCGCCGGTGCCCTACAACATCTTCCTGACTTTTGCCGTTTGGCGAACTGCCGGAAAATCAAGTGGCGCCAAGGCCTCGCTGATGACGCTTGGCGCCACGTTGTGGCTGATCCTGGTGGTCGTGGCCTGACGATCAGGCGGCCGGCTCGAATTTGAGCGCCACGCCGTTGATGCAATAGCGCAGGCCGGTCGGCGGCGGGCCGTCCTCGAAGACGTGGCCGAGATGGCTGCCGCAGCGGGCGCAATGGCATTCGGTGCGGACCATGCCGTAGCTGCGGTCGACAGTAGTCTCGAGCGAACCCGGCACCGGGTCGTTGAAGCTCGGCCAGCCGGTGCCGCTCTCGAATTTCAGCTTGGATTCAAACAAGGGTTGGTCGCAGCCGACGCAGGAGAAGGTGCCGGCGCGCTTCTCGTGCAGCAGGGCGCAGCTTCCCGGCCGCTCGGTGCCGTGGTTGCGCATCACCGCATATTGCTCAGGCGTCAGCCGGGCGCGCCATTCGGCGTCGGTGCGGGTAACGGGGTAGGTGTGGCTGTCCATTTTTTCCTCTTAGCTTAGGTCGCTATTTGGGTTGCCTTCCCAACTTCGCCTGAAATAGGGATTTGTTACCGCGTTTGCCCGTATTTCTATCCTGTCGCGAAGAATTCCTCAGGCGATGGCGGCGAGATAGCGCGCAACCGATGCTGAAAATGCCGCCTTTGCATCTCCGATGACGTTCTGGTTCCACCACGCGCCATAGATATGGTCGAACGCGAAAGGCTCCAGCGCGGCCTTGATGCCGAGCACTTTCGAAGCGTTGAGCGGGATGTAGTTCGGGTAGCTGTACATGAAGCTGAGATGGCGGCGAGTCGGCGTCACCTGCACGATGTCGCCGGCCAGGATGGCATTGCCGCCGTCGCGCTTCCAGTGCAGCACCTGGCCACCGGCAAAGTGGCCGCCGCAGCGGATGAGCGTCAGCGACGGGTTTATGGCGCGCGTCTCGCCTTGCCAGCTGATGATCGCCGGATGCGGCCGCATGATCCACTGACAATCATCGGCGTGCAGATAAATCGGCACGCCGCCAAACGCCTCGCTCCACTCGACCATTGCCGAATAATAATGGCAGTGGGAAATGGCGATCGCGGCGAGGCCGCCCCGGCGGTTGATCTCGGCCACCGCCTCGTCGCTGACCATCGAAATGCAGTCCCACAGCACATTGCCGTGCGGCGTTTGCGCCAGCAATGCCCGCTGGCCGATGGCGAAGCGCGGCTCGATGCCGAAGGCGAGCACGCCGGCGTCGTCTCTCATCACGAGCCGATGGCCGGCGGCGAGCTCTTCCGGCGTGGTCCAGGCCTGGCCCTCCCAACGCACATATTGCCGCTCGTCCTCGCAGATCGGGCAATGTCGCGGCGGCGTCGCTGTCGCCGCGAACTGGACACCGCATTGCAGGCAAAGGAAACAGGTCGACCTTCCTGTTTTGCGTGGATCCATTCAGTGCTTCCTTGAAAGTTGCTTCGTCGCGGCTTCGAGGCCGGCGAGCGTCAGTGGAAACATGCGGCCGTCAAAAATATCGCGGATCATGGCAATCGAATGGGTAAAACCCCAGTTCTTCTCGGCTTCCGGGTTGAGCCATATGGCATTTGGCCATTGCTGCAGCAACCGCCCAAGCCAGACGGCGCCGGCCTCCTTGTTCCAGTGCTCGACCGAGCCGCCGGGATGGGCGATCTCGTAGGGGCTCATCGAGGCGTCGCCGACGACGATCACCTTGTAGTCGGGGCCATATTTATGCAGGAGATCGAAGGTCGGAATCACCTCGGCATGGCGGCGGCGATTGTCCTTCCACACGCCCTCGTAGAGGCAGTTGTGGAAATAGAAATATTCGAGCTGGCGGAATTCGGCGCGGGCAGCCGAAAATAGCTCCTCGACGCTCCTGATGTGGTCGTCCATCGAGCCGCCGACATCGAAGAACATCAGCAGCTTGACCGCATTGCGACGTTCGGGTTGTGTCTTAACGTCGAGATATCCGTGCTCGGCGGTGGCGTGGATGGTCCCTGGCAGGTCGAATTCCTCTTCGGCGCCTTCGCGCACCCAGCGGCGCAAGCGCTTCAGCGCGACCTTGATGTTGCGGGTGCCGAGCTCGACGGCATCGTCGAAGTTCCTGAACTCGCGTTTGTCCCAGACTTTTACCGCGCGGCGGTTGCGGCTTTCGTGCTGGCCGATGCGCACGCCTTCGGGATTGTAGCCATAGGCGCCGTAGGGCGAGGTGCCGCCGGTGCCGATCCATTTCGAACCGCCCTGATGTCGGCCCTTTTGCTCCTCCAGCCGCTTCTTCAGCCTCGCCATCAGCTTTTCGAAGCCGCCCAGCGCCTCGACCAGCTTCTTCTCCTCATCGGTCAGGTGCTTTTCGGCGAGCCTCCGCAGCCATTCCTCCGGGATGTTTGCGACATCGACCGGGTTTTCGCCAGCCCGCGCCTCGACACCTTTGAAGATGTGCGAAAAGACCTGGTCGAAGCGGTCGATGTGGCGCTCGTCCTTCACCAGAGCGGCGCGGGCGAGATAGTAAAAGCCCTCAACATCATAGTCGACCAGCCCGGCCTCCAGCCCCTCCAGCAGCGACAGATATTCGCGGAGCGAGACCGGAACCCGCGCTGCCTTCAGTTCGAGGAAGAAGGGGATGAACATCTCACGGTCTACAGCAGATCATACTCGATGAAGCCGGTCCTGCGCGCCACATGGTCGTAGAGCTTGCGTGCGGTGGTGTTGGTCTCGTGCGTCATCCAGTAGACGTTCTTGACGCCGATCTTGCCGGCTTCCTGCCTGACCGCTTCGATCAGGGCGGCGCCGACGCCCTTGCCGCGCACATCGGGGTCGGCAAACAGGTCCTGCAGATAGCAGTTGTTTATCTCCGACCAGCAGGAGCGATGATAGAGATAGTGCGTCAGGCCGACGGCCTTGCCGTCGAGGGTGGCGATGAAGCCTTTCGGCTCGAACTCGCCCGCCGTGAACAGCCGCTTCCAGGTGACGGCGTAAACCGCTTCCGGCAACTTGGTTTCGTAGAAGGTGAGATAGGCGGTCCACAGACGCCGCCAATCGGCATGGTCGGATTGCGCCAATGGGCGGACGGTGATCTCGGTCATTTCATTTCCCTCTGAACTCGGCAACCCGAAGCTGCCTCCGTCCCTGACCAAGGGCAACGGTCCAGCGACGGGAAACCGCTGTCCGAGGGCTTTCGTCGGCTTCCGACTGACCAGCCCCTCACCCCTGCCGTCTCGCCATGAAGGCCAGGCGCTCGAACAGATGCACGTCCTGTTCGTTCTTCAGCAACGCGCCATGCAGTTTCGGCAACGCATTCTTCGGGTCGGCGCGCAGGTCCTCGGGCGCGATGTCGTCGGCGACCAGCAGGCGGATCCAGTCGAGTGCCTCGGAGGTCGACGGCTTCTTCTTCAGGCCGGGCACATCGCGGATCTCATAGAACTGGGTCAATGCCGCTCGCACCAGTTTCTGCTTGATGCCGGGATAATGCACGTCGACGATTTTGTGCAAAGTGTCGACGTCGGGGAAGCGGATGTAGTGGAAGAAGCAGCGGCGCAGGAAGGCGTCCGGCAATTCCTTCTCGTTGTTGGAGGTGATGATGACGATCGGCCGGACGGTGGCGCGGATGGTCTCGCCGGTCTCGTAGACGAAGAACTCCATCCTATCCAATTCCTGCAACAGATCGTTGGGGAACTCGATATCGGCCTTGTCGATCTCGTCGATCAGAAGCACGACTTTCTTGCCGGCGGCAAAGGCATTCCATAATTTGCCGCGCTTGATGTAATTGCGAATGTCGTTGAAGCGCTCGTCGCCGAGTTGGCTGTCGCGCAGCCGCGAGACGGCATCGTATTCATAGAGACCCTGCTGCGCCCGCGTGGTCGATTTGACGTGCCATTCGATCAGATCCAGACCGAGCGCTGCCGCCACCTGGCGGGCAAGTTCGGTCTTGCCGGTGCCGGGCTCGCCCTTGACCAGCAACGGCCGCTCCAGCGCGATCGCCGCGTTGACCGCCACCATCAGATCCTTGTCGGCAACATAGGCTGCCGTGCCTTCGAAACGCATTTTTGCTCCCGGGTTCATCGCGCGACCCTAAGGACGCGGCCTTCGCTGTGCAAGGCGCTGCTGGCGAAGCGGGGATCTTGCCGGCGCTGACCTCGTTGAGGGGTTCTGCGTCGATTTAAGACTCGAAGCGTGTCGTCTCTCTGGCGCTGGGCCTGCCGTCTGCCTATATTGGCGGGGACGGTCTGCGCTTCCCGGCAGGAGAACATTTTCCCCGGGGCCTTAATGATCCCTAGGGAGCTGTCCCTGGGAAGACCCGTGGGTTTTCTCATACGGCGCCCACCTACTTTGTAGGTTCCCGGGATCGCTCTCTCCACCGGTTGTGTGGATCGTCACTCACATTTCAGTGGGCCATGCGGTAGGAAACGTCGCTCCCAAAACCCCGTCCAGATCCGACTTTTTCTATCCTGGCTCCATGACCTTCCGAAAAGACCTGAAAAAAAATCTCCGCAACGAAGCCCTCGGGCGCCGCGACGCGCTCGATCCGTTCTGGCGGGTAGAGGCAGCACTCGAAATGGCCGAGACGGCGCGCGACCGGATCACCGTCGAGCCGGGCCAGATCGTCTCAGGCTTCTGGCCGATGCGCTCGGAAGTCGACGTCCGGCCGCTGATGTTTGCCTTGCGCGAGAAGGGCGCGAGGCTCTGCCTGCCGGCCATTCTCGACAAGACCACCATCGTTTTTCGCGAACTGGTGCGCGGCGCGCCAATGATCGACATGGGCTTCGGCACCGTCGGGCCGCATGAGGAAGCCGAGGTACTCGATCCGCAGGTGATGCTGGTGCCGCTTGCCGCCTTCGATGCGCGCGGCCACCGCATCGGTTACGGCGCCGGCTATTACGACCGGGCGATCGCGCGGCTGGCCGACAACGGACAGCAGCCGCGGCTGATCGGCATTGCCTTCGACTGCCAGGAGGTGGCCCTGGTGCCGGACGAGCCGCATGACGTGATCATTCCGGAAATACTCACCGAGAGCGGGTTGCGCCTGTTCGCGCCGAAATTGTAGATAAGTTCCTGGACGCATGGTCTTTTCCGAAAGTCATGCAGCTTTTTGCTTCGCTGACCTTCGGTTCGGGATCACGCTTATATGAGACTTCTCTTCCTCGGCGACATGGTCGGCAAGACAGGACGTACGGCGGTGTGGGAACAACTGCCCGGCCTGATCTCGGATTTCAAACTCGACTTCGTCATCGTCAATGGCGAGAACGCCGCCGGCGGCTTCGGCATCACCGAGGAGATTTTTCGCGAGACGATCTCGGCCGGCGCCGATGTCGTCACCACCGGCAACCATGTCTGGGACCAGCGCGATGCGCTGATTTTCGCGCCGCGCGAGGAACGCTTCCTGCGTCCGTCCAATTTCCCGAAAGGCACGCCGGGGCGCGGCTCGGGCGTCTACATCGCCAGGAACGGCGCGCGCGTGCTGGTCGCCAACATCATGGGCCGGGTGTTCATGCATCCCGAGCTCGACGATCCATTCCAGGCCGGCGAGCGCGAACTTGCCGCTTGTCCGCTTGGCGAGCAGGCCGATGCGATCGTCATCGATTTCCATGCCGAGGCGACCTCGGAAAAAATGTGCTTCGCCCATTTCGTCGACGGCCGTGCCAGCCTTGTTGTCGGCACCCACACGCATCAGCCGACCGGCGATCACCAGATCCTCAATGGCGGCACCGGTTATATTTCCGATGCCGGCATGTGCGGCGATTACGATTCCTCGCTCGGCATGGACAAGGAGGAGCCGCTCAACCGGTTTTTGTCCAAGGTGCCGAAAGGCCGTTTCGAGGCGTCGACCGGACCGGCGACATTGTGCGGCGTCGGCGTCGACATTTCCGACCGTAGCGGCCTGACTGAACGGATCGCGCCGTTTCGCCGCGGCCCGCGGCTGGAGGAAACGGCTCCTTCCTTCTGGTCGTGACATTGATATGGACGCTTGCAATACCCAATTGCCGGCGAAACTGCTCTAGATCGTAGAGGGGACGACCTCCATGCAGCTAGTCGAATTCCTGGCGCCGCATTTCGCCTTTGTCTCCGACCCGACGGCATGGGTCGCGCTGCTGACGCTGATCGTGCTGGAGGTCGTGCTCGGCATCGACAATCTGATCTTCATCTCGATTTTGACCAACAAATTGCCGGTAGCGCAGCGAGCCCGCGCCCGGCGGCTCGGCATCTCCGCCGCGCTGGTGATGCGGCTGATCCTGCTGGCCACCATCTCGATCATCGTCCAGTTGACGATGCCGATATTCACCGCCTTCGGCCACGGCTTTTCATGGCGCGACCTGATCCTGATTGCCGGCGGCCTGTTCCTCGTCTGGAAGGCGACCAAGGAGATCCACCACACGGTCGATCTCGATGATCACCAGGACACGATGATGGGCGAAACGCTGCAGCTTTCGCTGGCCGGCGCCATCTTCCAGATATTGCTGCTCGACCTCGTCTTCTCGATCGACTCAATCATCACCGCGGTCGGCATGACCGACGAAATCGCGATCATGTACATCGCGGTGATCGTGGCGGTGAGCGTGATGATGCTGGCGGCCGGGCCGCTGGCCGATTTCATCGCCAGGAACCCCAGCATCGTCATGCTGGCGCTCGGCTTCCTGCTGATGATCGGCATGACGCTGATCGCCGACGGCATGGGTTACCACGTTCCGAAGGGCTACATCTACGCTGCCATGGGTTTTTCGGCACTGGTCGAAGGGCTCAACATGCTGGCCCGGCGGCGGAAGAAGGCAAAGGGCGGCGGGCACTGAGGATGGCCCACCGCGGTTGACCTAATGCCCCGGCAAACCCTTCGGATGGCGGTCGCCGGTCAGGCCAAGCGTCAGGCCTTGCTCGAGCCACGCCTTGGCGCCGGCGAGCACCAGCGCAAAACCGCCGGTCGAGTCGATCGCCTGCTTGACCTGCTCATCGGGGCTGCCGGCAAAGCCGAAATTGCGGACCTCGAGAAAGGTCGTGCCGCCCGGCATCTCGGTAAAGGTCCACACCACCGTGGTCGGCGGATCGCTCCATTGCATGACGATCTTCTCGTTCGGCACGATCTCGCTGACCGTTACCGTCGTCGAGACGCCATACATGCGCCATTCCCAATGGATTTCCTTGCCGCTGTCCAGCCTGTCGCTGCCGTGGGTGAACCAGAATTTTGTCGTGATCGCCGGATCAACGATAGCTTCGAACGCGTCGGCGACCGGCCGCCTTATCAGCATGCCGGCTTCGGCGGTCGGTGTTTCACGGATTTCCATAGCGTCCTCCTTTCCACGGCGCCGCCCCGGTTCACCAAGCATCGGGTTCGCGCACGAGGTGAATGATGTTGGCCGGGTTGGTGATCCAGCCGCCGCGAAAGCCTTCACCCAGTGCCTCGATGGCGTCGCAGCGCACGACGCCGGCCCTGGCGAGATGGTCCGCCGCGCCTGGAAAATCATCGGTGAACAGTTCCAGCCAGACCTCGGCCTGACTAAGCATCGGCGCCTCGTCGATCCACAGGCGACTGGGACCGAGTTCAAAGCCGATAGCGGGCGCCTTGGCCGTGAATGGCTTCAGGCCGATGACGTCGCGATAGAAGGCGATCGTTGCCTGGTATTGATGTGGCGGCACTTTCATGGCGATGTTGATGCCGCCGCTGATCTTCGCGGTCATTTGCTGGCTCCATTCCCGTGTTCAGGTTCGATTGGCCGGTTCGGTCCAGAACCCGCTATGCCAAATTGATTTGCCAGGAGACTCCGAACCTGTCGTTGAGCCATGCAAACCGGCGGCTGAAACCATAATTGTCCAGCGGCATCAGAAATTTGCCGTGCTTGGCCAGGGCCTCGACAATGCCGTTCAGCTCTGCCTCCGTGGAGCAATCCACATACATCGAGACCGACGGCGTGAATGTGAAGGCATGGTGCACGGGGCTGTTGTAGACCATCACTTCCAGACCGCTTATGGACACGCGCGCCAGCTTGACCGTCCCTTCCGGGCCGTCTTCGCCGGAGCCGTAACGTGTGACGTCAAGGACGCTGCTGTCGGGGATCGTCTCGCAATAGAAGGTCATTGCCTCTTCGGCCTTGCCCTCGAACATCAGAAATGGCGTCACTTGCTTCATCGCAGGCCTCCGTCATCTTGGTGGTTTTTCAGATGTTGTTCTCGTTGGCCGGCTCGCCCTTCATCTCGCTGCGGTAATAGCCGTCGCGCAGATTGATGCCGTATTCGACATAGGCCTTCATGCAGGCCAGCATCTGCGACCAGCCCTCGCAATTGAGATAGGACTTCTTCAGGCCGACCGCGTCCTCGCGCCAGCCGGTCTCGGCGATGGTGACAAAGGTGCCGCCATCATCGAGCGGTTCGAAATTCATCTCGATGCGGGTCTTGTAGGCTGGCTTGCCGTCGGCATCGGAGGCGTCCCAGTGCAGCACGATGCGGCTGTCCTTGATCACTTCGTCGACCTCGACGGGGACCTTGCCCCACCAGACAACACCGGCACCAGCCACCAGCGGCGCGCTGGCGCCGCCGATCGTAGTGAAATAGCCGCTAAGCTTCTTCGGATTGACGACCGCGTCGAAGACTTCGGCGACCGGCTTGCCAATGCGGCCGGAAACCCTGAATCCAAGAGACATATCCACAGCTCCTTCCTTGAAGGGTTCAACGATATGTTATAGAAACATAACATGTCAAGCCATTCGCAGGACGACAATGTTTTCAAGGCGCTGGCGCATCCGCGCCGGCGTGAGTTGCTGGACCGGCTGAAGGATGCGCCGCAGACCACCGGCATGTTGTGCGATGCCTTCCCCGACATGGACCGCTGCACGATCATGCTGCATCTGAAAGTGCTGGAGGAGGCCGACCTGGTCGTGGCGCGGCGCGAGGGCCGCGAGCGTTGGAACCATCTCAACGCGCTGCCGATCAAGCACATCCACGACCGCTGGATCAGCCAGTATGCCACGCACGCGATCAGCATTCTCGACCGGCTGAAGTCCGATCTGGAGGGGTGAACGGCCGCCGAAGCCTGCCTTTTTCGGGTCTCAAGCCCTTGCGTGTCGTCTGCCACGGCGCGGCTGGACGAATTGAGCCGATTTATCTATAAGCCGGCCATTCCGACATAGAGCGCCGTACGTCCGTCCGGACGCAGCAGGACGTTCTGAGATTTTGAATTCGAGCATTTTGCAAGGCGCCGGGTGGTTCACCAGGCCGCGGATGCTCTAGCCGAGAAGACGACAGGAGTGCCATGGCTGGCCATTCACAATTCAAGAACATCATGCACCGCAAGGGCCGTCAGGATGCGGTGCGATCGAAAATGTTTTCCAAGCTGGCGCGCGAAATCACCGTCGCCGCCAAGAGCGGCACGCCCGATCCATCGATGAACCCTCGCCTGCGCCTTGCGGTGCAGAACGCCAAGGCGGTGTCGATGCCGAAGGACAACATCCAGCGCGCCATCAACAAGGCGTCGATGGGCGATGCCGAGACCTACGAGGCCGTGCGCTACGAGGGTTATGGGCCGGGCGGCGTCGCGCTGATCGTCGAGGCGCTGACCGATAACCGCAACCGCTCGGCGTCGAATGTGCGCGCTGCCTTCACCAAGGCCGGCGGGGCGATGGGCGAGACCGGCTCGGTGTCGTTCATGTGGGACCGCATCGGCGAGATCTACTATCCGGCATCGGCCGGCAGCGCCGAAAAGGTGATGGACGCGGCGATCGAGGCCGGCGCCGACGACGTCCAGTCGGACGAGGAAGGCCACACGATCTACTGCGCCTTCGAGAATCTCGGCGAGGTGTCGAAGGCGCTGGAAGGCGCGCTCGGCGAGGCTGAATCGGTGAAGCCGATCTGGAAGCCGCAGACCAATATCGCGGTCGACGAGGAGCGGGCACAATCGCTGATGAAGCTGGTCGCGACGCTTGAAGATGACGACGACGTGCAGAGCGTCTACGCCAATTTCGAGGTCGACGAGGAGACCTTGGCGAAGCTCAGCGCGGCATGACCCAACACGCGCTGCCTACAGTCCGCATCACCTATTGCACGCAGTGCCTGTGGCTGCTCAGGGCCGGCTGGATGGCGCAGGAGCTGCTGTCCACGTTCGGCACCGATCTCGGCGAAGTGGCGCTGGTGCCCGGCACCGGCGGCATCTTCACCATTTCCTGCAATGACACGCTGGTCTGGGACCGCAAACGTGACGGCGGTTTTCCCGACGCCGCAAAACTCAAGCAACTGGTTCGCGACGTCATCGATCCGGATCGCGATCTCGGCCATGCCGATCGCAAGGGTCATAAGTCGAAGGACCCTGCCTGAGGGTCTTCTTGCCCCGGCATTCACCGCCACGCGAAGATAAAACAGCCCAGCGCCACGATGGCGGTGATGGTGCGGACATGGTTCCACATCACCCAGTCCTTGAGATAAGTGGCCCATAGCGCGGCGCCGTTGGCGCTTGCCGGATCGACGGCGGCCAGGGCGTTGTTGAGCGGCACGTTGAACATCATCGTCACGATCGGGTTGCCGACGAGATAGATCAGGGCGCCGGCGAGAAGCCAGAACGCGCCCGGCTGGCTCCAGCCGATAAGAGCGCCGGCGGCAAGCACAAGACAGACCAGCCCGGTGCCGAATAGCGCGGTCATGAATGCCGGCGTAATCACGGTGATGTTGATCGAATTCATGGCGGCGATGCCGCCTCCGGCAGGCAAGCGGGCGAGCGCCGGCATGATAAAGTTGGAGAAGGCGAAGAAAACGCCGCCGACAACGCCTGAGCCAATGGCAGCGACGAAGGTGAGGGTGGGAAGCAGTTTCATGATCATGTCAGTTCCTCCAGATGCCCGTGGCGGCGGTTTCGGTTGCGTAGGTGGAAAAGTCTTTTGGGGCGCGGCCGAGCACGCGCTGGACGCCGTCGGTCAGCGTTTCGTTGCGGCCGTCGAGCACTTCGGTGAACAGCTCGTTGAGCAGCCAGGCGAACTCGGCCGGCAACTCGTGCTCGGCGATGGCGGTGGTGAACTCGGCATGGGAAACCCGCTTGAAACGAATGTCGCGGCCGGCGGCCCTGCCGATCTCGGCGACCGCGTCGGCAAAGCTCAGCAGCCGCGGCCCGGTCAGCTCATAGAGCTCTCCGACATGTCCTTGCTGGGTTAGCACGGTAAAGGCGGCCTCCGCGATATCGTCGGCATCCACAAATGGTTCGCCCACACTGCCGACCGGCAACGCCACCTCGCCCTCCTGCAAAGATTCGACGAGGAAGCCTTCACTGAAGTTCTGGGAAAACCAGGCGCAGCGCAGGATCGTCCAATCGGCGCCTGAAGCTTTGAGCATCTCTTCGGCGCGCTGTGCTTCCGTTTCGCCGCGCCCCGACAGCAGTACCAGCCGACGCACACCACACTCCACGGCAAGACGAGAGAAGGCGCCGACCGTGTCGGCCGCGCCGGGCACCGCAAGATCAGGATAGTAGCTGATGTAGACGGCGCCCACACCATCAAGTGCGGGTTCCCAGGTCGTGCTATTTTCCCAGTCGAAGGGCGGCGTACCCGAGCGCGAGCCGATCTTTACCGGCAGGCCCCGCGCCGTCAGCCGCTCGGCGAGACGGCGGCCGGTCTTGCCGGTGCCGCCGAGGATCAAAGTTGGTTTCGTTACAGTAGGGTTCATGTCGATTTTCCTCAGTTTGCAAATGTGAGCAATCCTCACATTTGCTAAACGTGATAAACCCTCGTATTTTGCGAGTCAAGCCAATTTGTTGATTGTTCGCCTGGAGACAGTGATGGAAGGCTCTGCCGTATCGGATTCACAGGATGGCCAGATCGCATCGCCGCGCCGAACGCCGAGCCAGCAGCGTAGCCGCGAGCGGGTCGAGCGCATGCTGGCCGCAGCGTCGGCGCTGATCGCCGAGCAAGGCAGCGATGCGATGCGCATGGGCGAGGTGGCCGAGAGGGCTGGCGTGTCGATCGGCTCGCTCTACCAGTTCTTCCCGGACAAGCGGGCAATCATTTGGGCGCTGGCCGAACGCTACACCGCCGAAAGCCAGGCCTGCATCGCGGCGGCACTTGCCGACGTCAGTGACGCCGACGGCTTGCGCCAGGCGTTTTCGGAGCTGGTGGATATCTACTACCGGTTATTCCTGGCCGAGCCGGTGATGCGCGACATCTGGTCGGGGACACAGGCCGACAAAGCATTGCGCGAGCTTGAGCTTGCCGACAGCCGGGCCAACGCCGAATTCCTCACCACGGTGCTGAAGCGGTTGCGGCCGTCCGCCGATCCGGAAGCGCTGGAAACGACGGCATTTCTCATCTGGCAGATGGGCGAGGCCGCAATGCGGCTTGCGATTTCGGTCGACCGGCAAGAGGGTGACAGGCTGGTTGCGGCCTACAAGCGGATGGCTCTGCGAGAGTTGCTCGGCGCCTGACCGGCGCCGCGCGCATTCATTTTCCCTTGCCTGGCAAGGAGATGGCCGGCATCGTGCCCTTCGGCGGCCGATACTTCCGCCGCCATGCCTTCGGGCTCAGGCCGGTGATGCGCAGGAACTCACGGTTGAAGTTCGATTTGCTGAGGAAACCGGCGTCGAGCATGATGCGGGTGATCGGTTCGTCGGTCGCCGCGAGCAAGCGGCGGGCCTCATCGATCCTCCTGCCGTTGACGTATTGGGATACGCTCGATCCGTGGACGCGATTGACCGCCGATGACACTTGCCGTGCGGGGAGGCCGAGCCGCCTGGCGATGCGCCCGAGGTTGAGATCGACATCCTTGTAGAGATATTTCGATGTCATCAGCGCGTCGACCGCCGCCGCGACCGCGGAATCTTCGCTGGTCACCCGTGGCGTGGTTTGGGCGTGCGACACATCCTCTTCCTCTTCGTCGGAAGCAGCGGTTTCGCTGGCAACAGCGGCCGCGCTGCCGAGCAGCATCAGCGCTAGGACGTTGGCGGCGGCAATCACCGCGCCGGAATGAGTGCCACCTGTCCATTCGAGGTCGAAGCTGATGATGATGTCGGTGACCGGCGATGCAAGGATCGCCAGCGCCGTCACCAACAGCGATCGGTAGGACCGCAAGACGCCGTCGAGACGCGATTCGACAAGAACATCCGGACCGGCCAGCGCTAGCCAAAGAAGGGCGGCGCCATAGGACAGGAAAACGAGGATGATCACCGGCCCGACCGGCTCGCGCCAGAAGATCAGGAGCAGGACAACCAGGCAGGCCGGCAGCAAATGCGGCCAGAGTGATGCCAGGCGATGCGCGGACGGTTCCTTTGTCAAACCGCTGAAGGCTATCCAGGCAAGGGGTGCGATCAGTGTCGCCAGGACCGACTGGAACGGCATGATTGCCCTGACATCATAACCCCAGCGAATGCCGATCAGCACCGACTGCAAGGCATAGGCGGCGATCAGCAGCATGAAGGCGATGTTTTCACGCAGATCGGCCTCGTTTCGGCGGACCATCTGCACGAGCAGGATGACCAGCAACAGGGCAACGACGAATGGCAGGGGAATGAAGATCATGATCGCAAGCGTGGTTCCAAAGCGGGCAGCGGCCGACAATGACCCGGATTGCGTTCGCGGTCGTCCCGGATCGCGATCAAGGTCGCGGAAATCGACGTTTCAGATCATCTCGACAACGCCACGGTCCAGTCGCGACCGCCCAACATGATCGGAGACAATGATGAAATCCGCAATTCTCGTCTTGCTGCCTTTTGCCGGCGTTGCCCTGGCATCGCCGGCGACCGGTGAGGCCTCCAAGACGCTCGATCTCGTCGGGGTGAGCGCCGTCGTCATCACCGGCGAAGCCAGTTCCGTCAAGCTCACCACTTCGTCCGCGGCACCCTACCACGCGACGATCAGCGGCCGCCGTGAAGGCTGGTTTGCGAGCTGGTATTCGAGTTGGTTCGCCAGTGACTGCCGTTCCGCCAGCGACATGAAGCTGGTGGCCTCGACGCTACGCATCGATGTTGCTCCCTCCTCGTGGCTGGATCCTTCGGACTGCGTGGTCGAGATCAACGCCAACATCCAACCCGAGAGTTCCGTGTCGATCGACCAAGCGGCGCTGCAAGCCAACATGGCGGGGAATTTCTCTACTATCGCCATCGCCGGCAAGGCCGCCGATGTTTCACTCGACGGGCATGCTTCGAGCATCGATCTCAAGGGCGAGGCGCTGAAGGTCAATCTCTTCTATGGCAGCATCCGGCAGGACGAAAACATCGCGATTGCCGGCAAGGCGCTGGAAGCCACGCTGTCCTTCGGCCAGCAGGTTCCGATCAGCTATTCGGTGACAGCATTGGCGTCCTTCGTCGACAGTTCGCTTCCCAACACCGCCGGCGCCAAACCCTCGATCGTCATCAAGGGCGATTTCGTTCGCGCGACGATCCGCTGAATAAAAAACCCGCCACAAGGGCGGGTTTTTTATCTGCAGGCAGCCAATGCGGCTTGAGCGTTCTTCGACCTTACAGGCCAAAACCTTCGAAGCGCTTCTTGAACTTCGACAGGCGGCCGCCGCGGTCGAGCAGGGTCTGCTGGCCGCCGGTCCAGGCCGGATGGGTCGTCGGGTCGATATCGAGGTTCATCGTATCGCCTTCCTTGCCCCAGGTCGAACGGGTCATGTATTCGGTGCCGTCGGTCATGACGACCTTGATGGTGTGGTAGTCGGGATGGATGTCGGTCTTCATGGTTCTGTTCCTAGCTTGCCGGGTGCTGCCGACGGGCTGAAGCCTGCGTCGATGCGCCCCTTTTTAAAACTCGAAGCCGCAGCTATTGAGGAGCCACGGCTTCTAAAACGGTCGGCGAGCCTATACATCAGCCGGAATTGAATCACAAGGCCGCGGCAAGCGCATATTGATGGCGCAAACCTCAAAAGGCCAAAGGACACGGTCATGGCGAACATCAGCGGCGATGCAGACGAGCGCAGGCGCTCGCTGAGGCCGCTGCAGCGCCTGTTTCCCTACATCACCCATTACCGCAAAATGGTCATCGGCGCGATCATCTCGCTGGCCGTCGCGGCGGCGACGACGCTGGCGCTGCCACTGGCCGTGCGGCGGATGATCGATCACGGCTTTTCCGCTTCCGATTCCAGCTTCATTGCCGAATATTTCGCCATGCTGGTGGTGATGGCCGCCGTGCTGGCGGCGGCGTCTGCCAGCCGCTACTATTTCGTCATCACGCTGGGCGAGCGCGTCGTTGCCGATATCCGCCGCGATGTCTTTGCCCACGTCACGACGCTGTCGCCCTCCTTCTTCGACACGGCCCAGTCGGGCGAGATCGTCTCGCGGCTCGCCGCCGACACGACACAGGTCAAATCGGCCGTGGGTGCTACCGCCTCGGTGGCTTTGCGCAACGTCATCCTCGGCCTTGGCGCCGTGGCGATGATGGTCTTCACCAGCCCAAAACTGTCCGGCCTGGTCATCGCGGCCATTCCGTTAATCGTGCTGCCGCTGGTCGCCTTCGGCCGCTCGGTGCGGCGCAAGTCACGGCTGGCGCAGGATACTCTGGCCAATGCCACCGCCTATGCCAGCGAGCAGATCGGCGCGGTCCGCACCCTGCAGGCCTTCACCAACGAGAAGCTTGTCACCGGGTATTTTTCATCCGCCGTGGAAGCAGCGTTCGAAGCGGCGCGGGCCTCGATCTTTGCCCGCTCCTTTCTCACCTTCTTCGCCATCTTCATGATCTTTTCCTCGGTGGTGGCGGTGCTGTGGTTCGGTTCGCGCGACGTGCTCGACGGCACGCTGTCGCCAGGTACGCTTGGCCAATTCCTGCTCTATTCGGTGTTCGCTGCTGGCGCGCTCGGCGCCTTGTCGGAGGTCTGGGGCGAACTGTCCCAGGCAGCAGGCGCTGCCGAACGGCTGACCGAGATCCTGGCCGAGAAACCCGCGATCCAGGCGCCCGCCGATCCGAAGCCGCTGCCGGCAAAGGCGAGAGGCGCGATCAGCTTCGACGATGTCTCCTTCTCCTATCCGGCCCGGCCCGACCGCGCCGCCGTCCATGGCCTCAGCTTTCAGGTCAAACCCGGCGAGACGGTGGCGATCGTCGGACCATCCGGCGCCGGCAAGAGCACCGTGTTTTCGCTGCTTCTGCGCTTCTACGATCCGGAAGCCGGCAGGATCGTCATCGACGGAGTCGATCTGCGCGAGGCCGATCCGGCCGCGATCCGCGCGCGCATAGCCATCGTGCCGCAGGATGTCACCATCTTTGCCGCAAGCGCGCGCGACAATATCGGCTTTGGCCGGCCTGGCGCCAGCCAGGCCGAGATCGAGGCGGCGGCGAAAGACGCGCTTGCCGACGAGTTCATCCTGAAACTCGAAAAGGGCTATGACAGCCAGGTCGGCGAGCGCGGGGTGACGCTGTCGGGCGGCCAGCGCCAGCGCGTGGCGATCGCCCGCGCCATTTTGCGCGATGCGCCGATCCTTCTGCTCGACGAGGCGACCTCGGCACTCGATGCCGAAAGCGAGACGCTGGTGCAGACGGCGCTCGACCGGCTGATGCAGGGGCGTACCACGATCGTCATCGCCCATCGGCTGGCAACCGTGCTGAAGGCCGATCGCATCCTGGTCATGGATGGCGGCCGCATCGTCGAGGAAGGCACGCATCAGAGCCTGGTCGCCAAGGGCGGCATCTATGCGCGGCTGGCCAAGCTGCAGTTCGAAACCGGGGCGAATGCCTTCAGGGGCGCGGCCGAGTAGGTCCCCCAGCGACCGCTGGGATTCTTCAGCTACCGAAAGCTCGGCGTTTGCCGCGTCGATAGGCGATGAACAGGGGAACGCCGACAAGCAACGACAACAAAAGCATGCTGGCGACGGTCTGGCGCTGCTCCTTTGCCGGATCGCTGAGCTGCACATCGGCAGGCGGCTCTTCATAGGTAAAATCGTACTGCCACCGGATTTCGTCCGCGACGTCATCGACGGTTTTCAGATAGTCGGCAATCGCCTTGGCCGGCACTTCAGTTGCCAGGCTCTGAAAGTTCCATTCGACTTGAAATTCGGTGGGCGTGTTGGACCAGGACGCCTTGAGAGACAGATAGGGCGTCACGACGTTTTTCATCGACTCGCCGGAAAACCTCGCCTTGAGGTTGCGCACCGTTATCTTGTGACGCCGGTAGAACTGGGGGCCGATGGAGACGGGCCCGGTTCGGTCGACGATTGTCGGGGTTGGAAGAGAGTTGTTGCCGAGATCGGCCGCGCGGATCGGGAAATTCTTTGCCAGATCGTTGGCCGCCAGCGCCTCTGCCGGCAAGCGATAACTTTCCTTCACGCTCACTATGTTGTCGTCGCGGCGATCCACGATTTCCGGCTTGGCGACGGTTTGGATGCCCGGATATTGCTTGTTGTAGTATTTCAGGTAGGCGTCCGACACCTCGCTCAGCGACCGGCTGGCCAAATTGCCGCGCATCCAATCGGCATCGGCGTCCTGATATGTCGAGAAGACCGTCAGCACGAGGGGATCGCCCGGTTTCCGCGGAAAATCGAAGTCCTCGGCGATCTGGATCGATGGGCTGGTAAGCACAGGACTCGGCATCTTCTCCAATCCGCCGGTGCTGGAAAGCGGCAGCGCGAAGCCGTAGTCCGACTGTGCGAGATTGGGCGCCTTGCCGCCCTGAAGATAGTCGGTAGCATCCAGCCAATATGTCTTTGTTCCGATCCTCGCCTTGACGATGGCATGGTCGAAATCGCGAAGCGCCGGCAGATGCTGGTCCAGGGCCCGCCCTTCGTCGAGATCGGCCAGGGCAACCTCGGCAGCAATGCCAAGCCGCACAAGCGAAGAAACCAGCAGCAGTGCCTTGTCCTTGCAGTCACCAAACCCGCTCAGGATGACGGTCGCGGGATCACGCGGAATGTAGGAACCGGCACCCATCGACAGGCTTACATAGCGGATCTGGTCCTGCACCAACCGCATTGCCTCGACCATCCGGTCTTCGGGCACTGGATGCCGCAGTGCGATGTCGTCGAGCTTTGCGGCAAAAGCCGAGGGAAAAACGGTCGCTGGCTTGTAATAGGGCGCAACAGCATCGACCACACTTTGCCAATTCGCGGTCGATGCGACATCGATAGAGCCCCAGCCTGGATATGTCACGGGCAGGTTGTCCTCGACATTGACCGGTTTCGGGTTTGGAATTTCCCACAGATAGGTCGTGTCCGGCCCTGTCGACGAGATCGAAGGCTTGAGTTGGGTCCCCCTTGTCTTGGTCTCGAGCGGCTGGCCCGAAGGCCAAATGATGCTCGTGCGGATAAGCGCTACCGGCTCTTCCCATTCGGTGGAGAAATTCTTGAAGAAGAGATCCTTGCCAACGAGCGGCGTTATCTCATAGGTCGATCCGTAATCAACGATGTCGCCGGCGCGCACGTCATCGATGTTGACATGTGCTGTCAGCCAGCCGTCGAAGACGCCTTTCTCGGCATCTCTTTCCCTGCGGAAGATGTCGAATTCGACGTCTTCCAGCCGGTCCAAAACGGCGCCGTCGCGGATGATGTGAAGATGGTTGAGCGTGACCTTGTGCCGGGACGGATCGAATTGCAGATCGATACTCGCGCCCCGATCCAGCCCGGGACGGTCAACGATTTTATAGACTGTGCGCGAGTACTCGACATAGCCGCCGGCGCGATGCTTGATCTGGTCGTCCGAGAGCAGCCATGAAACGCCATTCTTGATTTGATCCGATCGGGTGGGATCGGCAGCCGGAATATCAACCTGCATTACCCAGCTTTCCGCGGGGCCCTTGAGAACCATGTCGTCGGACATGGCCGGAGAACTCAGGCCGATCAACAAGATGAAAAATACCAAGCGGGGCCAGAAAGACTTCATCCTACGAAAACTGTAACAGGCAGACATCTACGCTCGCCCAACTTGGAAGAACTCCTTTTTCAGAGGCTTTCCTGCCAAAGTAAAGGCCAGTTTCGCGGATTTCTGCAGTCACCGCAGCAAGAACCAGGAACAGACGAAGCGACTCAGTTACCGTACCGCTTCTTCAGATGATCGGTGAAATGCACGGCATTGAGCTTTTCGCCCGTGGCGCGTTCGAGCAGTTCCGGCGTCGACCAGCGCGAGCCTTGCGACCAGATCCTTTTGCGGCGCCAGTCGTTGATCGCGGCGAAATCTCCCTTGGCGAGGTCTTCGTCGGCTGAAGGATGATCTCTGGTCAGTGCCGCCCATTGCTGCGCCGCCATCATGGCGCCCAGCGTATAGGAAGGGAAATAGCCAAAGGCGGCGCCCGGCCAGTGGACGTCCTGCATCGGACCATCAGCCGGATTGTCTGATGTCGACAGGCCGAGATAATCGCGCATCTTGGCATCCCAGGCCTCGGGCAGGTCGGCTGCCTCAAGCCGCCCCGAGACAAGCTCCTGCTCCAGCTCGTAGCGCAGGATGATGTGCAGCGGATAGGTGACCTCGTCGGCATCGACGCGGATCAGGCCGCGCTCGACCCGGTGCACATGCGGCAGGATGTCGTCGATCGTCCAGCTCTCGCCGAGGTGCCTTTCGACCACCGGCAGCGCCCAGCGCCAGAATTCTGGATTGCGGCCGATCTGCTTTTCGACGAACAGGCTCTGGCTTTCATGCACCGCCATGCCGCGCGCTCTGCCGAGCGGCCAGTGTGCCCACGCCTTCGGCAGGTTCTGCTCGTACAGCGCATGGCCGGTCTCGTGCAGCACGCCCATCAACGCCGACAGGAAATCCGAGGTCTTGTAGCGGGTGGTGATGCGCACGTCGCTCGGCACGCCGCCGCAGAAGGGATGGTGCGAAACCGACAGCGAGCCGTGGGTGAGGTCGAAGCCGACTGCCGCCATCATGGCGAGGCCAAGCTCGCGCTGCTTGTCCAAGGGGTAGCTGCCGGAAAGCGGCTTTAGCGGATGTTTCGCCAGCCGCTCTTCCTGCACGGCCAGTGCCTCCGGTACGAAGCCTTTCAGGAAGGCCTTCAACTCGGCAAACACCGGCGTGATGTCGGCGGTGCGATTGCCCGGGTCATATTGCTCCATCAGCGCGTCGTAAGGCTCGAGCCCGAGCACCTCGGCGCGAAGTGTCGCCTCCTCGCGGACCAGCGCCACGACGCCTTCGAGTGCCGGCAGGAAGCCGGCCCAGTCGTTCTTGGCGCGCAGGTCGCGCCAGAGCTGCTCGGAGCGCATGCGTACAGTCGTCTGGCGCTCGACGAACTCGACCGGCAGGCAGGTCAGGTTGGTGTACTGCCGGCGGAATTCCCTGACCGCGGCCTGCTGCTCTTCGTTCAACGCCTCCTGCTCGGCCGCCGCGATCCAGTCGGCAATCTCCGGCGCAGTCGCCTGGGTGTGGTGCATGCCGGCAAGCGCCGACATCGCCTCGGCGCGCTTCTCGCCGCCGCCGACCGCCATATGGGTCGCCTCGTCGGCGCCGAGAATGGCGAGGGCATGTTCCAGCGCTTCGAGCTTGTGGCCGAGGTCGTCGAGTTTTTGAAAGGACATGGTGGGTTCCGCTGATTTGACGGCGGGAAAAGATACCAACGCAAAAGTGTTGGCAACCCCTGAAGACCGTCTGCGACCGATGCATTGACTGCCGGCCGCAACGGCCGAACGGCATCTTGCGGAAGCGTGGCGTGCGTGATCAATGTCGTCGGCGGCGGCAGACCGCAATGGGGGAGACGAGATATGATCGCCAATGTGCTGGTCGGGCTGGTGGCCGTGATCCACCTCTGCATCGTCTATCTGGAGACGGTGCTGTGGGACACGCCGCGCGGCCACATGGTATTCAAGCTGACGCCGGAATTCGCCAGTGCCTCGAAAGTGCTTGCGGCCAATCAGGGACTTTACAACGGTTTTCTCGCAGCCGGGCTGATCTGGGGGCTTTACCTCGGCGAAGCCGGTTTCCAGTTCAAAGTCTTCTTCCTGCTCTGCGTCGCCGTCGCCGGTCTCTACGGCGCGGCGACGGTGGGCCGTAAAATCCTGTTCATCCAGACAGTGCCGGCAATGCTGGCGCTGATTGCGCTGGCGTTGGGCTAGCGCATGATCCCTGAACCGAAAACTGGAAAAGGATCATACGCAAAATCAATTGCCACAGCGCCGGGCGCTGCGGCCGATCTCAGCCGCCTGGATAGTTTGGGCCGTAGCCGTTAGGATAGTATCCGCCATCGCCGCCGTTGCCGATGAGGAAGGCACTGCCGGTATCAGCGCGTAGCTTTTGGCTGACATCGTCGAGCTGCGCCAGCAACTGCTGATATTGCGTGCTCGGCATCGTTCCATCGCGCGCGGCCCTCTGGGCGGCCCGATCGAGTTGAGCGACCTGCGTGCGCAAGTCACGCGCCTCGCCCGGCTCGAGCTTGTTCGCCCGGATGGCGCCCTGGATACCCGTCTCCACGCTCTGGATCTGATTGATCAAGGCCGTCACACGCGGGCCGGCGTAAGCGCCAGCAAACGGAACGGCGAGGAGAAGTGTGGCGAGCGTAGCAGTCCTGAGGTTCCTGGGAGCGAAGAAGCGCATGGTTGCGTCTCCTTTACTGGGGAAGGCGGTGGTTGGGAGGGGCCCGCCTTCCGGCCGCGGGCCGTCAGGTTCCGTCGGGTCGCGATGAGCGGTTCCACCGCCGGCGGTTCTCGGCCCATGACCAAGGCTAAAAGGTGGTGGTGGCAAAGTGTAATTAAAAAAAGGTAATTTTTTCAGCTCTTGCCGCTGCCGCACCAGTGCCCTAGATGCCGCCGACTTGAGCCGGCTCGATCCGGTGCATGTAACGAGCCAAAGGCTTGCAGATCACCGCTCGGTCAGCTTCAGCTCGATGCGGCGGTTCTTGTTGCGCGCCTCTTCGGTATCGGCGGGGTCGAGCGGCTGGAATTCGCCGAAGCCGGCGGCGACCAGCCGGTTGGCCGGGACGCCGTTCTCGATCAGGAACTTGACCACCGACGTCGAGCGCGCCGTCGACAATTCCCAATTGTCGCGGTAGCGGCCGGTGCCGGAGAGCGGCTTGTTGTCGGTGTGGCCGTCGACGCGCAGCACCCAGTTGATCTCCGGCGGGATCTCCTTCTGCAATTCGATGATGGCATCGGCGAGCTTCTTCATTTCGACCTTGCCGGCATCGTTGATCACTTCGGAGCCGGTCGGGAAAAGCACTTCCGACTGGAAGACGAAGCGGTCGCCGACGATGCGGATGTTCTCGCGGTCGGCGAGAATTTCACGTAAGCGGCCGAAGAAATCGGAGCGGTAGCGGTTCAGTTCCTGCACGCGTTGCGCCAGCGCGACGTTGAGGCGGCGGCCGAGATCGGCAATCTTGGTGTTGGACTCGCGATCGCGCGTTTCGGACACGTTGAGCGCTTCTTCGAGCGCTCCGATTTGCCTGCGTAGCGCCGCGATCTGCTGGTTGAGGATTTCAACCTGGCTCAGTGCCTGTTGACTGATCTGGCGCTGGCTGTCGAGCTCGCCGGAAAGTGCCGTTGCGCGCTGGTTGGCGGCGTCGCCGGCGCCAGCGCCTTGCGCCAGCAATTGTTCGAGCCGGCTCTTTTCCGCCTCCGATGCAGACAGCGAGGCCTGCAAATTGGCAAGGGTGTCCTCCTTGTCCTGCGTCGTCGAGCGCTCCAGCGCCAGAAGCTGGGTCAACTCATTGATCTGGGAGTTGAGGCGGTTGAGCACCGTGTCCTTGCCGGAGATCTCGCGGCCGAGCAGGAACTGCGCCAGCACGAAAACCGTGAGCAGGAACATGATCGCCAACAGCAGCGTCGACAGCGCATCGACGAAGCCAGGCCAGTAATCGATGCGGCGGTCGGAGCGCCGGCCTCGTGCCAACGCCACGTCAATGCACTCCAGGTTTCTTCAAGGCGTCGGCGATCTTCTCCAGGGTGTTGCGCATCGCCTTCTGCTCGTCGGACTGGGCCTCGACCCAGTCGCGCATGATCTGCTGTTCCGAGCGCATGTTCTTGACCAGGCCAGAAATGCCGTCGGCGAGATTGGCCATGGCGGTGGCGACGCGCGGATTGGAGCCGCCGCCATTCTCCTGCAGGGTGCGCAGCTTTTCCGACAACAGACGGATTTCATCGGAGGGTTCGCTCTTGGCCGCGTCGGCAACGACGATGTCGGAGGACAGGTCGGTGACCGAGGACAGCCAGTTCTCGAGCTCGGTATAGAAGCGCGTCTGGGCGCGGCCGGCCTGCAGGTCGAGGAAGCCGAGCACCAGCGAGCCGGACAGGCCGAACAGAGACGACGAGAAAGCGGTGCCCATGCCGGCCAAAGGGGCGGAAAGCCCCTGCTTCAGGGATTCGAGCACGGCCGCTGCGTCGCCGGTGCCGGGATCGAGCGACTCGATGGTTTCGCGGATCGAGCCGATCGTGTTGAGCAGGCCCCAGAAGGTGCCGAGCAGGCCGAGGAACACCAGCAGCCCGACAAGGTAGCGCGAGGTGTCGCGGCTTTCGTCGAGGCGGGTGGCGATCGAATCCAGCATGGTGCGCATCGAACTGGTCGAGAAGGCAATCGTCGAGGAGCGGCCGATCATCGCCTTCATCGGCGCCAGCAGCACGGGTTCGGTGGTTTCGGAACCGGCGCGGAACGAATTGACCCAGCGCACCTCGCGGAACAACCGGCCGACCTGGACGAAGGCCAGCAGGATGCCGACCGCCAGCACGCCGATGATCAGGCCGTTGAGGCCGGGATTGGTGACGAAGGCGGTCGAGATCTGGCGGGTCAGGATGGCGGCGATAAAGGCCACGATGAACAGAAAGATCACCATGGTCAGCAGAAAGACCTGCGGGCTCGACAATTTGTGCGGGTCGTAGATCAGAACGTCGGAGCGCCTGCCCATGCCGAAGGATCTGAGTAAAGTCATCCGTGCCCCGTTTCCGATGCCATCGCCGCCGATCACATTGTGTTTGCGACTCTAAACGGAATTGTGACGAAATTGAATGGCGCTTGGCAATATTGCCACTGTCCGCGACCGGAGGTCAAAGCCGGTTGATGACCAGGCAGTCGACCATGGCGGCCAGATGCAGGCCGGCGCCGGTGACGACAAAGCCGTGCCACAGCGCATTGTGGAAGCGCAGGCCTTTCCAGGCGAAGAAGATCACGCCACAGGAATAGACGATGCCGCCGGCAACGATGAGGGCGATCGATGTCGCCGGCAGCGTCCGTAGGAGCGGCTCCACCAGAACGATGCCGCTCCAGCCGATGGCGAGATAGAACACGATTGCCAGCCGGTCGAAACGGCCGGGGAGAAAGACCTTGATGGCGATGCCGACCGTCGCGGCGATCCAGACCAGGACGATCATCGAAACAGCCAGCGGCGAGCCGCCGAGCTGGGCAAGGAACGGCGTGTAGGTCGCAGCGATCAGCAGGTAGATCGCCGCATGGTCGAAGCGCCGCAATATCCATTTCGCCGGCGACGATACCGGCCACAGATTATAGGCCAGCGAAACCGACAGCACGGTGAGCAGCGAGACCACATAGAAGGCGGCGGCGACATATTCGCCGGGGCCGGTTCGATAGGCGGCCAGTGCCAGCAACGTCGAGCCGGCAGCGATCGCCAGCACGATGCCCACGGCGTGGACGATACCGTCGGCGATGATCTCGGCGCGCGAGTAATGCCAGCGCCCCATGAAGGGGATGTCGAGCTGGGATAATTCGCTCTGGGATGTGGGCCGGCTGTTCGTCATCGATGATCCTGCGTCGCCTTATCTGGGCGGCCGCGGGACAGTATTTCAAGCTTTGGTTGCGGTTTTGCGACTGCGGCGCTTCAGCGCGCCGCGACTACATCAGCGCGCTGGGAGCGGCTTCTTCACCGTCTTCAACAGCGCGCGTTGCATGAGTTCGTTGCCGGCAACGACCGAACCGGCGGTCAGCATGTCCTGGCCGCCGGCAAAATCGGAGACGAAGCCGCCCGCCTCGCGGATCAGCAACATGCCGGCGGCAATATCCCAGGCCGACAGGCCGATTTCCCAAAAACCGTCCATGCGGCCGGCGGCGACGTAGGCGAGATCGAGCGAGGCGGAGCCGAGGCTGCGCACGCCCGAGACCTCGGCCATGACATTGCGCAACTCGACAAGGAAATTGCCGTGCTGGCCACGCCCGAGATGCGGCACGCCGCAGCCGATCACCGCATCGACCAGCTTGGTGCGGCCGGCGACGCGCAACCGTCGATCGTTCATGAAGGCGCCGCCGCCACGCTCGGCGGTGTAGAGCTCGTCCATCGCCGGATTGTAGATGACGCCGGCGACGATCTGGCCTTGGCGCTCCAGCGCGATCGAGATCGCGAACAGCGGGATGCCGTGCAGGAAATTGGTGGTGCCGTCGAGCGGATCGACGATCCAGCGGTGCTGGCCGTCGTCGCCCTCGATCACGCCGCGTTCCTCCATCAGGAAGGCGTAGCCGGGCCGCGCCTTGGACAGTTCGGCAAAGACGATGTCTTCGGCCTTGCGGTCGGCCTGGCTGACATAGTCGCCCGGCCCCTTCATCGAGACCTGCAGGTTCTGCACTTCGCCGAAGTCGCGCGACAGCGAGCGGCCGGCCTTCATTGCGGCCTGGACCATGACATTGAGGATCGCGGAACGCGCCATTGCTCTTCTTCCTGTCGCTGCGCCTATCTGCTTTGACGCGTGATCCTATCCAAAAAGTCTGCCACTTTTCGGGATCACGCCTTAGTCGGCGCGGCGTACGTAAGTGATTTCGTTGGTATCGACGATGATACGCTCGCCCGAGCCGATGAACGGCGGCACCAGCACACGGATGCCGTTTTCGAGTATCGCCGGCTTGTAGGACGAGGCTGCCGTCTGGCCCCTCACCACCGGGTCGGCCTCGGTGATGGTCAGCGTCACCTGGTCGGGCAGCGAAATGCCGATCGGCCTTTCGTCATAGAGCTGGACCGTCACCATCATGCCGTCCTGCAGGAAGGCGGCGCGATCGCCGACGAACTCCTTTTGCAATTCGAGCTGCTCGTAGCTTTCGGTGTCCATGAACACCAGCGCGTCGCCCTGCTCGTAGAGGAAGGAAAAATCCTTCAGATCGAGCCGGATCTGCTCGACCGTCTCGGCCGAACGGAAGCGCTCGTTGAGCTTGGTGCCGTTGATCAGGTTCTTGAGTTCGACCTGGTTGTAGGCGCCGCCCTTGCCGGGCTTGACGGTGTTGGTCCTGACCGCCACCCAAAGGCCGCCATCATGCTCGATGACGTTGCCGGGACGGATTTCGTTGCCATTGATCTTGGCCATGGTGAGGTGATCCGGAAATGAGATGATCGCCGCAAAGGGCAATTTGGCGCCTCCAAGACCACAAATCGCTAGCAGAGGCAAGGAGCGCCTTCCGATGAAGCGGGAACGAAGCTCGCCCGGCAGCGCGGCGCGGCAGCCTCAGTCCGTCCTGACGATGGCGGTTACGGCCGCGCTCATGGCGTCGGCTACCTCTGTTAAAAGATGCAGGTGCGGCGAACGCAAGACGACAATTCGCAGCGACAGCTCGAGGCCGGGAGCGTCGACCAGGGCAATGCCCTCCGGCAGCTTTTCCTGCAGCAGCCGCTTGGGCAGCAGGCCAAGGCCTTGGCCTCGACGAACCCAGTCGATCTGCAGCGCGCTGTCCTGAATCTCGGCGCCGACCATCAACCTGTGGCCGCCCTCGGCAAGGGCAGCCGCCAGCCGCCGGCGCGCGTCGCAAGGTTCAGGACTGAGAACCCAGGGCATGGTCTTGACGTCGGCTTGCCGGCCGGTGTTTTCGGCGGCGATGATGGCGAGGGGCTCGGTTCCGACAACGCCGTCGCCAGTTTTGGAATTGCCGCCGTCCAGGATGAAGGCGAGGTCGAGCTGTCCGCGCTTGTGCTGGTCGGCCAGCTCAAGGCTCCAACCGCTCTTCAGACGCAGCGAAACCTTCGGAAACCGCGCCACGGCATCAGCAATGGCGGCGGCCACGGCTTTGTCGCAAAGTCCATGGGCGAGGCCGAGCCGCAGCAGACCCTCCGGCTCGTTGCCCCTGGCGAATGATCGCAGCGCGTCGACGGCGGCGAGAATGTCCTTGCCGCGTGCCAGCACCTCTACGCCGGCCGGGGTCAGTCGCGACGGCTTTAGCCGGCGGTCGAGCAATTCCGTGCCGAGCATCTCCTCCAGCCGCTGGATCTGGCGGGTGACGGCCGGCTGCGTCAACGGCAGGCGTCGAGCCACCTTCTGAATCGAACCCTCCTCGGCAAAGAGGGCCAGTGTTTTCAGTTCTTCGAGCACAAGACACCTGAACATGTCAGAGAGGCATAATTATGCTGAACATTATGAATTTGAAATCCGATGGATGGCAAGCGATTTTCCTCCGGCAGCACCAGCAGAGAAGGAACACGATGAAAGCGATCGAATTGCAGAGCCCGGGCGGCCTCGAGAATCTCAGAATGGTCGAGCGGCCGATGCCTGAACCAGGGCGCCAAGAGATGATTGTGAAGGTGAAGGCGACGGCGCTGAACTACCGCGATGCCGAGATCGTCCCCGGCAGCTATCACACGAAGTTTGCATTGCCGCTGGTGCCGCTGTCGGACGGCGTCGGCGAAGTCGTAGCCGTCGGCGCCGAGGTCAGCAGGTTCCAGATCGGCGACCGGGTCTGCGGCACGTTCTGGCAGCGCTGGGTCGGCGGCAGTTTCGCGATGGCCGAGCCCTCCTATCAACGTGGCGGCCCGATCGACGGGCTGCTCAGCGAATTTGCTCGGCTCGATGAACAGGCGGCGGTGCTGGCGCCGGCCAATCTGAGCGACTTCGAGGCGGCGACGCTGCCCTGCGCCGGCGTGACGGCATGGCACGCGCTGTTTACAGAGGGCAGCGTCAAGCCCGGCGACACCGTACTTTGTCTCGGCACCGGCGGCGTTTCCTTGTTTGCGATGCAATTCGCCGCCGCTGCCGGGGCGCGCGTCATCGTGACGTCGAGCAGCGACGAGAAACTTGCACGGGCAAAGCAACTGGGCGCGCATGATGGCGTGAACTATCGCAGCGTCCCCGACTGGGCATCGGCCGTGTTGGGATTGACGGATGGGCGCGGCGCCGACCATATCATCGAGGTTGGCGGACCGCAGAGTTTTACACAATCGCTGAGGGCAGCGGCGCGCGGCGCCCAGATCAACGTCATCGGCTATCTCGGCGGCAGTGACGGCGCCATCAACCCGCTCGACATCTTCCGCCGGCAGGTCAGGGCGCGAGGCATACCGGTGGGCTCACGCGAATCCTTCGAGGCGATGAACCGCGCCATTGTCGTCAACCGATTGAGACCGGTGATCGACCGGGTCGTACCGTGGACCCAGGCCGCCGAAGCCTTTCGGTACCTTGAGCACGGCTCGCCCTTCGGCAAGGTCGTGCTCGATCATACGCAATGAGCCTCGCGCTTGCGAGTCCGGGTGCAATGAGTCGCGAGATCACAGTCAGGGCAGGCGATTGGCCCGTTGCAGCGCCTGCTGCGTCTGCTCGTCGGTCAGGCCCTGCAGGAAATCGTCCATCTCTTGGTCGATGAGCCCAGCGCGGCGGGCGACAACATACCAGGCGCCGGCGAGGATCAGATCCGGATCGGTGCCGATGCCGTTCATGTAGAGCTTGGCGAGACGGTTCTGGGCGGCGACGTTGCCGCCTTCTGCGGCCTGCTTCATCCAGTTAAAGCCCGATTTCAGGTCGCGGGCGCCGCCGCGCCCCTCGATCATCCAGGTGGCGAGATCGATCTGCGCCGTGTCGTAGTTCTGCCGCGCAGCCTGTGCCAGCAGGCCGCGGGCGCGGACATCGTCGCGCGGCTTGCCGCCGGCGCCATTGGCGTAGACCTGTGCCATCGCATATTGTGCGTCGGCAAGCCCGGTCGCGGCGGCGCGCTCGTAATAGGATACGGCTTTGGCAATACCGGCATCGCCGGGCTCCTGTTCGACCATCAGCTGGGCAAAATTAAACTGCGCCAGGCGGTTGCCGGCTTCGGCGGCGGCCTGCATCAGCGCATAGGCCTCCTTCTCGTCCTTTTTGACGTAGCGGCCATCGAGCAGCATCAGCGCATACTGGAATTGCGATTCCGGGATGCCCTGCTCGGCGGCAAGCGCATACCACTTCGCCGCCCCTGCCGCGTCGACCGGCACGCCGAGGCCGCGCGACAATATCTCGGCCACCAGCGTCTGTGCCGCCGGATCGCCGTTTTGAGCACGGGAAATCGCAAGGTTGTAGGCCGTCTTGTAGAGGCCGCGCTGAAAGGCGCCGTAGGCGGCGTCGGACGGTTTTGCGCCGAAGCGGTCGGGGTTGATGGTATCGGGCGACGGCAAAGGGGCCGTGGTGGCGGGCTGCGGCAATGGTGGGAGAAACGGCTTGTCGGCAGGCTCGCTGGAATCCGGCCTCGGCTGCGGCAGCGGAACGGGTTCCGCCGCTATCGCCTGGGTTACGGCCGTTGCGAGAAAAGCGCTGAAAAGGATCGTCCGAGAGAGCACGTCAGTCCTCGAAGCGCGGTGCGGTTTCGTCGAGCAGCGCGTTGGCGGTGGCAACCGCCGTCTTCGGATCGACGTCGCCGGCGAAAACCGCGCTGGAAAGCGCCACGAATTCGGCACCGGTGGCGGCGACAGCTTCCACCGAGGCAAGATCGGATCCGGCCATGACGATGCAAGGGATCTGGATCACGTCCGCCCACCATTGCCCGAGCGACAGGTTGCGGGGATGCGGCTCCGGCTTGTTGTCGTAGCCGAAGCGACCGAAGAAAATATAATCGGGCCTGACCTCGCCAAGTTCCAGCGCGTCGTCGCGGGTCTTGGCGCCGCCGGTGCCGACCATCATCCTGGCCTGGAAGTGTTCGATCGTTTCGGCGAGCTCGTCCTTGCCGACCTCGACATGGATGCCGTCGGCCTGGACGCGGCCGGCGATGCGGGTGTCGCCAGCAATGATGACGGCAATGCCGGCCGCTTGCGCCACCGGCACGATCTGCTCGGCAAAGGCCTGGAAGGCGGCCTCGTCCATGCCGTTTTCCGGCAGGATCAGCGAGGCGACGTCACCGCCGTCGAAGGCTGCGGCGATGCGCTCGGCCGGCACGTTCGGCGGCGCGATCAGCACGATACGGCAGCGGTTGGGGGGCGTTGCGTCATTCATTGGTGTTCGGTCCCGGTTATCGCCTATGCCGGGCGAAGATGGTTGCATTGCGGCATAGAGCAAAGTGCGGGGATTGAACAGGCGGCAGCGGGATCACGATTGCCGTCAAGATTCTATCGGGCTCGGCAGCATGGCTGCCGTTGGCCGAAATTCTCCTCGCCTGGTCGCTTGCGGCCCTACGCAGGCACCTTCGATTTCCACAGCGACCAGCCGAGGTTCATGCCGGCGGCGGCGACCAGGATGGCGGCGGCGCCGGCGATCTGCGCCGGATGCAGCCGGTGGCCGAAGGCGACGACGTCGACGAGGATGGCGACGACTGGATAGATGAAGGACAGCGATCCCTGCAGATGCGTCGGCAGCTTCTGGATGGCGCCGTACATGAGGATGTACATCAGGCCGGTGTGGACGATGCCGAGCGTCGCCAGCATGACCCAGCTCCGCGCATCGACGGGAAGGTGCGTGAGATTGGCGAAAGGTGCCAGCATGAGAACGCCGACGCAGACCTGGATCAGGGCGATCAGGTGCGGCGGCGTGCCTTTGAGCTTCTTGGTGACGATAGCCGCAACGGCCCAGAAGAAAGCCGCGGCCAGCGCCATCGCAATGCCGGTAAAGTAATCCGTACCATGATCGCCTGCATCGGGCGCGGCCTGCACGATCAGCAGCATGCCGGCGAAGGCGATGCCGAGCCAGGTCAGCTTGGTCACCGTCAGCCGTTCGGAGAAGAAGAGCGCGCCAAAACCGACCAGCATGAAGGGTTGCGTATTGTAGACAGCCGTGGCGATCGAGATCGACGCGCGGGAAAACGCGCTGAACAGCAGCAGCCAGTTGATAACGATGGCAGCACCGCCGAGAGCCGCGATCGCGACAATGCGAAGCGACAGCCTGCCGCGCAGCAGTCCCAGCGCCGTGCAGATAACCAGCAGCGTTACCGCACCGAAGGCGCAGCGCCAGAACACCACGTCCATGATGGGTTGGCCGGACAGGACGACGAACCAGCCGATCGTGCCGAGGATCGCCATCGCCGCAGTCATTTCGATCGTGCCGCGTACCGTGTTGTCCATGGATGCTCCCGAAACCCGTTGAGATTCTATAATCCCACGGCAGATATGGGCCTTTCCATGACTTGTAGCTGGTGATATGCAGAACGAACCTAATTTAATTAGGTAAACATCGGCTTTTTCTTGGAATTGTAAAATGCTGGACGAGCTCGATAGAAAGCTCCTCGATATCCTGGTCAGGGATTCACGGACCTCGCTGAAGGAACTGGCGCTGCAGGTCGGGTTGTCGTCGCCAAGCGTTTCGGAGCGGCTTCGGCGGCTTGAGGATCGCGGCGTCATTCGCGCATTCACCATCGACATCGATCCGCAGGCGCTCGGCTACGCCTTGCAGGCGATCGTTCGCATCCGGCCGTTGCCCGGTAAGCTGCACATCGTCCAGAAGCTGATCGAGGAAATCCCGGAATTCGGCGAATGCGACAAGGTGACGGGCGATGACTGCTTCGTCGCCCGGCTGTTCGTCCGCTCGATCGGCGAGCTCGACGGGATTCTCGACCGCATCGCCGACAAGGCCGAAACCAGCACCGCCATCATCAAGGCGCAGCCGATCCGGAGACGCCCGCCGCCGCTCGACATGCCAAATATGTGACGGGCTCCGGTGGCGTGGCCCACGTATTTGCGGTCGCGGTCTGGCCATTTCTGGTCTATTCCAGAGTTCAACTTTCCCTCCAGCCTCCTTTCCCCATGTCAGGCCTGCTCATCGATCCCTGGTTCTATGCCGCGGCCATGCCGGCCGTCATCCTCGTCGGCCTGTCGAAAGGCGGCTTCGGCGGCGCCGTCGGCTTTGTCGGCGTGCCATTGATGGCGCTGACCATGCCGCCGGTTCAGGCTGCCGCAATTCTTCTGCCAATTCTGTGCCTGATGGACATTGTCTCGGTGTGGACATGGTGGGGTATCTTCGACCGCAAGATGCTGGCCGACATGATGCCGGGTGCCGTGATCGGCATTGCCCTTGGCTGGCTGACGGCGGCACTTGTAACCGAAGAGATGGTCCGGCTGATCGTCGGCGCGGTCGCCCTGATCTTCGTGCTGCGCTGGCTCTATTTGCAACTCCGCCACGGTGCCGGCCACGCGGCGGAGCCCAACCGCGTTGCCGCCGGCTTCTGGGGTACCGTTGCCGGGTTCACCAGCTTCGTCGCCCATGTCGGCGGCCCGCCTTTTCAGGTCTATGCGTTGCCGATCAGGCTGGATCCGAAGGTGCTGTCCGGCACCGCGGCGATCTTCTTCGCCGTCACCAATGCACTGAAGCTCATCCCCTATTTCGCGCTCGGCCAGTTCGACACCACCAATTTGACCGCGTCGGCGGTGCTGATGCCGCTGGCGCCGCTGTCGACAATCGCCGGCGCCTGGCTGGTGCGGCGGATGCGGCCGGAGCTGTTCTATCCCTTCACCTATGCGACCGTGGCGGTCGTCGCGGTCAAGCTTCTGTGGGACGGCATCGCCGGCCTTCTGTAAGACGGCGGCCCCAGGCGGCCGCCGCCGGATTCCTTAAACCTCAGGCGGCACTCGGCAGCAGCGGCCGCGTCCTGCCAAGCGCGAGAGCAGCGCCGGTTGCCAGCACGAACGCCATGCAGCCAAGAATGGTGATGTCGTGCAGTGTCGGCTTCAGCACCATGTCCGCGATGATCATCAGCATCACCGAATAGTCGAAGCGCGCGGCATTGAGGACGCGCTGGCCCTGGGCAAGCACCGCCGGCGTCACGCCATCCTTGGCGATCATGCCTGCCATGCGGTCGGCAGTCGGCTTGAAGACGAACATGCCGATGCAGAAGGTCGTCGCATAACCGGCAAGGCCGATCAGCACCCACAAATCGGAAAAGCCGACCCAGAAGCCGCACATGATGAGGCCGAAGAGCAATGTCAGCATCGATATCGGCGCGACGAACCGGTTACCGAGCTCGCCAGTGGCGCGCATCGCCTGCAACATGCCTTCGACGTTTCCAGCGCGGTCGGCGCGTACCGCAAGCAGCATCAGGGTGAAGCCGCCGCCGACCCAGAGGATCGCCGAGACGATGTGCAGAAATTTAACGGCCGAGTACCAGTCCATTGTTCGCTCCTTGAGAAATTTTCATGATTGCCGGAGCGCAATTTTGCTCCGCCTCGTTGCGAGGAGCGGGCGTTTAGCGCGGCGCCTGTTTCGGAACGATGTCGCGCGGCGAGCGGATCTGTTTCGGTATGTCGGTCACGATCTGGAGGAACCGTGGCGCAAGCGCGTCGCCCCCACTTCCAGCCGGTGGTGAGAGCGGCGGCTTAGCCGGCCAGCTGTGCTGTTACGGCACAGATGCTGGGCGCTTGATCGAAAAATATGCCCTGCGTTAAGGCTTTGTTAAGCTTTACAGGCGTTTACTATGTCCATCCAGTGATCTGGATTCTTACCGAGTGGTTGGAGCCACTTTGTTTGACGCCTCCCTGTTAAACTCCTGAGAGCCGCCTTATCCGCGGCTCTTTTTTTGTTCGCCGGTATGGAGCCCCTTGGGCCAAATGCGGCCGTTAACCGTTTGTTAAACATGTGCTTGCCTTCGCCGGCAGCGAAGCGCATTTTCAAGCTTCAGTCGTTTAGGCTGCCGGATATGGCGGCCAAGAGCCGAATCGGCCGGCTGTCAGGCAAGTGCAGGGGCGCAGCGATGAACGAGCCTTCGAAGGCGAGCGCGAACACCATCAAGCTGGCGGAGCGCCGGGTTTTCTCCCAATCCTTCAAGCCGCTCTATCAGGAAGGCATGGGCTTGGTCGAGCAGGCGGCCGAATATCTCGACGGCAAGGGCCGCGCCGAGGCCAAGAAGCTGTCGAGGCTGGCGGCGACGCTTTATGCGGCCGAGTCGATGCGGCTGACCACCAGGCTGATGCAGGTCGCCTCGTGGCTGCTTTTGCAGCGGGCGGCGAATTCCGGCGAGATGACCCGCGATCAGGTGGCTTCCGAAAAATCCAAGGTGCGTCTCGACACCGCCTCCGCGCATGACGAGGCGCCCGGCTGGGCCGAGCTGCCGACGGATTTCGTCGACCTCGTCAACCGCTCGCTGCGCCTGCAGGCGCTGGTGCGCCGCATGGACGAGGAGATCTATGGCGGCCTCGCCGAGGTGCCTCAGTCGAGCCGTCGCCTCAATCCGGTCTCCGACCAGATCACGTTGCTCAACACGGCTTTCGCCCGCGGCTGAGAGACCGTTTGGAAACTCTACTCCAGCGGCCATCTGGCGGCGTTTTCTCCGCTTACCTGCAGCGCCGCGTCCTTTTGGACGCGCAAAGGACGCTGCAGCACTTTGATTGCGCATGATCCCCTCGGGATCACGCGTGGGCTCACGGACCCAAATGTCCGCTGCGCTCCGGTTCCCGAAACCACCACCATATGACTCGCCGGAGCGACCTTTCGAAACGGTCTCAGAGGCTTTGTGGACATCACGAGCCCCGTTTCTGGTTTGTTCACATTTCGCTGGCATCGCTGCCCGCCGAAGGTAGACTTGGCGGATGGGGGAAGCGATTCGCATCATCGGCATCGATCCGGGGCTTAGGCGCACCGGCTGGGGCATCGTCGAAAGCCTTGGCAATTCGCTGCGCTTCGTCGCTTCCGGCACAGTACGGTCCGACGACAAGGCGGCGCTGGCGGTGCGTCTTTGCCAATTGCATGACGGGCTTGCCGAGATCCTGCATGCCACGATGCCGCACGAGGCGGCGGTCGAGCAGACCTTCGTCAACAAGGATGCCGCGGCGACGCTGAAACTCGGCCAGGCACGCGGCATCGCCATGCTGGTGCCGGCGCGCGCCGGCCTTGCCGTTGCCGAATATGCGCCCAACGCCGTCAAGAAGGCGGTGATCGGCGTCGGCCATGGCGACAAGAAGCAGATCCATATGATGGTCAAGGTGCTGATGCCGAAGGCGACTTTCGACACCGACGACGCCGCCGATGCGCTGGCCATCGCCATCTGTCACGCGCATCACAGGCAGAGCATCGCCTACAGGATGGCGATGCTGGCCGAATAAGTTTGTTCTTGACTTGTTCTCCAGTGAACAATAAGTAATACCAACGAGGTATTACCATGCGCGTTACCACCAAGGGCCAAGTGACCATCCCGAAGGAAATACGGGATCATCTGGGTATCGGCCCGGGCTCGGAGGTGGAGTTCGTCCCCACCGAGGACGGTGCTCGTGTCATTGCGGTCGACGAAAACATGTCGAAGGAGGAAGCCTCGCGCAGATTCAGCCAGATGCTCGGCCGTATGGCTGGTACGCTGGATCTGGGGGGCATGACGGCGGACGAATATGTGGAATGGCTGAGGGGCCCGCGTGAAGACCTCGACATTGATTGACACAAATGTCCTGATCGACGTTTGGGGTCCTGCCGGACAGGAGAGGAAATGGTCGGCGTCGGCGATCACCGCATGCCGGCGCGACGGCGCGCTCGTAATCAATGCAATCGTCTGGTCCGAACTCGCGCCGTTGATCGCGACCGAACAGGCCCTTCGCCAAGCAGTCGACATGCTCAAGATGGATCGCGAATTCCTGCCGTGGGAAGCGGCCTTCCTTGCTGGTGTCACGCACTCCCGCTATCGCCGCGCCGGCGGCCTCCGCGAACGAACGCTGCCGGATTTCTTTATTGGAGCCCATGCGGTTGTCGCTGGGCATCGCCTGCTGACGCGCGATGCCGCGCGCTATCGCAGCTATTTCCCGGACCTCGATATCATCTCTCCGGAAACCCACCCGGCATGATCGGCAAGCTCAAATGATCGGCAAGCTAAAAGGCACGCTGGACGAGATCGACGAGGATTTCTGCATCGTCGACGTGCATGGCGTCGGCTATGTCGCCTATTGCTCGGCGCGCACGCTTGCCGCATTGCCGCCGCCCGGCGAGGCGGTGATATTGTTCATCGAGACCTATGTGCGCGAGGATATGCTGCGGCTCTATGGGTTCCAGTCGGTGCTGGAGCGCGAATGGTTCCGGTTGTTGATGAACAATGTGCAGGGCGTCGGCGCCAAGGTGGCGCTGGCAATCCTGTCGACGCTGGCGCCGGCCGACCTCGCCAATGCGATTGCGTTGCGCGATATCGCCATGGTCAGCCGCGCGCCGGGCGTCGGCAAGAAGGTGGCGGAGCGCATCGTCACCGAGTTGAAGAACAAGGCGCCGGCCTATGCAGGTGCTGCCTCCGGCACCATCGGCCTGAAGCAGGAGCTCGGCGAAGGCGTTGCTTCGGCGCCGATCACCGACGCAGTCTCGGCGCTGGTCAATCTCGGCTATTCTCGCGACACTGCCGCCAACGCAGTGGCGGCGGCGTTGAAGACGGCCGGCGAGGAAGCGGACGCGTCGAAGCTGATCCGCTTCGGGCTGAAGGAGCTGGCACGGTGAGATGTTGCCCGACAAATAAATTCCGACTAGGAACAAGAGCATGGTCGGATATGCGGGCTTGACCTCCAGGGGGCAGCTTACGATTCCAAAGAAAGTCCGGAACGAGTTGTCGCTCAAGTCAGGCGATACTGTTGCCTGGACGGTCGTGGATGGTCTCCTGATAGGAACGCCGCGCAATCTCGAATTTGCCGACCTCGCTGGATTTCTGGGTGATCCACCTAACGGGCCCGCTACGCTGGAACAGATCGACGCGGTGGTAAGGGATGCAGTGGGCCGCCAGCTTGTTGGCGAGCAGCAAGACGCCGAACGAGAGGGTGCCGGGTGACGTTAATCCGTGTCGATACGAACTTTTTCCTTCGAGCGGTATGCGCATGAGCCTTTCGCCACGCCTCATTGCTCCCGACAGACGCGGCGAGGACGCCGAGCAGACCTTGCGGCCGCAGACGCTCGGCGACTTCGTCGGCCAGGCGGCGGTGCGAGCCAATCTCAAAGTGTTCATCGAGGCCGCCAAGGGCCGCAGCGAAGCGCTCGACCATGTGCTGTTCGTCGGCCCGCCCGGCCTCGGCAAAACGACGCTGGCGCAGATCATGGCGCGCGAGCTCGGCGTCAATTTCCGCTCGACCTCGGGTCCGGTTATCGCCAAGGCCGGCGATCTCGCGGCGCTGCTCACCAACCTCGAAGACCGCGACGTGCTGTTCATCGACGAGATCCACCGGCTCAACCCGGCGGTCGAGGAAATCCTCTATCCGGCGATGGAGGATTTCCAGCTCGACCTGATCATCGGCGAGGGGCCGGCGGCGCGCTCGATCAAGATCGACCTGGCCCGCTTCACGCTTGTCGCCGCCACCACCCGGCTCGGCCTGTTGACCAACCCGCTGCGCGACCGCTTCGGCATTCCGGTGCGGCTCAATTTCTACTCGGTCGAGGAACTCGAGCAGATCGTGCGGCGTGGCGCCCGCATCCTTGCCATGCCGCTCGGCGACGACGGTGCCTTGGAGATCGCCCGGAGGGCGCGCGGCACGCCGCGCATCGCCGGCCGGCTGTTGCGCCGGGTGCGCGACTTCGCCAGCGTTGCCGGCGACGGCCATGTCGACCGCAAGATCGCCGACGAGGCGCTGACGCGGCTGGAGGTCGACGGGCTCGGCCTCGACGCGCTCGACCGCCGTTATCTGTCGATGATCGCCCGGAATTTCGGCGGCGGGCCGGTCGGCATCGAGACCATCGCGGCCGGGCTTTCCGAGCCACGCGATGCCATCGAGGACATCATCGAACCCTTTCTGATCCAGCAAGGCTTCATCATGCGTACCCCGCGCGGCCGCGTGCTGGCGGCCAATGCCTGGCGGCATCTCGGCCTCGACGCGCCAAAGGACCTGGCGCAGCAGCAGATCAGCCTGTTCCAGGAAGAACCCTAAGTTCCGCTGCTTATGGCTTCGGTGCTGGCAGTTCCCCGGCCCAGCCCTCCAGGTCTTGATCATCGCCGGTCTATGCGCAAAACAGGTGTTGCTTGAAACAGGGCCTGTCGGGCCAAAAGGACAGCGCAATGGACGATCACGGTGAATCGGCATTGTCCGCCGGGCTTTCCGGCGCGCTGACGGAATTCGGCCATCGACTGATGGCGCGGGTCTATTATGCAGACACCGATTTTTCCGGCGTCGTCTACCACGCGCGCTATCTCGAATTCTTCGAGCGCGGCCGTTCCGACTATCTGCGGCTGGCCGGCGTCCACCACACCGAGCTTGCCGACGGCAAGCATGGCGAGAAAATAGTCTGGGTGGTGCGGCGCATGGAGATCGATTTCCGCGGTTCGGCCCGCATGGATGACATCCTGACCATCGATACGCGCACCGACGAGATTTCCGGCGCCCGCATCGTCATGGCGCAGCAATTGAAGCGCGGCAGCGAAGTGCTGGTCGAGGCGCGTGTCGAAGCGGCGATCGTCGGCGAGAACGGGCGGCCGCGGCGCTTTCCCAAGGACTGGATCGCAGCCTTCATGCCCAGAACGCGCAAATAAAGGTTCAGAGGCGGACGATCCCGGAGCTCCCGGTCCAGGCCAGAATCGCGAGGCGGCCTATCAGGGCGCGGCAATGCGCCGCGCTGTACGTCCTAACCCATCCTTAACCATAACGGTCCATGAAGGGATTGGTTAAGATTGGGAGAATCCAAGCGCCTTCCTTTCACCAATATTTGCCCCGAAAAGGCCGCCAACGGTGCATTTGGGGTTATTCCGCAAGCCTAACGCGAACGGACCACAAGGGATGCCCATGGGCCAGCCGCCAGCCACGCCCGGAAAATCTTTAAGGACGTAACATGGAAAACATCGCTCTCGCCGAACCGGGCGCGCATTTATCGATTTGGGCCTTGTTCATGCAGGCCGGTTGGGTGGTCAAGCTGGTCATGATCGGGCTGCTTGGTGCCTCGATCTGGACCTGGGCGATCATCGTCGACAAGCTCGTCGCCTATGCCCGCATGCGGCTGGCGCTCAACCGCTTCGAACAGGTGTTCTGGTCGGGGCAGTCGCTGGAAGAGCTTTACCGCACGCTCGCCGACCGCAAGACGACCGGCATGAGCGCGATCTTCGTCGCCGCCATGCGCGAATGGAAGAAGAGCTTCGAGAAAGGCGCGAAATCGCCACTCGGCCTGCAGACCCGCATCGACAAAGCGATGGATCTGGCGCTGACCCGCGAGATGGAAAAGCTTGAAGGGCGGCTCGGCTTTCTCGCCACCACCGGCTCGGCGGCGCCCTTCATCGGCCTGTTTGGCACGGTTATCGGCATCATGACCTCGTTCCAGGCGATCGCCGCCTCGAAGAACACCAGCCTATCGGTGGTCGCGCCCGGCATCGCCGAAGCGCTGCTGGCGACGGCCATCGGCCTGCTCGCCGCAATCCCGGCCGTCATCGCCTACAACAAGCTGTCGTCCGACGCGAGCAAGATCGCGGTGCGCATGGAAGGGTTCGCGGATGAGTTCTCCGCCATACTCTCGCGCCAAATCGATGAAAAAGTCGCGCAGAAGGCTTGAGGAACGATCATGGGAATGTCTGTAGGCGCGGGTGGCGGAGGGCGCGGTGGTCGAGGCCACAGGCGGCGCGGCCGCCATCACGCGATGATATCGGAAATCAATGTCACGCCGATGGTCGACGTGATGCTGGTGCTGCTGATCATCTTCATGGTCGCCGCACCCATGTTGACGGTCGGCGTGCCGGTCACCCTGCCGGAGACGAAGGCCAAGGCGATGAACGCCGATACCCAGCCGATTACGATTACGATCGACGGCACAGGCAAGATCTTCGTGCAGGAGACCGAAATCCCGCAGGAGGAGCTGATCGCCAAGCTGAAGGCGATTTCTAAGACCGGCTACGAAGAGCGCATTTACGTCAAGGGCGACAAGACCACCAATTATGGCGACGCGATGGTGGTGATGGGTCTCATCCAGGACGCAGGCTACAAGAACCTCGGCCTGATTACACTGCCGAAACAGGATCAATAAACGCGAGATGAGGACCGGCCTCACCACATCGGTGATTTTGCATACGGTGGCGATCGCCTTTGGGCTGTTCACCCTGTCGGCGCCGGCTGCGCTTCCGTCGTCCGATGTCGAGTCGGTCGCAGTGGACATTGTGCCGATGGAGGCCGTCTCGCAGGTTTTGCAGGGCGACAAGAAAGCCGTGATGCACGAAAGGCCGGCGCCGCTGCCGACACAGCGTCCCGACATCGTTCCCGACGCCCAGAAAGTCGGCGATAACAGCGTCGACACCGACAAGCCGCCGACACCTGAGCCCAAGCCCCAGCCAGTCGACATGACGGCGGCCCCGCCACCCGCGCCGACGCCGGTCGAAAAGCCCAAGCCCGAGGACGTGCCGAAGCCGAAGGAAGAGCCGAAGCCAATTCCCGCTACGGAGGTAGCGCCGGTGCCGCAGCCGAAGGAAGAGGTCAAGCCAGAACCGGTCAAGCAGACCGAGCCCAAGCCGACGCCGGCCAAGGAGCCGACGCCCACGCCGCCGCAGGACAAGACCGCCGCGATCGATCCACAGCCCGAGGTCAAGCCGGACGCCGTCGCCGAGGCGATTGCCAAGGAACCGCCAACCGAGGAGGCGCAGCTTCCCGACTCGGCCCCCGCGCCGGAGGCTCGGCCGAAGCCGCAGCCGGTCCAGGCCGAAAGCGCCAAGGCGCCGGAGCGCAAGGATGCCGACAAGCCGGTCAAGGAAGCCTCATCCAAGCCGAAATCGGACGACAAGCAATTCAACGCCGACGAGATTTCGGCTCTGCTCGACAAGCGGAAGCCGGCCGGTGGCGGCGCCAAGCGCTCGACCCAACAGTCTTCGCTCGGCGGCGACAAGGATCAGGGCCAGAAGCTCTCCAAATCGGAGATGGGAACCCTGGAAAATCAGCTTCAAGGATGCTGGACCCTGCCAGTCGGAGTGGAAGGCGCGGAGGATCTCGTCGCCGTGGTCCGCTTCAATCTTGACGCGTCGGGCAAGCTGGATGGCCGGCCTACTGTCGAAAAGTCGAGCGGAAACCGCCCGTTTGACGAAAGTGCCGTTCGCGCGGTTCAGAAATGCGACATGGCTGGCTTGCAGGTTCCCGCAGGCAAGCAGGACATCTGGTCCGACATCCAGGTCACTTTCGATCCGAGGGAGATGCTGGGCCTCTAGGCCGGCGCCCCCATAGAATCCTTGAAGAGAAGCGAGAAGACATGAAATCCATTCTCAAGCCGCTCCTGGCGATCGCAGCGATGGCGCTGGGCATGACCGTTGCTGCCACCCTGCCGGCGCGGGCGCTCGTTGAGCTCAACGTCAACAAGGGCAATGTCGAGCCGTTGCCGATCGCCATCACCGATTTCCAGGGCGGCGATGCGCTCGGCGCCGAGATTTCCGACATCGTCAGTGCCGACCTGAAACGCTCCGGCCTGTTCGCGCCGATCGACAAAAGCGCCTTCATCGAAAAGATCTCGAACCCTGATGCGACGCCGCGCTTCGAAGACTGGAAGGTGATCAATGCGCAGGCGCTGGTTACCGGCAGTGTCGGCAAGGAGGCTGACGGCCGTGTCCGCGCCCAGTACCGGCTGTGGGACACCTTCGCCGGGCAGCAGATGTCGGGCGAACAGTTCTTCGCCAACGACGCCAATACAAGGCGCGTCGCCCACATCATCGCCGACGCCATCTATGAGCGGCTGACCGGCGAGAAGGGCTATTTCGACACGCGCGTCGTCTTCATCGACGAGTCCGGTGCCAAGAATGCGCGCAAGAAGCGGCTTGCGATCATGGACCAGGACGGCGCCAACGTCCGCTATCTCTCGAACGGCAAGTCGATTGTGCTGACGCCGCGCTTCTCGCCCAACCGGCAGGAAATCACCTATATGTCCTACGAGAGCGGTCAGCCGCGGGTGTACCTGCTGCAGATCGAGACGGGGCAGCGCGAGCTGGTCGGCAATTTCCCCGGCATGACGTTTGCGCCGCGCTTTTCGCCGGACGGCCAGAAAGTAATCATGAGCCTTCTGCGCGACGACGGAAATTCCAACATCTTCGCCATGGACCTGAGAAGCCGCTCGACGACCAGGCTTACCAATTCGACCGCCATCGATACCTCACCGTCCTACTCGCCCGACGGCAGCAAGGTGGTGTTCACCTCGGACCGCGGCGGCCGGGCGCAGATCTATGTGATGGGCGCCGACGGCTCGGGCCAGACCCGCATCTCGTTCGGCGACGGCGTCTATTCGACGCCGGTGTGGTCGCCGCGCGGCGATCTCATCGCCTTCACCAAGCAGACCGGCGGCGAATTCCAGATCGGCGTCATGCGCACCGACGGTTCGGGTGAGCGCATCCTGTCCACCGGCTTTCAGCAGGAAGGGCCGACCTGGGCACCCAACGGCCGGGTGCTGATGTTCTTCCGCGATTCCAATGGCGGACCAAAACTTGTGTCGGTCGACCTCACCGGCCGCAATGAACAGTCGATCCCGACAGCGAACTTCGCCTCGGATCCGGCCTGGTCGCCGCTGCTCGAATAGAGGAACTGAGGAATTGACGAACTGACGAGTTGAAGAACTGAAGAATGGAGAAGCCAGGGGCCTACATCGAGCACGCGAGGGATTTGGAAGTCTATAAGCGCGCCTATGCGGTTTCCCTTGGGGTACACAGAGCCACGCTTGCTTTTCCGAAAATGGAGCAATACGCGCTCGCCGATCAACTACGTCGTTCCAGCAAGGCGATCTGCGCCAATTTGGCTGAGGGTTTTGCCAAACAGACCCGCTCCAAGCCCGAATTCGCACGCTTCATTTCGATGGCCATAGGGTCATGCAGTGAAGTGGAGACGTGGATTTCGTATGCGTTCGACCTCGAGTATATCACACAGGTGCAACGCGACGACTGGTTGCAATCCTATGCCCGCATCTACGGAATGCTGGTCAATCTCAGAGAGAAGCTGAGGTGATCTCTTTCCTCAATTCCTCAACTCTTCAATTCTTCAATTCCCTCTTTTTCATGTTTTGGCCGCATTTCCGCCTACGGTCCGCGCTCATTGTCGCCCTTGAGTAGCCCTCGGCAGAACGGTTGTGGACGGCAGCCGAAACCAAATTTTAACCGTGTTTCTTGAGCGCCGGTTAACCCAAACGTGGTTACTGGACGATCAATGAAATCACTCGAATTGCGAAGGAGAGGCGGCATGGGCCGTATCGCAGCACTTACCACAAACCCGGTCATGATCGCGCTGGTCGCGATGCTCGCGATTACCGGTTGCGCCTCGAAGAAGACGCCGAACAGCGCCGCCGATCTCGGCCTCAACGGCGCCGGCGCGGCAACGCCCGGGTCGGCCCAGGACTTCACCGTCAACATCGGCGACCGCATCTTCTTCGACACCGATTCATCCTCGATCCGCGCTGATGCGCAGACGACGCTGTCGCGCCAGGCACAGTGGCTGAACCAGTACAAGCAGTATGCCATCGTCATCGAAGGCCATGCCGACGAGCGCGGCACGCGCGAATACAATCTGGCGCTCGGCGCCCGCCGTGCTGCCGCCACCCGCGACTTCCTGGTCGCCAAGGGCGTTTCGGCGCAGCGCCTGAAGACCATTTCCTATGGCAAGGAGCGTCCGGTCGCGGTTTGCGACGACATCTCCTGCTGGTCGCAGAACCGCCGCGCCGTAACCACCCTGGGCGGCGCCGGCTCCTGATCGGCATAAATGCAACACTTGGTGCGAAAGGCGGCCAAAGGGCCGCCTTTTTCATATCTGCCCGCTCCAAACAAAATTTGGCCGAAGTCTCACGTCCTGTTAAGAGCCGAGAGCGTCTGGCTAGTCCCAGTTGGCTGGTCTACTTCGAGTGAGAGGCGCGCAACAACGGTTTCACGGCGAGAGGCACATGCATTTCAGATCGGTCTTGAGCGGCACGCTTGCGCTGCTGCTCGTATCAAGTATCGCGGCACTTGCTGACGGGGCAAGCGGCACCGAGCAGTCATCGGAAAGCGGCTTTTCCTTCCATCTGCCGACGATCAAACTGCCCGGCATTTTCGGTGAAAAGAAAAAGCCGGATCAGGTTCAACTCGCGCAACAGGATGGCACCGGCACTCCGGCGCTGGAGGAACAGCTCCGGCAGATGAACGGCAAGATCGAGGAACTCAACTTCCAGGTCCTGCAGATGCAGGAGCAGATCCGCAAGCAGCAGGAAGACAACGAATTCCGCTTCCAGCAGTTGGAAGGCGGTCCGCAAGGCGCGCAGCAGCCGGCCGAGCAGAAGAAGTCCGAGGCGGCGCCCAACAGCGACAACCCCAACGGCGACAGTAACGTGGCGGAGGCGCCTGCAACGCAGGCTCCGGCCGCTGCCGACACGCCGCCAGCCGGCGACAAGAGCGTCGAGGACGTCATCGTCGAATCGCCCAACGGCGATCCCGGCAAGCTGATCCCCGGCGCGCCGCCCAAGACGTTCGGCACCATCACCGTCGACAAAAACGGCAATGTCGTCGCAGCCGATGGCAATGCGCAGGCGAACGCGCCGGAGCAGAATACGGCCCCAGCCAACGGCGCCAACGCAGCCGGCAACAAGGCCGGCAAATCCGACGATACGGTGGTCGCGGCACTCCCCTCGACCAACGACCCGGAGGAGCTTTACCGCAACTCTTACCAGTTCATCCTGTCGGGCGACTACAGCACCGCCGAACAGGGCTTCCGCGACCATATCGCTCGGTTTCCCCGGGACGCCAAAGCGGCGGACGCGCATTACTGGCTCGGTGAATCGCTGCTCGGCCAGCAGAAATACCGCGATGCGGCCGAGACTTTCCTCGCAGCCAGCAAGGACTATCCCAAGGCCAAGAAAGCGCCAGACATGCTGCTGAAGCTCGGCGTCTCACTGGTCGGGCTGAAGCAGCGCCACGTGGCCTGTGCCACCTTCAGCGAGATCGGCAAGCGCTACCCCGATATTTCCGGCGCGCTCAAGGAGCGGGTCAAGCAGGAAAGGGCACTCGCGGCGTGCTAGTTTTTCTGTTGCACGTCGTTGCCCCAAAACCGGGCCCACTTTTGGGCGACATGCATGACGCTCGACACCGAGCCTGATCTTTCGGATTTTTCGCGGATCGACTTTTCCAACGGCGCTGTTGTGGCCGTGTCCGGCGGCAGCGACTCGACCGCCCTTCTCCTCCTCCTCAAAGCCCATCTCGACCGTACCGCACCGGCAACGAAATTGCTGGCGGTGACGATCGATCACCAATTGCGGCCGCAAGCGGCAGCGGAAGCGCAAGCCGTGGCCAGGCTGTGCGCGGCGCGCGGCATTGCCCATCGCATCGTCGTCTGGTCGGGGCACAAACCAGCGACCGGCCTGCCCGCCGCCGCGCGCGAAGCCCGATACCGGCTGCTCGCCGAGGCCGCCGAAGCGGCAGGCGTCGGGCTGATCCTGACCGGCCACACCGCCGACGACCAGGCCGAGACCGTGCTGATGCGGCAAGCGCGTGACGAGGTGCCAAGTGAGGAGAGGCCGCGGGGCCTTGCCGGCATGGCGCCGGCAACCCTCTACGACTGGCGGTACTGGATCGTGCGGCCGCTGCTCGGCGTGCGGCGTGCGGCGCTGCGCGAATTCCTCCGGCGCGAACAGGTCGCTTGGGTCGAGGACCCGACCAATGCCGACACTGCTTTCGAGCGCCCGCGCGTCCGCGCAGCACTTGTTGAAGGCGACGATGCGCTTCGCATGGCTGAAACGATGGCGCAGGCCAGAAAGGCGGCGGTCGAGCGTGAGCAGTTAGGACAGCGCGCGGCCATGCTGATCCGCGGCTTGGCCTCGAGGCCAGCCGCCGGCCTCGTCCGCCTCAACCGGGATTTTGCGACGGGCGCCGACAGCCGGGCGGCTATTTATGCGCTGCGCATCCTGCTGGCGGCGACCGGCGGTACCGCCTTCCTTCCCGACCAGGCCCGCAGCGAAGCCCTTTTCGGCCGGCTCCGGGCCGGGCCGCTTTGTGCCACATTGTCGCGGAGCGTGGTCGATGCCCGGCGTACCGGCATCTTTCTGCATCGTGAGTTGCGCGATCTGCCGCCCGCTGTTGCGGTTTCCGACAATGGCCTTTGGGACGGCCGCAGACGGATCACATTGAGCGACAGTTCAGGTGCATTGTTGATCGCGCCGCTGTTGGTTGCCCCGCTCGGGGTGGCTCTTGCCGCAAAGCGGGCAATTGCCGGGCATGGCACGCCGGCAAGCCTTGTGCGTGCCGCCTTGGCCGCCGAACCAGCGCTATGGCGGGATGGCGAATGCCTTGGTCTGCCTGGGCAAGGCCCAGGTTTGCCTGAGGAAAGCCCGATGCCGGCGGCGGTCGCCGCATATCCGGCAGTCGCGCCCTTCGCCCGTTTCCTGCCGTCCTTCGATCTGGCGCCGGCCGATGCCGTCGCCGCGTTGCTTGGCGCGGCGCCGGTTCCAGCCGCGCCATTCGGCGGCCACAGTGCCGGCCTACCACGGGCGAAAGCTTAACCGAGACCTGCTGTTATGCTTGGCAAGGGGAGACGCTCTCCCTATGTTAGGGCCAAGTTTCCTCTCACGACGTGCGTCCGCCCAGCGGGCGCCAACGGGACAATTGATGAATCCAAATTATCGCAACCTCGCGCTCTGGGCGATCATAGCGGTCCTGCTCATCGCTCTCTTCAATCTTTTCCAAACGCCGCAGACGCGTGGAGCCTCGAGCGATGTCCCCTATTCGCAGTTCCTACAGGAGGTCGCGGCGGGACGGATCAAGTCGGTGACCATCGCCGGCGCCCGTATCTCCGGCAACTACACGGACAGCTCCAACGGCTTCCAGACCTATTCGCCTGGGGACCCGTCGCTGGTTTCGCGGTTGCAGGACAAGAACGTCACCATTAATGCGCGTCCTGAATCCGACGGCTCCAATTCGCTGTTTGGCACCCTGATATCCTGGCTGCCGATGATCCTCATCCTCGGCGTCTGGATATTCTTCATGCGCCAGATGCAGTCCGGTTCCGGCCGCGCCATGGGCTTCGGCAAGTCGAAGGCCAAGCTTTTGACCGAAGCGCATGGCCGCGTCACCTTCCAGGACGTCGCCGGCGTCGACGAAGCCAAGGAAGATCTGGAAGAGATCGTCGAGTTCCTGCGCGACCCGCAGAAATTCCAGCGGCTCGGCGGCAAGATCCCGCGCGGCGTGCTGCTCGTCGGTCCTCCCGGAACCGGCAAGACGCTGCTCGCCCGCTCGGTCGCCGGTGAAGCCAACGTGCCGTTCTTCACCATTTCGGGCTCGGATTTCGTCGAGATGTTCGTCGGCGTCGGTGCAAGCCGCGTCCGCGACATGTTCGACCAGGCCAAGAAGAACGCCCCTTGCATCATCTTCATCGACGAAATCGATGCCGTCGGCCGCCATCGCGGTGCCGGCCTCGGCGGCGGCAATGACGAGCGCGAGCAGACGCTGAACCAGCTGCTGGTCGAGATGGATGGCTTCGAATCCAACGAAAGCATCATCCTGATCGCCGCCACCAACCGGCCCGACGTGCTCGATCCGGCGCTGCTCAGGCCGGGCCGCTTCGATCGCCAGGTGGTGGTGCCGAACCCCGACATCGTCGGCCGCGAGAAGATCCTGAAGGTGCATGTGCGCAACGTGCCGCTGGCGCCCAATGTCGACCTCAAGGTGATCGCACGCGGCACGCCGGGCTTTTCCGGCGCCGACCTGATGAACCTGGTCAACGAGTCCGCCCTGATGGCGGCGCGGCGCAACAAACGCCTCGTCACCATGGCCGAATTCGAGGACGCCAAGGACAAGATCATGATGGGCGCCGAGCGCCGCTCGTCGGCGATGACGCAGGCTGAGAAGGAGCTGACAGCCTATCACGAGGCCGGCCACGCCATCCTGGCGCTCAATGTGCCGTCGGCCGATCCGCTGCACAAGGCGACCATCATCCCGCGCGGCCGGGCACTCGGCATGGTCATGCAGCTGCCGGAAGGCGACCGCTATTCGATGAGCTACAAATACATGATCTCGCGCCTCGCCATCATGATGGGCGGCCGTGTCGCCGAGGAGTTCAAGTTCGGCAAGGAGAACATCACCTCAGGCGCCTCCTCCGATATCGAGCAGGCGACCAAGCTGGCGCGCGCCATGGTGACGCGCTGGGGCTTCTCCGACAAGCTCGGCCATGTCGCCTATGGCGACAACCAGGAGGAGGTGTTCCTCGGCCATTCGGTGGCGCGCACGCAGAATATCTCGGAAGAGACGGCGCAGATCATCGACGCCGAAGTGCGCCGGCTGATCGACGAGGCCTATTCGACGGCAAGGTCCATCCTGACCAAGAAGAAGAAGGAATGGATCGCGCTGGCGCAAGGCCTGCTCGAATACGAGACGCTGTCCGGCGAGGAGATCAAGCAGCTGATCGCCGGCAATAAGCCCGCACGCGACCTCGGCGACGACACACCGCCGAGCCGCGGCTCGGCCGTGCCGAAGTCCGGCCGCCGCAAGAAGGGCCCCGAGCCCGAAGGCGGTATGGAACCCCAGCCGTCAAGCTAGGCTCCGGCCCAGGAGAGATCGACTTCGAAACGCCGCGGCTCTGACCGCGGCGTTTTTCTTTGGGGAATGCGACCCTTCCTGCATCGCTGGAAATTGGCGAAAGTGACGATGACGGCCAATCTCCCCCCTCGCGGGGGAGATGTCCGGCAGGACAGAGAGGGGCGCGAAGGAACGCGGCCTTCTATCGTCCTCGTTGACGACTTCGGGAAGATCGACAAGGCGCGCCGGTGAAGGAATTCGCAGTTTTTTGCCGACGGCGCCACATTTTGTTCTTGCTTTGTGCCGGCAGCTATGCTACTAATTTGCGTATGGTGCCAATTGGCTCCAACGACCCGCCGGCCGAGGCGGGTTTTTTGTTTCAGGCTCCTTCGACCAAACGTGGCGCGTGCTGCCGACCATCGATGTCGGCGGGACAGCGCCCCTCTCTGTCCTGCCGGGTCCTGCCGGACATCTCCCCCACGAGGGGGGAGATCGCTAGAGCGGCGGCCGACTGCGCGCGGATGCCGCCTCTTCGGAACGCGCGGCAGCATGCAGCAACAAAAAAGCCCGCGAACCTTGCGGCTCGCGGGCTCATGTCGTCGGATGATGGCGCTGGTCAGCTCTTCAGCTTGGCGTTACAGAGGCTGTAGAAGCCGCCGCCCTTCTGGATCCACCTGAGGCCGCCCAGCGTGTTGGCGTCCTTGTTGGCGTAATACAGGTCGAGGCAGGTGTGCATGCGGCCCTTGGCCGGGGTCTCGGTAGCGTATTTCTTGGAGATCGCCGTCGGGAATTTCACGCCCTGGGGGGCGGTGATGGTCGGCGCTTGCGGATCGCCGGTGTACTTCGCATCGGGAGCCGGCAGGGTGTCGTCGTCGTCGGCTGCGCCGGCGCCGCATTGGCTCTTGCGGAAGTCGTTCCACTTCATGCCGTTCAAAGTATTGCCGGACTTGGCGGCCTGATATTTGGCGCTGCAATCAGCCATGCTGAGGCCTTTGCCGGTATCGGTCGCGGCAGCTGTCGTCGCCTTGGCAGGTGCCGCGGCAGGTTGTGCCGCTGCAGTTGCGCCGGCGGCGCATTCACTCTTGCGGAAATCGTTCCATTTCATGCCGTTGAGCGTGCCGGCAGCCTTGGCGGCCTGGTATTTGGTGCTGCATTCCTTGGCCGTCAGGCCCGGCGCAGCGTCGTCGGCGGTGGCTGCCGCAGCCTTGGTCGTGGCGGCGGGTTGTGCGGCTGCCGTCGCGTCGGCGGCGCACTGGGTCTTGCGGAAATCGTTCCACTTCATGCCGTTCAGCGTGCCGGCGGCTTTTGCCGCCTGGTACTTGGTGCTGCACTCCTTCGCCGTCAGCCCAGGCGCCGCATCGTCGCCGGCGGCTGCCTTGGTGGTGTCGGCGGCCTTGGCCGTGGCTTTGGCTGGGGCGGGATCGGTCGTAGCGGCGGTGGCATCGGTGCCGCATTGGGCCTTGCGGAACTGGTTCCAGTTCTGCCCGCCAAGCGTTCCCGCATCCTTGGCCGCGTTATACTTGGTGCTGCACTCGGCCATGGTCAGCGCATTGGCAGGCGCCGCCAGGAATAAGGTCGCGACGGCAAGGCCCGTCAAAGTGGCAAGTCGATGGATGAGCATGCGTTTTCTCCCTATGGCGGTTCATGATATGTCCCAGTGCAGCAATAGCGCTCAACGGCTGGTTGCGCCAGATGCTAAGTAGCGTAGAGACAATTTAGAAGTGCATTCTTTTCTTTAAGGTGATGAATTCGTTGCCGGGACTGTTTCCCAGCCAAGTTCGTCCGGGTGCATTGCACGGAGAGCGCGCATATGGCTCGTTCCCAGCGAGTACACTGCGTCGCATGACAGCCAGTCAAATCGGCGGGTGCGACGGACCTGAGCCTATCTCTGTCTGAAGCAGCGCGATGCGGATTCGGGTTCAAGGCCACACTGTCACAAACCAAAGGATCCAGATGAGGTTTGAGGCTGACGTTTCTGATGCTGCTGCCGCAACAAGGGCTCGAAACTTGAAAATCAACACACTAGCGTGACGCAAAACACACAAGACAACAATTTTCTAAGGATTGGTCGTCCATAATCATACAATGTGATGACAGAGCTCGGCCGATTTTATGGCATGAGATGCTCGGAAAGAACCATCGGGAAGCTGGCTAGCATGGCAGGACATTATTTCGGTACGGACGGTATTCGTGGGCGCGCCAACAAGTTTCCAATGACGGCGGAGGTCGCCATGAGGGTCGGCATGGCCGCCGGCCTCTCGTTCCAGCGCGGCAGCCACCGCCACCGCGTCGTGCTCGGCAAGGATACCAGGCTTTCCGGCTACATGATCGAGAACGCGATGGTGTCCGGCCTGTGCGCCGCCGGCATGGATGTCTTCCTGCTCGGCCCGATCCCGACGCCGGCGGTTGCAATGCTGGTGCGCTCGCTGCGCGCCGATATAGGGGTGATGATCTCTGCCTCGCACAACCCCTATTACGACAATGGCATCAAGCTGTTCGGCCCCGATGGCTACAAGCTGTCCGATGAGATCGAGGAGCGTATCGAGGGGATGCTCGACAAGGATATCGAACTGGCGCTTGCCGATTCTGATGGGCTCGGCCGCGCCAAACGCGTCGACGGCGTGCATGACCGCTATATCGAATTCGCCAAGCGCACGCTGCCGCGCTCGATGTCGCTGTCGGGCCTGCGCATCGTCGTCGATTGCGCCAATGGCGCCGCCTACAAGGTGGCGCCCGACGCGCTATGGGAACTCGGCGCCGAGGTCGTTGCCATCAATGTCGAGCCCAACGGCTTCAACATCAACAAGGAATGCGGCTCGACTCATCCGGCCGGCCTGCAAAAGAAGGTGCACGAGGTGCGCGCCGATATCGGCATAGCGCTCGACGGCGATGCCGACCGCGTCGTCATTGTCGACGAGAACGGCGCGATCGTCGATGGCGACCAGATCATGGCGCTGATCGCCGAATCCTGGCACCAGAGCGGACGGCTGGCCGGCGGCGGCGTCGTCTCGACGGTGATGTCCAATCTCGGCCTCGAACGCTTCCTCGGCGACATGAACCTGCAGTTGCATCGCACCAAGGTCGGCGACCGCTATGTCGTCGAGCACATGCGTGCCCATGGGCTCAATGTCGGGGGCGAACAGTCGGGTCACATCGTGCTGTCCGATTTCTCGACCACCGGCGACGGCCTCGTCTCGGCGCTCCAGGTGCTCGCCTGCATCAAGCGGCAGAACCGGCCGGTCAGCGAATTGTCGAAGAAGTTCGAGCCGGTGCCGCAGCTGTTGAAGAACGTGCATATTTCCGGCGGCAAGCCGCTCGAGGAGGCGCCAGTCAAGGCAGCGATCGAAGATGCGCGCCATCGCCTCGGCAAGGCCGGGCGCCTGGTCATCCGGCCATCCGGCACGGAGCCGCTCATCCGTGTCATGGCGGAGGGCGACGACCCGCAGCTTGTCGAGTCCGTGGTCAACGACATCGTCGAGGTCATTTCGGAAACGCGCAGCGCCGCCTGATCTCCCTCCAACATCAGTTCAAAAGCCCGCCTTGCCGGCGGGCTTTTTGTTGGATTGCCTGTCAGTCCTGCTACAGCAACGGTCGCCCAGATTCCTCGAATTTTAGAGATTCGTGGTTAATCGATACGGTTAAACGCCTTTTAACCTTTCCGATTCATTATCCACAACTGAGGTCAATCATATTTCGGGCGCGTTCGCCGTTCGAGGGTTCTCAGGGGTGATAAGCATGTTCAACACAGCAAGAATGGCTCTCCTGGTCGCGCTGTTTGCCGGCGTCGGGCCGGCATTCGCCGCCGATTTCGTCGAGCCGCCGGTGGTCGAGGAGGCGCCGCCACCGATCGCCTACGAGCCGCCGGCCGAGTATGGCGGCTGGTATATCCGCGGCGATATCGACTATCACTGGTCGAAGTTTCGTGGCGGCGACTACATCACCTATGGACCGCCTCCCGGAACCGGCACTTTTGACAGCGGCAAGCTGAAGAGTGCCTTCTCGGCCGGTGCCGGCGTCGGCTATCAAATCGACCGGCACTTCCGCACCGACTTGACCGCGGACTGGATGAGCAAATCCACCTTCCGCGGCTCGACCAGCGGCATCTGCCTCGATGGAGATCCCTGTACTTCCGTCGATACCTCGTCCTATACGGCGCTGCTGCTGCTCGCCAACGCCTATGTCGATATCGGCACATGGCACGGTATCACGCCCTATGTCGGTGCCGGCATCGGCGGTGCCTGGGTTAAGTGGGATACACTCCACAACAGCGATGAAGACGGTGAATTCTTCCACCGCGGCGGCAAGGGCTGGCGTTTTGCCTATGCTGCCATGGTTGGCGCATCCTACTGTTTGACCGATCGCGTCAAGCTCGACGTCGGCTACCGCTACAGCCATATAAACGGTGGGAAGATGTTCGACTTCGGCAGCGGCGTCGGCCCCGGCTATGACGACGGCATCAATGTTCATGAGGTGCGCGGCGGCCTGCGCTATCAGTTCGGCAGATCGGACTGCGTTGAACCGGAACCTTATGTTCCGGAACCCGAGCCCGTCTACACCAAGTAGTCACTTCGAAATCGAGGAATTTTTCGACCGCCCGGCTGATGCCGGGCGGTTTCGTTTGGCTACCTGAAGATGCTGCGACGCTCTGTGACACCGTCCAGCTCGAGGGGTGCAAACGGATTAAATCAATTGCTAACGCCTTATTATCCTTAACCCGCACTTAACCACTATGGTTAACAATGCTCCCTGAAACGGCGCGCGCGATCGCGAATGCGCCAAGTTCGGGAGCCGGGGACCATGACATTCAAATCGCCTGTAGCACTGGCGCTTGCAGCAGTCGTCCTGATGCCACTGACGCCGGCGCTTGGCGCCGATTACGATCCGCCGGTCTATGTCGACCAGGCGCCCGACTATGTACCGGTCGAGGTTGGCTCGGGATGGTATCTGCGCGGCGATGTCTCCTATCTGGTGCAGAAGAGCTTCAAGGATGAGGATTTCGCCTTCACGCCCGCGAGCTTCGACGAAAAGGAAGATCCCATCTTCGCCAGCATAGGCTTCGGCTACCATTTCAACGACTATCTGCGGGCCGATCTCAATGTCGGCTATCTTCCCGGCAACAAGATCGACGTCGGCTATAACGACGGAACGACGGTGGCATCGGCGACCCTGAAGAACTATGCCTTCTCAGGCATACTCAATGGCTATGTCGACCTTGGCACCTATGTCGGAATCACACCTTATCTCGGCGCTGGTATCGGTGTCGTCCAGAGCAAGCGTCGCCTCTCGGCGAGCTACTTCACGGACAACGCCAACCCCGCCGACGATTTCGTCCTGCGTGACAACAAGACCCAATACTCCTTCGCCTACACGCTGAATGCCGGCCTTGCCTACCAAGTGTCCAAGAACGTCTCAGTCGATCTGGGCTATCAGTATTTTTCCGCGCCAGACGCCGAATATGTGACTGCGGAGAGCCTGACTTCTTTTCCGATCCGCAAAGGAATCAACAATCATCAAGTCAAAGTCGGACTACGCTACGACCTCTGGTAGGCTCGATCGAAGCCGAGGCGTTAACAATGGCGGGTCGTAGGCCCGCCGTTCGCATTTTTGCCCCGGGCGCTGGCAATATCCTGACAGCGACAAAAACTTTCCCCTTGACGCCGAAAGCCTGAACGCATATCGCCGTTCGTGGGCCACCCCTCCCCAACGAGGGGCCACTATCTGGAAGGATAGACCACGATGACGACGCATACGAAGCCCGGATTCCGTCCGGCAAATCCCAATTTTTCCTCAGGTCCCTGTGCAAAACGCCCCGGCTGGTCGGTCGAGGCGCTCAAAAATGCCGCGCTCGGGCGCTCGCACCGTGCCAAGATCGGCAAGACCAAGCTCGAACAAGCGATCGATCTGACGCGGGAAATCCTCCAGGTTCCGGCAGACTATCGCATCGGCATCGTGCCGGCCTCGGACACCGGCGCGGTCGAAATGGCGCTGTGGTCGCTGCTCGGCGAACGCGGCGTCGACATGGTCGCCTGGGAGAGCTTCGGCTCCGGCTGGGTCACCGATGTGGTCAAGCAGCTGAGGCTTGCCGATGTGCGCAGGTTAGAGGCCGACTACGGGGCACTGCCCGACCTGACCAAAATAGACTTCGACCGCGACGTGGTCTTCACCTGGAACGGCACGACGTCGGGCGTGCGCCTGCCGAACGGCGATTTCATCCCGGCCACCCGCAAGGGCCTGACCATTTGCGACGCCACTTCGGCGGCCTTTGCGCAAAAGCTCGATTTTCAGAAACTCGACGTCGTCACCTTCTCCTGGCAGAAGGTGCTGGGCGGTGAGGGCGCGCATGGCATGCTGATCCTCAGCCCGCGCGCCGTCGAACGCCTGGAAAGCTACAAGCCGGCCTGGCCACTGCCGAAGATCTTCCGCCTCACTTCCGGCGGTAAGCTGATCGAGGGCATCTTCAAGGGCGAGACTATCAACACGCCGTCGATGCTGTGCGTCGAGGACTATCTCGATGCGCTGCATTGGGCGAAGTCGATCGGCGGCCTCGATGCGCTGATCGCCCGTGCCGACGCCAATGCCGCCGTGCTCGATGGCTTTGTCCGGAAATCTTCCTGGCTCGGCCATCTTGCAGCCGACCCGGCGACGCGCTCGAACACATCGGTATGCCTTTCCTTCACCGATCCGGATGTCGCGGCACTCGACGCCGACGGACAGGCCGCGTTCGCCAAGGCAATTGTCTCGGTGCTCGACAAGGAAGGCGTCGCCTATGACATCGGCGCCTATCGCGACGCACCGCCCGGCCTGCGCATCTGGTGCGGCGCGACGGTCGAGGCCTCCGACCTCGAGGCGCTGCTGCCTTGGCTGGACTGGGCCTTTGCCGCGCAAAAGGCGTCGCTCAAAGCGGCGGCCTGATCCCTCCCCCTCGAGGGGAGGGTGGCCCGAAGGGCCGGGTGGGGTCGCCTCCACCCGCTCAACGACACGAGCTCAACGATCCACCATCCAGAAAGATTCGGCCGCATCCGGCCGCACCGACCCCACCCCGGCGCTTCGCGCCGACCCTCCCCTCAAGGAGGGACGCCAATCGCAAAGGACCAAGCCAATGCCTCGCGTTCTCGTCTCGGATAAACTTTCCACCACCGCCGTGCAGATCTTCAGGGATCGCGGCATCGACGTCGACTATTTGCCGGATCTCGGCAAGGATAAGGAAAAATTGCTCGAGGTGATCGACCAGTATGATGGGCTGGCCATCCGCTCGGCGACAAAGGTCACGGAGAAGCTGATCAACGCCGCGACCAGGCTGAAGGTCGTGGGCCGCGCCGGCATCGGCGTCGACAATGTCGACATCCCGGCGGCGAGCCGCAAGGGCATCATCGTGATGAACACGCCCTTCGGCAATTCGATCACCACTGCCGAGCATGCGATCGCCATGATCTTCGCGCTGGCCCGCCAGATACCGGAGGCCAACGCCTCGACCCATGCCGGCAAATGGGAAAAGAACCGCTTCATGGGTGTCGAGATCACCGGCAAGACGCTGGGCATCATCGGCTGCGGCAATATTGGCTCGATCGTCGCTACGCGCGGCGTCGGCCTGAAGATGCATGTCATCGCCTTCGATCCGTTCCTGTCGGACAGCCGCGCCGAGGAGCTCGGCGTCGAAAAGGTCGAGCTCGACGAGCTGTTCGCCCGCGCCGACTTCATCACGCTGCACACACCGCTCACCGACAAGACGCGCAACATCATCGATGCCGCGGCGATCGCCAAAATGAAGACCGGTGTGCGCATCATCAATTGCGCGCGTGGCGGGCTGGTCGTCGAGGCCGACCTGATCGCGGCACTGAAAAGCGGCAAGGTGGCAGGCGCCGGCATCGACGTGTTCGAGGTCGAACCGGCGGAGTATAATGAACTGTTCGGCATGGAGAATGTCGTGGCGACGCCGCATCTCGGCGCGTCGACCACCGAAGCGCAGGAGAATGTCGCCCTTCATGTCGCCGAGCAGATGTCCGACTATCTGATCAAGGGCGCCGTTTCCAACGCCATCAACATGCCGTCGATCACCGCCGAAGAGGCGCCGCGGCTGAAACCTTTCGTCAAGCTTGCCGAAGTGCTCGGCGCCTTTGTCGGCCAGGTCACCGAGGATCCAATCAAGGAGGTCGAGATACTGTTCGACGGCTCGACCGCGACGATGAACACGCGCGCGCTGATCAGCGCCACCCTTGCCGGGCTGATCCGGCCGCAGGTCTCCGACGTCAACATGGTGTCGGCGCCGATCATGGTGAAGGAGCGCGGCATCATCGTCGCCGAGGTCAAGCGCGACAAATCCGGCGTGTTCGACGGCTATATCAAGCTCACGGTCAAGACCGAGCATAGGACACGCTCGATCGCCGGCACCTGCTTCTCGGATGGCAAACCGCGCTTCATCCAGATCAAGGGCATCAATCTCGACGCCGAGGTCGGCCAGCACATGCTCTACACGACGAATGCCGATGCGCCTGGGATCATCGGCCTGCTCGGCACGGTCTGCGGCGAGAACGGCGTCAACATCGCCAATTTCCAGCTCGGCCGCAACCGGCCGGGCGGCGATGCCATCGCATTGCTCTATCTCGATGCGCCGTTCCCGGAAAAGGTGTTGGCGCAGGTGCGCTCGCACAAGTCGATCGACTCCGCCAAGCGGCTGCACTTCGACGTCGGCGTGGCCTGAAATTCGGTCACCCCGTGTGCAGCAGCACGCGGGGCGCTTCCACGGTCGTTGATGGACCGCAGTCAAACGTCGCGGCAAGCGACTTCATTCAGCGGCGGATATCGCCGTCTTCCGTCCGCTGTATTCGGCGAGGCTGATGCCGCTGAGCACCAGCGCGAGTGCCAGCGCCTGATAGAGCTGGAATGTCTCGCCGACGATCAGCACCGACAGCAGCGTACCGAAGATCGGCACCAGATTGATGAACAGGCCGGCCCTGTTGGCGCCGATCAGTTCGTTGCCCCTGATATAGAAGATCTGCGAAATGACCGAGGCACCGATGGCGGTATAGAACGCGACCGCCCAGCCGCGGGCATCGGGGACGATGACCTTGCCGGCGGCAATCTCCCACAGGAAGAAAGGCAGCGATGTGATGAGTGCGGCAACCGACAGCGCCAGCATCAGGCTCTGCCAGCGGATGGCCGGCTTCAGCCGCAACCCGACCGAATAGAAGGAGTAGCAAAGCACGGCGATCAGCATGATGGCGTCGCCGAAGTTGAGATCCAGCCTGAGAAGCTGGCGTGGATCGCCATGGCTCGCCGTCACCGCGACGCCGGCGATGGTCAGCACGACGCCGATGATCTGCACGCCGTTGACGCGCAGGCGAAAGAACACGAAATTGGCGATGATGATGACGATCGGGATCGCCGCCTGCTCGATCGAGACGTTGATTGCCGTGGTGTAGTTAAGCGCCGTGTAGAAGATCGTGTTGAAGAAGGCGAAGCCGCAAGCGCCGAGCCCGCCAAGCAGCAACCAGTGCCTGCGCACCACCGACCAGTCTTGGCGCAGCGTTGCCCAGCCGATCGGCAGCAAGATCAGAACCGCCAGCAGCCAACGCAGGAAGACAAGTGTCATCGGCGAGATATGACCGACCGCCAGCTTCCCCGCCACGGAGTTGCCGCCCCACAGCAAGGTGGTGAACAGCAGGAACAGATAGGCGGCTCGATGCATCGTGAAGTCCCGGCCAGGCGGAGAGAAATGCGCGGTCGATGCGGGCCTATTGCGGCAGCTCGCGCAAGTAAATGATGTCAAAGGCGAAAATTGTTGTGCCTCGGAGCGTTTTGGGCGGCAAAGAATGGTCGCGCTCGCCCGGTCTTGACGCTATAGAGGCCTGTCGTTTCGAACCGTTTCAAGCTGCCTGGCGCGGCATCTCAAGGGAAAAGAAGCATGGCCAATGTGGTGGTCGTCGGCTCGCAATGGGGCGATGAGGGCAAAGGCAAGATCGTCGACTGGTTGTCCGAGCGCGCCGACGTTGTCGTGCGCTTCCAGGGCGGCCACAATGCCGGCCATACGCTGGTCGTCGATGGCAAGGTCTACAAGCTGTCGCTGCTGCCGTCCGGCGTGGTGCGGCAAGGCAAGCTGTCGATCATCGGCAATGGCGTCGTCTTCGATCCGCACGCTTTCGTCGCGGAGGTGGCGAAATTGAAGGCGCAGGGCGTCGAGGTGACGCCGGACCGCCTGAAAATAGCCGAAAACACCGCGCTTATCCTGTCGCTGCACCGGGAGCTGGACGGATTTCGCGAGGACGCCGCTTCCAATTCCGGAACGAAGATTGGCACGACCCGTCGCGGCATCGGTCCGGCCTACGAAGACAAGGTGGGCCGACGCGCGGTCAGGGTGATGGATTTGGCGGATTTGGAAACGCTGCCCTTGAAGGTCGACAGGCTGCTGACGCACCACAATGCGCTGCGCCGTGGGCTCGGCCATGCCGAGGTCACGCATGAGGCGATCATGAGCGAGCTGATCTCGGTCGCCGACGAGATTCTGCCCTATATGGACCGGGTCTGGAAAATCCTCGATGACAAGCGCCGCGCCGGCGAGCGCATCCTGTTCGAAGGCGCGCAAGGCACGCTGCTCGACATCGACCATGGCACCTATCCGTTCGTTACCTCCTCCAATACGGTTGCCGGCCAGGCCGCCGCTGGATCCGGCGTCGGCCCGGGCGCCATCGGCTATGTGCTCGGCATCACCAAGGCCTACACGACGCGCGTTGGCGAAGGCCCGTTTCCAACCGAACAGAAGAACGAGATCGGCGAGTTCCTGGGCACGCGCGGCCATGAATTCGGCGTCGTCACCGGCCGCAAGCGCCGCTGCGGCTGGTTCGATGCCGTGCTGGTCCGCCAGGCTGTCGCCGTCAACGGCATCAAGGGCATTGCGCTGACCAAGCTCGATGTGCTCGATGGGCTGGACGAGATCAAGGTCTGCACCGGCTACCGCCTCGACGGCGAGGCGATCGATTACCTGCCGGCCAGCCAGGGCGCGCAGGCGCGCGTCGAACCGGTCTACGAGACGCTGGAGGGGTGGAAAGGCACCACCGCCGGCGCGCGCAGCTGGAACGACCTGCCGGCCCAGGCGGTGAAGTACGTCCGCTACATCGAAGAGCTGATCGGCGCGCCGGTCGCACTCCTTTCCACCAGCCCTGAACGGGACGACACGATACTTGTGACCGATCCGTTTCAAGACTAGTTTCTCAGCCTTTCCGGGCATTGCGGCTGATTTGCGGGGGCCGGCCCAGAAACAAAATGCAGGTCGACTGAAGCATGGTAGATTTTGTTTCTGTTCTGAAAAAGACGCTCGACAATCTCGGCGAGCCGTCGGCGGAGGTGCGCGCCAGGGTCTACGACAAGGCCCGTTCGACGATTGCAAAGAAGATTGCCGAACGCGATCCACCGCTTGCGCCGTCGGACGTCGCCAGGCAGAAGCGTGCACTCGAAGATGCCATCGCAAGCATTGAGCGAGAGTATGGCAAACCGGCGCCGGCATCCGATCCGCTGGCGGAGCTGGAGGACATCTTCTCCTCCATCGACCGCAACAAGAACCAGCCCAGCCATGTCCGCCAGCCGGCCAAAACCGAGCCGGCCAAGACCGAGCCGGCAAAGACCGGGCCGGCACAGACTGGGCCGGCATGGCAGCCCACGCCCGCCAAGCCGGCGTCGAACTGGCAAAAGCCGCAGCCCGTCGCTCTTTCTCAGGAGCGCGCTGGTCCGCCGCCGTCCGACATGGATCTTCCGACAGCCGATGACCAAGACGGGGTTTTTCGGGGCGATGACTTTTCCAACGACGGCGACCCCGCGGAGGACAGGTTCCAGCGGCTCCATCCTGCCGAGCGCAGGCGCAGCTATGGCGGTGTGATTGCCGCTGCCGTCGCCTTGCTGGTCATTGCCGGTGGCGGTTACGGCATGTGGCTGAACAAGGATGCGTTCGGCAGCATGCTCGGCCTCGACGGGACCAAAACCGTCGCCACCGAACCGCTGGTAAAGCCAGCCCCGGCCAAGCCGGTGGCCGATGCGGCCGTCCCGGCCGCCGCGCCTCCGACGGAGGCCGGCGAAGGCGCGAAGTTCACGCAGCGCCTGACGCCCGAAGGCCACGAGGTCGATCCCGGCCCCGCGGCCGGGCAGGCGGGCATCGGCGAAGGCGAATCCGTCGCCGCGCTGACCACGCCGCCGTCGGCCGCACAAACGCCGACCAGCCCGGTACCCGCCGCGCCGGCACCGGCCGCGCCCGCAGACGCGCAAGCCACGGCCAATGCTCCAGCAGTCGACGGGTCCGCTGCACCAACTCCCGCAACGCCGCCCGCCAACGGGGCGGCAGCGCCGGCCGATGCTGCAGCTGTCCCGCCAGCGCCTGCAGCGGCCGCCACACCGCCCGTGGCGGCAGCGGCACCGACGGTAGTTCCGCCGGAAGCCGCGCTGGCCGTCGGCCAGAAAGCGATCTTCTACGAGGAGCGCACCAGCACCGCTCAAGGCTCGGCCGAGCCCGGCAATATCGTCTGGTCACTGGTGCAGGAATCGCCCGGCGGCGACCTGCCGCCCGAGCCGGCGATCCGCGCCGAGGCGACCATTCCAGGCAAGGATATCCAGTTGCGCATGACGATCCGTCGCAACACCGACCAGACACTGCCGGCCAGCCATATCATCGAGATGATCTTCCTGACGCCTGACGGCTTCGAGGGCGGCGGCGTCGACAACATCCTGCGTGTCGCCATGAAGGGCTCCGAGCAGGATGCCGGCAGCCCGCTGATCGGCATCCCGGCCAAGATCGCCGACGGTTTCTTCCTGGTTGCGCTCAACGATACCAAGGCAGATGAAGACGCCAATCTGACCTTGCTCAGGGGCCAGGACTGGATCGACGTGCCGGTCGTCTACAAGACCGGGCGGCGGGCGCTGCTCACGATGGAAAAGGGCATTCCGGGCGAGAAGGTGTTCGACGAGGCGCTGAAGGCCTGGCAAACCAAGACGGCGGGTTGAGGCCGGCTCACCAGCCCAACCCCTCTTTGGCTCAGAAGCCTTGGAACAACATGTCGATTGCGCTCACGATGTCGTCGTGATGGCGAGAAAGATTTCCTTCGGCAATGGGCAATTCAGATGTCATCAAGGCTGACATGAATTGAGTGACCATGACATGGTCCTTACCGTTGATGGTGAAGATAGGATTTAGCCGGCGGCCCGGCACTGGAGCCTTATTGGCTGGCATCAGCGGGACGACTACCTTGGTGTCGAGCCGTCCCAGAAGGTCGGACTGGAGATCGAGAAGATAACCGTCGCCTTCGGCAGTCTGGTAGAAATCATAACGCGCCATCAAAACAGCCGGTGCTTGGCCAGAGGCAAGCCGTTGCGCCTGACATAGTCATTGGAACTCTCGATCGCTTCCTTGTTTTCCTCCTGCCATCGCCGGGTTTTTTCGGCCGAAATCGCCTTGGCGATACCCTCTTCTGCAGCGCGGGATATATTGATGCCCAACGCCTTGGCGTCCTCGATCAATCCGGAGTCGATCGATGTATTAACCGACTTTCTTTGGGTTTTTGGATTCGATCGAGGCATGGAGCCGCTCCCATTTATGCGCATAATGTAGGCGCATATGAGCGTGCATTCAACCTCTCACCCCTCCATCTCTTCGCGCAGCATCTCGAGTTCCAGCCATTCCTCTTCGAGCGCTTCCAGCGTGGCGCGCTCCTTGTCGAGCGCGGCAATCGTCTTCTGGAACGACGCCGGGTCGCGCTCATAATAGGCCGGATCGGCGATGTTGTTCTCCAGCCGCGAGATCGAGGCCGACACCGCCTCGATCTTCTTGGGTAAGGTTTCCAGCGCGAATTTCTGCTTGAACGACAGTTTCTTGGCCAGGCCCCTGCTAGCGGCCGCTTCGCTCCTGCTTGCCGCCGTCGCCTCGCCGGTCTCTGCCTTCGGCCGCGCCTTGCGGTCGTCCAGCCTGGTGCCGCCGCGCTGCGCCAGCATATCGGAATAGCCGCCGGCATATTCGATCCAGCGGCCGTCGCCATCCGGCGCGATGATGCTGGTCACCGTGCGGTCGAGGAAATCGCGATCGTGGCTGACCAGGATCACCGTGCCGGCAAAGCCGGCGACCAGTTCCTGCAGCAGCTCCAGCGTCTCCATGTCGAGATCGTTGGTCGGCTCGTCGAGCACAAGCAGGTTTGCCGGCCGCGCCAAAACGCGGGCGAGGATCAGCCGTGCCCGCTCGCCGCCCGAAAGCTCGCGCACCGGCGTGCGCGCCTGTTCCGGCTTGAACAGGAAGTTCTTCATGTAGGACACGACGTGGCGCTGCTCGCCATTGATGACAAGGTTCTCGCCGCGTCCGTCGGTGAGATACTGCGCCAGTGTCTCCTGCGGATCGACGGCCTCGCGCTTCTGGTCGAGCGTGGCGATCTCCAGGTTGGTGCCGAGCCGCACCGTGCCTGCGTCCGGCTTCAATTCGCCGGTCAGCATCTTCAATAGCGTCGTCTTGCCGGCGCCGTTCGGCCCGACCAGACCGACGCGATCGCCGCGCTGGATGCGTGTCGAGAATCCCTTGACCAGGGTCAGATCGCCAAAGCTCTTCTCGATGTTCTTGGCCTCAATCACCAGCTTGCCGGATTCGGCGGCGTCGCTGGCTGTCATCGTCGCCGCACCCTCGGCGCCACGATGACCGCGAAAGCGCTGGCGCATGGTCTGCAACTCACCGAGCCGGCGCATGTTGCGCTTGCGCCTTGCCGTCACGCCATAGCGCAGCCAGTGCTCCTCGCGCACGATCTGGCGGCCGAGCTTGTGCTGCTCGCGCTCTTCCTCCTCCAACACCGTGTCGCGCCATTCCTCGAAATAGGCAAAGCCCTTATCGAGACGGCGGGTCTGGCCGCGGTCGAGCCAAATTGTGGCGCGTGACACGCGTTCGAGAAAACGGCGGTCATGCGAGATGACGACCAGGGCCGAGGAGGTGCGGGCAAGCTCCTCCTCCAGCCATTCGATAACCGAAAGGTCAAGATGATTGGTCGGTTCATCGAGGAGAAGAATGTCGGGCTCGGGCGCCATGACGCGGGCGAGTGCCGCGCGCCGCGTCTCGCCCCCGGAGAGGTCGTTCGGCCGTTCCTCGCCGGTCAGGCCGAGATGCTCTATCAGATAGGTGGCGCGGTAGGGATCATCGGCGGGCCCGAGCCCCGCCTCGACATAGGCGCGAACGGTCGCAAAACCGTCCATGTCGGGCATTTGCGGCAAATAGCGCACCGTCGCCGAAGGCTGGCGGAAGACTTCGCCGTCCTGCGGTTCGATCAGCCCGGCAGCGATCTTGAGGAGCGTCGACTTGCCAGAGCCGTTGCGCCCGACCAGGGCGATCTTGTCGCCAGCTGACGCCGTCAGGGCGGCACCGTCGAGCAGCGGCGCGCCGCCAAAGGTCAGCTTTATCCCGTCGAGATTGAGAAGCGGCGGCGCCATGTCAGCTTTCAGGTAGGGAAAAAGGATGCGCGAGCAGCAGCGCGCGGCCGCTGGCCAGCGCGATTTCCAGCCGGCCCTTGACCTCGTTGGAAATGGTCAGCGACGAGCCGAAGGCAACCTCGACATGGGCGAGCGGCCATTTGGCGCCGGTGACTGTCAGGCCGGCGAGATCCGAAAAGCCGAGCACCGAAAACAGCGTACCGTCGACATAATCGAAGCCAGTCTTTCCAGGCAGCAAAGGAATGCCTTCCTGTGCGCCGCTGGTCAAAAGCACTTCCGTTCCGCCTTCCGCCAGCCGGACGCTGAGCGCCAAATGCAGGAAGATGTGGTCGGTGCGTTTGCCGCCGAAGGCGCCTGCGAGCACAAGGCTGGTCGCACCGCGTTCGAGCGCGGCGGCGATAGCGAGTTCACCGTCGGTCTTGTCCTTTTCGGCGGGAAACACCTGCCGTGGCACGGCGGCCAGATCCTCCGGCAAATCGGCAGGCACGGAATCGAAATCGCCGACCCAGAGTTCCGGCATCAGGCCCAGCATAAGGGCATGGCCGATACCGGCATCGGCAGCGATGACGCGGGAGCCTTCGACCTGGCGGTCGAGCAGCGGCGTGCGGATGAGATCGCCGCCAAGCAGGATGGTGAATGTGCTCATATCTCGTGGCCCTTACCAGCCCTGCCCCGGAAACGGAAGATGAAACGGCAGATGAAACAGGACGCCGCGCTTTGGATGCCCGGCAAACTTCCGCTTGCGCAGCACTTCGGCCGGGCCTATGTGTCGAAACGCTCTAACGGGGTGCCGGACGCGATCTTCGCGGACCGGCTGAGAGGCAAGACTGCCAACCCGCTGAACCTGATCCGGTTTGTACCGGCGGAGGGATTAGACGTTTCGGACAGCCCGACGCCTCAATTCCTTTCAACGCGAACGAAGGAGGCGCCGATGCGCAGTTTTTTCCACTCTCTTGCCTCGATTATCCTGCTTGCGGCATCCGCGCTTGCCCTACCGGGGCAGGCATCGGCACAGGATAAGCTGACCGTCTATACCTATGAAAGCTTCACCGCCGATTGGGGTCCGGGACCGGCGGTGAAGAAGGCCTTCGAGGCCGAGTGCACCTGCGTCGTCGAATTCGTCTCGGTCGCCGACGGCGTGGCACTGCTCAACCGTGTGAAGCTGGAAGGGGCCGCGACCAAGGCCGATATCGTGCTTGGCCTCGATACCAATTTGACGGCGGACGCCAAGGCAACCGGCCTGTTTTCGCCGCATGGCGCCGTGACGGACGTCAGTGTGCCGGGTGGCTGGAGCGACGATATCTTCGTGCCGTTCGACTATGGCTATTTCGCTATCGTCTACGATAGCGAAAAACTGAAGAGCCCGCCGAAGAGCCTCAGGGAATTGGTCGAGGGCGATGCCGGCGACAAGATCGTCATCCAGGATCCGCGCACCTCGACGCCGGGCCTTGGCCTGCTGTTGTGGGTCAAGTCGGTCTATGGCGACAAGGCTCCGGAAGCCTGGGCCAAACTCAAGGCAAAGGTGCTGACGGTGACGCCGGGCTGGAGCGAGGCCTACGGCCTGTTCACCAAGGGTGAGGCGCCGATGGTGCTGTCCTATACCACTTCGCCAGCCTACCACATGGTTGCCGAAAACACCTCGCGCTACCAGGCGGCGTCCTTCGAGGAAGGCGAATATCTGCAGATCGAGGTCGCTGGGATCACCACCAAGGGCGCGAAGAACCCGCTGGCGGAAAAGTTCATCGCCTTCATGACCGGGCCGAAATTCCAGGATCTCATTCCCGAAACCAACTGGATGTTCCCGGCCGGCAAGACCGACAAGCCGCTCAATCCGGCGTTCGACAAGCTCGTCAAACCGACCAAAACCTTGCTGTTCAGCTCGGAAGAGGTCGCCGCAAATCGCAAGGCCTGGGTCGACGAGTGGCTGGCGGTGATGAGCAAGTAGCTCGGATTGAAAGATGATCGCCCTACGGCGCCCCCCTCTGTCCTGCCGGACATCTCCCCTACAAGGAGGGAGATTGGCCGTCATGCCGGCTTTCGCCAATCTCCGACATTGCCGGAATGAGCGGAGCGCTGAACCTGCCAATCTCTCCCCATGTGGGGGAGATGTCCGGCAGGACAGAGGGGCGCGCGAAGGAACGCAATCCTCGCTAAGAATCTCGAATCTGGTGGTCTAGCGTGCAACGCGCGCCATCATCGGATACCCGCGTCGCTGCCGGTATCGTCGCGCTCGCCGCCATCGCGCTGCTGATCGGCGGGGCATTCGCCGGGCTCGTCGTCGAAGCCATGCGCGACCTGTCGGGCGCCGCCTCCGCCTTTGATTCCTATCTCCTCCGTGTTGCGCGCTTCACGCTCTGGCAGGCTCTGTTGTCGACCCTGCTCTCCGTCGCACCGGCGCTGTTCGTCGCGCGCGCGCTGTCGCGGCATCCACAGTTTTTCGGGCGAGGCTTTGTCCTGCAGCTTTTCGCCGTGCCGCTGGCGCTGCCGGCCATTGTTGCCGCACTCGGTGTCTTGGCACTCTATGGCCGCGCCGGGTATTTCGCCGGCTTGCTCGGTGCGATTGGCGGCCAGAACTGGCCCGGCATCTATGGCCTATCGGGTATTCTCGTCGCCCACGTCTTTTTCAACCTGCCGCTGGCAACGCGACTGTTCCTGGAAGCGTTGCAGACGGTGCCGGCTAACCAATGGCGGCTGGCGAGCCAGCTTGGCATGGGTGCTGCGCCGGCCTTCCGGCTGATCGAATGGCCGGCGTTGCGTGCGGCCCTGCCGGGCGTTGCCGGGCTCGTTTTCATGCTGTGCATCACCTCCTTCACCATCGTGCTTACGCTCGGCGGCGGGCCGCGCGCGACGACGCTGGAGGTTGCCATATACCAGGCGCTGCGTTTCGACTTCGACCCGGCGCGGGCGGTGACGCTGACCTTGTTGCAGATTGCCCTGACCTTCGTCGTCGTGCTGGCACTAACGCGGCTTGGCGCCAATATGACCGGCGACGCCAATCTGCCGGTAGCCCCGCGCCGGTATTTTTCAGCCGGTGCGGCCGAGACCGTGCTGAACGCACTGGTGATCGGGCTGGCACTGCTGTTTGTCGCCGGACCGATGGCGGCTACGCTGTCGGCCGGGCTTGGCGCCGATCTCGGCCGCCTGGCCGGCGAGAGCGCGGTGCGGCAAGCGACGGCGACCAGTGCCGTGCTCTCCCTCCTATCGGCGCTGCTCTCCTTGGCGTTGTCGCTGTCGCTGGTTATGGCGCGCCGGGCGCTGGCGCTCACCCGGCGGACCGGCAGGCGGACGCTGCTCGAACACCTGGCCGACACCGGTGCGGGGTTCGTCCTGGTGGTGCCGCCCATCGTCATCGGTGCCGGCTGGTTCCTGCTCCTGCGCAGCGTCAGCGATGTCTTTGCGATCGCCCCTGTCATGGTGGTTGTGGTCAATGCGGTGATGGCGATGCCGTTCGCCATCCGCGCCATCCGCCCCGCCTATGACGCGGCGAGCGAACGCCACGAACGGCTCTGTGCACAGCTTGGCATCTCGGGCTGGAACCGGTTGCGTCTGGTCGACTGGCCGTCGCTGCGGCGGCCGCTCGCCACCGGCTTCGCCTTCGCCATGGCGCTGTCGCTCGGTGATCTCGGCGTCATTGCGCTGTTCGGCAGCGATTCCGTGCAGACATTGCCCTATCTGTTGCTGGCGCGCATGGGCAGCTACCGCACCGAGGATGCGGCCGGCCTGGCGCTGCTGCTCGGCCTTGTCTGCCTGGCGCTTGTGCTGACCGCGGACTGGCTGGGAAGGAGGGAGAAATCATGATGCCGATCAGCCCGGAACGGTCGATTTCGGTCGAAAAAGGCGCGGCCGTGCGGCTCGATAATGTCTCGTTCAGCTATGGTGAAACGCCGCTTATATTCGATGTCGATTTCCCGGCGTCGGAAATCACCGCCATCATGGGGCCGAGCGGTTCGGGAAAGTCGACGCTGCTCAATCTGGTGGCCGGTTTCGAGGCGCCGCGGTCAGGCCGCGTGCTCATCGGCGGCGCCGACGTCAGCACTGCGCCGCCATCAGCGCGGCCGGTGTCGATGGTGTTCCAGGAAAACAACCTGTTTGCCCATCTGTCCCTCGAGCAGAATGTCGGGCTCGGCCGCTCGCCTTCGCTCATGCTGAGCGAGGCTGACCGCGCCGCAATCGCCGCAGCGCTGAAGCGCGTCGGCCTTACCGGCAAGGAAAGCCGGCTGCCGCGCGAACTCTCCGGCGGTGAGCGGCAGCGCGTCGCGCTCGCTCGGGTCCTGGTGCGCGACCGGCCGGTGTTGTTGCTCGACGAGCCGTTCGCTTCGCTCGGACCGGCACTGCGCGACGACATGCTCGACCTGGTCGCCGACGTCCATTCGGAGCAGCGCATGACGGTGCTATTCGTCACGCACCAGCCGGACGATGCGCGCCGTATCGGGCAAAACATGGTTTTCCTGGATGGTGGCACGGTTGCCGCGACGGGCACTGCGGCCGATTTTTTCGTCGGGGCTGGACCGGAGGCATTCCGACGCTATATCGGCTCGGGTCCGTTTGCGGCTGGATCACGAGATGTTGCCCGGAAGCGGACATAATTTATGGTCAAACCGGCGGAAGGCGAAGCGGCGCTTGCTTGCCATGGTCGAGGTAGTGTGGCTAGGTCCGCCAGGAGCTGGTCCGGCTTAGACCGTGATTTGCCCTTGCTGCCTCGTATCTGTCGGACGCCGTAGCACTTGATTTTGCGCGTGATGCTTTCCGGAAATCGCGCCCGATTTTCGCGGTCACGTGCCAGGACTTGAAAGGAAGCCGATCTGCCGACCGGCATCGACAATCGGAGGGTGAAACCGCTGGCGCGCTTTCTGGCGCTGGCCGGTCTTGCCGTGGCGCTGGCAAGCTGCCAGATGTTCACGCCTCCCGACGTGCAGGAATCAGGCTTTCAGCCCTCAGACAAGCCGATCACGGTCGACAACGTCGCCGCCAACGGCAAGCTCGCCCAACTGGCGAAGGCGCAGCACCCGCGCATCCTCGCCACCTATGGCGGAGAATATTCCGACCCCAAGCTCGAGCGCATGGTGGCCAAGATCGTCGGCAGACTGACCGTAGTGTCGGCCAACCCGACCCAGACCTACCGCATCACCATCCTCAACTCGCCCAACGTCAATGCCTTCGCGCTGCCGGGCGGCTATCTCTACATCACCCGGGGCCTGCTTGCCTTGGCCAACGATTCAGCCGAGCTTGCCGCCGTCATTGCGCATGAAATGGGCCATGTTACGGCCAATCACGGCCTGCAGCGCCAGCAGCTGGAAGCCGAAGAGGGGTTGGCGACCAAGGTCGTTTCGGATGTGCTCGGCGACAACCCGACGGCCAAGGCGGCGCTGATCCGCGGCAAGCTGAGGCTGGCCCAGTTCTCGCGCAATCAGGAGCTGGAGGCCGACGCCATCGGCATCAAATCGATCGGCGAAGCCGGTTTCGATCCCTACGCCGCCGGCCGCTTCCTGCAATCGATGTCGGCCTATACCGATTTCCGCTCGATCAGCGGCGCCACCGACGCCAGCCTCGACTTCCTGGCGACGCACCCCAACACGCCGCAACGTATCGACCTCGCGCAGCGCCACGCCCGCCAATTCGGCGCGCCCGGTGTCGGATCGCGCGACCGCGATTCATTCCTTTCCGGCGTAGACGGGCTGCTTTACGGCGATACACCGGAGGAAGGCTATGTGCGCGGCGAAACTTTCCTGCATCCTGGCCTCGGCGTGTCGTTCTCGGTGCCCAATGGCTTCATCATCGACAATTCGGCAGCGGCGGTGACGGCGACAGGCCCGGGCGACATCGCCATCCGCTTCGACGGCGTTTCGATCGACAAGGGCCGCTCGTTGACCGACTACATCCGCAGCGGCTGGGTTGCCGGCCTCGACGACAGCAGCGTGCGCCAGGAGACGATCAACGGCAACGAAGCGGCAACCGCGCATGCTGGCGCCGATGGCTGGCAATTCGATATTGCGGTGATCCGCGCCGGCGGCCAGGTCTACCGCTTGCTGACCGCGGCGCCTTCGGCCAGCACCTCGCTGAGCACGGTGGCGCGCTCGGTCAGCGGCTCGTTCCGCATCCTGAGTGCTGCCGAGAAGGCGGCGTTGAAGCCGCTGCGTATCCGCATCGTCACGGTGCAGCCCGGCCAGACAATGGGCTCCCTGGCCGCACAGATGGTCGGCGTCGACCGCAAGCTGGATTTGTTCAGGGTGCTCAACGCGCTGTCGCCGGGCGCCGCCGTTTCGGCCGGCGACAAGGTCAAGATCGTCACCGACAAATAGCAGCCGACGCGATTCAGGCTGCGAGAAATTCCGGGTTCTGCTTCACCAGCGCCGCCTTGAGCTTTTCCATGGCGCGCGCCTCGATCTGCCGGACACGTTCCTTGGAGATGCCGAGCGTCTCGCCGAGCGCTTCGAGCGTCGCGCCCTCGTCGCTCAGCCGGCGCTCCTCGATAATCCTGAGTTCTCGCGCATTGAGCGCGCCGAGCGCCGTCTTCAGCCAGACAGAGCGGCGTTCGACATCGATCGTGTCGCCGACGACCTCGTCGGGCAGCGGGTCATCCGAAACCAGGAACTCCATCCGCTCGGTTGCGCCCGCATCGTCGGCAAGCGGCGTGTTGAGCGAGCTGTCGGGTGCCGAAAGGCGGGAATCCATCATCGCCACATCGGCCTCGGAAACGCCGAGAGCCGCCGACACTTCGCGGTAAAGCGTGGCATTCGACGTCTGCTCGGCGCCGTTTGCCAGGCGGGCGCGTAGGCGCCGCAGGTTGAAGAACAGCGCCTTTTGCGCCGAGCTGGTGCCGCCGCGCACGATCGACCAGTTGCGCAGGATATAATCCTGCATCGAGGCGCGGATCCACCATGTCGCATAGGTCGAGAACCGCACCTCGCGCTCGGGCTCGAAACGGGCCGCGGCCTCCAGCAGCCCGACATGGCCTTCCTGGATCAGATCGCCCAGGGGAAGGCCGTAGTGGCGGAACCGCGACGCCATAGAAATGACCAGCCGCATATGGGCGACGGTGATGCGGTGCAGCGCGTGCTGGTCATTGTTCTCCTTCCAGCGCAGCGCCAGGAGATGCTCTTCGTCGCGCTCCAGGTAAGGGGCTTTCATCGCCGCGCGAACCATGGTCCGTCCTGCACTGTCTTGCATCATGCCGCGCTCCTGCTTCAGGCGTTGCGGTGCGATCGCTGAATCGTGAGTTGGCGCCGATGGTTGAAATGGCGGCGCCGCGCCCTACAACAGCCAAGAACGTGCGATGCGGGGGAATGTTCCCCCGGACTGTCATGCCGATTGCGCTGTTCCAGGCGATTCGCCATCGGCCTTGACTCAGCCGGGTGGCGCCGGGAGGTGTTGGTTGAGAATGGGATTTCAAGGGCGCGAGATTTTTGAAATTTAGTTTCTTATTTTGGCATCGCGCATCTGTCATTTTCCGGCACTCGCAACGACGCCGGACATCGGCCAAGGACGGGATCACAGAAAAATGAAATGGCTCAAATCGCTCATTATCGCCGGAACGCTGCAGGTTCTGGCAATCGCCGCCGGTCATGCCGGCGCCAATCTCGACCAGATCAAGCAGTCCGGCGTCTTCAAGGTCGGCACGGAAGGAACCTATGCGCCCTTCACCTATCATGATGCTTCCGGCGCGCTGGTCGGCTTCGACGTCGAGATCGCCCGGGCCATCGCCGAGCGCCTCGGCGTCAAAGCCCAGTTCCTCGAAGGCAAATGGGACGGGCTGATCGCCGGTCTCGACGCCAACCGCTACGATGCCGTCATCAACGAGGTCGGCATCACCGAGGCGCGCAAGGCCAAATATGATTTCTCCGATCCTTACATCGCCTCCAAGGCGGTGCTGATCGTGCGCGGCGACAACACCGACATCAAGGGTTTCGCCGATCTCAAGGGCAAGAAGGCGGCGCAGTCGCTGACCTCGAATTTCGGCAAGCTGGCTGAAACCAATGGCGCCGAGCTCGTCGGCACCGACGGCTTCGACCAGTCGATCCAGCTTCTTCTCACCGGCCGCGCCGACGCCACCATCAACGACAGCCTGTCCTTCCTCGACTTCAAGAAGCACAAGCCCGACGCCAATGTGAAGATTGCCGCGCAGGAAGAAAACGCCGACTATTCCGGCGTCATCGTGCGCAAGGGCGATCCGGAACTGGTGGCCGCCATCAATAAGGCGCTGGCCGACATCAAGGCCGACGGTACCTACCAGAAAATCGCCGATACCTATTTCGGCCAGGACGTTTCGAAGTAAACGGCTTTTCTCGCGTGGGCCGAATGCCGGCCCGCGTCGTTCATGTCGCGGCGAGCTGTCTTTGACGGCCCGCCGCTTTCGCGTGATATGAGCGACGGCAATCTGGCAAGGAGGAGGCTTCGTGCCGCACTGGCTGCAATTGATGCTGGAATCCCTGCCTACGCTGCTGTGGGCTGCACTGATCTTCACCGTGCCGTTGACGCTGCTGTCGTTTGCATTCGGTCTTGTCCTCGGCCTGGTCGTGGCGCTTGTCCGGCTGTTCGGTCCCAAACCGCTGGTCGCCGTGGTCCGCTTCTATGTCTGGATCTTCCGCGGCACGCCGCTTCTCGTGCAACTGTTCCTTATCTTCTACGGCCTGCCATCGGTCGGCATCCTGCTCGACGCCTTTCCGGCAGCACTGATCGGCTTTACCTTGAACATCGGCGCATATTCGTCGGAAATCATCCGCGCCGTCATTGGTTCGGTGCCGAAGGGCCAGTGGGAAGCGGCCTATTCGATCGGCATGACCTGGGCCCAGGCAATGCGGCGCACCATTCTTCCACAGGCGGGGCGCGTCGCCGTGCCGCCGCTGTCCAACACCTTCATCTCGCTGGTCAAGGATACATCGCTCGCCGCCGCCATTACCGTGCCCGAGATGTTCCAGGCGGCGCAGCGCATTGTCGCCACCACCTATGAGCCGCTGATCCTCTATGTCGAGGCAGCGGCTCTGTACCTGGTCATGAGCTCCGTGCTGTCGGCCTTGCAGGCCCGATTGGAAACGCGGCTTAACCGCTATGGTGGCTTCCTGGAGGCGCGTGCATGATCGGCCTCACCAACATCGAAAAGCGTTTCGGCGACAATTTGGTGCTGAAGGGTGTGACCGTCACTATCGAGGAAGGCAGTGTCACCGCGCTTGTCGGGCCATCGGGCGGCGGGAAAAGTACGCTTTTGCGCTGCATCAACCTGCTCGAACTGCCGACTTCAGGCACGGTGCGGATCGGCGACGATGCACTCGAATTCCACCCCGGCGGCAGGGTCTCGACCAGGGATATCCAGCGGCTGCGGCTGCAGACCGGCATGGTGTTCCAGAATTTCCAGCTGTTTCCGCATCGCACCGCGATCGAGAACATCATGGAGGGGCTGGTGACGGTGCTTAAATGGCCCAAGGAAAGGGCGCGCGAACGGGCGCTCGCCCTGCTCGAAAAGGTCGGCATGGCGCACAAGGCCGACGCCTGGCCGGCGACGCTGTCAGGCGGCCAGCAGCAGCGCGTGGCGATTGCCCGGGCGCTGGCGCCGTCGCCGAAAGTGCTGCTCTGCGACGAACCGACCTCGGCACTCGATCCGGAACTGGCGCAAGAGGTGGTCGACGTGCTCGGCAAGCTCGCCAGCGAGGGCACGACCATGGTGATGGCGACGCATGATCTGAGGCTCGCCTCCAAGATCGCGCGGGAAGTGGTGTTCCTCGATGCCGGCAACATCGTCGAACAAGGGCCGGCCGCGGTGCTGTTCAGCAACCCGGAGCGCCAGCGGACCAAGCGGTTCATCGCCACGCTGAAGCAGGAGGCGGAAAGGGAGGGCGGTGTCGAAGGTTAGATATGCATTCGCCGATCCCAAAAATAAAAACCCGGCGCGAGGCCGGGCTTTTCTGAATTCGAAGGCGAAAAGGCTCAGGCGGCCTCTTCCTGCTCGGCTTCCTCGTTGTCGGCCTTGGCGCCGCGCTTCGGGCCCTTGTTGAGGTTCACCTCGATAAGGCGCACCGCTTCGGTCTCCGACATGCGGTTGACGGCCGCGATCTCGCGGGCCATGCGGTCGAGGGCCGCCTCGTAGAGCTGGCGCTCGGAATAGGACTGCTCCGGCTGGTTGTCAGCGCGATAGAGGTCGCGCACCACTTCCGAGATCGAGATCAGATCGCCGGAGTTGATCTTGGCATCATATTCCTGGGCGCGGCGCGACCACATGGTGCGCTTGACGCGGGCCCGGCCCTGCACGACCTTCAGCGCGCGCTCGACATAATCCTCTTCCGACAGCTTGCGCATGCCGATCGAGGTCGCCTTGGCGACTGGCACCTTCAGGCGCATCTTGTCCTTCTGGAAGTCGATGACGAACAGTTCCAGCTTGTGGCCCGCGACTTCCTGCTCATCGATCGAGACGATCTGGCCGACACCATGCGCCGGATAGACGATGTACTCGCCGGTCTTGAAACCGTGGCGCGCTGCGGTGGACTTCTTCTGCGGGGTGATCGTTGCCATTACGCCCTGAACTCCTTGTTGTGGTACCGGCATCGTGCCGGCCCGAACTCGTGCGACCGGGGTGACCGGTCCTTAGCCACACAACGATGAACTCACCGGAAGGCCAGGACCGGCAAATCGCAACATTGCGACCGCCTGCCCCAGATCGCTCTGGTCCGGATTGAGAAATTCACCTTTCAGTGATTTGGGGCGTTTGCGCCATAAATCGACGTTGTGTCACCGGCATGTTGGGCTGATATAACACAAAAAGTCGGAAGAATCAAGGTTTTGCTGCACGCGCGAAGGCCATGCGCCATCGCCGCCTGTCAAGGCAGTTAATGTATCACGTCTGTTACGCCGCGTCAGGCTGCCGCAATCAGCGCTCTCGTTAATCGCCTTCGCCGGGCTCCGGGGAGAAATATTTCTCGAATTTGCCAGCTTCCCCGTCGAAGGATTTGGCGTCGGCCGGGGGCTCCTTCTTGGCGGTGATGTTGGGCCATTTATCGGCATATTCGGTGTTGATCTGCAGCCATTTGTCGAGGCCCGACTCGGTGTCGGGCTTGATCGCGTCGGCCGGGCATTCCGGTTCGCAGACGCCGCAGTCGATGCACTCGTCCGGGTGGATGACGAGCATGTTCTCACCTTCGTAGAAACAGTCGACCGGACAGACCTCGATGCAGTCCATGTATTTGCATTTTATGCAATTGTCGGTCACGACATAGGTCATTGGTCGGCTCCGGGACGTCCCATTTTGTTGGGCTTTTTTGGTGAGGTAACGCCTTTGTCCGCCGCTGGCAAGGGCAGCCCTTGCCAGCGGTGCCGGGGTTTCCGGAATGGAATTCCAGAGGCCCGGCAAAGCGGAAGTTCGACCTTGCTCAATCGTCGCCGAGCAGGTGGTCGGTCTGGCGGCGTTCCTTCTTCGTCGGGCGACCGCTGCCGGCCTCGCGCAACGGCGGCACCGCATCCGGAAGCGCCTCGCCCTTGGGCGCGGGGGGCGGCGACATGTCCTCGTAAAGCAGGCGGGCTTCTTCGGCCGGGCCGCGCCGTGCGCCGGTGCCAAGGACTTTCCAGACGAAGATCCGCCGCTCGAGCGTGATGGTCAAAACGTCACCCGGCCGGACCGTATCGGATGCCTGCGCTGCTTTGTCGCGATTGATGCGGACGCGTCCGGTGACGACCAGCTTGGCTGCCAGCGTGCGTGATTTTACCGCGCGCGAGAAGAACAGCCACTTGTCGATGCGCTGGCGGGCATCAGTGACCATCGGACGAACAGCTTACTTCTTCAGCTGGTCGCGCAACGCGGCGAGCTTGGCGAAGGGCGAGTCCGGATCGAAGCGGACCGGGCGTTCCTCACGCGGCTTTGGCTGGAAGGCGGGCTTTGCGCCTTGGGCGCCGCCTTTGCCGTCCTGCCGTCCAGCCTTCCAGTCGGGCCGGTTTTCGCGCCGGTCGAGGCGTTCGCCTTGCGGCTTGCCGGCGCGCTGCTCTGCCGCCTCGCCTTGCGGCTTGGGCTTGAACTTGCTGCGGTCGAAGCGTGGCTTGCCGGCGCCGTCGCGCTGATCGTGGCGCCCTTGACGGGCGGGCCGGTCGCCCGGCGTCGGTTGCCCGCCGGCATCTACCGGCGCATCGCTGCGGCCGTCCGGCGCAGCTTGACCATTGCGCGGGCGACTGTCCCGATGATTGTCCCGGGGGCGGTTGTCATGCTGGCGATGACGCGGGCGCTGGTCGAAACGACCCTGCCGCCACAACAGCACAGGTTTTGGCTCCTCGGCTTCTGGGGCAGCTTCGCCGGCGACGGCTTCCGCCGTTGCTGCAGGTTCGGCCGGCGATGCTTCCATAGTGTCGGAAACCGGCGGCTCTGCCGGTGCCGTAGCCTCAGTTTCCGCCCCAAGTTCCGTCCTTGGCTCAGCCGCTGGTTCTGCAGCCGCTTCGGCGGCGGGCTGGGTCTCTTGCGTGACTTCTGCCGCAGCTTCAGGGGCTGGAGCTTCCGGCTGGTCTTCCGCGACAGGCTCTGCCGCCGCTTCGGTCACGGCTTCGGCCGCCTCCGCAACAGGAGCCGCATCCGACACAGGCTCCGAAGCCTCCGCCGAAACCTCCGCCGGCGGCTCTGCCGCGGCAGCTGCTTCCGCCATCCTCGCCTGCTCGGCTCGCGTTGCCTCTTCCGCCGCCTGCTTTGCAGCGGCCGCTTCACGCGCGGCATTGTCCTGTGCTTCGAGCCGCGCCTTGACCTCGGCCGCCGGCTTGGCATCGGCGCGATAGCCGAGCCCCTTCAGGATTTCTTCCATGTCGTCGGCGGTGGCGCCGAGGATCGACATCATCGGCGGCGTCACCATGAAGGACTGACCGTCATAGGCGCCGTCGGGGCGAGGTCCGAGGCCCGGCTTCCAGTTGGTCGCCGGCCGGATCAGGTCGGCCAGCCGTTCGAGAATATCGACGCGTACAGCACGCCGGCCAAGATTGCGGTAGCCCGCCAGCTTGTAGAAAGTCTTGTCGAAGGTTGGATCGATGACCACCGAGGTGCGGCCGGAGGCCAGTGCGTGAACGACATCGCCGAAGCCGGGCTTGTCCTTGCCGTCGTTTCTCAGCGCCCACAGCAGCGTTATCAACCCGGCCGGCGCCGGCTTGATCAGCGCCGGCACGAAGACATGGTAGGCGCCGAAGCGCACGCCGAGACGGCGAAGCGCCGCGCGGCCCTCCTGGTCGAGCGACTTCATCTCGTCGGCGATGTCGCGACGGTTGATGAGGCCGAAATGCTCGACGAGCTGGAAAGCGATGCCGCGGCCGATGCCGGTGATCTGCTCGGCATTCTTGAGATCGACTAGCGGCTTCAGCAGGGATTCGATCTGGAAATTGACGAAGCGCTCGGCGCGCGCCGCAACCTTGTCGCGGGCCGGGCCGGTGAGTTGCTCGTCGGCGAGCAGAACGAGACGCGGCTTCAAAGCGTCTTCGCCAGCGACCAGCGTGCCGATCGGCGCGCCGATCCAGCGCAGCGTGCCATCCGAACCCAGCGCGATGTCGCCATTGGCCGAGGCGCCGAAGCGTTCGGCCCGCGCCTCGAACTCGGCGGCAAGCGCCTTCTGCGCCGCCGCCCGCACCGCCTTGGCGTCCTCGCCGCCGGCGCTCTGGTCGGCGGTGAAGCGGAAACCCTGCAACTCGCCGACGTGATGGCCTTCGACGAGGACGGTTCCGGTTGGGCTGATTTCGGCTTCAGGCATCGTGTTTTCTCTAAGGCGCCGCATGAGGACGGAAGTCCTGCGGTCTACAAAACGTTTCGTCAACCGCTCATGCAGCGCATCCGACAATCTGTCTTCGATTTCGCGCGTCTTTTCCTGCCAGTGTGCCCGATCGGCCAGCCAGCCGGGCCGGTTGGAAACGAAGGTCCATGTGCGGATCTGGGCAATCCTGTGCGATAGCGTGTCGATATCGCCTTCAGTGGTGTCGGCGCGGCGCACCTGCTCGGCCATGTAGTTCTCGTCGACATGGCCGTGCCTGGCAAGGTCCATGTAGATGGAGGCGATCAAGTCGGCGTGCTGGGCCGGCGCGATCTTCCTGTAGTCGGGCAGCGCGCAGGCTTCCCACAGCAGCGCCACCCGCCTGGCGTCGGTGGTGAGTGCCCGGATGTCCTCGTCGCGCGACAGATGCTCGAGCGCCTGCGCGTCCACGGCCGGCAGTGCGCGCGTCAGGCCTTCGACCGGGGCGTTGGTCTCGATCGAGCGCTTCAGCGCATCGAGGTTGGCGAAATCGAAATGCGCGGTACGCCACTGCAGCACTTTCACCGGATCGAAATCATGCGCCTCGATCTTCTTGACCAATTCCTCATCCAGCGGATCGACCTGGCCGGTGACGCCGAAGGTGCCGTCGCGCAGATGCCGGCCGGCACGGCCGGCAATCTGGCCGAGCTCGGCCGCGGTCAGGTTGCGGTACTGGTAGCCGTCGAATTTGCGATTCTGGGCGAAGGCGACGTGGTCGAGGTCGAGGTTGAGGCCCATGCCGATGGCGTCGGTGGCGACGAGGTAGTCGACATCGCCCGACTGGAACAGCGCCACCTGGGCGTTGCGGGTGCGCGGGCTGAGCGCGCCGAGCACGACGGCGGCACCGCCCTGCTGGCGGCGGATCAGCTCGGCGATGGCATAGACCTCGTCGGCTGAGAAGGCGACGATCGCGGTGCGCCGCGGCAGGCGGGTCAGCTTCTTCGAGCCGGCATAGGCAAGATGCGACAGCCGTGGCCGGGTCACCACCGACACGCCCCGCAGCAGGCGCTGCAGAATGCCGTGCATGGTGGCCGCACCCAGCAGCAGCGTCTCCTGGCGGCCGCGCAGATGCAGGATGCGATCGGTGAAGATGTGGCCGCGTTCGAGATCGCCAGCGAGCTGGACCTCGTCGATGGCAACGAAGGCGGCGTCGGTCTCGCGCGGCATCGCTTCCACCGTGCAGACCGAGTATTTCGCGCCCGCCGGCTGGATCTTTTCCTCGCCGGTGATGAGCGCAACCTTATGGGCGCCGACCTTCTCGCAGACGCGCGTATAGACCTCGCGGGCAAGCAGCCTGAGCGGTAGGCCGATGACGCCGCTCTCATGCGCCACCATGCGTTCGATGGCGAGATGGGTCTTGCCGGTATTGGTCGGGCCGAGCACGGCCGTTACGTCTCGACCCGACAGGATCAGCGGTTCAGTGTGTTTCGGATGGATGTTCATCGGCCTGGAAATAAGGCTCTCTGCCTCGCATTGTCGGGAGCGCGCCCATATTGGCCGCGTATGACAGGCGACACATAGGGATTTCGGGCGCGAAGCGAAAGCGGAATGTGCCGAGGGCAGGCTGATTGGTCGGTTCGAAGCCAGAAATCTGTTCCCGATTAACAGTTGGAACGAGTCTGGAACGAATCAGCGACGAATCACTGACTCGCGCTGATTCAGGTTTTGTTCACGGCTACATCTGGGATTTCTGCCGGCGAGTCTCACCACATGCTGAATCACAGAAACTGGCCCGATTCATGCAGGCGGCATTCAAACGAGCACCACCGTTAACCTTTGCCGGTGAATGATCGTGGCCGGCCAATCTGCTTCGCCCAACATTATGAAATTATTGATGTTTCCTAATGCGCTTTAATCATTTCGAGGGTGTTTTCGGCTCTCGCCGTTAACGTTCCGCTCAAAGCCGGAACGAATCGGCGACGAATCAGCGATAGGCAAAGTTTCTTGGTTTGTTCACCGCAACATGTTGTGTTGTGAACAGCTTTTCCACCGAGAATCCACAGGCTGCCGGGCAGTTTTTGCACAGGCTGCGCAGCGGCCGTTAACCTTTGCGTGCCGGATTGGGGGGAGATCTTGCAACGGGAAGACCGCTATAGAAACGGGCCGTTTTGCAGGCCCGTTCGTCCAAGCGCGTATCTATCTCAACGTAAAGATAAACGGTCAGGCGATGTACTGCCCGCCATTGGCTGATATGGTCGAGCCGGTGATGAACCCGGCATCGTCGGAAGCGAGGAAGACGACGCAGCGCGCGATCTCCTCCGGCTCGCCGAGACGGCCGACCGGGATCTGCGGAAGGACACGCTCGTTGAGCACCTTCCCGTCCATCGCTTTGACCATCTCGGTGGCGATGTAGCCGGGGCAGATGACGTTGACGGTGATGCCGGCGCGCGCGCCTTCCTGGGCCAACGCCTTGGTGAAGCCGATATCGCCGGCCTTCGAGGCCGAATAATTGACCTGGCCGACCTGCCCTTTCTGGCCATTGATCGAGGAGATGGTGATGACGCGGCCGAATTTGCGGTCGCGCATGCCGCCCCACAACGGATGCGTCATGTTGAAGACGCCGGAAAGGTTGGTGTCGAGGACCTCTTTCCATTGCTCGCGCGTCATCTTGTGGAACATCGCGTCGCGCGTGATGCCTGCATTGTTGACCAGCACCGATACGGGACCGAGATCGGCCTCTACCTGTTTGATGCCGGCAGCGCAGGCCTCGTAGTCGGCAACCGACCATTTGTAGACCGGGATGCCGGTCGCTGCCTTGAACTTTGCTGCCGCTTCCTCATTGCCGGCGTAGTTTGCGGCAACCGAATAGCCGGCGCTTTTCAAGGCGACCGATATCGCCGCGCCGATGCCGCGCGACCCGCCTGTGACGATTGCAACCTTTGTCATGTGTCCTCCCGGGAAATGCAGATGACTGAGCGTTGAAGCGGTAGGTTTTGCCCTCTATTCCCTACTCGCTTTGCGCCAGTATCCTATTCGTATCGCTTATCTCATCACAATGCTTCCACGCACATGGCAACGCCCATGCCGCCGCCGATGCACAGCGTGGCAAGACCTTTCTTGGCACTTCTGCGACGCATTTCGTAGACCAGCGTGTTGAAGATGCGGGCGCCCGAGGCGCCGACCGGATGGCCGATGGCGATGGCGCCGCCATTGACGTTGACGATGGACGGGTCCCAGCCCATGTCCTTGTTGACGGCGCAGGCCTGCGCGGCGAAGGCCTCGTTGGCTTCGACCAGATCGAGGTCGCCGACCGACCAGCCGGCCTTGGCCAGCGCCTTGCGCGAGGAGGGGATCGGTCCCGTCCCCATGATCTGCGGGTCAACGCCGGCGGTCGCCCAGGAAACGATACGCACCAGCGGCGTGATGCCGCGCCTTGCGGCTTCCGCTTCGGTCATCAGCACCACGGCGGCGGCGCCGTCATTGATGCCGGAAGCATTGGCTGCTGTCACCGTGCCGTCTTTGTCGAAGGCGGGCTTGAGCTTGGTCATGGCGTCGATCGTCGCGCCATGGCGGATGTACTCGTCCTGGTCGACTATCGTGTCGCCCTTCCTGCCCTTGACTGTGAAGGCAACGATCTCGTCGTTGAATTTTCCGCCTTTCTGCGCAGCCTCGGCCTTGTTCTGGGAAGCCAGTGCGAACTGGTCCTGGTCGTCGCGGGTGATTTGGAACTGGCGGGCGACGTTCTCCGCCGTGTTGCCCATATGATAACCATAGAAGGCATCGGTCAGGCCGTCCTTGATCATGGTGTCGATCAGCTTGAAATCGCCCATCTTGACGCCACCGCGCAGATGCTGCGCATGCGGAGCCATCGACATCGATTCCTGGCCGCCGGCAACGATGATTTTTGCATCGCCCTGGGCGATCTGCTGCATGCCGAGCGCGATGGCGCGCAGGCCGGAGCCGCAGAGCTGGTTCAGGCCCCAGGAGGTCGCCTCCTGCGGCACGCCGGCGGCCATGGCCGCCTGCCGCGCCGGGTTCTGCCCTTGAGCCGCGGTCAGGATCTGGCCGAGAATGACCTCGTCCACCTCCTTGCCGTCGACGCCGGCGCGGGCAAGCGCTTCCCTGACGGCGACGGCACCCAGTTCATGAGCTGGCGTGTTGGCGAAGGCGCCGTTGAAGGAGCCGACAGGCGTGCGCGCCGCACTGGCGACAACGATGGCGTTGGAAGCGGACATGTTCTTCTCCAGACTTTCGGGGAGCGATTTCGGGTGCCGTCGGGGACTTTTCTTGCCCTTTCCACAACCCGAGTCAAACCCGAAATGGGCATGGCGTTCCTCCGCGGCAAGCAGGCCGCGCGTCGCTGCGATGACGGCCCATCCGTGCTGCGCAGCATAAAATGTTCCCGCACTGCACAAACAGCTTGGATTCATGACGCTTTTGCGCATATCCTTTAACAAGGCGCAATCGTTACCGGCGGCTTACTTAAGCTGGCCGGTGTCCGGGGAGGATGCAGATGGCCGCGAAAGACGAACCTATTGTTATCAAGAAATATGCCAATCGCCGTCTCTACAATACGGGCACCAGCACCTATGTGACGCTCGAGGATCTCGCAGAAATGGTCAAAAAAGGCGAGGACTTTACTGTCCAGGACGCCAAGACCGGCGACGACATCACGCATCCGGTGCTGACCCAGATCATCTTCGAGCTGGAGAACAAGGACGGGCAGAACATGCTGCCGATCCCGTTCCTGCGTCAGCTCATCGCCTACTACGGCGACCAGATGCAGATGATCGTGCCAAGCTTTCTCGAACAGTCGATGCTGGCCTTCTCGAAGGAGCAGGAACGCTTTCGCGAACAGATGAAAGATGCCCTCGGCAAGTCGCCGATGGACATGATGAAGATCGCGACGCCGATCAAGGTGCTGGAGGAGCAGACTCGGCGTAACATGGAAATGTTCCAGAACGCCATGCGGCTGTTCACGCCGTTCCCGCCTGCGGGGTCTGCGCCGGCAGCAGCACCGGCCGAACAGGCCAGGAAAGAAACACCGGAAAAACCGGACGACCTTCAGGAGCTGAAGGAGCAGATCGCCGCGATGCAGCGCAAGCTCGACACGATGTCGTGACTGCCGGCCGGCGAAGCGCCGGCCCAAAATTTCCCTCAGCAGGCCTGTGTCAGAAAACATCTTCGCCTCGAACGTGAAGATGTCATCCACGCTCTATTTTGTGGCACGCTCTATTTCGTGGCATGCCCTATTTCGTGGTCACCGTCACCAGAGCGGTAACAGGTTTGCCGTCTACTAGAATGGGCCGGTGATGATCATCGGCAAGAAGCACGCCGATCACGTGTCTGCCGGCGGCATCCGGGCAATGGCCGAAACGGGCCTTGATAAGATCACCGCCAAAGTCGCTGTTCATGCTGTTGTACGGCTTGCCGGGGATGTTGCAGGTGTCTCCGTTGGGATCGATCTTCATATGCACGTGGCCGCATTGCTTGATTTCCCCGCACTCACCCGCAGTGAGCAGCCTGAAGTTGCTCCTGACGACAACGCCTATCGCCTTCTCAGGAGAATTGCCCAGTTCGACAACTGAACCCGCCGTCGGCCAGACGACTTCCAGGGTGGGCCGATCCTCGGCCTCGGCAGATACGAGCGACAATAAGGAGAAAGCGAGGGCAGTCGTTGCGGTGATGCGAAACATGGTAACCTCCGTTGCGATGTAAACATTGATTACATACGCAGCGCTCGAACACAAGGGAAATAATCAGTGATTACATTCCGCTCTCGTGCTATTTGACTGAGATGACCAAGACAACTGATTCCGACGAAGCCGGAGATGCCAAGCGATACCATCACGGCAATCTCGTCGAGGCCTTGATCACGGCAACCGTGGAGATCATCGAGGAGCGGGGAGCCGAGCATGTGTCCGTACGCGAGGCCGCAAAACGTGCCGGCGTTTCGCCCGGCGCGCCATTCCGGCATTTTCGATCGAAAACAGCGCTGCTCACCGCGGTCGCCGAACAGGCCATGGATCGGCTGACAAAGGCCGTTGCCAAGGCGCGGTCGAAAATCGACAGCGCAGATCCCATTGAGGCCTTCGAAGCAATCGGACAAGGCTATCTGGAATGGGCAATTAGCAACCCCACGCATTTCCAGATCATCAGTTCCCGAACCCTGATTGATTTTGAAGGGTCGGACAGCCTTCGTGATCAGAATGAGGCTATTCGGCGGACGATGATCGACTTGCTGACGCAAGCGCAACAACAGGGTCGGCTTGCTCCCGGCACCGACTTTGATCATCTTGTGCTTGCCGCGCGTGCACTCGTTTATGGGTTGGCACGCATGGCGATCGATGGTCATTTCCGGGAATGGCATCCGTCCGAGCCGCCAGCCCTGGCCGCGCAGCGGGCTCTCCGACTTTTCATGAGCCGGATGACCATTCCATCTAAAGCTTAATCCGCCAGCACCCAAAAAAAGGGCCCGCGATTGCGTCGCCAGCTAATGGAACTCCGGCAGCGGTCCCTGGTAGCGGGCGCGTGGTCTGATCAGGCCGCTGCTTGTCACCTGCTCCACGGCATGCGCGGCCCAGCCGATGCTGCGGCCGAGCGCAAACAAGCGAAACGGCGCATCGGACGGCAAACGGAGGCTGCGCGTCAGCGCGGCCAAGGCGAAATCGACGTTCGGGCGCATGCCCGTTGCCGCAAAGGCCGCATCGCAAAGCCGTAACAGCCCATCATCGACATCGATCGCGGCCAGCAACGGTTCCGCACGCGGATCGCCGTCGGGATAAAGCGGATGGCCAAATCCGGGCAGTGGCCTGTCGTGACCGAGCCAGCGTCCGACAGCCGCATCCGGCCCCAATCTCTGCGCATCCTCCGCCAGCATCATGACCGCCTCCGCGGCGCCGCCATGGCGCGGACCGGAGAGCGTGGCGAGGCCAGCAAGCAGGCAGGCCGAAACAGGTGCACCGGTGGACGCGGCGACCCGCGCGGCGAAGGTCGATGCGTTCAGTTCGTGATCGGCCAACAGCACCAGCGAGCGGCGGATCAAGTCTGCGCCGGCTGCATCGAGGGACCAGCCCTGCGCCAGTCGTTCGTGCACGGCACCGATTCCGCGAACCGCGCCGAGCGCCTGGGCCAGAGCGGCGATGGCGCCGGCCGCATCGTGGTTGAGCGAAGCCGCCCTGCGGCCGAGCGAAGGCCGGCCCTTGGCCGCCAACGCGGCCAATTCCGCGAAGGCAGCCGGCCGGCCAGTTGCGCCGTTGCCATGGCGGCTCGCCGACACGAACGACACTGGTGCGTCAGATGCCCAAAGCAGGTTTGCCGTCTGCTCCAGCGTGGCAGTCTCGCAGAGTGCAACCGCATCCTGGCCACGATAGACGAGGCGGCCGTGCAAAACGGTCGAGATCGTGGTGGCGATCGCCGGCTCACCCCAGGCAATTGCACTTTCGGCGATTGCCTGGGGATTTCGGCCGCGCGCCCGGCGGCTCGCCAGCGCCGCGATGTCGTCGGCGCGATACTGGCTGCGGCGTGGGTCGGCCCGATCCGGCCGCATGCCGATGCGTCCGCGGCTGACATAGGCATAGAGCGTCTGGGCGCGCACCTTGAGGCGCTCCAGGGCTTCGTCCCGCGTCAGCCACTCAGTCATGTAAACCTGGCACGTTGATTCGGTTGATCAAGATTGATGGTCCAGCCGCCAACCCTTATCTACGACCCGGAAAGGGTCAAGGAGAAAACCAATGGCGAATGGGCTCGATGATGTGGTGGTGGCAGAAACGGTGCTCTCCGATGTCGACGGTCTTGGCGGCCGCCTGACCATCCGGGGCCATTCGTTGCCGGAACTGGCAGGCCGCTGGAAATACGCCGACGTGGTTCGGCTGCTGTTCGACGGCTCTTTCGACGATCTTCCCGGCGAAAAGGAGCTGGCGAAAGCGATCGGCCGGGCGCGCAGTGAAGTGTTCGAGCGGATCGAACCCTTGCTGCCGTTTCTCGCATCCCTCGATATCTACAGCGCGATGCGCGCCGGCATTGCCCTACTGCCGGACGGCGACAAATTGCCGGACGCGCTCAGGCTGGTTGCGGCACCTGCCGTGCTGACGCCGGCCTTGCTGCGCTTGCAGCGCGGCGAAAGCCCAATTGCGCCTGATCGCAAGGCCGATCATGCCGCCGACATGCTGCGGATGCTGACCGGCATGGCGGCCTCGCCGAAGTTGGCGAAAGCGCTCGATACCTATCTTGTGACGGTTTGCGACCATGGCCTCAACGCATCGACCTTCGCCACGCGCGTGGTCGCCTCGACGCAGGCGGGGCTTACTTCGGCGGTGCTGGCCGGACTCGGAGCACTCAAGGGGCCGCTGCATGGCGGCGCGCCAGGTCCGGTGATCGAGATGCTGGATGCGATAGAGGCGCATGGCGACGCCGCCATCTGGCTGCGCGACGAGATCGCGCGCGGCCGCCGCATCATGGGCTTCGGGCATCGCATCTACCGTGTGCGCGATCCGCGTGCCGACGTGCTGAAAGCGGTGGTGCGGCAACTCGGCGCCGAGGGCGAAGCCGGCCACCGGCTGGCGTTTGCCGAAAGCGTGGAGCAAGCGGCGCTTGAAGTGCTTCGCATCGCCAAGCCGTCGCGCTCGCTCCAGACCAATGTCGAGTTCTTCACAGCACTTCTGCTGGAGGCCGCGGGCTTTCCGAAAGAGGCGTTCACCAATGTCTTTGCTGCCGGGCGCGTCGCCGGCTGGATCGCCCACGCCCGCGAGCAGCAGACGAGCGGACGGCTGATCCGGCCGCAGTCGCGCTATATCGGGCCGGTGCCGGACCTCGTCGCCTAAGGATTTTCCCCCGCATGCTTTGCGGAAACCGGCCCCGCTACAGCCGGTGCCAGACACTCTCTCGTCAAGGTGAGAGAGGTCCTCATGACAAAAATTTCATGTCATTGCTCCACACATCCGCTGTTCTTGGGTGGCAGAGAGCCTATATGCTGCAGTGCAGCATGGTTCCGCGGGAGCCCGCCTCGAAAGGAATAAGCCGCCTTGACCGCCAGAAAAACCGCCATCGTCACCGGTTCCACCTCGGGCATCGGCCTGGCCATTGCCCACGCGCTCGCGGCCGAAGGCTGCAACATCGTCGTCAATTCCTTTTCCGACACCGCCGACGACCACGCCATCGCCGACGCAATTGCGAAACACCACAAGGTCCAGACCGCCTATGTCAAGGCTGACATGTCGAAGCCGGCCGAGTGCCGGGCTCTGGTCATGAAGGCAGCCGAGACATTCGGCTCGGTCGACATCCTGGTCAACAATGCCGGCATCCAGCATGTCGCGCCGGTGGAAAGCTTCCCGATCGAGAAGTGGGATGCGATCATCGCCATCAACCTGTCATCGGCCTTCCACACCATCGCCGCCGCCATCCCGTTGATGAAACAGGCCGGTGGCGGCCGGATCGTCAACGTCGCCTCGGCCCATGGGCTGGTGGCCTCGCCGTTCAAGTCGGCCTATGTCTCGGCCAAGCACGGCATTATGGGCCTGACCAAGACGGTCGCCCTGGAACTGGCGCGCGACAAGATCACCTGCAATGCCATTTGTCCCGGCTATGTGCTGACGCCGCTGGTCGAGGCGCAGATCCCCGACCAGATGAAGGCCAACAAGATGGACCGCGAGACTGTGGTCCGCGAGGTCATGCTCGAAAAGCAGCCGACCAAGGAGTTCGTCACCGTCGAGCAGGTTGCGGCGGCGGCAGTGTTCCTGTGCTCGGATGCGGCAGCGCAGATCAACGGCACGCACATCTCTGTCGATGGCGGCTGGACCGCTCAGTGAGCCGTCCAGCGGTCAAGGGTCACGCCATGCCGAAAAACGGCAAGGCGGAGGAGCCAAAGAAGATCAACATCGCGCTGCAAGGCGGGGGTTCGCACGGGGCGTTTTCCTGGGGCGTGCTCGATCGGCTGCTCGAGGACGGGCGCCTCGATATAACGGCGGTTTCGGGCACCAGCGCCGGCGCCATGAATGCCGTCGCGCTGGCCGACGGCTTCGTTCGCGGCGGCGTCGAGGGCGCACGGCGGAAACTTGATGATTTCTGGCGTGCGGTGGCGGCAAAGGGCCGCTTCAGCCCAGTGCAGCGCATGCCGTGGGACGTCGCCTGGGGCAATTGGTCGATCGAGAACACGCCCGGCTATTTCCTGTTCGATACGATGTCGCGAGTATTTTCGCCCTATGTCGCCAATCCGCTCGCCATCAATCCGCTGCGCGATGTGGTCGAACGTGAGATCGATTTCGACAATGTGCGCGCCTGCAAGTCGATGGAACTGTTCATTTCCGCGACCAATGTCGAGACCGGCCAGTTGCGTGTCTTCTCGGACGGCGAGATCGACCTCGACACGGTAATGGCGTCGGCCTGCCTGCCGCAATTGTTCCGCGCCGTCGAGATCAAGGGCGTGCCCTATTGGGATGGCGGCTATGGCGGCAACCCGGCACTGTTCCCGTTCTTCAAGACGGCGGCCACTGAGGACGTGCTTTTGGTGCAGATCAATCCGGTGGTCCGCGAAGGGACGCCGAAGAGCGCCAATGAGATCCAGAACCGCATCGACGAGATCACCTTCAATGCCGGGCTGTTGCGCGAATTCCGCTCGATCGCCTTCGTCAAGGAACTGATCGCCGCCGGCCGATTGCCGCACGGCGAATATCGCGACATCCGCATGCACCGCATCGATGCCGACGAAGCGTTCAAGGATCTGTCGGCATCGTCCAAGGTCAATGCCGAATGGGCGTTCCTTGCCTATCTGCGTGACCTCGGCCGCACCGCAGCCAGTGATTGGCTGGAAGAAAATTACGACGCCGTCGGCAAGCGGCCGACGATCGATCTGTCCGGCGAGCTCGACGACGGCTTGAAGCCGGTGCGCGGGCCGGCGCCGGGCCGGCGGGTCAAGGAGTTTCTTGCGGCGCGCAAGCAGCCCGAGGCCGCCCGCCGTCCGGCCTAGAACGATTTACCGTTTCACGGAAACGCCGAACCGCTCTATCTTTTTTGACGCAATTCCGGACGGAAAACCGTTTCACACTTTTCCTGGAATTGTTCTGGCTCCCCCGCAAAGCAGATGACATCGCAATCTGTCCAATCATCCTGACACTTGCTGCCATACCGCTGTTTTGGCGATCAACAGCCGATGCTGCAGCCGCATCTTTGCGGACAAAGCAACAATCCATCAACTTTTCTGACTATATTGCGACGCAACTTTAAGGTAGAAGCGCGCTTCGCCGATCACGGCAATTTGAATACGGCCTCGCGCGCACCCATATCGGCGACGCGCCCCAAGTAGAAGATGCGGCCTGGCCGAACCCCGCGCACTGGAAAAAATGACGATGCCGAAATTCAGGTTTCACAAGCTTGCAGCCATTATTGTGCTCATCGGGTTCGCCGGCTGGATGGCGACAGGCGAATTCTCGTCCGTCGGCAGCGCGTCCGCCGACAACAAGCCCAAGGCAGGAGAGGTGGAGCAGCCCAAGGCAGCCGACGCAGGCAAGCCCCAAACTGGCGAACAGGGAGCTGCCAAGCCGGGGACTGCCGACGCAGAACAGCCCAAGGCGCCGTTGCGCACGGTCGCGGTCATAACCCCGCCGCGGCGTACCTATGCACGCGCTATCCGCATTTCCGGACTGACCGAAGCCGATAAACGCGCCGTCCTGGCGACACGCGTAGCAGGCGTCATCGACAAGCTGCCGGTCAAGCAGGGTCAACACGTCAAGACAGGCGACCTCGTGCTAATGCTTGCCGCCGAGGAAAAAATCTCGGCGGTCGACAATGCCAAACAACTTGTCGTGCAGCGTGAGGCGGAACTGGCTGCGGCCTTGCGGTTGATGAAAACCGGCAATCTGCCGACGCTGCAGCTCGATACGGCCCGCTCCAACCTGTCGCTGGCCAAGTCGCAACTGGACGCCGCGCAAGCCGAACTCGACCGCAACGAGGTGAAGGCGCCCTTCGACGGTGTCATCGACCGGGTGCCGGTGGAGCTTGGCAGTTCCGTCATGCAGGGCGGCGAGGTGGCGACCATTCTGAAGCTCGATCCGGTGATCGCCCGCGGCGAAGTCAGCGAACGCGATCTCGGCTATCTGAAGATCGGTGACGAAGCCAACGTGCGCCTGGTCAGTGGCCAGATCGTCAAGGGTACGGTGCGCTACATCAGCCGGGATGCATCTTCGGCAACCCGTACCTTCCGGGTTGAAGTCGCTATCCCCAATGCCGATGGGTCCGTACCGGCCGGCATGACGGCAGAAATTGCGCTCAGCGCCCAGCCGACCGACGCCGTGATGCTGCCGCGATCGGTGGTGACGCTCGGCGACAAGGGCGACCTCGGCATCCGCGCCGTCGACAAGGATGACAAGGTCGTGTTCTTCCCGATCGACCTGGTCGACGACACGCCGACCGGCCTGGTGCTCGGCGGCATTCCGGCCGACGCCCGCATCATCGTCGCTGGCCAGGAGCTGGTGAAGGAAGGCGAAGTGGTCAAGCCGGTCGAGGCCGACCAGGCGACCATTCAAAAGCTGTTGGGCGAAGCGACCACCGGGACGCAGTAATCATGGACATCGTCAAACTTGCAATCAGCAATGCCCGGCTGACCATTGCGGTCCTGGTCTTTCTCATCCTTGCCGGTGCGGTCGCCTACCAGTCGACGCCGAAGGAAGCGGAACCCGACGTTCCGATTCCGATGATGTATGTCAGCCTGATCTACCAGGGGATCTCGCCGGAAGACTCCGAACGCCTCCTGCTGCGGCCGATGGAAGCCAAGCTGAAGAGCCTGAAGGGCCTCAAGGAGATGCGCTCGGCCGCCTTCCAGGGCGGCGGTTATGTGCTGGTCGAATTCCAACCACAGACGGATCTCGCCACCGCGCTGCAGGACACGCGCAGCAAGGTGCAGGACGGCAAGGCCGACCTGCCGCAAGCGGCTGAGGAGCCCGTGGTCTCCGAGGTCAACATCTCCGAGTTCCCCGTCCTGGTCGTGACGCTGTCGGGCGAGGTGCCCGAGCGCGTGCTGACGGCGGCGGCGCGCGAGTTGCGCGACCGCATCGAGGAAGTGCCTGGCGTGCTCGAGGGCTCATTGCAGGGTGCGCGCGACGACCTCGTCGAAGTGGTCATCGATCCGATGAAACTTTCGTCCTACGGGCTGCAGCTCGACCAGTTGATCGGTGCGGTCGGCGCTTCCAACAGTCTTGTCGCCGCCGGCAACATCGAAGGATCCGAGGGCAAATACGCAGTCAAGGTGCCCTCGCTTATCGAGACACCAGAAGATGTGGCGGCGCTTCCGGTCGTCGCCGGCCCCAACGCGGTGGTGCAGGCCAAGGATATCGCCACCATCCGCTCGACCTTCAAGGACGCCGAGACGGTTACCCGCCTGGACGGCAAGCCGGCGATTGCCATCGAGGTGAAGAAGCGCATCGGCTCCAACCTGATCGATACGATTGGCAAGGTCAGGGAGGTGTCCGACGCCTTCATCAAGACGATGCCGGAGGGCATGCACGTCACCTACACGCAAGACAAGTCCGTCTTCGTGAACCAGTTGCTCGGCGACCTTCAGAACCACGTGATGATCGCCGTCATCCTGGTGTTCATTGTCATTCTCTACGCGCTGTCTGGCCGTGCCTCGCTACTGATCGGATTGGCCATCCCCTCATCCTTCCTGATCGGCATCCTGTTGCTGGCGATGATGGGCTACACGATCAACATGATCGTGCTGTTCAGCCTCATCCTGGCGGTCGGCATGCTGGTCGACGATGCCATCATCGTCACCGAATTCGCCGAGCGACGCATGAGCGAGGGCATGCCGAAGGAACAGGCGTTCGCGCTTGCGGCCAAGCGCATGGCCGGCCCGGTCATCGCCGCGACGATGACGCGCATTGCCGCCTTCTCGCCGCTGTTGTTCTGGCCGGGCATCATCGGCGATTTCATGAAATACATGCCGATCACGTTGATCGTGACGCTCTCGGCCTCGATGCTCTATGCGCTGGTCTTCGCGCCGACGCTGGGCGCCATATTTGCCAAGGCGCCGGCTCATCACCCCGACGACAATCGCGACGGCTGGTACATGGCCGTGGTCAAGCAGGCGGTGCATTATCCCATCACCGTGCTTGTCCTTACCGTCGCGCTGTTGTTTGGCGTGGGCTACGCCTATTCGAAATTCGGCGCCGGCGTCGAATTCTTCCCGAATGTCGAGCCTGACTACGGCCTGCTCTATGTCCACGCCCGCGGCAATCTTTCGCTTGCCGAAATGGACGCGGCCACCAAGACGGCGGAAAACCGGCTGCTCGGCTGGCCGGGCGTGAAGTCTGTCTATACCCGTGTCGGCAAGACGCAGGGCGGCGGCCAGGACGTTCCGGAAGACGTGGTCGGCGTGATCCAGTATGAATTCGTCGACTGGCGCGAGCGCAAATCGGCGAACTCAATCCTCGACGAACTGCGCGGCGTGATGGCCGGCATTCCCGGTGTCGACGTCGAGGTTCGCGTGCCGGAAGCCGGCCCGCCTACCGGCAAGCCGATCCAGATCAGGCTTTCGGCCGTCGATCCGAAGGGTCTTGACGACAAGGCCCGCGCCGTCGCCGCGCGCATTGCCAAGGTGCCCGGCGTCATCGATATTTCCGATGGCCTGGCGCCGCCCGGGGTCGATTGGGCGCTCGAGGTCGATCGCGCCAAGGCGGCGCAGTACGGCATCAGCCCGACCGCGGTCGGAACGGTGGTGCAACTGGTGACCAACGGGCTGAAGCTCAGCGAGTACCGCCCCGCCGGCGCCGACGATGCAGTCGACATCAGACTGCGCCTGCCCGAGGATCGGCGCACGCTGTCGACGCTCGACGAACTCAGGGTTCAGACCGCGCAAGGCTCGGTGCCGATCTCGAACTTCGTCGTACGCAAGCCGGAGCCGACGGTCGGTATCCTCAATCGCATCGACGGCGCGCGAACGGTGGTCGTCCAGGCCAACGTCGCTGCCGGCGCCCAGGTGGCTGCCGTCCAGCAGGAGGTCACCAAAGCTGTCGCCGACATGAACCTCGGCAGCGGCATTCGCTGGAAGCTTGCCGGTTCCAATGAGGACAGCGCGGAGGCCGGGGCCTTCCTCAGCAAAGCCTTCGGTGCCGCGATCTTCCTGATCTTCATCGTGCTTCTGGCGCAGTTCAACAAGTTCACCAGCGTCTGGCTGGTGCTGTCCTGCGTGGTCATGGCGACGATCGGCGTGTTCCTAGGGCTGCTGCTGACGGGAGAGGCATTCGGCATCGTCATGTCGGGCATCGGTGTCATCGCGCTGGCCGGCGTGGTGGTGAACAACAACATCGTGCTGATCGACACCTACGACCGGTTGCGCGAAGAGGGCTGGGACAAATACGAAGCCGTTCTGCAGACCTGCCGCGAACGTGCCCGCCCGGTGGTGCTGACGGCGGTGTCGGCGATCCTCGGCGTGCTGCCGATCGCTTTCGGCCTCGGCCTCGAAATCTTCCATCACGAGACGACGATCAACGCGCCGTCGACGCAATGGTGGATTTCGCTGTCGTCGGCGATCGTCTTCGGCCTGTCCTTCGCCACCGTGCTGACGCTGGTGGTGACGCCGTCAATGCTGATGGTGTTCACCCGCGCCAAAGTAAAACCCAGTGCGCGTCGGGGCTGGTTCAGTCGCCTGTTCGGGCGCGGCAAGGCCGAGATCTCCTCGGAAGGCCTGGAGGCCGATCTGGGCGCCGAACCGGCGATCGCCTTCCCGAAGGCCGCCGAATAGAGGCTGAACCGCCGTCCTGATCAAGCAAAGGCCGCCCGGGAACAATGGGCGGCCTTCTGCATTGTTCCGTCATTGCAACCTCAAAGCGAGGATTTTCTGATGACGATAAGCACCATTCTCATCATTATCCTTATTCTTATCCTGATTGGCGCGGTTCCGGCGTGGCCGCATTCGCGGTCCTGGGGTTACGGACCATCCGGCATCGTCGGCGTCATCCTGATCGTTGTCCTGGTGCTGCTGTTGATGGGCCGGATCTGACCGCAATCATTGGTCCCCGACAAGCGGCGGATGACCGTCAGGCCATCCGCCTTTTTTCAGATTGCTTCTGCGCTGCCTTCACCGTGGCGATACCGATGTCTTCAAGCGCTTCCGACACTGCATTTTCCAGCGGCGTGTGGGGGATCGCACCGATAATGCCTTCAAGCCCGCCTGAAACCAGCCGGTGCGGCTCGAAGCGGAGATAGGACATCGAAACGATCTCGCGCCACATCGCCACAAACGGGCTGCCGGCACGCAGCACCCACCACGGCATCGACGTCAGTTTCAACGTGCGCCCGAGCGCCTTCTCAGCGGCCGCCTTGATCTCGAGATCGGTCACCGCATGGCCGGGAAAGTTCAGCGCCTCGTAGGAGCCGAGCTTGTCGAGATTGTCGGCCAGTCCGACGAAAGCCTTGGCCAGGTCGGGCAGATAGGCCCATTCATGCACGAGATCGACCGGCCCTGGGGCGGTATAGACGCCCTTGGTCATCTTGGCGGCAACGACCAGATCGAACCACGATCCGCTGCCGGTGCCGCCGAAGAAGTCACCGGCGCGCAGCAGGATGGTGCGCACCCGACCCGCGTCGGCCTCGCGGCGAAACAGGTCTTCCATGGCAACGCGGATGCGGCCCTTTTCCGTCGTCGGACGAAACGGCGTGTCCTCGGCGATCACCGCCGGCATCGGCGAGCCGTAATTGTAGACGGTGCCCGGGAAGAGATGCAGTGCGCCATTCGCCCGGCAGGCAGCCATCACATTCTCGGCCATCGGCAGGCATTTGCTCCAGTCGGTGTAGAGCGGGTTGAGGCCGTTGAAAATGATATCGACGCCTTCGGTCGCGCGGATCAGCGCAGCACGGTCGAGCGCGTCGCCGGCGATCGCCGTGGCGCCTTTGAGTTCCGCCGGCACCTTGCCGCTGCGGGTGACGGCACGGACATCGTAGCCGGCATTAATGAAGGCCTTGGCCACCGTGCGGCCGAGCCGGCCATTGGCGCCGAGAATTGCCATCTTGGTCATTGTTTGTCTCCATGTTTGCGTATGACCCAATATGATCTCCTCGCAAACGAATGGAAATTGACGAAAGCTGGTGGTCTGATATTCAATTTTGAATGGATATAGACTGGAACCTGATCAAGAGTTTCGTCACGGTGGCGGAGACCGGGAGCCTGTCGGCCGCCGCGCGAAAGCTTGCCGCAAGCCAGCCGACACTCGGCCGCCACATCGCCGAGCTGGAGCAGGCGCTCGGCGTCACCTTGTTCCGGCGCGGGCGGCGCGGCTATGCGCTCACGGAAGCGGGCAGCACGCTTTTTGAACGGGGCCGCGCGGTGAGCGAGCAGGCGAGCGCATTTTCGCTGCTGGCCCTGGGATCGGTCGAAGCGATCGAGGGCACGGTGCGCATTGCCGCCAGCGAGGTGGTGGCGGCCTATGTGCTACCCGAGATGACGGCGCGGCTTGCCGTCGAGGAACCCGGCATCGAGGTTGAGATCGTCGCTTCGAACCAGGTCGAGAATCTGCTGCGTCGCGACGCCGACATTGCCATCCGCATGGTCAAGCCGGCGCAGAATGAACTGGTCGCGCGCAAGGTGACCGACATTCCGCTCCGCGCCTGCGCGGCAAAATCCTATCTCGACCGGCGTGGCCGTCCGCGCGAGGCCCGCGATCTTGCCGAGCACGATCTGGTCGGCTTCGATCGCAGCGATGAAATCATTCGCGGCTTCGCTCAATTCGGGGTTCCGCTCAACCGCAATGCCTTCCGCTTCAGGACCGACAACCACATAGTTTTGTGGGAGGCACTGCGGGCGGGAAACGGCATCGGCTTTGGCCAGCAGCCGCTGGCCGAGCGCGATGCACTGGTGGAAATCGTGCTGCCGGACCTCCCGCTGCCGACGCTGCCGGTGTGGCTGGCCATGCACCGCGACGTGCGTACCAGCGTCCGCATCCGCCGCGTCGCGGATTTCCTCTACGAACAGTTCAAGCGCTATTCAGCCGGTGCAGGCTCGGCAGCAAATTCGGCGCGGTGAGCGAGCCCGGCCATCAACAGCACGACTATCAGCAACCCGGACAGAGCGACGAAGATCGGGCCGAAGCTCGAGTGTTCGGCGATGAAGCCGATCGCCGAAGGCGCCACCAGGATGCCTGAGTAACCCATTGTGGTGACGACGCTCATGCCGGTGCCGGGCGCCATGCGCTCCTGGTTGCCGCCGGCCGAAAAGATGATCGGCACCATATTGGCAATACCCAGGCCGCAAAAGGCAAAGGCGGCAATGGCCAGCCACGGCGAGGGAGCCAGCCCGGCCACCAGCATGCCGGCTGCAGCGGCAAGCGCCGACGCGCGCAGCGTCGTAACGGCACCGAAACGGTTGCGGACGCCATCGCCGAGAAAGCGCATGACGGCCATGACGCCGGAAAAGGCGGCATAGGCCAGGCCTGCGATAGCAAGATCGGCGCCGAGCTCCTGCCTGAGATACAGCGCTGCCCAGTCGAGCACCGCGCCTTCGGAGATCATCGTCAGCAGCGCCATCAGCCCGACCAGATAGACAAGCGGGTTTGCCGGCAGGGCGAATTTGTGATGCTCGGCGACCGGATGCTTGTCCTCGGCGATCAGGTAGCGGATCGCTACCGCGATGACAGCAAAGGCAAGCGCCGTCACCATCGCCGCATGCGCGAGATGACCATAGTTCTGGATGGCGAAACCGCCCAAAGCGCCGCCTGCGAAACCGCCAAGGCTCCAGAAACCGTGCGAGGACGACATGATGGCGCGGGACAGCCGCCGTTCCACCGCCACCGCATTGGCATTCATGGCGACGTCCATGCCGCCGATCGAACCGCCGAAGATGAACATGGCGATGGCCGCCAGGGGCACATTGGGGGCCAGAGCCACCATCAAAAGACCGAAGCTGCCGGCAAGTCCGAACCAGCGCAGCACGGTGCGCGAGCCATGCTTCGAGATCAGATGGCCGCACCAGGTCATGGCGGTGACGGCGCCGGCGCCGAACAACAGGATCAGCAGGCCGAGCGTGAATTTGCTGATGTCCAGCCGGGTCAGGAACACCGGGATCTGCGGCGCCCAGCTGCCGGTCAGGAAGCCGTTGGCGAGGAAGATGCCGGCCACGGCCCAGCGTCCACGAATCGCGATTTGCGTGATTTTCTGCGCGTCCATCGGGTAGAATCCGGTCCGGAAATGGCTTTGCGCGGCAAATTAGATCGATTCAATTCACAGTCAAGCGCTCTTCGCCGAAAGTGCTTGGACCAGACGGCGCCACAAGGCGCCGGTGGACGCTACGTCCTCTCGTGTCGGCCAACTACCTCGGTGGTCCACTCCAAAATCTCTACGGCTCGGGATAAGGCGCGCCATCCTTGTGCACAAACCGGCCGTCGGCGTTGGTGCTCATCATGTCGATGTCGGAGCAGGTGGTTACGTCGGCGGGCCAACGCGAACCAACTTCGAGATAGATCGCAACTGCGCCCGATTTGTTGATCATGTGATGGCCGTTGCCGGAGCCTTTCGGAAAGGCCGCGCAATCACCCGCGCGCAGCACCGTCTCGCCGGCATCTTCGACGAGCGTCAGCTCGCCTTCGAGCACGTAGACGAACTCGTCTTCGTGCGAATGCCAGTGGCGCTGGCTCGACCAGTTGCCCGGCGGCAGGCGCATGAGATTGATGCCGAAGTCGGTGAGCCCGCCGGCGTTGCCCAGCCGCTGCCGCACGCGTTCGGCACAGGGTGCATCGAACGGAGGTGGATAGGATGAGCCCTTGCGTCCGGGTACGTCGGCGACGTCGATCTTAGGCACGGCAGTCCTCCCATTTGGGGCAAAAACCATTCGTGAAGGTCGTTCAGTGCGATGGATTGTGACCCTGGAACGGTTCATCGTTTCACGGAAACGCCGAACCGTTCCATCCTTTTGTCTTGACGCAATTCCGGACGGAAAACCGTTCACACTTTTCCTGGAATTGCTCTAGTGGTCCCTGGGGCGTCTTGCCTCGAACTCGGCCTTCTTGGCATCGGAGGCCTCGATCTGGTTCAGTGCCTGCCACTCGGCATAGGCCATGCCGTAGATGATCTCGCGCGACTGGTCCTTGCTGAGTTCGACACCCTCGGCTTGCGCCGCATCGCGGTACCAGTTGGACAGGCAGTTGCGGCAGAAGCCGGCGAGGTTCATCAGGTCGATGTTCTGCACGTCGGAACGCTCGCGCAGATGCGCGACCAGCCGGCGGAAGGCAGCGGCTTCGAAATCGCGCTTTTGTACGTCGCTGAGTTCGGTCATGGCTTGTTGGCCTCCTTGGCCTCCATCATGCCGGCCCGGTGCGCGAGCCGAATATTTTCACTGCATGTATATCGGCACGTCGATCTATCGCGTCAACGATCGGCGCCAGCCGTTCGGCCCAGGCGAGCGCACCCTTCCGGTCGGCGATCAGGTCCTGGCGGATCTCGATAAGCGCATGGGCAAAGCCGTTGACGATAGCGTGCCTGAACATGGTATCGCCGCGCAGTGCGCCGTCATAGGGTTCGTTGTCGCCGACGACGAGGCTCTTGTCCTCGGCGAGCATGTCGATCAGCGGCCGCGCAACGCGATCGTCGAGATCCCATAATATGCCGACATGCCACGGCCGCACGACGCCCTGCATGGTCGGTGTGAAGGAATGCACCGAAAAAATGAAGGGCGCCTGCGCTGACGCTTGCGCCACCGAGGCGATCATGGCGCCGACGGCGTCATGATAGGGGCGGTAAAAGCGATCCAGCCGTCTTTCGCGTTCCTCCGGCGCCATGGGATAATTTCCCGGGATGACGGTGCCGTCATAGAGCTGGCGAATCAGCGTTGGATCGTCCTCGCCGCGATTGGGGTCGATCAGCAGTCGCGAAAAATTGGCAAGCACCGCCGGAACGCCGAGCAGACTTGCGAGTTCGCGGGTTACAGTCTCGACGCCGATGTCGTAGGCGATGTGGCGGTCGAACTCCGCCGCGGGCAGGCCGAGGCTGCCATACTCCTCCGGCAGGTCGCGGCGGGCGTGATCGGCCAAAAGCACCATGCCGCGCTTGCGATCGCCTTCGACGATGTCGAAAGGCGCGAAAACTGTGGATCGGGTCATTGGCGGGAAAGGTCTGTTCGCTGGCTTCCGGGGAGGGTGGTACCGTCATTCCACGAAGAGAACGCTCGCGCAATGCCGTTGTTTGGCCACGGTTTCTGCCAAAAAACTGAGCAGGGGCGACCGTAAGCGCGCCAGAGCCTTCTAAATCGATTGGAATTGGATAGATCGGCGCGTTGACATGCGTACGGACTTTTCCGAAAAGGGGCGTTGAGAGATGCAAATGTGGTTCTTGAGGGGTTTCAGGATGGGTTTCGCCGGCAGGCTGCGTGTGCGCCATGCCTTGGCCATGCCGCTCCTGATACCGGCCATGGGCCTTTTTGCGGTGATTTCGGCCTCGCCGGCACGGGCCGATTTCCGGGTCTGCAACGCCACGCAGAACCTGGTCGGTGTCGGCATCGGCTATCGCGCCAAAGCTGGCTGGATCACCGAAGGCTGGTGGCACATCGAAGGGTCGAGCTGCAAGACGCTGATCGAGGGACCGTTGTCATCAAGGTTTTACTATCTTTATGCAGAAGACGCCGAGCGCGGCGGACGCTGGGATGGCCCGATCAACATGTGCGTGGCCGAAAAAGAGTTCAAGATCGCCGGCGTTACCGATTGCGTCGCCCGGGGCTTTCAGCGCGCCGGATTCCAGGAATATGACACGGGCGAGCAGGCAAGCTGGATGGTCCAGCTGACTGACGAGCCCGCAACGGATGGCGCTCCAGCCGCCCCGGGAACAAACAGTCAATGAGACGCAGCCGCAAGGTCAAGATCCTCGCCACCATCGGTCCGGCCTCCTCGTCCGAGGAGATGCTGAAGAAGCTGTTCGAAGCCGGCGCCGACGTGTTCCGCATCAATATGAGCCACACCGACCATGAATTGATGCGGACGCTCGTCGGCCGCATTCGTGCCGTCGAGGAGGCCGTCGGCCGGCCAATCGGCGTTCTCGCCGACCTGCAAGGGCCAAAGCTGCGCGTCGGCAAATTCGCCAACGGCAAAGAGGTGCTGACCGTCGGCCAGACCTTCACGCTCGACGACAATCCCGAGCCCGGCAATTCGACGAGGGTCTACCTGCCGCATCCCGAAATCCTGCGTTCGGTCGAGGCTGGTCATCGCCTGCTGATCGACGACGGCAAGCTCGAGCTCAAGGCGGTCAGCAGCAACGGCAAGGCGATCGTCTGCACCGTCGTCGCCGGCACGATCATTTCCGACAAGAAGGGCGTCAGCCTGCCCGACACCGACCTGCCGGTCGGAGCGCTGACGGAAAAGGACCGCCGGGATCTCGACGCGGTTCTGGCGACCGGCGTCGACTGGGTGGCACTGTCCTTCGTGCAGCGGCCCGAGGACCTGGCCGAAGCACGCAAGATCGCACGCGGCCGGGCGCTGATCATGGCCAAGATCGAAAAGCCGCAGGCCGTCGCCCGGCTGGCCGAGATCATTGAACTTTCGGATGCGCTGATGGTTGCCCGCGGCGATCTCGGCGTCGAGATGCCGCTCGAAGCCGTGCCTGGCATCCAGAAGCAGATCACTCGCGCCGCGCGCCGTGCCGGCAAGCCGGTGGTGGTCGCCACGCAGATGCTGGAATCGATGATCACCGCGCCGGTGCCGACACGCGCCGAGGTGTCGGACGTTTCGATCGCCGTGTTTGAAGGCGCCGACGCGATAATGCTTTCGGCGGAGTCCGCCGCCGGCGCCTATCCGGTCGAGGCGGTGGCGATGATGAACCGGATCGCCACCAAGGTCGAAACCGACCCGACCTACGCCGGCATCATCAACGCGCAGCGCTCGGAACCGGAAGCGACGGGAGCCGACGCCATCTCGCTCGCCGCCCGCGAAATAGCCGAGACGCTTAAGCTGTCGGCGATCATCACCTATACCGCGTCCGGCACAACCGGCTTGCGCGCCGCGCGCGAGCGGCCGCAAGTGCCGATCGTGGCGCTGTCGCCGATCCTCAACACGGCGCGGCGGCTGTCGCTGCTGTGGGGCACGCATTGCGTCGTTTCTCCCGATGCCATCGACCTCGACGACATGGTCGATCGCGCCTGCCGCATCGCTTTGGACGAAGGCTTCGGCAAGCCCGGCGACCGCGTCATCATCACGGCCGGCGTGCCGCTGAGGACGCCGGGCTCGACCAACATGCTGCGCATCGCCTATGTCGGATCGGAAGTCGGCCGCTAATGTCGGCTGCGGCTGCCGGATGGGCGGCTGCATGGCGCGTCGTAAACGCGGCGCCAGCCCGGCGCATCGACCGCAGTCGGGTTAGGATCGACGCCGAACTCCGCCAGCTTGCATCAGCCTGTGGCCGGCCGTGAAGCGGTTCGAAGGCCCTATCCGACTTGAGCTGGAAGTCAGTTAAGGTAATCTCTCCTGGGAGAAAGAGGAGGGTGATCCAATGTGGATGCGCACTGATCTTCTGGAACTCCTCGGCATTGAACACCCGATAATCCAGGCGCCGATGAGCGGCATCACCACGCCGGAACTCGCGGCGGCAGTCAGCAATGCCGGGGCGCTTGGCTCGCTCGGATGCGGCATTCTGCCTGCGGCGGCTATCCGCGAGCAGCTCACGGCGACACAGCACGCCACCAATCGTCCGATCAACGTCAACTTCTTTGCGCACCCGGCGCCGGCACGCGATGATGCGGCAGCTCAAAGTATGCGAGACCGCCTTCGCGGCTGCTATGAGGAGGTCGGCCTCGGACCGGTGCCCGAGCCGGGCGAACCCTTCCCCAGCTTCGATCGTGAGCGTCTCGAAATTGTGCTCGAGCTTCGCCCGAAGGTGGTCAGCTTCCACTTCGGCCTACCCGACACCGCAATTGTGCAGCAGTTGAAAGCCGGCGGCTGTATTGTCCTGTGTTCGGCTACCACCGTCTCGGAAGCGCGCCAGCTTGAGGCAGGAGGGGTGGACGCCATTATCGCGCAGGGATACGAGGCGGGTGGGCATCGCGGCACATTCACTGGCGACCCTGCTATCGGCACAGCCGGCACTATGGCCCTCGTACCACAGATTGTTGATGCCGTGCGGGTGCCTGTAATTGCTGCCGGCGGTATCTTCGACGGTCGCGGCATTGCTGCCAGCTTTGCACTTGGTGCATCTGGTGTGCAGATCGGCACGGCTTTCCTGGCCTGTCCTGAAGCCAATGTGCAGCCAGTCTATCGCGTAGCATTGCGCTCGGCCAACGACGAGAGCACGTCGGTGACTCGCTGCTTCACTGGCCGCCCAGCGCGCGTGGTGCGCAACCGGTTTGTGATGGAAATGGCTGGTGAGGAAGATGCTGCGCTGGCGTTTCCGCTACAGGCGAGTCTGGTCATGCCGCTTTCAATGGCAAAGGATGAAAGCAAGCGGGCTGACTTCTTGCCTATTTGGGCCGGGCAGGGCGTTGCGAAGCTGCGGGAGATGCCGGCCGCCGCCCTTGTGGAGAAACTCGTCACGGAAGCAAGCGGCATAGATCGGGCCGATAGGGGAGTAGGGGATGTGTTCCGGAGTGCATCTACACCACTCACATACTGCCTTACTCCCCTATTCCCTTACTGGTCTCAAATGCCTTCGCCGGCAAGCTCTTCGGAAAGTGCGGCGACCTGGTCCTGGGCGCTGCGCATCATCGGATAGATGCCGAGAACGCGCTGCCAGGCCTCGAGCGCCGACTGCTTGTGGCCGGTTTCGGCCATGATCTGGGCCAGGCCGGAAAGCGCGCCGAAATGGCGTGGTTCGAGCTGCAGGGTACGGTCGATGTCCGACATCGACTTCCCGTAGTTCTTCATCATGAAATGAACCGTGGCGCGCCGGTTCCAGCCTTCCGCATAGGTCGGCTGCAGGGTTACCACCTGATCGAGGAAATCGAGCGCAACATCGAATTCCTGGTTTTCAGTCGCCTTTTGCGACCATTGCATCATCAGGTCGATCGAGGCACTGCCCGACTGGGACCACTCGCTGCCGATGCGCCCGGCGATGCGCTCGGCCGCCTTTTCGTTGCGTTCGCGCTTGAGATCGGCAAACAGCTGATCGAGCCGCGCCTGTTTCGTCATCACAACCGGAGGTGCTGTCGGCCGATTTGCTGTCGGATCTTCAGCCCACGCCGGCAGCGAGACAGCGCTGGAAACGAAGAAAGCCGTGAAAAATGCAAAAAGAATCCGCATCGCGGGAATCTAGCCCCCGACGCCGGATCGTCAAACTGAATTTAGCGTGAGAGGCGTATCATGCGCACGGAGGCACGCAGCCTCCGGTCAAAAACTCAACCCTGGCGCGCCTTGTAGCGCGGAGCGGTCTTGTTGATGATGTAGACGCGGCCCTTGCGACGAACCAGCTGGTTGTCGCGGTGACGCGCCTTCAACGCCTTGAGCGAATTCTTGATCTTCATGGTCTTGCCCGTCGGTCTGGGCCCGGTCCCGGGCCGAACTATTAAGGCGCGCCCACAGACGCGCCTTTGAACTGTGCGTGGCTCATAGACGAGGAGCCTTGCCCGTGTCAACCGCAAGCGCGTTGCCTAAACGATACGGACCGTTTCGTATCATCGAAATACCCGCCAACGGCGCCTTGCGGCATTGCGCGGGCTTGAGACGGCTGGAATGATGCGGTTGCGAATTGGAGATCATCATGCGCCGAATTCTTGTGTCCGCCTGTCTTGCCGTCCTTGCGGCAGGTTCTGTTGCCCATGCGCAGGAATGCGACCGCAACGACGACAGCCAGCAGATGATGAACATCTGCGCCGACGCGGACTACAAATCCGCCGACGCCAAACTCAACAAGGCCTACCAGGAGCTCATCAGCGCAAGCGATGCAAAAGCCAGGAAGCTGTTGCAGACGGCGCAGCGCGCGTGGATCGCCTTTCGCGACGCGGAATGCAGCTATTCCGCCGCGGACAGCGAAGGCGGCTCGATCTATCCGATGCTGATATCGGAATGCCTGACGCGGCTGACCGACGACCGCACCAAACAGCTCACCGCCGATTCGACCTACGCGGAAGGCGATGTGAGCTGCGCCAGCCCCGACGAGGACGAGAGCGGCGACATCCAGTAAGCGTAGGTTCTAACTTTTGTTTGAGCATGATCGTTCCCGAAAACCGGATTCCACTTTTCGGGATCATGCTCTAGCTGCGGCGGCTCACGCGCGTGAAATGGCCCATCTTGCGGCCGGGCCGCGCCTCGGCCTTGCCATAGAGGTGCAGCATCAGATCGGGCTCGGCGAGAAGTTCAGGAACGCGCCGGATGTCGTCGCCGATCAGGTTTTCCATGACGCAGTCGAACTGCCGTGCGGGATTTCCCAGCGGCAGGCCGGCGACGGCGCGGATGTGCTGCTCGAATTGCGAGATGGTGCAGGCGGCCTCCGTCCAGTGACCGGAATTGTGGACGCGCGGCGCAATCTCGTTGGCCAGCAGCGAACCGTCGGCCAGGACAAAGAATTCGACGCCGATGACGCCGACATAGTCGAGCGCTGCAAGTATCTCGGCCGCCGCCGTTTGAGCCGCAGCCGCCGTGTCGGACTTCACCCCGGCCGGCAGCGTCGAACTGTGAAGAATACCGTTGCGATGGACATTCCAGGCCGGATCGTAGGCGGCGAGCGAACCGTCGATGCCGCGCGCGGCGATCACCGAAATCTCGCGCTCGAAGGCGACGAATGATTCCAGGATCAACGGCACGTTGCCCATCGCCTCGCAAGTGCCGGCAAAGCCGCCTGTTTCCATGTTGCGGAAGACACGCTGGCCCTTGCCGTCATAGCCCATCCGGCGCGTCTTCAATATGCCGCTGCCGTTGAACTTTTTCAGCGCGGCCGTCAGTTCCTCGTCATTGTCGACGGGGCTGAAATCCGCGGTCGGTATGCCGATGCCGTTGAGGAATTTCTTTTCCGCCAGCCGGTCCTGAGCCACTTCCAGTGCGCGTGCCGGCGGATAGACCGGGACCGTGGTGGCAAGTGCCGCGGCGGCCGCAACCGGAACGTTCTCGAATTCGTAAGTAACGACGGCACTGGCCGCAGCCAACTCGCCGAGCGCGGCCGCGTCGTCATAGGCGGCGACGATCTGCCGGTTGGCGACCTGTGCCGCCGGGCAGTCCGGCTGCGGCTCCAGCACGACGATGCGGTAGCCGAGGCGGGCCGCGGCAATCGCCAGCATGCGGCCGAGCTGGCCGCCGCCAATGATGCCGATGGTCGATCCGGCGGGCCGGCTCACGGCGTGTCCGTCGGCTCGGCGGCCACCTTGGCGGTCTGCGCGGCGCGCCAGCTGTCCAGCCGGGCGGCAAGCTTTTCGTCGCTCAGCGCCAGCACCGCGGCGGCCAGAAGGGCGGCGTTGGCAGCGCCGGCCTTGCCGATGGCCAAAGTGCCGACCGGAATGCCGGCCGGCATCTGCACGATCGAAAGCAGCGAATCCTGGCCGGACAGCGTCTTCGATTCCACCGGCACGCCGAACACCGGCAGTGGCGTCATCGCTGCCGTCATGCCCGGCAGATGCGCCGCACCGCCGGCACCGGCGATGATCACCTTGTAGCCGGCGCCCTTGGCGCCCTTGGCGAAGTCATAGAGCCGGTCGGGAGTGCGGTGGGCCGAGACGATCAGCCGCTTGTGCGGAATGCCAAGCGCCTCAAGCGTTTCGGCGGCGTGGCGCATCGTCGCCCAGTCGGACTGGCTGCCCATGATGATGGCGACGTCGGCGCGGTGATTGTCCAAGCTTCTGCTCCCCGGCGGCAAACGCGCGCATTAGCGGAAATCGAGGGGAGCCGCAAGGATAGGAGCGTCCCGCACTCGGGCGAATGGCGCCATCGCTACCTAATCCGGCCAGCGCAAAGCCCCGGCAGACTGCTTGCGAGCGGACTTCATCGCATCCGCGGGCCGCTCAGCAGCGCTCAACACCGCCCGCAGGCGCTCGGCGACGATCTCCGCCTCGCCGGGGTGCAGATTGCACGGATCAAGGAAGAAGTGGCCGCGCTCGACCTCGTGGTTGCGAACGATAATGGGGGGCGAACCCGCCGCCAGTGCCGAGACCAGCCCGGCGGCGGTGAACCGGCTTTCGGGCGCAACAAACACCTGCAGGCGCTCGAGAGGATTTCCGGTCGGATCGGGAATGATGTTTGCTGCGATGCCGGGCAGGCCCTGCAATGCGGTTTGCCACAGATGCAGTGCGGCTTCTTCCCGCTGGCGGATGCCGGCATGGTCGCGCCGTTCCCAGGCTTCCAGGGCCGCCATGGTGCCGGCAATGCTCTCCTTGCCGACCTTCATGGCCCGCGCAACGCCGCGGTTCTGGAGATAGGCGGCCCGCACCAGATCCTTGCGGCCGGCAACGACGCCGCTTGTCGGCCCTGAGAGAAATTTGTGCCCGCTATAGACGACAATGTCGGCGCCGCGCGCCAGAAAGCCGCGCAAATCGTATTCCGAGGCGGCGTCGACGATCACCGGCACGCCCTTGGCGTGGCAGATCTCGCAGAACTCTTCGAGCGAGAGCATGCCGTATTGCACGGTGTGGTGCGCGACGACGTAGAGGGCTGCCGCCGTCCGGTCCTGGATCGCCTCGCCTACATGATAGTCCTGCGTAACGCTGACCGTGCCGGCGGGCACTGCCTTGGCTCCGGCAAGCCGGATCGACTGGTCGATCGGCGCGCCATAATTGACGATGTGGCCAAGCTGGACGATGACCTCCGATTTGAGGCCCTCGGTGTCGTCCGGCAGCCGCTCGATCGCAAGAAGGCTGGTTCCGGTCATCGCGCCGGCAATCGCCATGGTTATGCCGCTGGCGCAGCATGCGGTGATAAAGCCGGCCTCGCCGCCGGTGAGGCGTGCAATCACCGTGCTTGCGGCGCGCTGCAGATCGTCCATCTCGACCCATTGCGAGGCGATTTCCGACATTGCGGCAATCGCTTCCGGCACGATGATCGAAGCGCCGAGCGCCGTCATCGTTCCGGAAACATTAATGATCGGGCGAAGGCCGAGCCGTTCGCGGATTGTCGTATTGGAACGGTCAGCGGCATAGGTCGTCATCTCTGTAGATCCTGTTTTCAGGCGGCGATCTCGACGACCGCCTCGATTTCAACTGTGATGTTGCCCGGCAGCGAGCCGACACCGATCGCGGAACGGGCGTGTCCGCCAAGCGTATCAAAGACGGCCGCGAAAAGATCGGAACAGCCATTCACCACCTTGGGGTGCTCGCTGAATGTCGGCGTTGCATTGACAAAGCCAAGCAGCTTGACGACGCGCACGATGCGGCCGAGGTCGCCGGCCGCGGCATGCATGACGGCGAGCAGGTTCAGGCCGGTGAGACGGGCATGCCCATAGGCCTCCTCCACGGAGACATCCTCGCCAACCTTGCCGGTGCAGAGCGCGCCATCAGCGCGCAACGGCCCCTGGCCGGAGAGGAAGATCAGCCGTCCGCTCTCGGCATAGGTGACGAAGTTGGCGATGGGCTTCGGCGGCTCGGGCAGCGTCAGGCCCAATTCCGCGAGCCGGATGTAAGGCGTCATAAAAGCTCCTTGCGACAGCTTTCGCCGTCCGGTGTCAAAAATGCGAGGCGCGAAACCGCGCCAGGAAGCTGCGAAGGCGTTCATTGTCGAAGTCCGCAGCCAGGATCTCGGCGGGAGGTCCGACGGCACTGACGCCGCCATCCGCCATGAAAACGATGCGGCTCGATGCATCGCGTGCAAAAGCCATCTCGTGCGTGACCATCAGCATCGTCATGCCGTCTTCGGCGAGGCTGCGTACGACCTCGAGCACCTCGCCAACCAGTTCGGGGTCGAGCGCCGAGGTTATTTCGTCGAGGAGCAGGATCTTCGGCTCCATCGCCACAGCGCGGGCGATGCCGACGCGCTGCTGCTGGCCGCCGGAAAGCTCGGCCGGCAGACTGTCGGCCTTGTGGGCGAGCCCGACCCGGCCGAGCCAGTGCTCGGCAATGGTGCGGGCCTCGGCATTGCTCTTGCCGCGCACCTTGCGCAGGCCGAGCATGATGTTGCCGGCCGCAGTCAAATGCGGAAACAGATTGAAGCTCTGGAACACCATTCCGGTCTCGGCGCGCATCGCCGCCAGGTCGCGCTCGCTGCGTCGCTGGCGTGTTCCCGCCTCGCGGTAGCCGACCTCTTTACCGTCGATACGGATCGAGCCGTTATCATAGCTCTCCAGGAAGTTGACGCAGCGCAGCAGCGTGGTCTTGCCGCTGCCGGATGGCCCGATGACTGTCACCACCTCGCCGCGTGTCACCTTGAGGCTTACAGAGCGCAGGACCTCGACCGATCCAAAGGCTTTGGAGACCTCGGAGATATCGAGAAGCGCCGGATTTGCGTGCGAGGCTTTGGACATCTTGTTATTCCCGGATGAAGGAGAAACGCCGCTCCAGCCGCCGGCTGGCCAAGGAGAGGGCGTAGTTGACAGCGAAGTAGACGAGCGCGCCGAGGAGGTAGAGCGGCATCGCCTCATAGGTGCGGCCGATGACCTGGTTGATCGCTTGCATCAGGTCGGTGATGCCGAGCAGCGAGACCAGCGCGCTGCCTTTCACCGCGTCGGTGACGCCGTTGATCCAGGGCGGCAGGAAGCGCCTGAACGCTTGCGGAAAAATGACGTAGGCCAGCCGCTGGCGGAAGGTCAGCCCGATCGCCATCGCCGCCTCGGACTGACCCTTGGGAATCGAGCCGACGGCGCCCCTGAGATACTCGACGACTTGTGCGGTCTTGAAGAGGGTGAGGGCGAGTACGGCCGCCCAAAAGGACTCAAGATGCAGTCCCACCGCGGGCAGGCCGTAATAGACGAAGAAGATCAGCACCAGGATCGGAATGCCACGTATGGTGTCACTGAAGATGCGCACTGCCCAGCGCAGCGGAGCCGGACCATAGACGAGGCCGACACCCATCAGCACGCCGGCGATAAGCGATAACACTACGACCAGCAGCGACACCCACAAGGTTACGGCAAAGCCTTGGGCGAGGAACGGCAAGGCGTAGATGATCTGGCTCAGCATGTCAGCGCGCCGCCTTGAACCGGCGCTCGACCAGCCGCAGCGCGAAAAGCAGCGCGTAGCCGGTCAACAGGTACATCGCAGTCACCACCAGATAGACCTCGACAATGCGGAACGTGTTGAAGTTGATCCACTGGGCGCCATAGGTGAGCTCGGGTACCGAAATGACCGACGCCACCGACGTGTCCTTGAAGAGCGATATGAAAGTGTTGGAAAGCGCCGGCAGCGTTATGCGCAGCATCGTCGGCAGGCGCACATGGAGCAGCCTTTGCCATGGTGTCAGGCCGATTGCCTTGCCGGCGTCGAGCTGTCCGCGCGGCACCGCCTCGAGCCCCGAGCGAAATACCTCGACCAGATAGGCGCCGCTGTAGAGCGACAGCGTGGCAATGAACGAGGTTTGCGCGCTGTAGGCGATATCGACCACGGTCGGCAGGCCGTAGAAGACCAGGTAGACGAGCAGGATCAGCGGCACGTTGCGGATGAACTCGACATAGCCCGCGATGACGGTCCGCACCGCTCGCCCGGCCGACACGTACCAGACCGCCAGAAGCAGCCCGATGACGATGCCGATCGCGATGGAGATGACAGCCAGCTCAAGGCTGAGCAGCAGCCCCCCCCAGAGCTTGTCGAAATGCCGCCAGATCAGGTTGAAGTTGAGGGTATAGCCCATGCGTCCTGCTTAGTGCCGACAGTCCGGGAACGAGGCGGAAGGGCGCCGGAGGCATCCTTCCGCCTGATGGATCAGATAACCGGGAATCCAGGATGGCGGGCCGGCGGCTCCTGTCCGAAATAATCCTTGAACGCAGCGTCGTAGAGTGCCGTTTCATGGCCGAACATGGCGATGGTGAAGGTCTGGTTGACGAAGGTCAGCCAGTCGAGGTCGCCCTGCCGCAGTGCGGCACCATAAAGCATCGAGAACCAACTCTTGCCGGCATCGAAGTATTTGTCCGGATTGCGCGAGGCGAGCCAGCGGACCGTCGACAGATCGACGGCGGCGGCGTCGGATCGCTTCGATTCCAGTGCCTGCAGCACGTTGGCCTGCGTGTCTATCTGCATCACCTGCGCCTCCGGCAGGACGATGCGCACGTTTGCCTCGGCATCGACGTTTTGCAGGATGGAAATCCGGGTCGCCGAACCGGCGGCAAGAAGCTTGTCGAAGGTCTTATTCTCGGCGTTCGGAAGGGTCAGCAAGGCGATGCCTTCGACATAGTAGGGCCTGGAGAAGTGGATCAGCTGCGAGCGCTGGGCGGTCATGGTCATGAACTGGATGGTGATGTCGACCTTGTTGGTGGTCACGTTCGGAATGCGCTGAGCCGGATCCTGCATGACGAATTCGACTTTGGTCGGATCGTCGAAAAGCCCCTTGGCGAGAATGCGACCCATGGTTATGTCCATGCCCACCAGTTCGCCGGCATCGTTCTCGAAGTGCCAGGGCGCGTTGGTGCTGCCGGTGCCGACGATCACCTTGCCGCGCTCGAGAACGGTGCGCAGCAGGCTGTCAGGCGCTGCCTGGGCCGCAGCTTTCTGGACATCGACCGCAGTGGCGGCACTCATCACTCCGGCCGTTGCAAGCCCGGCCATTCCCAGTTTCAGAAATTCACGCCTTTTGGATGTGTCGTTCACGGCGACCTCCTTCGTGTTGTGTTCCCCGTTGGACCAGCAGCGCAGGCATCGGTTGCAACTGACGTCATTGTCCCTTACAAGGGACGCCTGTACTCTGTACAAGACAGATTAACATCAGGAATCGATAATGCAAGAAGGCAATGCCTTGGCCGCTCGACCGGACGCCGGTCTGGACGAAGACAAGAATTCGGGCTCGCGGGAGAAGGGCCTCAACCGGGTCCTCCAGATTCTGGAGTTTCTCCACGCGACCCAGCGCGCGATCGGCATTGGCGATCTTGCCAGAGGGGTGAACGCACCGCGGTCGACGACCTATACGCTGGTGCGCTCGCTGGTCGACGCAGGCCTGCTGGAGATGGCCGGAGACGGCAATCGGGTCTATTTTGGAAAGAAGCTCTATCTCTACGGAATGGACTATGTGCGGGGCAACGACCTGCTCAGGCGAGGGCGGCAGGAAGTCGACCATCTGTCACGCGAGTCCGGCGAGACCTCGGAGCTGTGCATGCTGCAAAGCGGCCGCTACACCATCGTCCATTCAAGCCCGGGAACCAGGCCATTCAGGATCAGCTCGGCGACGGGTCTGCAAATACCGCTTCCCTGGACAGCTTCCGGGCGGCTGCTCCTCGCCGGCTTCGACAGGGCAGCGATCGAGGATATGGTCTCGGAAGACGACCTCGTACTGCCGGACGGCCGCAGGTTGCAGCTCGACGATTTCATAGCCGATATCGCGGTGGCCAAGTCGGCCGGCTACTGCGTCACCTCCGGCCTTGTCGATGCCTACACGAAATGCCTGGCCGCGCCGGTCTTTTCGGCGCCGGGCAGGGTCGAGGCGACGATGTGCCTGGTGGTTCCCATCGATACCTCGACCGAAAAGACCGATGACCTGATAGAGCTGTTGCTCGAGCGCGCCGCGCGGCTTTCGATCGCGGCATAGGCCGCCTTTTCAGCAGGCCAGCGCCGGCGTCCATTCAAGCGATAATGTCTGGAATGATCTTGTCTTCCAGCGCCATCAGCCTGTCCTTCAGGAAAAGCTTCTTTTTCTTCATGCGCTGGATCTGCAGCGGGTCGCAATTCATGGCGATCATCGCATTGATGGCCGCGTCCAAATCGGCGTGTTCCTGCTTCAGCCGGGAATATTCGAGGCGGATATCTGCCTGTTCCTGATCGGACATTTTTACCGTCTGCACGTCTGCGGCGCCCAAACTATGGGCCTGATTGGGCGGGACCGGGGGTCTTCTTGCACCGGCGCGCAGCCCATACCACATTTCATATTGTCGTGGAATGCTACCACGCAGCATTCGACATCGGTGCGCGATGGTGGCACACTGTCATTATGCCGTCACAGAAGCGAGCCTGCGGTGGACGTGCCATGACGGCTGCAATCCGAGGAAACCATGAAAGGGAGAACCAATCATGTCTCTTGCATCCCATCTTGATGAGCTGCAGCGGAAACACGGCGACATCGAACGCGAAATCGACGATGCGATGACCCATCCGTCGGTAGACGACCTCGAAATCGTGAATCTCAAGCGGCGCAAGCTGGCGCTCAAGGACGAGATTGAAAAACTGAAGGCGAAACCGACGACGCACTGACGCCCATCCAGGACTAGCTGCGCCGCCTGGCGCGCGATTTCTTTCCGGTGGCATGTCTCTATGCTGCCGGAAACGCTTATGGATTTGCGGCAAGCTGCCGTCTTGTCATTTCCGATTTGCTAGGTCTGCGCGCCAGTCGCCATTGACAAGCCATCTTTGCTCCTCCACCTCATGCCCGGACCTTCAAGATTAAAGGCAGCCGGCATGACCGGATATTTTTCCTCACCCTTCCCGCGCCGCAGGTCGGTCGGTGTCGACGTCGGCGGCGTGATGGTCGGCGGCGGCGCCCCAGTCGTCGTCCAGTCGATGACCAACACCGACACGGCCGATGTCGACCAGACGGTGGCGCAAGTGGCGGCACTGCATCGCGCCGGCTCCGAGATCGTGCGCATAACGGTCGATCGCGACGAAAGCGCTGCCGCTGTGCCGGCCATCCGCGAGCGACTGGAGCGGCTCGGGATCGACGTGCCGCTGGTCGGCGATTTCCATTACATCGGCCACAAGCTCCTGGCCGATCATCCGGCCTGCGCTGAGGCCTTGGCCAAGTACCGCATCAACCCCGGCAATGTCGGTTTCAAGGACAAGAGGGATCGGCAGTTCGCGGCGATCGTCGAGATGGCGATCCGATACGACAAGCCGGTGCGCATCGGCGTCAACTGGGGTTCGCTCGACCAGGAGCTGCTGACCCGGCTGATGGATGACAACCAGGCCCAAGGCTTTCCGCTGACCGCGCAGGAAGTGACGCGCGAAGCGATCGTGCAGTCGGCGATCCTGTCGGCCGAAATGGCCGAAGAGATTGGCCTTGCGCGCGAGAAAATCATCCTCTCGGCCAAGGTCAGCGGCGTGCAGGATCTGATCGCCGTCTACACCGAGCTCGCCACCCGTTCCAACCATGCGCTGCACCTCGGCCTGACAGAGGCCGGCATGGGCTCGAAAGGCATTGTCGCATCATCGGCTGCGATGGGCATCCTGCTCCAGCAAGGCATCGGCGACACCATCCGCATCTCGCTGACGCCGGAGCCGAACGGCGACCGCACACGCGAAGTGCAGGTGTCGCAGGAACTGTTGCAGACCATGGGCTTCCGGCAGTTCGTGCCGATCGTCGCCGCCTGCCCGGGCTGCGGCCGCACGACCTCGACCGTGTTCCAGGAGCTTGCCCAGAACATCCAGGCCGACCTGCGCAAGAACATGCCGGTGTGGCGCGAACAATATCCCGGCGTCGAGAACCTCAAGGTCGCGGTGATGGGTTGCATCGTCAACGGTCCGGGTGAATCCAAACATGCCGATATCGGCATTTCGCTGCCCGGAACCGGTGAGACGCCGACCGCCCCGGTGTTCGTCGACGGCAAGAAGGCGGCGACCCTGCGCGGCCCGTCGATCGCCGCGGATTTCGAGAAAATGGTTTCCGACTACATCGAACGGCGGTTTGGCCAACACGGCAAAGCCGCGGCGGAGTAGTTCGATGCGGCGTTTGCTTGGGGCGACGCTGGTTGTCATTTGCTGGCTGGGCTGGGCGACAGCCGTCCAGGCCGATCCGCCGCGGCCCGCCAAGCAGAAGCTGATCGATCGAGTTTGCGATCTTATCGAGACGCATGCCGACCAGAACGGCCTGCCCCGGGATTTCTTTGCCCGGCTGATCTGGAAGGAGAGTCGCTTCGATCCCAATGCGGTCAGCCCCGTCGGTGCGGAGGGTATCGCCCAATTCATGCCGGGTACCGCCAAGATGCGCGGGCTCGCCAATTCGTTCGATATCGAGCAGGCTATCCCGGCCTCGGCAAAATACCTCGCCGAAATGAAGACCGGCTTTGGCAATCTGGGCCTCGCCGCAGCCGCATACAATGCCGGCGAGAGCCGGGTGACGCGCTGGCTGAATTCCGGCGGCTTCTTGCCGATGGAGACCGAAAGCTACGTTTTGGACGTCATGGGCGAGCCGGCCGACAGGTTCACCGATGCCGCGTATGCCGGCGTCATCCGGCCGCTCGACAAGAAGGCGAGCTTCGCTGCCGCCTGCCGCACGCTGCCGGTGATCATGTCCAGAACCGTGCCGATGTCGTCGATCAACATCAAGCCATGGGGCGTGCAGGTGGCCGGCAATTTCCGCCGCGCCGCGGCGCTCAATCAGTGGAGCAATGTGAGACGGCGGTTTCCAGCCTTGCTCAGCGGTCGCAATCCGGTGGTCAGCCGGGTGCGCACACCGATCGGCAGGCGCGGCATCTATGCGGTGCGGATCGGCGCCGACACCAAAGCCAAGGCCGACGATATTTGCCAGAAGCTGCACAGCGTCGGCGGCGCATGCATTGTGGTGCGCAACCGGTAAAGCCATATGTCGGCGCGTTTCGCGCCATTGCTGCCCATCTCGCTCCCGCTGGGCGCTTCATCTTCGACACGCGATCACATTTTCCGTGAACCCTTAAGCAGAACCGTCAGGCAGGTCTTGCATCGTCGTTGATGCGGGGTAAGGTCCCCGCGATTTTTCGCGAAAGGGATCAGCATGGCCGACTTCAAGACACTGGACGACATCGGCAATATCAGCGGCAAGCGTGTGCTGGTGCGTGTCGACCTCAACGTTCCCGTCACTGAGGGCAAGGTCACCGACGCCACCCGCATCGAGCGCATTGTACCGACCATCGCCGAGCTGTCCGGCAAGGGCGCCAAGGTCATCCTGCTTGCACATTTCGGTCGTCCCAAAGATGGACCGGCGCCGGAATTCTCGCTCGAGCCGATCGCCAAGGCGACGGCGGACGTGCTCGGCCGCCCGGTTGGCTTTGCCACCGACTGCATCGGCGACAAGGCCGCGAGCGCCGTCGCCGCCATGGAAAGCGGCGATGTGCTGCTGCTCGAGAACACCCGCTTCTACAAAGCCGAGGAGAAGAACGACCCGGCCTTCACCGAAAAGCTCGCCGCCAACGGCGACATCTTCGTCAACGACGCCTTCTCCGCTGCGCACCGCGCCCATTCGTCGACGGAAGGGCTGGCGCACGTGCTGCCGGCCTTCGCCGGGCGCACCATGCAGGCCGAGCTCGATGCGCTGGAAAAGGGCCTCGGCAATCCCGTCCGCCCGGTTGTCGCCATTGTCGGCGGGGCCAAGGTCTCGACCAAGATCGACTTGTTGATGAACCTGGTGAAGAAGGTCGACGCGCTGGTCATCGGCGGCGGCATGGCCAACACGTTTCTCGCGGCACGCGGCACCGACGTCGGGAAATCCTTGTGCGAGCACGATCTCGCGACCACCGCCAAGCAGATCATGATCGAGGCGGCCGAGGCCGGCTGCGCCATCATCCTGCCCGCCGACGCCGTTGTCGCCAGGGAGTTCAAGGCCGGTGCCGCAAGCGAGACCGTCGCCATTGCAGACGTACCAGCCGACGGCATGATCCTCGATGTCGGCGCGAAAACCGTGAAAACCATTGCCGAATGGATCGACCGTGCCGCGACGTTGGTCTGGAACGGGCCGCTCGGCGCCTTCGAGATCGAGCCGTTCGACCATGCGACGGTGGCGACGGCCAGGCACGCGGCAGCGCGCACCAAGGCCGGCAGGCTGGTCTCGGTGGCCGGCGGCGGCGATACGGTGGCCGCCCTCAACCATGCCGGCGTCAGCGATGATTTCACCTATGTCTCGACGGCCGGCGGCGCTTTCCTCGAATGGATGGAAGGCAAGCCCTTGCCCGGCGTCGACGTCTTGAAGCGCTGAGCGCGGCGTTAATAACAGCGCGAAGCAGTGCGCTCGCGATTTTCAATCGATTCGCGCTTCTCCGACGAAAGGGTTCGACTTGAACCTGCGTTGCTCTGGTGGTCTGCTGGGTACGGGTCAATTCTTTCAGGAGAAGCACGATGAGCGAACGTCTCGAGGACATTGCCGCCGCGATGGTGGCCAACGGCAAGGGCCTGCTGGCTGCCGACGAGAGCTCCGGCACTATCAAGAAGCGCTTCGACGTCATCGGCGTCGAGTCGACCGCCGACAGCCGCCGCGACTATCGCGAGATGATGTTCCGCGCCAGCGATGCAATGACCAAGTACATTTCCGGCGTTATCCTCTATGACGAGACCATCCACCAGAAGGCCGCCGACGGCACGCCGCTGGTCGACATCATCAAGGCATCAGGCGCCATTCCCGGCATCAAGGTCGACGCCGGCGCCAAGCCTCTGGCAAGATTTCCCGGCGATACCATCACCGAAGGCCTGGACGGCCTGCGCGAACGCCTCGCCGACTATTACAAGCTTGGCGCCCGCTTTGCCAAATGGCGCGCGGTAATCGACATCGATGTTTCCAAGGGGGTGCCTTCCGCCACCTCGATCGGCTCGAATGCCCATGCGCTCGCCCGTTACGCCGCGCTTTGCCAGGAAGCCGGCATCGTGCCGATCGTCGAGCCGGAGGTGCTGATGGACGGCGCTCATGACATCGACACTTGCTACGAGATCAGCAAGGCGACACTGACAAAGCTATACACCGAGCTCTATGCGGCCCGCGTCGTCCTCGAAGGCACCATCCTGAAGCCAAACATGGTTCTCGCCGGCAAGAAATCGGGCAAGGTCAGCAGCCCCGACGAGGTCGCCGAAAGGACGATAAAACTGTTCCGCGAGACGGTGCCAGCCGCGATCGGAGGCATCGCCTTCCTTTCGGGCGGACAATCGGACGAGCAAGCGACCGCCAACCTCAACGCCATCAACGCCATCGGCCCGCATCCGTGGAAGCTGACCTTCTCCTACGGCCGCGCCTTGCAGGCCGCTCCGCAGAAGGCCTGGAGCGGCAAGGCGGCGAACGTTGCCGCCGCGCAGGCCGCCTTCGCCCATCGCGCCCACATGAACCATCTGGCAGCGCTTGGACAATGGCAGCCGTCGCTGGAGCAAGCCGCTTAACCGAATCCATCTTGCGTTTCTCCCGACCCGGGCCACGTGCCCGGGTTTTGCTTGAAAGCAGCAAGGGCTGCAATTTTCTTGCAACTGAAATGCAGCTCGGTGTCGGCATTCCTCGCTGCCGAACGTCCTCCGTGAAAAGAGGAGCAGACCTATGCCAAACAACAAGACCGTTTCGCAGGAAGACTGGTATCAGGCGCACAAGGCGCATCTGGCGCGCGAAAAGGAATTGACGCGCTTTCGCGACCGCGTCGCCGCCGAACGCCGCGAATTGCCGTGGCTGAAGATCCGCAAGGACTACGTCTTCGAGACCGAGCAAGGGCCAAAGAAACTGCCCGACCTGTTTGGCGGCAACAGCCAGTTGATCGTCTACCATTTCATGTTCGGGCCGGGCGCCGATTATCGTTGCGAGGGCTGCTCGTTCCTTGCCGACCACATCGACGGCGCCAACCAGCATCTCAGGCACCACGATGTTTCGCTTGTCGTGGTGGCGCGGGCGCCGCTGGCCGAGCTTCTGCCCTACAAGCAGCGCATGGGCTGGAAATTCGACTGGGTGTCGTCCTACGCCTCGGACTTCAACTTCGATATGCAGGTGTCATTCACCGACAAGCAGATCGCGGCCGGCGACACGACCTACAATTTCGAGCGGCGCGCGCGGAGATCGAAGGACCTTCCCGGCACCAGCGTGTTCTATCGCGACGAGAAAGGCGACATCTTCCTGACTTTCATCTCGCGCTCCAGAGGCGGCGATCCGCTGATCGGCGCCTATCACTATCTCGACCTGACGCCGAAAGGCCGCAACGAAACCGGGCCGCATCATAGCCTCGCCGACTGGGTGCGGCTGCATGACGAGTATGAAGACCAATCCGGGACGCATGACTGCTGCCATTGAGGCGACAGGCTGTCGCTGCAAGGTCGTTCACCTTCAGTGCAACATGCGCTAAGTGCTGTTCGCTGTGCCCTAAAAGGGATTTGCCATGCGGCGCTTTCCGACCCTTCTCACCTGGCTCGCCTTTCCGGTCTATGTCTGGCAAGGACTTGGCGTGCGTCGCCGCACCACCCGCATGCTGCCGGCACAAGGTCCGGTCATGCACGAGATATCAGGCCAGGCGCCGGCAATCTCGCTGCTGGTGCTCGGCGATTCCTCCGCCGCCTCAGTCGGCATCGGCAATTCCGAAAACGGATTGGCCGCGCAACTGGCCGTTCTAATTGCGCAACGCACCGGCCGCACCGTGCGCTGGCGGGCAGCCGGCTTCAACTCGGCAACCTCTGGCCAGATCCGCGATCATGTGCTGCCCAATCTGTCGGCCGATCCGTGGACGCATATCGTGCTCGCCATCGGCACCAACGACACCAAGAATTTTCATTCGGTACCGCGCTTCAAGCGCGATTTTGGCGGCCTGCTCTACGCGCTGCGCGCCAAATGGCCGGAGGCGCGCGTGGTGTGGTCGCCGGTGCTGGAGTTCACCCGGGCGCCGGCAATGCCGCCGCTGCTCGGCAAGATCCTCGAGATCCGCGCCGGCGAGATGAACCGGATGGGCGAGCGCCTTTGCCTCGAGCGCGGCGCCATACCGGCGCCCCGCCTGCCGATCACCGACGCCGAGGCCGGCTTTGCGTCGGATGGATTTCATGCTTCGGAAGCCGGCTACCGCGCCTGGGCGGAACATCTGGCCGGCTTGGTGCTCGCCAACGAACCGGGCGTCGCGTAGCGGCTGCCGGCACTAAAGCGCGTCGCGTTCGATTGGCCTCATGCGACGCTACTTTAGGTTCTTTGTTTTATGTATGTCGTTGGCGCAAAACCGCTGCACACTTTTGCGCGACATGCATTACGTCCAGTGTCCGAGCACCGCCGTAATCGAAATCGCCGCCATAGCCAACAGCGCCAGCTTCCAGAAATCGCTGCGCCGCTTCAGCCCCGGCCAGCCGAGCGGCTTGATGAGCTGGATGACCATCATGGCGATGATGACGAGCGCGAGAAGTTTCGACATGCAGCCTTTGATCAGCATCGCGGCTGGCTGTCAAAGCGGCTCCGCGATCGCGGTCTTTCCACCGCGGCACGCCTCTTTTCAGCACTGTTCGATCACTTCGGTGGACAAATCGGAACGCCGGTCGCGAGAGCCGCACCCTCCTGACAGACTGCTGTCAGTAGGGGTGTGCGATAGTGCCTGCATCGAAAGAGAGGAGACCAGCCATGAACGGTTTTACCATTCTGCGTAGCGTGCAGCACTATGTCGGCAAGATCCGGACGATGCGCAATGAGATCCGCACCCAGCGTTTCATGAAGACCCTGCCGGCGGACATCCGCAAGGATATTGGCTGGCCGGACATGTATGGCGACCGCCACAATGGCGGCAATTGAGGCAATCTTTCTGCCCGGCGTTTGGATGCGGCCCGGCGATAAACAGGCATGCTGAAGCCTCCTGACAGTATGGTGTCAGGAGGCTCGTGCCATAGTGGGATGGCCGTCAGAGACGGACGGCCGAGAGGACGATCGATGAAAAGCTGGACCGACAGGCTGAACACGCCTGGCATCAACGGCATAACACCGTCGCCACGCACCATCGCTGATGTCGTCGAAGGCCAGCCGATGCTGGTTCCCACAGCTCGCCAGGTCGATGCATTCATCTGCGCCATCCCCGAAGGCATGGATATGGATATCCGGGCTTTGCGCACCGCGCTCGCCATCGAGCACGGTGCCGAGGTGACATGTCCGGTCACCATCGGCTATCATCTGCGTACCGTCGCCGAGGCCGCCAACGAGGATCTTGAGCGTGGCATGGCGCTGGGCGACATTGCGCCGTTCTGGCGGGTGCTCGACGCAAGCACGCCGACAACGAGGAAACTGTCCTTCGGCGCGGCCTCCGTCGCCGCGCGGCGCAAGCGCGAAGGGCTAGAGCAATAGACGCCGAGGGACCATACGATGCGCCGCGCCGACAGGCTCTTCCAGATCGTGCAGCACCTGCGCGGTGGCCGTCTGGTCACCGCCCAGAAGCTGGGCACGTGGCTCGAGGTTTCCGAGCGGACCATCTATCGCGACATCGCCGACCTGCAGTCGACCGGCGTGCCGATCGACGGCGAGGCCGGTGTCGGCTACATGATGAGGGAGGGTTTCGACCTTCCGCCGCTGATGTTCACGCGTGACGAGATCGTCGCGCTGGTCGCCGGCGCCCGCATGGTGCGCGCCTTTGGCGGCGCGGCCATGGCGCGAGCCGCCGACGAGGCGCTGGTCAAGATCGGCGCCGTGCTGCCCGACGCCGAAAAGGACCGCATCGCCCGCACCGAGATCCACACGCCGATGTGGGTGGTAAGCGACGCCGCCCGCGAAGCCATCGACCTGATTGAGCGGTCCATCGAGAAACGTCAGGTGCTGACCATCGACTATTCGGATGAGGCCGGCCGCAGCACCGCGCGCGACATCCGCCCACTCGGCCTGTGGTTCTGGGGCAAGGTGTGGACCTTGGTCGCCTGGTGCGAGATGCGCGGCGATTTCCGCGCCTTCCGCATCGACCGCATCGCCTCCGTGGTCATCGCCGGCCGCACCTTCAAGCCGGAGCGCGGCAAGCAGCTCGCCGATTTCTACCGCGCGGTGGAACGCAGCGAGGACTACGGCATGGCACCGGACCGGGCGGCGCGAAGCTGACACGGAAGATCGAAAAAAAAGCCCGCTTGAAAGCGGGCTTTTTGTTTTGGATGCGAGACCTCTATTCCTCTTCGCCCGTATCCTTGTCCTTCGACTTCAGCGCCGAGAGCTTGGCGAAGACGGCGTTGGCGTCGAGTTCGCGATCCTCGTCCTTTGGCTTTTCCGGCGCCGGCACCAGCCGTTCGGTCAAGGCGGCCGGCAGCAGCGTATCGCCGACCGGCTGCGCCTGCTCGCGGCCGCGCGAGGCGCGGTTGATTTCCATGTCGAGGTCGATCTGCGACGTCAGGCCGAGCGTCACTGGATCCATCGGCTGGAGATTGGCGGAGTTCCAGTGTTTTCTGTCGCGGATCTGGTCGATCGTCGACTTCGTCGTGCCGACAAGGCGGGAAATCTGCGCATCCTTGAGCTCGGGATGGTTGCGCACCAGCCAGAGGATGGCGTTGGGCCGGTCCTGGCGCTTGGACAGCGGAGTGTAGCGCGGACCCTTGCGCTTGGATTCCGGCACCCGCACCTTGGGGTCGGAGAGCTTCAGCCGGTGGTTCGGGTCCTTCTCGGCGCGCGCGATCTCGTCGCGAGTGAGCTGGCCGGTCATGATCGGGTCCATACCCTTGATGCCTTGCGCAGATTCGCCGTCGGCGATCGCCTTGACCTCAAGCGGATGCAGTCCGCAGAACTGCGCGATCTGCTCGAAGGAAAGCGCTGTGTTGTCAACCAGCCAGACGGCGGTCGCTTTTGGCATCAGCAGCGTATTGGCCATTACAAAAATCCTTCTCGTTCGCCCGCGTTCCCGCGCGGGCGGTGGTTTACAGCCACCAAAATGGGAAAATCGCGGTCTATATAACTGCTCACTCGCCATTTCGCAATGTTTTTGGCAGGCGCGCGTCAAGGACGGCATGGCGGCGCGACCAGCAGACCGCGAAGGGTCGGCACATGAAGCCATGCAGTCGAAAGCTTCAAAAAGACAAAGCCCGCCAGACCAAGGTCGGGCGGGCTCGGAACCGGCGACGGAAATCCGTCTGCTACGGCTCTGGCTTCTAAGGCTTGATCCCGAACCGCGGCTCGGCGTTGCGGAAAAGCAGCGCCCGGTCTTCGGACAGGATCGTGCTCGAGATCAAAGCCCTTGGCGGGCGATTCTCTCTATGTCGCCGCGGTTGATGCCGAGATCATTGAGCTGACGAGCGTTCAGCCGGTTCAGTTCGCGCACGGTTTCGTTGTACATGCGCCAGTTACGGAAAGCGCGGATCGGGTTCATGGTAGTCCTCCATCGTTTCGATGCCGCGTAAATAGGCATCGGCGATGAAAAATTGAACAGACGCTTTTGCATGGCGGCAATGCGTTTGTTGCATTGCACCATTAAGCCTTCGTTCAGCCTGTTTACCGGCCGTCAGGCGACATCGAGCACAATCTTGCCAATGTGCTCACCCTCCTCCATCCGCTCATGCGCCCGCCAGGCTTCCTTGAGCGGGAAGATCGTGTCCATCACCGGTGCAACCTTGCGCGTGCCGAGCAGCGGCCAAACCTGCGCCTCCAGCGCAGCCGCGACTGCCGCCTTGAACTCCACCGTGCGTGGCCTGAGCAGCGAACCCGTGTGCACGAGCCGCTTGGCCATGATTTTGAAGAAATCGGCGCTCGCCACCGCTCCGCCCTGCGTCGCGATCTGGACGATGCGGCCCTCCACGGCCGCAGCCTCGTAGTTTCGCGCGACATAATCGCCGCCGACCATGTCGAGGATGACGTTGGCGCCCTTGCCGCCGGTTGCCTCCTTGACCGCGGCGACGAAGTCCTCCTCGCGGTAGTTGACCGTCCGGTCGGCGCCGAGCTTGAGGCAGGCGTCGCATTTCTCCTTGCTGCCGGCGGTGGTGACGACATAAGCGCCGAAAGCGGCAGCAAGCTGGATCGCCGTCGTTCCGATACCCGATGAGCCGCCATGCACGAGCAGCGTCTCGCCGCTCTTCAGGCCGCCGCGCTCGAAGACATTGTGCCAAACAGTGAAGTAGTTTTCCGGCAGCGCCGCCGCTTCGGTGTAGGTAAAGCCGGCGGGCAGCGGCAGCACGCTGCCGGCATGAACCTTGACATATTCGGCATAGCCGCCGCCCGCCGTCAGCGCGCAGACCCGGTCGCCGACGCGCCAGCGCGATATCTCGTCGCCGAGGGCGGCGACTTCGCCCGCCGCTTCCAGGCCCGGCAGATCCGACGCACCCGGCGGCGGCGGATAGGCGCCCTTGCGCTGCTGCACGTCGGGCCGGTTGACGCCGGCGGCACGCACCCGGATCAGGATCTCGCCAGGGCCGGGTACCGGCACGTCGCGGGTTTCCGGTTTCAGCACCCGCGGCCCGCCCGGCTCCGAGATGGCGATCGCCATCATCCTGGTCGGAATTTTCTGTGCGTTCGCCATGAATTTTCCCGTCGTGTTTCGCCGGTTTCTAGCGCCAGCTGTTGCCGGCCATTTGCATCCATACCCCTGCCCTATGTATGCTCATTGGCAAATCAGGCAAATGGGCAATCACGGAGGAGCGACGATGGCGGTCTTCGACGACGAACCCAAGAAGAAAGCGCGCCCGCACGAGATCGGGCAGGATCTGTCGCTGCTTTCTGTCGATGAATTGTCCGAGCGGATCGGCATCCTGCGCGGCGAGATCGCCCGGCTGGAAGCCGAGCTCATGACCAAGGGCTCCACCAAGTCGGCGGCAGAGGCGCTGTTTCGCCGCGGATAGTACTGCGGGCAATTCCAAAAGCTCGGGCACGCCGCCGAAAAGCCCGAATGCCGCTGTCTCCAGACCTGTGCCCCGAACCCCAGCCGGATTGAACAATGTTCGCAAGCTACAGACCGATCCTCTCGCTGCTGCGCGGCACCGCGTTCCTGCTGGCGGCATCCGGGCTGCACGGGCTGCTGTTGCCGCTGCGCGGCCAGGTGGAGGGCTTCTCGACCGCATCGCTCGGCCTGATGGGCACGGCTTGGGCCGGCGGCTTCGTCACCGGCTGCTTCTTTGCGCCACGCATCGTGCGCCGCGCCGGTCATGTCAGGGCTTTCGGCGCCTTTGCCGCATCGGGAGCGATCGTCGCACTGCTCACCGGCCTGATCATTGATGAATATACCTGGATCCTGCTGCGCGCCTTCACCGGCTTCACCATGGCCGGTGCTTTCATGGTCATCGAAAGCTGGCTGAACGAGAAGGCCACCAACGAAAACCGCGGCACCGTCTTCGGCCTCTACATGATGGTCACCTATGCCTCGATCATGGGCGGTCAGATGATCGTTGCCGGCGGCGATGTGAAATCGGCGTCGCTATTCATGATCACCGGCATTCTGTTTTGCCTATCACTGATCCCGACGGCGGTCTCGACGGCGTCGCACCCCAAGCCGCTGCAGGACGTGTCGCTTGACGTCAAAGGGCTCTACGTCAATTCGCCGGTGTCGGCGATCGCCTGCGTGCTGATCGGCATCGCCAACGGCGCCTGGGGCACGCTTGGTGCCGTTTATGGAGCTCGCATCGGCATCTCGACGGCCGAGATCGCGCTCATGATGAGCCTGGTGGTCATCGCCGGCGCCGCCATGCAGCTTCCGGCCGGGCGGCTCTCCGACACGACGGACCGTCGTTTCGTGCTGGCGGGCGCGGCTTTCGGCGCTGCGCTGTTCGCCATCGCCATCTTCCTGTTCGAACCGCGCTCCGGCGGCTTCGTTATCGTCTGCACCGCCGCCTACGGCGCCTTCGCCTACACGCTCTATTCGATCGCGGTGGCGCATGCCAACGACCATGCCCGATCGGAAGACTTCGTCAAAGTGTCGGGCGGCCTGCTGCTGCTTTATGGCTTCGGCACGATGATCGGCCCGCTGCTGGCCGCCGGCCTGATGGGCTGGATGCGTCCCGAGGGGCTGTTCCTGGCTACTGCGTTGGCGCATCTCTGCCTGGCCGCCTATACGCTGCTGCGCATCAGCCGTCGCGCGCCGGTGCCAATCGAAGGCCGCGATGCCTTCAAGACCCAGCCGGCCGACCGCTCGGTGACGCCGGAAGCGTTGCGGCTCGACCCGCGCAGAAAAGCTGAAACCGACGGTTGAGATTCGAGACGCTTTGCCCCACAAATAAGGCATGATGCTTTCCGACGCCTTCATGGCGATTGCCGATCCCAACCGGCGCTATCTCTTGGAAGAGCTCCGGCGCGGACCGAAGACCGTCAACGAACTGGCCTCTGGCTTGCCGGTGTCCCGCCCGGCCGTTTCGCAGCATCTGAAGGTGCTGCTTGATGCCGGGCTGGTCAACGCCAAGCCGGAAGGCACCAGGCGCGTCTATACGGTCAGCAATGCCGGCTTCCTAAAGCTCAACATCTGGCTCGACCAGTTCTGGGATGCAGAGCAGCTCGGTTCACCCGGAAGCTGAGAGGCGTCGTCCGCGCGTCGGGCAGCTCGTGCAGCCTCGGGCCTGGAGCAATTCCAGGAAAAGTGTGAAACGGTTTTCCGTCCGGAATTGCGCAAAAAACAAAAGGATAGAGCGGTTCGGCGTTTCCGTGAAACGATGAACCACTCTCTAGCCGTTGTTGTAGGGGAAGAGCTTGAAATAGGGCTGCGCTTCCTCGATCACACGGGCAACCGACGGGCGCCGCAGCAGCCGGTCGTGATAGCGCCTCACCGCAGGATATTTGTCGCCGAACGGCTCGACCTTGTTAGCGTAGAACAGCGCGGGGGCGGCGGCGCAGTCGGCCATGGTGAAGCTCCCGCCCACCGCCCATGTCCTCGACTGCATGTCCTGTTCGATGACGGCGTAGGAGCTGCGCAGCTGGGCGCGCGCCTGCTCGACGCCGAACGGATCGGTCTTGCCCTCCGGCCGCAGCCGGTCGCCGACGATCTTCTGCATCGGTTCCTGGACGTAGAAGTCATAGAAGCGGTCGGCGAGCCGGGTCTGGCGAGCGAGATCGACATCGGCGGGGATCAGTTCGGCCGGCCCAGGATAATACGCGTTGAGATATTCGATGACGATTGTCGATTCCGGCACGGTCCGATCCAGCGCTTCATCACGCAGTACCGGCATCTTGCCGAGCGGCCACAATTTCAGAAACGCCACGCGCGACTGTTCATTGCCGAGATCGACGACAACGGATGTGAATGGCGTGCCGTTCTCATAGAGCGCGATCAGCGGCTTCCAGCAGAAGGAGGCCAGTGGATGAAGATGCATAGTCAGGGACATTGGTTGTCGTTCCTTGGGTGGTTCGTCTCGCGGAAATTCGGTGTTGAGGTCAGGCTTGGTACTATTTGGCTTGGCTGTGGGTGACGATGGCATCGATGATCGCGGCCCAGTCGTCGGGATGCAGCTCGTGGCCGCCGCTCTCGATCCGGACCAGCCTTGCGCCGGCGACCGCGTCGGCAAGAGCGGCGCCATGCTCGACTGGAAAGATCGGATCGTCGGTGCCGTGGATAACGAGGAGCGGGATCTTCATCTCGTGCAGCCGCCCCGTCCAGTCCTCGCCGCTCCGATCTTCGCCGCTCCCATCTTCGCCGCTCTTGAGCATGAAATGATTGGTGGCGCTTAGAAAGCCGCCGGACCGGTCGTAATCCTGTTCGACGAAAGCCCGCGTGCGCTGCTCGTCGAATGAGCGTGCGGTGCCGGTGAGCGCATACGCGTCCTTGACGATGAAATCGACCGCCTGGCCACGGTCAGACCAGTCGACCTTCGCGCCTTCGTCCGAATGTTTCCTGTAGGCCTCGGTGGTTCCGGGCAGATGCGACGTATCAATGCCCAAGGGCGAGCTGCTGATCACCGTAAGCGAAGTGACACGCGACGGGTATTTCAACGCAACGAGCTGCGCAATCACGCCGCCCATCGACATGCCGACCACGTGCGCCTTTCGGATTCCCTGGTCGTCAAGGACGCGGATGGCATCGTCCGCCATGTCGTCGAATGTATAAGGCGGCTCGCCCGGCGCGTATTTCGTCGAACGGCCGGTATCGCGATTGTCATAGCGGACCACGAAGCGACCCTCGCCGGCCAGCTTCCGGCAAAACGCTTCCGGCCACCAGAGCATGGAAGCCATGGCGCCCATGATCAACAATACCGCCGGATGTGCCGGATCGCCGAACGTCTGGGATACGATTTCGGGGTGTTCGGCGTTTCTCATGGCTTTCCTCCTCGGGTCGCGAATCTGATTGCAATTTGCAATCGGTTGCACGATATTAAAACCGATACGATAATGCAACCGGTTTTTGGAGATTCGCATGAACATCGATCGCCGGTCCGGATGTCCGATCAATCTGTCGCTCGAAGTGTTCGGCGATCGGTGGAGCCTGATCATCCTTCGCGACATCATCTTCGGCGGCAGACGCCACTTTCGCGAGCTGCTCAATGGCTCGATGGAGGGCATCGCCTCCAACATCCTCGCCGACCGGCTGAAACGGCTGATGGAGCTCAGCATGCTGACCAAGGCGGACGATCCCTCCCACAAGCAGAAGGCGATCTACAGCCTGACCGAAATGGCTATTACGCTGGTGCCGATCCTGGCGCATCTCGGCGCCTGGGGCCGCGTCTGGCTCCCGGTCAGCGAAGAGCTCTCTATCCGTGCCGAGCTTCTGGAAAAAGGCGGCCCGCCGATGTGGGATAAGTTCATGAACGAGTTGCGCCACGAGCATCTAGGTGCGTCTCCCGCCCCATCTGGACCCACCGTGCGCGCGACCTTGCAGGCCGCATACGATGCGGTGATCGCCCGCAATGCGGAGCGAGTCGGGTGCGATCCGGCGCCATGACCAACTTATTTTCCCAATTGCGGGCTGGCTCTGCTATCAAGGGACTGAAGATAATTTACCGGATTGGATAACGCTCTTGGTCGAGAACTCTAAGGACACTGCCCGTGCGCGGGCCGATTTGCGTTTCAAGAAACAGGAAGAGGCAGCCACGGTGCGCCAGAAGGCCATGGCGGAATATGTCGCCGAGAGCGACGCTCGCCAGGCCAAAACCAACAAGCTGCGGGCGCTGCGCCTCGCCAAGGAAGCGGAAGACCTGGCCAATGCGCCTCCGGCGCCGGTGAAGAAGTCCCGCGCCAAGAAGAAATAAGCCGGCGCTCCTTGGATCGCATTGCTTCGTTTCGTACGCGGAACAGTTTTCACCGCGATCTGTTCTGCCGGTTGATAACTGGCGCGTTTAGGAGGCGGCCATGACCGCACTGACGCTCGACAAAGCCCTTGAGATCATCGCCGCCGCCTTTGCCAAGGGTGCCGAGCTCAAGCTCAGGCCGCTTGGCGTCTCGGTGCTCGATGCCGGCGCCCATCTGGTCTCGTTCCAGCGTCAGGACGGCGCCTCGTTCCTGCGTCCGCAAATGTCGGCCGGCAAGGCCTATGGCGCGCTCGCTATCGGCATGGGCTCGCGCCGGGTGGAGGCTTTCGCCAAGGAGCGCCCGCATCTGATAGCCGGCGTCTCCGACGTGTCGGGCGGACGCGTCCTGCCGGTCGTCGGCGGCGTGCTGATCCGCGATAAGGCTGGCACGATCATCGGCGCCGTCGGCATTTCCGGCGATACGTCGGACAATGATGAAACGGCAGCCATCGCTGGCATCGAGGCGGCTGGCTTCACCGCCGACCCGGGCTGAGCCGGAATCCTTAATTCATGTTGATGTCGCGGCTGGCCGACCGCATCGACACCGAAAAGCCGGCCAGCACGTCGATCAGTGCTATGACCATCAGTGTGAAGAAAACGGAATGGGCGGCGCCCTTCACCAGCAGGAATTCGACCAGATAGGCCACAAAGACGAAGGTCGACAAAAGGTGGTCCATGATCGAGGCATTTGTCGTTCGCGTCGACTTCACCACTTCGACGAACAAGAAGATCAATGCGATCAGCACGATGAGATCGCCGAGGGTCATCGAGAACACCCCGCCCGACATCATCCGGACCGAAAACATTTCGGTCGCCCACGGGTCGTCGCCGCTGCCGAATATTCCCAGAAGCCCGAGATTGTAGAGAATGAAAGGCACGATCAGCAGCGGAATGGCACCGAACATGTGGCGGCTCCGGTTGGACTGATCTTTGTAGAGTGCGCCCGGCGTTCGCCGTCAAGAATTTTCGTGCGGCCCATAAACACGGACAAAGACGGCGTGAAACAACAATGTCAGCCCCGGTCGACACGATCAGTTGTCGACGAACGCAAAAAGACCGGCCAGTGGCCGGTCTTTTGCAATAATAAACCGTCGAAAGCTGTCTCAGCTTTCCTTCGGCTCCAGCACCTGGCGACCGCGATACATGCCGGTCTTCAGGTCGATATGGTGCGGACGGCGCATCTCGCCGGAGTTCTTGTCCTCGACATAGGTCGGGGCCTTCAGTGCGTCGGCGGAACGGCGCATGCCGCGCTTCGACGGAGAGGTTTTTCGTTTCGGAACGGCCATGGATATGCTCCACTACATGGTCAAAACGCCCCGGCGGCCCTCGTGAAAGGGCCACGTCAGGGGCCGGAATCTGAGAAAGTCGGCTGCCTATACACGCCCGATGGCGTTTTGGCCAGCGTCGCGGTGTTTTTTTTTGACACTATCGCAGGCAGCCGACATAGGCGCCGGCGCGGCCCGCGCGCCGTTCGATCAACGCGGCAAGCCGCCTCAGTCCCGGCCCGGGCTTCGCCGGATTGCGCACGATCGGGTTCGGCAAGGTGACGGCAAGCAGCGCTGCCTGTCGGCGCGACAGCTGTTTTGCCGAGACGCCGAAATGATGTTGGGCGGCGGCCTCGATGCCGTAGATGCCCGGTCCCCATTCGGCGATGTTGAGGTAGATCTCCATGATCCGCCGTTTCGACAGCACCGCATCGAAATAGACGGCCAGCGGCAGTTCGACGACCTTACGGACCGAGCCCAACGGCCGCGACCATAGATAAAGGTTCTTTACCGTCTGCATGGTGATGGTCGAGGCGCCACGCGTCATCTCGCCGGCGAGCGCATCGTCGACGACGCCGCGCAACTCGCCTAGATCGACGCCGCGATGGAAACAGAACTGCCCGTCCTCCGACATGATGACCGAATATGCCAGCACCGGCGCCACATCATCGATAGAAACCCAGCGCCGATCGTAGCCGGAAAACGTCGCGAGGTCCTTCAGCATCAATGTCGACACCGGGTGCACGAATGACGGCAGGTACAGAAAGGTCAGAACCACCGGCATCAGCGCCAGCACGATGGCGACAGCGATGCCGCGCCGGACCCAGCGTTGAAGACCGATGCGGCTGCCGCGTCTCGGTCTCGCCATGTCCAACCCTTCGGTTTCGTGATCGACGATCGGTTCCGCCAAGCCACCCAATCCGCGCTACTCCCTGCCCCCGGCATAATGGCGCTTGGCTTCTTGCGCAACGTCTGAGTGTCGGCTACCGCTCCCGACCATGACGAAAGACGACCAAATGGCGTTCGAGGCTGCACTTATTGCCCGGGCAGTTCCGCTCGAGGCGCTGCTGAGGCGGTTGCTCGACGGACGCACGCTTTCAGGCGAGATCGCGCGGCCGGAACGCCTGATGGCCGCGATGCGACATGGCGTTCTGAACGGCGGCAAACGACTGCGCCCCTTCCTGGTCATGGAAAGTTCTGCACTGTTTTCAGCCGACGTCGAGCCGGCGCTGCGCGTCGCGGCAGCGCTCGAATGCGTGCACTGCTATTCGCTCATCCATGACGATCTGCCGGCCATGGACGATGACGATATGCGCCGTGGCCAGCCGACCGTGCACAGGGCTTTCGATGAAGCGACCGCCATTCTTGCCGGCGACGCCTTGTTGACGCTTGCCTTCGACATCCTTGCCGACGAGGCGACAATGCTGCCGGCCGAGCGCAGGGCAGCGCTGGTGCTGGCATTGGCCCGCGCCGCAGGGGCCGGCAGCATGGTCGGCGGCCAGATGCTCGATCTCGAGGCCGAACAAAGCCGGCCGGACGAGGCTGGCATCATTCGGCTTCAGGCGATGAAAACCGGTGCGCTGATCCGCTTTGCCTGCGAAGCGGGCGCCATCGTTGCCGGCGCGCCGTCGGGCGACCGCGAAAGGCTGGCCGAGTTCGGCTCGGCGATCGGGCTTGCCTTTCAGCTTGCCGACGATCTGCTCGACCTGACCGCCGACGCGCATCAGATGGGCAAGGCAACCGGCAAGGATGCCGCGGCCGGCAAGGCGACGCTGGTCGCGCTGCACGGACCGGACTGGGCGCGGGACCAGCTCCATGGCCTCGTCGACCAAGCTCATGCGCTGCTCGAGCCCTATGGCGAACAAGCCGCGCTTCTGAAACAAGCGGCGCAGTTCGTTGCGGCCCGCAACAATTAAGCTGCCCCCTATGGCGCGCCGTACAGCCACGGAGAATTGGCGACTGTTCGGCCAGATGCCCTCGCAGCCGGCCGATCGGGATGATTTCCGGCGATGTCGGACCACATGGACTCGCCACGCCAGTTGCCGAACCATTCTTCAGCCTCGCGGCAGGGCTCCGCGGCTCGGGTCGACGCGGTCAGCCTTCGCCAGTTGTCTTTTCCACCACGGGCTGCGGAACCGGTTCCATTTCGGCCACCGCCTCGACCGCTCGCGCTTCGGCCGGCTTGCGCCGGTTGCGGATGAAGGCGGCGATACGGTCGCGGATTTCGCCGGCGCTGAGGAACACCGGAACGCGTGCCACCGGCGCGGTCGGCTCGAAGGATAGGCCAAGGCCGGTGATCCTGCCCTTGTCGTCGACGTCGCGGACGATCAGCTCGATCGGACCGAGCAGCACGCGGTCGGCATATTCGGCGTGGCCGCCGAGCCGCGCCGTGACCAGATCGCCAATGGTGAGCTTGCGTTCCGCTTCGGTCAGGCCCGGCGCGTAGGCGGTCTCCAGTTCCTCGGCGGAGCGTGACGGATCGACGGCAAAGGCGCCGAAGAAATCCGCATCCTCGGGATCGACCACGGCACGGCTGGCGAACAGCTTGTCGAGCAGGCGCGGATAGCGGTCCGGCACGAAGATGTAGACATGATCGCCAGCCGCCAGCCGGCCCATATCCTGGAAGCGCATCGAGCGTCCGTCTCGCAGCACAAGCGACGGCCGCGCCCAGCGCGGAATGCGTTCGCCCCGCGCCACCGGGCTGCCGGGTGCCACACGGTAGGCAAGAAGCTCATGATGGGCGGAGCCCGGCAGTTCCAATTCGACCTTGTCGAGCGGTCCCAGGCGGGCCGGCACGATAAGGCCGAGGCGGCGCGCCAGCGGCCCGACGGTCCATCCCTGGATGACCAGAGAGACCAGCACGATGATGAAGGCGGTGTTGAAGATGAGGCGGCCGTTCTCAAGACCGCCGAGCAGCGGCGTGATAGCAAGCAGGATCGACACGGCGCCACGCAGGCCAACCCATGAGACAAAGGCGACTTCCGGGCGTGGCAGACGGAACGGCACCAGGCATAGCCAGACGGCGACTGGCCGTGCGACAAATATCAGGAACAGTCCGAGCAGCACCGCCGGCACCAGGATCGCCGGAAATTGCGAAGGCGTCGCGAACAGGCCGAGGATCAGGAACATGATGATCTGCGCCAACCACGACATCCCGTCCTGAAAGCGCTTGAGGATGGTGACAGCCCGGATATCGGAATTGCCGGCGATCAGGCCCGCGAGATAGACCGCCAGGAAGCCGGAGCCGCCGACGGCGCCGGCGGCGGCAAACACCATCAGCGACAGCGTCAGCACGAAGATCGGCAGCAGGCCGTGATCTAGATTGAGGCGATCGACAAGGCGCACGATGGCCATGCCGCCGAGAATACCGATGACCGCACCGAGCCCCATGTTGACAAGGAAACCGACGGCAAGATCGGTAACCAGCACCTTGGCCTCGGGGTGGGTGTTGGCGGCGATGACCTCGACCAGCGTGATGGTCAGGAAGATGGCGATCGGGTCATTGGTGCCGGATTCCACCTCGAGCGTCGAACGCACGCGTTCGCGCAAATTGATCTCGCCGGCGCGCAGCAGGAAGAACACCGCCGCGGCGTCGGTCGAGGCGACGGCGGCACCGAGCAGGAAGGATTCCAGCCATGTCAGGTCGAGCAAATAATAGGCGGCGGCGCCGAACAGGCCAGTGGTCAAAAGGACGCCGAAGGTCGCCAGCGACAGCGCCGGCCCGGCCGCCTGCCGCAAGGCATTGAGCGGCGTGCCGAAGCCGGAATCGAAAAGGATCACCGCCAGCGCCAATGAGCCGGCAAAATAGGCAAATCGGGCATTGTCGAAATGGATTCCGAGACCGTCGGTTCCGGTGGCAAGGCCGATGCAGAGAAACAGCAGCAGGAGGGGGGCGCCGAAACGGAAGGCGATCAGGCTCGAAAACGCGGCGGCAACGACAAGTGCTGCGCCAACGAGCGTCACCAGATAGATACCATGCTCCATTCGTTGGTCGCCCCTAGTCGATATGCTCCGGCATCACGGGAGAGTGGGGCGAAGACATGGCCGCTGCAAGGCAGCAGCGCGGCTTTTCGCCCTACGCTGCCGATAGTCGAATGTTTTGGCACCTCCGAGCAGCGGAGGCTGCCTCGGGGGGGCGTGCTGCAACGAAAAACGCCCGGACTGAGCCGGGCGTTGTCCAAGTCGAGAAGATGGTTCTGCGATCAGGCGATGGTCTTGCCGAAGGCGACAGCGGTGTCGCCCATGCGGTTGGAGAAGCCCCACTCATTGTCGTACCAGGCCAGCACCGAAACGAAATTGCCGTCCATGACCTTCGTCTGGTCGAGCGCCACGATCGAGGAGTGCGGATCGTGGTTGAAGTCGATAGAAACATTGGGATGACGAGTGACGGCAAGGATGTCCTTCAGCTTGCCGTTCGAAGCGGCGATTACCGCGTCGTTGATTTCCTGGACGGTGGTCGACCGCTTGGCGATGAACTTGAAATCGACCAGCGAGACGTTCGGGGTCGGCACGCGGATGGAGATGCCGTCGAGCTTGCCCTTGAGCTCGGGCAGTACCAGGCCGATGGCCTTGGCGGCACCGGTCGAGGTCGGAATCTGCGAAAGCGCGGCGGCGCGGGCGCGGTAGAGGTCCTTGTGCATGGTGTCCAGCGTCGGCTGGTCGCCAGTATAGGAGTGGATCGTCGTCATCATGCCCTTCTCGATGCCGACGGCCTCATTCAGCACGGCCGCCAGCGGCGCCAAGCAGTTGGTGGTGCAGGAGGCGTTCGAGATGACGATGTGGTCCTTGGTCAGCTTGTCGTGATTGATGCCATAGACGACGGTCAGGTCGGCCCCCTCCGCCGGAGCGGAGACGAGAACGCGCTTGGCACCGGCGGTCAGATGGGCGGCGGCCTTGTCGCGGGCGGTGAAGATGCCGGTGCATTCGAGCGCGATGTCGATGCCGAGTTCCTTCCACGGCAGTTGCGTCGGATCCTTGATCGCGGTGACCTTGAATTTTTCCTTGCCGACGATGATCTGATCGCCGTCAACCGTCACCTCATGCGGAAAGCGGCCATGCACGCTGTCGAAGCGCAGCAGATGCGCGTTGGTCTCGACCGGGCCGAGATCGTTGACGGCGACGACGTCGATATCCTTGCGGCCGGATTCGTGGATGGCGCGCAGGATGTTGCGGCCGATGCGGCCGAATCCATTGATGGCAACTCTGACGGTCATTGTTCTCTCCCTGGGAGTTGGGGGCCGAAGATCAAGTCCGCAGCTTCATAACGGCGGACGGGCAAAGAATCCAGCCGCCGAGGCTCGGATTTAAATCGATTAGTGCTCCGCCGGCCGGCAAAACCGCTATGCCAGCCTTTGCGGATCGGGGCTTAATTTCATTTGCCGTGCAGACGGGCTTCCGCCGCCTTCACCGTTGCTTCGGCGGTGATGCCGAAATGCGGATAGAGCTGTTCGATCGTGCCGGAGGCGCCGAAGCCGGTCATACCGATAAAGATGCCTTCGGTGCCGATGAAATAATCCCAGCCCTGACGGATGCCGGCTTCGATGGCAATCTTGAGCGGCGCATTGCCGATCATCCTGCTGCGATAGTCGGCGCTCTGCTTGTCGAACAATTCGAAGCACGGCACCGAGACGACGCGGGTAGCATGGCCGTGCTTTTCCAGCGCCTCGCGCGCGGCCAGGGCGATCTCGACCTCGGAGCCCGAAGCGAAGATTGTCACCGCCGCCTCGCCACTTGCGGCGGCAAGTTCATAGGCGCCGCGGCTGGAGAGGTTTTCCGCAACGAAGTCGTTGCGTACCGTCGGCAGGTTCTGCCGGGTCAGCGCCAAAGTCGAAGGCGTCTTTTCCGATTCAATGGCCAGCTGCCAGCATTCCGCGGTTTCCACCGCGTCGGCCGGGCGGAAGACATTGTGGTTCGGGATGGCGCGAAGTGCTGCCAGATGCTCGACCGGCTGATGGGTCGGGCCGTCTTCGCCAAGGCCGATGGAATCATGGGTCATGACGAAGATCGAGCGGATGCCCATCAACGAGGCAAGCCGCATCGCCGGACGGGCATAATCGGAAAAGCACATGAAGGTGCCGCCATAGGCGACAATGCCGCCATGCAGCGTCAGCCCGTTGAGCGCGGCCGCCATGCCGTGCTCGCGAATGCCGTAGTGGACATAGCGCTGGCCGTAATCGTCGGCAGTGATGTTCTTGGTCTGGCTGGTCTTGGTGTTGTTGGAGCCGGTCAAATCGGCCGAGCCGCCGATGGTTTCGGGCACGGCGCCGTTGATGACCTCCAGCGCCATTTCCGACGATTTGCGGGTGGCGACCTTCGGCTTGTCGGCGGCGAGCTTCTTCTTGTAATCGCCAATGACAGCATCGAAGTTGGCCGGCAGCGTGCCACCGATGCGGCGTTCGAATTCGCCGCGCAATTTGGTGTCGGCCTTGGCAAGGCGGCTTTCCCAGTCGGTGCGCGCCTTGACGCCGGCCCGGCCGGCGGTACGCCATGCGTCGAGGATATCGGCCGGAACCTCGAACGGCGGATAATCCCAGCCGAAGAATTTTCTGGCGCCGGCGATTTCCTCGGCGCCGAGCGGCGAGCCATGCGCCTTGTTGGTACCGGCCTTGGTCGGCGCGCCGAAGCCGATCGTCGTCTTGCAGGCAATCATCGTCGGCTTGTCGGAGTGGCGGGCCGCTTCAATGGCATAGGCGATCGCTTCCGGGTCCTGGCCGTCGATATGGCTGGCGTTCCAGCCGGACGCCTGGAAGCGGGCGACCTGATCGGTGTTGTCGGCCAGCGACACCGGGCCGTCGATGGAGATGTTGTTGTTGTCCCAGAAGACGATCAGCTTGTTCAGCTTCAGATGTCCGGCAAGCGCGATGGCTTCCTGGGACACGCCTTCCATCAGGCAGCCGTCACCGGCCAGCACATAGGTGTAGTGGTCGACGAGATCGTTGCCGAAAGCGGCATTCATGATGCGCTCGCCGAGCGCGAAACCGACCGAATTGGCAAGGCCCTGGCCGAGTGGGCCCGTCGTCGTCTCGATGCCGGCGGCATGGCCGTATTCCGGGTGGCCCGCGGTCCTCGACCCCAATTGGCGGAACTGCTTGATCTGGTCGATGGTGATGTCTTCGTAGCCGGTCAGATAGAGCAGCGAGTAAAGCAGCATCGAGCCGTGGCCGGCCGACAGGATAAAGCGGTCGCGATCCGGCCAATGCGGGTTCTTCGGATCGTATTTGAGAAAGCGGGTGAACAGCACGGTGGCGATGTCGGCACAGCCCATGGGCAGCCCGGGGTGGCCGGAGTTTGCCTTCTCGACGGCGTCCATGGCGAGAAAACGGATCGCATTGGCCATCCGGTCATGTTGTTCGCGCGAGGTCATGCTTCCTCCAAAATGGGGGTTTGGGCCTTGGGAAAGCCCTTGAAAAGGGTGCGCGACACATAGCAGGCGCGGCCTTTTAGTCAACAAATCGGTGTGCTTTTGCCGGTCTTGTGATGGCCATGCACCACTTACATTAGCGTTAGCAGGGGACAGTCGCGATCGCTTTATTGACGTGCGGTTCACACGGCGCGTAATGTTTCAGGGATAACGCGTTCTGAACGTGGATGATTCGGTGATGGGCAGGGCGCAGGACGAAAGCCATGACCGGGGAAACGACCCTCAAGGAAGTCATTGCCAGGCTGGGTAAGGCCATCGAAGGGCTGGAAAACGCCGTCGCGGCCAAGCTCGAGCACGAGCGGGACTATTCGGAAGCCGAGGCCGAAGTGCAGCGGATGAACGCCGACCGCTCGCGGCTGGCGCAGGAACTCGACAATTCCGAGGCCCGCGCCGAACGGCTGGAAGATGCCAACAAGGAAGTGTCGCGAAGGCTGGTGACAGCCATGGAGACCATCCGCGCGGTACTGGACAGGTAGGCCAATGGCACAAGTCACGGTTTCCATCGACGGCAAGCAGTATCGGATGGCCTGCGACGAGGGCCAGGAAGAGCATCTGATCGATCTTGCCGAGCGCTTCGACCGCTATGTCTCGCATCTGAAGGATTCTTTTGGCGAGATCGGCGACCAGAGGCTGACCGTGATGGCCGGCATCATGGTCATGGACGAGCTTTCAGAACTGCAAAAGCGGGTCAAGGGCATGGAAAGCGAAGTGCTGACGCTGCGCAAGACGCGCGACGACGCACTGACCAAGGCCGACAAGAACGATTCCGTGCTGACCGGGGCGCTCGGCGCGTTGGCCCAGCGCATGGAAGACCTGACGACGACGTTAGCAGTGAGCAAGGCCTGAGCCAGCGCAGCGAAAATTCCTGCTGCATTTGCCGAGAAGCAATGAAAATATTTCGCCGCCGGCCTCGATGCCGGCGCAACAGCCGTTTGAAGGATGACGCCGGAGTGGTAGAAAGGCAAAAGCAGCGCCGGTCAACGCCGGCTGCGATCTGCACTCACAAGGTAGGGACATGTCATGAGCCTCCGCATCAACGATATCGCGCCGGACTTCACCGCTGAGACCACGCAAGGACCGATCAGCTTCCATGAATGGATCGGCGACGGCTGGGCGGTATTGTTCAGCCATCCGAAGAACTTTACGCCGGTTTGCACAACCGAACTCGGCACGATGGCCGGGCTCGAAGGCGAGTTCAGGAAGCGCAACGTTAAGATCATCGGCATCTCGGTCGATCCCGTCGAAAGCCATGGAAAGTGGCAGAACGACATCAAGACGGCGACCGGCCATTCGGTGAACTACCCGCTGATCGGCGACAAGGATCTCAAGGTCGCCAAGCTTTACGAGATGCTGCCGGCGGGTGCCGGCGAGAGCTCGGAGGGCCGCACGCCCGCCGACAATGCCACGGTGCGTTCGGTCTACGTCATCGGGCCCGACAAGAAGATCAAGCTGGTCCTCACCTATCCGATGACGACGGGCCGCAACTTCGACGAAATCCTGCGCGCCATCGATTCCATGCAACTGACCGCCAAGCACCAGGTGGCGACGCCGGCGAACTGGAAGCAGGGCGAGGACGTCATCATCACCGCTGCTGTCTCGAATGAGGATGCCATCAAGCGCTTCGGCGCCTACGAGACAATCCTGCCATATCTCAGGAAAACCAAGCAGCCTTCCGCCTGAGCAGGCAGAGGCGGCACGGAGAAATTTTTGGTTTTCCTAGCCGTGTGAGCACGGGGTGCTTGACGACGCCTGGTTGACGGACAACCATGCCTTTCATTTGCCGTGGCTGAGAAAATCATTCCTGCCACGGTGAGAGATCAAGGGGGCTGGGATTGGACGCATTATCGGCTAGGTCGCAGGTCACCGGCTTCTATGACAAGCCGAGCGGGTCCGTCCAGTATGTGGTCGCCGACATGGCGACCCGCAAATGCGCCATCATCGATCCGGTGCTCGACTTCGACGAAAGGTCCGGTGCAACGGCAACGAAAAACGCCGACGCCCTGCTCGACTTCGTCAGGGAAAGCGGGCTGGAGGTCGAGTGGATCCTCGACACGCATCCGCATGCCGACCATTTGTCCGCCGTCCATTATCTGAGGGGGAGAACCGGAGCGCCGACGGCAATCGGCGAGAGGATCATCGACGTCCAGAAATTGTGGAAGGTGATCTACAACTGGCCGGAATTCCCCGCCGACGGTTCGCAATGGGACAGGCTGTTCGCCGACGGCGCGACTTTTTCGGTCGGCGGCCTTCCGGCAAGAGTGCTGTTTTCGCCGGGCCACACCCTGGCCTCGATTACTTACGTCATCGGCGACGCCGCCTTCATCCACGACACGCTGTTCATGCCGGACAGCGGCACCGCAAGGGCAGACTTTCCCGGCGGCAGCGCCGAGCGGCTCTGGCGTTCGATCGAGGACATCCTGGCACTGCCGGACGAGACACGTCTGTTCGTCGGTCACGACTACCAGCCGGGTGACCGCGAAGCGCGCTGGGAAAGCACGGTCGCGGAACAGAAAGGCGGCAACATCCATGTTGCCGGCTGCAAGACGGAAGCCGACTTCGTCGCGCTCCGCCAAGCCCGCGACAGGACGTTGCCGATGCCGCGGCTGATCCTGCACGCGCTGCAGGTCAATATGAATGGCGGACGCCTGCCGGAACCGGAATCCAACGGGCGGCGCTATCTGAAATTTCCGCTCGATTGCCTGTGAGGAGATGGGTCGTTGGCACTACAATGCCATTCAAACTCTGCGATGGTCATCCAAGTTATTGATCCAGATTCGATTTTTGCGATGTTTGAATCCGAGAGGTCCATGCGGGAAGACGGTGGCGGCAGCCGGATGAGGAGCGGCGCAGACGCCAGCTAAGTGTTTAGTCCAGCGTCAGGGTTTTGTTCGGCGGGCTAAATGTTCATACGTGATTTGCCAAGGATCGCTCTCGGAAGATCTTTCCTCGCCGATCCAATGGAAGCTGTTGGCAGTGATCTCAGTGAAACGCCATCGAGTTTTCAGACCGCGCGAGTCATTGCCGAGCTGGACAATGTCCTTACCCTCGGCCCGGCCGATCTGGCGCGAGTGATCCCGGTTGAGCGGGTCGTTCCATATGATATGCCAGCCATCGATCCCAGGGTCGAAGATGCGCAAGGTTGTGCCATACATCGCGGACGGAGCAGGGCGCTTGGGCCTGATCCAAACGTCCTGAACCGCGCGGCCTTCGAGCACCCAGCCAAAATGGCATTCTCCATTCCATTTCTGGATTGTCCCGTCATCGAGGTAGTGGACCGTGTCCATTTCCCAGCTTCCAATTAGCCATCCATACAGGTCCATGTCTTTCGCTCGGTCGGCTGGGGGACCTTCGGATCCGAGAGCGGTCAGAAACGGAGAAATCGTCATCGTCATACTGCCTTTCGTTTCCGAACAGACGAGTTCAACTGCCCGGCGCGGCCCGGCGGCCCGTTGTCGCCCGCCTGCCGCAAGCGCCGCCTTGTGGAATTTTGCAACGGAAGCCCGTGTCGGCGCCGGAACATTGCCGCCACAGCTTGCAGCGTTGCGGTTTCCAGGGCTTGGGGAAAATTGCGGTAATGCCGCTATCGATGAGATCGTCTGCGGACACGATGGCGAGGCTACTGAGCAGTTTGTGGCAGTGGATCGGACATCCGCGAAGGCGCCGCGGAACTGGCAACCCTCTAAAATACAGGCGGCGCCAGTTACGTGGCGCCGCCGTTATTTGTTTCTATCGGGAGGCTTTACGCCGCCGGCTGCGCCTCGATGGTGCGAAGCGCCTGCATCTGGCGCTTGGCCGCGGCCTTGACCGCGTCCTGCACCTTCTCGAATGCGCGCACCTCGATCTGGCGCACGCGCTCGCGGCTGATATCGAACTCGGCCGACAGCTCTTCCAGCGTCAACGGCTCATCGGCGAGGCGGCGCGCCTCGAAGATGCGGCGTTCGCGGTCGTTGAGCACGGCAAGAGCGCCCGACAGCATGCCGCGCCGGTTTTCCAGCTCGTCCTGCTCGATCAGCATCTCTTCCTGGCTTTCGTGGTCGTCGACCAGCCAGTCCTGCCATTCGCCGGATTCGCCTTCGCTTGCCCGGATGGGCGCATTGAGCGAGGCGTCGCCCGACAGACGACGGTTCATCGACACGACTTCCGCTTCCGAGACGTTCAGCCGGGTGGCGATCTCGGTGATCTGGTCGGGCTTCAAATCGCCTTCGTCGAGCGCCTGGATCTTGCCCTTCACCTTGCGCAGGTTGAAGAACAGGCGCTTCTGGTTGGCGGTGGTGCCCATCTTAACCAGGCTCCACGAGCGCAGGATGTATTCCTGGATCGAGGCCTTGATCCACCACATCGCATAGGTGGCGAGACGGAAGCCGCGCTCCGGTTCGAATTTCTTGACGGCCTGCATCAGGCCGACATTGCCTTCCGAGATCACCTCGCCGATCGGCAGGCCGTAGCCGCGATAGCCCATGGCGATCTTGGCGACGAGCCGAAGGTGGCTGGTGACGAGCTTGTGCGCAGCCGTGGTGTCCTCATGCTCGGCGTAGCGCTTGGCGAGCATGTACTCTTCCTGCGGCTGAAGCATCGGAAAACGGCGGATTTCTTCCAGGTAGCGGCTGAGGCCGCCTTCGCCGGAAACGATACTGGGTAGTGACTGGGCCATTATAGCGCCCCCTCTCTATTGGAGTGATGCCCCCGAAACGCGGCAGGCATGTGGCGCGAATGCCAAAGGCACATTCGCGCCAACCGACATATATAGGAACAAAACCAGAAAGACAGGCATTTGTTCAACACGAAACAGTGTGTCACGCTGAAGTGAACAACGCCGGTCAGGTTTTCAGGTGGTTGGTTCAAAGCTTGCGGAAGCCGTCGACGAGGTTCTCCATGTCCCACGGTATCGGTGCTTCGAACCTCATCGTTAAATGGGTATCCGGATGCCGAAATGCAAGGAGGCGGGCGTGCAACGCTTGTCGCGGAAATGCTTTCACTTTGCTGGTTAGCGGCGCAGGCAACCGGTTGGCCTTGGTGCGGAAAGCCTGGCCGTATTCGGGGTCGCCAATCACCGGATGGCCGATATGGGCCATGTGGACGCGTATCTGGTGGGTGCGACCGGTTTCCAGCCGGCATTCGACCAGGCTCGCCGTGGCGAATTCCTGCTGCTGCTCGCCAAAGCGCTCAATGACGGTGAAATGCGTTATGGCGTGGCGGGCATCGTCGCGGCCTTGCGGCACCACGGCGCGGCGTACCCGGTCGGCGGCGCGGCCGAGCGGCGCGTCGACCATCCCCGTCGGCCTTGCCGGTATGCCCCAGACCAACGCCAGATAGGCGCGCTCGAGATCGCCGGTCAGGCCGTGGTCGGCAAAGGCCTCCGACAACGCCTTGTGGGCGCGATCGGTCTTGGCGACGACCATGACGCCACTGGTCTCCTTGTCGAGGCGATGGACGATGCCCGGCCGTCTCACCCCGCCGATGCCCGACAGGCTGTTGCCGCAATGATGGATCAGCGCGTTGACCAGCGTGCCGGTCCAGTTGCCGGCGCCGGGATGCACGACCAACCCGGCCGGCTTGTTGATGACGATCAGCTCGCTGTCCTCGTAGAGGACATCCAGCGCAATATCTTCGCCTTGCGGCTCCGCCGGTTCCGGCTCCGGCATGTCGACCGACACGCTGTCACCTTGTGCCATCTTGCGCTTCGTCTCGCTGGCTGGCCTGCCGCCGATCCTGACCGCGCCCTGCTTTATCAGCATCTGCACCCGGCTGCGCGACATGTCGGGGCCGAGCCTGGCCGCCAGCCATTGGTCGAGCCGTTGGCCGGCCGCATCGGCGCCGGCCTCCAGCACGATCTGTCTGGCCCCTATTAATTGTCTGACCTCTTCGTTATGAGCGCTCATCGAAAACAGTTCCGGAATCTGCTGCCATGGCCCAGCCGCTTGCCGACGAAGACGAGGAAAAGCCGCTCGACCCCGAGGTCGAAAAGGTGCGGAGGAAGCTCGTCCGCTTCGTCGCCATCAATCTCGGCCTGCTGTTCCTCGCCCTTATGGTGGTGATCGCGGCGCTTGTCTACAAAGCGCGCAATGCACCGCCTGCCGCCCCGCCGTTGACGAGCGACATCCAGGTGTCGGCAGGCGAGCCGGTCAGTGGCGACATCGTGCTGCCGGTCGGCGCCAGGGTGGTCAGCCAATCGCTCTCGGGCAATCGCCTGTCGATCGACGCCGAGTTGGCCGACGGCAGCCGCGCCATTTTCGTCTACGACACCACTGAGCGCCGCATCGTCGGCCGCTTTTCGATCAGGAACAAATGACCGGTTTTGCCGAACACCGCAGCATTGCCACGGTCGCGCTCGTCGTCGCAAATTATGACGAGGCGATCTCCTGGTATGTCGACCGGCTGGGTTTTGTCCTCACCGAAGATGTCGATCTCGGCGGCGGCAAACGCTGGGTCACGATCACGCCGGGCAACGGGCAGGGCGCGCGGCTGCTTCTCGCCGAGGCATCCGGCGATGCGCAAAGGCACGCCGTCGGCAACCAGACCGGCGGGCGGGTTTTTTTGTTCCTCGAAACCGACGAGTTTGCCCGTGACTATGCGCTGATGTTCCAAAAGGGCGTCGAGTTCCGCGAGGCGCCGCGCCATGAAGCCTATGGCACGGTCGCGGTTTTCGCCGATCTCCATGGAAATCTCTGGGACCTGATCGAGCCAAAACGCTAGGCTTGCAGCGGATATTTCACCGGCGCGACAGGCAGCCTTAAGCCTAGTTGCTTTTTCCCAGCCGTCAGCCTATATCGCCGGTTCTTGAACGCGCCCATCGTCTAGCGGTCAGGACACCGCCCTCTCACGGCGGGAACAGGGGTTCGATTCCCCTTGGGCGTACCAATCGTTTCAACTACTTAGCGGGCCGGCAGGTAAAACCGTCAAATAACGGTCAAATAAGCCATTCGTAGGATCCATTTTTGAGGTGCCTAGAGCGCCGTGAGCCGCGCCGCTTGGCAAGCAGTTGAGCAAAACCGTTGAGCAAGGATGGGGACCATCACTATGTGCCGCAGTTTCACCTCCGGCGGTGGGCCGACACTGCTGGCTATGTGACACAATGGGGCAGAATCAAGCACAATGGAAAACTGACTAGAAAGGGGGTAGCTCCTGCTGCCACCGGATACGTCCCAGGTCTTTACGCTTTGGAGCACGTCCCCGCGGACAAGGTCCACCTTGTGGAAGAACGGGTTTTCGGTTTCGTAGACGACAAAGCAGCACCCATCCTCGAGAAGATGGTCGTTCGAGGGGCAAAATCGCTCTCCATTGAAGAACGATACTGGTGGGCGATCTATCTGAACGCGGCGCTGCTGCGTGTCCCTCATGTTGTCGCGTCGATATCAAAGCGCATTGAAGAGATGCAGCAAAAAATACTTTCGGAACCCGATGCAGACTTCGACGCTGCAAAAGGGTCCGCACCCGAACGAAACCTACTCGAATGGGCTCAGAATCACGCACCTAGTGCATTGGCCAATTCTGGCATGGAAACCTTGTCCAAGATGATCGGCGAGAGCCGGCCAATTGAGCGCCTGCTTTCCTTCTGGTGGACAGTACGCGACGTCAGCAATTCAAGTCGGCCTCTCATGCTCGGCGACGACCCACTTGAACGCATTGGAGACCTCTACCGTCCGAAATGTCTCATAAATCTCCCCATCTCCCCTGGTCACGCCTTTTTCGCAACAAACGCGCGGTCAATCGCAGAAAACATCGCTAAGATGCCCGATAGGCGCGTGGTAGACGCCACGAACATCTCCACCATCTCCACAGCGAAGAAATTTGTGTATGGCGACGCAGAGCCCAGCTTCGTCGATCGTTACCTAACAAGAACGGAGTCGTCCTCACACTTGGTCTAACTCCCTTCGCGGGGAGGCGGCAAACCGTTGAGGGGCGCTTGCGCGCCCGGCAGAGCTGCGTCACTTTCAGCCGAAAGGCAGCGAGGAAGGAGACCCGATGGCCGCAACGAAAGACCAGTGGAAGGCTTTCCGCGAAGAACTTAGCCAGCAGCTCGAAGAGGAGCGCCGGTTCATCACCAATGCCGAAGCAGGGAAAACGGGCATTTGGACTGTTCAGCCAGGCAACGGAAAAGTCGATACCACGGCTGCTCATGTTGAGATATCGAGGCGCGCAGTCCAGGCTCTTGAGGGGGTAATTGCCAAGATCGATCAGGACCATCTGGCAGAATAACTCTTGCGGTCGAATTAGGAATATGGTCCTCATTTGCGCCGGTGCGGCGATCCACTTAACGGAGATCGCAAAATGGCCAGAACCAAACCATCCAAGCAACTTGCACAGGCCGAGATCGACCGCTTCATGGCGGCTGCGGAAGAGCTTGAGGCCGTAGCGTTGGAAGTACGCTAAACAACAGCAAGACGTCGTTGGCAACTTAGTACAGATTGAAACAGGTAAGATGCGGTTTTCGGAGGAATTGATGCATTACACACTTCATGCTGCGCCAGGCTCTTGCTCTTTTGCACCTCACATCGTCATGGAGGAGATTGGAAGGCCCTATTCGCTGGCGTTGATGTCGCCAGGTCATCCCGAAGCCAAGACCGACGAATTTCACCGCTTAAACCCGAAAGGGCGAATCCCTGTTCTCATTGCCGACAATTTCACTCTCACTGAAGCGCCGGCAATCTTATTTCACCTGGGCCTGACGAATCCAGACGCGCGGCTCCTGGGAGCGAATGCAGAAAACATCATCCGTTCCATCGAATGGTTTAACTGGCTATCGAGTGCGGTTCACGCGGTCGCCGTCCGAATGATCTGGCGCGCCGACTTTTTCTTACCGGATCAATCGATGTACGAGCCCTTGGTTCATAAAGGAAAGGAGCACTTGGCTTCCGCGTTTGCGCTTATAGAATCCAAGTTGACGGATCGAGATTGGGCCGTAGGAGAGTCCTATTCAATAGTTGATCCGTATTTGCTCGTATTCTACAGGTGGGGAAATCGCATGGCCGTAGACATGCGAAATACCTACCCCGCTTGGACCTCTCATGCACGTCGGTTGGAGGAGCGAGCGGCTGTGCAACGAGCCTTAACGCAAGAGGGAATATCCCTCTGGGAGTAGCTGTCGCGTTGCCGAATCCAAAAATTCGCAAGACCATCGATCCTACGCGGTCGTACTTAAATGTCTGGTAGCGTTGTTTAGCGGGAAACCAACGCTACGGCCTCAGCTTCACAAGAGCATTGTCCGGCCGCTGCTATCGCCTACCTGCGACCATTATCGGGCGCTTCGAGCGGTCCATGAACCCTGTTGAAATCGGTGAAGGACATTACCGGCAAGGATGCAGCTTTCATCCGATGGCACGGCTCGGGGCCAGCGATAGCGGCAGCGGGGAAGCGCCTCATTGCCACCTTAACGCCACCCATGTTGTTCTCCTTCCCTAAAATATAGCTCAAGTATCCCGGCCCCGAAACGGGGGCGACATATGTGAGTATTGGGTCCTCAGGAAACAAGATGGCGTCGTCCGTGTCGACTATCCGTTCCGTGACGCTGCCCGCCGCATGTCCGATGCCTGATTGGCGAGGATTCGGGCTTCCGTCCGTTTGAAGCTGTCCGGCTGATTTGACTCAGCGCACTATCCACGGCCCCGGCGACGCGATCGGCAAGCATGCCGACGGCATGGCTGGGCTCTAAACGCGCCATACTCCAGTTGCAGTATCGTAGCTTCTTTGCCGTTCGAATTTCTCTCAGTCATGGCTTCGCACGATACCAAGATATGCTGCGAACGACACATCCACGGCGGGCTCAACCATTCGATCTATTCCGGCAAGCCGAAAAGTGTTTGCGCGCCTGCTATTCCTCCGAGCGGATGACTGCCCATGGCGATCATCGGCTCGGTAGTTTCTGCCTCGAACACTGTCGACGCGAGCACCGTCCGTCCCAACGGCTTGCACAGCCCTTCGATGCGGCTGACAAGATTTACAGCCTTGCCGATCGCGGTGAAGTCCAACCTGCCGGCAGTGCCGATGTTCCCCCAGAGTATCTCGCCGACATGCAGGCCAATGCCATATCCGAGCTCAGGGCCGCCATTGCGGCGCCGAGTTTGGTTGAGATGATCTATCCCGGCGCGCGTGGCCTTCACGGCGCGTACCGCAGCGTCACATGCGGCATTTGCATCGCGCTCGCCAATCGGGAAAATCGCGAGGACGCCATCACCTATAAACTTGAGAACCTCACCACCAAATGCGTGCACCGCGCCCGCGACGCAATCGAACCAGGCATCAAGTACCAATACGATCTCGTCTGCATCATGAACCTCGGATAGATCGGTGAAACCTCGAAGGTCCGCGCACAGAAGCGCAGCCCGTATCGTCTCTCCCTTTACTCGACGAGAATGACCGTTGAGCACATGTGCTGCACTGCGCTTTCCCAAATATGCTTCGAGCAATGCGCGTTTCGCGGACCGTTCTGCGAGTGCGGTCATCGGAGCCGCAGCAAACCGGGAGATTTGCCGCAGCAGCTCTGACTGCGCCTCATCCGGAGTATGATCGAACGCCCACACCAAAGTCGGTGCGACACCGCCCGCTCGCTCGTCGAACACCATCGCCCGCGTCGTGCCAAGCCACTCCCGCAGCACGAGCCGGGGATCGGCATTCTGGCGGTCGGCGCCTATGCCCAAAGCCTCGACCACTTCATTCCCAGGCGCTCGCCAGAGCCAGATGCGGCGTGAAATGATCGGGTCGGGAGCATCCTGCGCCAGCGCGCCGGCAATGATCGGCAGGCCGTCTTCCATCAAATGCGTTGAGAGCTGCAATAGAAGTCGCCCACCGTCGCCAATATGCGCGGCGTCGTCCAGAAGGAATGAAAGCGAGTTTGCGAGAAGCATCGGCAGAAGGTCACTCGGCACAGGCTTATGCTTACGCCTCGAACATCTTCTTGCAACTCCCCACATTCGCTTCAATCATGCACGGTATTCGATGCGGATGTGACCTGGAGTGAGCGATGGCGGAATCGGTTTACATAGAGATTGAGGTCGCCGCGCCACAAGCGACCGTGTTCGCGCTTTTGACGGATCCGGACCAGATCGTGCGATGGATCGGGACCGAAGCGAATTTGGATGCATCGCCGGGCGGTCTGTTCCTCGTCAATGTCTGTGGTCGCCATATGGCCCGCGGTGAGTTCACCGAGGTGATCCCGGTCCACCGTCTTGCCTACAGTTTTGGCTGGGAAGACAACGAGACCGTGCCGCCCGGCTCCAGCCATGTCGAGATCGACCTGATCGCGAGGGATGCGGGGACACTGATCCGCTTCACGCACAGCGGACTGCCGAACGCAAAGGAGCGTGACAGCCACCGAAGGGGATGGGAGCACTACCTCTCACGGCTGAAGATCACTGCCGATGGGGGACATGTCGATCCCGACGTGCCGATGAAGAATATGTGATTTTCATCTAAGGGCCGCGGATGCCCGTAATCCGAACCAGGCGCGGCATGCGTCAACGAGGCCCCTTTGACCTGCCGTCGCCAAACCGGCCGCTCGGGAAACCCAGCGACCTGCGGGCTGCCGCACCATTACAGCTGCCGGCGACGGATCGTTTCGGCGAGCTCGGCGAAGGCGTCCGCGATCCCGGTGCCGCTCTTGGCGCCTGCGTGGAGTTCTTGAAACTCAGCGCTTCTGGCGCAACGCCTCGGATTGAATTAGCATCCGTTCATCAAAGCTCCGGCCGCAACTCCTGCAGGATGCGGAATGCGGAGCGCAGGCGAGCGAGGCCGGGCGCGGTCACATGCCGGGCGCTGATCCAAGCGCGACTGGGCATCCGAACTTCCGTTCGGCGGCAAGACGGCGTGGCCGGGAGGAGTCAGATGCAGAAGCTGCAATCACAAGGCGTCCATCACATCACGCTGGTCGGCGCCGATCGCCAGAGCTCCATCGATTTCTGGGAAGGCGTGCTCGGCATGCCTTTCATCTTCGAGCAGCCCAACCTCGACAAAGCCAGCGAAAGCCATCTTTATTTCGATCCGGGCGACGGCCGGCTGATCACCGTCTTCACCGACGAGAGCCGCACGCCGGTCAAGCGGCGCACGCCAACCGATACGGGCTGCGTCCATCACATTGCTTTCGCGGTGTCGCGCGTCACCTTTTTGCAGGCGGTCGGCCGGCTCGACGAGCGCGCCATCAAGCACAGCGGCGTCAAGGATCGCGGCTTCATGGACTCGATCTACTTCGAGGATCCGCTCGGCCTGCTGATCGAGCTCGCCTCCTACCGTTTCGAGCCGCCGGCGGGCTTCACCCATGCCGACGTGTTGATGCAGGCGCACAAGATCCGCGTCGCGCGCGGCGACTACGCAATAGCCGAGGTGCATCTCGCCGACGCGATCCAGGCGCTTGTCGAGCGCTCCCGCGCGACCTTGTCGGAAGACCGCGCTCCGAAAGATCCATACTGACGACAGGCCAAACAAAGGGAGGACACAATGGCAAAGACGACAACGAAGAGTGCGAAGAAGCCGGCCGCCAAGGCCGCTCCGAAACCAGCTGCCAAGGCCGCGACAAAGCCTGCTGCCAAGGCGTCGAAAGCGTCCGCCAAGTCGGCAACGAAAGCCGCCGCAAAACCTGCAGCCAAGGCATCCGCGAAGTCCGCGCGGAAGGCCGTAGCGAAATCAGCGAAAAAACCCGCGCTGATGCTCAGCATGCTGAAGCCGAGCGTCAACAATATGAGCGTACGGGTGTTTGCGCGCGCGGCCGGGCTCGACCATTCCGAGACCGACGTATGGGGCCACACGCGCTCGCCTGAATATATGGCGCGAAACCCGGCCCACCTGACCCCGATGATCGAGGACAAGGGCCTGCCGAGAGGTGTCTTGTGGGAAAGCTGCGCCATCATGCAGTACCTCGCCAACAAGCACGGGCTGGAAAAATTGTACCCTAAGGAACCCGCCAAGCGGGCAATGATCGACAGTGCCATGTTCTACCTGATCGGCACGCTCTACCCCTATGTGGCGCGCGCCACCTATCCAGCACTGAATTTCCCGCAATATGCCGGCGAGGTCGGCCACAGCGACGCTCATCCCGACAGGAAATCGGAAGCCCAGAAGGCCGCGGCGGCCGCAATTGCCGAGCCGCTGGAGGTCTTTCACAGCTTCTTCAGGAACGGCAAGCCGTTCATCGGCGGCAAGAACCCGTCGATCGCCGACATCCGTCTGGCGGCGACGCTCGAGTTCCTCGCCGTCATCGACTATGCGCTGCCCCAATGGGCAAAAGACTATATGACGGCGATCGAGAAGAAGCTCGGCAAGGCCTATGCCGAGCCGGCCGGCGATGTGCGCGGCTATATCGCCTATGTGCGGTCGCAGGCCAACGCCTGAGGCACGTGCAGGCCGGCGATCGTCCGTACGTTCTGCAGGAGCCGGTAACGATCTGGGGTAATTCTTTTTACTCTCCCCTGTTTGCACGATGTGGGGAGCTTAAGGTTTCGTTAACCGAAACCCTTTCTACTGTATCCACCTCCAGCCCGCGACCACGGATGTACTGGCGCGGATGGAAAGCAAAGGTCGGCTGCTCGCCGGCCTTTTGCTTGTTGCAGCCCTGCCGAAGTTGCGGCCGACGGCGCTTCCCGACGCCTGCATGGCTGATGAAGCGCGTTGCTGGCACCTTGTCATCGCCGATGTCGGCCCTACCATCGAAGTTAGTCACGTCCTCGAGGGCGGTTCAAGGACAGAGGCCCTGTCATGAAAAGCATTGCTGGAATGGTGGTGATTGCAGGCGCCATGCTGGCGGGTGCAGCCGGTCAATCGAATGCAGCGACGCTCAACACCATGCCCGAGGTCGGGGCTGCCATCCAGGCGTGCTGGACCCCCCCAGCGAATGCCGGGAATTCCACCGTCACCCTGAGCTTCAGCTTCAGGCGCAATGGCACGCTGATCGGCCGGCCCAAGCCGACCGCCATCCGCGTGGCCGGCGACGACAAGGCGCGGCAAGCTTTTGTCGACGCGGCGATTGCGGCCGTGGACCACTGCCTGCCGTTGAGCCTTTCACCGGCGCTGGCTGAAGGCATCCCGGGCAAGGTGTTCACTCTGCAATTCAACTCGCCCAAACAAAAACAGCCTGCAACGCGAGTGCAGGCTTCGCCTTGATCTTTTCCGACAACCGGATTCTACTTTTCGGGATCTAGCGCATGTCGAGCAAAAGTGTGCAGCGGTTTTGCGACAACGACATGCATAAAACAAGAACCTAAGCGCGTCGCATGAGGCCGGGTCGACCGCGATGCGCTTTAGTGGCGGCTTCGTCTGGCCTCGACATGTCGCGCCAGTTCCGGCATTTCGAAGACATAGTCGCTCCAGGCCGATTCCGGAATCTGGCCGGCGAGATAGCACTCCAGCAAAAGCCTCTGCTCGTGGTCGAGCGGCCTCGGTGTGCGTTCATGGTCCAGCCCAAGTGAATGGAACAGATTCCTGGTCAGGCCCGCGACAGTGAAATGAATCGACATTTGCGGTCTCCTCCTTGGCCGCTCAACGCCGAACGTGGGGCTAAGGTTTCAGCAACGGCCGGCCGGTAACGCCGGATTGATCGCGGTGCGGATCCGGCCGGGTGCTTCAAACTTCGCCGTGGCGCGAGTTCGCCGGCGCTGCTGCCGGTTCGTCTCAATCTTGAAATAAAAATGTAATATTGAATTTACGCCAGCGGATATAATACACTAGAACTAAAGTCTCTGGTGGCGGTGCGGTCTACTTCAATTAGGTAAAACTGATTTAGCCAGTACTTATCCATAGTCGACAAAGAAATCCTGTTCTCGGCGCAACAAGGACAATGGTCGCTCCAATGACACGCTTCTGGCTTCTCACGATTCTGATGCTGGTGTCGGCAATAGCCGTTGCGCTCGGCACGTCCTCCTCCTATGCGGATAGCTGCGGCGCGATCAGGAGCCAATTGCTTTCGGCGGGGCGTGGCGCCGGGACCAGCCCCGAGCTTGCCCAACTACGCCGGCAACTCGCCGCGATTCAAAGGCTGGAGAGACAGCGCCGATGCACGGCGAAAACGGCCGGGTTCTTCTTCAACCCCTGCGCCGACCTCGTAAGCAGCAAGGCGGAGGTGCAACGGCAGATCGCCAGACTGTCGAATTCGGGCAGGGACACCTCCGGCCTGAAGGCCAGGTTCGTCGCGCTAGGCTGCGCCGCCCCCGCTGCCAAGAAGCAGCAGGCGCAGCAGAACCAGCCGCAGGCACAGCAGCGCACAGCACCAAAACCTCAGTCCGCAGGCGCAATAATGGGTGGCAATCGGATGCTGTTTTGCGTTCGCTTGTCGGACGGATATTTCTTCCCCGCGCCAAAATCGCAGTTCGCCAAGAACGACGATCTGAAGGAAACGGTCGATCAGTGCCGCTATATCTGCGACGATGCCGGCGTCGAACTCTATACGCTGAGCGATGCCACCCGCGAGACCGAAGAGATGATCGCGCTCGAGACGCAAAAGCCCTATGTGGAGCTTGCGACCGCCTTCAGGTACCGCGACGACGCGAACTTCAAGGCCTGCGATGTCAAGCGCTATTACCAGCGCGTCGCCGAACTCAGGGCACGAACCGTGACACCGGCCAACATGAGCAACGCCATCATTCCGTTGCCGACGGCAAAGCCGGATTTTGGCATCGTCGCGGAAATTCCTGAATCCGGGATCCAAACCGCCGGTACCGCTCTCGCAGGGGAAAAAACGCTGGTTGCCGAGGTACCAGGGGCTGCCCAGCATCAGTCGGTCGAAAGAGCGATCGGCGCGCGGCCGGTGAGAGTGGTCGGGCCGGCCTTTTTCCCGGCGGACTGACCAAGGCAGGCGATGTCCCGAGACGGCGAACGGCTGGCCGGATAGCCGCTTCAAGGCCTACAGCCGCACGCATCGACCGACGGCCGGTTGGTTATTCGCAGACCATGCGGGCCCGTTTGCCGGGCTGGCTGACATTCCTGCAGGTGAGCGGCTTCGCCGGCTCCGATGACAGCATGGGCGGATTGGCGACCTTCCTTCGTGGCGCTGCAACGGAAGCTGCGCTCCGGCGCACCGCCGGCCTTTTCGGCGTTTGAGGCGCCACAGGAAAGACATCGGTCTCCAGCTGCGACTGTTCGGCTTGCGCCTGCGGAGAAGGCCGGTCCCAGAAACGGCGAACATCGAGCGGCTTGGGAATGATCACGGTGCCGTCATAGCTGCGCGCGCAGCCGGTTCCCAGAAGCAGCGCCAGGCACAGGAAGACAGGCAGAATCCGTCGAAACATCAGCAACACCCCTGCAAGCTTATAACGCTGCTTCGGCCCAACCGACAACCGGCGGAATAGTGCAGAGGGAGTAGGTAAGGTGAAGTAGAAATCGTCGCACTTCCAGTCGAAGGCCCCGCTCGAAAGATCGAGCGCCGGGTCGGGCGCGGATGGAGGTCCAGCGCGAGGCGAGTTAAAACCTTGCGATTCGTCACCGCTTCCAGCGTAAGGCCATGGTGCGATCGCACCATACCCAATGGCGCGCTCAGTCGCGACAATGGGATATTCGAAGTTCCGCTCCTCCAGTTACGGGCGGGAGCAGCGACCGCCGGCAAGAAACAGGGTCAGATTTACCCCAACGGACCTGTTTCGGCGATGGCGCGGCCATGACACGTTCTGGCTGCATGCAATGCGCTCCCGTCCGGCTTTTTTCTTCTCAAGGTCAGTGGCTGCTATCGTCGAGCGGACAAAGCCGGCCGGAATTCACGCAAGCTGCTGATTCCAGCGGCAAACCGCGGCCCATGCCGACAAAGCCCGCGGCCGTTCCTTCTTAACCCGGCTGGACGACGTTACCGGAGCGACATGAAACTGTCATGCGACTGTAATAATCGGGGGCTATTGGCCTCAGCGGGCGCCGGAGGAATGGCGCCGAGAGACCATATTCCGAACAGGAGCAGGCCACATGAGACATTTCATCCGCTCGGCGGCCGTTGCGATTGCAATGGCTGCGGCGACGACTACCCTCACCCTGTCCGCCGCGCTCGCCGCGGACATCTCCGGCGCCGGCGCCACCTTCCCCTACCCGATCTATGCGAAGTGGGCCGACACTTACAAGAAAGACACCGGCATTGGGCTTAACTATCAGTCGATCGGTTCCGGCGGCGGCATCAAGCAGATCAAAGCCAAGACCGTTACCTTCGGCGCTTCTGATGCGCCGCTGAAAGGCGAAGAGCTTGAATCGTCCGGATTGGCTCAGTTCCCGATGGTGATGGGCGGCATCGTTCCCGTCGTCAACCTCGAAGGCATCAAGCCGGGCGAGTTGGTTCTCGACGGCCCGACGCTGGCCGACATCTTCCTCGGCAAGATCACGAGCTGGGATGACGAGGCGATCAAGAAGCTCAATCCCGACGTCAAGCTGCCTTCGCAGGCGATCGCGGTCGTTCACCGTTCCGATGGGTCGGGCACGACGTTCAACTTCACATACTACCTCGGCGACGTCAGCGCGGACTGGAAAGAAAAGGTCGGCGTCGACAAGGCCGTGGAATGGCCCGTGGGCATCGGCGCCAAGGGCAATGAGGGCGTTGCCAACAACGTCTCCCAGACCGGCGGCGCGATCGGCTATGTCGAATACGCCTATGCCAAGCAGAACAAGCTCACCCACACCGATATGATCAACAAGGACGGCAAGAAGGTCGAACCCACCGCGGCGGCATTCTCGGCGGCAGCGGCCAATGCCGACTGGAGCTCGCAGCCGGGCTATGGCGTCATCCTCGCCAACGAGCCGGGCGCCGAGTCCTGGCCAATGACGGCGGCGACGTGGATCCTCCTGTACAAGAAGCCGGACGACGCGGCGACCACCGGCGAAGCGCTCAAATTCTTCGCCTGGGCATACGACAAGGGCGACGAGATGGCCGGCGAGCTGGACTACGTTCCGATGCCCGACAAGGTGGTCGAGAGCGTCAAGGCCATGTGGGCCAAGGAAGTCGTCGGCAGCGACGGCAAGCCGCTCTACTCGGCTATGTAATCTCCTCCAGGGAGGGCGTCGACGGCGCCCTCCCTGTTGCCTTCAATCGCGAGGACCCAATGACCATCGCTTCCGATGCCATGCTATCATCTGCAGCCCGGGCCAGGGAAGCTACGGTGCGGCGCTTCGCGCTCACAGACGCCATATTCCGCGGACTCACCCGCGCTTCCGCAATTCTTGTGCTGGTCATCCTCGGTGGTGTCGCAATCTCGCTGTTTGCCGGCTCATGGCAGGCCCTGTCGTCCTTCGGGTTCTCTTTCCTGACGACTGAAAGCTGGAATCCGGTAACGGAAAAATTTGGCGCGCTGGCGCCGATCTACGGCACGCTGGTCACGGCGGCCATCGCCATCCTGATCGCGGTTCCGATCGGCATCGGCATTGCCGTGTTTCTCACCGAACTCTGCCCGCGCCCGCTCAGGCGCCCGATCGGCATAGCGGTCGAGCTGTTGGCCGGCATTCCCTCGATCATCTACGGCATCTGGGGCCTGTTCGTGTTCGCGCCGTTCCTGCAGACGACGATACAGCCCTTCATCATCAACATCTTCCACGGCGTGCCGGGACTATCCAGCCTTTTCGCCGGCCCTCCTTACGGCATCGGCCTTCTGACCTCGGCGCTGATCCTCGCCATCATGGTGCTGCCCTTCATCACCTCGATCACCAAGGACGTCTTCGATACGGTGCCGGCGGTGCTGAAGGAATCGGCCTACGGCATCGGTTGCACGACCTGGGAAGTGACCCGGCGCGTGGTCATTCCCTATACCCGCATCGGTATCATGGGCGGCGTCATGCTTGGCCTCGGCCGCGCGCTCGGCGAAACCATGGCGGTGACCTTCGTCATCGGCAACGCCCACCGCATCAGCGCCTCCCTGTTCGCGCCGGGCACGACCATCTCGGCGACCATCGCCAATGAATTCACCGAGGCCGACGGCGATCTCTACACCTCTTCCCTGGTTTCGCTCGGCCTGATCCTGTTCGTCATCACTTTCCTGATCCTTGCCGCCGCCCGCTATATGCTGATGCGGATCGACGCCCGTACGGGAGCCTGACCGATGTCGACATCCTCATCGCTCCACAGCCGCCGCAAAGCCAGAAATTCGGTGATGATGGCGCTTTGCGTCGTCGCCGCCGGCATCGGGCTTGCCTGGCTGGCGCTCATTCTCGGTGCACTGGTCTATAAGGGCACAGCCGGGCTTTCGTTCGCGGTCTTCACCGAGATGACGCCACCGCCAGGCGAGGCCGGCGGCCTGCTCAATGCAATCGCGGGCAGCCTGCTGATGACGATCATCGCCGTTGTCGTCGGCACGCCGATCGGCGTGCTGGCGGGAACCTACATGGCCGAATATGGGCGTTTCTCGCGCATCACCACCGTCGTGCGCTTCATCAACGACATCCTGTTGTCGGCGCCGTCGATCATCATCGGCTTGTTCGTCTATGAGTTGATGGTGCGGCCAATGGGGCATTTCTCGGCCATAGCCGGCGCCGTTGCGCTTGCCATCCTGGTCATTCCGGTGGTCGTGCGCACCACTGAAGACATGCTCAACCTGGTGCCGAACGCGTTGCGTGAAGCCGGCGCCGCGATCGGCGCGCCGCGCTGGGTGGTGATCCGTTCGGTCGCCTACCGCGCCGCATTGTCCGGCATCGTCACCGGCATATTGCTGGCGATAGCACGCATTTCCGGCGAGACGGCGCCGCTGCTCTTCACCGCGCTCAACAACCAGTTCTGGAGCAGCAATATCAACGCGCCGATGGCCAGCCTGCCGGTGACCATCTTCCAGTTCGCTCTCAGCCCTTACGAGGAATGGCAGCAACTGGCGTGGAGCGGCGCACTCATAATCACCCTGACGGTTCTGGGCTTGAGCATCCTCGCCCGCAGCCTTACCGGACGCAGAGAGGACAGATGACACAGATGTTGTCCGCGGACATGACGATGACCGAGACGGTCGCCGAGAAGACGAAGATCGAGGTCAAGAACCTCAACTTCTACTACGGCCAGAGCAAGGCGTTGAAGGACATCACCTTGTCGCTGCCCGAGCGCAGCGTCACTGCCTTCATCGGCCCTTCGGGCTGCGGGAAATCGACGCTGCTGCGTGTGTTCAACCGCATCTACGAACTCTACCCGAAGCAGACAGCCGAGGGCCAGGTGCTGCTCGACGGCAAGAACATTCTCGACCGCTCGCAGGACCTCAATCTCCTGAGGACCAAGATCGGCATGGTGTTCCAGAAGCCGACGCCGTTCCCGATGTCGATCTACGAGAACATCGCCTTCGGCGTCAGGCTTTATGAGAATCTGGGCAAGTCCGAAATGGACGGCCGCGTCGAACAAGCGTTGAAGCGGGCCGCGCTGTGGGGCGAGGTCAAGGACAAGCTCAACGCCAGCGGCTTGAGCCTGTCAGGCGGCCAGCAGCAGCGGCTTTGTATTGCCCGCACCGTGGCGGTGAAGCCGGAAGTCATTCTGCTCGACGAGCCGGCTTCGGCACTCGACCCGCTGTCGACCGCCAAGATCGAGGAACTGATCGACGAATTGCAAGCCGACTACACGATCGTCATCGTCACCCACAACATGCAGCAGGCGGCGCGCGTATCGCGCCAGACCGCCTTCATGTATCTGGGTGAACTGGTAGAGTTCGACCGGACCGAGAAGATCTTCACGTCGCCCCGCGAGAAGCGCACGCAGGATTACATCACCGGCCGCTTCGGCTGAGCCGTTCCGATCACGCATATGAGGACAGGACCATGGGCGAACACACAGTCGCTTCTTTCGACGAGGATCTCGAGCAGATCAGCAAGCTGATCCGCGACATGGCCGACCTCGCCGGTTCGATGGTCGGCGGGGCGACCAAGGCCCTGTTGAATTCTGACAACGTGCTGGCGCAACGCGTCGTTTCCGACGATGCCATCATGGATGCGCGTCAACGCGAACTGGACGACCGCGCCATCACCCTGATCGCCAAGCGCCAGCCGATGGCCCACGATCTGCGCCATGTCGTCGGGGCGATCCGCATGGCCGGCGATCTCGAACGCATCGGCGACCTTGCCAAGAATATCGCCAAGCGTGTGAGTGCGGTCGGCCTTAGCGTCACACCGCGCGACCTATCGCATTCCATCGATGCGATGGCGCAGCTGGTGCTCATCCAGGTGCAGGGCGTCATCGAGGAGTATGCTGCAGGCGATGCGGCCGCGTTGGCCAAGCTACGCGCCGCCGACGAGCGCATCGACGTCAAATATACGTCGGTGTTCCGCGAACTGTTGACCTACATGATGGAAGACCCGCGCAACATCACCGCTTGCACGCATCTGCTGTTCTGCGCCAAGAATCTGGAGCGGATCGGCGACCATGTCACCAACATCGCCGAAAATGCGTATTATGTGCTGACCGGCGAGCAATTGCCGGTCAATCGTCCGAAGCAAGACGAAACGACAATGTCCGCACCGGCGACATGATGGGGGTGCCCAGCCGATGATCGCACCACGCATAATGGTGGTGGAGGACGAGGAGCCGTTGGGTGTGCTGCTCCGCTACAATCTCGAATCCGAAGGCTACCAGGTCGAGGTGGTGACACGCGGCGACGAAGCCGAGATCCGTTTGCAGGAGAATGTGCCCGATCTTCTGGTGCTCGACTGGATGATACCAGCGGTTTCCGGCATCGAGCTCTGCCGCCGGTTGCGGGTGCGCCCCGAAACCGAACGGCTGCCGATCATCATGCTGACCGCGCGCGGCGAGGAGAGCGACCGGGTACGCGGTCTTTCGACCGGCGCCGACGACTATCTGGTCAAACCGTTTTCGACACCGGAATTCATGGCCAGGGTCAAGGCGCTGCTGCGCCGCGCCAAGCCGGAAGTGCTGTCCAGCGTGCTGAAGGTCGGCGACATCGTGCTCGATCGCGAATCGCACAGGGTGTATCGCAAGAAGACCGAGATCCGGCTCGGGCCGACCGAATTCCGGTTGCTCGAATTCATGATGCGGCATCCGGGCCGCGTCTTCTCGCGCAGCCAGTTACTCGATAATGTCTGGGGCGAGACGATCTATATCGACGAACGCACCGTCGACGTGCATGTCGGGCGGCTGCGCAAAGCCGTCAACAACGGCCGCATGCCTGATGTCATCCGCACCATCCGCGGTGCCGGCTACGCGATCAGGGAAGATTGACCCGCCCAGTCAGGCTACGTTCTTTCTGACGCCGGGCCTCATTTGCGCGCCCGGCGCGAAAATCTGCTGGTCGACGAAGCTTAACGCCCGCATTGCACAGCCTTCGCGGATCAGCGGCAATTCGTTCGGCTCGGTATCGAAGGAGATCGAGCCCGAATGCTGGCCGCCGGCGGTCTGGGCGATGGCCTTCCGCAAGGCCGGCTCGATCAGATCAAAGGCGGCGGCACTGGCGCCGACCATTGCGACCGGTGCCGGATCGATCAGCGCGAACAGCGAGCCGAGACCGAAACCCAGCGCTTCGCCGGCCTTGCGGTAGGCTTCGCGTTCCGGCCCGTCCTTCTCGCGCGCCCGAACCGCCAGCGCGCGCATGTCGGCGTCGCTGACGTCGGCGACCGGTTGGCTGTCTTCGCTCATCTGCGTGGCGTTGCGCCAGATGGCGTAATTGCCGGCATAGGCCTCGATGCAGCCGCGCCGCCCGCAACGGCAGAGCGCGCCGCCCGGACGATGGATCATGTGGCCAAACTCGCCGCCCGAGGAATGCGTGCCGGTGAACAGCTCGCCCTTCAACACCAGCCCCATGCCGATGCCGTGCGAAAGCAGGATGGCGATGAAGTCGTCGCGATAGCGATCCGGATCGCGCCAGCGCAAAGCCACCGCCATCATATTGCAGTCGTTCTCCACCGTGGCCGGGATGCCGAATTCATCTTCCAGCATGTCGGCAAAGGCGATGTCCGTCTGGGGCGTGATCGGCGACCACAGCATGGCGCGTGCAGGGGAGTCGGTAATTCCCTGAATCGCCAGGGCGATGCGGGCGACACTGCGGACGTCAAGATCTGGATCGTCCAGCCGGCGCCGGACGATGGCCATGCATTCGCGGATCAGTTCGTCGCGCGGCATGGTCAGCGTGTCCAGCCGGCGCTGTTCCTCGGCGACCACCTGCCCCGCATAGTCGATGATGGCGGCCGACAGGAAATTCAGCGACAACACCACGGTCAGCACCGCCGCCGCTTCCGGATTGAGGGCGAGGCCGACCTGCGGACGACCGCGTTTCAACGAAACGGGTTCGCTTGCCTTGCTCTCGGCGAGGATGCCTTCCCGTATCAGGTCGGAGGAGATCGCCGATATGGTCGAGTGGCTGAGGCCGGTGGTTGCGGCGATCTCCGTACGCGATGGCTGGCCGGCCCGGCGCACGGCCGAGATCACCATCGCCCGGTTGCGCCGGCGCAAATCGTCATGGCGGATTCCGACCGACATCGTTTTGCTTTCCTCCCGGTTTGCCGCGGCCGCTCATGAACCGGAAGCCGTCGGTAATGCCGACAAATAGTGTCGGATGAGGCAAATAGTGTCAGATGCAGGTGGCGCTGTCATCGTTTATTCCGAAGCTCGAAAAAAGTCGCAGCAACATCAAAATCCATCAGAATCGATGTTGACAGCAGCGGGAGATCGGGCCAGTATTTTTTCGAGGCTCGAAAAAATTAGCGCCTCTAAGCTGGCCTTTGGGGCCAATTGGTCACGCCGTACGCGGCGCAGGGAGGATATGATGAAGAAATTCACGACCGCCATTCTGGCGGGTGTCGCCATGACGCTGGCGCTTGCGTCGGTGGCGCAGGCTAAAGACAAGGTCATCGGCGTTTCCTGGTCGAACTTCCAGGAAGAGCGCTGGAAGACCGACGAAGCCGCAATGAAGGCGGCCATCGAGGCTGCCGGCGACAAGTATATCTCCGCCGACGCACAGTCCAATCCGGGCAAGCAGCTCACCGACGTCGAGAGCCTGATCTCGCAGGGCGCCAACGCACTGATCATCCTGGCGCAGGACGCCTCGGCGATAGGGCCGGCCGTGCAAAAGGCGCTGGACGAAGGTATTCCGGTTGTCGGCTACGACCGGCTGATCGAGAACAAGGACGTCTTTTACCTGACCTTCGACAACAAGGAAGTCGGCCGCATGCAGGCCCGCGACGTGTTCAAGGTGAAGCCGGAAGGCAACTATGTCTTCATCAAGGGCTCGGGCGCCGATCCGAATGCCGATTTCCTTTTTGCCGGTTCGATGGAAGTGCTGAAGGACGCCATCGACAGCGGCAAGATCAAGAATGTCGGCGAGGCCTATACCGACGGCTGGCTGCCGGCCAACGCCCAGAAGAACATGGAACAGTTCCTGACCGCGAACGACAACAAGGTCGATGCGGTGGTCGCCGCTAACGACGGCACTGCCGGCGGCGTCGTCGCCGCACTGACGGCGCAAGGGTTGGCTGGATCGGTTCCGGTCTCGGGCCAGGACGGCGACCACGCCGCGCTGAACCGCATCGCGCTCGGCACACAGACGGTCTCGGTGTGGAAGGACGCGCGCGAGCTCGGCAAGAACGCCGCCGAGATCGCCTCGCAATTGGCCGACGGCAAGCAGACGACCGACGTTGCCGGCGTGAAGGATTTCACCACGCCCGGCGGCAACACCGTAAAGTCCCTGTTCCTGACCCCGGTCGCCATCACCAAGGACAACCTCAACGTCGTCATCGACGCCGGCTGGATCAAGAAAGAAGAGGTCTGCGCGGGCGTGGCGGCGGGCGCTGTTCCGGTCTGCAACTGATCCGAGTTTCCGAGAAGTCCGAACGCCGCGGCCGCTTGCCGCGGCGTTTTTTCAAGAAAGAATTGTTTTTCCGCTTCCGGCGGATAACTTCCAGGCTGCTTCCGGCATCCGCGGCAGACGGCAACCCGGCGGGAGAAACATCATGACCGACACGACTTCCAACACGCCGGTCGACAGCTCGACGGCAGACCGGGCGCGGGAATCGGAGGCCGGCGTCGTTGCCCGATTTCTCAAGGCAACCGAACTCGACACGCGCATGCTCGGCATGGTCGGCGCGCTGCTGGTCATCTGGGTCGGGATCCACATACTGTCGGGCGGGCTCTTCCTGACGCCGCGCAATCTCTGGAACCTTTCGGTGCAGACCTCGTCGGTGGCGATCATGGCGACCGGCATGGTGCTGGTCATCGTGATGCGTAACATCGATCTTTCCGTCGGCTCCGTGGAAGGCGTGATCGGCATGGTGATGGGCGTGGCGCAGGCCGAATTCCTCGTCCGCATCATGGGATTTCAGCTTGGCAGCCCCTGGCTATGGGTCATCGCACTGGCCGCCGGCCTGGTGCTCGGCCTGGCTATCGGAGCGTTTCAGGGTTTCATCATCGCCTATCTCCAGGTTCCTGCCTTTATCGTGACGCTCGGCGGATTGCTGGTCTGGCGCGGCATGGCATGGCTGATCACCAGCGGGCGCACCGTTGCGCCGCTGGACAGGACCTTCCAGCTGATGGGCGGCGGACCATGGGGCTCGATCGGCGCCACCTGGAGCTGGATCGTCGGTGTCCTCGCCTGCGCGGCCGTTGCCTTCATGCTCTTCAACGGCCGCTCGCAGCGCAAGCGCTTCAACTTTCCGCTGCGCCCTGTCTGGGCGGAAAGCTTGCTCGGCGTGATAGCCTGCGCCGCCATCCTCGGCGCCGTGTGGATCGCCAATTCCTATCGTTGGCCGGTCGGCATCGTACGCCAATATGCCCAGCAGAACGGCATCACCGTTCCCGAGGGCGGGTTGTTCATCGCCCACGGCATCGCCATACCTGTGCTGATGGCCGTGGCCGCGGGCATCGTCATGACCTTCATCACCAGACGCACCCGTTTCGGCCGCTATGTCTTTGCCATAGGCGGCAATCCGGAAGCGGCCGAACTCGCCGGCATCAACACACGCTGGGTCACCATGAAGGTGTTCATGATCATGGGCGTGCTGGCCGCGATTAGTGCGGCGATCGCATCGGCGCGCCTCAACGCGTCGACTAATGCGCTGGGGACCCTGGACGAGCTGCTGGTCATCGCGGCGGCCGTGATCGGCGGCACGTCGCTCGCCGGCGGCTCCGGCACGGTGCTCGGCGCCATGCTCGGCGCGCTTTTGATGCAGTCGCTGCAATCCGGCATGGTGCTGCTCGGCATCGATTCGCCGCTGCAGAGCATCGTTGTCGGCGCCGTGCTGGTGGTCGCGGTGTGGCTCGATACCGTCTATCGCAAACGGGTCTAGTGAGGAGAACGAGCATGGCAGACAGGACCGCTCCCACGGGCACGCCGCTGATCGACATGCGCAACATCTCGATCGCCTTCGGCGGCATTCGCGCCGTCGACGATGCCTCGGTCGATCTTTTTCCGGGCGAGGTGATGGCTTTGCTCGGCCATAACGGTGCCGGCAAATCGACGTTGATAAAAATCCTGTCCGGCGCCTACAAGCGCGATGCGGGCCAGATTTTCGTCAACGGCGAGGAGGCTTCGATCTCCAATCCCCGCGACGCCAAGAAGTACGGTATCGAGACGATCTACCAGACGCTGGCGCTGGCCGACAATGTCGACGCGGCTGCCAACCTGTTTCTCGGCCGTGAGCTGATGACCGGCTGGGGTACGCTCGACGACGTCGCCATGGAGGCTGAGGCGCGCAAGGTGATGGGCAGGCTCAATCCGCGCTTCCAACGCTTCAAGGAGCCGGTGGTAAAGCTTTCGGGCGGCCAGCGGCAGTCGGTTGCGATCGCCCGCGCCATCCTGTTCAACGCCCGCATCCTGATCATGGACGAGCCGACAGCGGCACTCGGGCCGCAGGAGACGGCACAGGTCGGCGAACTGGTCAGGCAGCTCAAGGCCGACGGCATCGGCATCTTCCTGATCAGCCATGACATCCATGACGTGTTCGAGCTTGCCGACCGCGTCTGCGTCATGAAGAACGGTCGGGTTGTCGGCACGGCGCGCACGACCGATGTCACCCAGGACGAGGTGCTCGGCATGATCATCCTCGGCAAGTGCCCGCCCGGCGCCATCCCAGGGCCGGGCGCCCTGAAGATCGCGGCCTGAACGAGAATTAGCCGGCTAATCACAAGTCGCCAAAATGTGCCAGCAGTCACCATGCTTTGGCCTCGCCATTGTGTTGGCGTCGGGAGTTGCCCATAAAGATGCCGAACCGTCCACGGGACGTATCGGCAATTGAAGAAACTCTTTCCGACCGTAGCTTTCATCGCCGTCGCGCTGATCAGCCTGACGATGGCGGGTTTTGCCTATTTTGCCACCCAGGAAGCCGCCCGTATAAAATTCGAGGCGACGGCGGACGACGCGCTTAACCGGATCGAAAGCCGCATCGACCTGGACCTGTCGCTGCTGCGCTCAACCCGGGCATTGTTCGATGCGCGCAATGGCGGTATCTCGCAAGGCGAGTTCAAGGCTTTCTTCGACGCGCTCGACATCGACAATAATTTCGCCGGCCTGCGCGGCATCGGCTTCCTCCGCCTGGCGAAAACTGAAAACGAGGCGGCGGTCGAGCGCGATATCCTGCACGATCACGGCGCAAGCCATCCGATCTATCCCGACACGAACTTGCCGTGGCGTACGCCCATCGTGCTGTTCGAGCCGCTGGACCCGTCCAATAAATCCAGCATCGGTTATGATATGTTCACCGGGCCGGTGCGGCGCGAGGCGATCGAAAAGGCGATGGTCGACGACCAGCTGCACGCCAGCGGGCTCGTGCAGCTCGGCAAGGATACGGGTGCCGCGCAGACCTTCACCGGGTTCCTCGTCTTCGTCCGGCTCAATGTCGAAACCGCGCCGGACGCCGTCAACGCATCGAGATCTTCGACTGCCGGCTTCCTCTATGCGGCCTTCCGCTCCCGGGACCTGTTCCAGGCTGCGCTCAGCCGGGCACCTCTGTTGCCGGTCAACACCGAAATCTATGACGGCGCTGTGAACAGTGACAACCTGCTGTTCCAGTCGGAAACGCCGCCTTTTTCAGCCCTTGGCGACAGGCTGCTGATCACCCGCAAGATCACCGTTGCCGGTCGGCCGTGGGTCGTCCTGTTCAGGCCGACAAGTGCTTTCTCGCAACCTTCCTCGCGTGCCATTCCGGTGATGCTCGGATTGTTCGGGCTACTGCTTGCGGGCGCCATCGCGCTGGTGGCCCGCTATCAGGAGCGGGCCTATGAGGCGGTCTCGCTGCTTCACGAAACGACCGAAAAGAGCCTGCTGGAAAAAGACCTGATGCTGCAGGAGATGAAGCATCGCATCAAGAACTCGATCACTCGGGTGCTGGCAATCGCGCGCCAGACAGCATCGCACACCGCCGACGTCCAAGAGTTCTCGGCATCATTTTCGGCTCGGCTGCAGGCGATGGCGGCTTCCCAGGACATGCTGACGCGCTCACGCTGGCAGAAAGCCGATCTCGGCGACCTGCTGCGCATCGAGCTTGGCCAGGTGTTCGGAAGCGAGCTTCCTGAAGGGCTGTTGTCGGGACCGGAGGTTCTTCTCGACGAAAAGACGACGCAGGCACTCGGCCTCGTCTTTCACGAACTGGCGACGAATGCGCTGAAGCATGGCGAAGCCGGCAATTCAGTCGGTGCGCTCAAGGTCGACTGGTCGCTCGAAGGCCGCGGCGGAGCCCGGACATTGGCTCTCAACTGGCGCGAGGCCGGGCAGAGGAAGCTCGAGACACCGGCGAAGAGCGGTTTCGGCACCAGACTGATCGATCTCAACGTCACACGCGAGTTGCGTGGCACAATCAGGCGCGATTTTCACGAAAACGGCTTGAACGTGGAAATCAAGGTTCCGCTGCCGGCTTGAAACGCCGTCTCGTGAGCCGCATCGCGACAGCGCTTTGGAAGTGCAAACGCGGAGACAGGTGGTCTGCCTCCGCGTTTGCTGTTCGCCTGGAGCTCGAAACTAGTTGCAGCGAGCTGTGTAGATCCGGCCGTGACGATCTCTGTATTGGCAGTAGCCATTTTGCAGGCGGCGAACCAGCAGACCGCCAATCGCACCAGCGCCAGCGCCGATCAAAGCGCCCTTGCCGCCGCCGACAGCGCCACCAATAAGCGCGCCGCCCACAGTGCCGATACCCACGTTCTCTTCCGTGGTGGTGCAGCCGCTGACCGCAACCACGGCAACCATGGCAATAATCATCTTCCGCATGGAGTCATCCTCACTTTGTCCTCACTTTAACAAGCTCCAGCCGCCATCTAGCATGAAAGTGCGGCCTCTGCGCGCACGATTTCATTGTTGATTAAGATAGTCTTTTCGGACGTGCGCCGTTCGATGCTACCACGAACTCGGAAATCTCCAAGGACGCATCGAGCGTGGCGTCGGGATGCACATTCCAGACAATCCTGTCATAGCCGTCCTCGAGCGCAGGATCGACGGCAAGACATTTGGCGCCGACATGTTGGGCTTGGCCCTGCCGGTCGATGACCGCGAACGGGCGCGCCGCCGTGCACTCGGCCGCGGTTTCAAAGGAATCAAGCAGAGGCGAGCTCGATCAGATCAACTGGGACGCGGCGGTCAGGACGATCGCGGCCATAAGCGCAAAGGCGGCGAAGCGAAGGGGCAAAGCACGAGGCGCGGGCGCTGCGGACACGTCGGGATCCTGAAAACCGCCCATCGAGACGCGAGCGGCCTGTTCCAGTCTGTTCAAGTCGGCAGCCGTCAAGGCCCATTCCTTTCATATTGTGCCAAACTCAATCAATGTCCGCTGAATCGGCACGTTCGGACAGGATCGGACTTTATGGTGAACAGTCGGTTAAGGCGGGGTGATGCAGCCAGCCTTCTTCCTGCGGCCGCCGTTCGTTCAATCCGTCTCGAAATTGCCGTGAGGAACGACAAGACGGTATTCGAGGCGGTTCCCGGTGATCTCAAGTGTCGCCGTTCCATTCAACGAAGTGGGCACGACGCGTTCAAGTGCGACGCTGCCAAAACGCTTCTCGCTGCGTTGATTGTCGTTGGCTCCGATCACTTCGGCCCATGTCAGCGACAGCGCAGGCTCGCCAGCGGAAGCGGCCGTCAGATCGGCCGTCACCTCGACGAAACCGTCGCTGCGCGACAGCGCGCCATAGCTGACCGAATTGACGGCGAGCTCATGCATGGCCAAGCCGATGTGCAAGGCAGCATTGGGATTGAGATATGGATTTGCGCCGCGGAAACGCAGGCTGTGCATGGGGTCCGCGCCGTACCTTCCGACCTGACCGGAAACCAGCTCGCGCAGCGCCGCTCCCCGCCAGTTGGATGACGTAACCAGGTCCTGCGAGGAGGCCAGCGACTGCAATCGGCCCCGGAAACGCGTCAGGAAATCGTCAATGCTGCCGGAATAACGCCCCGTCTGGGTGGCGATGCTTTGGATGATGGCCAAAAGGTTCTTGGAGCGGTGACTGACCTCGCGCAGCAGCGCCTTCAGCGTCTGCTCCCGGCGTTTCTGCTCGGTTGTTTCGACCATGGTGGTCACGACGCCCTGCACCGCGCCGGTCTCGCTGCGGTCGGCGTCGATCCATACCTGAAACCAGCGGGCGCCATCATCGGCCGGCACGCTGAGTTCGAGATGTTGAGGATTGCCGGAGACGATGACGTCGTGCTTGGCGGCGCCGATACGCTCTGCCTGCGCCGGTGGCAAGATGCCGTTGTTGTCGGAGGCATCAGAGGTCCATGGTGCGCGCATGTTGCGCGCCCACACCGTCTTCATCTCGCGATCCTGGTATAGAACGGAAATCCCGGCATTGTGCAAAGCGTGGAGAAGGGCTCGGCCAAGCTGCATTCCGCTTTCGGCGGGATGCAGAGCGATGATCTCATCCCTCTGGCCGCGGTCTTTCATTTTTCCGACTCTGGAACGCATCGGTAATTTGCTCAACCCACGCCGGGCTGAACGGCTCACGGAAAAATGGGTTCCAAAAGGAGGAGCTTCGGATCGAGCCCTAAAAAGCGGTCCGCCGAGCGGCATCCCGTTGGAGGACACTGCCCGGCGGTGGCTGGAAACCGTTTGAGGGGTGCGGCTTCCAGTGTTCGCTTGAATGGCCGCTTGGCATTCACGCCCGTCTGATCAGGCCGGCAATAAGCGATATGATCAGGAAGGCGAGAAAGATGAAGAACAATATCTGCGCTATGCCGGCCGAAGTGCCAGCGATGCCGCCGAAACCAAGCGCACCGGCGATGATCGCCACGACGAGAAATACGAGCGCCCAGTAAAGCATGATCCATCTCCTTCCAATGCTGCGGTGAAAACGTGATTCGCCTCCGTTTGTTCCACCATTTCCCGAAAAAGACGATGCTGAAAATCGTTACGGCCCGAATTGCTGCGGTCTGTGCGAAAAGGTCCTCGTCAGGTTCGGCAGCAGTTGGCTGTCGTGTGTTAAGCCGGCATCACACCCCATCCGGTCCAAGGGGAGTGGCTATCCCACATCCTGGCGGCCGCAACTCGGCCGCTAGCTGTTTTATGCCGCGGCTTTCGCGTGCCGGTCAAAGAACAGGGCCTGGCTGATAAGAGCCTTGACCATATCCGGGTTGAACGGCTTGGTGACGAGGAAAGCCGGTTCCGGCCGCTCGCCGGTGAGCAGCCGCTCGGGAAAGGCGGTGATGAAGATCACCGGCACCGATGTGGACGACAGAATTTCATTGACGGCCGCGATGCCCGAACTGCCGTCGGCGAGCTGAATATCGGCAAGCACCATCTTTGGCCGCGCCTTGCCGAACATCGCCACCGCCTCCGCGTGGGTGCGCGCAGTTCCGACGACGCGGTGGCCGAGGCTTTCGACCATTTCCTCGATATCCATGGCGATCAGCGGCTCATCCTCGATGATCAGCACGTCGGTTGCCACCTGACGGGAGATCTCGTTGCTCGCCTGAGCGAGAAGTTCGGAGAATTCCTGTTCGTCGACGTCGAGAATCTCCGCCGCCTCGTCTTCGCTGAAGCCTTCGACGGCGACCAGCAGAAAGGCTTGGCGGGGACGAGGCGCGATTGCATTCAGATTGGCTGCGGCGCGCTGCTCCCATGCCGACTGGGCATGCTCCTGCGGAACGCGAATGGCTACCGAGGTGAAGAGCTTGGCAAAGACCTTGTAGAGTGCGATGCGGTCGTTCGATGCGTCCGGAAAGATATCGACATCGGCAATGATGGCCTCGAGCATTGCGGCGACCAGCGCGTCGCCGCTCTCCTGCGATCCGGATACGGCGCGCGAGAAGCGGCGCAGGAACGGCAGGTGCGGAGCGATGGTTGCTGATAGGCTCATATCGGACGTCTCCCTCATATGACGTGATTGCATGTTACAGCTAAAAACGGTTCGCAAGCCCAAAGTTAGAAACGCGGGTTGTGCGAAAAAGTTCCGGTCATGCGGAACTAAGTATGCGGGCTGGCGTTTAGGGCGGGGTTGGGCAACCAGACGAGGCTGCCGCTTGCCTTGCGTTATGTGTTGAAGGGGCGGCTTAAGGCTGGGACAAAGGGCGAAATGAAGAACATGACGAAAGCTACCACGGCTGGCGTTGGCAACGGGCGCCGGGCTGCTTCCCGCGACCCGCTTGGGCCGAACTCGGAAATCGGCCGCAAACTCAAACAATATTACGACGAGCTGGTCTCCGACAATGTGCCGGATCGCTTCGCACAACTGCTCAGCCAGTTGGAAAAGGCCGAACCTGTACAGAAGAAGGACTGAGGCATGGCGGCCGTCTCCCAGGGCTTCAAGACCGACTTGCTCGGCTCGATCCCGAGCCTGCGGGCTTTTGCCGTGTCGCTGACGCAAAATGCCGACAAGGCCGACGACCTGGTGCAGGAAACATTAGTCAAGGCCTGGGACAAGCATGAAAGCTTCCAACCCGGCACCAATCTGAAGGCATGGCTGTTCACGATCTTGCGCAACGAATTCTATTCGCAGATGCGCAAGCGCGGCCGCGAGGTGCAGGACAGCGATGGCGTCATGACGGCCAGACTTGCCGTTCATCCGGCCCAGCACGGCCAGCTTGACCTCGAAGACTTTCGCGGCGCGCTCGAGTTGCTGCCCGAAGACCAGCGCGAAGCCATTATCCTCATCGGCGCATCGGGCTTTTCCTACGAGGAAGCGGCCGAGATCTGCGGCTGCGCCGTCGGAACGATCAAGAGCCGCGTCAGCCGCGCCCGCACGCGGCTGCAGGAAATCTTGAAGATCTCCGGTGAAGACGAGTATGGCCCGGACGCAATTTCGGCTCAGGTAACGGGGTCGACGGCAGCGTGAAGCGTGGGCGTGTTCGAGCCGCTCCGCGCCTCAGCGCCTGCAGGCCGCTGCCACTGCCTCGACGAGATCGTCTCCCGAATAGGGCTTGGTGACCAGTCTGACGCCGGGAAAGGATTTCTTGATCTCGTCCATATCCGACTGGCCCGAGGCGAAGACGAACGGGATGCCCGCTTCACGCAGCCGTGAAGCAAATTGGAGCGTCGAAACGCCGCTCAGCATGAGGTCGACGATGGCCACATCGAACTGCGCGGCAACGTCTTGCTGTTCGATCTCATTCAGATCACGGGCGATGACCACATCGAGCGCGCCGTAGTCGCGGCAAAGCTGCTCGATATCCATGGCAATCAGGAACTCATCTTCCAGGATAAGAATCCGCAAACCGTCAAGCGATGGGTCCACGCAGCAATATCTCCTTAAGTGCGTCTCTATCTTGAAACCGGGGAAGTCATGATCGCTATTTGGCATGCTGTCATTTAAAAAAGACATGCCGGCGGATGCGTCGGCCTCGGCCCTTGCAAGGCATTTGCAACGAGCGCTGCCGGAGATAGGGTAGAAGAGGTTCGTGCCGGAACCTTGGGGTCTGTCGGGCGTTTTCGACCGAGCAAAAGCAAGGAGAGTGAAGCAATGGCGACTGCCGCAGGAAAGGCCGCGAACGAAGGCCGCACGAATTCCGATATTGAGGCCGACATCGCACAACTGAAGGCCGACATCGACCAACTTACCAAGCTGTTGGCCAAAACTGGCGAACATGGCTACGGGGCTGCGCGGCGCGCCGCCGCCGAGGGCGTCGAGCAGTTGCGAACCCAGGGCGAAGCAGCCTTCGACAGCCTGCGCAGCAACGCCAAGGACATCGAGGCGCAGATGATAGCCCATATGCGCGAAAAGCCTGTGACTTCGCTGGCGATCGCCGCAGGCGTCGGGTTCCTCTTCGCGCTCCTCGCGCGCCGCTAGTTCTGCACGCATGGGAATGCTTGCATCGCTGATCTCGGGCCTCGCCTCGGGCGAAACCATTGCGGCGATACAACGCGCGCGCGTCACTGCGATGGTCTATTCGGTCGCAGCACTCGCGGCGCTGTGCGGCCTCGGCTTCCTGGTCGGGGCGGCCTATATCTGGACGGCGGCCCGCTATGGGCCGGTGGCAGCGTCGCTGAGCTTCGGGATCGGCTTTCTGGCAATCGCCGGTCTCATCCTGCTCGTCTACCGGATGTCGGCCGGCTCGCGCGCCAGACGCCGGGCGAAGCGACGCAACGCTGACATGAAGGCGGTCGGCATCGCCGCTGCACTCGCCGTGCTGCCGGCGCTGCTCAAGGGCAACGGTGGCGTGGCGAAGGGCGGATTGGGCGCCATTCTCGGCCCGGCGATAGCACTCGCAGCCTACGCCATCTACCGCGAGAACGTGAAGCCCGACTCCGACGATCCGGATACCGGCAAAGGGAAGTAGTTCGGAAGCGGATAGTTCGGCGCAAACGATTCTGGCGCCCGGTCGTAAAATCCTCGCGTCAAAAATCGTCGAGCGGCATCGATATTTCGGCGATTACGCCGTCGGGCCGGAATTCATGGGTCACCTCGCTGGAAATGACCTTGGCCAGGCTGCGGCGAATCAGGATCGAGCCGAAGCCATGGCGTTCGGGCGGCGCAACCCGCGGGCCGCCGCTTTCACGCCAAGCCAGCAACAGACGTCGTGCACCCTTCCTGCCTTGCACCTTCCAATCGAGATCGACCTTTCCGGAAGAAACCGAGAGCGCCCCATGTTGTAGTGCGTTACTTGCCAGTTCATGCAGGATCAGGCCGAGTCCGACTGCCTGGTCGGGTGAGAGCAGGACATCGGTGCCGGAGATCGCCATGCGCGATTGTCCAGCGGTTTGAAACGGCTTTACTTCGATCTCCACCAGCTCCCGGATGCCGATGCCGCGCCACTCGCGGTCCGACAGCAGGCTGTGCGCAACGCCCAGCGCCTGCAGCCTGGCGCTGAAAGCTTCAAGGAATTCGCTTGGCTGACGGGCATGGCGAACGGTCTGCGTCGCCAGCGCCTGTACGGTTGCCAAAGTGTTCTTGACGCGGTGATTGAGCTCGCGCAGCAACAGCCGTTGACGTTCGTCGCCAAGCTTGCGTTCGGTGATGTCGTAGTTGACGCCGAAGATCAGCGTCGGCTTGCCCTCGCCGTCGCGCTCTATGACGCGGCCGCGCGTTGCGATCCATCGCGGCGGATCGAGGCCTTTGACCCGGTATTCGCCAAAATAATCGTCGCTGCCGGTCAGCGCGTCGCGAAAGCGTGTTTCGGTCTGATGAACGTCGCGCGGGTCGATGGCGGTCAGGATGTCGCGCGCCCTCAGCCTGTTCGACTTGGGCAAGTTGAACAATTCGGACAGCAGGACATCGCAGTCGATCATGTCGCTGCGGATATCCCATGCCCAACTGGCGAGCGAAGCTGCATCGAGCGCAATAGCGCGCCGCTTTTCCTCTCGAGCCAGTGCGGCCTCGGCAATCGCTGCGCTGCGGGTTGCATCCTTCAGCGTGAACAGGCTCGCGGCGAGGCCAGCTAGCGCCGACAGTTGGTCGAGCTGGACAGAAGAGGGACGTGCGTGCGGCTTCCGGTCGAGCACGCAGAGCGTGCCGATCAGTGCGCCGTCGACTACGATCGGCACGCCGGCGTAAAAGCGGATATGATGTTCGCCGGTGACCAGCGGATTGGCTTTGAACCGCGGATCCGTCGCCGCGTCGGCCACCACCATCGGCACGTCGCCGGCTGCGATGGTATAGGCGCAGAACGATGTCTCGGTTGCGGTTTCGGTCGCGTTGAGGCCGATACAGGACTTGAACCACTGCCGCTCGGCATCGACCAGCGTGATCAGTGCGACAGGCGTTTGCATCGCCGAAGCGGCAAGACCGCTGATACGGTCGAAATCAGGGTCGGCAGCCGTATCCAGCGCGTCGAGGCCGTGCAGCACGGCAAGGCGGTCCGCAGCGCCCACCACATGGCGAATATCGACCGGCAGGCCCGGCTTTGTCTGGCTATTGTCGTCCACTACGCCCCCAGTGGCCGGCCCCGCTGATTGATCAGGCCAACCGGCCCGTTTGCCGCCTTGTCGAGCCGGAACTTTCGCAGCGGGGAGCCGTTACCAGCCAATGCCCTGCTAGCTACGCCTGCCGGCGCCAAATATGGAGCCAGACCATGCCAAAAATCGTTCCTGAAAACAAAGCCCGTCAAGGGCGGCGGGGTCAGCATGTCCTTCGTATCCTGATCGCCGCGCTGTTGCTGGCTTTTATCGCCTGGGGCGTCGCCGAAATCTACGGCTGGATGATCGAGACGCCTAAGACCGAGCAGGGCAACACACCCAGCGGCTAGACTCTCTCCATCTCTCGTGCCAACCCGCATCATGCAACCCCACATCACGCTACCTCACGTCAGGCAACCTTTGCCTCGGCGGCGCGCGCCGGGACGAGAACATTCAACGCGCGCGGATGGATTTCGACGGTCGTCTCGCGATCGAGCTTTACCAGTTCGCCGTCCATGACGGCCTGAACTTTCCTGTTCGTCGAATGGATTTTCAAAACGGCGCGGTTTGCCTGATGGATTTCGACATGCTCGTTGCCGCGCCATTTCCCACGGGCGACGTCAAAGAGGAACCTGATCAATTCGCCGCGCCGCCGTGCCACGGTGACATAGATGCCCAGCACGCCGCCTGCCGGATCGTCGGCATAGGGCAGGTGGCCCTCGCCGAACAGATTGTTGGTGATGCCGATACCGGTGATCCGGGTTCTAATCTCGGCCTCACCGACCGTCAGCGTTACGTTCATCGCCGGTGGATTGTTGATCGTTGCCCAAGCGGCTCGCACCGAGGCACGCATCTTCCCCAGCCGCGAGCCGAATTCCATCTTCTGGCGCAGTTGCACCATCCTGGCGTGCATGCCGATCGAGAATTGATGCACGAAAGGCCGGCCGTTGGCTGTTGCAATGTCAATCGCCATCACCTCGCCGTCCGCAAACGATTTCAGTGCCGCATCGAGGGTCTGCGGAATACCGAGGCCGCGCGCAAAAAGGTTCATTGTGCCAGCCGGCAGAATTGCCAGCGCCTTCTCCCCATTCATCAAACGGGCTGCCGCGGCCGAAATGGTGCCGTCGCCGCCGCCCGCCAGCACGACGTCGATGCCGCGCCTGGAAGCTACGCCGTCCAGCGTGGCGACGATATCCTTGCCGGCGACGATTTCGATATCGATCGAGTGGCCGGCAGTCTCAAGCGTGCCGCGCATCCGGCTGGCGAAGGCCTCAAGATCGATGGTGCGCAGGGTGCCCCCGTCCTTGTTCAGCACCGCTGCAAACCGCATGGCCGTTCCATTTTCCAGCACCTATCGGGCCGGGGCGGGGCCCCAGCCGGGAGTGGAACGGGGCGGCCGAGAAAATGTTCCGTTCGACCAGCGCGGCGAATCCGAGAACCATTGACATCGCACAGGGTGCACCGTGGCTTTTTTCGGAACAACAGTGTGGTCACAACGTTGTGAACATGCAGAAGACGCTGCGCCCGCAGTGACGCCAGGCGGGCAGGGCGTGCACGAAATCACCGACGAGGAGACACTAAGATGATTCGCACCCTTTTAACCACGACAGCAGTCGCAACATTGATTGCGACGGGTGCATTTGCGCAATCGGCGACGACCCCGGCGCCGGCGCAACCACCCGCCGCCCAGGATACCGCTCCGGCGATACGTGCCGAGGGCAGCCTTGCCACCAACATCATCGGCGAATCCGTCTATAATGGCACCGGCGACGATGCCCAGAATATCGGCAACATCAGCGACGTCGTCTTCGACGAGCGCGGCGAGGTAAAATCCGTCGTCATCGGCGTCGGCGGTTTTCTTGGCATAGGAACCAAGAACGTCGCTTTCGACTACAAAAAGATGCAATGGGCCGAAAGAAATGGCGACCGTTGGCTGATAGCGCAAACGACGAAGGATGAGTTGGCGGCTCAGCCGGATTTCGACCGGAGGCCTTACGATCCGCCTCCGCCACCAGCTTCGGCGGATAATGCGGCGCCTGCCGCCCCTTCCACCAGCGCGCAAAATACAACCCCGGCGCCTGCCGCGCCGGCTGAGCCAGTGAAGCGCGCCGAGGGCAATCTCGCCACCAATATCATCGGCGAGACCGTCTATAACGGCACCGGCGACGACGCCCAAAACATCGGTGACGTGAACGACATCGTCATCAACAAGGAAGCCAAGGCGCAATCGCTGATCATCGGTGTCGGCGGCTTCCTCGGCATCGGCGAAAAGAACGTCGCCTATGATTTCGACAAGGCGCAGTGGGCCGAGAGGAACGGCGATCGCTGGCTGGTCGCGCAAACGACCAAGGAAGAGCTGCAGGCACAGCCGGACTTCAACCGCAAGGCCTATGATCCGGCCCCGGCAATCACTGCGTCGAACGATGCCGCGGCTACTGCGCCTGCCACCGTCACGCCTACCGTGACGGCCAGCAACACCGCGACGACCAGCAACACTGACCAAGCCAGTAAAACGGCTCAAAATGCCCCGGCGCCGGCGCCCACGGCTAATTCCGCGGCCGACCAGACCAAGACCGGCTCGATCGACAAGTCGACGCTGACTGAAATGCCGATAGGCGAAATCCGGGCCGAGGATCTGGTTGGAACAACCGTTTACGGCGCCAATGATGCCAATGTCGGCGAGATCGGCGACGTCGTGCTGAGCGGCGACAAGAAGGTCGACGCAGTCATCATCGACGTCGGCGGCTTCCTCGGCGTCGGCGAGAAGGAGGTGGCAGTCGGTATGGACAACCTGAAATTCATGACCGACAAGAACGGCAAGCGCTATCTCTACACGAACTTCACCAAGGAGCAGCTCGAGGCGCAGGCCGCCTATGACAAGGGCAGCTATGCGCAAAACCGCGACAAACAGCGCATGATCATGCGGTAAGCTGCATCTCAGTCGACAGGTAAGCCCGCGCCGGCAACGGCGCGGGCTTTCTCATGTCGACGCAAAAGGCAGGCCCGCGACATGGCCGGTAACGCCGTCATGCGTCAATTCGGCGAGCGCCAGCGACTGGTCGAGATGCTCGGCCCGCCAGGCAAGGAGCTTTTCGGCAAGTTCCAGCCGCGCCGGCCGATAGGCTGGGTCGTCCGCGACGCTGGTCACCTCGCCGGCGTCTTTCTCGAGGTCGAAGAGCAAGGGCGGCAGGCCACCGCCGAAATGCACATATTTGTACTTTTCCGTACGGATGACGGCGAGATTGCACTGGCGTTGACCGATGCCAAAATACCGTTCGGCATCACCATCCGCGATCGAGCGGAAATCGAACTCCCAATGGGCCGCGTCGCGCCAGGCGTCCGGCTCCGTCGCGTCCAGGAAAGGCGCCAGCGAGCGGCCGTCGAGATGCGGCAGCACTTCGCCGCCAGTGAGCTCGAGCAAGGTCGGCGCCAAATCCACCGCCTCGGTGAAGCGGTCGACGCTGCTGCCGACAGCCTTTCGGCGGCGCGGATCGCGAATGATCAGCGGAATATGGAAGCTGCCGTCGAAGAAGCCGCCCTTGCCCAGCATGAAATGGTCGCCCATCATCTCGGCGTGGTCGGAGGTCAGCACGATGACGGTGTCGTCCCATGCATCGGCCGCCTTGACTGCTTGCCAGACCCGGCCAAGCTGCGCATCGCTCTCCGAGATCATGCCGTAATAAAGCGCCCGGATGCGGCGAAAATTATCGTCGCCCCAGTCGCGCACCTTGCCCTCCGAGCCGGGCCGGAATTTCGACCGTTCCTGCCGGTCAAGTTCATAGGCGAGATAAGGGTGGCTTGCTGCTTCGGCCTGCCAGCTTTCGGCGCGGTCAAAAGCTGGACCGATGGCCAGATCGTACATGGCGTTGTAAGGCGCCGGCACGATGAAGGGTGGGTGAGGACTGATGAAGGAAAGGTGCGCGAACCACGGCGCATCGCGCTCCTGTTCGCCGAGCCAGCGGATAAATTCGCCGGCCAGGAAGGCCGACGGCGTTTCGTCCTTCGAATAGACGGGCGGGGCGTTGCTAACCCCGCCGTCGTTTTCCGGGATTTCACCCACCGGGAGATGGATGTCGGGGGAGCCGGCGCCGGCATCGACGCCGCGCGCCTTGAGCCATGACAGCCAAGGCTTCTGGTGCTCGGGCAGAAGCTGACGTACGGTGAAGCCGGGCAGCACGCCTTCATAGCTCTTCAGCTGCGGGTCGCCAGGCGCCAGCGTACGCGGATCGCGTGCCATATCAGTATAGCCGAACAGCGTCGGTTCATAGCCGAGGGCACGCGCCCGGAGCGCTATGTTGCCGTGGCGGGCGTCGAGCGGTGTGCCATTGCGGCAGACACGATTGTTCATCTGGTAGAGGCCGGTGTAGAGGCAGGCGCGAGCCGGCGAGCAAGGCGCGGCGCCGCCATAGTGCTTCTTGAAAAGAATGCCCTCTGCAGCCAACGCGTCGGCATTCGGCGTTCTTACCACCTTGTGGCCAGCAGCCGATAGGCAGTCGCCGCGCCACTGGTCGCAGGTGATCAGGAGAATGTTGGGGCGTTTTCCAATCAACCGCTATATCCTCATGCCGGCTACGTCGCTCATGGAGCGCAATTTCGGCGAATATGCAAGCCGGTCCAGTTTGACGAATGGTGAACAAAACCTGTTTGATCGTTCACTTTAACAGCACAGCCCATTCTGTGTTTGCCATCTTTGCAGCCAGGAGCCGGATCCTCATATTTGCGTGGACAGCGGCAAGGGCCGCACCAGTACAAGGGAAGGAGCAGAAACATGCTCGACCAGGTCAAGGGCCTGCATCACGTCACCTCGATGGCCAGCGACGCGCGCCAGAACAATGAATTCTTCACCGGGACGCTCGGCCTGCGGCGGGTCAAGAAAACCGTCAATTTCGACGCGCCCGACGTCTACCACCTCTATTACGGCGACGAGGTCGGCATGCCCGGCTCGGTGATGACCTATTTCCCCTTCCCCAACATCGGCAAGGGCCGCCATGGAGTCGGCGAAGTCGGCACAACCACTTACTCGGTGCCCGAGGGCACGCTCGGCTATTGGGAGAAACGGTTTGCCGAGCAAGGTGTCACAGGGCTTTCTCGCGAGGAGACGTTCGGCGAGAAGCGTCTTGCCTTCGCCGGTCCCGACGGCGACGGTTTTGCGCTGGTCGAGGACAGAGCGGACAGCCGAGCGCCCTGGGCCAAGGGTGGCATTCCCACTGACGAGGCGATCCGCGGCTTTCACTCAGTGTCGCTCAGGCTGAAAGATAGTGGCGCCACCGAAGAGCTGCTGAAATTCATGGGTTATGAGGAGGTCGACAAGTCCGGCAATGTCAGGCGGCTAACGGTGAAGAACGGCAACGGCGCCGATGTCGTCGATATCGAATCGCTGCCAGGGGCCGGCTTCGCCAATCTCGGCGCCGGCTCGGTCCACCATGTCGCCTTCGCCGTCGAGAACCGCGCCAAGCAGCTCGAAGTGCGCAAGGCGCTGCTCGATACCGGTTATCAGGTGACGCCGGTAATCGACCGCGACTATTTCTGGGCGATCTACTTCCGCACACCGGGCGGCGTGCTGTTCGAAGTCGCTACCAACGAGCCCGGCTTCGACCGCGACGAGGACACCGCCCATCTTGGTGAGGCGCTGAAGCTGCCGTCACAACACCAGCATTTGCGGCCCTATCTCGAGCAGCATCTGCAGAAACTGGAAGACTGAGGGCAACGTCGTGAGTAAGGATTCGTATATTCACAAGGTGCTGCCCGGTTCGCCTGATGGACCGCTGCTCTTCGTCTTCCATGGCACCGGCGGCGACGAGGCCCAGCTTCTGTCGCTTGGACGCGATCTTGTGCCGCAAGCGACGATCGTCGCTCCGCGCGGCGATGTTTCGGAACAAGACGCTGCACGCTTCTTTCGCCGCGCCGGCGAGGGCGTCTACGACATGGGCGACCTCACGCGAGCGACAGAGAAGATGGCCGGCTTCGTCAAGGCACATGTCGAGGCGGCAAAGCCATCTTCGGTGCTCGGCCTCGGTTACTCCAACGGCGCCAACATCCTGGCCTCGGTGCTGTTTGCCGAGCCGTCGCTGTTCGACGCAACGGTGCTGATGCATCCGCTGATCCCGTTCGAGCCGGAGGTCAAGGGCAGCCTTGGCGGCAGTCACATCCTGGTCACCGCCGGCAGGCGGGACCCGGTCTGTCCGCCCAATTTGACGGTGCAGCTCGAAGCCTATTTGCGCGCCGATGGCGCCGATGTCACAGTCGAGTGGCATGACGGCGGCCATGAGGTGCGGCCGAGCGAGATCGAGGCGGCGCGGCGGTTGTTCGCCGTGGCGCCGGACGAAAGGACCGCAAGCCATGTCTGACCTATTGCCGGAGATCGAACTGGAGGACCGCGGCTCGAAGGGCCGCTATCTCCTGCGTGGGCCGGGCGGCGCCGAGGCGGAGATGACTTTCACCAAGATCGGCGAGCACCAGATCATCATCGACCATACCGAAGTGCCGGATGCATTTCGCGGCCAGGGCGCGGGGCTTCGCCTGGTCACCCGTGCCGTCGAGGATGCGCGTGCGGCGGGCAAAACGATCATCCCGCTTTGCCCGTTCGCCAATGCCCAGTTCCGTCGCCATCCGGAATGGGCGGACGTGCTGAAGCGGTAAGAGACAGCCATCGATGAATGACAGGAGAAAGGGTGCGCGGCTTTACCGCGGGCCTCTTCGGCCATTGGAGGCGTACAAACACAGCGGCAACATGCGGGATTTGCGAAGAGCGCCCGTCTTGCCTAAGTATTGCCAACAAACCGGCTCGCCGTCTGCGGCCCGACCACTTCAACCGAATGGCCCTCCATGACCGAATCCGATCTCGTTCCCGTCTTCGACGGCCACAACGATACGCTGCTCAGGCTCTACCAGTCGAAGGATGCGGACGTCGAAAAGCTGTTCGTCGAGGGGACGCCGGGTGGCCATATCGACCTGCCGCGCGCGAAGAAAGGCGGATTTGCCGGCGGCATGTTCGCGATCTTCCCGCCGCCTGTCGAGAAATCCAAACGCGGCTCGGTGCCGCTGGCGCCGAGTGACAGCGAGCCCTTGCCGCCCGAGGTTCCGCGCGCCGATGCGCTCAACTCCACCATGGCGATGGCCTCGATCCTGTTCAGGCTGGAGCGGGCTTCGGCGCTCACCGTTTGCCGCAGCGCCGGCGACGTGAGGAAGGCGATGACGCAAGGCTCGATCGCGGCGGTGTTCCATATCGAAGGGGTCGAGGCGATCGATCCTGAGCTCACCCTGCTTGACGTCCTCCACGCAGCCGGCCTGCGTTCGCTCGGTATCGTCTGGAGCCGTCCCAATGCCTTCGGCCACGGCGTGCCGTTCCGTTTTCCGTCGTCGCCCGATACAGGGCCAGGGCTGACCGATGCCGGCAAGGCGCTGGTGAAAGCCTGCAACCAGCTGAAGATCATGATCGATCTTTCGCATCTCAACGAAAAAGGTTTTCGCGACGTCGTCGAAATCAGCGATGCACCGCTGGTCGCGACCCACTCCAACGTGCACGCGATTTGCGGCCATTCGCGCAACCTCACCGAATGGCAGCTCGGCGCAATCCGCGACTCGGGCGGCATGGTCGGGCTGAACTTCGCCACCGGGTTCCTGCGTGAGGACGGCAGGATGAACGCCGACACCAGCCTCGACATCATGGTGCGCCATGTCGATTCGCTGCTGCAGGCGCTGGGCGAAGACGGCGTTGGCCTCGGCTCGGATTTCGACGGCGCCATGATTCCTGCCGTGATCGGCGACGTTGCCGGCCTGCCGAAGCTGCTCGACGCGTTCGCAGCACGCGGCTTCGGGCGCGCGTTGATCGAGAAGATCGCCTATCGCAATTGGCTCAGTATGCTGGAAAAGACCATCGGCTAGGGCACCCAAAAGTACGCTCCGCTCCGGTTCTCGGAACCCACAATTTTCGACTCGGCCTGACCTGAATCTCAACACGCCCCAGGGCGAGTTATTCAAAACCTATGCGTTTAAGCCAGTCCTGGCCAATGCCGCGATCGCGGATGATCGGCAGCGGATCGGTCGAGTCCAGCCTCGCACAAATGCGGTAGACCTCCAGCGTTTCAGCGCTCATCTCGCCACGTTTGTAGAAGAACATGGCCGCTGCATAGCGGGTGCGGCCCGACCATTTTTCGCCGAGCGGCGTGTTGACCAGCTGCCACTGTTCGGCGGCTTCGGCGTCATCCTCATGACGTTCGGCTTCGTCGGACATGCTCAGAAATCCGCGGGCGGATTGGCGGTGCGGCGGTCGAGCCTGACGAACGGCCGCGCCACGATTTTGGCCCGCTTCATCAGCTTCTGGTACTGCAGTTCGCGCATGGCGTAGATCTCGACCCAGAGGTCGTCGACGATGGTCTCGCCGAACGGCCGCGTCAGCGAGGCGATGGCGATGTTGCGCTTGGCCATTGGCGACCACATGGCGGCGCTGACCAGCCCGACCTCCTGGCTTTTCCTGTGGTAGACGATCGCATGCTCGGCCGGGATATTGCCCTCGATCTGCAACCCGACCAGGACATGGCGAAGACGCTTCTTCGCCCGTGCGTGGAGTATTGCGCGGCGGCCGTTGAAATGACCCTTTTCCAAGTCGACCATGAAGCCGAGGCCGATCTCGTCCGGCATGCGCAGGCGATCGGCGCGGATGGCATGCTCGGCGGTGACGAAATCTGCATTGGCGACGATCAGCCCGGCTTCGAGCCGGGCGCGGTTCAATGCGGCGTAGCCGATGGCGCGGATGCCGCGCAGCTCGCCCGCCGTCATCAGCCGATCCCAGAGGCTGAGCGCCTTGTCCGTTTGCACGAACAACTCGTAGCCGAGATCGCCGGTGAAGCCGGTGCGCGAGATGGTGATGGTGACGCCGTCATGCGGAAACTCGGCGAGGTCGAATATTTTCAGTTTTTCTATACCTGCAAAACCTGCATCGCGCAGCACGGCAAAGGAGGTCGGGCCTTGCAAGGCGAGGCCGGCGACGGTTTCGGTCTCTTCTTCAACCGCCACGTCGAAGCCAATGGCGCTGTCCAGAAGCCACGGCAGATGCCGCTCCTGCGAGCACAGCCGGAACCGTGTCGGCGATAGCCGAAACAACGTGCCGTCGTCGAGGACAAAGCCCTGATCGTCGCACCAGGCGGTGTAGTTGACGCGGCCGGGCTTCAGCCTAGTCACGTCGCGCAATGTCAGGCGGTCGAGGAAGGTCTCGGCATCCGGTCCCTCGATGCGGTACTTCGTCATCGGCGAGATGTCGAACAGAGCGGCCTGGCTGCGGATGGCGAAATATTCGAGATCCTCGTCCCATAGGGAATGTGGGGCGCGATAGCCGGCCCAATTGTACCAGTCGTTCGTCTTCGCCAGCGCATCAATGCGCGCCTGGAACGGCGTGTCGAGGCGCAAACTGCGGAAATGGGATTGTGCCGCGATGCGGGCATCGGATGGGCCAATGGGCTGATGGTTCATCACGGCGTTCTTTCGCCGTGGAGCACGGTCTTGGCTCGTTGCACCATGACAGCTACCCCCTCACCGTAATGATGCGCCTTGCGGCATTCAGGCCCGGCACGCCGGAGACCCCGCCGCCCGGATGCGAGCCGGCGCCTGCAAGGAACAGCCCGTCCACCGGCGTGTCGTAGCCGGACCAGCCGGAGATCGGCCGTGACATCAGCATCTGGTCGGCCTGCAGTTCGCCGTGGTGCCAGTGCCCACCCGGCATCCGGTAGCGCGCCTCGATGTCGGCCGGCGTCAGCAGGTCGGCATGGAGCACGCTGCCGCCGATTCCCGGCGCATAAGCCTCGAGTTCAGCCATCAAGACTTTGAGGAATTTCGGCTTGCCGACGCTCCAGCCCTCTTTCAAGGCATAGGGGGCGTATTGCACCACCGCGGACAGCACGCAGGCCCCCTCGGGCGCGAGCGAGGCGTCCGACAGCGAGGGCAGCGTGATCTCCATCACCGGTTCGGGTGAGAACTCGCCATATTTCGACGGGTTGAAGGCGCGCTCGACATGATCGGTCGAGGGCGCGATGACGAGACGGCCACGGTGGCCGGCGGCATCGACGCCGACGAATTGCGGTGGCTGGTCGAGCGCCAGATTGAGCTTCGCAGCATCGCCCTTCATGCGGATATTGCCGACCTTGCAAACGAAGCCGGTGTCGACTTCACGCGGGCCGACAAGGTCGACCATGGTCGTCGCCGGGTTGATGGCGGACACGACCGTTGTCGCGCGGATTTCCTCGCCGCTGTCGAGCAGCACGCCGACGGCGCGGCCCTTCTCGACGATAATCTTTGCCACCGGCGTCGCGGTGCGGATGGTCACGCCGGCCTGTTGCGCCGATGCGCGAATGGCGGCTATGACGGCGCCCATGCCGCCCTTCGGCAGCATCTGCGCGCCGGCGGAACCGCCGGTCTCGCCGGCCAGGCGGTAATAGAGACCGAGCAGCGAGGTCGGCGAGCGCGGGCCAAGATGGCTGCCGAGCGTAGCGTCGAAGGCAAGCAGGCCCTTCAGCCGGTCGTCGGCAAGCTGCTCGTCGAGCAGGTCGGCAACGTTCATCAACAGCACGCGCAGGAAATCGCGCATGTCCTCCTTGCCAAGCTTCTTCAGCGCCAGTCCGGTTTGGCCGAGCGCTGCCGTGTTGGCGAGCGACATGGCGCCGAGATCGGGCGGCCGGCGTGACAAGAACAGCTTCAGGATGCCGGCGTAGCGCAGCAGCTGTGCCCGCAACTCCTTCCAGGCGGACTGCTCGGCAGGACTGGTGCCGGTCAGCACCTCGCCATAGGCGCCATGCAGGAAAAGCGGCGGACCGCTTTTCGCCAGCACCACCGACGGCGCGAAGTCGCCGCGTGCGACCTGCAGCCCGTGCTTCTCCAGCTCCAATACCTTCACCACATCGGGGTGCAGCCGGTTCAGCAGATGGGCGATCGACGAAACACGAAATCCGGGCGCGAATTCCTCCGTGCGCGCGGCGCCGCCGACCTCGCCGGCGGCTTCCAGCACCAGCACCTTGCGGCCGCTCTTCGCCAGAACGGCGGCGGCGACGAGGCCATTATGGCCGCCGCCGATGACGACAACATCCCATTTGTCAGATGACGTCATGGGCCGGGCTCATATGCTGATTTGGCTTGGCGAGATCACGCAGGATCTCGGCGGCGGCATTGCGGCCCGGCGCGCCCATGACGCCGCCACCGGGATGGGTCGAGGAGCCGCAAATGTAGAGTCCATCGACCGGCGAGCGGTATTGTGCGTAGCCCGGCACGGGGCGGTTGAACAACAACTGGTCGAAGGTCAATTCACCCTGGAAGATATTGCCTTCGGTGAGGCCGACCTCGGCCTCGATCTCGCGCGGCGTGCGCACTTCCATGTGGACGATGCGGTCGCGGAAGCCCGGCGAATAGTCCGATATCTGCGCGATCACGCTTTCGGCAAAGCCGTCGCGGTCGGCGTCGGTCCAGCCGCGGCCGTCCACCTTCGGTGGCGCATATTGCACGAAGCAGCTCATGAAATGCTTGCCGGGTGGAGCCATGGTCGGGTCGAGCGTCGTCGGGATCACCATGTCGAGGAAAGGATCGGCCGACCAGCGCCCGGCCTTCCAGTCGTCATAGGCACGCTCCATGCGCTCGATCGAATCGGTGAAATGCATGTCGCCACAATAGACGGGCGAATCCTTCGGCAGCGCCGGGAATTCCGGCAGTGAATCGAGCGCGATGTTGACCTTGCCTGACGAGCCGCGGATCTTGAAATTCCTGACCCGGCGCAGGAAAATCTCGGGCAATTCCTTTTCCTCGACCAGCTTGAGGAAGGTGCGCTTCACGTCGGCGTTGGAAACCACGAGCTTGCCGTATATTTCCTCGCCGCCGGCCAGCACCACGCCATTGGCCTTGCCGCGCCGGATCAGCACATGGTCGACCTCGGCGCCGGTACGGATGGTGCCGCCCGAAGCCTGGAAGGATGCGGCGAGCGCCTCGGTGACCGCGCCCATGCCGCCGCGCGCATAGCCCCAGGCGCCGACCGAGCCGTCGACCTCGCCCATATAATGATGCAGCAGGACATAGGCGGTGCCGGGCGACATCGGCCCGAGCGCGGTGCCGATGATGCCGGACAAAGCGAAATTCGCCTTGATCACGTCGGTCTCGAAATATTCGTCGAGAAAGTCGGAGATCGACATGGTCCAGAAGCGCAGCGTCAGCGCCATTTCCTCCGCAGTGAGCCCCGTGAACTTCTTGCCGAGATAGAGCAGTTCGCCAAGGTCGCGCGGCCGCAGGCTGGTCGGGTCGGGCGCCGTGCGCATCAGCAGCGGCTGGATGAAGCGGCACTGCCGCGTCACGTCGCGGGCATAACGATCATAGGCCTCGGCATCGCGTTTGGAGAACCGCGCGAATTCGCGCCGGTGGGCATCGTCGTCGCGGTAGTTGGCGAGATAGTCGCCATCGCGGGTGAACACCGCGCCGCCCTCATAGGAGATCACCTGCAGGCCGAAGCGCGGCAGCTCGAGGTCGCGCATGATCTCCGGGCGGAACAGCGAGCAGACATAGGAGCAGTTGGAATAGAGGAAGCCGGGCGTCAGCTCGCGGCTGGTGGCGGCACCACCGACCCAGTCGTTCTTCTCGACGACCAGCACGTCGAGCCCGGCACGCTGCAGGTAGCAGGCATTGACCAGCCCGTTATGCCCGCCGCCGATGACGATCGCGTCCCAGCTCTTCACTTTGGCCCAGCCTTCATCGTGCCCGACCTTCTTTTCGTGTGATGCGCCCCCAATAAGCCGAATTTCGCACGAAGACGGTCATCCTGTCCAGCCATATTGAATGAATGTTCAACAAATGATGTTGCGTTTTCGTGTTTATGCGCTAGGCTTTGGCTCATTCGAGGATAGCCTTGGGACCAGGGTTTGATGATCGAAACGGCAGAGGCCGAACCGGAGTATGACGACACCGCCATCCGCTTCCTCGAGGCGCTGTGGGGCGACGGCTATTTGTCGCCGGGTGGGCCAGAAGAGGTCGACCGGGTCGTCGAAGGGCTGTCGCTTGCGGGCAAGACAGTCCTGGACATGGGCTGCGGTTCCGGCGGCATCACGCTGCATCTCATCGAGCGTCACCGCGCGGCCCACCTCACAGGCTTCGACGTCGAACGGCCCGTGATCGAGACGGCCAGGAAGCGGGCCGCTGCGCGCGGGCTCGCGCGTCGCGCCGATTTCATCCAGGCGGCGCCAGGACCGCTGCCTTTTGCCGACGGTGCCTTCGACGTCGTATTTTCCAAGGACGCGCTGCTGCACGTGGCGAACAAGGATGCATTGTTCGCCGAGATATTCCGCGTCCTGAAGCCTGGCGGCGTCTTTGCCGCGTCGAACTGGATGATCTCGCATGATGGCGAGCCGTCGCCCGAGATGAAGGCCTATGTCGCCGCTGAAGGCCTGTCCTTCGCCATGGCATCGCCGGCCCGCTATGTGCAGGCGATGCGCCAGGCCGGCTTTGCCGACATCACCGTGCGCGACCGCAATCCCTGGTATCGCGAGATCGCGGGGGAGGAGCTGAACCGCTTGAAGGGGCCGCTCTACCCGGTGGTCGCGGCTGCCGTCGGCGCGGCCTATGTCGACAAGAATATACGAACCTGGGAAGCCATGCAGAAGGTGCTTGACACAGGCGAGCACCGTCCCACTCATCTTCGCGGCCGAAAGCCGGTTGGCTAGGAGACCATCAATCCCATGAAGACAACAGAGGCGCGCGAAGCCCTCCTCGAGGCGACGCGAAAGAGCGACACCGAAAAGCGTGGCCGCAAGGCGTCGAAAGAGACCAGGCAGCTTCAACTGATCGAAGCGACGATCGATTCACTGGCCAAGCGCGGCTATTCGGATACGACGATGGCCGACGTTGCCGACGGTGCCGGCCTGTCGCGCGGCATCGTCAATTTCCATTTCGAAAGCAAGGAGAAGCTGCTCGTCGCGACTTTGCAATACATGTATGACGAGTATTCGGCGCATTGGCGCAGCGCCTTGCAGAAGGCCGGCGATGATCCCGCCCGCCAGTTGCAGGCATTGGTCGCGGCCGATTTCGACCGCTCGATCTGCAACAAGCGCAAGCTGGCGGCCTGGTGTGCGTTCTGGGGCGAAGCCAAATCGCGGCCGACCTATCAGGCGCTGAGCAGCGCACGCGACGCCGTCTATCAGAACATCTTTATCGACCTTTGCGCGACGCTCAAGCAGAGCGGCGGCTATTCTTATGAGCCGCAGGTGATAGCGCTGGCGCTCAGCGCCATGCTGGAGGGACTGTGGCTGCGGCTGATGATGGGCACCGAAGACACCACGCGCGAGACTGCGCTGCAGGCCGTGAACGCGTTCCTGTCCGCGGCATTTCCCAAGCATTATCCGTGGCCGACAGCCGGCGGTGCCAAGCCGGCGTGAAACAATCAAAAGAGGATGGAACAGCAATGAAGACAATGACGCGACGCCCGACGCTGACATTGACGCTGACATTGGCATTGGCCGGAGCGCTCGCCGCTTCGGCGGCGGCGCTGGCTGCGGACAGGGATCTCGTCGTGTTCGACTGGTCTGGCTACGAGGAGCCCGGCTTCCATCCGAAATATGTCGAAAAGAACGGCGATTCGCCGACTTTCACCTTCTTCGGCGACGAGGACGAGGCGTTCGAAAAGGTCCGCTCCGGTTTCAAGGCCGATCTTGGCCATCCCTGCTCGCAAAGCGTGGTGAAATGGCGCGAGGCCGGCCTGCTGCAGCCGCTCGACACCTCGAAGATATCAGGCTGGAAAGACCTCAATCCCGGCATAATGGCGATGAAGGATCTCGCCACCACCGCCGACGGCAAGGCCTGGTTCATGCCTTGGGACTGGGGCAACACGCAGCTGACCTACAATTCCGACAAGATCGATGCGAAGGACGTGCAGTCGTTGAAGGCCTTCGCCGATCCGAAGTTCAAGGGCCGGGTTTCCGTCGGTGACAATGTCGACGACGCCTACGCGCTGGCCAGTCTCGCCATCGGCCTGAAGGACTGGACCAAGATGACGGATGACCAGTTCAAACAGGCATCAGGCTTCCTGCGCCAGGTGCACAAAAACGTCCGCTCCTACTGGACCGACTCAACCGATATCGTGCAGCTGTTGAGCGGCGGCGAGGTCGATCTCGCATGGGCCTGGAACGACGCGACGGTGCAGTCTGTCGCCGCCGGCGTGCCGATCAAGGCCAAGAAGGACACCGACGAGGGCATTTCGACCTGGGTCTGCGGCTATGTGCTGTTCAAGGATGCGCCCGGCAATGCCGACAAGGCCTATGATTATCTCAACGCCGTCAACGATCCGGAAGTCGCCAAGGTCCTGGTCAAGGACTGGGGCTACGGCCAGGCCAATGCCAATGGCATGGCCGGCGTCGACCAGGTGGTGCTAAAGGAGAAAGGCTATGACGACGTGCAGAAGTTCGTCGACAAGACGCTGTTCCAGTCGCCGGTTCCATCCGATCTCAAGCTCAAGATGATCGCCGAGTTCGAGAAGATCAAAGCCGGCTATTGAGCTCTCCTCGCTTGGCCCGTCTGCCCACGGACATAGCGGGCGGACGGGCTCGCCAAAGCTCCCGAATTCTCCTAACGTCGCCGCGGTGTTTCCCGCGATGAGGAGCTTTGCGCCATGAATTCCGTGCTTCGCCGCCTGGCCATCGCCGCGGCCTGCGCAATCGGCGCAGGCACAGTCGCGGCACTTGCGGCAGGCGGCGGCGACCTCGTCGTGTTCGACTGGTCGGGCTATGAGGACCCGCTGCTGCATCCGGCCTACACCGCCGAACAAGGCGCCGAGCCGACCTTCGCCTTCTTCGGCGACGAGGAAGAGGCCTTTCAGAAAATGCGGGCCGGCTTCAAGGCGGACATTGCGCATCCCTGCTCGCAAAGCGTGGTGAAATGGCGCGAGGCCGGCATGCTGCAGCCGCTCGACACCAGCCGTATCGCCGGCTGGAAGGATCTCAATCCCGGCATCATGGCGATGAAGGATCTCGCCACCACCGCTGACGGCAAGGCCTGGTTCATGCCTTTCGACTGGGGCAATACGGCCCTGCTTTACCGCACCGACAATGTGACGCCGGATCAGGCGCAGTCGCTCAGGATCTTTGCCGATCCGAAGTTCAAGGGGCGCGTTACCATTGGCGACAATGTCGACGACGCCTACGCGCTGGCCAGCCTGGTCATCGGCCTCAAGGACTGGAACAAGATGACCGACGCGCAGTTCAAGGACGCCTCGGCATTTCTGCGTGACGTGCACAAGAACATCCGCTTCTACTGGACCGACGACACCGATATCAATCAGGCCTTCTCCGGCAACGAGGTCGATCTCGCCTGGGGCTGGAACGAGACTTTCGTCACCCTCAAGGGCCAAGGCGTGCCGATCGCCATGAACCGCGATACCAAGGAAGGCCTGTCGACATGGGTGTGCGGCTATGTGCTGATGAAGGACGCACCGGGTGATCTCGACCAGGCCTATGATTTCCTGAACGCTGTCAATGCGCCTGCTGTATCCGACTATCTGGTCAAGACGTTCGGCTATGGCCATGGCAACGCCGCTGCCATGGCGGCGATCGATCCCAAGATCCTGGCCGAGCGCGGCTTCGACGATCTCGACAAGTCCCTCGACAAGACGCTGTTCCAGCAGCCGGTGGCGCCGGAGCTCAAGCGGATGATCGCCGAATTCGAGAAGATCAAGGCCGGCTATTGACGTCCGAGATCGAACGAGCCGAGGTGGTCGTCGTCGGCGCCGGCTTCACCGGCCTGTCGGCGGCGCATGAGCTGAACAACGCTGGCGTCGATTTCGTGCTGCTCGAAGCCCGCGACCGCGTCGGCGGACGCGTCGAAGCCATGCCGAACGGGCTCGGCGAGCGCATCGACAGCGGCGGCCAGTTCCTGTGCGAGGACATGCCCGAACTGATGGCGCTGGTGCGGGCACGCGGCAAGACGCTGGTCGGGACGCATTTCGCCGGCGAATTCATCACCCAACCGCGGATGAGCGAGGCGCAAGCCGAGCGCACTTATGGCACCGCCATGCGAATACGCGAGCGGATGAACGCGATTGCACCGGACGATCCGGCCATTGCCGGTTTGACCGTCGCGGCATGGCTCGATCGCCAGAATGATCCCGATGAAGCCAAGGCGGTCTTTCATTCGCTGATCGAGGGCCTTTGGTGCCTGGCAATGGAAAGGCTGCCGCTGTGGTACCTGATCGACAACGACCGCCGCATCACCAACGAGGTGTCGGAACTGCAGTATTTCGTGCGCGAAACCATGCATTCGCTGGCAGACGACCTGGCCCGCGACCTCGGTGGTCGCCTGCGGCTGAACACGCCGGTCAAGACCATCGAGCGTCGAGCGGAAGGGGTTCGCGTCGTCTCGGCCGCAGGCTCAATCGAGGCGCGAGCGGTGCTGGTCGCAGTCCCGCCGATGATGGCGTCGAGACTGGATTTCGTACCGCTGCTGCCGGCTGCGCTGGAAGCAGCGCTCGGCGTCTGGCAAAGCGGCGCGGTAATCAAGATGCTGGCGCGTTATCCCACGGCCTTCTGGCGCGACAGGGGCTTGAGCGGCATGGTGATGTGGCGCGATCCGCACGGGCTTTTTGCCTGCGACGCCGGCAATGACGACGGTCATCCAGCACTTGTCGTCTTCATCGGCGGGCCGCTGGCCCGGCGCTGGCGCGAACTGGGCGAGGCGGAACTGCGCGCTAAGGTGACGTCAAAACTGGAGCAAGCGCTCGGCGCCGAGGCGGCCGGCTTCTCCGATCTCAGCTACCGTGACTGGACGGACGATCGCTGGAGCGGTGGCGGCTACAGCGACCTTATCGTCGATGCGACGGCAACCAATGCCGAACGCATCATCCGCGCCGGCGCGCCGCCGGTCCATTTCGCCTCGTCGGAGCTGTCGCCGTCATTCCCAGGCTATGTCGAGGGTGCAATCGTCGCCGGGCGAAAAATGGCGCGGCGGTTGATCGAGGAGATCTGAGCGGTATGAAAACGGTCTCGAAGATCGTACTCACCGGTGCGGTCATGGCAGTTACAGGATTTGCGGCTGGCTATTATTCGGCGCCCCACCCAATCGAGATTGGTGAACTCGACAATACCTTAAAGAAGGTCTGCGAATACTCGGCAAGCTCACTTAAAGCTGACCTTCAGGGCGGCTGGCCGATCAACTCATTTGCTGTTTGGAAGTCCGGCGACCGTGCGCATTATCACGTGCTTAGCCAATTGGGTAATCTCAAGTGCGGGTTCGACCCGGAGCTTACAGTCGTCTATTTGCAGAACCATGGATTGGTCGACATTGATGATCTTAAAATGCTGCTGGAGGATTCAAAGAAGGCAGGCGACAATCGATTAAGTGACTATCTGTCCGCCGAATTGGAGGTGAGATAGCGTCAATCTGCCATCGCCACCAAGGCCTCTGGGTCGTAGGCGAGGCGGATCGTGGTGCCGACCGGAATGTCGTCGGCGCCGAAGTCGTTGGTCTCGGTCACCGACAACGGCTTTTCCAGCCCTGGTATCTCGACGATCAAATGGGTGATCTCGCCAAAATAATGGCGCTCGACCACCTTGCCGGCGACCTCGAATTTTGCCGTCGCATCGTCCCACAGAACGCGCAGGCGCTCGGGCCGGATGCCAAGCGTCGCGGCGGTGCCATTGCGCACAAAAGCTTTCGGCTTGTCGGTCTTGACGCGGCCGAAGCCCAGCGTGTCGAGCACCAGCGAGGCGCCGTTCTCCTCGACGATCTCCGCTTTGACGAAATTCATGCCGCCGAGGAAGTCGGCCACCTGGCGATTGACCGGCCGCTGGTAGATCTCCTTCGGCGATGCGACCTGCGCAATCATGCCGCCGAACATCACTGCGATGCGATCCGACATCGCCAGTGCCTCATATTGGTCGTGGGTTACCAGGACAAAGGTGATGCCGACCGCCTGCTGCAGGCGGCGCAGTTCGACCTGCATCTGCTCGCGCAGCTTCTTGTCCAGCGCCGACAGCGGCTCGTCGAGCAAAAGCACTTTTGGGCGCATCACCAGCGCGCGAGCCAGCGCCACGCGCTGGCGCTGGCCGCCGGAAAGCTCGGTGGCGAGCCGCTTGCCGAGGCCGGTCAGCGACACCTGGGCGAGGGCTTCCTCGACGCGGCGCCTTTCCTCCGTGCCGGCCAGCTTCAGCCGCTTCAAGCCATAGGCGACGTTCTGCTCGACATTGAGGTGCGGGAAGATGGCGTAGTTCTGGAACACCATGTTGGTCGGCCGGCCGTTGGCGGGGATGCCTTCCATCGGTTGGCCATCGACGGAGATCGAGCCGCTGGTCGGGTTGTCGAAACCGGCAATCATACGCAACAGCGTGGTCTTGCCGCAGCCGGACGGGCCAAGCAGCGAAAAGAATTCGCCCTCCCTGATGGTCAGCGAGGCGTCGTCCAGCGCCTTGAACGAACCATAGCTGCGCGTGACGTTGCGGATCTCGATCATAGAGCGCTCGATTTGGGGCCGCTCAGGCATGGAGGCCTCCCTCGTTCTGGGTGCGTCTGGCCGCGCGGCGGCGCAGGATTTCGGCGATGGTCATCAAAAGAAACGAGGCAACCAGCAACAGCGTGCCCAGCGCCAGCACGCCGGGCAGTTTCGCGGCGAAACGCAACTGGCCCCAGATATAGATCGGCAGTGTAGCCTCGGTGCCGGTCAGGAAGAAGGCGATGAGGAACTCATCGAGCGAAATGGTGAAGCAGACGAGCAGGCTTGAAATGATCGCCGGCGCCACCATCGGCAGCGTCACCCGCCGAAACGTGCCGAAGGCGCTCTCGCCGAGATCGGCGGAGGCTTCCTCCAGGCTGCGGTCGAAGCCCTCGAAGCCGGCGGTCAGCACCGTCATCGAATAGGGAACGCAGACCAGGACGTGGCCAAGCACGACGGTGAACAGCGACAGGCTCAAACCGAGTTGCAGGATCACCAGTAGCAAGGAGATGGCAACGATGATTTCGGGCAGTACCAGCGGCGCCATGATCAGGCCGTTGATGGCGCGGCGGCCGGGATAGCGGTAGCGGGTGATCGAGCGCGCGGCGAGGATGCCAAGAACGGTCGACAGGATGGAGGCCGATACCCCGACGACCAGGCTGTTCCAGGTGGCGTCGAGCAGCGCCGGCGTGCGCGGCAGGTCGTGGTACCATTTCAAGGTGAAGCCGGAGAGCGGGAATTTCGGCGTCGCGGCGGTGTTGATGGAGAAGATCGGCAGGAAGATAACCGGCAGATAGAGAAACACGACGTAGAGGAACGCATAGGCCGGCAGCAATCGGCCCGGCAGCAAGCGGCGCATCGCCGTCATCGCGCCGGCCTCATCGTGCCAGCCGCTGGGCGGCACGGATGATCAGAACCGTGGCGCCTGCGATCAGCGTCACAACCAGCATCGTGGTGACGGAGAGTGCAGCACCCAGCGGCCAATTGGAGGCCTTGCCGAATTGCGCCTGGATGGCATTGGCGATCATGACGCCGTCCTTGCCGCCGACAAGCTTCGGCGTGACGTAATCGCCGACCGTCGGGATCATGACGATCAGCGCTGCCGAAATGATACCGGGCGCCGAAAGCGGCAGCGTCACGCGCAGGAAGGAACGGACAGGGCCATCGCCGAGGTCCGTGGCCGCCTCGACCAGCGTGCGGTCGATTTTTTCCAGCGAGACGAAGATCGGCAGGATGGCGAAGGCTGCCCAGGCGTGGGTCAGCGTGATGATGACGGCAGTCGAATTGTAAAGCAGCGCGGTCGACGGCTCGTCGATGATGCCAAGGCCCATCAGGCCGGAATTGAGCACGCCATTATAGCCGAGGATGACCTTCCACGACATTACCCGCAGCAGATAGCTGGTCCAGAACGGGATGGTGATCAGGAACAGCCACAGGCCCTTGTGGCGGCCGCCGTGGAACGAGATGAAATAGGCGATCGGATAGGCGAGCACGACCGTGAAGAAGCTCACCGTCAGCGAGATGTAGAGCGAGCGCCACAGCAGGTCGCGATAGATCGGCTCGGTCAGCGCAAGGCGGTAGTTTTCAAGCGTGAAGGTATGGTCGACAGTGAGGTAATTCTGCGTCCAGAAGGAGTGCGCGATGACCGCCAGGATCGGCAGCACCAGAAGTATCAGCGCATAGACGAAGGTCGGGCTGATCAGGGCAAGACCCTGAACGGGTTCTGATTGCAGAAGGGCGTTTCGCCTCGCCCGCGTCATGCCGAAAGCGGGCGACCCTTCCGCGGCCACCATCATTGCAGGCCCTCGGGCAGGGTCTCCGGCGTGATTTCGGTTGCTGGCGCGGACTGTCCTGCCATGCGGCATCCCATTGCTGGAACCGGCTATCTGTTCCCACTTTATGCCCAGGGCGCAATCGTGCTCCGAGCTTGCCGGCTTTCTTTCATCATGCGCGCATCGGCGGATTGAAATCAAGCGCTATTTCTGCAATATTGATTGAACGGCCATTCAAAATGAACGAAGAAAGCCGAGCTTTCCTGGAGCGTGAACCAGCTTCGTGTCCGGTGAAATTGCGGCATACAATGCGAGGCGAAGATGGCGGCGGCAAGAAACATCACTTCGACCGAAATGGCTGGAGCCGGCGCTCAGGATGCCGTCGAACTGGCCAAGCGCCATCTTGTCCAGCCCTGGCCGTTCGCCGGCTCGGTCGGCGCGGAGGCACGCGCCCTGATCGGCACGGGCGAGGGCATCTACATCACCGATGCCACCGGCAAGCGGCTGATCGACGGACCGGCGGGCATGTGGTGCATCAATGTCGGCCACCGTCGCGAAGAGCTCGCCAAGGTAATGTACGACCAGGCGATGGCGCTGTCCTACAACACGCCGTGGTACACGATGAATGCGCCGTCGGCGGAACTGGCCATGCGAATCGCCGGCCACGCGCCGGGCGATCTCAGCCATGTTTTCTTCACCACGGGCGGCTCCTCGGCGGTCGAGACGGCGCTGCGCTTTATGCAATTTTACAACAATGTGCGCGGCCGCCCGGAAAAGAAGCTGATCCTGAGCCGGGGCGGCGCGTATCACGGCTCGACCTATCTGTCGGCCTCGCTTAACGGGCGTCCGCGCGACCGTGACTGGATGGATGGCGCAGACGAGCTGGTCGTCAAATTGTCCTCACCCGATCCGTTCCGCCGTCCGAAGGGCATGAGCGTTGCCGCTTTCACCGATGCGCTGGTCGCCGAATTCCGCGACACAGTCGCCCGCGTCGGCGCCGAGAGGATCGGTGCTTTCGTCGGCGAGCCGGTGCAGGCATCAGGCGGGGTCATCGTGCCGCCCGAAGGCTATCTCCAGCGCATCCGGCAGATCTGCCGCGACAACGACATCCTCTATGTTTCCGACGAGGTGGTGACCGCCTTCGGCCGGCTCGGCCATGTCTTTGCCTCCGGCGAGGTGTTCGGCATCGAGCCCGACATGATCACCTTCGCCAAGGGTGTGACCTCAGGCTATTTCCCGCTCGGCGGCGTCATCCTTTCGGAACGGCTGCTGGAGGAGCTGCGCCGCTCGAACCATCCAGACGCCATGTTCGGCCATGGCCTGACCTACACCAGCCATCCGGTCGGCTGCGCGGTGGCGCTGAAGAACCTCGATATTCTGGAAGAAAGCGTGCTGGCCCATACGCGCGAGGTCGCGCCCTACTTCCAGGCGCAACTGAAGACGCTGGAGGAATTGCCGCTGGTCGGTGAGGTGCGCGGCATGGGGCTGATGGGCTGCGTCGAATGCGTCGCCGACCGCGACAGCAAGGATCCACTGCAGCTCGACAAGGATGTCGGCAAACGCATCGACGCGCATTGCCACGAGCTCGGCCTGTTGGTCCGGCCACTGATCAACATGTGCGTGATGTCGCCGCCATTGATCATCACGCGCGAGCAGATCGACGACATGGTGTCGATCCTGCGCGAAGGCATTTCGCGCACGATGGACGATCTGCGCCGGGAAGGCGTCTGGCGGGGATAAGCGTTTATCGCCGGCAATCTCGCCATTGCTGACAGCGGTCGTCCGCGCTTACGATGTGCGGCAGGGCCTCGATCGCTTGCATCTGGCCGCGTTTCTGGGGAAACAAACATTGACCGACCTATCGGACCTGTTCGGCCTCGCGGGCAAAACCGCCTTCATTTCCGGATCGAGCCGTGGCATCGGCTTCGCCATGGCGAAAGCTCTGGCGAGTGCCGGCGCGACGGTGATCATCAATGGGCGGGACGAAGACCACGTTCAAAAGGCACTCGGATCGTTGGCCGAATCCGGTATCCAGGCGATCGGCTCCACCTTCGACGTGACCGTGGCTGAAGACGTCGAGCGTGAAATCGGCAGGCTGGAAGCAGAGCGCGGCCCGATCGATATTCTCGTCAACAATGCCGGCATGCAGCACCGCGCGCCATTCGCCGATTTCCCGCTCGACATGTTCGACAGATTGATGCGGACAAACCTTTACAGTGCATTCTATGTCACCCGGCCGGTGGTCCGCTCGATGATGGCCCGCAAGACCGGATCCATAATCAACATATGTTCGGTGCAAAGCGAACTGGGGCGTTCCTCGATCGTGCCATACACGGCATCGAAGGGTGCGATGAAAATGCTGACCAAGGGGCTTGCCACCGAGCTTGGCCCACACGGCATCAGAGTCAATGGTATCGGCCCAGGCTACTTCCGGACAGAACTGAACGAGGCGCTGGTGCAAGACGCCGAGTTTTCGCGCTGGCTGGTCGGGCGCACACCGCTGGCAAGGTGGGGCGAAGTCGACGAACTGGGCGGCGCCGCGATCTTCCTGGCTTCCGACGCATCGAGCTTCATGACGGGCCAGATCATCTATGTCGACGGCGGCATGACCGGCTCGGTGTGAGCGCGGTTATCGCTGTCAGTGCGTGGGAGATCGGTCGACCTCGAGCCGCCCTGCAAAAGGCAGAGCCGTCATTTGCACACTCTTACCTTGACCGCTAAGCTTCTCCGGCTGGGGTATTTTCCTCAGATCACATTCGCCATCCCAAGGACCCCATGACACCCGACACAGCAGCGCGCGAACAGTTCGCCATCGATCTCGCGCGGCGCGCTGGCGCGCTCGGCCTGAAATATTTTCGCGATCTCGACAGCCTCGCCATCGAGAGCAAAGGTCATCAGGATATGGTTTCGCAGGCCGACCGCGAGGTCGAGCTGTTCATCCGCGCGGCAATGAAAGCCGCCTACCCGACCGATGGAATTGTCGGCGAGGAGCATGCCTCGGTCACCGGATCGAGCGGGCATGTCTGGGTGATAGATCCGATCGACGGCACCGCGAACTTCGTGCGGGGCATTCCGGCCTGGTGTGTGGTCATCGCTTGCGCCAAGGACGGCGACACTGTCGTGGGCGTCATCCACGAACCCTCCACGGGCGAGACTTTTCATTGCCGTAAGGGCGGCGGCGCCTTTCTCGACGGCAAGCCGATCAGGGCAAGCGCGGCCACCAGCCTGACCGACGGTTCGTTGGGCACCGGGTTTTCCAACCGCGCCGATATGCAAAACGTCGCCACGCTCATCGGCTTGCTGTTTTCCAAAGGCGGCGTGTTTTTCCGTAACGCATCCGGTGCGCTGATGCTCGCCTATGTGGCCGCTGGCAGGCTGCTCGGCTATGTCGAAGAGCATATGAACGCGTGGGACTGCCTGGCAGGCATGCTCCTGGTGGAAGAAGCCGGCGGCACGATCGTCAAGCCCGACCCAAAGACGGTGCTGGAAGGAGGCGCGCTGGTGATTTGCGGCGGCAGCGGCGTGTTCGCCCAGATCCGCCAACTCTGCGTGCAATCCTTCAAGCTTTGATCAGAACCGGTCCGCGCTCCGGAAAGCCGATCCCGACGCTGTCGCCTGCCTGAAATGGCGCATCGATATTGGGCGATATTGCAAACACCTGGCCGTGCGGTGTGCCGATGATCAGTTCGAGATGGCTACCGACATAGGTGACCTTTTCGAGACTGCCGGCGATCGTCCGCGGCGTGCCGGCAGCCCCGATCCCGATCCGGCTCGGCCGGACCGCCAGCTTCGCCGGGCCGGCCCGGTGGCCACGCGCCGGCAGTTTCAAGGCCAGCGAACCCAGCCGGACGGTGGCTTCATCGCCTTCTACCGAAACCACCTCGCAATCCAGGATATTGGCTTCGCCGATGAAATCGGCGACGAAAGCGTTGGCCGGCGCGTCATAGAGTTCGCGCGGCGTACCGTCCTGTGCGATCACGGCTTTGTTCATGACGATGATACGGTCCGAAACCGCCAGCGCCTCTTCCTGGTCATGCGTGACATAGACCACCGTCAGCCCGAGCTTGGTCTGGATTTCCCTGATTTCCTCGCGCACGTGTCGACGTAGCTTGGCGTCGAGATTTGAGAGCGGCTCGTCGAACAGCAGCACTTGCGGTTCGAGCACCAGCGCCCGCGCCACCGCCACGCGCTGCTGCTGGCCGCCAGACAATTCGCTGGGCAGGCGCGCCTCGAAACCGGTCAGGCCGACCATTTCCAGCCCGGCACGGGCACGCGACGCAGCCTCCTTCTTGTCATGGCCGGAGAAGCGCAAGCCATAGGAGACGTTCTCCATCACCGTCATATGCGGGAACAGCGCATAGGATTGGAAAACCATGGACACGTCGCGGTCGGTAGCGGGCAGGCGCGTGACGTCTTTGCCGCCGATCAGAATGCGGCCGCTGGAAGGCATTTCGAGTCCGGCGATCATGCGCAACGTCGTCGTCTTGCCGCAGCCGGACGGCCCGAGAAGCGTCACCAGCTTGCCGGCTTCGATCGCAAGCGAGATGTCGTCGACCGCCGCCGTGCTGGCGCCCGGATATGTCTTGGTGACATGGTCGAAGGTCACCGAGGCGGCGTTGCCGCGAATTTCGGCCATCACCCAGCTCCTGCTATCGTCGTCGGGCCGCCTGCCGTTCCGGGCAGGCTGACATTGGTGCGCACGCTCCAGCCGTCGCCCGGCTGGATGCCGCGCCGGCCGATATTGCGGCTGCCGACAACCAGCTGCATCAGGCCGATCACCATCAACATGACGACGATAAGCACCGTCGAATAGGCGATGGCGATGCCGTATTCATTGTTCTCGACACGTCCCACGATGTAGCTGGTCGAAAGATCGTAGCGCGCGCTGACCAGGAAAATGACGGCGCTGATCGCGGTCATGGCGCGCACGAAGGAATAGACGAGCGCCGCCAGCATTGCCGATCTCAGCAAAGGCAGGATGACGCGTCTGAAGGTCTGCCACGAGTTGGCGCCAAGCGTCAGCGAGGATTCATCCAGGCTGCGGTCGATCTGCGACATCGAGGCGACGCCGGCGCGCACGCCCACCGGCATGTTGCGGAAGATGAACGACAATACGAGGATGATGCCGGTCCCGGTCAGTTCGATCGGCGGCACGTTGAAGGCAATGATGTAGCTGACGCCGATTACGGTTCCCGGAATCGCGAACGAGAGCATGGTCGCGAATTCGAAGGCATTCTTGCCGCGGAAATTCTGGCGGACCAGAAGGTAGGCGGTCAGAAGCCCTATTCCGGCCGTCAGCGGCGCCGATATCAGCGCGATCTCCATGGTCGTCCAGAAGGAGCTCCATGCCGAGCCCGACCAGTGGATGCCGAACTCATTCCAGCCGACGGAAAACGCCTTCCTGTAGTGCTCCAATGTGAGGCTCTGGTCGACCCCCCAGAGCTTGACGAAGCTGCCGTAGAAGATCACCGCGTAGACCAGCACCGTGAAGGCCGTCCACAGTCCGGCGATGACATAGAGCGCGTATGTCAGCCCGCCCGGCAGGCGCGGATGGACGCCGGCGTCGCCCTTGCCAGTGACGGTGGTGTAAGGGCGCCTGCCGATCCAGAAGCGCTGGGCATAAAACGCGCCGAGCGTGAAGGCCAGCAGCACCAGCGCCAGGATCGCGGCAAGTGCCGCATCGTTCTGCGCGCCGACGATGGCGAAGAAGATTTCCGTCGACAGCACGTCGTAATTGCCGCTCAGCACCAGCGGATTGCCGAAATCGGCCATGCTCTCGATGAAGCCGAGCAGAAAGGCGTTGGCCAGGCCCGGCCGCATCAGCGGCAGGGATACGGTCCAAAAGGTCTGCCAGCGGCTGGCTCGGAGCGTCTGCGAGGCCTCTTCCATGGACGGGCTGACGCCTTCGACGACGCCGATCAGCACCAGGAAAGCAATCGGCGTGAAGGCGAGGACCTGGGCGATGAGCAGGCCGGGAAGTCCATATACCCACCGTGTCGGCTGAATGCCGAAGACGCCGGCGACGCTCTGCGTCACCGCGCCCGACAGTCCGAACAACAGGATGATGGCGAGACCGATGACAAAAGCCGGCGTGATGATCGGCAACACGGTCAGCGCGCGCAGCAGCTTGCTAAAGCGGAAACCGGTACGGGTCACGACCAGCGCGAACACCAGCCCCAGAAACATGGTCAGCAGGCCGACGAGCACGGCCAGCAGCAGCGAATTCCAGGCCACGCCGCAGCGGCTGCCGTCGGCAAGACAAGCCAGGCTCCACAGCCGCGAACTGAACAGTTTGGCCAGGAACGCGACAGGCGAGTAGCCGCCATCGTCGGTCTGCATGGCATTGGCCAGCATCATCAGGATCGGCATGAAGATGAAAATGGCAACCATGGCGACGACAAAGCCGATCGAGCCGACGACGAAGACGTCACCAGAGATGGCGCCGCGCGCGGCAACACCCAGGGTGAAAAGGAACAGAAAGGCACCGCTGACCAGCAAGGCGGCGTAGCCCATGCCGAATTGGCGGTCGCCAAGTTCGCCGAACAGGCTGGTGAGCCAGCCGAACTGCCAGCCGCGCAGCCCGATGGCGAAGCCCTGGAACAACAGCCAGCCAAATCCGGCGGCGCCGACAATGATCAGCAGTCGGCTGAAAAACGGATCGGATTTGGTGCGCCCCCACAGAAGCAGCGGCACCGCCAGCAGCAAGCCGAGCGGCGCCAGCCACAGTTTCTCGCCCTTGAGGGCCAGAATCAGGGCCGGCGCGAACTCGCTGTCGGACGGGTAACCGTCGAACAGCCAGGAAAAGCCGAAGAACCCGTCCTCGATGCCGTACCAAGGCAGCACGGCAAACCCCAGCCATCCGACCGCCATCCAAAGGAGGGCGACCGGTTCAATGGGCCAGCGGGTTTCGCGGAAGCGCATCTGCTATTGCGGCAGCGATGCGACCTCCTCGTCCCATTTTTTCAGCAGCCGCTTGCGCTCTTCGCTCGAGCCATACTTCTTGAAGTCATAGTCGATCAGCTTGATGGTGGAGAGGTCGGGCGCCTTGTCGGAGGTTTTTGCCGCCTTGTTCGACGGAACCTGGAACGACCCCGCCTTTTGCGCCATGGACTGGACGTCGGCCTCGAGCGCCCAGTCATAGAATTTTTTCGCAGCCTCCAGGTTCCGCGCCCCCTTGATGATCGATTCCGAGCCGATCTCGTAGCCGGTTCCCTCGCAGGGAGTGACCGGAACGATCGGGAAACCTGCGACGACCTGCGACACGGCGTCGTGGATGAAGACGATGCCGATGGTGGTCTCGCCGAGACCGGCGGCCTTGATGGGCGCCGAGCCCGACTTGGTGTACTGGTTAACGTTCTTGTGCAGGGCTTTCATGTATTCGAAACCCTTGTCCTCGCCAAACAGCTGAACGATGGTCGCCAGCATATTGTATGCGGTCCCCGAGGAATTGGGGTTGGCGACCTGGATGTGCCCCTTGTATTCGGGCTTGATCAGATCGGCCCAGCATTTCGGTTCGGGAAGATTGCTCTTGGCCAGCAGATCCTTGTTGTAGCCGAAGCCCAGCGCACCCGAATAGATGCCGACAGTGCGGTGGCCGGATGTTTCCGCCTGCTTGATCGCCCATGGCTGCAACTGGTCGAGCAGCGGCGATTCATATTCCTCGGTCAGGCCCTCCTCGGCTGCCTGCAGATGCGGGTCGCCGGTGCCGCCCCACCAGATGTCTCCCTTTGGGTTGGCGGCCTCAGCGCGCAATTGCGCATAGATTTCGCCAGCGCTCTTGCGGGTCATATTGACGGTGATGCCGGTCTTCTCCTCGAACGCCCGTGCCGTCTGCTGGCACCAGACCTCATCGACGCCGCAATACATGGTCAGGCTTTCGGCGGACGCCGATGCCGACGCGGCGGCGAGGATGCCGGCGCCAAGAATTGCCCTTTTTATCATGTTGAAATTCCTCCCTAAGTTATTTGCCGACTTATGAAACCCAGATACGCGGAAAATTCAAGTTGGAAGGGTGCGGCGGCCTTTGCGTCTTTCGCCGACTTCCCGCTCAACATGTTCGACAGACTGATGCGGATCAATCTTTGCAGTCACCTGGCGGATCGTCCAGCGCTGCTGAACATCCTTATACGATGGCCCGGTCCCAACCGCCATAATGCGCGGCGCTGCGCGTGCCGCGCGGCAGGCTGAGCCCGACCAGCAGCGCTCCGATCGCCAGATTGGCTAGGCTCGCCGCCGCACCGCCGGCGAGGATAAAGGGAGAGAGGGCGATCCAGGCTCCAAGCGCGATGTTCAGAAAGCGGACGGCGCGCGCCACTTCGGCCATCGCAGTAACGGCGACCATTATGACCAGGCAGCCGGTGACATGGTCGCTGAAGTAGAGCGGCGGGCTTGTGCCGAAGGCGAGCGGCGTGATCATCAGCAGAGCGCCGGCGAGGGTGCTGGCGACTAGGGTCCATGGGAAGTTCACACCGCCGGTCACGAAGTCCCGCGCCACTTCCGACAGCGGCCGGTCGAGATCCGGCGCCGGCGTCTGGTCCTCCGAAAGTGCCGGGCCTCCGCACCAGAATGTGCGCCAGAACGGCTCTCCCGCCTGTTTCGCACGCCAAAGATACTGGCAGCTCGCCAGCACCTCGTCGACCGAATAGGGGATGAGCACGACGGTGACGGCAGCCTGGACGATGCAGAGCGTGCACAGCGCTCCGATGAGCGGCGGCTGGATGATGATGAAGCTGACGCTGACCACGCCGAGCGGGACGACCAGCAAGCCGAACAAAAGCACCATCCACGGCATCGTGCGCCAGCGGCGGCGGTCGCCGATCGCGCCGGCGAGAATGTCCAGCGCATAGGCAAAGGCGCCCAGACCGGCATCGGCGATCGGAAAGCCCTTGGAGACCCAGGAGGTGACCACCGCGTCGCTGCCATTGCCGGCCGGCGTTTCGCCCGGGCCGAAGAACGGTTCCCAAAGGCCATCGATATGGCCAAGCTGATAGGCAGCGAGATAACGCGAGACGAACAGGCCGACAAAGGCGAGGCCGATTATGGGAATGCGCTGGGTGAAGAGCGAGGGCGAATAGCTCCAGCCGAGCGGCCGGTCGTCATCGGCGGCAAGGGCACGCCGGCTGATACCCGGCGTTGGCGGGACCATCACCGCGAACGCGACGATCAGCATGCCGGCCAGCGTGTCGGTCGCGTAGGCTCCGGCGCTGGTGGTCCAGAACAGGAGCGGCGCGAACATCACCCAAACCCCAATCGAGGCGGTGATCCATTGCAGTCCGTGCCAGCGCCGGCGCATGCCTACAAGCGCCAGCGACAGGATGGCGAGGCCGGATACGATCTCACTGATGCCGAGCCTGCCGTCGCGCGTCTCCGGCGAGGCGATCTCATGTCCGAGCGCCGGCGGAATCGGTGCTGAAGCGGGATCGAACAGGCCGAGCGTGAAGGGCGCCGCCACGAGCCACAGTCCGATGGCAACATTGGTCAGTGGCGCCCAGAGCGTTGCGGCCCGGTGGCGTTCGGTTTCCACCTCGACCTCGTCGTCTGAGCGCTCGAGCGGACGCCGCAGCCTTGCGGCGGCCTGGTCGAGTTCGGGCGCGGAAGCGGCGACCGCCGACGGTTCAAGCTTGTTCTTCTTGTACCAGTCGGTGGGATCCGCCTTCAGCCGCCGGATCATTTCCGGCAAGGTAGCGGTCAGGCTGTGCCGCGGCTTCCAGCCAAGCAGCCGCCTGGCGCGGGAGATGTCGATCTCGTAGTGATCGTCGGCGTTCTCGATCATCCATGGCTTGATGTCGGTCTCCTGGTCGAAAACCTTCTCCTGCATCCAGGCGCCGAGCTTCGTCACCTCCTTGGGCAGGGACAGGGTCCGCCAGGTCTCGCCATGCAGGAGCCGCCCAATCTGCTTCTGCATCTCGTCGTAGGACGGTGTCTGCTCTTCGCCGATCAGCAGTACGGTCTCGTCGGGAAGCTCGCTGCGCCGGTCGACGGTGCGCACTACGGCGTCGACGAGGTCGTCCAGGTGCAGGTAAGGCTGTCCGGTGGTGATGTCGCCGGTGAAAAGATAGGCGGTCGGCATGCGCTCGAAAATGCGGGCGATCTGCTGGGCGATGAAGGCGGCGTGGCAATCCTCGTCATAGACACCCGCCAGTCGCAGGATCGCAACCTTGATGTCGCCGTGCTCCTTCAGGATCAGTGTCTCGGTCTCGGCCTTCGATCTCGGATAGGCCCAGGCCGGATCGATCGGCGATCGCTCGTTGATCTTGGCGCCCTTCGCCGGGCTCGGCGCATGCACCAGCAACGTGCTCGAAAACACGAACTGCTCCGTCTCGAGCCCCCTCAGCGCGTTCAGCAGCCGGCGCGTTCCCTCGACGGTCACCGCGCCGTATTTCGGATTATCCTCGCCGGTCGTGTCGTAATAGGCCGCGAGATGGATCACCGAGGCAATGCGGCCGCCACTCCGTTCGCGCACCTCGGCCAGCGCCTTCGCCGCGCTCGTATCCGAGGTAAGGTCGATCTCGATCGTCTCGACGCCGGGCAAGGACCGCCTGGCAACATCAAGGCCGATGATGTCGTGGCGCTCCGTCAGGCCGCGAGCGATGGCCTGGCCCAGAAACCCGCTGCTGCCTGTGATCAGGACGGTGGGACGGGTTTTGCCGGTCATGGCGAATCTCCTTGGCGGTAGCGAGATGAAAGGGGCCAAATGCTTTCAGTCGCACACTCGGAACCATGTTCGTTGAGAACGGTTCCCGATGAGGTGGCATCACGGAATGGATGCGCGCGGCGATCCGTCAGACCGACTGCCATTCGCTCCGGCGGATTGCATTCGTGCACAAGTGCAGGACGACCGCCATTGGCCTACCGGTCGCGAAGTGCAGCAGTCAGAATGTCGATCAGCAGCTTGCCGCAGCGACGATCTGGATCGCGGTCGGGATCATAGATCGTCACCTCCATCCCAATCACGCGTGAATCATTGCACCATGTGCGAAGAGCTTCGACGGCTTCGTCGGGCAAGACACCGCCGGCTTCCGGCGTATCGACAGCCGACATGATCTCGCTGTCCAGCACGTCGACATCGAAGTGAACGAATACACCCTCGACGTCCTGCCCTGCGACCGCGTCAAGCGCTACGCGTGCAGCATCGGCGACGCCGCGCCGCCGCACTTCAGCCAAATCCATCCGGTGAACATCGGTGTCGAAGACGGCCTTGGACGTGTAAGTCGCGGGGTCCTGCACATCGCGGTAGCCGAATGCGACCACGTCGGCCTCACGGAACAAAGGAGTGTGCTCGCCGAAATCGGTCAGGAGCTTCGGTCCATGGCCGGTCACGAAGGCCAAATCCATGCCCGCGGCTCCCTTTGAGGGCGACGTATCCGGCAATTTGAAATCCGTGTGCCCATCGAAAAAGATAAGGCCGTAGCGGCCACGACGCCGTAGCGCGAGCGCGGGGCCAAGCAACACGCTGCAATCGCCGCCGAGTATGAGCAGGAACCCTCCCGAGTTCAGCTCCTCGCCGACGCCTTCGGCAAGCGTCTCGGAATACTGGCGCAGCGCCTGGGCATTGCGCACGCCCGTCGCAGGGTCCACCTCAGGCCGATAGGGCGGAGCCCGAACCGTGCGCAACGGACCGGCGCCCAAACGGTTGGCAAGACCAAGCGATTGAAGTACCTCCGGCGCCTTCCATGCGCCGGGCTCCGGCTCACCCTCCTGCGGCATCAGCCCAAGATTAGAGGGCGCGCCGAGCAAAGCGATATGTCTCGCCTGAGGGGTGGTTCGTGGCATTGTCGTGCTGGCTACTGAGGACATGATCAGAGTTCTCCGCGTTGTGGGCAATAGGCATCTGCTCAAGAAACAGGCTGCGCTTTCCTCCCGGTCTCCCGTCGACTTTGCCGCCGAGTACCTCCGGGGCCTTGCCGCCGAGTACCTCTGGGTCGGTGTTACGCGTAAGGGAACATTTCGAGCGAAGACGTCGATGTTGTCCCGCAGATGCAGTCACTGATTCGCCTTGGGCAGCGGCACCGTCCCACGCTGCAGGAGCGGAGCTCGATACCGGTCGTTTGGGCCATATCGGGTTTCCTAGAGCCGAACTGCCATCTTTGAACTATGCGTGGTGTGCCCGCGTTCTGGCGGCCTTTTGCGCCGCCGCCTTCCTTCCGCTGGCGCCTTTCGTCTCGGCGGCTTTCTTTGCGGCTGCGGAACGCTCCTCAGCCGTCCGGCGCGAGGCCGCACGCTTTGCCTGCTGCGCCAGCGCCTCGTGCGACGCTGTGCTCTTCGGCTCGTGCTCGAGCACCTTGGAGACGGCTTTCGAGACCCGCGGGCGGCGTTTCGGCGTGCGTTCGCCCTGGCCGGCCTCATAGGCGTATTCGGCGCTTTTGCGCGTGCTCTCCTTCACCTTGCCCTTTTTGGGCGGGGGCAGGTCTACGCCTGCGCGTCTCGCCTCGGAAAGCCCGATGGCGATAGCCTGCTGGGTCGAGCGCGCGCCGTGCTCGCCGCGGCGGATTTTATCGATCTCCGTGCACGAACTCGCCGGCCTGCGTGCTCGGCGATTTGCCCTCGCGCTTGTCCTTTCGGGCCTTCTCGATGGTTTTCTTGTCCGGCATTGTCTTTCTCCCAACTAGGGGTTGCGACAGCCATTTGGGTTGCAGCTGCGCGCTGTTTTACGAGGACCTTAACGCGTTGAGGACGCAAATGATCCCGGGACTGGTGATCCAACCTCCAGCTGTCAGGACGTGGACGCCGATCTGTCCGAAATCAGATGGCGCAAGAACCATCGGCTCGCGAGATCCGCGACTTCGTCCAGCGCTGCCATGGGCGAAGAGCACAAGGCCGCGGGCATCCGGGGTAACGAAAGATTGCCCTCGTGCGTGATAGGCCCCGCGGGAACATGCACGACGTGCTCGCTATCCCGGTCCATATCCACCTCCGCTATGTCGATCTGGTGCCAGGCGCCGGACCCGCACTCGCGTGCCCAGCCAATTCCTCTTCGGAAGCGGCAGGTTTGTCGGAAGCGGAAGGCTTGGGCACGGACCTGGCGAGGAGCGCGCGGACCTCTTCATCGCTCGTCTGTGAGAAATCCACGTACCACCGCCCGACACCGAGCAGCGGCTCTGGTGTCGTCGCGCAAACGACCTCGTCGGCGTCCGCCCGCATCGCGTCGCAAGTGTCGGGGCTACCGACGGGAACGGCCGCGACGAAATGGGCGGCGTGGTTTTTTCGCAGCGCCTTGATCCCGGCCCGCATGGTCGATCCGGTCGCAAGCCCGTCATCCACGAGGATAATGGTTCGTCCATTCAACTGCGGTGGGGGTCGCCCGTTCCTATAGAGGTGCTCGCGGCGCAGAAGCTCTTTTTCCTCCTTTGCGGCGACCGCGTCGATGACATGTGGCGGGATCGCGAGACCGCTGACGATTTCGTCGTTCAGGACACGTACGCCTGCGGGCGCGATCGCTCCCATGGCCAGCTCCTCGTGACCGGGGACGCCGAGCTTGCGCACGACGAAGACGTCGAGCGGTGCCTTGAGCGCCTGCGCGACCTCGTAGCCGACCGGCACGCCGCCTCTGGGCAGCGCCAACACGGTCACGTCGTCGCGCCCGGCAAAGCGAACGAGCTCTCCGGCGAGTCGCCGCCCGGCCTCGCGGCGATCTGAAAAGATGATAGCCATGATCTTCAATCCGCGTGCATCTGTTTTTCCGGTGGATGTTTTTCACCAGCCTGCGGCGACATCCCGTGGGATGGCTGCGACGCCGGTTACCGTTTTGGAACTCGCTCGCTGCCTGGACGTTCCAAGAATAGTTTCAATCGCGAGGTGCCGGCACGTGCATTGGCGCGGGATCGAGAGGATAGCGATCGCACAAGCCTCGTCCGGCCAGCTGGCAATCTCGCGATGCGCGGCAACAGGGCGATTGGCGACTTGTTGCCTCAGCAATCAGAGAGAGGAAATATTCCCATGCAAGTTCAGGAGATCATGAGCCGTCGGACCGAACTGGTCGGCCCGAACACGACAATCAGGGATGCCGCCCGGAAAATGCGGGCCGACAATCTCGGTGCCCTTCCGGTCGGCGAGAATGACAGGCTGGTCGGCATGGTGACGGACCGCGACATCGTGATGCGCGGCGTCGCCGAGGAGCGCTCAGCCGGCAACACGACCGTTCGCGAGGTCATGTCCGAGCATGTCTATTGGTGCTTCGACGATGCCGATATCACCGATGCGGCGAAGATCATGGCCAAGCATCAGGTGCGTCGTCTTCCGGTGATCAACCACGACAAGCGCCTCGTCGGCGTCATTGCCCTGGCCGACCTCGGGCGGACCGATGAGGAAGCCGCCAAGATCGCTCTCGAAGGCGTTTCCGAGGCGACGGACGATCCCCGGCGCTAGACGCTCGCCCTGAGCGGTTGCCGCCGTGCTCGCCGCTCTCCTTCCACAGGGGCTGAACGCCGCCTGCTGAGGCAGCCTTCAGTTTGGCAACTATCGCGCTTTCACTTCTATGCGGCGTGTTTTGTCCTTTGCAGCGGGATTCTTCGGAAGCTCGACAGCCAAAACGCCGTTCCTGAAAGTGGCCTGCACCTTGTCGGCATCGATCTCCGTTTCCAGGAGGATGGTCCGCTGAAACCGGCCATAACTGCGTTCGCTGTAAGTGCGGCCGCCGTCGCCTTCCTTGTGCTCCGAACGCTTCTCGCCTGTAATGGAGAGGGTGTTGTCGCGCAGCTCGAGCTCAACATCCTTCTGCTCGAGCCCCGGCAATTCGGCGGTGACCTTATAGGCTTGGTCTGTTTCATATACGTCGACGCTCGGCCAAAGACCGCCCGCCGTAGTCGCTTCGGCCATTGGCGCAAAGAAGTCGTCGAACAGGCGATCAATCTGCCGGTGAAATGACGTGAGCGGGTCTCGCGCGGATGGGTAGAGGCTGCGCGATGGCGTCCTGGGCGCCAAATCGTGATGTGCCATGGTTCTTCTCCTGTTTCTCGTGTCTGCATCACTCGTCGCCATGTGATCGGCGACGGCAAATAAAACTCGTCCGCCCATGAGGATGTTCCGAGCGCCGGCCAAGAAAGGCGGTCGAAAAAACAGCGGCAAAAAGCCGGCCCGAATTCCCTCCTGGCGGAACCTCCGACAATGAATGCGCGTCAGGGCATGCCCATCGGGGAACAACGGGCAGGTACGGCTGTTTGGTCGTATCAGCCGTAGTCGGATTTGAATGGAAGGAGGATTTCGATGAACGCCACTGGACTCGACGTATTCGACAAGACGCTGCAGATCACGAACATCTGGCTCGACGAGATCATGGACGAGATTGGGCCGGATCGGCAGGTCGCCTGGCACGTTCTCGGAGCGGTGCTGCACGCCTTGCGGGACCGTATGCAGCCGGATCTTGCAGCGCACCTCGGCTCGCAGCTGCCGATTCTGGTGCGCGGCGCCTTCTATGACCAATATCAGCCTTCCAAAGCTCCCGAGAAGATGCGGTCGCTCGACGAGTTTCTGGCCAAGATCAAGGCGGAGCTGGAATTTACCCGTCCGGTCGATTCCAAGGATGCATTCAGGGTCGTGTCCAAGGTGCTCGCCCATCACGTCGGAGAAGGACAGATGCACAAGGTCTGCGAATCCCTGCCAGGAGAGATAAGACGCGTCGCCGAAGCTCAGCAAGCGCCGGGAACGGCGCGGCGCGGGTTTCTCGGTCGCAACCTCCTTGGGGAAATAGCAATGCCACTTACCCTTATCAGCCCGGCGTTCCCGGCAGGCGGAACAATTCCCGAAAAATATGCGCGTGACGGCCAGAACGTCTCGCCGCCGCTGAAGTGGTCCGGTGTTCCGGATGGTACCAAGAGCCTTGTTCTTGTCGTGCAGGATCCCGATGCACCAAGCGGGGTTTTCGCGCACTGGGCGGTCTTCAATATCCCGCCGGATGCCGGCGGACTCGCCGAGGCCGAAGACGGCAAGCCCGGCCCGTCGGCACTCAGGCAAGGCACCAACGATTTCGGCAATGCCTATTACGATGGTCCGCAGCCGCCTGCAGGGCACGGCGTCCACCATTACCACTTCCTACTGGCCGCGCTCGATGTGCCGAGCCTCAGCGTACCAGGACAGGCGGGCGTGCATCAGGTCTGGAAGCAAGCCCAGAAACACGCATTGGAGGAGACGGAGTTGGTCGGAACCTACGAACGGCCGGCGTGACGCGGGCCGCGCCGATCGCCGCCTTCACAGTGGCCGCCTTCACAATGTAATCTGGGCAAGCGGTTTTCGGGCAGGGCCGTGGATGACCGAACCGTCGGCGGCGAAGATCGAGCCGTGGCAGGGACAATCCCAGGTGTGGTCCACATTGTTCCAGGTTACGGTGCAGCCTTTGTGGGTGCAGGTCGCCGAAACCGCCTGGAGTGCGCCTTCGGTGTCTCTCCAGGCCGCAATCTTTTCGTCTCCCCTGACGATCACGCCACCCATGCCGGGCGCAATGTCGTGGGTGCTCGAGACGATCGATTGACTGCGGCCATTCTTGTGGAAGTCCTCGGGATAGGGCCGCGCCGGATCGTAGAGTTTTTGCCATGGGCTCGGGCGGGCGCAAATCAGGTCGGCGATCATCGTTCCCACGGCCGTCCCGTTGGTGATGCCCCAGGCGTTGAAGCCCGTGGCAATGCGGAAGCCGGCGGCCTTGGTGGGATCGGGTTCGCCGGCGTATGGGATCCTGTCGGCCGTATCATAGTCCTCGTTGCACCAGCGCCACGCGACGTCGCCGACCGGAAGGTTCTTTCTTGTCCATTTTTCCAGTTCGACAAACCGCTTCGCCAAGTCGCCATCCCAGCCGGTGTTGAATTTGGGGCCAAGCGTGACCAGCAGCGGACCTTCGGCATCACGGCCTGTGCGAATGGAATGCGTCGGCTCGTCGATGCCGATGAACATGCCGTCGACAGGGAGGGGATCATCGATCCGAAAGGCCATCACGGTGTGGCAGCGCGGTTGCGTCCGGTTCGCCATGCCGACGGGGCTCTTCACCGTCATGTTGGTGGAGACGACGACGTGCCCGGCATCAACGGCGCCGCCATCTGTGACGACGCGCCAGCGGCTTGCCTCGTCGATCGAGGTGGCGCGGCTGTTTTCAAAGATCCGACCGCCACGGGCCGTCACCGCTTCCGCCAGACCAACCAGATACATCGCCGGATTGAACTGCGCCTGGTCGGGGAACCGTAATGCCGCGGCCGTTTCGAAAGGCAGCGGTGCGCGTTCGAGAACCTCGGCCTCTAGCCCGACCTGGCGCGCGGCCTCCGCCTCGGCCGCGACCTCCGCGCGCCGGCGATCGTCGCAGGTGTAGGTATAGGCTTCCTTGCTCTCGAGATCGCAGGCGATGGCGTAGTTGTTAACCCAATCGCGGATTTGTCGGGCGCCGGCGGAATTCGCATCGGCGTAGACCTGGGCCAACTCCCGGCCGACAGTGTGGATGAGATGACGATAGATCAGCGTATGCTGCGTGGTGATCTTGGCCGTCGAGCGGCCGGTCACCTGGCCGCCCGTGCGCAGGCCTTCGAGGACGACCACCGATCGGCCCGCCTCGCAAAGCCGAAGCGCCGTCGTCAGCCCGACAATTCCAGCCCCCACGACAACGGCGTCCGCATGGATCGAACCTTCGAGCTGGGGATAGTTCGTGGATCTGGCTGCCGCCACCCAACAGCTTCCCGGTTTTCCCAAGAGAATGGCCATTTCAACCGCGTTCCTTGCGTCTCGGTGCACTTCCATCGACAACCGCGCCGGCAGAGGAACGTTCCCGAGCTTGGTCGCTTTCAATCATTGTCTCGCCACCCCGGGTCAGAAAAGCACCAGGAAGATGCGAGGTGCAGGCCATCACCCACGTGATCGCCTCGCGGTCGTATTCGTCGCCGGAGCGCCAGTCCTCGAAGAAGGCGTTCAGCCTATCGACACGCCCCGGCCAGATACCGGCGGCCTGCAGGCCGAGCGAAACGCCGTAATTGGTGAAGGCGAACTTGGTGTCGCCCAGCCATGGGGCACGGCTGAAATAGCCGGGCGGGTCGACCCACATCGTTTCCAGGCTTCGCAGGGAACGCCTCGTCTGGGCCTCGGCCCACGGCTCGTCGGGAAAGAAATGGGCGAGCCACAGCATCATGCCGAGGCCGAGGTCCTGCTCGATGTCGAGGGTGCGCCAATCGCGCTGCATCAGATCACGCATTTGCGCGATCTCGGGCGCCAGTGCGTCCTCATCGAGCGTCCGGTAAGAGACGTAGCCGTCATAGGCATCCATGCTGCCGAGACCGTAGCCAGGATATGGGCTGCTTAGATCCTCCTGCATCTTCCAGATCACACCGCGGCCGGGGACCACAAATGCCGGGTGAATGTCACGCGCCAGCGCAATGCCGCGCTTGCGGTATTCCGGCTTCAGATCGCCGAGGCGCGCCAAGGCGAACAGCCACATCGCGAGATAGTGGAAGTACTGGCCGTCGCGATCGGCCGCTTCGCCGATCCTCAGTCCGCGCCGGCGGCCGAGCACACGCTCGACATTGGCGACCAGCCGCTCGGCCGCGTCCAGCCAGCGCTGTTCGCCAGTTTCTGTGTAAAGCGAGACGTAGAGCACGACCCCGAATGCATCGGTCCACAGATATCGCAAGCCGTTGGGCCAGATGCCTTCGGCGCGCATCCAGTCGAGTTTTCGCAGGACGTAGTCGACGTCACGCAGCATCGTGCCAAAGCCCGAACTGGCCGAGCCGGCCGATGTTCGGTGTCGCGCGATTGTGAGCATGCAGAATTTCGAGCATGTCTCTCCTCCGTTGCGGTCGATCTGGCCAGATACCGCGAAACGATCTGATCGGCGGCAGGTTCCTTGGCGCTTTCAACGGCGCGACCGGGAACCCTCCGCCTAGTCATAAGTTTGCGAATTGGCCTTGGACGGTGCGGGGACCACGTGGCCCGAACTCATGCCCGGACTGGCCGAGCGGAGCAGTACAGAAAGCGACAATCGCGCGAACAAGACAAAGTGCACTGTCACCGTATTTGTGTTTTGGAAGTCAGTTGCCGCGTCTATTTTTCCACGGAACCTTCCAGCGAGAGCATCGTAAACAACGGGATGCGGGAGGTTGCAGCCTTTCGATCAAGGAGGCAAAATTGCGACACCGCCAAGTCAAAGTTAACGGAGACGCTATTTTCTTTCGCGAGGACGGCCCGGCCGACGCTCCGGTGCTTCTGCTGCCGCACGGCTATCCCTGCTCGTCCTATCAGTTTCGAAGGCTGATGCCTGGACTGGCAGATCGCTGGCACACGTTCGCGCCGGATTTTCTTGGCTTCGGTTACAGCGCCACGCCCGACATGGCTGCATTCGGCTACGATTTCGATGCCTATGCCGGGTTTCTGGCGGCTTTCGCTGACGCGCTCGGCCTATCCCGCTATGCGCTGTGGCTGCACGACTATGGCTCGCAGATCGGATTGCGCCACGCCATCGCCTATCCGGAGCGCGTTGCCGCGCTTATCATCCAGAACGGCGACATCTACGAAGACGTGCTCGGCCCGAAATACGCAGCCATCAAGATGTATTGGAACGATAAGACGTCCGAGAAGCATCGCCCGCTGGAAGATGCGGTCAGCGAGGAGGGCTTCCGGCACGAGTTCATCGGTGAAGTTGGCGAGGCCGTGGCCGAGCGCGTGCCACCGGATCTGTGGAAACTCCATTGGCCTCTGATGGACACGCCAGCCCGTCGGCGGCTTGCGGTCGGCCTGATGGAGAAGCTGGAGGGGAACCTCAACTGGTTCCCGAAATACCAAGCTTATCTGCGCAAACGGCAACCGCCGACACTGATCGTCTGGGGTCCCGAGGACGGCTATATGCCGGCCGCATCGGCCCGCGCCTACAAACGCGACTTGCCGCAAGCTGAGTTCCACCTCCTCGATGGCGCCGGCCACTGGCTTCTGGAAACCCATTTCGATGAGGCGCTTGCGTTGGTGCGCGACTTCCTTGCACGCGTCCACGGCTGATGACCGATGCATCCCTCGGGTAACCTATTGAAAGCATGGTGAACCGACCGGTCTGTGGCGAACCAGTCTCCGTTTGATATTTCCTGCTAACAGGCAAAAAGCAGGGTATTTGTGCGAATGCGCGCTTTGGGCGGGCAGAACATCAATATCTTGTCGCGATGTCAGCTACTTAGTGGGAGATTTCCTGCGCGAGGCGTCAGGGAATATCGACCAGATTTGCGTGAATATTCGCGGCCGCCGGTGAATTAACAGGGAAATCCGTTGTCGTTATGTGGGATGCGATTGCCGTTAGCTGGGATCGAATGTTCGTTATCCGGGAACGCGCTGCCGTCTTGCGGAAAATGAACGCGCAATAACGGTTCGAATCGCGCTTGCGAGGGAATGCAATGCTCTCACCCGGAAAGACCTTGTCATAGCGCGGGAGGCGATTGTCGACTCGCAAGAGGCTATCTCAAGGCGATGAGCAGTAACCGACGGCGGGGGTGAATAGGGGTATTTTGCTGACTTGGCCGTTCATGAGACGCAGAGTGTAGTTTACGATATCTCGGTTCTGGATCGAGGCCCGGCTTTGATCTGATGGACCTAGGCCGCTCGCCGTCGATCCGGCCAGTTGTTAGGTCCGCCGCTTCAACGAACTAGCTGAGCTGAGCTTAACGATTCGGTATTGATTTGAGCGTTTCGAACTCGATCAGGTCGAGGGTAGCTGTGGTGACCTCCTCTACTCGCACGCGATGCACACAGTAGACGCCACCGGGATTGTTCGGCTTGCACAAGTTGGGAGCAGCGCATTGGCAGGGCAGCCGAGGCGCCACGATCCGATGCGGAACTCCGAGCGGCCCCCAAATGTCCGGCGGTGTCAAGCCGTAAAGGCCGACGACAGGAGTCCCTACTGATGCCGCCAGATGCATGGAACCACTCTCATTTCCTAGAAAGATAACGGCGTCGCCAAGCAATGCCGTCAGTGCGACTAGCACCCCGTGCCGGGTCAACCTCGCCGTCGGGAAGTACCGACCGGTGCGGAACCAAGCGGATTCACGCTTGTCGGCAGCGGACGCCGGCGGTTGGCGGTCTGCACTCGAGCAGGCTCCCAATTAGCGAGACAAGCGTCCAGAGCGGAGGCCAATCTTGGCACGCGACTTCGCCAGCCTGAACGACCGCTCTCCTCGGCTTAGTCAAGCATACCTACGGAATGATGCGCCTGGCCGGTGACAAATGAATCTCTGCTGGACCGCCGATATGGGGAGGCGCTCGCAAATCGCGCCCTACGCGCGGGTTGATCTGTTGATCAACATCAAAGCTTGAATATGAGAAATGCGCCAACTGTGACGGCGGTGGTCACCGTGGCTCGAGTGTCAGCAGATGTGGTAAGGGTGAGTGTCGGCGAGTAGCAGAGGTCCAGCAACAATGACTTTGAGGCGAACCAGAGCTTACGGCACATCCGGCTTGGTTCTAGCGGTTTGCACTGTGTTTGCTTGGCAGAACGCCGCTGCCGCTCAAAATTGCGACGCAGCCGCGACGCCTGGCGTCAATTGGCAAGAGTGTGACAAGAAGCTTCTCATCCTAGATGGACAGGACCTGAGCGGGGCGAACCTGTTCGGTGTTGATTTCACTTCGACCGACCTCAGGAACACCAATCTCCGTGCGGCAAATCTTGAGAAGGCAACTCTTGTGCGTGCTTCCTTGGCCGACTCGACCGCCAAAGGCGCCCGGTTCGACAGAATCGAGGGCTACAGGACCGACTTCAGCCGTATGGACGCGCAGGGCGCTGTGTTTGCGAGCGCGGAAATGCAGCGCTCGAATTTCCAGGACGCCAATCTGACCAATGTTGATTTCACAAAGGCAGAACTGGGGCGTGCGCAGTTCCATGACGCCGATATCAGCGGCAGCCGCTTCTCGTTTGCCAATCTCGCACGGGCGGACTTCCGAGGAGCGAGGTTCACCGCGCCGATAGACTTTGACCGCGCCTTTTTCTTTCTGACCCGTATCGAGGGTGTCGATCTTTCCAATTCGGCGGGTCTGTCCCAGTGGCAGCTCAACATGGCTTGCGGAGACGCCCGGACCGAGTTGCCTTCTGGCTTGACGAGGCCTGAAGATTGGCCCTGTCAATTCCAGCAGGAATAGTTGTCGGCAAGCGAACTGCGGCAATGCTGCACCCGACAGGATTCGAACCTGTAACTTCTGCCTTCGGAGGGCGCAGATCGTCCGCCAAAGTGGCACGTTTCTGCGGTATTGCTATTGGCGAAATCGCGGCCGAAGGGTGTTTGTGCCCCTTCCGTTCACCGCTACCGGTTCAATCGAACCGGTAGCTCCTGTCCGAATAAGTGGCAGCAACTCTTGTATCGTCGAGAATGACTACCATCGTCGTGATTATCATTCAGAAGCCTGGCACCAACGCGTCGATCATACTCGCCTCGCAGCACTTGACATAGGCCGCGGCATCTTGGGGGCTTAAGCTTTCGTCGGTCAAACGCCTGTCGAATGCATCTAGAGTATCCGTCTTGGTCAAGGAAGGGATGGCGACCATTTCCGGTCGTCCCTGATGAGGGCGTTAGCGAGAACGACGAGCTTTCTCATGATGGCGGTTAAGGCGAGTTTTGCAGGTTTTCCGCCGTCTCGGAGGTCTTGGTATTTTGTCTTGAGTGACTGATTGAAACGGACCGCGACGAGGGCTGGCATGTAGAGCGCCTGCCTGACCGACGATCTTCCTCCCCGGATGAAGCACTTGCCCTTCCACTGCCCCGACTGGCGATCGACCGGTGCGAGGCCGGCGAGGCTTGCGACCTGCTTGTTGGCAAGGGTTCCCAACTTCGGCATGTCGGCGATGATGGCGAAGGCTGTGACTTCGCCAAGGCCTGGGATACTAGTGAGGATGTCGAAGCGACGGACAAGATCTGGCTCGCGGGCGACCAGCGTACGACATTCGGCGTCGATCGCATTGATCTGGGTGGTGATTTGCCTGAGCCGCTGCTCGGCCTGGCGCTTCAAAAGCGGGATGGTCAGGTTCTTCTGCCTGTTCTGCGCGGCGGTACGGTCCTTGACCAATGCGCGGGGGACTGTCGGGAATTCTGTGCGCGAGGCCATGATGATGGAAAGGAGAGAATCATCGCATGGCTATTGAGAAGGAACTTCTGGACCAACTGCTTGCCGGCCGCGATCCGAATGAGGTGTTTGCCAAGGACGGATTGCTCGACGACCTCACGAGCGCCGAACCGGGAGAACACCTCATGGGAACTGTCAGGAATTCTGTGCGCGAGGCCGGTTTCGTCATTGGCTGACGAACCTTTCGCCGAAGACGACGGCGAACTGGGTCTT
>NZ_JAMYVG010000003.1:0-529541 GCF_040323855.1 Mesorhizobium sp. M0028
CTGGCCCGTCTGCTTCACTGCCATCGCGATTCCCTCAGACCGTCCACCTCAGAGAATCACAATCAGCGAATTACGCAACAGGCCCCTTTGTGGGAGAAGGTGGATCGGCGCGTGGCTCCGAGCCGGATGACGGCTCATGTCGAGCCTGAATCAGAACTCATCGCAATATGAAAGCCGCCAGTCGGTAAGCAACCCAATCGGGGCGTTTGATCGCGCCGAAGTCGACGCCAAAAGCGGTCAAGCTGGAAGCGTCGAGCATTGGTCAAACGCTCGGCGGCAGACTTCAAACCTGCTGTCGGCAGTTGGTTGATGGGGCGTTGATCGCAAATTGCGAGGCGAAAGCCCGGATATAGGCGGGCCGTGCTTCCCCGCGCGCTACATAGGCAGCCAAGTTTTGATATTCGTCCAAAATGCCTGACATTCTTAGTCGCAGCAGCACTGATACCATCAATAGGTCGCCCGCGCTGAACGCATCATCGAGCCAGTCGGCGACGCCCAAGTGAGCCGAGAGTTTGTCCAGCCGAGCGCGAACACGGTCCTTTACCAACGGCAAGCGCTCCTCGCTCCAAGGCTTGTCACCTTCGAATATTCTTGCCGTCGTTAATTCCAGGATCGGCGGCTCGACGGTGTTTAGTGCGGCAAACATCCACGTGATCGCGCGTGCGCGGGCATCGCGATCCTTCGGCAGCAGGCCCGCATGCTGCTCGGCAAGATGAAAGACGATCGAGCCGGTCTCGAACAGCGAGAGAGAACCTTCCTCATAGGTGGGGATCTGGCCGAAAGGATGGATTGCCAGATGGTCAGGCGCCTTCATCCCTGCGAAGGAAACAAGACGAACCTCATAAGGCTGACCCACTTCTTCGAGCGCCCAGCGAACGCGCGTATCGCGCGCCAGTCCCTTGCCGCCATCGGGTGATCGTTCAAATGCTGTGATAGTGATTGTCATCGTATCCGTTTCTTTGCTTGGGCAAATTTCTTCGGCTTCCTATCGTGAGACGAATGAGCCTCCCCGAAATCGACATCGGTCTTGACCTATTTCATTGCAGGGCGCCGCTTCCGATCAGAGGTCGTGATAGCGCGATGGGCCAATTCGGCGAGGCTGCGCGTAGGGGCTGCCTTGTTCCATCGACCGCTTTTGCGAGCTTGCGCCCTGAACGCAGACCGAGGCCCTTCCGGTCAATCCCGATTTACGGGTTCACATCCTGATCTGCAGTGCGCTTACATCTCCATTTTTGGATGAAGATTTTGCGCCAAGCTGGAGTTGCGGGATCTGAACGCCGTCTGCGACACAATTATCGCCTAGGTCCGCGATGAGAGCTTGCAGCCGTGGCGGTGACGCGGTCTCCCCTTCTCCCCTGTGGGAGAAGGTGGATTGGCGCGCAGCGCCGAGACGGATGAGGGATGCTGGACGGAGTAAGGCGCTACTCGGTGCGCCGCAGTCTGGATTTTGGATGAAGGTGTGCGCCGAGCTGGAGCGCACCTCATCCGTCGCCTACGGTGACACCTTCTCCCACAACAAAGGGAGAAGGTGAACCGTGCCACTCAGGCGGCTTCGTTCACCGGATGGCTGAGGCGGCGAACCTCCTCGTCGTTGAGCAGGCCGCCAGCACGCAGCAGGCTGGCGAAGCGGCCGTTGCGCAGCGACAGTTCGGTGAACCCGCCCATCTCGACCACCCGGCCCTTGTCCATGAACACGACCAGATCGGCATCGCGAACGGTGGTCAGGCGGTGGGCGATGATGAAGGTGGTGCGGCCGCGCCGCAATTCGTCGATGGCGTCCTTGACGCGGTCTTCCGTCTCGACGTCGAGCGCGCTGGTCGCCTCGTCGAGAACCAGGATGGGCGCGTCCTTCAGCACGGCGCGGGCAATCGCGATGCGCTGGCGCTCGCCACCGGACAGCTGTCCGCCGCGTTCGCCGACGACCGTGTCGTAGCCTTCGCTCTTCGACAGGATGAAATCCTGCGCGGCGGCGGCGTTGGCAGCGGCATGGACCTCGTCATAGGTCGCCTCCGCACGGCCGACGCGGATGTTGTCCTCGATCGAGCGGTTGAGCAGGCCGGCATCCTGGAACACGGTGGCGATCGAATGGCGCAGCGACTTGCGGGTCACCGTGCGGGTGTCGATGCCATCGATCAGGATACGGCCGCCGGACGGCGTGAAGACGCGCTGCAGGAGGTTGATGAGCGTCGTCTTGCCGGCGCCCGTCGGGCCGACGATGGCGACGGTCTGGCCGGCCTGGACCTCGAACGACGCGTCGTCGACGCCCTGCCCGGAATTGCCGAACTCGAAGCAGACATTCTCGAAACGCACATGACCCGTGACGTTGACGAGGTCGCGCAGCCCGTCGGGCTCGGCGGCATCGGAAGCGGAGTCCTCGAGATGATAGAATTCCTCGAGCTTGGCGCGTGCCTCGGAAATCTGGTTGGCGAAAGCCGACATCTGGTCGAGCCGGGCAATCAGCAGCGTGGCAAAGCCGGTAAAGGCGATGACGTCGCCGATGCGCAACTGGCCGTGCGTCACCAGATAGGCGCCAATCAAGAGCACCACCATCATCGAAATCGTCGACGACAGCCGGTGCAGCGCGTTGGCCATCGCCCACCAGTCGAGCACCGGATTCTGTGCATCGAGCAGGTTCTTGACGTAGCGCTTGAGCGCCTCGGTCTCGTGGCCGATGCGGTTGTAGCTCTGCAGGACAGCGACGTTGCTGACCGAGTCGGTCACATGCGCAAACACCTTGTGGTAATGCCGCTCGACGGCCGCCTGGCCTTCCTTGGTGCGCCGCATCACCAGCCGTCCGATGCCAACATAGAGCGCGCCAAGCGCCAGCAGCACCATCGACATGCGGATATCCATGCTGAGCGCCGTGGGCACCAGCAGAACCAGCGCGACCGCGGTCGACAGATGCTGCCGCATGAATTCGAGCCAGAGGCTGAACAGGGTCTCGACCGCGCGCAGGAGCGTGTGCAGGGAATTGGAGGTGCCGCGCTGATGATGCCAGGCTAGCGGCATGGTGATAACGCGCTCGAACGACTGGCAAAGAACCTCGCTGCGCCGCTGGTGGGCAAAGCGGTCGGCGCCGCGCGCCACCAGCACGAAGGCGATGATGTTGAACGCGCCGAGGCCGGCCCACATCGCCAGCGTCGAGAATACCGAGCCGCGGTCCGAAATGGCATCGATCACCCGGCCGAACATGATCGGCTCGAGAATGGCGATAATGGCAAGCGCGACATTCGCCCCGCAGATAAACGCAACGCGTTTCCTGTCGGCAGCGAGATAACCAAGGGCTCGCCAGTAGATTTGCAGAAGTGACACTTCAGCTACTCCGCCAATTATTTATGGTGCAGTGCGTCATTTTTTGACTCGTATCGGTTGACGCGTCGCAAAACAATGCTCGTCTACCTCTTCCGTTCCCATTCCGCGAACAAAAGATGACGACGCTTCGAAATTTGCCGTGATCGTCTAACAGTTTGAGATAAAAGGTGAAATGTCAGCGTTGCGGCAAAATCATGGCAGCTGGAAAGCACTGCCACAATTTTAATCAGCAAGACCCCGGGCACGACGTCTAAAGTCGTGTGCAGGCATTCAGCAAGGTCAAACGCAAATATAACCGGTAGAGGCACTTGGAGTGCCCGTGCGTTCCCTGGGGAAGCGCAAGGGACGCTCCAAGCCCTTGAATCTAGGCCGGTATTCTGACGATCACCTCGGCGTTGTCTCCGGCTTTTGGCTCGAAGGACGAAGATTTGGTCTTCGTGCCATTCACTTCAAGTGAGATGGCCCGAGCCTTTTTGTCGCGGACGACGCGTACCTTGATCTCGGCGCCCAGCATCTTCAGGGTCGCCGAATAACCGTCCCAATGGCTGGGAAGTCTCGGCGTGAATTGAATGCGCTGTCCGCGACGCTCGATGCCGAGAATGCTCTCGACCGCCGCGCGATAAAGCCAGCCCGCCGAACCGGTATACCAGGTCCAGCCGCCGCGGCCGCCCTTGTCCTGCCCGGAATAAACGTCGGCCGCGACGACGTAGGGTTCCACCCGGTAGCGCTCTGCCGCGGCTTCATCGAGTGCATGGTTGACCGGATTGAGCATCGAAAGGCAACGGTAGGCATCGTCGGTGCGACCCATCTCGGCGAGCGCAATGACGAACCATGTCGCCGCGTGCGTGTATTGGCCGCCGTTTTCACGGACCCCCGGCGGATAGCTCTTGATGTAGCCCGGGTCCTTTTCCGTCCTCGAGAACGGCGGGGTGAACAGCTTGACGATCTTGAGCTCGTCGTCGACGAGCGTTTTCAGCGCCTGCCCCATTGCCGTCGTCGACCGCGCCGGGTCGCCCTCGCCCGAAAGCACGCTCCAGGACTGGGCGATCGAGTCGATCTTGCACTCGTCCGATTTGCGCGAGCCGAGCGGCGTGCCGTCGTCGAAGCTGCCGCGCCGATACCACTCGCCATCCCAGGCGGTGCTTTCCAGCGCCCGCTTCAGCATCTCGGCGTGCTTTGCCCAGGCCTGCGCGCGCTTGGCATCGCTCTGCGCCTTGGCGACAGCGGCAAAGTCGCCCAGCGTCTTCAGCAGGAACCAGCCCAGCCACACGCTCTCGCCCTTGCCGTGCTCGCCGACGCGGTTCATGCCGTCGTTCCAGTCGCCGCCGAGGATCAGCGGCAGCCCGGCTGGGCTGCTGCGCTTGACGGCAAGATCGAGCGCCCGCGCGCAATGGTCATAGAGCGAGGCTGTCTTCTTCGAGATTTCCGGGATGAAGAAAGCATCGTGCTCGCCTTCGCCCAGCGCCTGCCCCTCGATGAAAGGCAATTGCTCCTTCAGGATCGCGGTATCGCCCGTCACCAGCAGGTAACGCGCCGTGGCGTGGGCCAGCCAGACCACGTCGTCCGAGATCATGGTGCGAACGCCTGCCTCTGTGCGCGGCAGCCACCAATGCTGCACGTCGCCTTCGGGAAATTGCCGCCGCGCCGCATTGAGGATCTGATCACGCGCCAGCTTGGGGTCATGCGCCAGCAAGGCCAAGGTGTCCTGCAGTTGATCGCGGAAGCCGAAGGCACCGCTTGCCTGATAGAACGCAGAGCGGGCACGGATGCGGCAGGCCAGGCTCTGATAGGGCAGCCAGTGATTGACCATGGCGTCGAGTGCCTTGTCCGGCGTCTCGACCTGGATGGTGTCGAGAAAGCCGCGCCACGTGCGCTCATTGTCGGCCAGCCGCTGATCGAAATCCCTGGAGCGATGGGCCTGCACCAGCGCGCTGGCCTCCTCGGGCGAGGCCGCGTCACCGAGCAGCCAGAGCAGCGTGACGTCGCCGCCGGCAGCGATGTCGATGTCGCGTGCGATGGCCGCGCAGGGATCGTCGCCGGCCTCGACACGGCCCGACAGGCCGGCGCCGCTCAGCACGGCATGCGGAAACTCGCTGGTGCCCAGCCTGCCGATGAATTCGCCGCGGTCGGCGGTGACCGAATGCACCGCACCGTCGGCGGCCAGAAAGGCGATCCGTTCGCCAAAATCGAGCCCATAGGGATTTTGCGCCAGCAGGGCGCCGGTCGCGGCATCCCGGGACGGAACGATGCTTGCCGCGGTGCGCGAACGATGGCCGCCAAGAACCCATTCCGCATAGGCGTAGACGCGTAGCCGCATCGGCGCCGAACCCGAATTCTGGATGCGCAGCCGCGATATCTTCACCGGATCGACGGGATCGACGACATGGGTCAGGTCCATCGACAGCGGCCCGCGCTTTGAACGGAACGTCGAGAAACCCTGCCCGTGCCAGGTTTCGTAGGTCATTGTCGGGTCACGCACCACGGCAGCCAGCGGCGAGAACGCTTTGCCACTGGCATGATCGTAGATATAGATAGCCTCGCCCGGCCGGTTGGTGACCGGATCGTTCGACCACGGCGTCAACTGATAGTCGCGGCTGTTGCGGCTCCAGGTGAAGGCAGCGCCTTCAGCCGATATGTGGAAACCGAACGATGGGTTGGAGATGACGTTGATCCACGGTTGCGGCGTCGTGCGCCGGCCGGCAAGACGCACGACGTAGTGGCGTCCGCCGCCGTCGAAGCCGCCGAAACCGTTCCATTGGTCGAGCCCGCTGCCGTCGACGCGGGCCTCGACCAGTGCCTGGGCGGCAAACGCTTGCGCCGTCGGTACCGGCAAGGACGGCTCGCGAAGCGCTGCAAGGTCTGCCGGCTGGAGGGCGGCGTCTCGCGCCTGCAGTGCCGCGGCCTCGGCGCGCTCGATCTGGTCGAAGATGGTGCCGTTACGCGTATGCAGCACCACCCGGGCGACGGCGAGCAAAGTCCTGTAGGTCGTTTCCTCCATCAGATCGCGGCGCACCGCGAAGATGTGCTGGCGGGGTCCAAGCTCCTTGCCGCGCAACCGGCTGTTTTCGCACAGCGTCTCGACCGCGCGCTGCAAGTCCTGCACGTATGACGAAGCCTGCTCGTTGACGACAACAAAATCGATCATCATGCCGCGGGCGCGCATGTATTCCTGGAAGCGAAGCGCCTGGGCGACGATCTCCAGATCGGCGACATCGGCGATCCTGACCAGGAAAATCGGAAAATCGCCAGATATGCTGGTCGGCCACAGGCTGGACTGCCTGCCGAGCCCGGAGGCGATGGATTCGCCGGGAAGGCGCAGGAACGGATCGGGATATATCAGGTAGCGGGCCAGCTTCTGCACATTGGCGGCGTCGGACAGGCTGAGGCCGAGGTGACGGGTTTGCACCTGCGAGCGCGTCCAGGCGAGCATCGCCTGGCGGGAGAAGCTTTCGGGATGGTCGAGCCGTGCGATAGCGGCATCCAATTCGGCGCGATCGGCGCCGACGACGGTCCAGAACGTCAGCGAAATCTTCTTGTTGGCCGGCACGCGCACCTGCCGGCGAAGCGAGGCGATCGGATCCAGGGTGAAGCCGGAATGGCCGCCAAGCTTGGCGCCGGGATCAAAGGCAGCCGCGTCCGTGATGGTGCGGCCGCGGCCGATGAAGGAGCGCCTGTCGGTTTCCGCCTCGGCATCACGCGCCGATCCAGACGGATCGGTGACGAAATGCACCATGGTGACATCGGGTTCGTCCTTTTCGCGCTTGCGCCTGGTGGCGAAAATCGCGCCGTTGTTCGGTGCAATCTCGGTTTCCACGAACATCTTCGAAAAGGCCGGATGCGCATTGTCCGAGGGCTCGGAGCCCAGCACCAGTTCGGCATACGAAGTCACTTCGATGTGCCGGTCGGCGGCGCCGTCATTGTAGAGCGTTACCCGCCGGCCCTCGCCATTGCCTTCCGAGATGACGATGCACTCGACCTCCGAACGCAGCGACCCAATCGATTTGACGAAGCTCGCCTTGTCGTCGGAAAACAGCGTCTGCACACGCTCGTCGGTGGCGCGCTTCGGCTCGGCGGTGGCCGACCACCAGTCGCCATTGCTGGCGTCGCGCAGGAAAATGTAGGAACCAAGGCGGTCCTCGGTCGGATCCGGCTGCCAGCGCGTGACGGCAAGTTCGCCCCAGCGGCTGTAGCCCGAGCCAGTGGCGGTAGCCATGACCGAGTAGCGGCCGTTGGACATGACACTGGTCGAGCGCAGCGCCCTGAGCGGATCGAGCACGATGCGTGTATCCGGGCTCTCGAGCTCGGTCTCGTCCTTGGAGCGCTCGTCGGCCTCGGTCCTGACGGTCGCCGTCGGGATGTCGCGCGGCGCCCTTTCCTGCAAGAGCAATTCGGCCGACTCGATCACCGGATCGCTGTGGAAGCGGTCGCGCAGGCGCCCTTCGAAGATCGCATCGGCAACGGCGGCGATCGACATGCCCGAGTGGTGGGCCATGTAGTTCAGCACGACGGCGTGGTCGGTACCCTCGGGGACGCGTTGCGGCGTGAAATCCACCGCGTCGTAAAAGCCATGCCGGCCCAGTGCGCCCAGCCGCCTCAGCCTGGCCAAGTTCTGCACGGATTCATGCGGCGTGAACTGCGCTGCCAGCACGGTCGCGTAGGGCGCGATCACCGTGTTTTGGCCAAGGCCGCGCTTCAGCCCGAGCCCGGGCACGCCGAAATTGGTGTACTGATAGGTCAGTTCGCGGTCGCGGGCGTTGTAGGCCGCTTCCGAAATCCCCCAGGGAACGTTCTTCGACCGGCCATACTGGATCTGGCGCTTGATGATGAGCTTGCTGGTCTGGTTGAGAATGCTGCCTTGCGGCTCCTTCATCACCAGCGGCGGCATCAGATACTCGAACATCGAGCCGGACCAGGACATCAGCGCGCCCTGGAAGCCGATCTCGACGATCGGCCGGCCGAGCCGGAACCAGTGCTCGGTCGGCAAATCGCCCTTGGCGATGGCGAACAGGCTGGTCAGCCGCGCTTCGGAGGCCAAAAGGTCGTAGCAGCTTTCGTCGAGCTGATGCTCTTCGACCCGGTAACCGATCGACAAGAGCTTGCGTTCGGGCCGCATCAGGAACGAGAAATCCATCTCGAAGGCGAAACGGCGCGTGCGCTCGCGCAAGGTCAGAAGCTTGGCCCGCAATGCCGCGACGGCGTTTTCGTCGCTGTGCGCGTCGTGGACATGCGCCTCGCAGGTGGCTTCGAGCCTGGCCGCCCAATCGGCGATGGTGTCGCTCTGGGTCGATGCGGCCTCGGTGTGGATGGCTGTCGCGAGCTTGCGTATCTCGCCGGCCAGGACGGCCAGGTTGATAGTGCGGATCGACGCCATCTCCGGCTGCGCCTTGATCAATTCCACCGCCCGCCGCATGCCGTCGAGACGGTCGGCGAGCCGCTGGCGCAAGGGCCGCAATTGACGGCGGTCGTCGGGCAACTCCTCAAGGCTTTCGTCGAGGATGGTGACGGTGTCGAGGATGCCTTCGAAGTCGCCCTGCACATGCACCGACGGCGCTTCCGCCCATTCGGCGCAGGCAGCGGCCACGGCCACCAGATGGCCGGCGAGATTGCCGCTGTCGACGGCAGAAATGTACAGCGGATAGAGCGGCTTCAACGTCGTGGTGTCGTACCAGTTGAAGAGATGGCCGCGATCGCGCGGCATGCTCTCGATGGTCGACATGGTCGCGTCGATGCGGTTGACGGCGTCGGAGAGGCTGATCCAGCCGAAATCGCGTGCCGAAATCACGGACAGCAGGTAGACGCCGATATTGGTCGGCGAGGTGCGGGGCGCCACCACGGGGGCCGGGCTTTCCTGGAAATTGTCCGGCGGCAGATGGTGATGCTCGGCCGTCACGAAGGTCTCGAAATAGTGCCACGTTCGCCGCGCCACGGTGCGCAGCGCGTGGATATCGGCGGCCGATATGCGCAGGCGATCCTCGGTTTCGGCCGAACGGCTGATCCAGCAGGCGATGGCGGGCGAGCCGATCCAGAACAAGGCAAAGAAGAAGGCGACGAAGGCGCCGGTGGAATCGGCCAGCACCGGCACAGCGAGGCCGACGACGCCGATGATCACCGCGCCGTACATGATGCTGTAATAGGAGCCGAGATCGTTGTCGCCGCCCTTGTGTGCCTGCGAGGCGGTGCGCCATTCGAGCAGGTTCTGGCGGCTGACGAACAGGCGGTAGAGCGTGCGGATGATCGCGTCGCCCATCATCCAGGCAAGATGCGCCATCAGCACGATCTTCAGCGCCACCAGGGCGGTACCGAAGGCAACGTCGCGCGCCAGTGCCGAGAAATGGCCGCGCGGCGTCTGGTCGCCGCTCTTCGGCAGGATGGCGTTGACGATGTCGAAAGTCGGCGCCATGAACAGCGTGAGGATCAGCAGCGCCTGCCATTGCGCCGCCTGCGTGAAGGGCAGCAGCGTCCAGCCGGCGATCGCGGCCATCACCCAGAAGATCGGCGTCACCGAGCGGCGCAGATTGTCCACCATCTTCCAACGCGACAGCGCCGGCACGTTTGAGCGCGGGCCGAGGATGAAGCCCAGAAGCTGCCAGTCGCCGCGTGCCCAGCGATGGTGGCGCGATGCGTCGACCGAATAGCGGGTCGGATAGTCCTCGACCAGTTCGACGTCAGTGACCAAGGCCGATCGCGCCAGCGCGCCTTCGAGCAGATCGTGGCTGAGGATGGTGTTTTCCTCGATACGGCCCTTCAGCGCCGCCTCGAAGGCATCGACATGGTAGAGACCCTTGCCGGTGAAGGAACCGTCGCCGAAGATGTCCTGGTAGAGGTCCGACACGGCAAAGACGTACGGATCGAGCCCGCGATTGGCGGAAAAGACACGCTGGAAGAACGACGCCTCGTCGCCGCTGGTCAGCGACGCGGTGATGCGCGGCTGCAGGATGGAATAGCCGGCCGTGACCTCGCGCCGGGCCGCGTCGAAATGCGGACGGTTGAGCGGGTGGCAAAGCTTGCCGGCCAGCGCAGCGACGGCGTCGCGGGTTGTGCGGGTGTCGGCGTCCAGCGTCATGACGTGGACGACGCTCTCCGGCAAGGGCACTTCCAACGGCAGGAAGGTGGTGTCGCTGTCGCCGCGCAGCAAGAGGTTCAATTCGTGCAGCTTGCCGCGCTTGCGCTCCCAGCCCATCCAGACGCCTTGCGAGGCGTTGTAGAGCCGGCGCCGATGCAGCAGATAAAAGCGCGGCGCGCCATCCGAGGGATAGCGGGCGTTCAGTCGGGCGATTTCGGCGCGGGCGAATTCGAGGATTTCGACATCCGCCGTATCGATCTCGGTCTTCGAGTCCGGCCAGTCGGAAAGCAGCGCGAAATGGATCTCGCCCGCCGTGTTGGCGAGGTGATGCACTTCGATGTTGCGGATGTTCTCCTCAACGTCGTCGCGCGAGCCGATCAGCGACGGCACCACCACCAGCGTCCGTGCCTCGGGCGGTACACCATGCCTGAAATCATAGCCGATGAGACGCGTCGGCTTCAAAAACAGCGAGACGACGGTGTTGAAGAATGCGAGCGCGCCTTCGCTGGCCGGCACCGCGAACAGGGCCAGCATCAGGACGATCGACGGCACTGACAGGCCGAGATTGGCGAGCGCATTGCCGGAGACGACCAGAAGCAGGACCGTCAGCGCAAACACCGGCACGACGATGCCCAGCCATCCGGTCTTGCGGAACGTCCGGTTGATCGTCTTGCCGATGGTAGGCCGGTAGCCGATCGACCGCTCCAGTTCCATCCGGCGCGGACCGACCAGAAAGAAGCCGACGTCGGTGTGAGCGATCGGACCGGTTTCGGAGCCCGGCGCATCGGCAGCATGGCCGGCGAGTTCAATCGCCCGTTCGGCAACGCGAAATTCGGAAAGATCGGAACGGCGTGCCAGCTCCTCGATCGCAGTCCGGTATTGGTCGCGCGAAAAGAAATCGAGCGCCGCGAAATCGGTGCGCTCGCGCAGCAAAGTGTCGATGCGGCTGACGCCCTCGAACCACACCGTCCAGTCGATGTCATTGATGAGGCGCAGGCCGCGGATGATGTTGCCGGTGGTCACATTGCCGCTGGACAGCGTGCGGTGCTCGCTGAGGATGATTTCCTCGGCGTCGGAGCCCGTCCTTTCCAGCTCGCCCTCCAGCCATTCCAGCGCCCTGCCGGCATTTTGCGAGCCGTCGCGCAGCCGGTAGAGCAACTGGGTTGCGAAGGTGGTGTCCTGCGCATGGGCGCTGTAGCCGGAAAGTATCGTCTGCCGGTCGGCGCTGTCGTCCGTCGCCAGCACACGGTCGGCGACCTCGTTGGCGATCTGGCGCAACTCCCGCGTGCGATTGACGCGCACCGCGATCCGGCGAAGATTCTCGATCAGGACAAAGCGCAGCAGCGACGGCAGCGCCCATAGTTCGCCGATCTTCAGCGGCTCGACGGACTGGAAGCCTTCGACGATCGCCTTGAACATGGCCGACGAGACGGAACTGTCGGAATGCGCGACATAGGTCCATGCGACCGCCAACGCGCGCGGCACGCTGGATCCGTCGGACAGTTTCAGCGTCGGCAACTGGCGATAGAAGCGGCGCGGCAGGTCGCGCTTGACCTGGAAAATGGTCTCCTCGACCAGGTAGTTGTTGTCGAGCAGCCACTGTGCCGCGGGCGTGATCGTTTCGCCCCTCGCCTGGGCAGCGTTGGTGGAACGGTAGACATCGAGAATCTTCCTGGCGCTGTCGCGGATGCGCGCCTGAAAATCGAAAGGCGTCAGCCCGAACAAATCCTTGGCATCGCCATTGGCAAGGGCTGCGCCCAACGCGCGCAGCCGATCTTCCGTCAGGAAATGGGAGCGTATCGGCTCGTCGGTGACAGCCGGGAAGCTGGCGCTCGTCTTTTCGATCTGTGCGAGATTGGTCTGGATATTCATCTAAGGTTCCGTGTTGGGGACGCAGTGCGGCGTCACCGCCACGGCAATGTCCCTAAAACCGGTCCAAATGCAATTGGTTGCATCGCAACACTTGGCCGAATGTTTGTTTCCGCACCACGACAAGGTGTCGTCTTTCGACAACTTCCAGGCGAGCGCCTCCGAGCATCGTTTCGGCTTCTGATCGGCGGAAGATTCAGGCTTTTTCGTGATGCAGGGACCAGCTTACGCAATATTTGACCGGCGTCTCGATCATGTTTGGAAACAGGCGTTAATCGTTGCCGGCAATGCGATCGATGCGGATCACGAACAGCATCGCCGGCCGGACGGGATCAAGGCGCAGTTCCGGCGCTTGCGGCCCGAGCAACAGCGCATCGAGCGGCCCCAGTTGCACGGGCGCGGCGCCGGCCACCCTAAGCTCGCCGTCGAGGGACAGGATGAGTGTTTCATCGGCTCCAAACCGGATTTTCGTCGGAGCCGAAATCAACAGGCGCTCGATCTGGTGGATCGCCCGGGTCCGGCGGGTCATGACGTTGAGGTCGGTGATCGGACCGGCGATCAGCGTCGCTTGCGTTGGCACGTCGGCCGGAAAGGCAAGCGGTGCGGAAGCCTTGGTGATTTCGACCGGCGGCCGGCCGGCGATATCGAGGACCATGCCCTCGCCTTCCAGCAAGGCCAAAGTCCGGTCGACGCCGGGAAAGCCGGAAAACGGGCCGCCGCCCTCGACCAGCGCCATCGAGACGCGCCAGTCGAAATCGTCGAGCCCAGCACCTGCCGGCGAGACGGCAATCTCCGTCGTCACGCCGCCGCCGTTCTTCCACGGCATCGACCGGTATTCCGAGGCCCGAAGGATGCGCAAGGCGCGCTCAGCCCAATATGCCGGGCAGGTTGAGCTGGTTCTCCCTGGCGCACTCGATCGCGATGTCGTAGCCGGCGTCGGCGTGACGCATGACGCCCGTCGCCGGATCGTTCCACAGAACCCGCTCAAGGCGCTTGGCCGCCTCACGCGTGCCGTCGGCGACGATAACCATGCCGGCATGCTGCGAAAAGCCCATGCCGACGCCGCCGCCATGGTGCAGCGACACCCAGGTGGCACCGGACGCGGTGTTGAGCAAGGCGTTGAGCAGCGGCCAGTCGGAGACGGCATCGGAGCCGTCCTTCATCGCCTCCGTCTCGCGGTTCGGCGAGGCGACCGAGCCGGAATCGAGGTGGTCGCGGCCGATGACCACCGGTGCCTTCAGTTCGCCGCTGGCGACCATCTCGTTGAAGGCGAGGCCGAGCCGGTGGCGGTCGCCAAGGCCAACCCAGCAGATGCGGGCCGGCAACCCTTGGAAGGCGATGCGCTCACGCGCCATGTCGAGCCAGTTGTGCAGATGGGTGTTACCAGGAGTCAGCTCGCGCACCTTGGCGTCGGTTCTGTAGATATCCTCGGGATCGCCGGAAAGTGCTGCCCAGCGGAACGGGCCGATGCCGCGGCAAAACAGCGGACGGATATAAGCCGGCACGAAACCCGGGAAGGCAAAGGCATTCTCAAACCCCTCCTCCTTCGCCACCTGGCGGATGTTGTTGCCGTAGTCGAGCGTCGGCACGCCGGCGTTCCAGAACGCCACCATCGCCTCGACATGCTCGCGCATCGACGCGCGGGCAGCCTTTTCGACCGCCTTCGGGTCGCTGGTGCGCTTCTCGCGCCATTCGGCCAGCGACCAGCCCTTGGGCAGATAGCCGTTGAGCGGGTCATGCGCCGAGGTCTGGTCGGTGACGATGTCGGGGCGTACGCCGCGCCGCACCAGTTCCGGCACGATGTCGGCGGTGTTGCCGACCAGGCCGACCGATTTCGCCTCACCGGCTTTGGTCCAGCGCTCGATCTTCTCCAGCGCCTCGTCGAGGGTGTCGGCGCGCTCATCGACATAGCGGGTGCGCAGCCGGAAATCGATGCGGTCGGGATCGCATTCGACCGCCAGGCAGCAGGCGCCGGCCATGACCGCGGCGAGCGGCTGGGCACCGCCCATGCCGCCGAGGCCGCCGGTCAGGATCCATTTGCCTTTGAGATTGCCGCCATAGTGCTGACGGCCTGCCTCGACGAAGGTCTCGTAGGTGCCCTGCACGATGCCTTGCGTGCCGATGTAGATCCATGAGCCGGCCGTCATCTGGCCGTACATCATAAGGCCTTTTCTATCGAGCTCGTTGAACTTCTCCCATGTCGCCCAGTGCGGCACGAGGTTCGAATTGGCGATCAGCACGCGCGGCGCATCGGCATGGGTGCGGAACACGCCGACCGGCTTGCCGGATTGCACCAGCAGCGTCTCGTCGTCGGCAAGCGTCTTCAGCGAGGCAACGATGCGGTCGAAATCGTTCCAGGTGCGCGCCGCCCGGCCGATGCCGCCATAGACGACCAGTTCGTTGGGATTTTCGGCGACGTCCGGATCGAGATTGTTCATCAGCATGCGCAACGGCGCTTCCGTCAGCCAGGTGCGGGCGTTGAGCTCGCTGCCGCGCGGGCTGCGCACTTCACGGATATTGTGGCGAGGATCGGTCATGATTGTCCCTTTCGAGTGAGGTGCGCCGTGCGTCAGCGTTCAGCCCAGGCGATCGCCGTTTCCAGGATCTTTCTCAGCGTGACGCGGATCGGCGCTGCGAATTCGGCGTCGTAAGGCACCGGCCAGTTATCCGGTTCGCCCTTGCCTTCGGGCTCGCGCAGATAGCCACGGTTGGAGAGCTCCATCTGCAGCGCGTGGACGCCGGCTTGCGGCTGGCCGAAATGACGCGTGATCCAGCCGCCCTTGAAGCGGCCGTTGACGACAAAGCTCTCGCCGGTTTCTGCGACAATCTGCGTGACTTTCTCCTGCAACGCCGGATCGGCGCTCTTGCCGTCATTGGTGCCGAGATTGAAGACCGGCAATTTGCCTTCGAACAGGCGCGGCAGCACCGAACGGATCGAGTGGCAGTCATAGACGACGATCTTCCCGTGCAAAGCGCGCAGCCTGTCGATCTCGGCCTGCAACGCGGCATGATAGGGCACGAAGAATTTTTCGCGGCGTTCGTCGATCTCAGACGGCCCCGGCTCCTCGCCTTCGCGGTAGAGCGGATCGCCGTCGAAGGTCTCGGTCGGGCAGAGCCCAGTCGTCGTCTGGCCGGGATAGAGCGAAACGCCAGACGGATCGCGGTTGACGTCGATGACGGTGCGCGAGATCGCCGTATGCACCACCGTCGCGCCAAGGCTCTCGGCGAAATCATAAAGCTTGTCGATCCACCAGTCGGCGTCACGGCGGCCGAGCCAGGGCGAGATAAGTCGGTTGTCGAGGCCGGCCAGATCGATGCCGGTATGCGGGATCGAGACCAGCAGGGGTGCCGTGCCTCGGGTGACGGTGAGCCAAGTCATGAGAAGTCTCCGCGCGTTGGAGCTCTACGGCGCCCCCCTCTGCCCTGCCGGGCATCTCCCCCACAGGGGGGGAGATTGGCAGCTGCGGCGCCTCGCTCAGTCCTGCAACGTTGGAGATTGGCGAAAGCCAGTGTAACGGCCAATCTCCCCACTCGTGGGGGAGATGCCCGGCAGGGCAGAGGGGGGCGCGGCAGAACGCGACCTTGCAATTGTCCGTGAACACCGACCTCGCTTTTTGCCGGCCGTGTCGTATTTTGTTCTTGCTTTGTGCCGGCAGCTATGCTACTAATATGGGTATGGTGATGATTGTCACCGACGACCCGCCCTCGAGGCGGGTTTTTTGTTTTTGACTTTGAAAATTTCGGTATTGCCGGGCTGAGGTTGGCGGGACAGCGCCGCCCTCTGTCCTGCCGGACATCTCCCCCACTTGGGGGGAGATCAGCTAGCGTCGAGGGTTTCGCCAACGTCCGACCTGTGGCGGCGTACAGTCTCACGACGTCACTCCCGGCAGCTTTACCGCGCTTGCCGCTTCCACCGCCGCGCCGCTGCGTACCATGGCGATGGCCTTCTCCATGTCGGGATGGAAGTGCCGGTCGTTGTCGAGATGCGGCACCTCTGCCCTGACCAGCCGGCGCACCGCCTCCAGTGCCGCGCTCGAGGCCAGCGGGGCATGGAAATCGCAGCCTTGCGCCGCGGCCAGCAATTCGATGCCGATGACGGCCGTCGCATTCTCGACCATGCCGATGAGCCGGCGCGCGCCATGTGCCGCCATCGAGACGTGGTCTTCCTGGTTGGCCGAGGTCGGGATCGAATCGACGCTGGCCGGATACGCTTTTTGTTTGTTTTCCGAGACGAGCGCCGCGGCTGTCACTTGCGGGATCATGAAACCGGAATTCAGACCCGGCTTGGGCGTCAGAAAGGCCGGCATGCCCGACAGCGCCGGGTCGACCAGCATGGCGATGCGCCGTTCCGACAGCGAGCCGATCTCGCAGACGGCGAGCGCGATCATGTCGGCGGCGAAGGCCACCGGCTCGGCGTGGAAATTTCCGCCAGAAAGCGCTGTGTCGTCCTCGGCAAAGATCAGCGGATTGTCGGTGACGCCATTGGCCTCGGTGCCGAGCGTATCGGCGGCCTGACGCAGCACGCTGAGTGCTGCGCCCATCACCTGCGGCTGGCAGCGCAGGCAGTATGGGTCCTGCACGCGCTCGTCGCCGACGCGGTGCGATTCACGGATGGCGCTGCCGGCCATCAAATTACGCAACGCCTCGGCCGTCTCGATCTGGCCGCGATGTTTCCTGAGCAGATGGATGCGTGGATCGAACGGCGCGTCGGAGCCCTTGGCGGCATCGGTCGACAACGCGCCGGCGACCAGCGCTGACTGATAGAGCACTTCCGCCTCGAACAAAGCCGCCAGCGCATAGGCGGTCGAAAACTGCGTACCGTTGAGCAGCGCAAGGCCTTCCTTGGCGCCCAATATCACCGGCTCCAGGCCGTGCGAGACAAAGGCGACCTTGGCCGGGAAGCGGCCATGCGGGGTAAAGCATTCGCCGACACCGATCATCACCGCGGTCATGTGCGACAGCGGCGCGAGGTCGCCGGAAGCGCCGACCGAGCCTTGCGCCGGCACCACGGGGATAACGTCGTTGGCCAGCATCGCCTCGAGCAGCTCGATCGTCCGCGGCCGCACGCCGGAGGCGCCCTGGGCCAGGCTGGCCAGCTTCAGCGCCATCATCAGCCGGCAAATTGCCAGCGGCATCGGCTCGCCGACGCCGGCGGCATGCGACAGCACGATGTTTCGCTGCAGCGTCTCGAGGTCGGCGGCGGGGATGCGCACGCTGGCCAGCTTGCCGAAGCCGGTGTTGATGCCGTAGACCGGCTCGCCCTTGGCAACGATCCTGGCGACGGCCTCGGCGCTGGCCTTGATCTTCGGCCGGCAGGCATCGTCGAGCCTCAGTGCGGCGCCGCGATAGATGGCGCGCCAATCGGCCAGCTTGGCATTGCCTGGCCTGAGCTTGAGTTCGGTCATTGTCCCCTCCAGATGCGGGCATGCAGCGGGTTGAAGCCCATGCGGTAGACGAGTTCGGCCGGGCGTTCGACGTCCCAGATCGCCAGATCGGCGGATTTTCCGACCTCCAGCGTACCGGTCTGTCCAAGCAACCCGAGCGCGCGGGCAGCCTCGCGCGTGACGCCGGCAAGGCATTCATCGACGGTCAGGCCGAACAATGTCGCCGCCATGTTCATGGTCAGCAGCAGCGAGGTCAGCGGCGAGGTGCCGGGATTGTTATCGGTGGCAACGGCCATCCTGACGCCATGCTGGCGAAACAGGGCGATCGGCGGCTTCTTGGTCTCGCGGATGAAGTAGTAGGCGCCGGGCAGGATGGTCGCCACGGTTCCTGCCTTCGCCATCGCCGCCGCGCCCGCCTCGTCGGTATATTCGAGGTGATCGGCCGATAGCGCACCATAGCGTGCCGCAAGTTCCGCGCCGTGCAGATTGGACAGCTGGTCCGCATGAAGCTTGACCGGCAGGCCCGCCGCCTTGGCCGCATCGAACACGCGAGAAATCTGCTCCGGCCAAAAGGCGATGCCTTCGCAAAAGCCGTCGACGGCATCGGCCAGGCCCTCGGCAGCGACGGCCGGCAAAATCTCGTTGGCGACAAGATCGATAAAGGCGTCCTTGTCGCCTTTTGCTTCGGGCGGCAGCGCATGAGCGCCGAGGAGAGTGGTTCTGACCGTCACCGGCCGCTCACCGCCCAGCCGTCGCGCGGCGCGCAGCGACTTCTTCTCGTTTTCGAGGTCGAGACCGTAGCCGGATTTGATCTCGACGGTGGTGACGCCTTCGGCGATCAGCGCGTCGAGGCGTGGCAGCGACTGGGCGACCAGCTCGTCCTCGCTCGCGGCGCGCAGTGCCTTGACCGAGGAAACGATGCCGCCGCCGGCCTTGGCGACCTCCTCATAGGTGGCGCCGGCCAGCCGCATCTCGAATTCATTGGCACGGTTGCCGGCATGGACCAGATGGGTGTGGCAGTCGATCAAGCCAGGCGTGATCCAGCGGCCTTCGCAGTCGGTCGCCTCGGCGTCTTTGCCAAGTGCTCTGGGGCGGAGCGCTGCCGGCATGTCGGCTTCCGACCCGGCATAGACGATCCGGCCGTTGCGCACGGCGATTGCACCGTGCTCGACGACGCCTAACCCGGCGCTGCTATCAGCCATGGTCGCGAGGCGCGCATTGCGCCAAAGGCGAAGCTCCCGTGCCCGGTTTTTGCTCTCTCCAGCCATCATCTTTTCCGTTTCAATCGGGAGTTATTATGTATATACATATCAAAAGGCACTGCAAGCGCTATCATCACATGGCCAACCGGGATTTGGAGAAAGACGTGACGGCGATTTTTGCGGAACAGGCACTTCTGCCCGACGGCTGGCGCAGCGATGTGCGGATCGTAGTCTCCGACGGCAAGATCGCAACGGTCGAGGCGGATACCTCGCCTCTGCCTGGCGACGAGCGCCATTCTATCCTTTTGTCCGGCATGCCGAACCTGCACAGCCATGCCTTCCAGCGCGGCATGGCCGGCCTTGCCGAATTGCGCGGCCCTTCCGCCGACAGTTTCTGGAGCTGGCGCGAGGTGATGTATCGTTTCGCGCTGTCGATGACGCCGGACCAGGTCGAGGCGGTCGCGGCGCAACTCTATGTCGAGATGCTGGAGGCCGGGTTCTCGCGCGTCGGCGAGTTTCACTATTTACACCACGACCGCGACGGGCGGCCCTATGCCAATATCGCCGAGATTGCGGAGCGCATCGTTGCCGCAGCGTCCGAGACAGGCATCGGGCTGACTTTGCTGCCCGTCTTCTACGCGCATTCCTCTTTCAACCGCGCTGCGCCAAATGAAGGCCAGCGGCGATTCATCAACGATGTGAACCAGTTCTCGCGGCTTGTTGAGAAAAGCCGCGAATCCCTTCGCGCGTCGACTCAGGCTGTCGTCGGCGTGGCCCCACACAGCCTGCGTGCCGTGGCACCCGAGGAACTGGAAAACATCACGGCGATGGCGCCGGAGGGGCCGATCCACATCCACATCGCCGAGCAGATGAAGGAGGTCGAGGACTGCCTTGCCTGGTCCGGGGCGCGGCCGGTCGAATGGCTGCTTGCCAATGCCAAGGTCGACCAGCGCTGGTGCCTCATCCACGCCACCCACATGACCGACACCGAGACGACCGATATGGCGAAAAGCGGCGCCGTTGCCGGCCTCTGCCCGATCACCGAGGCCAATCTCGGCGACGGCACCTTTGCCGCGCCCCTTTTTATGCAGCATGGCGGCCGCTTCGGCATCGGCTCGGATTCCAACGTGCTGATCGGCCTGCCCGACGAGTTGCGCCAGCTCGAATATTCGCAGCGCCTCGCCCACCGCGCCCGCAACGTGCTGGCGGTGGCCGGCGGATCGACCGGTCGCGCGTTGTTCGATGCGGCGCTCGAGGGTGGCAGTTCCGCGCTGGGCGCCGGCGCCTCGCGGATCACTGCCGGTGCCTCGGCCGATCTCGTCTCGCTCGACGGCAAGCATCCATCGTTGGCGGGCAAGGCAGGTGATGCGATCCTCGACGCCTGGATTTTTGCCAACGGCACCAAGATCGATTGCGTCTGGGTGCATGGCAGGAAACTGGTCAGCGACGGCAGGCATGCAAGACGCGATGCCATTGCCGAGCGCTTCCGCAAGGTGATGACGGCGCTTTCGGCATGAGCATGATCGAGGCGATAAGCGCGGATTCTGGAAGCGCGGACGGCGGCGAGGCCCTTTCGCTACACCGGCGCATCCTGTCGGACATCAGCGAACGGATCCTGTCCGGCGCCTGGGCGCCCGGCCACCGCATTCCGTTCGAGCATGAACTGACGGAAGAATACAGATGTTCGCGCATGACGGTGAACAAGGCGCTGTCGCAATTGGCCAAGGCCGGGCTGATCGAGCGCCGGCGTCGCTCCGGCAGTTTTGTCCGCCGGCCGCAATCGCAGGCGGCCGTTCTCGAAATCCACGACATCCGAATCGAGGTCGAGGCACTTGGCCTGCCCTACCGCTACGAGCGCGTGGCGGGAAGCAGAAGGCGCAGCAGTGCCGACGATCGCGCCCTGCTGGAACTCGACGTCGCCGGGCCGGTGCTGGCGCTGGAATGCCGGCATTTCGCCGGCAACCGGCCGTTCGCCCACGAGCAGCGGCTGATCAACCTGGCTGCCGTGCCGGAGGCCGCCGAAGAGGCGTTTTTCGACACGGCGCCCGGTCCGTGGCTGATCGGCCGTGTGCCATGGAGTGCGGCCGAGCATCGCATCCGCGCGGTTGCAGCCGACAAGCATATCGCGGCGGCTCTCGACATCGCGACCGGCGCGCCGTGCCTGGTGATCGAGCGGCGAACATGGAGCGCCGAGCACCCCGTCACCCATGTCCGGTTCACCTACGCGGCCGAGAGCCACACGCTGGTGGCGCGGTTCACGCCGTCGCAGGGGTGAGCATTTCAACTGAGGGTCAGACCCCCTCACCCGGATTGCCGACCGAATTGCGAAGAGCATTCGGGGCAATCCGACCTCTCCCCGAGGGGAGAGGAGATCGCTGGTGCCAGCGCCAGTCTCTTCTCCCTCGGGGAGAAGGTGGCCGCAAAGCGGCCGGATGAGGGGGAACCTACGGAGCTGCTCAAATCGCCGCGGTGACAATGATCTCGACCAGATATTCCGGTCCGGCAAGCTTGGCCTCGCCGGTGGCGCGGGCCGGCGTGTTGCCCTGCGGTACCCATTTGTCCCACTCGGCGTTCATCTCGGCAAAGGTGCTCATGTCGGCCAGCCAGATGATCGCCTGCAGGATCTTGGTCTTGTCGGTGCCGGCCTTGGCCAGCAATTCGTCGATCGCCGCCAGAATGTCTTTTGTCTGGGCGCCGACGTTTCCACCCGGCTTGCCGACCTGACCGGCCAGATAGACGGTGTTGCCGTGGATGACGATCTGGCTCATGCGCGGGCCCACATCGATGCGACGAATGCTCATTGGGTATTCCTTCTCTTGTCCGGCTTTCTCTTGTCGGCTGCGCCTGTTTAGGATCGCTGCTGGCTTCGAGCAAGGCCGCTCGAGCGGAACCTCTTGAGCCAAGCCAAAGCGGACAACATGACGGCCCGGCCGCAATTCCGCCCGATTGGCTTGTTGACTAATGTAATAACATCACATATCGAATCCGCCCCTGCAGCACCGATCGTCGCCCCATGGATCGTCACATGAGCCAAACCTGCCTGACCTTCCGCGACCTGACGCTGGGCTATAACAGCCATCCTGCGATCCACCACCTCAATGGTACGATCCGCAAGGGGTCCTTGACGGCGGTCGTCGGCGCCAACGGCTCCGGCAAGTCGACGCTGATGAAGGGCATCGTTGGCGTCCTGAAGCCGATGGCCGGCGCGGTGATCCGGGCGCCCGGCGTGCGCGCCGCCTACCTGCCGCAGCAGTCCGAGCTCGACCGCTCCTTTCCGGCCCGGGTCGTCGACCTGGTTTCGCTTGGCCTGTGGCCGCGGCGTGGCATGCTCGGCCGCTATACCAGGGAAGATCGCGACTCGGTCAGCAAGGCGCTGATGGCCGTCGGCCTCGGCGGTTTCGAGAAGCGGCCGATCGACACGTTGTCGGGCGGCCAGCTGCAGCGCACGCTGTTTGCCCGCGTGCTGTTGCAGGATGCCGAGCTCATCCTGCTCGATGAGCCGTTCAATGCCGTCGACACGAAGACCGTCGGCGACCTGATCGCACTGATCAAGCGCTGGCATGGCGAGGAGCGTACGATCATGGTGGTCGTCCACGATCTCGACCTAGTGCGGCAGAATTTCCCCGAAACACTGCTCCTGGCGCGCCAGCCGGTCGCCTGGGGCGAGACCAGAGAGACGCTGCGGCCGGAGAATTTGTTGCGCGCGCGCCGCTTCCACGAAGCCTGGGAGGACAACGCGCCATGGTGCGAGCCTGGCGAGCATGATCACAGTGTGCACGATCACAGCAGCCACGAGCATAGCCATGACCATCATCACGGCTCCGGGCCGAGGGCGGCATGATGGACGTGCTTTACGGTCTTTTCGTCGCCCCGTTTGCCGACTACGCCTTCATGCAGCGGGCGCTCGCCGGTTCGATGATGCTGTCGCTCGGCGCCTGCCCGGTCGGCGTGTTCCTGATGCTGCGGCGCATGAGCCTGTCCGGCGACGCCATGGCCCATGCCATCCTGCCCGGTGCTGCCGCCGGCTTCCTGTTCTATGGGCTGGAGATCCTGCCGATGACCGTCGGCGGGTTGATCGCCGGCATCATCGTGGCGCTCGGCGCCGGTGCCGTCTCGCGCTTCACCATCCAGCGCGAGGACGCCTCGATGGCGGCCTTCTATCTGATTTCACTGGCCATCGGCGTGCTGATGGTGTCGATCCGCGGCTCCAGCGTCGATCTTATGCATGTGCTGTTCGGCACCGTGCTGGCGCTGAACAACGAGGCGCTGACGCTGATCGGCGGCATCGTCGTGGTGACGCTGGTCAGCCTCGCCATCTTCTGGCGAGCGCTGGTCGCCGAATGCCTCGACCCCTTGTTCCTGCGCTCGGTCAGCCGGATGGGCAGCCCGGTGCATTTCATCTTTCTCGGCCTCGTCGTGCTCAACCTCGTCGGCGGCTTCCAGGCGCTCGGCACCTTGCTGTCGGTCGGGCTGATGATGCTGCCGGCAGCGGCGGCCCGCTTCTGGAGCTCGCGCGTCGAGCCGATGTGCGTGCTGGCGACAGTGATCGGCTTTGCCTCTTGCATTGCCGGGCTGCTGTTGTCCTATCATGCGTCGCTGCCCTCCGGCCCGGCCATCATCCTGTCCGCCGGCGTCGTCTATTTCGCCTCGATCCTGTTCGGGACGCGCGGCATCCTGCGCGCCCGCATCATCCATCACCGCCACAGAACTGCCTGATCCCAATGAAGGAGACTTGTCCATGCTGAAATCGATCCGCGCCGCTTTGGCCGTGAGCGTTATAACATTAACCGCCTTTGGCGCATCTTCGGCTTTCGCGGGGCCGTTGAAAGTGGTCGCCAGTTTCACCATCATCGGAGACTTCGCCAAGAATGTCGGCGGCGACCGGATCGATCTGACCACCATCGTCGGGCCGAACGGGGATGCGCATGTCTACGAGCCGAGCCCAGCCGATGCGGTGGCGATGGCCAAGGCCGACATCGTGCTGGTCAACGGCCTGCATTTCGAAGGTTTTCTGCAGCGCCTGGTCGACGCCAGCGCAACCAAGGCGACCGTCGCCGTGCTGACCAAGGGCGTCACGCCGATCAATTTCAAGCCCGAATTCGCCGAGGCCGACGCCCACGCCGATGGTGAGACGGCAACCGATCCGCACGCCTTCCAGTCGATCGCCAATGCCAAGATCTATGTGAAGAACATCGCCGACGCCTTCTGCACGGCCGACGCTGCGGGTTGCGACAGCTACAAGGCCAATGCAGCCGCCTATACGCAAAAGCTCGATGCGCTCGAGGGCGAGGTACAGGCAGCGATCCAGTCGATCCCGCAAGAGAAGCGCGTCGTCATCACCTCGCATGATGCCTTCGGCTATTTCGAGCAGGCCTACGGCTTGACGTTCCTGGCCCCGGAAGGCGTGTCGACCGAGTCGGAGCCCTCCGCCGCCGACGTCGGCAAGCTGGTCAGCCAGGTGAAACAGGACAAGGCGGCGGCGATCTTCGTCGAGAACATCACCAATCCGCGGCTGATCGAGCAGATCGCCAGCGAGACCGGCATCAAGGTGGGCGGCACGCTCTATTCCGATGCGCTCTCACAGCCCGACGGCCCGGCCTCGACCTATATCGACCTGATGCACAACAACATCGCCCAGATCAAAGGCGCGATCCTCGGCAGCTGAGCCGACCGATCCGGTTCATCCAGCCGGGCTGGCGCATGATGCGTCCTGGCGACATGCGGCGTTAGCCCGGCTGGATTTCCGGCATCGAAATCTCTATGTGCGCGGATGGATTTCTTTTCGCGCGGATTGCCGACCGGGTCAGGGAGTGGCAAGACTGCCGCTAACCAGATTGCGAGGACCCCAGCCATGGAATACCGTCAGATCAGCGAGGACTATTCGGTCTCGGGCCAGATCCAGCCCGAGGATGTCGCGACCATCAAGGCCGCCGGCTTCAAGAGCGTGATCTGCAACCGGCCGGACGACGAGCAGCCCGGCCAGCCATCGGCCGACACCGTCAAGGCGGCGGTCGAGGGCGCCGGGCTCGCCTTCCGCTACATCCCCGTCATCAGCGGCCAGATCACGGCCGAGAATGTCGAGGACCAGGCTGAGGCGCTCGACGAACTCGAAGGCCCGGTGTTCGCCTATTGCCGGTCCGGCGCCCGCTGCACCAATCTCTATGGGCTGATCCAGCAGTCGAAGGGGTGAACGTTCGCGCCCTCAGATCGGCAGCGCGCCGGTCTCCTTCAACGTCTCCAGCACGATCGCCGTCTTCACATGCTGCACCGATTCGTGCGGGAGCAGCACGCTGTTGACGAATTCCGACAGCGACTTCAGGTCCGGCGTCACCACTTTCAATATATAATCCATCTCGCCGGTCAGCGCGTGCGCTTCCTGCACTTGCGGCAGCCGCGCCACTAGTTCGCCGAAACGCCGCGCATTGTCGCGGTTGTGGGTGGCGAGCGTCACCGAAATGACGTTGACCAGGGAAAAGCCGAGCTTGTCGCGGTCGAGCACCGCCCGGTAGCCCTTGATATAACCGTCCTCCTCCAGCCGCTGGCGACGGCGCGAGCATTGCGACGCGGACAGGTTCACCCGTTCCGACAAATCGTTGTTGGTCAACCGCGCGTCGGCCTGCAGCAGAGCCATTATCTTGCGGTCAAACTGGTCAATGCGCGCTTCATCCATGGATTTCGACCCGGTCATGCACAAGTTGCGCATGATCGGAACATTTCAAGCGTTTGAATGCAAGCAATTTGCACTCGCTCCGCGCTATGATTGGGCTCAGATATGGCCGATGCGGCCAATGCCAGATTTCGGGCCAGATTTCGGAGCAATGCCATGGGTCCCTTCCCGCACGACGCACCGCCCGCCAAGATCAGCAAAACCAATCCCGCCGGCACCGACGGCTTCGAATTCGTCGAATTCGCGCATGCCGAGCCGGAAAAGCTCGCCGAGCTTTTCACCCGCATGGGCTACGTGCCGGTGGCCAAGCACCGCAGCAAGGACATCACCGTCTGGCGGCAGGGCGACATCAATTATGTCGTCAATGCCGAGCCCGGCTCGCATGCGATGAAATTCGTCGACAAGCACGGCCCTTGCGCCGCCTCGATGGCTTGGCGTGTGGTCGATGCCAAGCATGCGTTCGATCATGCCGTTGCCAAGGGCGCGACGCCCTATGAAGGCGCCGTCAAGTCGCTCGACGTGCCGGCAATCGTCGGTATCGGCGGATCGCTGCTCTATTTCATCGAAACCTATGGCGAGAAGGGCTCGGCTTACGACGCCGAGTTCGACTGGCTGGGCGAGCGCGATCCCAGGCCGGAAGGCGTCGGCTTCTATTATCTCGACCACCTGACCCACAATGTCTATCGCGGCCAGATGGACAAATGGTGGGATTTCTACCGCGACCTGTTCGGCTTCAAGCAGATCCATTTCTTCGACATCGACGGCAAGATCACCGGCCTGGTCAGCCGCGCCATCACCTCGCCCTGCGGCAAGATCCGCATCCCGCTCAACGAGTCCAAGGACGAGACCAGCCAGATCGCCGAATATCTGAAGAAGTACAATGGCGAGGGCATCCAGCACATCGCCGTCGGCACCGACGACATTTACGGCGCCACCGACAGGCTGGCCGCCAACGGCCTGAAGTTCATGCCGGGCCCGCCCGAGACCTATTACGACATGTCTTATGCCCGCGTGAACGGCCATGAAGAGCCGATCGAGCGCATGAAAAGGCACGGCATCCTGATCGACGGCGAAGGCGTCGTCGACGGCGGCACGACCAAGATCCTGCTGCAGATTTTTTCAAAGACTGTGATCGGGCCGATCTTCTTCGAGTTCATCCAGAGGAAGGGCGACGAAGGTTTTGGCGAGGGCAATTTCCGCGCTCTGTTCGAATCCATCGAGCAGGACCAGATCAAGCGCGGCGTGCTGAAGGTGGACGGCAAGGCAGCGTAGCCAGTTCGGCCGAGGTGCCTTGTGGTTTGATCAGTTATGACCTAAATTCTGGTCATAAAGGATCGAGTCATGAATGTTTCCATTGCCGAAGCCAAGGCCAAATTGTCGGAACTCGTCAGCCGTGCGGAAGCCGGCGAGGAGATCGTGCTCACACGCCACGGCAAGGTGGCGGCGCGTATCGTACCTCCGGCAGTGGCCGAATCCCTGCCGCGTATCGGCGCATTGAAGGGCAAGATCTGGATTGCGGACGATTTTGATGAACTCGGCCCCGAGTGGGATGAGTACGTGAAATGACGGTCGGCCCGTTTCTCGCCGACACACACATCATCCTCTGGTCGATTTCGGACGATCGACGTCTCAGCGAGCACCACCGCGCTATTCTGGCTTCGGAAGCGGTGGTGTTCGCGAGCGCGGCTAGCGTCTGGGAAATTGCCATCAAACGCTCGATCAGAAAACTCGATGCGCCGGACGACCTGCCAACGCTGCTTCCAAGGATGCAATTTCAGCCGCTCGCCGTAACCTTCCAGCACGCAAACGCCGTCGGCAGCCTACCCCACCACCATGGTGATCCGTTCGACAGACTTCTGATTGCGCAGGCGCAAATGGAGAATCTCACCATCCTTACATCCGACCCGCATTTCGCCAGTTACGATGTGGCTTTGGCATAATTAGCCAAGCAGTTGGTCTCGCAGTCCCAGCCGCTCGACTTCGGCTTTCCTCAACTTAACATCGTAATCGAGGAAGAACTCGTCGAGTTGTGGCGGTTTCACCGAGGTGCCAGACAGCATCGCGTGCACCTGGCCGCGATGATGGATGTCGTGGATGAAGAGATGGGCGAGCAAATCGCCGATCCGCTCCGGTATCATGCCGTCCTCGCGCCGATCAGTGACGACGCGGCGTTCGAGATCGTCCGCCGACAGGCGGTCGCAAAAAGCGATCAGCCGCCGGTCGGCCTCCGCCCGCTTGCCAAAGAGCGTGTCCGCTTCGTCGAAGCGCAAGAACTCATCATAGGCCGCGGCGCCGACGCCGCCCTCTTCGAGAAAATCGAGATAGAGGTGATCGACCGCCAGAATGTGGTTCAGCGTTGCCTTGATCGACGGGAAGAAGCTGGTTCGCTCGGCTTCGAATTCACCAGGCTTAAGCTGCAGTACGGCGCCATAAAGCCGGTCGTTCGACCAGAGATTGTTGCGCGCCATGCGGCGGAAATGGTTCAGCAGGTCCATGACTTCACGCAGCTGACCGGACCAACGACAAGCCTGCCCCCATTAGCAGGAATCCAGCGAGAACAATCAGCAGCAGCCCGATCATGCGCCGCCGCATGCCTTGCGTTTCCTGGTCACGCGCGACGTTCGTGTTGGTGACGGTGTGAAACATCATCGCCTTGCGCGGAAAGCCGCTGCGGTTGGTCAGGCCGGGCGAGCGCGCCTCGATGCGATAGCTCAGCCGGATCGCCGGGATGAAGATCGCCAGCATGACAAGGGCCCAGACACCGCACAGGAGATAGAATGTCTCGCCTGTCATTCTCTTGCCCCCTCGTATTTCTCGACCTTCTGCTCGATGGCGCCGAAGATCGAATGCCCGCCCCTGTCCTTCATCTCGATGCGCACGGTATCGCCAAAGCGCAGAAACGGCGTCTTCGGTTCGCCGGCTTCGATGGTCTCGATCATACGCAACTCGGCGATACAGGAATAGCCGGCGCCGCCCGCCGAGACAGGCTTGCCCGGCCCGCCATCGAGCTTGTTGGAGACGGTGCCCGAACCGACGATGGTGCCGGCGGCCAGCGGCCGCGTTTTTGCGGCATGGGCAATCAGCGCCGGAAAGTCGAAGGTCATGTCGATGCCGGCGTTCGCCCGGCCGAACGGTTTGCCGTTGAGATCGACCAGCAGCGGCAGGCTGACCTTGCCGCCGTCCCAGGCATCGCCCAGTCCGTCCGGCGTCACCGCAACCGGCGAAAAGGCTGATGACGGTTTCGACTGGAAGAAGCCGAACCCCTTGGCAAGCTCGGGTCCGGTCAGGCCGCGCAGCGTCACGTCGTTGACCAGCATGACCAGCCGGATCGCTGCCCGCGCCTCGTCGAGGCCAGCGCCCATCGGCACGTCGTCGACAATGACGGCGACCTCGCCTTCCAGGTCGATGCCAAGGGTCTCGTCGATCATGCGGATTGGGTCGCGCGGTGCGAGGAAGGCGTCCGAACCGCCCTGGTAGATCAGCGGATCGGTCCAGAAGCTTGCCGGCATCTCGGCGCCGCGCGCCTTCCGCACCAGCTCGACATGGTTCACATAGGCCGAGCCGTCGGCCCATTGGTAGGCGCGCGGCAGCGGCGAATGGGCGTCGTGCTCGTGAAAGCGAGCCGACGGCACCGCATTGTTCTCCAGCGATTCGGCCATGGCGGTGAGATGCGGCGCGATCCGACGCCAGTCATCGAGCGCGGCCTGCAGCGTCCGCACCAGGAACGACGCATCGGTAAACCGCGTCAGGTCGCGCGAGACGACGACGAGTTTTCCGTCGCGCGTCCCGTCCTTCAAGGTGGCAAGCTTCATGCGGTTTCCTCTCCTGGCGCAGCTTTGGTGCTGCTTTGATTTTTTGTTCTAGGCATGATCTCTTCCGAAAACCGGTTTCCACTTTTCGAGATCATGCTCCAGCCCCACAACAAGGCCGTCGCGGGCGATCGTCAAGTCGCCGGCCCATGTTTTCCTGACGGCGGCAATCCAGTCGGCCTCGCCGATCTCGGGATCGTCGGCGGGAATGAGATGGTTGAGGACCAGTCTTTTGACGCCTGCATCGCTGGCGATGCGGCCCGCTTCCTCGGCAAAGCTGTGGCTGGCAAGCAGGTGTTCCCTCAGTCTTGCACCGTTGCCGGTCTTCGCGACCAACCGCTCGATGCCCTCTTCCAGCATGGCCTCGTGGACCAGGACGTCGGCGCCTTCGGCGAAATCCGACAATGGCGGAAAGAACGCCGTATCGGACGAGAAGACGATGCTTTGCCCGGCTTGCTCGAAGCGCAGCGCAAAGCAGTCCGTCACCGGCGGGTGGTCGACACGCAAGGCCGATATTTTGAGACCGCGCTCTTCCGCCACCTGCCCTTCACCAAACTCGACAATCGAGACCAGGTCGCGGAGATCCGGCCGCCCTTCGTCGGCGATGCGGATCTCGATGTCGAACTCCATCGCCTGGCAAAAGCGCTGCCAGTAGTAGCCGATGCCGGGCGGGCCGAATACGGTGACCTTTGTCCCCAGGCCGGCCGTCCATGCGGTGTGGATCAACGGTCCGAGTTCCAGCACATGGTCTGAATGCAAATGCGTGATGAAGATCAGGTCAAGCGCCTTCAGACTGACGCCGGCATCGGTCAGCCCGCGCGTTACGCCCAGCCCGCAATCGACGACGAGGGTGCGGCCGCCAATCTCCAGCAGCGATGAACTCGGCCACGGTCCGCCCGGCCGGAGCGCCGGACCACCCTTCGAGCCAAGAAGCACCAGACGATCCATCATGCGACGGCGCTCAAGACCAGTCGCCCTCGGGCGTGCCGTTGAAGCGTTTCTTCAGATCGGCCCAGCAGTCGATATAATTGTCCTGCCGGGTTTCGAGCTCGGCGCCATAGCGGGTCACCATCTGCGGGAAGCGTGTCTCGAACATGAAGGCCATGGTGTTGGCGAGCTTGACCGGTTTCAGCTCCGCGCGCGAGGCCTTTTCGAAGCCAGGCGCATCGGGTCCGTGGGCCAGCATCATGTTGTGCAGGCTGATGCCGCCGGGCACAAAGCCCTCTTCCTTGGCATCGTACTGACCATGGATCAGGCCCATGAACTCGCTCATGATGTTGCGGTGATACCACGGCGGCCGGAAAGTGTTTTCCGCCACAAGCCAGCGCGGCGGGAAGATGACGAAATCGATATTGGCGGTGCCTTCCTCGCCGCTCGGCGCGGTCAGCACGGTGAAGATCGATGGGTCAGGATGATCGAACAAGATCGCGCCGACCGGCGAAAAGGTCGCAAGATCATATTTGTAGGGCGAATAATTGCCGTGCCACGCCACCACATCCAGCGGCGAATGATCGATCTCGGTGACATGGAACTGGCCACACCATTTCGCGATCAGCCGGCACGGTGTTTCCTTGTCCTCGAACCAGGCACAGGGCGTCTTGAAATCGCGCGGATTGGCCAGGCAGTTGGCGCCAATCGGGCCGCGATCCGGCAGCGTCAGCTTGGCGCCGTAATTCTCGCAGACATAGCCACGCACTTGCGGATCCACCAGTTCGACCTTGAACACCAGGCCGCGCGGCAGCACGGCGATCTCGCCCGGCCTGAGTTCGATGACGCCCATCTCGGTGACGAAGCGCAAGGCTCCAACCTGCGGCACGACCAGCAACTCGCCATCGGCGTTGAAGAAATGGTCGTCGGCCATCGAACGGTTGGCGACATAGACATGTGCCGCCATGCCGGTCTGGCCGAGCACGTCGCCGGCGGTGGTGATCGAGCGCATGCCGGCGATGAAGTCTGTCGGCTCTTTCGGCATCGGCACGGGGCTCCAGCGATACTGGCCGAGAGCGAGCTGGTGGTCGCCGACGTTCGGCGCGCTTTTCCACAGCGGATAATTCGCCGCTTTGAAGCGACCGGTATGCCTGACGCTCGGCCTTATCCGATAAAGCCAGGAGCGCTCATTGGTGCCGCGCGGCGCAGTGAAAGGAGAGCCCGAAAGCTGCTCGGCGTAGAGGCCGTAGGCCGGCCGCTGCGGCGAGTTGCGTCCTTGCGGCAGCGAGCCCGGCAAAGTCTCGGTCTCGAAGTCGTTGCCGAAACCCGGCATGTAGGAATAGGCCATGGCATCCTCCCTGGATACTGACAGAGCGCGCTCCTCGCCTCCGATGGCTGCGGCACTCAAGCATTGACCAAACTGGTTTCATCTGTAACCATTGAAAATGTAACTATCAACCACGGCGTCTGCCGGGATACAAAATCATGGACGTCCTGGAACTCGAAAGCTTCCTGCCCTACCGGCTCTACCGTCTCGCCGATGCCGTCAGCCGGGAATTCTCCAGGATATACAAGGACCGTCACGGCCTGACCCGACCCGAATGGCGCACGCTGGCCGGGCTCGGCCAGCACGGCACCATGACCGCGACGGAACTCGGCGAGCAGTCGGCCATGCACAAGACCAAGGTTTCGCGAGCCGTCGCCGAGCTCGAACGGCGCCGCTGGCTCACTCGCACACCGGATGGAAAAGACAGGCGGGTCGAGCATCTGACGCTGACCCGAGCTGGCCTTGTCGCCTATCGCGAGATGGTGCCGCTGGCTAAAGCGTTCGAGCTGGAATTGCTTGCGAGGCTGAGCACGGAACAGCGAGCGGCCGTTGTCAGCGGAGTGGCGGCCCTGGAGATGGCGTTGCCGGATCGACGAAAGGAGCTGTGAAAGCTGCTACGCAGCGATCGTTCACACCCCCTCTGTCCTGCCGGACATCTCCCCCTCAAGGGGGGAGATTGGACGTCGCTTCGGCTTTCGCCAATCTCCAAAGAAGAGCGATGTCGGCGAAGCTGCCAATCTCCCCCCTTGAGGGGGAGATGGCCGGCAGGCCAGAGGGGGGTGCTGTCCCGCCAACATTTCTGATCGCCTACCAGTCCATCACCACCTTGCCGGAATTGCCGCTCTTCATCGCTTCGAAGCCGGAAACATAGTCGTCGATGCCGATGCGGTGGGTGATCAGGCCGCTGACATCGAGAGGACCCTGCACCAGCGCAATCATCTTGTACCAGGTCTCGAACATCTCGCGGCCGTAGATGCCCTTCAGATGCAGCATCTTGAAGATGACCTTGTTCCAGTCGATTTCGAAGCCGGTCGGCGCGATGCCGAGAATGGCGATCTTGCCGCCATTGTTCATGGTGTCGATCATGTCGCGGAAGGCAGGGGCTGCGCCCGACATTTCGAGGCCGACGTCAAAGCCCTCGGTCATGCCAAGCGCCGGCATCACGTCGCGCAGCTTTTCCTTCGATGCGTCGACGACATGCTGAACGCCAAGCTTTTTCGCCAGTGCCAGGCGCACCGGGTTGATATCGGTGATGACCACTTTTCGCGCGCCGACGCACTGCGCCACCAGTGCACCCATGATGCCGATAGGCCCGGCGCCGGTGACCAGCACGTCCTCGCCGACGAGATCAAAGGACAATGCGGTGTGAACAGCATTGCCTAAGGGATCGAAGATCGCCGCGATCTCGTCGGGCACGTCGTCGGGGATCGGCACCACATTGTGCTGCGGGATCGCCAGGTATTCGCCAAAGGCGCCCGGCCGGTTGACGCCGACGCCGAGCGTGTTGCGGCACAAATGCCCCCTGCCCGCCCGGCAGTTGCGGCAATGGCCGCAAACGATATGGCCTTCGCCGGAAACGCGCTGGCCGAGTTTGTACTCGGTCACCGCCGCACCGAAATCGGCGACGGTTCCGACAAATTCGTGGCCGGTAACCATCGGCACCGGCACGGTCTTTTGCGCCCACTGGTCCCAATTATAGATGTGGACGTCGGTGCCGCAGATCGCCGTCTTCCTGATCTTGATCAGCACGTCGTTGGGGCCGATCTCCGGCACCGGCACTTCTTCCATCCAGATGCCCGGCTCGGCCTTGGCCTTGACCAGCGCCTTCATCATGTTCGACATTCTTTTGTTCCCCAGAACCTTAGTCGCTTGAACCTCTTGATCCGGAATCGCTTTTCGGTTCCGGCCGTTCAGGAAATCACGCCGAGTTCCCGACCGACTGCGGCGAACGCCTCAACCGCGCGATCGATGTCTGCGCTGGAATGGGCGGCCGACATCTGCGTGCGGATGCGCGCCTGGCCCTTCGGCACCACCGGGAACGAGAAGCCGATGACATAGATGCCGCGCTTCAGCATCCGCGCCGCCATCTCCTGCGCCAGCGTCGCATCGCCAAGCATCACGGGGATGATCGGGTGGTCAGCGCCGGCCAGGGTGAAGCCGAGCTTGCCCATCTCGGACCGGAAATGCCCGGCATTGTCGTAGAGCCTCTTCCGCAATCCATCCCCGACTTTGATCAGTTCGAAGACCTTTATCGAGGCGCCGGCGATCGCCGGCATCAGCGTGTTGGAAAAAAGATAGGGCCGCGAGCGCTGGCGCAGCCAGTCGACCACCGGCTTCCTGCCCGACGTGTAGCCGCCCGACGCTCCGCCCAATGCCTTGCCGAGCGTACCGGTGATGATGTCCACCCTGCCCTCGACGCCACAATGTTCGGCCGAGCCACGGCCATTCCTGCCGACGAAACCAACTGCATGGCTGTCGTCGACCATCACCATCGCATCGTATTTGTCGGCGAGGTCGCAGACGCCCTTCAGATTGGCGATGGTGCCATCCATCGAGAACACGCCGTCGGTGGCGATCAGCCGGAACCGGCAGTCGCTCGCGTCTTTCAACCGCGCCTCCAGATCGGCCATGTCGTTGTTGGCGTAGCGGAAGCGCTTTGCCTTCGACAGCCGCACGCCGTCGATGATCGAGGCGTGGTTCAGCGCATCGGAGATGACCGCATCCTCCTCGCCGAGCAGCGTCTCGAACAGGCCGCCATTAGCGTCGAAGCAGGAGCCGTAGAGGATAGTGTCCTCCATGCCGAGGAAATCAGAAATGGTCGCCTCGAGCTGCTTGTGTTCTTCCTGCGTGCCGCAGATGAAGCGCACCGACGCCATGCCGTAGCCGTAACGGTCGAGCGCCTGCTTGGCTGCTTCCCGCAGTTCGGCGCTGTCGGCGAGGCCGAGATAATTATTGGCGCAGAAATTCAGCACCTTCTCGCCGCCCACCTCGATCTCGGCCGATTGGGTCGAGGTTATCACCCGCTCGGATTTGTAGAGACCTGCCGATTTCAGTCCTTCAAGCTCGCTGTCGATGTGGGAAAGGAATGCTTCGGTCATGATCAGGCCCTGTTGAGATCGATGAGGACTGTCGCGCCGCGCGGACGAAAAATCCATCGCAAAAGCGACCGCTTCGGTGGCGGCAATGGCACGGCAGAGGCCACGATGTTCAAATGCAGAGGCGCCGCGAAAGATTGCAATAACCACTTTGCGGGTTTCCCGCCACGGTCGTCGCCGCCGGCCTGTTGCCATCCCAAAGCTGTTAACACTTTGAAGCCAAAGGTTGTCGCACAAGAATTCGTTGGCGAGAGGGCCGACTCGGAAAATGTCGCAGCAGCCGGTGCACGCCGTTTCGGGCAGGCTTATACTCCTGATCAAGTCCGGCTACTGGCTGGCTCTGCTGATCATAGCCGCCATGGTAGTGGCGTCCTTCATCCTGCTGCAACAGGTGATGGCGACCCAACGGCACAATCAGGCGCTGCTCGATATCGTCAGCACACAAAAAGCCCTGTCGCAGCGCATCGTCTTCCTTGCCGGCGCAACAGGCAGCGCCTCGCGCGATCAACAGCACGCCCTGGTTAGCGCGCTCAAGCAAGCGACAGTGGAGTTCGAGAAGAACTACGATCTGCTGCTCGAGCGGACCGCCGCCGATCCGGTGTCGCCGGCAAGATTCGATCCGAAATCGATCGAGAGCGTGCTTTTCGCCAAGCCGTACCATCTCGACTATTTCTCGGTCGGGCTTATCGCCAACGGCGAGCGTCTGATCTCTTCATTCGAATCGCGGCTCAACACGACCGGCAGCGGCGGCTACAAGGGCGGAGAGGAGCGCGTTAATCTGGACGCTTCCGTTGCCAACGCAACATTGTCGGGCTACGCAGCACTCGGCCAGCGCATCAGCGCCTACGCGGACCAGCGCTCCGAAAGGCTCCTCGATCTTCATCGCACATTGTTCCATTCGACCATCGGCGTCATCCTGCTGGTGGCACTTTTCATTTTCCGGCCGATGTCGAATGCCATCTTGCGCCGGACGCGCGAGCTGGTCGATGCACGCAATTCCATGGCCTTCATTGCCGTGCATGACGGGCTGACCGGCCTGCACAACCGTACCTTCCTGACCGACCATTTCGATACGTTCATCAGTGGTGCGCAGCGAAGGCGTGAGCGGGTCGCCGTAGTGCAGTTCGACCTCGACCGGTTCAAGCAGATCAACGACACGCTCGGCCACGCCGCTGGCGATTATGTGCTGGTGGTGGCCGCGCAGCGCATGCGCGATTCCTGCCGGACGTCGGATCTCAACGTGCGTCTCGGAGGCGACGAATTCGTTGTCGTCCTCAACGACGCCGGCAGCACCGCGGACATCGATATCGTCGCCAGACGCATGCTGGCCAAACTCAATGAGCCGGTCATCTTCCAAGGCACGACGATCCATCCAGGCGTAAGTGCCGGGATTGCGGTCTACCCCGTCGACGCCGACAATGCGCAGGACCTGCTCGTCCATGCCGATCTGGCACTCTATTCAGCCAAGAGGCAGGGCGGCGGCAGTTTGTCGTTCTTCTCCGATGAGCTGAGGCGCGAACTTGATAATCGCAAGCAGCTCGAACTCGACATCAGGATCGCCATCTCTGAGAAGGCGTTCGAAGTCTATTTCCAGCCGCAGGTGTCGCTGTCGGATGGCGCTATCAGTGGCATCGAGGCTTTGGTTCGCTGGAGGCATGCCGAGCGCGGCATGATCGCGCCGGGCGAGTTCATTCCGATCGCAGAAAAATGCGGCTTGATGCCCGAGATCGGCCGCATCGTTATTGCCAAGGCGATCGACGAAGCAGCCGAATGGAACCGCGCAGGCATCGCCTTCGGACGGATCGCCGTCAATGTGTCCGGCTCGGAGCTGCGCGAGACAGATTTCGAAGTCTTCCTGTTCGGTACGCCGGAGAGGGCTGGCCTGCCCGCGCACAAACTATCGCTGGAGATCGTCGAATCCGTTATTCTCGATGACGAGAAGACCGGTATCGCGGCAAAGCTGCGGCACATCCGCGCCGCCGGCATCCATCTTGAGCTCGATGATTTCGGCACCGGCTACGCATCGCTCAGCCATGTCAATCCAAACGAGATCGACCGGCTGAAGATCGATCGCCGTTTCGTCCAGAACATCAACGAGAACAGCGGCAACACCAAGATCGTGCGTGCCCTCACCGAGCTCGCCCGCGGTCTCGGCATCTCGATCGTCGCCGAGGGCGCCGAAACCGAAGCCGAGCTCGACTCGCTGATGGCGATCGGCTGCGACCAGGTGCAAGGCTATTCCATCGCTTTCCCGATGCCACCGGACAGGGTGCGCGAATGGCTGGTGGCCCGGGCGCCCAAGAAGGCCAGGCTGACGGTGCTGCAGGGCAGCCGGGCGTAGATCCGTCATGGTTCGGGCTTGCGAACCGACCTGATGAGCCGAGGCGGAAGGTCATCCTCATCACCGGGAAATGCTGCCAGCAATTGTCCAATGTTGGGCACACGCGCCAGTTTTTCGTAGTCCTGAAATGACAAAATGACCGCCTGCTTGCGGCCGCGCCGCGTGATGGCCGCCGGTTCTCCCGCGACGACCTGATCGAGCAGCGCCGAGAGTGTAGTCCTGGCATCCTTCAGCGAAATTTCGCGCATAGCGTTTTCCTAGCCTAATTCTAACCTTCGACATTGGCCCGCAGCGCGGCCAGCACCTGTGCAAACTCCGCCAACCTGTCGTCGGATAATCCCTTCCGCAGCCGCTTGTCGAAGGCTAACGCGGCGGTGCGCAATTTCAGGAACAGCGCTTCTCCGGCTTGGGTCAGCTCCACCTGGTGAACCCGGCGATTTTCGGGATCGCGGCGCCGCATCAGCAGGCCTTGCGTCTCCATGGCGTTGAGATGATGGGTCAGTGTTGCGCCCCGAATACCGATCATGCCGGCGAGCTCGCGTTGGTTGGCCAGCTCCCGCGACTTGACCGACAGCAAAGTCACCCAGACCGGCAGCGTGCCCCCCGCCTCGACCAGGGCAGCGTCGAAAGCCTGCGCGACCAGCTTGGCGGTGCGGGCGAGATTCATCCCGATCGGCGGGCGGTCAAAGGGCGTCATGATCCGACACTAGAACAAGGGCAAAGCCTATGGAACCGGCTCGAGCTTATGCGTTGACATCTAATCATTTGATATCTATCCATATGGTTAGCGGTGGGCAAGAGAGGAAATGCGGTCATGCAATATGTCTACATCATCGTCCTCGGCCTTCACGTCATGGCGGGTGTGTTCTGGGCCGGCACCACCATCGCGGTTGCCCGCGAACCGGAGATCCGGGCGGAACGTTTCTTCCGGCCGCAAATGGGCGCGGCCGGCGTGGTTTTCCTCACGGGTTTGCTGCTCTGGTATTTCTTCCACAACGGCTCCTTCGGCTCGATGGAGAAGGTCCTGGCGCTGGGCATCTTGACTGCCTTGATTGCCGCCGGGGTCCAGGGCGCACTGGTGGGTTCCGCCAGCAGGCAGTTGGCCGGCGCTGATGCGGCGACGCAAACCCAGTTGCGCGCGAAGATGACAAAAGGCGAACGCATCGCCGGCGGGCTGCTGGTCATCACCGTGTTCTGCATGGCTACCGCCAGGATGTTTTGAGCGGCCTGCCGCAATCGCAAGATCGTACGGTGTCCGGCCGCAAGCCGGCGGCGTGCGCGGCGCGCAGAACGAGCCGAAGTACCGTGGTGGCTCTCCGTACGGAGGTTCGGCTGCGCGCCACCAATCAATCCAAAATATTCCTCAGATTCGCAAGCCGAACCTGATGCCGTCATAGATGGCGGCGTGGATGTTGCGCGAGGCTACTGCATCGCCGATGCGGAAGAGCACGAAACCGGCGTGAGGATTGCGCACGGGAAAGATGTCGCCGCCATTGACCAGCTTTTCGTAGTCGATCGCGCCGGCGTTCTTCGACAGCGGCTTCAGCGCCAGATAGAGATCGTCGAGCGGCAGCGTGCCGTGCTCGACCACCACCTGGTCGACGCGGCGCTCTCCGCGCCAGCCATCAGCGAAGTCGGAGGCGAGCTCGGCGATCAGCTGGTTGCCCTCGCGCCGCACCGAACGCAGCCGTGTGTTGATGGTCACCGTGACACCCTTTTCCTGGAAGGCGCGCATGTAAGGCACATGGTTCATGCCGCCCATTTCCGGCGCGAAGAAGCGCTCTGGTGAAACCAGCTCCAGCCTGGCGCCGCTGTTGGCGATCAGTTCGGCAGCACCCATGCCCTGATGGCCGCCATTGTCGTCATAGAGCAGCACGTTCTCGGCCGGCTTGACGCTGCCGGCCATGATGTCCCAGCTCGAGGTGACGAGATCGTCGCCCGCAGTCAGAGGCGGGTTCTGCGGCAGGCCGCCGGTGGCGATCACCACCACGTCCGGCGACAGCGCCAGCACGTCGTCCTTCTCCGCCCAGGTGTCGTAGCGGATCTCGACGCCGAGCCGGTCCAGCTCGGCCAACCGCCAGTCGATGATGCCGATCAATTCCTTGCGGCGCGGGTTCTGCGTTGCCAGCCGCACTTGGCCGCCGGCCTGGCTCGATGCTTCCAGCACCGTTACCTGGTGCCCGCGCTCGGCGGCGACCCGCGCTGCCTCCAGCCCGCCGGCGCCGGCGCCGACCACGACCACCTTTCGCTTCGGTCCCTCGGTTTTCGGGATGATATGCGGGATATCAGCCTCGCGGCCCGTTGCCGCATTGTGGATGCACAGCGCCTCACCGCCCTCATAGATGCGGTCGAGGCAGTAGGTTGCACCGACGCAAGGACGTATCTCGTGCTCGCGGCCCTCCATCACTTTTTTGACGATGTGCGGGTCGGCGATATGGGCGCGCGTCATGCCGACCATGTCGAGCTTGCCGGTGGCGATGGCGTAACGCGCGGTGGCGACGTCGGAAATCCGCGCAGCATGGAAGGTCGGGAATTTCGTCGCCGCCCTCACCTCGCCGGCGAAGTCGAGATGCGGCGACGACCGCATGCCGGTCACCGGAATGACTTTTGTCAGCGCGGCATCAGTCTCGATCGAGCCACGGATGATGTTGAGGAAATCGACCTTGCCGGAGCCGGCCAGCCGCCTGGCGATTTCGACGCCTTCCTGTTTCGACAGGCCTTTCTCGAAATCCTCGTCGGCGACCATGCGGATGCCGACGACGAACTTTTCGCCGACCGCGGCACGCACCGCATCGAGCACCATTCCGGTGAAGCGCAGCCGGTTGTCGAGCGAGCCGCCGAAATCGTCGTCGCGCTGGTTGGTGGCCGGCGACCAGAAGCCGTCCATCAGGTGGCCGTAGGCCTCGAATTCGATGCCGTCGAGGCCGGCAGCCTGGCAGCGCTGGGCGGCCGCCGCGTAGTCGGCGACGATGCGCTCGATATCCCAGTCCTCGATAATCTTGGGAAAGGCGCGATGCGCCGGTTCGCGCACCGGCGAAGCCGACAGCACCGGCAGCCAGTCGGCCTTGTTCCAGCCGGTGCGGCGGCCGAGATGGGTGATCTGGATCATCACCTTGCAGTCATGCTCGTGGCAGGCATCGGTAAGCTCGGCGAGCCACGGCACGATGCGGTCGTCATAGACATGCAGATTGCCGAAGGCGGCCGGGCTGTCGCGCGAGACGATCGCCGAGCCGGCGGTCATGGTCAGCGCCATGCCGCCCTTGGCCTTTTCGGCATGGTAGAGCCGGTACCGCTCCTTTGGCATGCCGTCCTCAGAATAGGCCGGCTCATGGCTGGTCGACATCACCCGGTTCTTCAGCGTCAGATGCTTGAGCTGATAGGGCTGGAGGAGCGGGTCGTTGCTAGTCATCGTCTTCCTGCTGTTTCAAATTGTGCTAATGAGCGGCAAATTTTTGTTTTTACGCATGTCGCTATCCCAAAATCGCTGCGCAGTTTTGGGCGACATGCAGCAAGGAACCTGCTCATGACCGATACGAAAAACCTCACCCAACTCGGCACCAACGTCGAGGCGCCACAGAGCCCTGAAGCGGCAGTCCTGGAAACCGTGCCATTTTCGCGCGGCGACGGCCCGCCGGCCATCGTTCGCTTCACCTGCCCGGAATTCACTTCGCTCTGCCCGGTCACCGGCCAGCCGGACTTCGCCCATATCGTCGTCGACTACGCACCCGATGCGCTGCTGGTGGAATCGAAGTCGCTCAAGCTGTTCATGACCTCGTTTCGCAACCATGGCGCGTTCCACGAAGAATGCACCGTCATGATCGGCCGCCGCATCATCGCCGCGACCAAGCCATTGTGGTTGCGCATCGGCGGCTACTGGTATCCGCGCGGCGGCATTCCGATCGACGTGTTCTGGCAGACGGGCGCCCCGCCGGAAGGTGTGTGGCTGCCCGACACCGGCGTCGCCCCCTATCGCGGGCGCGGGTGAGCCTGAGTTTCTGAGGAAAATACGTTGCATCAGTTGAGCGGGAGCCGCCGGTAGCGGCCGGGATTGTTCGGGTCGCTGAAATGGCCCATCGGCCCGTGTTCGGCGAAGTGGCCCGCCCAGCGTTTCATCGCAGCCGGATCGAGTTCGACGCCCAGCCCGTCACCCTCCGGCACGCGCACCGTATTGCCCGTCTGGCGGAAAGGACCGTCCTTGATGACATCGCCGATCTGCCAGCGAAACAGCGACTGCGATGCTTCGGTGATCCACGGTGTCGCCGCCACGACGTGCAGATAAGCCGATGTCATGATGCCGAGATCGTTCGAATAGCACCAGAACCCCTTGCCCATCGCCTCACAGGCGGCGATGAATTTCAGAGTTTTCGACAATCCGCCGAGTACTGCGAAATTGCAGACGAAGTAATCCGGCGCACCGAGCGCGACTGCCCGTCTGAGATCCGGGATGTGCGTGGAGAACGGAATGCGCGAATGCTGGCGCAGCGCTGCCATCTCCTCGAAGGTCGCGACCGGATCCTCGTAATTGCGGATGTTGAACGGCTCGATCTCGCGCAGTACCCAGCGCGCTGTGGTCAGCGACCACTGCATGTTGGAATCGAGTTTGATCTGCGCCTTATCGCCAAGCGCCTCGCGCAGCATGCGCACTGTCCTGATCTCGAGCTCGGGATCGCCCATGATCAGCTTGCCCTCGAAGATCGTCGAGCCGTGCTGTTCTCGTATGCCGAGACAATAGTCGACGATCGCTTCGGCGGTCATCTCGCCGCCGGCTCCGCCTTGAGCGGGGCGAAAGGCGAAATATTCCGAAAACGGAATGTCCTTGCGCACCGCGCCGCCGAGCAGCTTATAGAGCGGCATGCCGAAGACCTTGCCTCTTATATCCCAGAGCGCCAGTTCGATGGCGCCGAACGCCACCGTGGCTGCGTTCTCGCCGGTGTTGGCGGTGATCTGCCAGGGCGGCACACAGCGCGCCTCGCAGTCGGCGATGTCGAGCGGATCGGCGCCAATCAGCGCCGGCGCGATCTCGGCCTTGATCACCTCGCCGAAATGCCACCATGGCGCCTCGCCCAGTCCGACCACGCCTTCGTCCGTCTCGACCTCGATGATCGATTTCGAGGCGCCGCCGTAGAGACCAGCCGTCCACCAGAACGGAGCATCGAGCGGGACGTTGACGTGGGTGACGCGGATGTTGCTGATCTTCATCGGTTCCGTTCTCACTCACACTGGTATTGGCTGAGCGCCCATTCGCCTGTCACCGAGAGCAGGTCCGATATCTTCCAGTCGCCGTCGACCTTTTTGAGCTTCCATTCCAGCCGGTGCGGATTGCCGGAGGCGACGAAAGCGACAACGACCTTGGCCTGGTCGCCCTTGACCGCTTCGATGGTCTTCAGGCTCTTGTCGATCTCCGCCTCGTCGTATTCGGCATTGTCGAGCGCCATGTTGGGATCGAGGCACTCGCCCTGCCCCGACTTCCGCAGCGCGTCGCTCTTGTCCAGCACCGACTTTGCCGGATCGGTGAAATGGCCCCGCTGAGCCGGATCGACCTCGAGCCCGGCATGCTCGTAGAACGGCTTCACCACCGCCGTCGGCGAGCCCGGCTGCACGGGTGCGGCCGGTGCGTTTTCTGCCGGCGACTCTGCCGGCGGAGGTGCCGCGTTGTCGGCCGGCGCGTCTGCGGGCGGCGCGCCCAACAGGCCCTGAGCGGCGGCGCTGCTCAATCCGGCCAGCAGGCACGCAGTCGCCAGAACCCAGGGACGGCAGCGGAGCACGGCATCACTCCGGGGTCTGCCCGGCCAGACATTCGAGCGCACTGAGTGTCCAGCCGCTGGTCTTCGAGGTGATGTCGGCGACCTTCCACTGGCCATCGATCTTCCTGAGTGACCAGACCATTTCGCGTTTGGAATCATCGCCTTCCGGGAAAAGGTTGAACGTCGCTGTCACCTCGGCGCTGTCGCCATCCAGCGTTTCGGCCAGCGTCAGCGTCTTGGCCACGGTCTTCTCGTCATAGTCCTGCGCATCGAGACCAGGGGCGAAGTCGATGCAGGGAACTTCATCCGGATGGTTCTTTGCCGCGTTGTCGTTCAGTTCGAACAGTTTCGTCACCGGCGCGGTGAAGCGGTCGCGATATTGCGCATCGGCCTCGAATTTGACCGACGGGACATAGAAGAACTTCACGGCGTTGGCAGCAGGGCCGGCAAACGCGGCCGCCGGCAAGGCCATCGAAAGCGCGGCAACAAAAAGTGGCAGTTTCATGCGTGTCCCCGATTGTTCACTGACGGAAGCTATCAGTACCACGCATCTTGCCTGTCGGCTTTCTTGCGGTCCATGAAATCCTGCAACGCGTCCTCTGCTGGCAACTCAGGCGTTCAGCCAGACGTTCTGGAGATCCATCTCGAAGGTTTGGTGGACAGCGTAGTTCTTCACCTTCTCGTTCATGTGGCTGAACAGCTTCTGCCAAAACGGCTGAATGATGACGCCCGAATCCTGGAGGATCTGCTCGATGTCCTTCATGACCTCGCGGCGCTTTTCCACGTCGATGAGCGAGAGAGCCTGCTTGAGCTTGGCGTCGAAATCAGGATTCGAGTAGCCGGTTTCGTTCCAGGCCTCGCCGGTGCGATAGCCCAGCGCCAACACCTGGACGCCAAGCGGGCGCATGTACCAAATGGTCATGGAATAAGGATATTTGGTCCAGTCGTTCCAGAAAGTCGAACCCGGCAGCACGGTGCGCTTCACCTTGATCCCGGCGTCGCGCAACTGGCCGGCAATAGCGTCGCCGGTATTCTTTTGCCAATCGTCCTCGACGGTGATCAGTTCATGCTCGAAGTCGGCCTGCTTGGCCTCGGCCATCAGCTTCTTGGCGCCCGCGGCGTCACGTTTCTTCTTGGGCAGCGCGAAGTATTCCGGATGAATCGGGCTGACGTGATGGTTTTCACCAACAGTCCCTCGCCCGGCATAGCCAAGTTCGAGCACCGCCTGGTTGTCGACGGCCATTTGCAGGGCGTTGCGGACGCGCTTGTCGTCGTAGGGCTTGTGCGTGACGTTGGTCCGGGCAACGAGCGTGGTCGCTGTCGCGACCTCCGATTTTACCAGCCCCATCTTGTCGAGGATGTCTATGAAGTCGGCGGGCGTCTCGAAGTTGAGATCGATTTCGCCGGAGTCGAATGCATTTATCGACGCGTTGAAATCGGTTCCGTAGTCGATGAATTCGACGCCGTCGAGAAGCGCTTCACCGCCCCACCACTTGCCAGTCTCACGACGCTTGACGACCGCTTTCTGGCCGACCGCATAAGACACCAGTTCGAACGGCCCGGTGCCAATCGGCTTCTCGATCGGATTGGCACCGTCGGCGTCGAAGTTGCGATGGACCACCAGCGCCGGATAGTCGGTGAAGTTCGGGATCAGCGAGATGTCCGGCTCGTTCAGCTTCAGCTTGACCGTGTTGTCGTCGACCTTGGTGATCGCGCCATCCCTGGCCTTGCCGGTTTTTGCGTCGATCAGTGCACCGACGCGCGCGGCCATGGAATTGCCGGCTGCAGCCTTTTCGCACCAGCGCGTCAGATTGTAGGCCACATCATCGGCGCCGAAAGCATCACCATTGGTCCAGGTGATGCCCTTGCGCACATGCAGCACATATTCGGTGGCGTCGTCATTGACCTCCCAGCTTTCAAGCAGAACCGGCTCGAAAGTGAACTGGCGGGTGTAGCGGACAAGCGGCTCGAGCCAGCAGCGTGAAATGTTCGCAAGTTCCACCCAGTCGTAGGTGCGCGGGTCCTTTTGTGCCTTCACCGACATCGAAACATGCAGCGTGCCGCCTTTCTTCGGCTCTTCAGCCAAAGCCCGTTCTGGCACGGCAAGACCGATCATGCCGTAGGCAAGGGCCGTCGATGCGCCGAAAGCGCTTGCCAGAGCCAGAAACTCGCGCCGATCCACACGACCTGCACGCGCCTCGCTGGCCATCGCTTCGATGGCGCTCGGTACGCGATCACCATTGCTTCTGAAGAGTGTCATTTTTTCCTCCGTTATGGTTCCCATCGGGTCTTCGCCCGTTATCAACTAACGCTGTCCGGTAGTTTCTCCTCGCGCCGCGCAATCAAATCTTTGAGACCATCGGCGATGCCCTCATCGAGCTTCGGCTCCTCATAATCGGCGAGCATGTTGCGCGCTTTCTCGCGGCCGCGGGTGTCGTGGTCCTTTGCTCCTTCCGCCTTCCACTGTTCGAACGAATTGAAGTCCATGATGCTCGGTATGAAGAAGGCGGACTCGAAATGCTGGAGCGTGTGTTGGGTGCCGAGGAAATGGCCCTGCGGTCCGACCTCGCGGATAGCCGCCATAGCCTCCTTGAAATCGTCGAATGGCAGCCCGCCAGCATATTTGTACCAGCCGACAAGCTGCTCGCAGTCGGTGGCAAATTTCGAATAGCCGCAGGTCAGGCCGGCCTCGAGCCAACCGGCGGAGTGCCAGATGTAGTTGGCGCCGGCAAGGATGGCGGCATGCATCAGCATGTTCGCCTCGTAGCCCGCCTGGGCGTCGTTCAGCTTCGAACCGACATGGAAACCGGACGTGCGCCACGGCAGCCGATACTTCCGCGCCAGCGCGCCCATGAGATACATCATCTGGGCCGCCTCCGGCGTGCCGCCCATGGGAGCGCCGGTCTTCATGTCGACCGTCACCATGAACTGTCCGTAGATCTGCGGCGAACCCGGACGCAAGAGCTGTGTGAACGCGACGCCCGCCAGCGCTTCGGCATTGACCTGCGCGACCGCACCGACTGCAGAGGCCGAAGTCGAGGCGCCGCAAAGGGCGAAGGGCGCGAGGATCAGCGGCTGGTTGTGGCGCGCATAGACTTTCATCGCGTCCAGCATGGTGGCATCCCAGACCAGCGGCGAATTGCAGTTGGTGATCGCCACCAGGACCGGGTTGTCGCGGACATAGTCCTCGCCGAACACGATGCCTGCCATCGCCATCGTGTCTTCGGCTCGATCTTTGGAGGTCACGATGCCCATGAACGGCTTGTCGGAGTGCTTCAGCGCTGAATGGATGATGTGGAGGTGACGCTTCGGCACCGCGATTTCCATCGGCTCGCAGATGATCGAGCTCGACGAATGCAGCGCCGGCGCCATGTAGGCGAGCTTGTGGAAATTGTTGAGGTCGGCGAGTGTGCCGTAGCGCCTGTTGTTGTCGAGGTCGCGCACATAAGGCGCCCCGTACATCGGCACGAAGATGGAGTTGTTGCCACCCACACGTACGGAACGCTGGGGATTCCTCGCATTGAGCGTGAACTCCGACGGGACCTTCGAGACGAGGTCCATCAGCAGGGCGCGGTCGATCCGGACCCTTGTCTCGGAGACATCGGCGCCCGCCGCCTTCCACATTGCGATAGCCTCGTCGTCGCGGAACTCGCATCCCACCTCTTCGAGGATGCTGAGCGACTCCTGGTGGATGAGCTCCACCGCCTCGTCCGGGACCATCTGATACACCGGAATCTTGCGAACCAGGGTCGGAAATGACGCTACGGGAGCTCCCCGCAGCGCCTTGCGCCCCAGGCGGCCACCCGCGCGACGATTGGTATGTTCGCTCACTTCAACGGCCGGTGCGTTCATGGAGGCTCCATCTTCCTGTCTCGATCAATCTAGCCAGACAAAATGCAGCTGTGACGCTGGAAAATCCTGATCTCTTGTATAAGCTCAGCTTATGCGAAGCTTGCGCCATCTGCTGCCCTCGGCCGGCAGCCTGATCGTTTTCGAGGCCGCCGGCCGGCTGTCGAGCTTTACCGCCGCCGGGCGGGAGCTCGGCATGACGCAGGCTGCCGTCTCCTATGCGATCCGTGGGCTCGAGGAGCAGCTCGGCGCCAAACTCTTCCAGCGCCGCCACCGGCAAGTCAGCCTTACCGAGGCCGGCGATCGCTTTCACGCCGACGTCTCGCTCGGCCTGTCGCACATCCGCAAGTCGGCGGAAGATCTGCGCCAGATCGCCGTCGGCGCTCACGTGACGCTCGCCGCCTCGACCGCATTCGCCTCGTTCTGGATGATGCCGCGCCTGCAGCAGTTTCGCGACGAACTGCCGGGCATCGACCTGCGCATCCAGACCGCGGACCGCGATCTCGACATCATCGCCGAAGACATTCCGCTCGGCGTCCGCGGCGGCGAGCCCAAGGAATGGCCGGATTATCATTCGCTGCCGCTGGCCGATGAAGTGATATTCCCCGTCGCCGGCGTTAGTTATGTGGCCCGGTTCGGGCTGCCGGCGAACGTGAAGGACCTTCCATCGCATCGTCTCATTCATCTCGAAGAGCCGTTTCGCGAGGCCGCCAGCTGGGACGAATGGTTCGCCTCGGCCGGTGTCGACATCGCCGATGCCGGGCGTGGCTTGCGCATCAACGACTATGCGCTGGTGATCCAGGCAGTCATGGAAGGGCAAGGCATCGCGCTCGGCTGGGGTCATCTCGCCGAGCGGCTGCTGGCATCAGGGCTGCTGGTGCGCGTCACCGGCCACACAATGACGACCGGCAAGGGCTTTCATGTCATCTGGTCGAGGAACCGCGAGCTCAGCGACAACGCCCGCAAGGTGCGGGACTGGCTGGCGGCGCAAGCGTGAGGCTATCCCACAATGCCCGGTCAAACCGTCACGACGATCTTGCCGAATTGTTCGTTCGACTCGAGATAACGATGCGCCTCGACGATCTGATCAAACGGAAAGGTTCTAGCGATTGCGGGCTTCAGCGAACCCGATTTCAGTCCATCAAGGATGAATGTCTTGGCGGCCTGTAGCCGGGCCGGATCGCGCACGATCTCGTGGACGAGATAGCCGCGCAGCGTCAGCGTCTTGCCTAGCACTGCAGGTAACGGAAAAGGTGTCGGGTCGGGGCTCAAGCCGCCATATTCGATGAGAATGCCACCCAGTGCCATCGCTGCCGTCAGAGGCTCGAAGATCGGCCCGCCGACCGCGTCGAACACCACGCGCACGCCGTCCGGGCCGGCGATTTCCTTCAACCTAGCTTCCAGATCCACCTCTGCCGAGGCGATGACGTGGGCCGCGCCGAACTCAAGCAGAGTCCGCTTCTTGGCGGACGTCCGTGTGACGGCGATCGGGGTCGCGCCAACCAGGTTGGCAATCTGGATCGCCGCCAGTCCGACGCTGCTCGATGCCGCAGTGATGACGACAAAGTCCTTCCTGCCGAGTTTGGCAATGTCGATCAGCGCACCGTAGGCGGTGAGATATTGCATCCACGCAGCGGCGGCCTCTTCCCAGCTCAGCGATGGTGGATGCTTGACGACGAGCTCGGCGGGATATGTGGCAATCTCACCATAGGCAGGCCAGCGGGCCATCGACACTGGCGGCACGATGCTGACGGCATCGCCCGGCGCAAACCCGTCCACGCCTTCGCCGACCGTTTCGACGAGGCCAGCGGCCTCAAGCCCAAGACCAGAAGGCAACGGCGCGGTTTGGATATATCTGCCTGAACGCAGCAACGCCTCGGCCCGGTTCAGACCCAACGCCTTGACACGGATCTGGATCTCGCCTCGTCCCGGCGCAGGCATGTCGACATTCTCGATGCGCAGAACCTCGGGACCACCCAGCTCATAAAAACGAACGACACGCGCCATCGGTCACAACTCCAAAATATTTGCACTGAATGTGCTATGCCAGCGGCAATCAGGCGGATAAATAGCCGCTTGAGTAGATCAGTGGAAACTGTGGGTTTTGAATATGGATCGCCTTACCAGCATGGCCGTGTTCGTCAAAGCCGTCGACCTGGGCTCGTTCGCGGCCGCGGCGGCGGCTCTTGATCTGTCCGGGCCGATGGTCGGCAAGCATGTCCGGTTTCTCGAGGAGCGCCTGGGCGTGCGCCTCATCAACCGGACCACGCGCCGCCAAAGCCTGACAGATTTCGGGCGCACCTATCATGAACGCTGCCGGCTGGTGCTTGCCGAAGCAGAGGCCGCGGATGCGCTCGCCGCCGACCAGCTTGCCGAACCGCGCGGAAAGCTGCGCGTCCTCATGCCGGTGCATTTCGGCCGGCGCTGCGTTGCCCCGATCCTGTTCGGGCTTGCGCAGCAATATCCGGCGCTGGAACTTGACCTGTCGTTCAGCGACGCCCTCGCCGACCTCGCCGAGGACGGCTGCGACCTTGCCATCCGAACGGGCGATCTGGAGGACCAGGCCGGGGTGATGGCGCGGCGCGTCGCGCGCCAGCACATGGTCGTCTGCGCGTCGCCATCCTATCTCGACAGGCACGGCCAGCCGCAGGCGATAGATGACCTCGGCAGCCATCACGCGATCATCTACCGCCGTTCCGGGCGTGCCGTTCAGCCGTGGCTGTTTCCACGCAATGGCCAGCCTGCGACGGAGGTCAGGCTCGCTGGCAGATTGCGGCTCGACGATCTCGATGCCATCGCCGATGCCGCGGCCGCCGGCATGGGGCTCGCCTGGCTGCCATACTGGCTGGTTCGCCAGCGCATTCAGGCGGGCGTACTTGTCCCGCTATTGCCGGAACAGCCGAGGTTTCTCTATGACGCCCATGCGCTGTGGCTGCAGACGCCACATCTGCCGATGAAAGTCCGCCTTGCCGTCGATGCACTGGCGGCAGCGCTGCCCAAGCTCATGAGTTGAAGGCACGGTCGCGGTCAGCTGCGTGGATTTCCTCGAGAACGACCCGACGATTGAACAATAATCTATATGGTAAGATTTCGAATATACAGGAGGTAAACCAGAACAACTGCTAGCGATATCGAAATAATCGTCCAAATAGTGAACAAAATTACTCTTGCAATACGACTCTTTCGACGCTGTATCCATCGAGCGAAGTTTACCATTAAGTAATCTAGGATGACGTCCAAATGTCGCCTCCAACGGCCATTCGCTTCAGATTTTGGCCTTCGCCCGACTAAATCCACTAAGTCAATTGGGGGCCAAGCCCATTCACTTCAACAATATTCCTATCTCTACATCGTGGCGGGACAGCACCCCCCTCTGGCCTGCCGGCCATCTCCCCCGCAAGGGGGGAGATTGGCGGTTCATGCGTCCCGCCAACCTTTGAGACATTGGAGACTGGCGGAGGCCGAGGCGACATCCGATCTCCCCCCTTGCGGGGGAGATGGCCGGCAGGCCAGAGGGGGGTGGGACGGAGCGCAACGGAGCAGTCTCCCTGCCTTGCAACAATCAACGCTATTCTCCCCCTCCCGCATCGACCACGAATCCGCCTATAGTGCTGCCATGCCCATTCGCCAGCTTTCCGAAACGATGATCAACCAGATCGCCGCCGGCGAAGTCATCGAGCGTCCGGCAAGCGTGGTCAAGGAACTGGTCGAGAACGCGCTCGATGCCGGCGCCACGCGTGTCGAGATCGTCACCGCCGGCGGCGGGCTGAACCTGATCCGTGTCAGCGACGACGGCTCGGGCATTCCGGAAAAGGAACTGGCGCTGGCGATCGCGCGCCATTGCACCTCGAAGCTCGCCGACAACATCCACGACATCCGCTCGCTCGGCTTTCGCGGCGAGGCCTTGCCGTCGATCGGCTCGGTGGCGCGGCTGTCGATCCGCTCACGCACAGCGTCCAGTGAAAACGCCGCCGAGATCGGCATCGACGGCGGCCGCGTCTCCGCCGTCAGGCCGGCGGCGGCCAATCGCGGCACCACGGTCGAGGTGCGCGACCTGTTCTTCGCCACGCCGGCGCGGCTCAAATTCATGAAGGGTGAGCGCGCCGAAGGCTCGGCCATCGGCGACGTGGTCAAGCGCATCGCCATCGCCTTTCCCGCCGTGCGCTTCACGCTGGCCGGCCCGGACCGCTCGACGCTGGAGCTGCCGGCGACCGAGGACAGCCCGGAAGGCCGGCTGCGCCGGGTGGCACAGGTGATGGGCGCCGACTTTCCCGACAATGCGATCGCCATCGACGCGGTGCGGGACGGCGTGCACCTCGCCGGCCATGTCTCGGTGCCCTCCTTCACCCGCGCCAACGCCCTGCAGCAATATGCCTATGTCAACGGCCGCCCGGTGCGTGACAAATTGATCGCCGGCGCCATTCGCGGCGCCTTCGCCGACGTGCTGCCGCGCGACCGCCATGCCGTCACCGTGCTGTTCCTGACGCTCGATCCGGCGATCGTCGACGTCAACGTCCATCCGGCCAAGGCCGACGTGCGCTTCCGCGATCCGGGGCTGGTGCGCGGCCTGATCGTCGGCGCCATCCGCGAAGCACTGGCCCATGCCGGGATCCGCGCCGCCACCACCGGTGCCGCCGGCATGATGGCAGCGTTCCGGCCGGGCGCGGCATCCTATGCGCATGGCGGCCCGGCCAACGGTCACCGCAGTTACGAGGCCGCCTATCGGGCGTCGGGCTTTGCGGGTTTCGACCCTGCCCGTTCGCCGCAGCGGCCGCTCGATATGGGCTCTGCAAATGGCGGCTTCGGCGAGGACGAGCAGGCGGCCTTCGACGCCGGCCCACTGCACAGTGCCGACGCGCGCGCCGGACAGGATCAGGCGGCAGAGACGCTGCTCGGCACGGCATTGGGCGCGGCGCGCGCGCAAGTGCATGAGAACTACATCGTCGCCCAGACCAGGGATTCGCTTGTCATCGTCGACCAGCATGCGGCGCATGAGCGACTGGTTTACGAGGCCTTGAAGAACGCCCTCCACTCACGCGCGGTGCCGTCGCAGATGCTGCTGCTGCCCGAGATTGTCGACCTGCCGGAGGAAGACGCCGAGCGGCTTGCCATGCACTCCGAGACGCTGGCCCGCTTCGGCCTCGGCATCGAGCGCTTCGGCCCAGGCGCCGTTGCGGTGCGCGAGACGCCGTCGATGCTCGGCGAGACCAACGTCCAGCAGCTGGTGCGCGACCTCGCCGACGAGATCGCCGACAATGACACGGTCGGCACGCTGAAGGAGCGGCTGGACAGGATAGCCGCGACCATGGCCTGCCACGGCTCGGTACGTTCCGGCCGCCTGCTCAAACCGGAAGAGATGAACGCTCTGCTGCGCCAGATGGAGGCGACGCCCGGCTCCGGCACCTGCAACCACGGCCGCCCGACCTACATCGAACTCAAGCTGGCGGATATCGAGAGGCTGTTCGGGCGACGGTAAGCATTACCTGGGCAACGCCAAGCGAGGCACCCGCTCAATTCGCCAATTGATGATACTTCTTAGTTTTAAGAGAGAAAACATGTATAGCCAGCGCCGCCGCCACGAAAGTTTACTGAAATGATCTCGGCGATTTTTTCCGTCTGTTTTTGAACATTCATGTAGATTGGCGTCATCAGCATTCCCGCGTCGCAATTGTCGTCATCGAACTCGATCTCTTGATAGACTTTCTTGCTTCGCTTGCCGATGACTTGCAATTTTCGCATGCAAATTCCGGCTTCGGTTTTCGCGTAGATGCCTGAAAACCTGTCGGTGTCGGTCTGCGCCCAGAACGGGATCTCAACGGTTCCGTCAATCTTCCCGTCGCCGGTATCGTCCAGGCTCGCAACTTTCTTGAGCGTGACGGGATGTTTGTCCGCACCCTTGCTCCAGGTTCCTGTTGCGCCGCTTTCACCAATGTCGAGAGAAAATGGGCATCCACTGGTGTCGACGGGCGTTTTCGAACCCATGACCAGCACCCGGTCGAATTCCTTGTCGTCCGCAATCTCGCAAAGGAATACGCTGGTGCCGTTGATCTTGCCGTACACTGCTATCGGGCTTTGCTTCGCGTCGTAGAAATAGCTCCCCTCGACCGTAATCCCGCTGCCGAAACTGTCATTCCTCTGCAGCGACAGATGGACTGGGTTAGGCCCAATGAAACCTTCGTAGTTTTCGATCTGATACCAACCCGCGACGGCATTTTGGCTGAACAGCAACAAGAAAAAAATTGCGGAGATAAACTGCATTCCCATGTCGACCCCTCGCCATGCTTCGCAAACGCAATCAACATAGACGCCGGCCTGGCTCATGTCTGCATCGCAATGGTCGTCAGTAACGGCTCATGGTTTGAGTCGGGAAAAAGCTTCAATTATCTGAATCATCTCTTCAAATTCACCACGATAACGCCGCCGAGCGCCAGTGCGCCGCCGAGGATGCCGAACAGCGTCGGCACCTCGCCAAGCCAGAAGAAGCCGATCAGCGTCGCCACCGGCGACACCAGATAGAGGAAGTTCGAGGCACGCGCCGCGGGCAGTCGGGAAAGTGCTGTTGCCCAGGCAGCGTAGGCGATGAGGCTGGGCACGATGCCGAGAAAGATGACGGCGCCGAGCCCGGCGGTATCGGCGACCGCTGCCTGCGCCAGACCGCTCGGCAGGAATGGCGACAGGCAGAGCGCGCCAAGCACCATGTTCGAGGCCGAGATGGTCAGCGGGTGGTGGCGACCAAACAGCGGCTTCTGAACGATGGTGTTGACGGCCGAGCACAGCGCCGAGCCGAGGACAAGCAGCGCACCATTGTTGAAATGCAAGCCTTGCCCCTCGCCCATGGCGATGATGCCGATACCGGCGAAGGACAGGAATGTGCCGGCCCAGGCCAGGCCTGAGAAGCGTTCGCCGAGCAGCGCCATGGCCATGATCGCAGTGAAGATCGGGCTGATATTGATGATGAAGCCGGCCGCACCTGCCGAAACGGTCAGCTCGCCGAAATTGAGCATCACAGTGTAGAGCGCGACGAAGACGGCACCACCGAAGACAAAGCGCCAGAGTTCGTCGAGCCTGGGCAGAGCCGGCCGCTTGACCGCGAGAAAGATCGCCGCCGGAACCGCGGCGATGGCAAAGCGCAACGCGCCAAGTTCCAGCGGCCCGAAGGCGGCAAGGCCGGCGCGGATCGCCGGAAAGGCCGAAGCCCAGCCGACCACCGTCAGCGCCACCGCGATGGCAGCTGTGGCATCCATACGCTGTGTCGTATTCAACGTGCCGGTATAGACGCTCATCTCGGTGTCCTCGCGATCCAATGCCATGAAGTAGAGAAACGCTATTGCGCGTCGATTGACAAACGAACAAATCGAGTATCACCTGTGACTATGGATCACAGCTCAGACTCGATGCTGCCGCTTGAAACCCTGCGCGCCTTCGATGCCGCGGCGCGGGCAGGCAGCTTTTCGGCGGCGGCCGAGAAGCTCAACATCACCCATGGCGCCGTCAGCAGGCAGATCGCCAAGCTCGAGAACTGGCTCGGGCTGAAAGTCTTCGATCGCGGCGCGCGCGGCGTCTCGCTGACCGTCGAGGGCAATCGCCTGCATCTGCGCACCACCGAAGCCTTCGCCCTGATCGCCAGCAATTCGGATCGCTGGGTCGAGCCGCGCGGCACGGCGGTGGTGCGGCTGACCTCGATCCCCTCGGTCAGCGGGCTGTGGTTGATGCCGCGCATGGCGGCGCTGGAGAACCACCCGTCCAAGCTGCGCATCGTGCTCGACGTCGACATCCGCCAGGGCGATCTTGCCGACGAGGGCATCGACCTGTCGATCCGCTGCGGGCGCGGCCGCATTCCGGGCCGGATCTCGGTGCAGCTTTTCGAAGAATATGTGTTCCCGGTCGCCTCGCCGGAATTAGCCAGGGAGATCGGCCGCGGCGATCCGGCCCGGCTGCTCGAATTTCCGGTGATCAACGATTCCGACGCTTCGGCGTGGCGCGCCTGGTTTGCGGCGCAGGAGATGGACTATCGGCCGCGGCCGCACGACCGCCGTTTCGAGGATTACAACCTCGTGCTCGACGCCGCCGCGCACGGGCTCGGCATTGCGCTGGCGCGTCCGCCATTGACGGTGGACCAATTGAAATCGGGCCGCATCGTCGCCGTAGACGAGCGCCGTGCCGTCAGTCCGATATCCTACTGGCTCGACCGGCCGCTGGGGCGGCCGCGCGCCGCGGCAGCCGAACTTGCTCGTCGCATCGCAGTCCAGGCCGGGCTGCCAGCGGAGAGGATCGAAGAGTTTATCATCGCCGAAGAATGAGATGCCTGAAGCGCGTCGCGTTCGACCGGCCTCATGCGACGCGCTTCAGGTTCTTGTGTTTATGCATGTCGTTATCGCAAAACCGCTGCACACTTTTGCGCGACATGCATTGGCATCCGCTTTGCCGGCTTGTTCGAGCAAGTGTCACCAGAAACAGAGGCAGGCAAAGCCAACCAAGCTTGACCTCGCCGCAATTTGTGGCGATGACATCGTCATGAATTTCGGCTCCACCCCATGATGAACCGTTTCGAAGGCCCCGGCGGCAAGGAAGCCCGCATCCGCTATCTCGACGGCGATTTCCAGGTGACTAGCCCCGGCGCCTTCGTTCGCTGTGCGGTGACCGGCGAGAGCATCCCGCTCGACGAGCTCAAATATTGGAGTGTCGCCAGGCAGGAACCCTATCTGAATGCCGCTGCATCATTGCGCCGCGAGATCGAAGCGCATCCGGAACTGCGCCGCCGACGGTAGTCTGACGCAAATGCAAGTCGCCCCGTTGCGATCCTTCGCGCGCCGTCTCCTGCCGCGACGTCAAGCCAGCGACACCGAAACCTTAGAAGTTATCTTGAAATAAAAAACCCGCCTCGGGGCTCGAGGGCGGGTCGTCGGCGAATCATCACCATATACAAATTAGTAGCATAGCTGCCGGCACAAAGCAAGAACAAAATACACTCGACCGGCGGAAAAATTCCGGTCCCCGCATTGCCTCGGTGCCCAAGCTGCTGGTCAGCCTCTAAGCCTGCGCTGCCGCCAGGCATCCAGCGTTTCGTCGATGATGCGTTGCGGCACATGGTCGAGCTCGAAGACGGTGTCGATCTCCAGCACATCGAGCCGGTCGAGGAATTCCGGCGGCGCTGCGCCGTGACGCAGGCGGGCAGCATCCTTGGCGGTGGTAATCAGGCCAAGCCCGGCTTTACGTGCCGTCGCCGCCAATTCGGCAAGCTCGTCCGCGCTGTAGAAATGATGGTCGGGAAACGGTCGGGTCAGCGCAAGCTCGCCGCCGGCCTCGGCTACGGTGTCGAAAAACTTGTCGGGATGGCCGATGCCGGCGAACGCCAGGAACCGCCTGCCGGCCAGCATCACCGTGCTGCTCGGGGCGGTGTGCGCCTCGAAGATCGGCCTGCCGGCGCGCGCTGCCTGGCGCACGACCGTGTCGGCCGCGGTGCCCTCGCCCATCTTCAGCAAGGCGCTGGTGAAGACCAGCTGGTCGACGATGTTCGCCCGCAGCGGTCCGCCGGGGATGACGCGGCCATTGCCGATGCCATGGCGCGCGTCGACGACGACCAGCGCATAATCGATGTGGATGCGCGCGCTCTGAAAACCGTCATCCATGATCAGGAAATCGCAGCCGAGCTTCTCCAGCAGAAGCCTGGCGCCGGCGGCCCGGTTCGGCGTCACCGCGACCGGCGCATGTTCGGCCAGAAGCAGCGGCTCGTCGCCGACATGCTTGGCGGCGTCGTGGTGCGGATCGACGACATGCGGCTGCGCGAAGGAGCCGCCATGCCCGCGCGACAGGAAACCGGGATTGAGCTGCATGCGCCGGGCCTGCTCGGCCAATGCGATCGCCACCGGCGTCTTGCCGGTGCCGCCGACCGTGAAGTTGCCGATGCAGAGCACCGGCGCCTCGACTTTTTCGCGCGGCGCGTGCCGCATGCGGCGACCGGCGATAAGTGCATAGATGGCGGAAAGCGGCGACAGCGCCACGACCCGCCAGTCCGGCTCTTCCCACCAGAAGGGCGGCGCTTCCGAGGTCACGTCAACGCCCGTTCGCGCCCTTCAGGCGCGACTTGACGACCAGCGGCTGGATATAGGGCTCGAGCGACCTGAGCGTGTGCGCCAGCGCACCGCGCATCTCGTCGACCGTCGCCGCACCCGCCGCCATCATTTCGTGACGAGCCACCTCGTTGGTCAAAAGGAAATTCACGGCGCCGGCCAGCATATCGCGGTCGCGCACCAGCTTGGCGCCGCCACTGTCGAGCAGGCGCTGATAGGCCTCGCGAAAATTCTGGACGTTGCGGCCGGCAAGCACCGCTGTCTCCAGCATGGCCGGTTCCAGCGGGTTCTGGCCGCCCTCGGAAGTCAGCGAACGGCCGACAAAGGCAATTTCCGTCAGCCTCAGATAAAGCCCCATCTCGCCGATCGTGTCGCCGAGCAGAATATCGGTATCGGCGGTGATCCTGTCGCCCTTGCTGCGCTGCGCCAGCTTCAGGCCCATGCCGGAAATCTGGGCGGCCAGCTGCCCGGCGCGTTCGGGATGGCGCGGCACGATGATCGTCAAAAGCCCGTGGTGCCGCTTGTGCAGCATGGCGTGAACTTCGGCCGCGACCGCCTCTTCGCCGTCATGGGTCGAAATCGCCGCCCAGGTCGGGCGAGCGCCGATCTGGCGTTTCAGCGCCGCCAGTGCCCGTTCGTCGGCCGGCGGCGGCGCGGTGTCGACCTTGAGATTGCCGGACACGGTGACCGGCCGGGCGCCGAGCGAAAGGAAGCGCTCGCCATCGAGATCCGACTGGGCGACGACATGGGCGAGATTTTCGAACAATGCTTCGGCGATGTTGGCGCGCTTCTTCCAGGATTTGAAGGAGCGGTCGGACAGCCTGCCATTGACCAGAACCTGCGGCACGCGGCGGGCGCCGAGTTCCAGGATGGTCATCGGCCAGATCTCCGATTCGGCGATGATCGCCAGGTCCGGTTGCCAATGATCGAGGAAGCGGCTGACCGCCGGCTTGAGGTCGAGCGGCACATATTGGTGGATGATGCGGCCGCCCAGCCGTTCTTCGGCGACCTGCGCCGAGGTGACGGTGCCCGTCGTCAGCACGATGTTGACGCCGTAGTCGAGAATGCTCTCGACCAGCGGCACGACGGCGATGGTCTCGCCGACGCTGGCTGCATGGATCCAGATCACCGGGCCTTCGGGGCGCTCGCGTCCGGCGACGCCGTAGCGCTCGCGCCGGCGAATGCGATCCTCCTTGCCTCTGGATGTGCGCCAGGCGACATAAGGTCCGACCAGCGGGTACGCGGCGGCCCCGGCGAAGCGGTATGCCGTCAGGAAGGCGCGCGCCCAGCGCATACTCATTTCGAACCGTCCACAAGGCGATAGGCCTCGGCGGTCGCGGCATTGAGCGAGGCCGTGACCTCCTGGCGCTTGCGTTCCATTTCCGCGGCGTCTGCGTTGGCCGGCACGAAGACAGGCGTGCCGACGACAATCGAGGAGCGGCCGAAGGGCAAGTTGATCGTCGTCTTGTCCCAGCTGCCCTCGATCACCTTGCGGCGGCTGGTGGCAATCGCGGCAGGCAGGATCGGCCGGCCGGACAGCCGCGCCAGGAGGACGACGCCGAGCCCCGCATCGCGCGGCGTGCCGTGGGGAATATCAGCAATCATGGCGACATTCTTGCCGGTGGCGAGCGACTTTTTGAGGGCGATGAGCGCCTTGGCGCCGCCCTTGTCGAGATGCCTTGCGCTTTCGCGCCCGCCAGAGCCGCGCACCGCCTCGATGCCGAATTTCTCGACCATCAGCGCGTTGAGCTCGGCATCGGCGCTGCGCGACACCATGGCAACCAGTGGCCGTCCCTTGGGATAATAGGCCGGCGTCAGCAGATGCTGGCCGTGCCAGAGCGCGATGATGCCAGGCTCGAGCTGCGCATAGGCGCCGCCGGAAAACTTCGCCGATCCGTCGACCATGCGGTTGGTCAGGCGGACAAGGCGGACGAAATACGCAAACAGCGCGGCAAGCGCATTCTTGACGAATCGCGACTGCGCCAGCGGTTCGCGGATCTTGCGCCAGAACGTCTTCGGCTTGCGACGTCTGACCGCCGACCGCGGGGCTGATCGCTTGACCGCTTCATGGTTCATCGATGTCAACCGGGAGCCTTGTTTTCGGGGTCGAGCAGGCGGTGCAGGTGAACGACGAAATAACGCATATGGGCGTTGTCGACGCTGGCTTGCGCCTTGGCCTTCCAGACGGCGTGCGCCGATTGATAGTCGGGATAGATGCCGACTACGTCGAGCGCGTCGAGGTCGCGGAATTCGGTGCCGCCCAGCTTCTTGAGTTCGCCGCCGAACACCAGGTGCAAAAGCTGTTTCTTTCCGTCTTCAGCGGCCATGTCGATCCTTCACATATCGTGAGTTTGGGACAGGTCTAGACCAAAGCCGCCGACTTTGGAACTATTGATGATGGTCAATTGTCCAGCCCGGCGATGACGCCGGCGAGCACAGCGAGGAGTTCGCCGCTGCCGGCGGCAAGCGCGCCGTGGCGGATCACTTCGCCGGCATAGAGCGGCGCGCGGCCGTGCCGATCGAGCACGGCGCCGCCTGCCTCGCGCAGGATGAGGTCGGCCGCGGCGATGTCCCAGTCATGCGCGTTGGCCTTGACGAAGGTGGCATCGAGCTGGCCGCCGGCGATCATCGCCAACCTGTAGGCGAGCGAAGGAATATAGGGCACGCGCTTCAGCCGTTTGTGCCATTTCGCCGGCATCAGGTCGATCATCGCCTTCGGTCCGGCGATTTCGGCCGTTTCCGACGGCGGACGCACGCCGATGCGCTTGCCATTCAGGAATGCGCCCTCGCCCGGCAGCGCCCAATAGATTTCGCCCTTCGCCGGGCAGTCGAGCACGCCGGCAAGCGTGCGGCCGTTCTCGACCACCGCGACGCTGACGCACCATGTGGGCAGGCCTTCGAGGAAGCCGCGCGTGCCGTCGATCGGATCGACGACGAAGGTGCGGCGCGCGACAAGCCTTACCGGGTCGTCGACGGTTTCCTCCGACAACCAGCCATAGTCCGGCCGGGCCGCCAGCAAGGTCTCGCGCAGATATTTGTCGGCGGCGTGATCAGCTTCGCTGACCGGCGAGGTGCCGCCCTTCATCCACACTTGCGGATTGTTGTTGAAGTACTGCATGGCGATGAGCCCCGCCTCGCGGGCAGCGTCGCGCAGCAGCTGCAGGTCTTCAGTAGCGCCGGCCGAGACGGCCGGATCAAGCTCCGGCAAGGGTCATCCCTTCGATCAAAAGCGTGGGCGCGGCAGTGCCGAAATTGCGGTCGAGATCGCTCGCCGGAACCATGTTGAGGAACATCGTCTTCAAATTGGAGGCGATGGTCACCTCGGCAACGGGATAGGCCAGCTCGCCATTCTCGATCCAGAAGCCGGAAGCGCCGCGGCTATATTCGCCCGTCACCATGTCGACCCCCTGGCCGAACACTTCGGTGACGTAGAAGCCGGTCTCGAGCGACTTGATCAGCTCTTCCGGCGTGTTTTCCCCGGGCTCGATGGCGAGATTGGTCGACGATGGCGAGACCGACGAGCCGCTGCGCGAGCCGCGCCCATTGGTGACGAGGCCGAGTTCCCGCGCCGCCGAGGTCGACAGGAACCAGTGGTTGAGCACGCCCTTGTCGACCATGAACAATTTCTCGCCCTCGACGCCTTCGCCGTCGAAGGGGCGCGAGGCCTGGCCGCGGCGCCGGAGCGGCTCGTCGGTGACGGTGATTGCGGCCGAAGCCACCTTCTTGCCCATCATGTCGCGCAGAAAGCTGGTCTTGCGCGCCACCGCGGCGCCATTGATGGCACCGGCGAGATGGCCGGCAATGCCGCGCGCGACGCGCGGATCGAACACCACGTCGACCGGCCCGGTCGCAGCCTTGCGCGCGCCAATACGGCGTACAGCGCGCTCGCCGGCCTTGCGGCCGATGTCTTCCGGCGCGTCGAGATCGGAAAAATGCTGGCGCGAGGAGAATTCGTAATCGCGCTCCATGCCGGTGCCCTCGCCGGCGATCACGCTGGTCGAGCGCGAAAAGCGCGACGCGACATAATGGCCGACAAACCCATGCGAAGTGGCGAGCACAAGGCCGCCGAGCCCGGCGCTGGCGCCGCTGCCGGCCGAATTGGTGACGCCCTTGACGGCAAGCGCCGCCGCCTCGGCGGCAAGGGCTGCTTCCTTCAACTGGTCCGCCGATACCTCGGTGGCGTCGAACAGATCGAGATCGCGCGGCTTTTTGACCAGCAAGGCCGGATCGGCGAGACCCTGATAGGGATCTTCGGGCGACACTTTGGCCATGGCGACGGCGCGCTCAGCCAGCATATTGGGGTCGGATGCCGCCGTTGCCGAAACGCTCGCCACGCGTCTGCCGACGAAGACGCGCAACGAGACGTCCTCGCTCTCGGACGCCTCTGTGCCTTCGACCTTGCCAAGCCGCACCGACACACCGGTCGAGCGGCCGCGTACTGCAACCGCATCGGCGGCATCGGCCCCGGCCCGTTTGGCAGCCTCGACCAGGGCCGCGACGCGATCGGTCAGTTTCGCTGCGTCGAGCGTATCGGTCATGCGCATAATCCTGTTATTTCCGGCCGGCTGAAGGGCAGCCGCTGCTGCACCATCTATTGTCCCGGTGCGGCTTCTGCAATGGGAGAAGGCGCAAAGCGGTGTCAGGCGGGTGAGCGGCAACGGCGAGATCGACAATCCCTCAGGAAGCGGCCACCGGCGTCCAGATCACGTCGTCGATCCTGAGCGCGCCGGTGGCGAGCATCACCAGCCGGTCGAAGCCGAGCGCCGCGCCGCTCGCTTGCGGCATGATCGCGAGCGCGGCGAGGAAATCCTCGTCGATCGGGTAGCGTTCGCCATAGACACGCTGCTTTTCGTCCATTTCGGCGGCAAAGCGCTGGCGCTGCTCGGCCGGATCGGTCAACTCGCCAAAGGCGTTGGCGAGCTCGACGCCGCAGCAATATAGCTCGAAACGCTCGGCGGTGCGCGGATCGTCGGCGCTCGGCCTGGCCAATGCCGCCTCCGAGATCGGATATCCGAAAAGAATGGTGGCGCGCCCCTGCCCCAGCACCGGTTCGATTTTTTCGACCATCACCCGGCTGAACAGGTCGGCCCAATTGTCGTCGGGCGCGGTCCGCAATCCGGCCTGGACCAGGGCGGCATGCAATCCCGCGCGGTCGGTGGTGCCATCGGCTGCAATCGTCGCCAGCAGATCGATGCCGGCATGGCGCATGAAGGCTTCGGCGACGCTCAACCGTTCCGGCTCGGCGAACGGGTCGGCCTCGCGGCCGCGGAAGCTAAAACGCTTTGCGCCCGCCCGTTCGGCCGCCAGCGCGACGAGCTCGGCGCAATCGCGCATCAGGCTCTCATAGGTCTCGCCGACGCGGTACCATTCGAGCATGGTGAACTCCGGATGGTGCAAGGGGCCGCGCTCACGGTTGCGCCAGACAGCAGCGAGGCTGAAGATGCGCTCCTCGCCGGCGGCAAGCAGCTTCTTGCAGGCGAATTCCGGCGAAGTGTGGAGGTAGAGCGGCTGGCGCTGCCCGTCCGGCCCGATCGCCTCGGTGGCGAAGGCCAACAGATGCGCTTCATTGCCGGGCGAGATCTGCAGGGCCGATGTCTCCACCTCCACGAAGTCACGGCGGGCGAACCAGTCGCGCATGCCGGCGGCAATGGCGTTGCGCAGGATCAGCCGCGGCCGGCGGTCGGCATGGACATGCGGCGCCCACCATGGCGAAGCGGCGGTCATCGGCTTCAGGCGAATTGCACAGAGGGCTGGCGATTGCGGCCAAGATGCGCTAGGCCGCACCCAACGGCCTCTCCAGCCGATTTGCGCCAACAAATTTTATCAGGATGGAAACCCGTGAAGGTCATCGCCAGCTCCTTACGCAAAGGCAACGTCGTCGAAAAGGACGGCAAGCTTTATGTGATCCTCTTTGCCGAAAACATTCATCCTGGCAAGGGTACGCCGGTCACCCAGCTCGACATGCGGCGTATCTCCGACGGGGTTAAAGTTTCCGAGCGTTACCGCACCACCGAGCAGGTCGAGCGCGCCTATGTCGAGGAGCGCGAGCACACTTTCCTCTACCAGGACGGCGAAGGCTTTCATTTCATGAACCCGGAGAGCTACGACCAGGTGGCGGTGCCGGAGAGCGTGGTCGGCGACATGGCGCCTTATCTGGTGGAAGGCATGCCGGTGCAGATCTCGCAATACAACAGCATCGCCATCTCGCTGGTACTGCCGCAGCGCGCCACTTTCGAGGTGGTCGAGACCGAGCCGGTGACCAAGGGCCAGACGGCGTCCTCGTCCTACAAGCCGGCAACGCTGTCCAACGGCGTGCGTACCCTGGTGCCACCACACATCAGCGCCGGCACCCGCGTGGTGGTGATGACGGCGGATGGCGCGTATGTCGAGCGCGCGAAGGATTGAGGCGCGAAGCCTGAAACGCCTCGCCCTAGCGCGCCGAGGCGGCCGGTCATCGTCGACCGCTTTGTGCCAGGGGGCTTTCGAGCATTGGGACGCGGCACGCAGACCGCAGCGTCAACGCCCGGCCAGTTCTTTCCTATTGCACGACGCCAGCGGGCAATCTTTGAGCCTCGAGCAACGCCGACCGTCCCTTTCGCCAGGTGCCAGGTGGAATGCCGACGAACTTTTTGAAGGCGCGATTGAAGGCGGCTCCCGACTCGTAGCCGACCTCGGCACCCGCTTGCGCAATGCTCATTTCGGGCCGTTCGAGCAAACGTCCCGCCAGTTGCAGACGCCAGCGAGCAAGATAGTGCATCGGCGAGACCTCGACATAGTGGGTAAAGCGGCTCGCAAACGCCGTGCGCGAGAGCCCTACTTCGCGGGCGAGCCGGTCCAATGTCCATTCCTCCCTGGGGCGAGCGTGGATGAGCCGGAGCGCCTCGCCGACATGTGGATCCCGTAGGCCTGACAGCCAGCCGCGCGAATCGCCGGGGAGGGTCTCGAGATGGCGGCGGATGATCTCGACAAACATCAGCTCGCTCAGCTTGGCGAGGATCGTTTCACCGCCCGCCCGCCCACTGCCACCTTCGGCCAGCGCCAGCCGAAACAGGTCGATAACCCAGCTGCTTCCATCGGCGGGCTTGCGGGCACACAGGATGGCCGGCAATGCAGCGAGGAGAGGATTGAAGGGACGTGCATCGCAGCCAAGATACCCGCAAATGAACCGGGTCCGCTCGTCTCCCCCGCCACCATGGATCACCGCGAACGGCAGGCTCTCGTCAATCGGCCGATAATACATCGCCATATTGGGTTCGCCCCGCGCTCCGGGCGAAGAGCTCAAGACGTTCGGAACTCCACCGGGGAAGACAACGACATCACCGGCGTTCACGAGCACCGGGGGCACCGAATCGTCTGCCAGCGCGGCCCAGCACGAGCCCGACATCACGGCATGAAAAGAAATGATGTGCTCTGCCTCCGGCATGATGGCGGCGGCAATGTCGGCCGTGCCCGGCGACTCGCCGACCCAGGGAGAGCTGGCGTCGACGTCGAAATAGATCGCACCGGTGAGGCGAACGGCTCGGAGCACATCGGAAAGGACATCCATGCACTACACCTCCGGAAACGATCGGCTACTCCCTTTGACAACGAGTTTTTCGGCCAGGCATCTCGAACTATCCGGCAATACAGCCGCCCGAGCAACTACCCATCCGGTCTAATCCTACTCTGAACGATCGGGCAACAGAAATGGACGATGTGACATTTGCGGGAACAGCGGACGGGATTAGCGTTTCATCGACCGGCCGACAGGTCCAATAACAGGGAGGAATGTCATGCACGATGAAGACATCACCAAATTCGCAGCAAGCCTGCGGGGCGAAGTCATCCGGACCGGCGACGCCCGCTATGATGAGGCCCGCAAGCTCTACAACGGCATGATCGACAAGCGGCCGCTGATCATCGCCCGCTGTGTGGACGTGGCCGACGTGATCACAGCGGTGAATTTCGGCCGCGACAACAATTTGCTGGTTGCGGTACGTGGCGGCGGCCATAACGGACCAGGATTGGGGAGTTGCGACGACGGTCTGGTGATCGACCTGTCGGCGATGAACGGCGTGCGTGTCGATCCGGATGCCCGTACGGCGCGGGTGGGTCCGGGCTGCACTCAGGGCGACCTCGACCACGCAACCCATGCCTTTGGCCTGGCCGTACCGGCGGGCATCATCTCGACCACCGGGGTCGCCGGACTGACGCTGAGCGGCGGCCATGGCTATCTGACGCGCAAATATGGCCTGACCATCGACAATCTGGTCGAGGCCGATGTCGTGCTTGCCGACGGCAGCTTCGTCACCGCCAGCAAGGAGCGGAACCCTAGCCTGTTCTGGGCGCTTCGCGGCGGCGGCGGCAATTTCGGCGTCGTCACCAGCTTTGTGTTCAAGCTCCACCAGGTCAGCATGGTCTTTGCGGGGCCGATCGCATGGGATCAGCGCCAGGCCCGCACCATCATGCAGCATTATCGCGAGTTCCTGCCGCGCGCGCCCGAGGAACTCGGGATCTTCCTCGGGCTCAAGACGATCCTGTCGAGCGCACCGTTCCCGGAAGAGTTTTGGGGAAAGCGGATGTGTCTGCTGATGTGTTGCTACAACGGCCCGGAGGAAAAGGGCAGAGAGGCGCTGGCTCCGCTACTCGATGCGCTCCCCGCGCCCTGGTTCAATTGGATGGGAATGATGCCCTATCCCGCGGTGCAGAGCATGTTCGATGGGCTCTACCCGAAGGGGATGCAGTGGTATTGGCGGGGCGATTTTGTCAAGACGCTGTCCGACGAGGCGATCGACGCTCATCTCGAGCAGGCGGCGAAAACACCGAGCGAGCTATCGCTCATGCATCTCTATCCGATCGACGGCGCGGTCCATCGCGTCGGCAAAGACGAGACACCCTGGAATTACCGTGATGCGACCTGGTCGATGGTCATCGCCGGGATCGATCCGGACCCACAGAAAGCGGGGCCGGTGACGCGCTGGACCAAGGCCTACTGGGAGGCCGTGCATCCGTTCGATCTGGGTGGCGCCTATCTGAACTTCATGATGGATGACGAGGGCGAGGGAAGGCTCAAGGCGGCTTATGGCGATAACTACGAGCGCCTGGCCTCGCTAAAGAAGAAATACGACCCGAACAACCTCTTCCGGGTGAACCAAAACATCCGGCCGGCCGCTTGACGGCCGCCCTCGTCTGGCCAGCAAGTGTTGTATCGTACCGGCCGGACCAGCTAAGGCCCGGCCGGTACGATAGGTTCCGGCCAGGACGCTCGGCGGCCTACAAGCGCGATACTCGGCCGGGCTCGGCGACCATGTTCCATGAGCCATGTCTGACATGCGTCGAAGCGGTCGGCCCGCACGCTCAGGTCACCCGTAGTGCTGCTTCAACAGGCAAGTCCGGGAGCAGGCAATGCGGTCAACGGGTTATGCCTCAGCGACTGCTTCTCGCCAGGCCGATCGCGCCGGCAGCCTACCGATAATTTCACGCTTCGATGCGGACGTCCGACGTCACCACGACACCCTTCAGTCCTCCTCGAGGATCGGTATCCCCTTCAGAACTAACTAAATTAGCAGTTTCTTAATTGCCTTTGGAACTTTGTAGCTTGCGTTCCATTTTCAACCGCATGCGAGAGTCTGTGGTCCAAGGCCCGGGAATAACGGTGAACAGGTCACCGCCGCGCTACTCGCTGGTCCTGCCCGTATACAATGAAGAACAGGTGCTGCCTCGGCTGATCGAGCGGATCAGTTCGCTTATCGGCCGGCTGGACGGCGAAACGGAGGCCATCTTCGTCGATGACGGAAGCCGCGATGGAAGCGTCGAATACCTTCAAAAAGTGGTCGCCGCCGAGCCGCGCTTTCGGCTGATCGAATTTTCCCGCAATTTCGGCCACCAGGTGGCGATTACCGCCGGCATGGACGCCGCTGCGGGCGATGCCGTCATCGTCATGGATGCGGACCTGCAGGATCCGCCGGAAGTCGTTCTCGATCTGGTGGCTAAGTGGAAGGAAGGTTTCGAGATCGTCTACGCCCGCCGGGTCAAGCGCGAGGGCGAATCCTGGTTCAAGCGCTTTACGGCAAGTCTTTTCTATCGCCTGCTGGAGAAAATGACGTCGGTCGATATTCCGCGCGACGTCGGCGACTTCCGCCTAGTCGGCCGCAAGGCGCTGGAAACCTTCAAGCGTATGCCCGAACATGACCGCTTCGTCAGGGGCATGTTCGGCTGGATGGGGTTCAAGCAGACGGCCGTGCCATTTGAGCGCCACGCACGAACCCTGGGCCAGACCAAATACCCGTTCTGGAAGATGATGCACCTTGCGGTTCACGGCATCGTCAGTTTCTCCGAGAAGCCGTTGCGCCTGGCGCTCTGGGGCGGGTTGGTCATTTCCGCGCTTGCGGGGGTCTTTGGCGCCTACGCCATCTTTGCCTGGTTTTTTGAAACCGGGATCATTGCCGGGTGGACATCCACGGTGGTGATCGTGTCGCTCCTGTGCGGGATCAACCTTTTCATGACCGGCGTGGTCGGACTCTACGTCGGCAGCATCCACGCCGAGGTGAAACGCCGCCCGCTTTATGTCATCGATCGGCTCACCGGCTTCGACGAGTCGATGCGTGCCGCCTCCGGTGAGCGCCGCCGATCGTTTCACAAACCCAGGAGTGGAGTCCCCGCCAATGGCCGAACTCTTCGACAGCTATAAATCCAACTATGGCGAGGCGGTCGAAGGGTCCATCCGGTTTTCCGGACTCAGCCACGACTTCTTCCTTGTCGCCAAGGCGGATCTGCTGCGGCGTCTGGTCTTCGAGCGAAAGCTTCGGCAGGGTGGGTCGGCTGTAAGGGCGCTGGATGTCGGCTGCGGCGTCGGTTCGCTCCACCCCTACCTCGACGGTGCTTTCGACAGCGTCGATGGTTGCGATGTCTCGCAAGAATCGATTTTGCACGCCAGCCAACACAATCCGCGTGTGGCCTACAGGACCTGCAGCACTCAGGGGCTGCCTTACGAGGACGGCACGTTCGATCTGGCTTTCGCTAGTTGCGTCGTCCATCACGTTCCGCCCTCCTCCTGGCTCGATTTCTTCCTGGAAATGCGGCGCGTCGTACGGCCGGGCGGCGTCGCCTGCATTATCGAGCACAATCCCTACAATCCACTGACGCGCCTTGCTGTGTTCCGGTGTCCGTTCGATCACGACGCGGTTCTGCTCAACGCCGCCAAAGCGAGGTCCGTTTTTCAGGAAACAGGCTTCCGGGACATCCGCTCCGAGCATTTCCTGCTGCTGCCATCGGCAAGGCCCTTGGCCAGAAGGGTCGAGCGGGTATTCGCGCCTTTGCCGCTTGGAGCGCAGTATGCGTGTAGTGCGCGTGTCTGAGCGCCGTTCAACCGGCGACGCCGGGCTGAGGGTGCTGGCGCGCTTCGGGTCGGTCGGCATCGCCGCAACGATCCTTTATGCAGTGATGGCCACCGCTTTGGTAAAATGGCAACGGTTCGGCCTCTCGCCGGTCGGTGCCTCGCTCGCGGCTTACACCGCAGCCGCCCTGTTTTCTTATCTCGCGCATAAGTTCGTGACTTTCGCGTCGAGCGGATCGCATCGATCGGAAGCTCCGCGTTTTTTCTTGCTGACGGCGACAGGCTTCGCCGTTGCCTACGCGGCGCCGGCGGTTTTGACGGCCAAACTCGGCCTGCCGCCGATCATCGCCATTCTGGTTACATGCTTGCTTGTTCCAGCGGTCAATCTTCTCATGCTCGACCGGTGGGTTTTTGCGCAGCGAAGACCCGGCCAGCAACGTGATCGCCCGCCCTAACCCGGCTCAACAGGATCGAGCCGGAACGACAACAATTTGATGGCGCGCTTGTAGATGTTGCTGGCGGCCGAACTTGGCGGAATGCCGTCGAGGTAGTCGAAGGCGACATCGAGTATCCTGGCCCCGGCGAGGGCCGCCGTTGGAATGACGAACGAGACCGTTCGCGGCTCTTTGCCGGACAGCGTCACCGCATGCACCCGAACGCCATTCACCGAAATAATAATCCGCTGCGTGACCTGCGGCGGGCGAATGGCGGCGGCCATTTGCAGCGTGGCCGTCACACTGTCGTGGAGCGGCGGTATCTTCAGCCGAAGCCGCGAGGTCTCGCCTAGGGAATGGGTGCCGTCGGCAACGGGTCCCGACCAGCCGCAGACCCTCATGCCGGCTGCCTTTTTTGCTCCGTCGGACCGGAACGACACCGTCTCGCCTAGGGTATAGCTGCCGACCGCATCGCGATTGAGGCAGGTCGTCGTCCGGTCAATGTAATAGGCGCGATAATCGGCGTTGACATTCGGATTGAGAGCAAGCGCAAGAATGACGATTTCCGTTCCCGCCAGAACCGCCGCCAGCGCGTAGCTGGCAAGCCTGGCCCCGCGCAGATACCGGCCCGAAATGTCAGACCAGGGCAAGATAGCCTCCGATCCATGCCACGGTCATGAAATAACAGGCGCCCAGGAAGAGAGCCAGAGCCGCAAGAAAAGTCAGCTTCGACGCCGACGACAGCATGGCCAGCAATATTGTCAGAGGTGCAAGCCCAACGACGTATCTGACCATCGAGGCCAGGTTCGTGATCAGCGGCAGGATGATGCAGCAGGCGCAGAACAACGCGGCGCCATATTGCCTGCGAACCGCCAGAACCGCCGATAGCGCCAGTCCGATGAGTGCGGCGAGCGCGCTCCATTGCGGCGCCGTGGGCAGCCATCCAGTTGTCGGAACGGCCGAAAACCCGTCCCATATAAAGGCGAGCGGATTGCCCGGCACCCGTCCAAACGCGCGCTGCACGTGCAGGAAGGCAAAGCCGTCGCCGACGGTCAGATAGAGAAACAGGATGTAGGCGAATAGGCCGGCTGGCGAGATGAAGATGGCGACCAGCAGATCCGGTCGGCCAAGCAGCCAACGCGGGAACGACAGCGTCGATCCGCCCTTTGCGCGGTAATCCGTGAACATCTGAATGACGGTCGCGAATACAACGAGCACCCCGACGAGCCTGGTTGCCGACAGGAGAGCCGATGACAGTCCCGCAGCCAGATAGCTGGAGCGTTTGAACGCCAGAAAAACGCACGAAGTCAGGAGTACGAAAAGAGGTTCGGTCAGGAAAGTCGTGAAGTGATAGGAGAACGGGCCGCTGAGCAGGAAGGCGCAATACAGAACATAAGCGCGCATGTTCTTCTCGAGCAGTGGCCACGCCACCAGACAGGCGGCATAGCTGCACGCAATCGATGTGATCGACGCGACGAGTATCGTCGGAAAGCGGAAAACAGACCGGATTGCCGCCACCAGCATCGGATAGAGCGGGAAAAAGCCCCAGCGTCCGACATTGCTCTGGCCTGGAATGGGAAAGCGCTCATAGCCGTGTTCGGAAATGCCGACATACCACGCGCAATCCCAGCGGCAGAGCGCCTGGGCATAGGCCGCGAAGCCGGGTTCTGCCGAAACCGAAGCAAATGCGGCATAGCGAATGGCCAGCCCACTGACGACGAAAGCCAACGGCACCGCGACGACGGCTACCGCAACAAAGCGGCCACCGGCGTTCGGACGCGCGACAGCTTCGAGCGCCAAAATCTGCCTCCACCCGTTCAAATGGCAGGCGCCACTCAAAGCTAGATGACGCGCGCCCCGGCGAATTCAAGGCGTTCACGCGGCTCAAATTGGCGATACCGCTATCCGGCGCTTCTGAGCCAGACCAGCATCTCGCCGGGGTCGCGGTTGTGCCAGGCGAAATGCGGCACGGCGCCGACTTTCACTTCCTCGACCGCCGGCGGTTCGGTGCAGTAGAGCCCCTTTCCAGTTTTCGAAAGTCTCCTTTTGGCAATCGCCGAAAGCGTGACGCCGCCGCCCAGACGGTTCGCTGCTTGTGTGCCTCGATCTCAGCCGTTCGCGGCAGAGCGATGCGGTGCCGTGGCTGGAATTCGACGCGCAAAAGTCCGCCGCGTATTTTGTGCGATTCCGTCAAGCTGTTGTACACGACAGTTTTGAACCCTGATGCCGCGCCCGCGTACTCGGCCCTTGAGAATCCTCCAGCCTTCGGCAACATGGCGGCAAAGCTGAGAGTGTGAGGATGAGCAAGGTCATTTCCGCCGCATCGCGGCGTCAGTCGGCGCCGCGCAAGTCACCGATGGCGCTGACCGAGGCGCTGGTCGCCCGCACCTTGCGGGCGGTCGAGGACGCCGGGCCGACGCCGGGCATGGTCTACATGACCGATGCCGATTACGCGCGCATTCGCGACGAGGTGCTGGCCGGCGCGCCGGCCGGGCCGGTGAAGCTGTTCGCCTATGGTTCGCTGCTATGGAAGCCGGCCGGCGAGGTCAGGGGTGGCGAACGGGCCGTAGCGACGGGCTGGCACCGTTCGTTCTGTTTTACGGTGCAGCGCTTCAGGGGCACGGTGGAGCAGCCCGGCCTGATGATGGCGCTCGACCGCGGCGGCCAATGCCAGGGGATGGTGTTCGAGATCGCCGAGCCAGTGGCGGCCAATCTCGAAGCGCTGCTGCGCCGCGAGATGACCATCCTGCCGGCCGTCAACGTGCCGCGCTGGCTGCAGGTCAGGACGGGCGATGGCATGCGCCAAGCGCTTGGTTTCGTTGTCGATCCCGCCAATCCGCGTTATGCCGGCAAGCTCGAAAAGCGAGCGATAGCGGCGACCCTGGCCACGGCCGTCGGCCATTGGGGTTCGGGCGCCGAATATCTGTTCGAGACCATTCGCCATCTCGACGCCTGCGGCATCCGCGACCGCAATCTTTGGCAGCTGCAGGAACTTGTGGCCGAGGAGATCGGCCGGGCGCCGCCGTCGGGCTTTATTCGTCCCTGAGCCAGACCAGCATCTCGCCGGGATCGCGGTTGTCCCAGGCGAAGTACGGCACGGCGGTGACTTTCGCTTCCTCGACCGCCGGCGGTTCGGTGCGGTAGAGCCCCTCTTCCCAGTTTTCGAAAGCCTCCTTCTTGGCAATAGCCGAAAGTGTCACGACGCCGCCCAGAAGGTTCGGCTGCTTGTGTGTCTCGATGTCGGCCGTTCGCGGTAGAGCGATGCGGTGCAGCTGGCTGGAATTGTCGGTCTCTTCGATGCAATAGATCAGCGGTCCGCGCGCCAGTGCGACGCGGCCGATATCCTGCCGCACCTGCGGGTTGGCGTAGAGGCGGTCGACGGCCATTTCGAGATCGAGCTCGACGCGGTCGCCCTTGCGCCATTCGCGGCGGATCGCGGCATAGCCGTCACTGGTGACAGCATCCAGATCGATATCGGCGCCGTTGACCTTGAGCGTTGCCTTGCGGCACCAGGCCGGCAGCCGCAGGTGCAAGGTGAACTCGGTCGGCGCTTCCGGTTCGACGGAGATCGAGACCGCGCCGTCCCAGGGATAATTGCTGGTCTGGGTGAGCTCTGTCTGCGCCCCGGCGATATCGAAACGAGCCGTGCCGTTTCCATAGAGGTGGACGGCAAGTGCTGTGTCCGACAGGCCATAGAAATAGCTGCCGATCGAGGCGACCATGCGCCCGACATTGGGCGGGCAGCACGGGCAGCGGTGCCATTTCCATCGGTGGTGGGCGCCGCGGCTTTCGAGCGGATTTTCGTAGAAGAACAGCGAGCCGTCGAGCGACAGGCCCGAGATCGAGCCGTTGTAGAGCGCCCGCTCCATGATGTCGGCGTAGCGCGCATTTGGGCCCATGCCGAGCATGCGGCTTGCCCAGAACACCAGGCCGACCGAAGCACAGGTCTCGGCATAGGCGGTGTCGTTGGGCAGGTCGTAATCGGCGGTAAAACCCTCGTTGTGCGACGATGGCCCGAGACCGCCAGTCACGTAAAGGTTCTTGGTCATGAGATCGTCCCACAGCCGGTCGAGCGCCACCCGCAGCGTGTCGTCGCCATATTCGGTGGCGATGTCGGCCATGCCCGAATAGAGGTACATCGCCCGCACCGCATGGCCGACGACCTTGTCCTGCTCGCGAACGGGCTTGTGCGACTGGTTGTATTCGTAGGTCTTGAAGTGATAGGCCTTCGGGTCGGCGCCGCGGGCGCGCGCCTCCTCGTCGAAATAATGCGGCTGCTGGCCGCGCTGATCGATGAAGTATTTGGCAAGCTCCATGTATTTGCGCTCGCCCGTCACCCGCGCCAGCTTGACCAGCGCCAGCTCGATCTCCTCGTGGCCGCAATAGCCCTTCTTCTTGCCGGGCTCGGCACCGAATGTTTCTGCGATATGGTCGGCGTAGCGGCACATGATATCGAGCAGCTTGCGTTTGCCTGTGGCCTGGTAATAGGCGACCGCGCCTTCGATCAGATGGCCGGCGCAATAGAGCTCGTGGCAATCGCGCAGATTGGTCCAGCGCAGGCCGGGCTGGATGCGCTGGTACCAGCTCGACAGATAGCCGTCGGGCTGCTGCAGCTTGCCGTACATGTCGATGACGGCGTCGATCTTCTTCTCCAGCTCCTCGTTGCGGCGGCGGTAGAGCGAATAGGCGGCGGTCTCGATGGTCTTGCCCCAGTCGCTGTCCCAGAACATCTGGGTCGTCACCGTCGATCCGGTGAATTCGTTGCCGGCGGTGGCTGCCTCGTCCGGCGAGGGTGAGTGGAACGGAATGACGACGCCGGGCGACGGCCGGTCGGGATCGATCTGCTCGAGCATGCGCGCCTCGACGCAGCGGTCGTAGAGGATGCCGGCGGTCTTGCTGGCAACGGCATCGACACGGTCGCCCCAGAAGCCGCGCACGTCGACCTGCGGTACCGGCAGCGGGCGGAATGCGAGTTTCGGCTTGGCGCCCTGACTGGCGGATTGCGATGCGGTCATAAATTTACTCCGTTCAATTCGATTGGTCACTTGACGGCTCCTGCCATCAGGCCGCGGATGTAGAAGCGCTGCAGCAGCAGGAAGAGCACCAGGCACGGCACCATCATCACGGTGACGCCGGCCTGCACGGCGCCCCAGTCGATGGCGCCGAAGCGGCCGGACTGGAGTGCGGTCATCATGATGGGCAGCGTGAATTTGGACTGGTCGGTCATCAGCACGAGGGCCGCCAGAAACTCGTTCCAGGCGCCAAGGAAGGCAAACAGCGCGATGGTGACGATGCCCGGCCAGACCAGCGGCAGCATGACCCTAAGCAGCATGGTGACATTGTTGGCGCCGTCCATGCGCGCGGCCTCCTCGATCTCGCGCGGCACCGCGTCGAAGGCGTTGCGCATCATGAAGATTGAGAACGGCAGCTGCAGCGTGACGTAGACGCAGACCAGCCCGGTCAGCGTGTTGTGCAGGCCGATTTTTGTCAGCACCAGGAAGATCGGCGTCAGGATCGACTGGAACGGGATCATGATCGTCGACAGGATGACGACGAAGAGCAGGTTCTTCAGCGGAAAGCGGAAGCGCGAGAAACCGTAGCCGGCGAGCACGCTGACGATCACAGACAGCACCACCGTCATGACCGAGACATAGATGCTGTTTTGCGCCGGCAGCCAGAGGCCATCGCCGAAGGTGTTGAGCGTGGCGTAGTTCTCGAGCGAGAACCCAGTTGTCGGCCAGGGCGGCAGCGGTGGCTGGCGCGCCTCCTGCGCCGGCTTGAACGCCGAAAGAACGGTCCAGACGATCGGCGCCAGGAACAGTATGGACGCGGTGATGCCGGTGGCGTGCTCTGCGAACTGCATACCTATCCGGCGTTTGCGGCTGCGGGCCTGCGCCATCAGTCGACCCCCTCTGGCTGGCGCAGCAGCCGCAGCTGGATGAGGCTGAGCGCCACCAGGATGACCAGCAGGACCATCGACAGCGCGGCGCCGTAGCCGAGCTTGAACGACACGAAGGACTGGTTGAAGATCCAGTAGACGGCGGTCAGCGTCTGGTTGCGCGGGCCGCCGCGCAGGATGATGTAGAACTGGTCGAAGGCGAGAATCGAGCCGGCCACCGACAGGATCAGCGCCAGCGCCAGCGTGCGACGCATCAGCGGCAGGGTGATGGCGCGAAACCGCGCGAATGGCCCTGCCCCGTCGATCATCGCCGCCTCCTGCAGGTCCGGCGGGATCGATTGCAGGCCGGTCATCAGGATGATCATGGTGAAGCCCGCCACCTTCCACACCACCATGGCGATGATCGACCAGAAGGCCGGCTGGAAGGTCGCCAGCAGGTTGAATTTCTTCTCGGTCAGGCCAAGCTCGAAGGCGGCCGGGCTGAACAGGCCGGAATCGACATTGAGCAGCCACGACCACAAAAGGCTGGCCGAGGCAAAACCGATGACCGCCGGCATGAAGAAGGACGTGCGGTAAAGGCCGGTCAGCTGCCGCGGTCTTTCGATGAACAGCGCCAGCGGAAAGGCGACGGCGAAAATCGCGATCGTCACCACCACTGTGTAATAACCGGTGAACTTCAGCGCGTTCCAGAAGCGGGTGTCGCGCAGGATCGCCCAGTAATTGTCGAGCCCGACAAAGCTGTGCGCGCCCATCAATGGCCAGTTGTGCAGCGACATCCAGGCGGTCATGCAAAGCGGCACGATGAAGAAGACCACGACCAGGGCAACGGCCGGCGCGACATAGAGCAGGCCGATCAACTGCCGGCGGCCGGCGCCGACCAGTTTGTATGCGCGTGCGGGTGCGGCGGTGGTTGCTGCGATGGTGGTCATGGCTGGCCGCTCGGTGGTTGAAGGGCAATCACATCGGGAGAATACCCCCTCACCCGGATTGCCAACCGAATTGCGAAGGGCAATTCGGGGCAATCCGACCTCTCCCCGAGGGGCGAGGAGGTCGCCAGCGTTGACGCCAGCCTCTTCTCCCCAGCGGGGAGAAGGTGGCCGCGAAGCGGCCGGATGAGGGGGTCTTTTCTCAACGCGATAGCCCTGCTGTTAGCGCTGCGTCCCCCTCCCCCTTGAGGGGAGGGTCCGGCCGAAGGCCGGGGGTGGGTCCTCTGCGAAGTGCGCCGACGCAAAAGAACCTCGAGCACTGCCGCGACGACCCCATCCGGACCTTCGGTCCGACCTCCCCTCGAGGGGGAGGTGGGCGCTTTACTTCTGCGGCGCCGAATCGATGATCGACTGCATCGTCTCCTGCGCGTTGGCGATGGCGCCGTCGACGTCTTCGCCGAAGAAGACCTCGTTCATCATCTGGTTCCAAGGACCGTTGGCCGAGTTGATCAGGTCGTTGAACACCACCGAATAGGGCGTGCGCCCCTTGGACATTGCCTCCGCGGCAACCTTGTAGCGCGGGTCGAGGTCTTTCAGCGCCTCATTGGCGATGTCGCCGCGCACCGGCAGGCTGCCGTATTTCGCCAGGATGGTCTGGCCCTCGAGCGAATAGGCGAAGTCGAGGAACTCCTTCACCACCGCGACCTTGGTGGTGCCCTTGGTGACGACGAAATTATCGCCGCCGGCAAACGACGACCAGGCGCCGTCCTTGCCGGGCAGGAAGGTGATGCCGTAGTCGATATCGGGATATTGCGTGTTCAGTGCGCCGATGGCGAAGGCGCCGGACGGCGAGATGCCGATATTGCCGGTGGCGAAGGCGGCAAAGAAGTTGGAGCCGGTGTCGGTCTGCGCGCCGGCGGGCACCAGGTCCTTCTTGACCATCGAACGGTAGAGGTCGATGGCGCCGCGCATCTGCGGCGTGTCCAGCGTCGCCTTGGAGCCGTCCTCAGTCAGGATGTCGCCGCCCGAGGCCCAGATCAGCGGCGTGAAGGTGAAGATGTTGCAGCCGCCGCAATTGCCGGAGAAATAGAAGCCTTTGATGTCGCCGCCGAGCGCATTGACCTTTTCGGCGTCGGCTTCGATCTCGGCCCAGTTGGTCGGACCCTTTTCCGGGTCGAGGCCAGCCTGCTTGAACAGCTTCTTGTTCCAGATCAGCACCGAACTATCGGCCGAGAACGGCAGCCCGTAGATGCGGCCCTTATAGGTGCCGGTCTTGACATGCGCCGGCGACAGGCTGGCGAAATAGGGCAGCGACTTCGCCCAGTCGGTGATGTCTTCCAGCTGGCCGGCGGCGGCGAAGGACGGCGTGTAGATCAGGTCGAGCGACAGCGCATCGGGCGCCGTGCCGCCGGCGGCGGCCGCACCGTATTTCGGGATGATTTCGGCGTTGGGGATGATGTCGAGCTTGATCTGGTTCTGATGGCCCTTGTTGAAGGCATCGACGATGCGCGGCATGAAGTTCGAGCCGTCGGCGCGAACCCAGATGTTGGCGGTGTCGGCGGCGGCCGAGCCGACCGTTGCCAGCGTGCCGAAAATGCTCGCGGCGATGGCGAGCCCGGTAATGGTGGTTCTCATGCTTCTCCTCCACATGGTTTTAATTTAGCGTCTTAATTTAGCCGCGCCCCCACAAGCGGGTGACAATCGACACGGCCCGTTTCGTTCAGCCGTCCGGCGGACGGCCGCATGACTGACGCACCACCAGCCGGCACGGCAGTTTTCTGATGCCCGGCAGAGCGGGTTCGCCGCCGACGAGCGAAAGCAAGGCAAGGCCGGCCTCGCGGCCAAGTGCTGCGAGATTCATGTCGACCGAGGTCAGTGGCGGGCGGGTTGCCTCGGCGACGATCTGCCAATTGTCGAAGCCGATGACGCCGACCTCGTCCGGCACGCCGATGCCGCGCTCGCGCAAGGCATCGATGACGCCGCGCGCGATCTGGTCGTTGCCGCAAAACACCGCATCGGGCTTTTCGCGCGAGCCGTCGTCGCCGTCGAACAGTTTTCTGACCGCCTCGTGGCCCCAGGCCTCCGACCAGGGGCCGAGCAGCGGCTCCATGACCGGCAGGCCGTTCTCGGCCAGCACCTCGCGATAGGCTTCGGCGCGGGCATGCACCACGGCAAAGCTCGCGGGACCGCTGACATGGGCGATGCGCCGCCGCCCGAGCCGGCAAAAGTGCTCGACCGCCAGCCGCGCCCCGCCGGCATCGTCGGACACGAAAGCGATGGCGTTGGGATCGGGCTCGGTGAAGGCGTAGATCGCCGGAATGCCGAGATTGGCGAGGTCGACCGGCAGATGGCGGTCGATGCGCTTGCCGGTGGCGATGATGCCGTCGACGCGCTTGTCGAGCATGGCATCGACATGCAGCTGGGCGAGGCGCGGGTCGTCCTCGACATTGCACAGGAACACCGAGACGCCGGCATCGACCAGCGCATCGGAAACGCCGGCCATCAGCGGCAGCGAAAACCGGCCATAGGTGTCGTTGGTCAACAGCCCGACGGTAAAGGAGCGCCGCCGCAACAGGCTCTGCGCCAGGCTGTTCGGGCGAAAGCCAAGCCGCTGCGCCGTCTCGCGAATGCGGGTCCGCGTCTCGGCCGTCATCCGCCCCTGCCCGTTCAGCGCTTTGGAGGCGGTGGCAACGCTGACACCGGCGATGGCTGCCACCTCGCGCAAGGTGACGGGCTGTTTGACAGGCGTTGGCTGCGCATCGGACGCCATGATTTGGATATCGATCCTCCCATTTGAGAAAAGCTTTTCTCTTACTGCATCCGTAGCGTTTCGATCTGGTGATCGACGGATGCACGGAATTTGGGAAAAGGTTTTCTCAGGGAGATTAGGATAGGAATGCGGGGAAGGCAAGTGGGTACGGAGATGGTGTTGGCTGACGGGCGCCGCTGGGCCAACAGTTTCTCGCCTCCGACCCGGCACTACCCCAAATTAGGATACAAGGTCGGACTGCTTTCAACCCATGCAATATGCGGACATCTGGGGAGGTTTTTTCTGCAGTCATTTTTAGGCTTGCGTCTGTGGGCTTCATAGGGCCATTCGGAGTCCGCTCTGATCTTGTGACAAAATCAGTGCAATAGTTCTTGTTTTGTTCTATACGTAGGCTAGGTAGGGGAATCGTGAGCGGATGACCGAAGCGCAGAGAAAGGAGCTGGAAAAGGCGCTTTGGGGGATCGCAAATGACCTGCGTGGAAAGATGGATGCGGATGAATTCCGCGACTACATCCTAGGTTTCATTTTCTTCAGATATCTGTCGGAACGCATTCACCTCTATGCGAACGCGATCCTTGAGGCGGACGGTATCGAGTTTGCTGAAATCCCTGAAGGTACCGACGAAGGCGACGAGATTCTTGAGGCGGTTCGTGCGGAGGCAGTGGACGAGCTGGGTTACTTTTTGAAACCCTCCGAGCTGTTCTCTTCGATCGCTACGCGAGGGGCGCAGAAGGGTAATAACTTCATTCTCGACGACCTAACCCGCATCCTCGAAAATATCCAAAAGTCAACGATGGGGGCCGCAAGCGAGGAAGACTTTAATCACCTCTTCGAAGACATGGATCTCGGCTCCACTAAACTTGGCCGTACGGTCAGCGACCGCAACGAGCTGGTCGCAAAAATTCTCACCCGGCTCAAGAGCGTCGATTTCCGCCTAGGAGATGTGAACAGCGATGTTTTGGGCGATGCCTATGAATACCTGATAGGGAAATTCGCCAGCGGCGCCGGAAAGAAGGCCGGTGAATTCTACACACCGCAGCAGGTTTCGACAATCCTCGCTCGCCTCGTGACGACTGGGAAAGACCGGCTGCAAAGCGTTTATGACCCAGCGTGTGGCTCTGGCTCACTGCTTCTGCGCGTCGCGCGAGAGGTTGGTTTGCGCAATGTCGGCGGCTTTTACGGACAGGAGCTGAACCGAACGACTTACAACCTCGCTCGAATGAACATGATCCTTCACGGGGTCGGTTATCGCAAGTTCGATATCAGACAAGAAGATACGCTTGAACGGCCACAGCACGACGGCAAATTTGAGGCTGTCGTAGCGAACCCACCGTTTTCCGCAAACTGGAGTGCCAATCCGCATTTTTCGACCGATGATCGGTTCAGCACCTACGGCCGTCTACCACCAGCGTCCAAGGCGGACTTCGCCTTTGTCCTCCATATGGTCCACCATCTGGCAGACAACGGCACCATGGCCGTAATCCTGCCCCACGGCGCCTTGTTTCGCGGCGGTGCTGAAGGCGATATTCGAAAGATTCTGGTCGCCGAGCGCAACTATCTCGACGCGGTGATCGGCCTACCTGCCAATATCTTTTACGGCACCGCTATCCCAACCTGCGTACTGGTATTCAAAAAATGCCGAGAAGCGCAGGATAACATCTTGTTCATCGACGCAAGTGCACACTTTGATAAAGGAAAAAATCAGAACAACTTGCAGAGTGAGGACGTCAACAAGATCATTGCCACCTATAGAGCAAGGACAAACGAAGAACGCTATAGCTATGCGGCGCCCCTCTCCGAGATCGAGGAGAACGACTATAACCTCAACATCTCACGCTACGTGGATACGTTCGAGGAAGAGGCGCTAGTCGATCTCGGGGCGGTGTTGGAGGAGCTTAAATTGATCGACGAGCGACAAAGGGATGTGGACACCCGACTGGCGGGATTCTGCAAGAGTCTGGGATTGGAGCCTCCGCTTTGACACCGGACCAACCGTCGACCCCTGCGTTGCGCTTCTCAGAATTCACCGATCCGTGGGCACCTTCTCGCGGCGGAGATGCGTTCATCCAGGGCCGCCAGCGCGGCGAAGACGGTTTACCGATTTACTCCGTGACAATCGAAGGTGGAATGGTCCGTCGGGATAGTTTGGACAGAGAGATAAGCAGCAACGCTGCCGACGGTGCCAACCTACGCGCGAACAAGGACGATATGGTCTACAACATGATGCGGATGTGGCAAGGTGCGGTCGGACGTGCGCCCGTCGACTGTATGGTCAGTCCGGCCTATGTCGTGCTCGTCCCCAAACTCGGAACTTTATCGCAATTCTTTGAACACTGGTTCAAGCGCTCTCGCTCGATATATTGGCTTTGGGCATATTCCTATGGTCTAACGGGCGATCGCTTGCGTCTTTATTTTCGCGACTTCACCAAGGTTCCAATGTCTCTGCCATCGTTCGATGAGCAGCAAAAGATTGCCGATTTTTTCGGCGCTATCGATGAACGCGCCGAACTCCTAAGTAGACGGCTCGATGCTTTGCTACGTTACAAGCGCGGCACGATGCAGCAAATATTTTCCCGAACCCTTCGGTTCAAACGCGCAAATGGCTCTGAGTTTCCCGATTGGGAAGAGATTAGACTCGGCGATATTGCCGAGTTTGCCAAGGGACGAGGTATTTCCAAAGAAGACATCGTCGCGGGCGGCAAGCTCCCTTGCATTCGCTATGGTGAGTTATACACGATTTATGGCGAGCGGATCAAAACAGTCGTGTCGGCTACCGATGCCGCAGCTGATGGTCTGCTTATGAGTAAGCCTGGCGACGTGATCTTGCCTGCCTCCGGTGAAACGCCTTTGGATATGCCATCGGCCTCCTGCGTGCTCATCGGCGGGGTGGCTCTTGGTGGCGACCTGAACGTCATTCGTTCATCAATAAACGGCGTTTTTCTTGCCTATCTGCTTCGTAGCCATAAACGGCGTGAAGTTGCTCGGCTCGCGCAGGGTAACTCGATAGTGCATCTGTATGGAACGCATCTTGCCTCCCTGAAGCTCGCCATTCCAACAGACCCCGACGAGCAGCAGAATATTGCAGACTTCCTCGGTGCGGTCGACGACAAGATCGCCGCCGTCTCTGCCAGGATCGATGCGATGCAAACCTTCAAAAAGGGTCTGCTGCAGCAGATGTTCGTCTGAGGCAATCATGCAAACGTTGCGGGAGTTGATCGAGAGGCATAGCGACGAGAACAGTGAGCTGCGCTACTACATTCCCATCATCGAGAAGGCGGAGCGTAACGAGGTCCAGCATCCCGACATCTGCATCGAGTGTTGCGCATCGTTGTTTCAGGGAGTGTCCAAAACCATCGTCAACAGGCTCGACCCGCCTAAGGACAAGAAGGCGTTCGAAGACGCGTCGATTGGACAGCAGGTGAAACGAGCACTGAAGTGCCTTTCGGTCGCCGATGATGTGATCGAAATTGACTTTCCAAGGCGAGTGGAAAGTCTGGTCCAAATTATCGGTCAGCTCCGCAATCAGCGTGGCGACATCAGTCATGGACGCGCGGTACCCAAGGAGCTGCAAAGCGACCGCAGTTTGGCGCGGCTCGTTGTCAACCTCACGGAACCGGTGATCCGCTACATGTTGGCGAGCTATTTCGCGTTGCAACCCGAGCGGACAGTCATTCCCGACTATGACGCCAATCCGGCTTTCAACGACTATCTCGACGACAAAGTGCCGATTGAAGGGAAGCCGCTCTACAGCCGCGCGCTATACGCCCAGTTTCCCGAAGACTATGTGATCGAGTTGAAAGAATATCAGGAAATGGCAGCGGACCCAGATTTGCTCCTTGCCGAAGAAGGGAGCGATCGTGGCGACGCAGAGTGAGGCACAGCTTGAGGAAAGCCTGATCACCCGACTTGGAGCACTGGGCTGGGAGCGCGTGATGCTGCGCGACGAGACGGCGCTGATTGCCAATCTCAAGGCGCAACTCGAGGCGCACAACGGACTGACGCTGACCGATGGCGAGTTCGCGCGCATTCTCAACCACCTTGACAAGGGGAATGTTTTCGACAGGGCAAGGACACTCCGCGATCGGTATCACCTCGTTCGCGAGGATGGATCGAGTGTGTTCATCGAGTTCATGAACACCCACAAATGGTGCCAAAATCGTTATCAGATTGCCAATCAGATTGGTCAAGCCGGCAGCTACCAGAATCGATATGACGTGACCCTGCTCGTTAATGGCCTTCCGCTCGTTCAGATCGAGCTAAAGCGGCGGGGGCTGGAACTGAAAGAGGCGTTCAATCAGGTCAACCGCTATCATAGGCACAGCTATACGTCTGGGCGCGGGCTTTTTCAGTACGTCCAGATTTTCGTGATCTCGAACGGCGTTAACACCCGTTACTACGCCAACAATCGCAAACAGAGTTTCAAGCAGACATTCACGTGGTCGAAAGATGAAAACGCACCGCTTAATCAGCTGGGTGATTTCGCCGACGCGTTCCTCGATAGGTGCCACGTATCGAAAATGATCGCTAAGTACATAGTGCTACACGAAGGCGATCGTCAGATCATGGTGCTGCGACCTTATCAGTTCTACGCAGTCGAGGCGCTAGTCGATCGCGTGAAAAACAGCGTCCACGGCGGCTACATCTGGCACACGACGGGTTCCGGGAAAACGCTTACCAGCTTCAAGGCGTCGCAAATTCTGACCGAGATGCCGGACGTCGAGAAGGTTGTGTTTGTGGTCGATCGCGCCGATCTCGATTATCAAACGACGCGCGAATTCAATGCCTATAGCGAAGGAAGCGTTGACGGCACCCACAACACGAACACGCTGGTACGGCAATTCACTGACCAGCATACGCCTCTCATCGTTACAACGATTCAGAAGCTCAACGCGGCCATTTCGAAGTCACAGTTCCTTGAGCGTATGGAGCCGTTGCGCGGTCGGCGCGTCGTGTTCATTTTCGATGAATGCCACCGCTCGCAGTTCGGCGAGACACACAAGCGCATTACGACCTTCTTCACTAACTATCAGATGTTCGGATTCACCGGAACGCCGATACTTGAAGTGAACGCCAATCGTAGTGAGGCTGTCGCGCGCACGACCAAAGACCTGTTTGGCGAATGCCTTCACCGCTATGTCATCACTGATGCCATCCGTGATGAAAATGTCTTGCGCTTCTCGGTCGAATATTGGGGCAAGTTAAAACGGCGCGACGGCTCGCTGATCGATGAAAAGGTTGCAGGGATCGACACGCGTGAATTCTTCGAGAACCCGGATCGCATTGAAGCCGTGGTCGACTGGATCATTACCAATCATGATCGCAAAACTCATAGCCGCGACTTCACTGCTATGCTTGCGGTTGGGAGCGTCGATACGCTGACCCAATACTATGAGTTCTTCCGCACCAAGCGTGAGGCTGGACTGCATGACCTACGCGTGGCGACTATCTTTACATTCGCCGCCAACGAAGATGACAAGGAGGCTAACGGGCTTATCGCCGAACCCGAATTCGACATCGCGATGGATGCGCCGGCCCATCGGCACAGCCGAGACAAACTTGAGGGCTACATAACTGACTACAATGCCATGTACGGTACTAGCTTCTCGACACGAGACGGGCAGAGCTTCTACAACTACTACAAGGACATAGCGAAACGGATCAAAGAGCGCGAGAGGGAGAACTTTAACGATAAGGATCGGGTGGACATTCTGCTTGTCGTGGCGATGTATCTGACAGGTTTCGATGCGAAGAAAGTCAACACTCTCTACGTAGACAAGAACCTTAAGTATCACGGCTTGATACAGGCATATTCTCGGACAAACCGCATTCTCAACGAAGTTAAGTCTCAGGGTAACATTGTAGCATTCCGAAATCTCAAGACGGCGACCGATGAAGCCGTAGCTCTCTTTGCGGACAAGGGAGCGAGTGAAACAATTCTTATCGAGCCCTATGAGGATCAGGTCCGGAAGTTTGATGCTGCGGTTGAAGCGCTTCTGGCGATCACACCAACTGTAGAACGTGTGGATTCCCTCGTCGATGAAAGTGCGCGACTTCAATTTGTTCGTGCATTCCGAGAACTTGCTCGAGTCAGGAACGTGTTGAGCGTATTTGCGCAATTCGATTGGTCGGATCTGGCGATGAACCCCCAGACGTTCGACGACTTCAAGAGTAAATATCTCGACATCTATGATCAAACCCGAAAGCAAGACGACGCTGTGCCCGTGTCGATCATTCAAGATATCGATTTCGAGCTTGAGTTGATCAGACAGGACAAAATCAATGTTGCCTATATTCTCCAGCTATTAAACAACACGAACATAAAGCCGGACGATAAAGGCGAACGCGACCAACGCCTAGCTGAAATTCTAGACATTATCTCGTCTGAACCATCGCTGCGCAGCAAACGAGAGCTGATCGAAAAATTCATAAGACAGAATATGCCGCTAATTGGTCAAGGTACTGACGTGAAGGCAAAATTTGAGGAGTATTGGGCCACTGAGAAGGAAGAGGCGCTCAATGGTCTCTGCGCTGCCGAGGGTATCAAGCGGGACCAATTGGATCACTTGATCGAACTGTATCATTTTACGGGTCAAACGCCGCCACGGGAAGATGTCGTGGAGGTGTTGGCGGTCAAACCGAGAATCTTAGAGCGGCGAAAAATTATCGATCGTATCATCGACCGCATGACGACTATTGTACGCACTTTCGATAGCGACACGGGTGATATCTGACCGGCGAAATGAATCGCATTCTGGCGTGGCTTCAGGGTATGTCCGGGTGTTCGTTGGTATCCTCCACCGCGACTGCCGTTGTCGCCTTCCGCTTCAGCTTGTCCTGATCGCCAGCGTCTGGCTCATCAGGGCGTCGAGCACGCGGTATTTCGAAGCCGCCGGGCGTACCGGCATATAGGGCCCGGCACTGTTTCAGCTTGTTGGCGATGATCGACTGCAATTGGCGCCGGGCGTCAGGTCGACCGAAGTCGACGCTCATGTCGGACATCGACTAAAAAGCAGAGCGCCGCGCTATTTTTCCCAGAGCGTGTCGCAAAAGGCCAGCGCCATCCGTCCTCTGCCAGAAAGGAGCCCGCCCATGCCAAACCTCATCATCACCGAATTTATCAGCGTCGATGGCATTGCCGAGGTCGAGAAGCTGCCGGGCGTGGCCTGGAACGATGAGATGCAAAATTCAAGGACGACGAGCTTACCGACAGCGGCGCCATGCTTTTGGGGCGCATGCCTATCAGATCTTTGCCGGCCCAAGGGGACTGAGACTTCGCCGACCGGTTTAACGCGCTGCCGAAATATATCGCCTCGACGAGTTTGACGCCGCGCGGATCGGGGCGTCTCCGCGATTGATGCGATCGAGTTGGCAGCCACCAGGCGGAAGGCGCCCTTTCTTGCTGCTGCCGTAGTTCTTGATTCAGCCACAAGCCCAAATTGCTGGATTTGGCAGCCCAGGAAGGGTAGGCTTGGTTTTTGGTTCAATGATGGAACAGAGACTGGCCGCAATTCTGGCCGCCGATATGGCGGGCTACAGCCGGCTAATGGAGGCCGACGAATCCGGCACGCTCGCACGCCTTCGGACCCATCGCATAGAACTGGTCGATCCCGCCATCGCCAAGAACAAGGGCCGGATCATCAAGACAACCGGAGACGGCATGCTCGTTGAGTTCCAGAGCGTGACCGATGCCGTGAAATGCGCCGTGGAAATCCAACAGCGCATGAAACGGCGCAATTCGGATGTGCCGCAAGAACGGCGTATCGAATTCAGGATCGGCATAAATCTCGGCGACATCATTTTCGACGATGACGACATTTTCGGCGACGGCGTCAATATTGCCTCGCGCATCGAGCAACTCGCCGACGTCGGCGGTATCTGCGTGACCGCAGCGGTGGCGACCCAAATTGCCGACCGTCTCGAAATTGCCATGGAGGACCTGGGCGAGAAGACGTTAAAGAACATCAGCCGCCCGGTTCGCCTCTATCGCGTTGGGTTTGACAGTCCTGTCCTGCCACAAGTCGAGGCAAAGCGATCCATCTCCAAACCTTCGATAGTGGTGCTGCCATTCAGCAACATGAGCGGCGACCCCGAGCAGGAATTTTTCGCGGACGGACTGACCGAGGACATCATCACCGAACTGTCCCGCCACCATGAGTTGTTCGTCATCTCACGCAATTCCGCGTTCGTCTACAAGAACCGCGCCGTGAATGTGCGCGAGGTGGCCGAGAAACTCGACGTCCAATACCTGGTGGAGGGAAGCGTCCGCAAGATCGGCGACAGGGTGCGCGTGACGGTTCAGCTCATCGACACGGCGAATGACGCTCATATCTGGGCGGACAAATACGACCGGAAGCTGGACGACATATTCGCGATTCAGGACGAGGTGACCGCGGCGATCGCAGCCACGCTGCCCGGCCGTGTCGAGGCGGCTCAGCGGGACCAGCTCGCGCGGGCGAAACCTGCAAACATGGCCGCGTATGAATGTGTGCTTGCTGCCAAGGTGCTGCATCACCGAAGCACGATTGCGGATAATGAACGCGCGCAAACCTTGATAGAAAGGGCCGTCACGCTCGACCCCGATTATGCCCATGCCCATGCCTGGCGGGCCTGCATTCTTGGCCAGGCCTGGGTCCATAACTGGTGCGAAGACAGGGATGCCGTCTGGAACAACATCATGGCAGCGCTGGACAGGGCCCTGGCGCTGGACAACAACGATGCCGATGTCCACCGCATTCTTGCGGCGGTGAACGTGAACAACAACGAGCTGACCACGGCGCGCTACCATCAAGAGCGGGCGCTGGCCCTCAATCCCAATTACGACCTCGTGGTGGTGCAGCAAGGCGAGCTGTTGACGTGGCTGGGGAGGCCGGAAGAGGGAATTGAATGGATCCGCAAGGCGATGCAGTTGAACCCGCACCACCCGGAGAGGTTCTGGAGCCATCTGGGAAAGGCGCATTTCGCCGCGCGCCAGTATGGCGAGGCGATCGAAGCTTTCATGCATCTGTCAGCCATGGACTCGGTTCAGCACGCTTTCGCCGCTGCCTGCTACGGCTGGCTCGGCGACGAAATCGCGGCCGCGGCGCATCTGGGCAAGATCAGAACGCTCGATCCCCAATTCGACCTCGATTCATTTATCGCCACCCTGCACTATGCCCAGGAGTCTGATGTGCAGCACGTCCGCGAAGGACTGCTGAAAGGCGGTATTGCCCACCTGTAGCCAGCCCGTAATTACGAACCAGATCCAATCGGGGACAGGCAAAAAAGACCGGCCTCCCACCCAACGCGGACGTTGTGGCCTGACCGAACGACGGGCAGGTCGGAGAAGCTTTTCCCACGGTATCGGTCTTTGGAAGCGAACGGGGAAAACCCCTCCACCTGAAAAAGCGCCGCGCTAGTTGACGGTGCAGTTCGCACAAGACCCGCACGGCCGCCCCGACAGAAGGAACCCGCCATGAGAAAACTCATCATCACCGAATTCATCAGCGTCGATGGCATTGCCGAGGTTGAAAAGCTGCCGAGCGTGGCCTGGAACGATGAAATGCAAAAATTCAAGGACGACGAGCTTGCCGACAGCGGCGCCATGCTTTTGGGGCGCACGACTTATCAGATCTTTGCCGGCTCGTGGCCCAAGGAGACCGGAGACTTCGCCGACCGCTTCAACGCGCTGCCGAAATATATCGCCTCGACCAACTTGACGGCGCTGGACTGGCAGCCGGCCGAGTTGCTGCAGGGCGCCTTGCCGGCCGCGGTCAGAGGGCTGAAGCAAGGCAGCGGCGGCAACATCTATGTGCATGGCAGCCTCAGCGTCGCGCAGGAATTGCTGCGCCATGGCCTCGTCGACCGCATCAGGCTGCTCAGCTACCCCGGTGCCGTCGGCCAGGGCAAGCTGCTATTCCCGCCCGGCGCGCAATTGCCGCTCGAGCTGATCTCCGCCACGCAATTCAGCAACGGGGTGGTGGCGCTGGAGTATGCGGCGGGGAAGGCGTGATGAGCCAATCTCCCCCCTCGTGGGGGAGATGCCCGGCAGGGCAGAGGGGGGCGCGAAAGAACGCCGGCCTTTGTTTCAACGTGTGATGAGCTGGAACTTGCGCGGGTACGCTAAGGCCATCGACTGATAGGTCGGCGGGACAGCGCCCCCCTCTGGCCTGCCGGCCATCTCCCCCACGTGGGGGGAGAGCGCGGCTTCCGCCTTGGCGCTCATCCTGCAACGCTGGCGAAAGCGCCGATGACAGCCAATCTCCCCCCTGAGGGTCCCCTTGAGGGGGAGATGCCCGGCAGGGCAGAGGGGGTCGCGAAAGAACGCCGGCCTTCGTTTCAACTGTAGCAATCGCATAGGGGCAAGTGCCCCCTCACCCGGATTGCCAACCGAATTGCGAAGGGCAATTCGGGGCAATCCGACCTCTCCCCGAGGGGAGAGGAGGTCGCCGGCGTTAACGCCAGCCTCTTCTCCCCAGCGGGGAGAAGGTGGCCGCGAAGCGGCCGGATGAGGGGGGCCCCCTATGCGATAGCCCTGCCGTTGGGGGGGAGATCGCTGCTTCGCCCATCAGCGCCCCCGCCCGCCTGCCTCCAGCTTCTGCTCGGCCGCAATCAGCATCTCGACAAACCTCGTCACCTTGGGCGGGCGGAAGCGGGCGGCGGGGTAGACTGTGTAGATGCCGCCGGAGGGCAGCCGCCACTCGGGCAGGACCTGCACCAGCCGCCCGGCGGCCAGCTCGTCCCGCACCAGAAAGTCCGGCAGCACCGACAGGCCGGCGCCGGCGCGGACGGCCGCCAGCACTGCCGGCGTCGCGTCAATGGCGATCGTTGCCTGCATGCGCACGACCTGCTGCTCGTTGTCGCCGCGCGAAAATTGCCATAGCAGCGGTTCGCGCAGCGCCATGTTGGCGATGAAGGGCAGCCCGGCAAGGTCTTGCGGTTCCCCGGCCGTGAACCGGCCTTCAAACCCGGCGCCGCACACCATGAATTGTTGGAAGGTGCCGATGCGCCGCGCCTGCAGGCTGGAATCGGCCAGCCAGCCGACGCGGATGGCCACGTCGATGTGGCCGGAAACCAGGTCGATCGTCTCGTCGCCCAGCGTCAGCTCCACCCGGCAGGCGGGATAGCGCGCGCTGAAGGCGGCGACCACCGGCACCACCGCCGACGTGCCGTAGTCGTTGGACGCCGCGATGCGCAGCGTGCCGGTCGGCTCGGCGGCGGCCTGCGCGAGCTCGTCGAAGGCATCCTCGGCCTGCTGCAGAACCTGCAGGCAGCGGGCATGGAATGTCCGGCCGGCCTCGGTCGGATGGACGCGGCGCGTCGTGCGGATCAGCAGCGTCGTTCCGACATCGCGCTCCAGCCGCGCCACCTGTTGGCTGACGACCGCCTTGGTGATGCCCAGCCGCTCGGCGGCCCGCGTGAACGAGCCGGCGTCGACCACCGCCGCGAAATAGGCCAGCCGGTTCAGGTTCATGCGTGGCTCATGGCAGATGCAGCCCCATTGTCAGGCGAAAGCATACATTACGTCTATTTTGTCGGCCTTCAATATGCATTCCGTTTTTGCCATCTTGCGGGCATCGAGGCCGCCGAATTCCGCATTCCCAGGAGACATCCATGTTCACACGGAGAAGCATCATGAAAACCACCCTCGCCGCCGGCGCTGCCGCGGTCTTTGCTCCCGCCGGGCTTGGCCATGCGGCCAGCGGGCTTTCCTGGAAGCATTTTCCCGCCGGCGAAAACGGCTTCTTCCGCGCCCCGGTGCTGGTCTCCGGCGCCACCGAAGCCGTGCTGATCGATTCCGGTTTCACCTACCCCGACGGCCGGGCCGTGGCCGAGGCGATCAAGGCGACCGGCAAGACGCTCACCACCATCTATGTCAGCCAGTCCGACCCCGACTATTATTTCGGCCTCAAGCGGATCAAGCAGACGTTCCCGCAGGCACGGGTGATCGCCGCAGCCGAGACGGTGGCCGCCATCAACGGCAATGTCGAAAAGAAGCTCGCCGTCTGGGGGCCGCAGCTGAAGGAAAATGGCCCGCAGGCGCTGGCCGACGTCGTCATCCCGGAAGCGTTCGACGGCAAGACGCTCAGCGTCGACGGCGAGAGCATCGAGATCGTCGCCGCGGAAGGCCTCGGCAACCGGCGCTATCTGTTCGTGCCGTCGCTGAACGCGGTGTTCGGCGGGGTGATGATCTTTGCCGGCGTGCATGTCTGGACCGCCGACACCCCGACCAGGGAACTGCGCGCCGCCTGGCTGGCCAACCTCGAAAAGATCGCGGCGCGCAAGCCGGCGATCGTCGTGCCTGGGCACATGACGCCTGGGGCGGCGACCGACCTTTCGGGCGTCGAGCACACAAAAACCTATCTCATCGCCTTCGAGGAAGAACTGGCCAAGGCCAAGGACGCTGCCGCGCTGAAGAGCGCCATGGAAGCCCGCTTCCCCGGCCTCGGCATGGGGGTTGCGCTCGACATCGGCTCCAAGGTCGCCACCGGCGAGATGAAGTGGGGCTGAGATTGGCGCCAATCTCGAGCTGATCCGCACCACTTACGAAGGATACGCTCATGGTCCAGCGGGCGTTGACGCCGGGCGCCTGACGGCTGTCATCCGCCGAGACGGTTGGTGCGCTTGCTGGCTTCGGCCTTGGCCCGCGCCTCGACCGCCCTTTCGATCTCGCGCTTCAGCTCGTCCTTGATCGCCACCGTCTCGGCCATCAGCGCCTCGACCTTCATGAAATCGAGCACGCGGTATTTCGACACCGCCGGCCGGATCAGGATGTCGGGCCGGCTCTGGTTCAGCTTACTGGCGATGATCGACTGCATCATCAGCTGCGTGGCGCCGAACATCAGGTCGACGGAGGTCGGGAATTTGCGCCCGGCCTCGGTCGGCGCGCCGACCACGTCGACGGCGATGACGATGTCGGCGTCGAGCTCGATCAGATCGAACGGCACGGGATTGTAGATGCCGCCGTCGATCAGCAGCCTGCCGTCGCGCATCACCGGGCGGAACACCGCCGGGATCGCCGCCGAAGCGGCCAGCGCCGAATGCAGCTCGCCTTCGTCGAGCACCGCGAGCTTGTGGCCATAAAAGTCCGTTGCCGTCACCTTCAGCGGTATTTTGAGTTCGGCGAAGGTCTCGGGGATGGCATCGGGCAGGAACGCCTTGAGGATGCGCTCGACATTGAACTGGCTGACCCGCAAGCCGCCCTGCAACGCTTCGGCAAAGGTGCCGGGCCGCGCCCGCCACATGCGCGTCGCCACTTCGGCGCGGCGGCCGAGGATCGAGCGCGTATAGTCGTGAATGTCCTTGCCGGTCATGCCCGAGGCCATGCCGGCGCCCATGATGGCGCCGATCGACGAGCCAGCGATTGCCGCCGGCCTTATGCCCAGTTCGTCCAGCACCTCGATGACGTGGATATGCGCCAGCCCACGCGCGCCGCCGCCGCCAAAGGCGATGCCGAAGCTAGGGCCGACCGCGGAGCCTTTGCTAGCCCCCATTTCTGACACTCGATGCGGCGGTGCTATCGAAATTGGGCAAATGCCCCGTCATCCGGATTGCCGGCGGTTTGTGGCCGTAGCGCGTCTTTCCTTCTCCCCTTGTGGGAGAAGGTGGATCGGCGCGTAGCGCCGAGACGGATGAGGGGTGTTGGACGGAGTGCCGCCGATGCCAAGCTGGAACACCCCTCATCCGTCGCCTTCGGCGACACCTTCTCCCACAAGGGGAGAAGGGGGAGCCGACCGGGGCGGCGCCAGCGCCTGGAAAACGCGGGCAACGGCTCATCCCTTGCTTCCCAGCTTCGGCCCGACCACCATGACGGCCGGCTCGGCGGAGAGCAGCTTTTTCGCCGCTGCCTTGACCTGGTCCAGCGTCACCGCGTTTATCAGCGCGGCGCGGCGCTGCATGTAGTCGATGCCGAGCTTGCCGAGCTGGATCTCGACCAGCGTTGCGGCGATCGCGCCGGAGGAATTCAGATTGTTGATGGCATAGGCGCCGATCATGTATTTCTTGGTCGCCGCCAGCTCGGCTTCGGTCGGCCCCTCCTCGGCCATGCGCTTGACCACGTCGCGCACCACGGCCAGCGTCTCGGCCGCCCTGTCGGCGCGGGTCGAGGTGGTGATGGAAAGCGCCTCGGAATGCTGGTGGTCGACGAGGTCGGAGCTGACGCTATAGGCCAGGCCGCGCTTCTCGCGCACCTCGTCGAACAGCCGCGAGGTGAAAGTGCCGCCACCGAGGATCTCGTTCATCAGCACCGCGGCGAAGAAATCCGGCGCGTTCCGCTTCACGCCGGGATAGGCGAGTTGCAGCGAGGCCTGCGGCTGGTCGTAAACGACCTCGAGCTGCTGGCCAAGTTTCAGGTCGATGTCGGGAACGGGCGTAAGCGCCTGCTTTTCCGGCAGGCTGCCGAATACCAGGTCGAGCTTCTGCTTCAGCGTCTCGGCGTCGATGGCGCCGACCACCGCGACATGCAGACCGTCGCGGGCGAAATTCGCCTTGTGGAAAGCGCTGAGATCGGACGGCGTGATCGTCGCGATGCTTTGCCTGGTGCCCTGGTCCGGCCGCGCATAGGGATGCCTGCCGTAGATCGCGTCCAGCCATTTGCGCTGGGCGAGCGTATCGGGATCGCGCTCGTTGGCGATGATGCCGGACAGGATTTGCGCGCGGATGCGGTCGATCGGCACCTGGTCGAAGCGCGGCTGGTTGACCGCCACGCGCAGCAGGTCGAAGGCGCCGTCGCGCTGCTCGGCCAGCATGCGCATCGAGCCGTAGATTCCGTCGCGCTGCGCATCGAAGCTCATCTCGGCGCCGACATCGTCAAGCTTGACCTGGAAGGCCTCGCTGTCGAGGTCGCCGGCGCCTTCGTCGAACAGACCGCTCATCAGGTTGGCAAGCCCTTCCTTACCAGGCGGATCCTGCGTCGCGCCGCCATCGAAGACGAAGCGGATGGCGACGATCGGCACCGAATAATCCTCCACCAGCCAGGCGGTGATGCCCTTCGACGAGGTCACCTCGTGGATGTTCATGGCAGCACGAGCCGAAAGCGCCGGCAGGATGAGGAAGACGAGGGAGAGGATGAGGGTCGCTAGAAGAGGGCCGGAGCGCGCGTGCTTCCCTTCTCCCCTTGTGGGAGAAGGTGGATCGGCGCGAAGCGCCGAGACGGTTGAGGGGTGTTGGACGGAGTGCCGTTGGTGCCAAGCTGGAACACCCCTCATCCGACCGAGCTTTGCTCGGCCACCTTCTCCCACAAGGGGAGAAGGGGAGGAGCCCGGGGGAGAAGGCAGAGCGGGACCGTGCTGGTTCATCATCAAATCAATTCCCAGCCTGGGTTTGCGGCAGAAGATAGCCGGTCGTTGCGTGGTCGAGATTGAGATAGCGGGCAGCGACCGCCTTGACCTGGTCGGCGGTGACCTTGCGGATGCGGTCGGGCCATTGCTGGACGTCCTGGACGTTGCCGCCGGTGGCGAGCATCGAGCCGTAGATGTTGGCCATGTCCTCCTGCTTGTCGCGGGCAAAGATCATCGAGCGGACGAAACGGTCCTTGGATTTTTCCAGCTCATCGCTGGTGACGCCGTCTTTCGCGATGCGGGCGATCTCGACGTCGACCGCGGCCTCGACGTCTGCAAGCTTGGCATCGCCGCGCGGCGCGCCATAGACGGTGAAATTGCTGTCGTCGAGCATGGTGCCTTGGAAGAAGGCGCCGGCCGCGGCGGCTATCCCTTGCCTGACGACAAGCTCCTGGTAGAGCCGGCTGCGGTTGCCGCCGCCGAGGATTTCGGACAGCACGTCGAGCGCTTCGGCTTCGCCGGGCTTTGCCGTGTGATAGGACGGAACCACCCACTGCGTCGTAAAGCTCGGCACGCTGACGCGCCCGTCGGTCAGCGTCACCGTGCGCCTGGTGTTCTGCTCGGGCTCGATCGGGCGGATGCGCGGCGGCAGATCCGGGCCGCGCGCGATCTTGCCATAGGTCTTTTCGGCCAGCGTCTTGACCGTTTCCGGCTCAACATCGCCGGCCACCACCAGCACGGCGTTATTGGGCGTATAATATTTGTTGTAGAAGGCCATCGCGTCGGTGCGGTTCAGCTTCTCCATCTCCTGCATCCAGCCGATGACCGGGATGCGGTAGGGCTGGTTCTGCCACAGCGTGGCGTCGATCTCCTCGTCGAGCACCGCCTGCGGATTGGAGTCGATGCGCGAGCGGCGCTCCTCGAGGATGACGTCGCGCTCGGTCTTGATGACATCGTCGTTGAGGATGAGATTGCGCATGCGGTCGGCCTCGAAGCCCATCATCTCACCGAGCGCCTGCGGCACCACTGTCTCATGAAAAGCGGTGTAGTCGTAGGAGGTGAAGGCGTTGTCCGAGCCGCCGATGGCGGCGACGGCGCGATCGAGCTCGCCGGCCGCATGGTTGCTGGTCGCCTTGAACATCAAATGCTCGAAGAAATGGGCAATGCCGGATTTGCCCGGCGGCTCGTCGGCGCTGCCGATCTTGTACCAGACCATATGGGTGACGATCGGGGCGCGGTGGTCGGGGATGACGACGACCTCCATGCCGTTGTCGAGCAAGAAATCCGTCACTGCGCCGTCGTCGGGATTGTTGTCCGCCAGAGCCGGCTCGGCCATCACCAGGGCCAGTCCCAAGAGCGTTCCGCGCAGCCATTCAGCCTGAAATGTCATAGATGGCTCCGGTTTGGGGTGGAACGATAGGCGGGGTTGCTGGTCGAGGCAAAGCGAATTGTTCGTCATTTTGAAGGCGCTGCTTCCTCGCCAATTGCGGGGCCTCACCCAACCTCGATGAAGCGGATGACCGTCTCGCCATAGTTGCGCTCGTCGACAACCGAAAAGCCCGGCCCTGCCTCGAACGGCGCCGCCGCCGCTTCCTCGACTACGCAGAGCGCGCCGGGGGCGAGCCAGCCGCCGGCCTTGGCCGAGCGCAACGCGCGTTCGCCAAGGCTCTTGCCATAGGGCGGATCGGCAAAGACCAGGCCGAATGCAGCGATGGTGCCCGCCTCGCCCAAGGCCGTCGCGTCGCGACGGAATATCTTGGTGCGCCCAGTGAGGCCGAAAGCCTCGACATTGGTGCGGATCAGGCCGCGCCCTTCGGCGGATTCCTCGATGAAGACAGCATAGGCAGCGCCGCGCGACAGCGCTTCGAGGCCGAGCGCGCCGGTGCCGGCGAACAGGTCGAGCACGCGCGCGCCGTTCAGTTTTTCGGGAAAGCGATGCGCCAGCACGTTGAAGACCGCCTCACGCGTGCGGTCGGTCGTCGGGCGGATGGCAAAGGTGCGGGGCGTCGCCAGCGGACGCCCGCGAAGCTCACCGCCGACGATCCGCATTGCTTCCTTTCGGGCCGCCACGCGGCCGGTCGCCACCGCTATCCGAACGTTCGCCACGAGGCTTGCCGAACGGCTTTGCACCGCCGGGCTTGCCATAAGACGGCTTGAAAGCGGCCTTGCGCGCCTTGTTTTCCGCCGCCTTGGCGGCGTCTGCCTCCGCCCTGCCCTTGCCGATCGGCCGCGCCCCCGGCGCCATCCAGACATTGGCCTTGCGCTGGCCCGGCGGTTCGATCGGCCGCTGCTCGCGTTCGGATTTCTTGCCGCCGAAGCCGCCACGAGGCTTGTCGCCACGGGGTTTGTCCCCGAAGTCGCCGCGTTCAGGTTTGGCGCCACGCTCGCCAAAGCTCCTCTCCGGTTTTGTCGACAGCTTGCCGAGCGCTTCGTCGCGGCTGCCTTCGCGGCGCTTGCGGTTCTTGATCAGGCCGCCCTCGCCGATCGGACGGCGTTCGCCGTCACGGGTGAATTTCGGCCGCTCGGGCTCCTCCTCCCGCTCACGCCTGACCGGCTTGTTGGAAAACGGCTTGGCGATATCGGCGTCGAAATTGGCACCGGACTCTTCGACCAGGCGCTCGCCGAGCTGGTCGCGCAGCACGCGGCCCTTGATCTCCAACACATGGCCTTCCGGCAAATCGTCGAGCTGGAACGGCCCGTAGGAAATGCGGATAAGCCGCGTCACGTCGAGACCGAGCGAGCCCAGGATGTTCCTGACCTCACGGTTCTTGCCTTCCCGCAGGCCGAGCGTCAGCCAGGCATTCGAACCCTGCTCGCGGTCCAGCGTCGCCTCGATGGCGCCATAAAAGACACCGTCAACGGCAATGCCTTCGCGCAGGCCCGCGAGCGCGCTTTCCTCGACCTTGCCGTGGACGCGCACGCGGTAGCGCCGCAGCCAGCCGGTCGCCGGCAGTTCGAGCACGCGCGACAGGCCGCCATCATTGGTGAGCAGCAGCAGCCCTTCGGTGTTGATGTCGAGCCGGCCGATGGTCATCAGCCGCGGCAGCCCGGGGGGCAGCACGTCGAAGACGGTCTTGCGGCCTTCGGGATCGCGGTTGGTGGTGACCACGCCGGCCGGCTTGTTGAACAGGAACAGCCGCGTGCGCTCGATCGGCGGGATCTCCATGCCGTCGAGATGGATGATGTCGCCGGGCATCACGTTGAAGGCCGGCGAGGTCAGCGCCCTGCCGTTGACCTTGACGCGGCCGGCCGCGATCAGTTCCTCGGCATCGCGGCGCGAGGCCAGGCCGGCACGCGCCAGCCGCTTGGCAATGCGTTCGCCGGCTTCTTCCGTTGCCTCGACGCGACGCGGACGCGGCTTGAAGCCGCCCTCCGATGCCGCCTGTGCCCTTTGTGCCCCTTGCGGCCGATCGCCGCCAAAATCACGCTTAGGACGATCCCCGAAGTCACGCTTGGGACGGTCGAAGCGCTTTTCGCCGTGCTCGCCTTCGGCAGCGGCCGGCCGGTCGCCGCGCGGCGCGTAGGGCTTGCGCGGACCTTCGCGCTTCTCATAAGGCTTGCCCTCCGGACGCGGCCCTTTGCTGAATGGCCTCTCGCTGCCTTTGAAGTCGCGCTTCGGCCGCTCGCCTTCGGCAGCTGCTGGCCGGTCGCCGCGCGGTGCATAAGGCTTGCGTGGACCTTCGCGGTTCTCATAAGGCTTGCCTTCCGGACGCGGCCCTTTGCCGAACGGCCTGTCGCCTTCGCGCTTCGGCTTGAAGTCACGCTTCGGCCGTTCGCCTTCGGCCGCCGCCGGCCGATCGCTGCGCGGTGCATAAGGCTTGCGTGGACCTTCGCGCTTCTCATAAGGCTTGCCTTCCGGACGCGGCCCTTTGCCGAACGGCCGGTCGCCTTCGCGCTTCGGCTTGAAGTCGCGTTTCGGCCGTTCGCCTTCGGCCGCCGCCGGCCGATCGCCGCGCGGAGTGTAGGGTTTTTTGACGCCGAAGGACGGCTTGCCACCCTTGCCGGGAGCGCCATCGCGACCACGCGGCCCCGCCGGTTTCGGGCCGGCCTTGCGCGGGAATTTCTTGTTTTTGTCGTCCATGTGGCCTTTGCTCGTTTGCGCGGGTAGTAACAGGATCGCGCTCTAGTGGCGAGGAGATAATCGGAATGGAAACCGCGTGAGGCGGCAGGATTTCATGGCGCTGGCGCTGAAAGAAGCCGAAGCCGCCGCCCTGCGTGGCGAGGTGCCGGTTGGCGCGGTCGTCGTCGGCGGCGATACGGTCGTTGCGAGTGCCGGCAACCGCACCCGCGAGTTCGCCGATCCGACCGCCCATGCCGAGATGCTGGCGATCCGCGAGGCCTGCCGCAAGCTTTCCAGCGAGCGGCTCAGCGGCCACGATCTCTATGTGACGCTGGAGCCGTGCACCATGTGCGCCGGCGCCATCTCTTTCGCCAGGCTGCGCCGGCTCTATTTCGGCGTCGCCGACGAGAAGGGCGGCGCAGTCGTCAATGGCGTTCGCTTCTTCACGTCACCGACCTGCCATCATGTGCCCGACATCTATCCTGGCATGGCCGAGAACGCTGCAGCAGCATTGCTGAAGGACTTTTTTCGCGAGCGACGCGGACCCTGATTTTCCTGGTTCGGCAGACGGACCGAATCCAAGTCAGCCAATCCAGTTCAGCCAATCCAGGCCAGAACGTCTCTGGCGCCGTCAGTCTACCAGGGCAGCCAGTCGAACATGCCGCTGCTCTTGCTCTTGGCGGCCGCCTCCCTTTTGAGGCGGCGTTCCTTCTTGTACTCGTCCTCGCCGAGGTCACCCTGCGGCGCAGTGTCGGCGGCAGCGCGGTATTGCACCGGCGGCTCGCTCAGATATCTGCGGGTGGTCGGGTCGCCCTGTTTGCCTTCAGCCCGGCGGCGCATGATTTCCGCGGCGCGGTCCTTGTCCGAATCGGCCGGAGTCCAGGCTGGCGGGTGGCTCGAGCCCGACTGCTTCAGCGCGGCCTTGACCGACGCCGGATCCGTCTGCACGTCATCGATGACCTGCGCCTGGTAGGCCGGGTCGTCCTGATGCAGGGTGGCATCGGCGCGCAGGCGGGCACGGCGCTGCTCCGGCGATTCGGGCCATTCGGCACTCGCCGTCTCGATGCTTTCCTGCGGCGGCGGCAAGACTTCCTTCTGCCCCGGCCCTGGCTTCACCAGCGTGGGGCGCGGCTTGTAGTCGATACTATCCTTGCGTTTGGGTGCGAAGGAAAAAGCCCCGGTGAGGTCGCCGGCAAGCTGCGCGCCCGCGGTCTTGTCGGTCCCGTAGGTGGGCGAGCCCATGCAGCCGGACAAGGCGAGGCTCGATACGACAAGCGGCGCCAGCAGCGCGACGCGCGCGTAAGTTCTCTCGGTCATGCCAAAAAGTCCCACTGTAGACAGCCTCTCGATTGCCGCCGGCCAAAGAAAGGTCCGGCCCCCATCGCCTATGCTCTTCCGACGGAATTCCGGCGACAATTTGTCGTCCGGAGTTTCGCGTGTTTACCTCAACCACTCGTTAAGGGCAACGCACGGGGGCCGATCGGCCGCCCGCCGTGGCAATTGTGCACCGCCTTAAAGGCGGCTCAAAGCCTTCAGCTCATGCAGGACAGCTGCGTCACGGGCCGAAACATCCGGGAATTCCGGATCTGAGCCGACATCGGCGGTGTAGCGCCAGGAGCGTGCGCATTTCACCAGGCCGCGGTCCTCCGCCTTCTCGACGACCACGGCGACGCCTTTGACATCGTCGAGGGTAAAGCCGCCCGCCGGCGCCTTGCCGTGCGCGATAACCAGATCGCTGGTGATCGCCATCTCGGCCATGTCGACATCGGCGATCGCCGCTTCGAGTAGGGCATCGTCGAGAGTGACGACCGGCACCGCTTCCAGCGAAGAGCCGATGACCTTCTGCGCGCGGGCGATCTCCAGCGCGCCGGTGACGACACGGCGGACCTGCCGCACCTTGCGCCACTTCTCCGCCAGCGCCTCGTCCTTCCAGTCCGCCGGGATCTCCGGGAACTGGTCGAGATGCACCGAGACGACATCCGGATGACGGTCGAGCCAAGCCTCTTCCATGGTGAAAGGCAGCATCGGCGCCAGCCATTTCACCAGACAGTCGAAGAGATGGCGCACCACCTGCACGGAAGCCTTGCGCTTCACGCTGGAAGGCGCTTCGCAGTAGAGCGCATCCTTGCGGATATCGAAATAGAAGGCCGACAGCTCGATCACCATGAAGTCGAGCAGCGCGCGGGTGATGCGCTTGAATTCGAAGGCGTCGTAGCCCGAGCGTACGACTTCATCGAGCTCGGCGAGCCGGTGCAGCATCAGCCGCTCCAGCTCCGGCATCTTGTCCAGCGGCACCTCCTCGCCATCGTCATGGGCGAGCGTGCCCAGCATCCAGCGGATGGTGTTGCGCAGCTTGCGGTAGGCGTCGATGTTGGTCTGCAGCACGTTTTTGCCGAGCCGCTGGTCTTCCCAATAATCGGTCGTCACCACCCACAGCCGCAAGATGTCGGCGCCGGACTGTTTGATGACGTCCTGCGGCACGACGGTGTTGCCGAGCGACTTCGACATTTTCCGCCCCTCCTCATCCATGGTGAAGCCATGGGTGACGACGGTTTCGTAGGGCGCCCTGCCCCTGGTGCCGCAGCTTTCGAGCAGCGAGGAGTGGAACCAGCCGCGATGCTGATCGGAGCCTTCGAGATAGACGTCGGCCGGCCATTTCAGGTCGGGCCGGTCCTCAAGCGTGAAGGCATGCGTCGAGCCTGAATCGAACCAGACATCGAGGATGTCCATCACCTGCTGCCATTTCGAGGCATCGTGATTGCCGAGGAAACGCTCCTTGGCGCCGGCGGCGAACCAGGCGTCGGCACCTTCCTTCTCGAAGGCGTCCATGATGCGCTGGTTGACTGCCTCGTCGCGCAGGACATTGCCGTCGGCATCGGCAAAGACGGCGATCGGCACGCCCCAGGCGCGCTGGCGCGACAGCACCCAGTCAGGGCGCTCCTCGATCATGGCGCGGATGCGGTTCTGGCCGGCGGCGGGTACGAAACGGGTATCGTCGATGGCTTTCAGGGCGCGGCTGCGCAGCGTCGTGCCGTCGCCAAGCTCCTTGTCCATATAGACGAACCATTGCGGCGTGTTGCGGAAGATGATCGGCTTCTTCGAGCGCCAGGAATGCGGATAGGAGTGCTTCAGCCGGCCGCGCGCGAACAGCGCGTTTCGCTTGATCAGCTCGTCGATGACGGCCTGGTTGGCGTTGCCCTTCTTGCCATCGTGGTCGATAACGCGCGCCGCTCCACCCTCGCGGTCCGGCCCGAAGCCCGGCGCGTCCTTGGTGAAGAAGCCGGCATCGTCGACGGTGAAGGGGATCGCGGTGTCGATGCCACGCTGGCGAAGATCAGAGGCGGCATCCATCCAGGCGTCGAAGTCTTCTCGGCCGTGTCCCGGCGCGGTGTGGACGAATCCGGTGCCCGCATCGTCGGTGACATGATCGCCGGCCAGCATCGGCACAGGGAATTCGTAGCCACCACCCAGACTTTTGAGGGGATGCGAAAGCGTAAGATTTTCAAGCTCTTCGGCGCCAACGCTGCGAAGACGATTCAGGGTGACGTTGGCCTTCGCGGCAGCGTCGTCTGCAAGTTTCTCGGCAAAGATCAGCTTTTCGCCGGGCTGGGGGCCAAAGGCGTTCTCGGCCGCCGTGACCTCGTAGAGACCATAGTTGATGCGCGGCGAGTAATTGACGGCGCGGTTGCCGGGGATGGTCCACGGCGTCGTGGTCCAGATGACGACGTTGGCATCAAGCAGATCGAGCGACGTCTGCGTCAGCTTGGGATCCAGGGCTGGCTGCCCATCATCGATGTTGATGACCTGGCTAGCGAGGCTGACGACCGGAAACTTCGCCCAGATCGTGTCCGACTCATAGTCCTGGTATTCGACCTCCGCCTCGGCCAGCGCGGTGCGCTCGACCACACTCCACATCACCGGCTTGGAGCCGCGATAGAGCTGGCCGGACATGGCGAATTTCAGCAGCTCGCCGGCGATGCGCGCCTCGGCGTGGAAAGCCATCGTCGTATAGGGATTGTCGAAGTCGCCGACGACGCCGAGGCGCTGGAATTCGGAACCCTGCACCTTGATCCAGTGCGCCGCAAACTCGCGGCATTCCTGCCGGAACTCGTTGACCGGCACCTCGTCCTTGTTCTTGCCCTTGGCGCGGTACTGCTCTTCGATCTTCCATTCGATCGGCAGGCCGTGGCAATCCCAACCGGGTACATAGTTCGAGTCATAGCCGCGCATCTGGAATGAGCGGGTGATGACGTCCTTGAGGATCTTGTTCAGCGCATGGCCGATATGAATGTTGCCATTGGCATAGGGCGGGCCGTCGTGCAGCACGTATTTTTCGCGGCCGGCTGCGTCTTCGCGCAGCTTGCGGTAAAGGTCCATATCCTGCCAGCGCTTGACCAGCAGCGGTTCCTTTTCCGGCAAACCGGCGCGCATCGGAAAATCCGTCTGCGGCAGGTAGAGCGTTTTGGAATAGTCGATCGTCTCGGCGGTCTCGGTATCAGTCATTCGTCTGCCATATGCGTTGCCCGTCGGCAAAAGAGCCCGGGCGTTGAACTATCATGATCTGGAAAAAGCGCGAGAGGCCGCGCGCAAGATTCCCGGCGGCTCCGGCGGCGGTCAAGCCGCCCGGAACACCGGGCCTGTAATTCGTATCGCAGTCGCGAGAAGGCGCGAAAAGCTCGTCATGGCTGGGCTTTTAACTGAGACAGGCGATGTTGAAAAGCCCGAACTCTGATGCTTCCGCTAGGAGCGTACACCAATTGCGCCTATGTTTGTCGGTAGATGGCGTCGAGAGACCAGCATCTTCGGTTTGCATTTCACAGTTTAGCGCGCTGGAAGGACGGAATGTGACCCTGACGACTACCGAGTCCGCCTTGCGACTTGAACGCATTTCAACGATGGCGAATCGCGTTTTTGGCAACCATGAAAAGGCGCAACGCTGGCTGCGTAAGCGAAGTCGGGTTCTCAACGACGCGCCCATCGATCTCCCTCAGTCTGCAACAGGTGCCACGCTTGTGGAAGAGGAACTCAACCGGATCGGCTACGGCATAGTCGTCTGAGCCTTGCGGCTCTCCGTCGTGCACAACCCGCCCGCTCACATCGAGAAATCGAAGCGATAGGTCGTCGACACGCCGATCATGAACTGATCCCTGGAGCCCCGCTCCTTGACCAGGCTGGAATCGGCGGCCGGGCCCATCAGGCGGGAATATTCGCCGAACAGACTGGCCGTCATCGGCTCGGTCACCTTCCAGGTCACCGCGCCGCCCAGGCCCGCAGATTTCACCCCGCCGCCTGGATGATATTCGCTGAGCCCCGAGGCCAGTGACTCCTTGGCATCAACGCCATAATAGGCGTCGAAATAGTCCGATGAGGCGAATGAAACGCGCGGCCCGCCGGAAATCCTGACGTCGGGCGTCACATCGTAAAAGGCGTCGGCGGCGATGTCGGCGACAAAGCCGTTATGGGCGCGAATGCCGTGCCGCAATTCGGCGCGGGCACGCAGCCAATCCAAAGGATAGAATTCGAAGAAGCCGCCAGCCTCGCCGCCCCAGCGCACCGGGTCGAGACCCTTCAATTCGTCGGCGTCACCACCATCGCGGGAAAACAGGAACTTGCCTGTCAGGCCGGCGCGGACGCCGCCATCGTCGATCAATGCCAATGAGATATTGTCGTTGCGCGAGTTGAAGCGCGCCGCGGGACCAGCCTTGCCGAGCGAGATGATCGGCGAGGCGCTGAGCAGGTACTTCTTGCCGCCCTCGAAATTCGGCGCGACCATGCCGGTGGCGCCGACCGTCAGGTACCAGTCTCCGGACAGCCAGCCGAAGGTGCCCTCGCCGGCCTTGGCAACGCCGCAGGTGCCGAGCATGAATGCGGCCAAGACCGTCGGGATCGTCGGGACTGACCGCATCGTTACTCCATACGTCGAACGCATTGGCCGATACAACCAGCCTTCATCCAAGCCATGGCGCCATTTCGGTAAAATTTGACTTAATATCCGTAACATTGGCGGCGTTGGCCCTGTTTTCCGCATAGCAACGAATCGTATTGGCGCACCAAGATCCCAGATCAAGACGTCTGGAATGCGCCAGCAGTTGCCTCGGCAAGGGTTCCAGCAGTTGCCTCGGCAAGGGTTATAAATACTCGTGGACAAACATGCCCGCGCTGTGAAGAGCGCGGCGACCGGCACTCAACCGCGCATTCCAAACCGGCCAAGCGTGAATCATATGCGGCCAAATTTCGAGACGTACTTTGACGTCAGTCGCGCCAGCGGCTTCCGCGAGCCGAGTTGCGTCCGACAACAGCGTCTCGGCCGAACCGACTTGTATAAGCATTGGGGGAAATCCGCTCAGATCGGCGAACAACGGCGAGATCAGGGGATCGCGCCGACCAACGCCATTGGGAACATAGGCGGTTGCCAGTTCCTCCAAATACGCCCGGTGGATGATGGGGTCGATTGCGTCATTGGTTGATAGTGTCGCGCCGGACATCGAAAGGTCCGTCCAGGGCGAAACCAGCCAAAGACATCGCGGCAACGGCTCGCCTGCCGCGCGCAATATACTGACCAGGCACAGGGTGAGGTTGCCGCCCGCACTGTCTCCGCCAACCACGATGCGATCCGGCGCGATCCCTTGCCGCCTCAGAAAGCGCCATGCGGTGAGTGCGTCTTCATGTTGCGCAGGGAAAGGATGTTCCGGTGCGCGTCGATAGTCGATCGCGAGAGTGCGCATTCCCATTGCCCGACCTGCCTCTGTCACCATTCGACGATGACTTTTAGGAGAGCCGGAGCAGTAGCCACCACCGTGGAAAAACAGCAGAACCTTATCCCTGTCACTCGCAGGCGCCAGGGACCACTCTCCCTCGAGGCCATCGAAAACCACATCCTCGCATCGGATGTCCTCGGCAATCGGCCACACCGAACCAACCTCGTCGAGCCGTGCCCGGCGTTCGTCCCAGCGGACCGTTCGTGGCTTTGAGGTCAACAACCTGCGGACGGCGTTGATCTCCGTCAGATCGAGGTGTTCGTCCACGTCGCCCATTTTGCTTCCCTAGCCTCATCAAGCGTAGAAAACGGCGTACAGCAGCACGTCATCGATAAAGGGCCAATGCCAGCGCTGGGGATTTTTCGTTACACTTGCGTCATGGCGAATACACGAGACGGCGGGTCGCCCCTAAACCCACTCGTCATCTTTAGCACTCCCCTCGCATATGGTCGAATATTCCATCTGATATTTGGCCTCTTCGGGACAAAGCGGAAGTGTGGCAAGCGGATCGCTCGGGGCGTGGCGCTCGCAGCCTGCTCGCTGGACGGGCAAGGCGATCGGCGCTACCTTCCGGAACAAAGAAGCTAGGCAACCTTGAGGGAGAAGGGTGATGACACTGCACGGCGACGCCTTGAAAGACGCCATTGGCCAGACGCGGGCGAAGTGGGGATGGTTCGTCGCGCTTGGGGTGCTGCTGCTTGTCTTCGGCGGCATCGCTTTCGGCAATCTGTTCATCGCAACCGTCGCCTCCGTCTTTGTCGTGGGCTGGCTGATGCTGATGGCCGGCGTTGTCGAGATCATCCATGCCTTCGGCGTGAAGACATGGGGCCGCTTCTTCTATTGGCTGCTCAGCGGCCTCCTCTACGCCGTCGCCGGCTTCTTCGCCTTCGACAATCCGGTCCTCGCCTCGACGGTGCTAACCTTCCTCCTGGCAGTCGCACTCCTTGCTTCAGGCGTGCTCAGGGCCTGGGTCGGCTACAGCCACCGGCCGCAGCCGGGCTGGGGCTGGGTGGTCGCGGCCGGCATCATCAGCGCGCTGGCGGGACTGGTCATCGCCATGGGCTGGCCGGTCAACAGCGTGTGGGTGCTCGGCCTGTTCCTGGCCGTCGACCTGATTTTCCAAGGCTGGACCTTCATTGCCGTCGGCTTGGCGCTGAAAAAGTAGATTCAGAAAGCTATGGCCGCGTCGAGCCCGGAAAGCGGCCTGACGCCGGCGAGCAGTGCCTTCGCCTCAGCCTCATCGCGCTTCATCTGTGCGACCAGCGCATCAAGCCCGTCGAACTTCACCTCCGAACGCAGGTAGCCGAAAAAGGACACGGCACAAATCTCGCCGTAGAGGTCGCCGGAAAAGTCGAACACAAAAGTCTCCAGCAATGGTGCGCCATTGTCGTCGACCGTCGGCCGGCGGCCGAAGCTGGCGACGCCATCATGAAGCGAGCCGTCGGCGCGGCGGAAGCGGACTGCATAAATTCCGTCCTTCAGGGTGGCTTCCGGCGAAAGCCTCATGTTTGCGGTCGGAAAGCCGAGTGTCCGGCCGAGCTGCTGGCCGCCGATCACCTCCGCCTCGACGGTGAAACGGTAGCCGAGCAGGCCGGCGGCCTCGGCCACATTGCCCTCGCACAGCAGCGTGCGAATGCGGCTCGACGACACCACCTCGGCGCTTTCGTCGCGGAAGGCATCGACCAGCGTGACGCCGAAGCCGTGGCGCTCGCCGGCCGCCATCAGATAGGCCGGGCCGCCTTGGCGGTCCTTGCCGAAATGGAAATCGAAGCCGGTGACGGCGTGGCTTATGCCGAGGTTGCGCTCGAGCACGCCGGTGACGAAAGCCTCCGCCGACAAGGAGGCGAACTCGCGTGTGAACGGCTGCTCGACCAGCGCCGCAAAGCCCAGATGCGACAGCAGCCGCGCCTTCATCGGCGGTGGCGTCAACACGAACAGCGGCATGTCCGGCCTGAACACTTTTCGCGGATGCGGCACGAAGGTCAGCACCAGGGCAGGTACGCCGCGACGCTCCGCTTCGGCGCGCGCGCGTTCGAGCACCGCCTGGTGGCCGCGGTGGACGCCGTCGAAATTGCCGATCGCCACCACGCCGCCACGCAGATGGGCCGGCAGCGGTGCGGTTGCGGAAATGCATTCGAACATTGCCGTCATAGCTTGAACCTATTGCAGTCTGGGCTTGAACCTATTGCAGTCTGGGCCTGAACTTATTGCAGTCTGGGAATCACCGCGACCGGCCTGTAGCCGTATTTTTCGAGAAAGGCCGCGAGCCTGGCCGGGTCTGGCTGCAGCGCTTCACCGTAATCGCGGGCATGGATGCCGCCCGATACGTAGAGCACGTCGAAGCCATTATCGGCCGCGCCCTTGATGTCGGTCATCATGCCGTCGCCGATGGCCAGAACTTGCGAACGCTCGACCGTGCGGCCGAGAATGACGGCGATCTCTTTCATGGCGACCTCATAAACCGGCGCATAGGGTTTCCCGGCGATCAGGGTGCGCCCGCCAAGCTGCGCGTATTCGCGGGCCAAAGCCCCTGCGCACCAGATCATGCGTTCGCCGCGCTCGACGACGATGTCGGGATTGGCGCAGATGAAGGGCAGGTTCCTGGCACGCAGCCGCCGCAGAAGATCGGCATAATCTTCCGGCTTTTCCACCTCGTCATTGAACAAGCCGGTGCAGACCACGCCGGATGCTTCGAACTCCTCGACAAGCTCGACGTCGAGACCATCATAGAGCGTGAAATCTCGATCGGCGCCTATATGGAAGATCTTTCGCGGCCCCTCGGCGATCAGGTCGCGGGTCACGTCGCCGGACGTCACGACACGATCGTAGGCGGCGGAAGGAACACCGATAGCGTTCATCTGCGCCACCACGTCGGCGCTGCGGCGCGGCGAATTGGTGATCAGCACGACAGGTATTTTCGCCGCGCGAGCAGTGATCAGCGCGGCAGCAGCCGCGGGGAAATGCCATTCGCCATTGTGCACCACGCCCCAGACATCGCACAGGATGGCTGAATAGGCTCCCGACAGGTCTGCGAGCGAACCGATGATGTCGGGCGAATCCACCATGCCGTTGTCCCTGTACCATGATGCTTGCAAGCGCCGCGACCGACGGTCCGTAGCGGCCGGCCCGGATTAACCGAAGCGCTTCGCTCTGTCACCAGCTTTCGTTGTGCCCGCAAGATTGCCGCCCGAGGCGCCGGCGGGGAAGTGATGGCGAAAGCTTTTCTTTTCCAGCGCCTTATCCCGCTTTTAGGGACTTTGCCGAGGGGAGCGCGGAGCGGCATTGCCGATTGCGGACGTGTGGTTAACGGGGATTGAAAAACCGTACCGACCTTGGACGTATTTTAGCAATCGGAAATTTAAAAATGCGTGGCATCGTCCGGGAAAAATAGGGCGGGGCGGGAATGCTGAAGGCAATAATCGGAAAATTCCGACACGACAGACGTGGCAACTACTCCTTAATGACTGCAATCACCATTGTGCCGCTGATGGCCGGTCTGGCGCTCAGTGTCGATTACGGGGAGTTGCTGCGCCAAAAGCACGAAACGCTGAACGCACTTGATGCGGCCGGCCTCGCCGCCGCCCAGCAGATCGTCGCCGGCGCCAGCGACGACGACGTCAAGGCCTACGCCAAAACATTTTTCGAAACCAATCTCGCACGCATCGACCCGGCGAACACAGCGCTGACCGTCACGCTGCCCAACAACAATGCCGGTGGCGGCACCTTGAAGCTCTGCGCCAGCCTCACCTTCGACCCCTATTTTCTCCCGGCCGCCAGCCTGCTGATTGGCGGCACGGCAAGCGACACGACCTTCACCGAATGTTCGGAACTCCGCCTCAAGAACACCCTCGAAGTCGCGCTTGTGCTGGATAATTCCGGCTCAATGACCGATCTCGGCTCCGGCACCGGCGAAAAGCGAATAGACCTGCTGAAGTCGGCCGCCAAGCAGCTTGTCGATACGCTGGCGCTTCAGGCGCAGCAGATGAAGCAGATCACCAAACCGGTGCAGTTCTCGCTCGTGCCGTTCGCGGCCTCGGTCAATGTCGGCCCTACCCACGACCAGGACGGCTGGATGGATCAGGACGGCATCTCCCCGATCCAGCATGAAGATTTCGACTGGACGACGATGAGTGCAGCCAACAATCCGGACAAATATGCCGAGAAGCTCAATGGCATCTGGTACAAGCGCGGCACCGGCTGGGGCGAGACCAAGGACCAGCCGCTGACGCGTTTCAGCCTCTACGCCGACATGACGGTCGAATCGGGCCGCGAAGAGGTACCCAATTCGAAGCAATATGTCTGCGACACATACAAGAAGAACGGCACCTGCCAGTACGGCCATTGGAGCGCACCGGAATATATTTATACGACGAGCCGCTATGCGAGCTGGCAGGGTTGCGTCGAGGCACGGCCATATCCCTACAATGTCGACGACACCACGCCCGACACAGCCGCGCCGGCCACGCTTTTCGTGCCGATGTTTGCCCCGGATGAGGCTGGCACTCTGTGGCTCGATTTCAACCGTGACGGCATCAACGACGTCATCAGCACGTCTTACAATTACGGCAACAACTGGTGGGCCGATTGGCCCTATGTCGCCGGTCCCACCGCTTCGCAGCGACAGTCTGACATGCGCAAATATTTCCTGGTAAAACCGTACGGTTCGCAATCCGCAGCCGCGGGCGATGGGCCGAATTCCTCCTGCACCACCAACCCGATCACGCCGTTGAAGGACGTCAGCCAGGACGCAGAGAAGCAGGAGATCAAGGATGCCATCGACGCCATGGCGCCGAACGGCAACACCAACGTGCCGGAGGGCATTGCCTGGGGCTGGCGAACGGTATCGAGCAACCCACCGTTCACCGATGGCCGGCCGAACAGCGAGAGGGGCAACGACAAGGTGGTCGTGGTGCTGACAGACGGAGCCAATACCTATAGCGCCGTCAGCGACGGCAGCTATGCCAACAACAGGTCGACCTACGCCGCCTACGGCTACACTGGCCTGACCTATCCGGGATCTGGAAGCGTGACCCGCCTGTTCATGAATACCAGCACCGATATCGGCAAGACCACCTATACCGGTGCCAACTACACGGCAGCACTCGACGAGCAGATGAAAACGCTCTGCGCCAATGCAAAGAATTCGAACATTCTGGTGATGACGGTGGCGCTCGACCTGTCGCCCACAGATACTGGCGACAAGAAGGCGATCGATGCGCTGAAGGCGTGTTCCTCGGATTCGCGCTTCCGCAAGGATCCGGCCGACCCGAGCAAGCCGGCCAAGTTGTTCTGGAATGCGACGGGCGCGACGCTGTCCGACAATTTTAAGGAAATCGCCAACGAATTGTCGAACCTGCGCATCGTCGGCTGAAGGCGATGGGATTAGCGACGTAAAGGCAGAGGGGCGCAGCGCGCTGGCGCAAAGGCTCCTGCCCTCATGCCCTTGCGGGTGGGGGAAGCATGTGGTGAGTGTCCCCATCCGGAGATACGCTCTTGCCTGAACCCGCCAACCATCTCGCCTTCGCGCTGGTCTGCCTCGGCATGGTGCTGACGCCCGGCCCGAACATGATCTATCTGATTTCGCGCTCGCTGTCGCAAGGGCCGAAGGCCGGGCTGATCTCGCTGGGGGGCGTGGCGCTCGGTTTTTTATTCTACGTGCTGTCAGCGGCGTTCGGCATCACCGCGCTGCTGCTCGCCGTGCCCTTCGCCTATGACGTGCTGCGCCTTGCCGGCGCGCTCTATCTGCTGTGGCTTGCCTGGCAAGCGGTGAAGCCGGGCGGGCGCTCGCCCTTCCAGATCCGCGAACTGCCTAAGGACAGGCCGCGCAAGCTGTTCGCCATGGGCCTGATGACCAACCTGCTCAACCCGAAGGTGGCAGTGCTCTATCTGTCGCTGCTGCCGCAGTTCATCAGCCCCGGCAAGGGCCACGTGCTGTCGCAGCTTCTGGTGCTCGGTGCCACGCAGGTCGCCATCAGCCTGACCGTCAACGCCATCATCGCGGTGACGGCCGGCTCGATCGCCATCTTCCTCGCCGGGCGGCCGCTATGGCTGGTGATCCAGCGCTGGATTATGGGCACGGTGCTGACCGCGCTGGCCGTCAAGATGGCAACCGATGCGCAACGCTGATCGGGCCTACATCGGCCGTCTGACCTGCTGTGCCCGCTCCGGTTCGACCACCCTGCGGTAGAGATGCCAGGTCGCGTGGCCAAGGACGGGCATGACGACGGCAAGCCCGGCAAATAGCGGGATCGAGCCGATGACCAGGAGCACGGCGACCATTAGGCCCCACAGCGCCATCTGCAGCGGGTTTGTCATAACTGCGCGCGCCGACGTCTCGACTGCCGAGACCGCGCCGACATCGCGGTCGAGCAGCAGCGGAAAGGCGACGACAGTCGTCGCCAGCACGATCGCGGCGAAGGCGAACCCGGCCAGGTTGCCGAGCAGGATCAGTGTCCAGCCCTTGCTGGTCGTCAGCACCTCGCGAACAAAGCCGACGATAGAGGTCGGAGGCTGATTGCCGTACAGGCTGGTGTAGATCGATTGCGCGGTGAACAGCCAGAGCAGGAACAGTACCAGCAGCATGATGCCGATGACCGCAATCGCGGGCAGCGCCGGCGAGTGGCGCACGTCGAGCGCATGCCACCAGGATGTATCCATGCCGAACTCGCGCCGACGGCTGATTTCGTAAAGGCCGATAGCGGCGAACGGACCGACCAAAGCGAAGCCGGACATCAGCGGATAGATGAGCTGGATGGCATTCGAGCCCGACGTCCACTGCGTCAGGATCAGGCCGACCACCGGATAGATCAGGCACAGGAACACATAATGCGACGGCTTGGCCCAGAAATCCTCTACGCCGAGACGGAGCGCATCGATCAGATCCTCGGTGCTGATGCGGCGCACCGTGGGCTGTACATGCATTCCACGCGCGTCCGCCATGACATGAAAGCCAGCCATAACCTTTCTCCCGTGTGTCGGGGCGGTCACCGCCAGGATGGCCGCCCGCAGCTGCCACTTCAAGAACGGCGATATGATAGCCGATCTCGGCGCGCTTGTCGCCACCACCCGGCGCCAGGGCGCGCCGGGCGGCTGAACGAACAGATTAGGCCGCGAAGCGATCGATCACCTCGGCCAGCCGCACGTGACCGAGGCAAGCGCCTGACCCGGCCGGCTTTTCACCATCCTCGATGGCCTGCGCAAATCGCACGTCCGGATCGCTTTCGATCCGGCGGCGCAACGCCGCCAGCTTGGGATAAGCTGCGCCGTCGACCGCCTTGTGGAACTCCGCCCAGCGCGCCACGCCGATCAGCGTGCTATCGGCAAGCGTCAGCCGGTCGCCGACCAGGAAATCCGTGTCGAGGATCATCGCCTCGAGCTGGTCATGGCGGTTGGTAACGACCTTGCGGCCAAAGTCACGCAAGGTTGCCAGCAGCACCGGCTCGGCCGATTCCATTTCATATGCGGCCCAGAGCGGGGTGAAAGCGGCGGTGAAGCCGGTGTTCACGAAAGCCATCAGCTGGTGCATCCGGTCGGCTTCCGGCGAGCGAGGCTCAAAGCTGATACGACGTTGCGTATCGCGGGCTTCGAGCCAAGCGGCAATCGCCATGGTCTCGGTGAGCACCCTGCCTTCGTCGGTGATCAACACCGGCGTTTCCTGACGGCCGTTGATGCTGGCATAGGCGTCGTTCTTCATTTCAGTGAGGAGGTCGACTCGACACAGGCGGTAGGGCTGTCCGACGCGTTCAAATGCAGCGACGAGCCCCATCGAACTTCCCAGCGGGAAGCCATAAAGGAGGATAGGTTCCATTTCTTTGTCTCTTCCATAATTTAGGGATTACGCTGCGCAGCGAAACTTGACCCTAAACGCTGGTCGCCCCATGTAAATTACGCACTATTCTGTAACCAGGTCCCCCCATGAAAGATGTCGTCTCACGCTGCCCGATCGAAGAGACCATGCGTGTGCTCAGCGGTCGCTGGCCCACCTTGCTGCTCTACTATCTCAAGGACGGCACCAAGCGCTTCAGCGATCTGAGGCGTGACAACCCGACCGTGTCGCACCGCATTCTGGCTCTCGAACTGCGCAAGCTGGAGGACGCCGGGATTGTGCGGCGAACGGCGCATGCCGGCTATCCGCTACGCGTGGATTACGACCTCACGACGCCCGGTCTCAAGCTTGTGCCGCTCATCGAGGCCTTGGGCAGATGGTGGGAACATACCGGGGACGACCGGGTCGGCCAGGCTCCACCGATGCCGGAAACGAGGCTAGACACAGCGGCCTAGCCGATCGTGAAAATCTGACGCTTGCTATCCGAGGCTGGACAACCGCTTTGGATAGGATCCGGCCGAATATCGGAATGCACGGACAGCGCCAGAAGCTGTCATTGCCGAGCAGATACTCTAACGTCGCGTTTGGGCCGGAAGCGGAGATCCGCTTTCGGGATGATTGGGCCAAAAAGCTGACCTTCGCGTCCAGCATAGCGTGGGCTGGTTTGCGCCACTTGCGGACCTTTGCCAATGATGCCGCGAAGGTCGCGTCTCGGACCCGTTGCTGCCCTTCGGTCACAGCTTGGGGCATATCAAAGGTGTGAACACGACAGACAAGCCAGTCGCGGAAATTGGCAACCGGGATGTCTGAACCGAAGGCGCTACCCCAGCCGGCGAACCGCTCGGTATTCGCGCGAGACGCTGAAAAAAACAGCTGTGACCACGAACGCGGCCGGCTGCTGCGGCTGAAGGGACGAGGCGTCGCGATCTGCGGCCCCTCAGCCGGTCGACTTCTTGAAGTTGGCGAGGGCCTTGTCCCAGTTCACCACGCGCCACCATTCCTTGAGGTAGTCGGCGCGGCGGTTCTGATACTTGAGATAATAGGCGTGTTCCCAGACGTCGACGCCAATCACCGGACGCGCCCCTAGCTCGAGCGGCGTGTCCTGGTTGGCTGTGCTGACGATGTCGAGCTTCTTGTCCTTGTTCACGACAAGCCATACCCAGCCGGAGCCAAAGCGGCCAAGGCCAACCGCCGTGAGCTTTTCGGTCAGGCCCGCATAGCTGCCGAAGGTGCTGCTTATGGCGGCGTTGAGGTCGCCACCGGGCTGGTTGGGGCCCCCGGGAGTCATCAGCTCCCAGAAGTGAGTGTGATTCCAATGTCCCCCAAGATTGTTGCGCACGCCTTCCGGGACCTTGCCCAGATCTGCCAGAATAGCCTCCATCGGCGTGCTGGCGAGCTCGGGCCAAAGCGGCACGAGTTGATTGCAGGCATTCACATAAGCGGCGTGATGGCGGTCGTGATGGATCATCATCGTGGTCGCGTCGATGTGCGGCTCTAATGCGTTGTTCGCGTAGCCGAGCGGTGGGAGCTTGAAGGGTTGGGTCTCCTGCGCAAAGGCCGCGGCGCCCAACAGGGTTGTGTTGGCTGCCGCGGCCGATGCTCCTGCGAGAAATAGAAGACTCTGACGCCTGTTCATGGTGTAGCTCCGGGTGAAAGTGGAACGCCAATGCTGCATGCTGTTCGTTTACGAGGTGTCGCGACTCCAAGCATCGCTTCGCGAAATTCCCTGAGGGTTAGCCATTGTTCCGATCAGTGTTGAACGAGATAGGTTTCAATCCTGCCGACACCTGCCAGTTCTACATTACAGCGCGGTTCGAGCTTCCAGGAGGTGTGCAGGGCCTGCTTGGTTGCCTCCGAAATCTGCATGCGGTCGGCCACGCCCTGGGACTCAAGCCGGCTTGCAATATTCACGGTTTCGCCCCAGACGTCGTAGACGAACCGATGCCGGCCGATCAGGCCCGCGATCACCGGTCCCGTGTGCACGCCAATGCGGATCCGAAAACCATCGTTGCCCCACGCTAAGGGCTTCAACGCGTCCAGCATGGATTTCCCCAGTGCCACGATCCTGTCGGCATGGTCAGCTGCCGGTTCCGGAACACCGCCCGCAGCCATATAGGCGTCTCCGATGGTCTTGATTTTCTCCACGGCATGCTTCTCCGCCAAGACGTCGAACGTGCTGAATAGCCCGTCGAGGCGTTTGATCAGGTCCGACGGCGGCAACCTTGCCGCTATGCTCGAGAAACCGACAATATCGGCAAAAAGAATGGTCACTTCATCGAACCGGTCGGCAATGAACTCTTCGCCCCGTTGCAGCCGTGCCACGATCTGACCGGGCAGGATCGCATGGAGAAGCGAGTCAGCCCGCCGCTTCTCCGCCTCGATCCGCTGAAGATACTGGTGCTCGCGGTCGAGCCACCGTTTCTTCTCCAAACTCGAGTTGATCCGGGCGCGCAGCAGGACCGGATTGAAAGGTTTAGGCAAGTAGTCGTCGGCCCCCGCCTCGATGCAGCGGACCACCGCGTCCACTTCGTCCAACCCCGATATCATGATGACAGGGATATGCCGCCATCGGCGCTCCGCTTTCAATCGCGAGAGCACCTCGATGCCGTTCATGTCCGGCATTAGGACGTCCAGCAGAACTAGGTCGAACTCGTGTTCCGCGAGGTGAGTCAGCGCCGACGGACCGGACTCGGCAGTGACTACCTGATGACCGTCACGTTGCAAGCGGCGCGAGAGGAGACCGCGGTTGCTGGTGATGTCGTCGACGACAAGTATGCGGCCACCGTGACCGGAGCTTGCGTCGTGCTCTGCCTTGATCAGTGCCCGTTCGAGCCCTGCCACATCGATCTCAGCCTGATCCGTGGTCCGCGGTTCCTCGCTGTCGGGTGCGCGCGAGAGGCCGGCAATCGCATCGACATGCGCCAGCAACTCAGCCGCCGCGGCGAGCATCACCCTGACATCCTCTTCCAGCGCGTATTCGTGCAATTCTTCGGCTTCTTCACGAATCATTTCGGAATAGCCGATGATGGCGTTGAGCGGCGTTCGCAAGTCGTGGCGCAGTTTCGCCTCGATCTCGACCCCTGCCCGGTTCTGATTGTCCGCTTTGCCGTGGATCAAGCTGTCGATCAGGCTACTCAATTCGCAAGCAGCGGCGCCAACCTTCTCTAGATCCGGTCTCATGTGGGCCAGACCGAGGTCCTGCACCTGCTCGGTTAGCAACTCCTGAAATCCTGAGATTGCCCGCGCCGGTCCGGCGAGCTGTTGCGCCAGATGGACGGCGATCGCATGGCGTTGGAACTTGTTCTTAGCAGGCATATTTTCAAACCGTCGGTCCGCGCCTCATCGATTCGCGGCAAGCAATTGTTCAATTTTCTGGACAAGTCGCGACAGGTCCACCGGCTTGCTATCGTAGTCATCGCAGCCTGCCTCGAGTGCCATTTCGCGATCGTTGGCCATCGCGTGCGCAGAAAGCGCAATGATCGGGATCCCGGAGGTGGCCGGATCAGCCTTGATCCGCCGGGTCGCCTCCCACCCGTCCATGACCGGCAAGCTCATATCCATGAGGATGAGATCGGGCCTTTCCGAAACGGTGAGTTCCACGCCCGACTGTCCGTTTTCCGCAATGAGGACTTCGAACCCACGCCGTGACAACCGCCGCAAAAGCATGTCGCGGTTCAATTCGTTGTCTTCTACCAGAAGGATCCTCGTCATCTTTAGCTTCCTTCAGCCATGGGGGCGGTTCCGCGATCGGCAATGCTGGCACCTGTCGACCCAAGTGGGAAGATCTGGCGCTCGAGGGCCTCGACCAACTGAGACCGACTATTTGCGCCCTTGATTACAACCGCGACCGCCCTGTCGCGAAGCCACTTGAGCTCGTCCGCCGATAAATCCTTGGAAGTCACGACGACGACCGGAATGTTCTGAAGCTCGGGCACCTGCTGCATCTCGTTCAGGGTCTGGAACCCGTCCATTTCGGGCATCAGCAGATCAAGCAGGACCAGACGCGGTAACAACCGCTTCATCAGCTTGAGGCCGCGCAGGCCATCGCTTGCCTCGTGAACCCGCCAATCCTTCTTGATCAGGATACGCCGAAGGAAGTCGCGGGAGGCTTGATCGTCGTCAATAACAAGCACATCGCGGTTGCCGCCGCCGCAAGCCTCTATTGTTCGTATAAGCTTCTGGGTGTCGATCGGCTTCGTGAGGTATTCGACCGCACCGAGTGAGAGGCCGAGTTCGCGATCTGCAAGTATCGTCGCAAGGATTACCGGAATCTCGCAGAGCTCCTTATCGCCCTTCAGTGAGCGCAGCACTGACCAGCCGTCCTGATGCGGCATGATGATGTCGAGAACGATTGCGGCCGGGCGATGCGCTCGCGCCGCGGCTATGCCTTCCTCGCCGCTTGCTGCTTCGATTGATGCCAGTCCCGCCTCAGCCAAGGACCTGGCGATGAGAGTTCGGGCGGCTGGTTCGTCATCTATGATCAGAACCGCCTGCTCCGAGGGCCTCGACGACAGCGGCTCGGCGGGTTTCTGCTCGCCAGGTTCTTCGTCGCACTCGGCTGGAATCTCCATTGTGAAAGTCGAGCCTTTTCCGAACTCGCTTTTAACGGTTACAACGCCTCCGATCATGCGGCAGAAACTCCGGGTTATGCTGAGGCCCAATCCCGTCCCGCCGTAGTTGCGAGTGGTGGAGGCGTCTGCCTGCGTAAAAGCATCAAAGAGCCGTTCTTGCTGCTTTGGCGTCATCCCGATCCCGGTGTCGGACACTGTGAATATCAGCCAGTCGCCGTCCGATCTCCTCTCGCGTCGAATCGCCAGTGTTACACGGCCCCCCTCGGTGAACTTGGCTGCGTTACTGAGGAGATTGAAGAGGTTCTGACGCAACTTCGTCTGGTCCGAATGCATCTTCCCGAGGTCGCCCGCGAGGTCCATAACGAAACTGTTTCGGTTTTTCGCCATCAGTGGCGCGACTGTGGCCTGGACATCGCGCAACAAGTCGGCGACGTCGAAAGTCTCGAGGAAATTTGCCATCTTATTTGCCTCGATCTTCGACAGATCGAGGATGTCGTTGATGAGCGCGAGGAGATGGCGACCGGCCCCGGCGATCTTTTCCACATCTGGCACGAACTCATTCATTTGCTGGTCGCTCGCCTCTTCGATCAGCATCTCGCTGTAGCCAATGATCGCGTTCAGTGGAGTGCGCAGCTCGTGGCTCATGGACGCGAGGAAGCTGCTCTTGGCCTCATTTGCCGCTTCAGCATGACTCTTGGCCCGCTCGAGTTCGACCTCTCTCTGCTTCAGTTCCGTGATGTCGGTGTAAACGGCGACGGTCCCGCCGTCAGGGGTCTTTCGTTTGCTGACGCGGACCCAGCGTTCTCCGAAGCGACCCTCGTGGACGAAGCCTGCCGGATCCTTCTGGATGCGCAGCCTCTTCGCAATCCATTCCTCCGGCGACGCGCCCTCAAGGTCGACGTGCCCGCTCGCCAAGCGTCTTTTCAGAATATCCTGAAGGCTTTGCCCCGGCAGAGTAGCTCGGTCATTGTCGGGAAAGATTTCGCAGTATTTGCTGTTGGCAAGAAGGACCTTGTCCTCCGAATCGAACAGGACAAATCCGTCAGAAATCGCCTCGAGTGCCGCTCCGATCGTCCGTCTTTGCCGTTCCGCCTCATCCTCCAGTCGTTGCTTTGCAATTGCGCTCGCCCGGAAAAGCCGAAGCGTCCGCGCCATCGCGCCGAGCTCGTCCCCTCCCTCTGCCTGTATTTCGACGTCGTAGCGTCCTTCCGTCAGATTTCCGATTACCCGGTTCAGCCGCCGCAACGGTCCGACGATCGAGCGAAGAACAAGGATGGTGAGAAGTGACCCGATCATCACCACGATGGCCACCAGAACGGCAGCAGTAGTCGCCGTTTTCTGGGTTTCCGTTACGACCTCGTTGCGAGCGGCTTCTGCCTCGGCGCTCGCTCGGTCGACGAGTTTGTTAAGCGCAGCATCCACGTTTGCGCTGTGGGTGCGCGCCTCGGCGAGGAGAGTGTTGCCGATGATGCGGTTGTCTTGAGTATAGCTGTCTGCCGCCTCCAGCGCTGTTTTGACATAGGCATCCATCTCAACGCGGATTTCCCTGACCGCATCCGGTGATGATTTCGAAAGGCGGTCCAGATGTGCCAGTAGTCGCTCGCGCGCCTGCTCGGCATTACGCTGGGAATTCATCAACAAGCTAACCGACAGATCAGTCAGCCAGTATCGCAATTCGCCGAATGTTGCGTGCGCCGCAGCCGCAGTGGACGCGGCGTCGAAAAATGCTTTGGTCTCCGCAGTTCGATCTGCACTGCGATAAAGTGCCTGTGTGAGAAAGATTGACGATACGATAAGGCTGATAAGGCCGGCCGCTGTCAGCGCAGCTATGCGGGCCGAAATCGGTAGATGGGCAAAGGGCCTCGCCGGCGCCGATACCGTTTCCACGCGGTGCGGTGATTGTTCCAAAGCGCTCATTTGAACAAGACGATGCTTATCGCGCCTCCCAGATCGCCCGCTTTGCCGCCCTCCTTTGGGTATCCTGTCACGTCGATCTCGCCCTTCGGCTCGCCGTGGCAGGAAAGACACGAGCCAGTATAGTATTCGGGCAGCAGCATTCGAAATGCAGGGCGCCCATCCGCCTCGGTGACTTCCGTGTAGGCTTCTCCCTTTGCTCTCTGCGGATCCAGCAAGACGCTTTCGATGATCCGTGCTTCCCATGCGTCCGGAAGCGATTTGCGGTTGCGCACGAGTTGCTCTGGCGCGGTCACGCGCACCCGAGCTTCGTTGCCGGCCTTGGCAGCGAACTTGTCATTCATCAGACGCGCAAACACCGCTGGCACGAAGCCTTTGAAAGCGGTTCCCGCGCGGTTGATGTTATCTTGCTGTTCGTCCACCACCTCTCGCATCGCCTCAATCTGGGCCTCAAGCAGACGCCGGTCGCGCTCGGTCAATCCGCCCGAAAGCGGGTCGTGGCCGGTGTGTTTTGAGTATGCGGCGATGGCTTCTCTCGTAATGCGCTCACCGTCGAGGTGCTTGTCGCCAAGAGCAGGATCATTGATGAGCGTCTGATAGTTCGAGATGATGCTTCGCCCCGCACGGAGCAATTCCGCGAGTCGCGTTCCCGTCACGACATCCTCGGTAACTCCCGCTCCGATGGCAGACGAGACGACGAGTGCGCAGCCGACAAGAACAGCGGCAATGAAAGTCCGGGTCAACGTTGACATGGCGGACATTTCCGTTCCCTTCAAGGACGGCCTTTAGGGTATATTAGCATAACACGATAAAAGGCGGGGACCCAGCGGCAAACTTTGCTGGTTCCGCAACGAACAGTCTGGGCGACTTGCGACCCGCGAGCTCGGCCCTTTTTGTTGCGCTGTGGGTCGGCTTGAGCGAGATTCTAATCGCCTGCCCGGCAAAAGCCATGATCACCGCTATGTCAGGCGGGCATGACCGTTGCGAGAATTGAAAATTATGAAGGCAAACCAAGCCTGAACAGGCGCATGCTGCTCAGAGCTGCCGGCCTTGGTGCCCTTGCCGGGCTCGCCGCCTGCGCAACCGCCGTGCTGCCCACCGGCGAAGGCGCCGGTGTCTCTGCTTCCGCGGCCGGCACCCTGAGCGGCATTCGGGCCTCAGCCGGTCTTGGACCGCTTGTCGCCGATCCTCGTCTCGAACAGGCGGCCTTGCAGCAGGCCGGCTACATGGCGCGCCGCGGCCGCATGAATCACACCACCGGCTGGGGCAAGGACTTTGCCTCGCGCGTCAAAGACAATGGCATTGCCGGCGCCGCCGCCGAGAACATCGCCGAAGGCCGCTTCGACCAGCAGAAGCTGTTCGATATCTGGGTGCATTCGCCAGGCCACCGCCGCAACATGCTAGACCCGCGCTTCACCCGCTTCGGCCTCGCCTATGTACGCGACGGCCGCGACAACACGCTTCGCTACTGGTGCCTTGTGCTCGGAAGATAGCACGGTTTCGCCTTTGGTCGGCGGAGTCCGTGCCGGATGATCGAGCCGTCAGTCTTTGCGGCCGCCGAGCAACTCCTCGATGTCCTGCGCACAAACCGGTCTGCTGAAATGATAGCCTTGCATTTCGTCGCAATTGTTCCTGCGCAGGAAGGCCACCTGATCATCTGTCTCAACGCCCTCGGCGATGACCCTCAGGTTGAGATTTTGCCCCAATGAAATCACCGCGCTGGCCACAGCCTGGTCGTTCTCGTCGGCGGCGAGGTCCTTGATGAAGGACTTGTCGATCTTCAGCCGCGCCACGGGAAAGGTTTTGAGTGCGCTGAGGCTGGAATAGCCTGTGCCGAAATCATCGATCGAGATCTGGACACCCAGGCTTTGCAGGGCGTTCATGGTCGCGACGGCGAGCTCGATATCCTGCATGATAAGGCTCTCGGTCACCTCCAGTTCGAGATACCTGGCCTCCAGGCCGCTGTCCTTCAGCGCGCTGACGATGCGATCGATCAGGTTGCGCTCCCTGAATTGCCGCGCCGACACATTCACGCAAACGGTCAAGGGCGGCAGCCCGGCGTCTTGCCAGGCTTTGTTCTGCCGGCACGCCTCATGCAGAACCCAGTCGCCGATCGGTACGATCAGACCTGTCTCCTCGGCGGTCGGGATGAACATCGTCGGCATTATCGTGCCAAGCGTTGGATGGTTCCAGCGTATCAGCGCCTCGACCGCAAAAATCCGACCTGACCGAAGGTCCACTTGCGGTTGGTAGAGCAGAGTGAATTCCGAACGCGCCAAGGCGTTTCGCAACTCTTCCTGAAGCACGAATTTTTCATGCGCCCGGGTATTGAACTCCGGAGCGTAAAACTGGAAATTGTCGCGGCCGAACTCCTTGGCGCGATACATGGCCGCATCGGCATTTGCCAGCAGCGTATCGGGATCAGTCCCATCCTTCGGATAGTTGGCAATGCCTATGCTGGCCGTCGCCCGCACAAGATGCGCTCCGAGCCGAACCGGTTCGGCGAGTGCCGACCTGAGCTTTTGCAAGGTCTCGGAAACGAGATCGACGTTCGCCGGCTGGTCGAAAAGCACGATGACGAATTCGTCGCCGCCAAGCCGCACGACGGTATCGGTTGCCCTCACGCAGTCGACCATGCGACTTGCGACGATCTTCAGAAGCTCGTCTCCGGCATTGTGGCCGAGCGTGTCGTTGACAAATTTGAAATTGTCCAGATCGATGAACACCACCGTCACCCAGCGATCGTATCGCTGGGCGTACAGGACCGCCTGCGAAAGCCGATCCTCGAGCAAGGCGCGATTGGGAAGCCCGGTCAGCACGTCATGATTGGCCATGAAGTGGATCCGGTCTTCAGCCTGTTTGCGTTCGATGGCGATCCCGGCGATGCGCGTGGTGAAATCGATCAGGCGGGTCTCGGCCTCGGTCGGTTCGCGCACCGTCATCGAATACATCGCAAAGACGCCAAGCACCGCGCCCTGATGCGACAGGATCGGGGTCGACCAGCACGAACGCAAACCGTGCGGCCGCGCGAGTTCGCGATAATCCTGCCAAAGCGGATCCTGCATGATGTCAGCGACAATCGCCGGCTCGTGCCGATAGACCGCCGTTCCGCAAGACCCCGCCCGAGGGCCGACCGCGGCGCCGTCGACGGCGTCGGTGTAGTCTTTCGCCAGGCTCGGCGCGGCGGCGTGGCGCAAGTGGCTGCCATCCTTGTCGAGCAGCAAGACCGAACCGAATATCCCCGCCAGTTGGGACTCGACCAGACGCATGAGCCGCTCGAGCACGTCTTCGAGGGGAGCGCTCTTTGCGATCATCTCGAGGATATGCGCCTGCCCATCGCGAAGGATTTCGGCCTGCTTGCGCGCAGTGATGTCGCGGGCAATGCCGACGAGGCCGAAAATGTTGTTTTGAACGTTGCGCAACGGCAGTTTCGTAGACAGGAACCATTTGCCGGTGCCTGACGCATCGACGACGAACTCCTCCTCGTCGATCATCGGTTGTCCGTCGCGCATCAGTTGCTGCTCGACGAAGCGAAATTTCTGCGCAAGATCCGGCGCGTGAAGGTCGAAGTCGCTCAGGCCGATCATGTCGCTCGTGCTGTCTCGACCGCTGTCGGACGCAATGGCTCGGTTGGCGACGACGAAGCGGCTTTCGGTGTCCTTCACCCACATGTAGTCAGGCACCAGGTCGATCAGCGTCTGCAAGGAGATACGCTCGTCGACAACCAAGCGGTTGGCGCTGAGCTCGCTGATGTCCTCGTGCGTGGCCACCCAGCCGCCGTCAGGCATCGGTTGATGGCAGACCTGAATTGTCCGGCCATCGGCGAGCTCGGCTGTCCAGTTCCCCGAAGCAGTGCCCGAATTGACTGCCCGGGCCAACGCCAGATAGGCGTCCGCATTCATTGCCGAGGTCCCGACAGCGACGCGCCGCTCGACGATTTCGCGCAGCGCCGCCCCCGGCTGCAATTGCTCCGGCGCAAGGCGATAGATTTCCGCATAGCGCCGGTTGCACAGGATCAGCCGTTCATCGGCGTCAAAAAAGCAGATGCCTTGCGAGATGTTCTCGATCGCGGTCTGGAACCGCAGTGCCTGGTCTTGAAGCGCTGCAATCGTGGCGCGAAGCTCGCGCTCGAGCGCCTCATATGAGGCAGTCGCCAGTTGTGCCAGCGTCGTCAAATTGGCGGATTCGGGCACTTCGGCGGTTTGCCTGGATGATTTCGTGGCCAAATACAGTTCCTCCCGCTGATGCTTGAGGCAAGCAAAGGAGGCTCGCCTTCAACCCAAAAGCGAGTGCATATTGGTCGGGATATACTAATGGCAGGTGAACCGGCTCAACGCCGACGCGACCGGCACAGGCAACGGAAGCCGTGAGTCGGTCGCGGTTGCCGGAGCCGTGAGACTTAGTCCATATGCGCGGCAGGCGCTCCACCGGCGGGCGGCGCAGCCTTTGGCTTGCGCAGCAGGAAAACAAACGGGACGGCAAGCAGTGTCATCATCATCAGCAGCTTGAAGTCATTGACGTAGGAGACCATCATCGCCTGGATATTGACCATGCCATCCATCAGCGACAGCGCCGTCGGATCGCCGCCCGCCGCTGCCGGCGACGCCGCCCAGAGGTTGGGATTGAACGGATTGATATAGGCCGAGAGCTCAGCGTGGTTGATCTGCGTGTTGCGTACCAGCAGAACCGTCACCACCGACACGCCGATCGACGAGCCAAGATTGCGCACCAGGCTGAACAACGCCGTGGCATCGGTGCGGAAGCGTGCGTCGAGCGTGGCGAAGGCCACGGTGGACAGCGGCACGAACACCATTCCCATTCCAAGGCCCTGGATGACGCCGGAGCTGAGGATAAGCCAGTTGTCCATCTGCGGCGAGAAGCTGGACATCGTATAGAGCGATTGCGCGGTCAGCAGGAAGCCGATGACGACGAGGATCCTGGCATCGATCCTGTGCATGATCCGCCCGACGAACAGCATCGCGATCATCGTGCCGACACCGCGTGGCCCCAGGACGATGCCGATGGTGAGGGTCGGATAGCCGAAGATGGTCGACAGCATTGGCGGCAGCAGCGACATGCTCGCCAAAATGAGCACGCCCATGACAAAGATGAACGCCAGCCCGGTGACGAAATTGCGATCGAGGAAGATCTTCGGGTCGATAAAGGGGTGCTCCGCCGTCAACGTGTGAATGGTGAATACCCAGAAGCCGGTGATGGAAAGACCAAGCTCGATCCATATCTCGATCGAGGAAAACCAGTCGACCTCACCGCCACGATCGAGCATCAGTTGCAGCGCGCCGACACCGAGCGAGAGCATGGCGAAGCCGAAGAAATCGAAGCTGCGCACCCGCCGGGCCACGCTGGGGAGATATGCGGCCATGCCGAGGAAGGCGATGATGCCGACCGGCAGGTTGATGAAGAACACCCAGCGCCAGTTGAAATTCTCGGTCAGCCAGCCACCCAGCGTCGGGCCAAGGATCGGTCCCAGCATGATGCCGGCGCCCCAGATGGCCATGGCCTGGCCGTGGCGTTCCCTAGGGTTGATGTCGAGCAGGAAGGTCTGCGACAGCGGCACGATGGCCGCGCCGAAGACGCCTTGCATCAGCCGGAAGAGAACGATGGTCTCCAGGCTCCAGGCTATGCCGCACAGCATGGAGAAGACGGTGAAGCCGACCACCGCCGTCAGGAACAGCTCCTTGCGACCGAAGCGGTCGGCAAGCCAGCCGGTCACCGGCGTCATGATCGCGGCGGCAACGATGTAGGAGGTCAGCACCCAGTTGATGTTGTCGGGGGAGGCGCCGAGATCGCCGGTCATGGTCGGCAGCGCGACGTTGGCGATCGTCGTGTCGAGCGCCTGCATGATCGTCGCCAGCATGAGCGCAACTGTGATCAGGCCGCGGTGCGGTACTTCGCGAAAGGGTTCTGGGGTGCTCATGACGTAAAACTTCCAGCAGGTAACAAAAACGTGTACATTAGGTTTCCGGACGGCGAGGCCCTCGCTGCAGAGAGACCCTCATCGCGGTGGGACGCGAGCATCGATGTGGGGGTTACATCGACTGAGCGTCTCGACAAAGCGGGCGCCTGCCGCCCGGAAACCTGAGGACCGAAGATCCTGCGCAACGTTGTCTGGTTTAGCCAGGCCGCAGCGCAGCCCGTCTACGCATTCAACTCTTCCTGCGCCTCCCTCGGACCAATCCTGTCACCTGCATCCATCTCGCTGTTTGCCATGCGGCCGCTGTCAGGCCTCTTTACTTGGCCTCGCCTGCCGTGGCGCGGCGGAAAATGCCCGGCAGCCCGCGGGAAACGCCGGTGTCCACCGTGACGGTCGCGCTCATGCCGGTGCGCAGCGCCATCTTGGCGTCGGCGTCGGTCAACTCCAGGCGGACCGGAATGCGCTGCGTGACCTTGACCCAGTTGCCGGTGGCGTTCTGCGCGGGCAGCAGCGAGAACTCGGCCCCGGTGCCGGCGCCAATCGCCTTGACGGTGGCTTCGAACGTCTTGCCCGGATAGGTGTCGACCACGATTTCGGCCTTTTGGCCCGGATTCATGTTGGTGAGCTGCGTTTCCTTGAAATTGGCGTCGACCCAGGTATCGCCGGTCTCGACCAGCGAAAACAGCGGCGTGCCCGAGCCGACATACTGGCCGACCTTGAACGAAGCGGCCTGGCTGATGATGCCGTCGGCAGGCGCTTTGACTGTTGTCTGGACCAGATCGTAGGCCGCCTTGTTGCGTGCGGCGAGCGCCGCCATCACTGTCGGATGCTTGTCGGTCTCGATGTCGGGATTGCCGCCAAGTGCCGCCTTGGCGCTGACGATCCCTTGCTGGGCCACGGCCAGCTGCTGCTTGGCCTTGTCGAGGTCGTTCTTGGCCTCGTCCAGCGACGACTTGGCGTTGATGCCCTTGCGGGCAAGGTCGGCGGCGCGGTCATACTGCGACTGCGCGTACTGGACCTGGCTTTCGTCGGACTTCTCTTGCGCCAGCGCCTGGCTGTAGGCCGCACGCAGCTGCTCGACATTGAGCCGCGCGCCGGCCACCGCCGCATCGGCCTGGGCCAATGCGATCCGGTAGGGCTCGGGATCGATGGCGAACAACACGTCGCCCTGCTTGACAGACTGGTTGTCGAAAATATCGACCTGAACGATGCGGCCCGCCGTATCGGCGGCTATCGACACCTTGGCCTGCTGCAGATTGGCGTTCTCGGTCTCCTGATAGCGGCCGCCGGTCACCCAGACATAGCTGCCGCCGGCGATCAACGCAGCGGGCAGCACAAACATCAAAAGGAAGCGGCCGGCACGACGCTTCTTCTTCGGCGCCACTGGCGCCGGAGCTACCTGCGGAGCGACCGTTACCGGAGCTGCCGCCGGCTTCGCGGGAGCTTCCATCTCCAGCTTGGCCGCATTCTTATCTACTTTGGCTACCGCGTTCATGCTGCTGCGCCTTCCGTATTCTTCACTTTTTCCGAGGGCGGCGTCTCACCATCCGCAAGATTCTGCACCATTGTCTCCAGCGCCTTGACCAGGACGCGGCGATCTTCCGGCGAAACGCCAACGAGCGATTCCTCATACACCTCGCCGGCAAGGCTCTTGACGTGGGCGTAGGCTGCGTTCGCCTTGGCGGTCGGGAAAATCATGCGCACTCGTCTGTCGGTTGCGTCGGGACGGCGCTCGATCCAGCCGCCCTCCTCCATGCGATCGACAAGGCGCGAGACGCTGATCGGCTCGATTTCGAGAAGCTCGGCAAGCCGCGCCTGCGCGACACCCGCCTCCTTGGCGACACGGACCAGAAGCCGCCATTGCGCCGAAGAAAGGCCGAAACCACTAGCGCGCGCCTCGAAGCGCTTGCGCATCAGGCGCTGCACGTCGTGGATCAAAAAGCCCAATCTGTCGATGCCGTCGGAAACCATGAGCGACATATATAATAAGCGTGCTCATAATTCAAGGAGCCGGATTGTGCCAGAAGCCGGTAAGTGTGCATGGCAGTCACATCATGAGCGATTGCGAATGAGCATCGTGACCACGAAGAAAGCGCCGACCGAACTGGTGATGATGCCGATCGGCAGTTCCTGCGGCGGCAGCAGCGTGCGCGCGAGAAGGTCGCTTGCCAGCAACAGCACCGCTCCGAAGAGGGCGCAGCTTGCAATCAGGCGCAGATGAAGCGGGCCGGCCAGGGTCCTGGACAGATGTGGGATCATCAAGCCAACGAAACCTATGACGCCTGCGACCGAGACAAGGATCGCCGTCGAGAAAGCGGCGACGAGAAATGTCATCCTGCGCATCCGCGCAACCGGGACGCCGAGGCTTTCAGCGGCATTCTCGCCGGCCAGGAAAGCGTCGAGCCGGCGGTGGTTCCAAAGTCCATAAACAAGGATGGTGCCTGCGCCCAGAGCAGCCAGCTCGATATTGTCCCAACGGGCCAGCCCGAGCCCGCCCATCGTCCAGAACAACACCGAGTGAGCGGCGCGCTGGTCTCCGGCAAAGACGAGATAGTTAGTCAAGGCGGTGAACATGAACGAGACGGCAAGCCCGGCGAGGATCAGCCGTTCGGGGCCTTGCCCCCTCACCCGCGAAACCAGCAAAAGCACGATGCCGGCGGCCAATACGCCGCCCGTGAAGGCCGCGACCGGCAACGTCCAGATACCGAAATGGTCGCCAAAAATGGTGATGACGGAAACCGCGCCGGCCGCGGCTCCGGACGACAGGCCGAACAAGAACGGATCTGCGAGGTCGTTGCGCGTTACCGTCTGCAGCAGCGCGCCGATGACGCCCAGCCCGGCGCCGACACAGATGGCCATAATCGTGCGCGGTAGCCTAAGATCGAGGACGATCTTGGCAATCGGGATCTTGCCGGCCGGACCGGACACGATGTCTCCGTCCAGCCCGGCGGCATGTCCGAGCGCAGCAATCACGTCGCTCAACGCGATGACCGTCGATCCATAGGCAATCGACAGCAGAGCAAGAGCGGCAATCGCTGCTGCTCCTGCTGTCATCGCCAATTCGAACGCTCTCTGGCGCAAGCTCAGAAAGCTTCCGGGTGCATCGCCCTGGCGATCTTGCCGATCGCCTCGATGTTGGCAGGCCCAGGCGTCAGTTCGGCATAGCGCAGCGCAATGAAGTGCTCATTTTTGACCGCCTCAGTCTCCTTCATCGCCGGATGAGCTTTCAGGAAATCGAGCAGTTTTCTGTAGCCGCCGTCCTGGTAGTCGAGCAGGATAAGAAATTGCGGATTGCGGGCCGCCACCGTCTCCCAATCCGTATTGCCCCAGCTCGTCGGCATGTCGGCCATGATGTTGTCGCCGCCGGCTGCGGCGATCATGGCGCTGGGGATCGCGAACTTGCCTGATGTGAAGGGTTTGTCTTCGCCGGAGTCGTAAAGAAACACACGCGTTCCCGTGCGGTCGCCGATCTTTGCCGTGATATCGGCGAGCTGCGCCTTCCAGTTCGAAACAAGCTTTCCCGCCTCCGCCTCCTTGCCAAAAATCTTGCCCAGCTTTTCGACATCACCATAGAGCAGGTCCATCGAGGCTGCGGGGCGGTTCTGGTCGAGATGGACGCAACTTTCCGTCAGCACCAGCGTCTTGATACCGTGCGGGGCCAGCGTATCGGGCGTCACCTCGCCGCCAGGCTTCATGCCGTAATACCAGCCGGCGAAGAAGAAATCGGGCTCGACGGCGACGAGGTTTTCGAGGGTCGGGTATTTCGGCGCGAGTTCCGGGATCGCGCCCTGCTCGGCCTTGAATTCCGGACCGACCTTATACCATCCGGTGATGCCGGTCAGGCCGACGATCGATGGTTGCAGCCCCAGCGCGAAGGCCATCTCCGCCATGTTCAGATCTTGGATGACGGCGCGCTTCGGCGCGGCGTCGAACGTCAGCGGCGTGCCGCAGCTATCAACGGTTACCGGGAAAGCGAAGGCGGTCTGGGCAAGTAGGAGGGAGGCAAAAGACAGTACGAGGCGTTTCACGGATGTTGCTCCTTGGTCAAATCGGGATGTGAAGAGGCGCGGTTCGGAACGTCGAAGACCGTGAGTTCGCGGTCTTCGGTGGGATGGCGCAGCCAAAGCACGTCAACGCCGAAAATCTCGCGGATCAACTTCTTGGTCAGCGCCTCGCGCGGACTGGCAAGTGCCTGCAGGCGGGCCTCGTTCATCACCGCGACCCTGGTGGCAAATGGCGTGACAAGCGACAGATCATTGAAGCACCGCCACGACGGTCATGCCAAACTGCGATACGAGTTCGAGAAGGTCGCTGCGGGCGCGCGGATCGAGATGATTGGTCGGTTCATCGAGGAACAGGATTTTGGGCTCCTGGGCGATGGCGCGCGCCAACTGGGCGCGTTGCCGCTCGCCACCGGATAGCGAGCCGATCGTGCGGCCGAGCAGCGGCAGCAGGCCGGTTCTGCGAAGTGCTTCAATGACGATGTCGCGTTGCTCGCTCCACCGACGCAAGCCGGCATGCGGGACGCGCCCAAGCTCGACGTAGTCGATCACGGCAAGCCGCGGATCAGGCTGATCGGTCTGGCCAACGACCGCCATGTGCAGTGCCCGCTCGGCGGCCGAAAACCTCTCCAGCCGGCGTCCGGAAAATCTCACATCTCCCGCGCTTGGCCGCAGCGTACCGCATAGCATGCGCAGCAGCGTCGTCTTGCCGGCGCCGTTGGGGCCGATGATGGCGAGGCGGTCGCCCGCCGCTACCGAAAGGCTCACCGCGCTTACCAGGCACCGGCCGACACGACCGATGTCCACGTTTTCTCCCGGCACACCCCGTCCGGTCAACTCATGCTGATGGCAGGTCTCCTGGCTCGCGGGTCTTTGCGCCATCCTGCCTTCCCAGCCTTGCCGGCCAGTGGCATTTCGGATTTTGCTCGCCGCTTACAGTTGCGGGGGCAGCCACGGCCTCGATCCAAAGGATCTCACCGTGTTCCCTTTTCACCCCTTGCCTTGCGACTCGGGGACCATCAGTCAGCCACCCTAGTTTTCCGCCAATCACAGCGCAATAAGTCTTGTCAGAAGGAGCCATATAGACCTCGTGACGTAATAACGTTACATTTAAAAGGACGTTCCAGGCGAGATCGGCGACGTCGCCTATGGCGTCTGCGTCAACGGCGACGACGCCGGCAATTTCGACTACATCGCTGGCGTCGAAGTGTCCGATTTTTCGGACCTGCCGAGGGAGTTTTGGCGTGTGCGCGTGCCGGCGCAGAAATACGGCGTGTTCGCCCATCGTGACCATATCTCGACCATCCGCCGCACGGTCAACACGATCTGGAACAAATGGCTGCCAGCCTCTGGGCACGAGATCGCCGATGCGCCGGAATTCGAGCGTTACGGCCCCGAATTTGATCCGCGCAGCGGCAATGGCGGGCTGGAAATCTGGATACCGATCAAAGGGTGAGGCACGGCAGGCCGACGCCGAAGCGCCGGAAGCGCTGCTACAGTTCCAGGTTCCAGTTCTGGCCGACCAGATCCCTGCCGAAGGAATGGTGGCACTCCTCGTTGGTCAATTTAAAGCCCACAGACTCATAGATGTGGCGGGCGGCGGCGAGCACGTCGTTGGTCCACAGCGTCAGTGTCCTGTAACCCGTGGCGCGGCAAAAGCCGATACATTCCTCGACCAGCCGCTTGCCGATGCCGAGACCTCGCGCCGAGGGCTCGACGTAGAGCAGGCGCAATTTCGCCACCGCGTCCGACTGGCGCACGACGAAGACGGAGCCGACGACCTCGCCTTCCCGCTCGGCGATCCAGCTGCGTTCCCATTTCGGATCGAAGGATTTGACGAATGTGCCGAGGATTTCAGCGACCAGCGCCTCATAGGTTTCGTCCCAGCCATATTCCTGCGCGTAGAGCAGGCCCTGGCGATGGATGATCCAGCCGATGTCGCCGACCTGCAGAGGCCGCAGCGTGTAGGGAATGTTGGGTTCGGCGGTCGCGCCCAGCAGACGCTGCACCGTCTGCATGGCCTTGACCAGCCTGTCCTGTTCGGGAACCGAAAGCCGGTCGAGCAATGCCGCGACCTGGTCGTGCGAGCCCTGGTTCAGCGGCGCGAAAGCCTGCCGCCCGGCCTTGGTCAGGGCGATCGACGAACGCCTTGCATCCGCCTCGATCGTGGCGCGCTCGACCAGATGACGTTCCTCGAATTTCTTCAGCAGCCGGCTGAGATAACCGGGATCGAGGCCGAGATCGCGCCCAAGGTCCGTGGCGGTCAGGCCATCGCGATGCGCCAGTTCATAGAGCACCCGCGCCTCGGTCAGCGAGAAGGTGCTTTTCAGCAGCCCTTCGTCGAGCAGCCCGATCTGGCGGGTATAGAAGCGGTTGAAGGCTCGCACCGCGTCGATCCGCTCCTTGCCTGGGTGATGATGAATGGTCATGGCATCCTCCTGCCGGTAAGATCAGCCATTTAGTTGACTTGGTCAAGTATCTGTTTGAAGCATCCGTTTGAAGCAATTGTTCTGATGATGCTCACCGGGCGCCTTGACTCGCGCGAGTTGCCAGACTATTTCAGCGCCACGTTAGCACTCCCCCAAGATGAGTGCTAACCATGTCCGGCGCCGCCGGACGGAGGAACTGTTCTCACCATTCTCATCGAGGAATAAAAAATGGCAAAGTCGAAGTTCCGCCCGCTTCATGACCGCGTGGTCGTTCGTCGGGTCGAATCCGAATCCAAGACCGCGGGCGGGATCATCATCCCCGACACGGCGAAGGAAAAGCCGCAGGAAGGCGAGATCATCGCCGTCGGTTCCGGCGCCCGTGACGAAGCCGGCAAGCTCGTCCCGCTGGACGTCAAGGCCGGCGACCGTATCCTGTTCGGCAAGTGGTCGGGCACCGAAGTCAAGCTCAATGGCGAAGACCTTCTGATCATGAAGGAAGCCGACATTATGGGCATCATCGGCTGAATATCGGCCTCACCCTCATTTAAATCTTCGGGCTCAATCCAAGCCCCTGCCAGGAGCTAAAAATGGCTGCCAAAGACGTAAAATTCTCCCGCGACGCTCGTGAGCGCATGCTGCGCGGCGTCAACATCCTCGCCGACGCGGTGAAGGTCACGCTCGGCCCCAAGGGCCGCAACGTCGTCATCGACAAGTCGTTCGGCGCACCGCGCATTACCAAGGACGGCGTCACCGTTGCCAAGGAAATCGAGCTTGAAGACAAGTTCGAGAACATGGGCGCGCAGATGGTCCGCGAAGTTGCTTCGAAGACCAACGACATCGCCGGCGACGGCACCACGACCGCGACCGTTCTGGCACAGTCGATCGTCCAGGAAGGCCACAAGGCGGTTGCCGCCGGCATGAACCCGATGGACCTCAAGCGCGGCATCGACCTCGCCGTCGCCGACGTCGTCGCGACGCTGATCAAGAACGCCAAGAAGATCAAGACCTCGGAAGAGGTTGCCCAGGTCGGCACCATCGCCGGCAATGGCGACGTTTCGGTCGGCTCGATGATCGCGGAAGCGATGCAGAAGGTCGGCAATGAGGGCGTCATCACCGTCGAGGAAGCCAAGACCGCCGAGACCGAGCTCGAAGTCGTCGAAGGCATGCAGTTCGACCGCGGTTATCTCTCGCCCTACTTCGTCACCAACGCCGAGAAGATGGTTGCGGATCTGGAAGACGCCTACATTCTTCTCCACGAGAAGAAGCTCTCCAACCTGCAGGCCATGCTGCCGATCCTCGAGGCTGTCGTGCAGACCTCGAAGCCGCTGGTCATCATTTCGGAAGACGTCGAGGGCGAGGCCCTGGCCACGCTCGTCGTCAACAAGCTGCGTGGCGGCCTGAAGATCGCCGCCGTCAAGGCGCCTGGCTTCGGTGATCGCCGCAAGGCCATGCTGGAAGACATCGCTATCCTCACCGGTGGCCAGGTCATCTCCGAAGACCTCGGCATCAAGCTCGAGAATGTCGGCCTGAACATGCTCGGCCGCGCCAAGAAGGTGTCGATCTCCAAGGAGAACACCACCATCGTCGACGGCGCCGGCAAGAAGGCCGAGATCCAAGGCCGCGTCGCCCAGATCAAGCAGCAGATCGAGGAGACCACCTCGGACTACGACAAGGAGAAGCTGCAGGAACGTCTCGCCAAGCTGGCGGGCGGCGTTGCCGTCATCCGCGTCGGCGGTGCGACCGAAGTGGAAGTCAAGGAAAAGAAGGACCGCGTCGATGACGCCCTCAACGCGACCCGTGCGGCCGTCGAAGAAGGCATCGTTCCCGGCGGCGGCGTCGCACTGCTGCGCGCTTCGCTGAGCATCAAGGCAACCGGCGCCAACTCCGACCAGACCGCCGGCATCAGCATCGTGCGTCGCGCGCTGCAGGCTCCGGCCCGTCAGATCGCGGCCAACGCCGGTGCGGAAGCATCGATCGTTGCCGGCAAGATCCTTGAGAACAAGGGCGCGACCTTCGGCTACAACGCCCAGACCGGCGAATATGGCGACATGATCGCCATGGGTATCGTCGATCCGGTCAAGGTTGTGCGCACGGCTCTGCAGGACGCGGCCTCGGTCGCCGGCCTGCTGGTCACCACCGAAGCCATGATTGCGGAGGCTCCGAAGAAGGAGTCGGCTGGCGGCGGCATGCCTGGCGGCATGGGCGGCGGCGGCATGGGCGGCATGGGCGGTATGGATTTCTAATCCAACCCATCAGCCTTCATGTACGGAAAGGGCGGCCGAGAGGTCGCCCTTTTTCGTTGATGGGACGGAGGATGAGAGGCGGTCCGATTCCAAAGCAAGCGGAAGCATACCCCTGACCGTTTCTTCGGCGTCGGCGCAGAACGTGAATTGCAGAGCTGGAGCGTCGGCCCTTCGGCAGGGCTCCGCGCTGGCCTCGATGCCGTGGAAGCGCGAAACGTCAATGCGCCGTGACTGCGATCTCTTTCGCCGGCAATGCCCCCTCAATCAGCGCCGCGACCTCATCGGCTACCGCCAGCACCGGGGCGCGGTCGCGGGTGGCGCGTGCGATCACCATCAGCCCTTCCAGCGATGATTCGACCAGCAGCGCCAGCGCGTGCGCGCGGCGCTCGGGAACCCCTGCCCTGACGAAGGCCGCCCTGAGCAGGCCTATCCATTGCTCGAAGGCCGACCGGCACAACTCAGCCAACTCCGGCATGTCGGTCGGCGAATCCAACACCACGGGCGCGATCGGGCAACCGAGCGTGAACTGGTTGTCTTCCAGCATGCGCGCGACCGATTGGTAGATGTGGTGGACCGCCACCGCCGGATCTTTTTCGGCAGCGAGCGCGGCGTCCAGCCTCTGCGTCACATCGGCGACGCTATCGCGCGTAACCTCGACGACCAGCTGATCCTTGCCGCCCGGAAAGTGGAAGTAGAGCGAGCCTCTCGGTGCGCCTGAGGCGCTCAATATGTCGTTGAGCGACGTGCCGTGGTAGCCGCGCTGCCTTAGCAGCAGCGCCGTCGTCTCGAGTATGCGGGTGCGGGTGTCGTTCGCCATGTCAACCTCTGTCAGGAATGAGCATTATAGGCCTTGCCTCGAATATGACAACCGGTCTATATAATATGTAGATCAGTCTATATATCAGCGAGGGGCGAATGCGTAGTTACCGTCTTGAAGGAACCGGCGTGACCAAGTGCCTGGTGATGCGCGACGGGACGCAGCCGACGCCGAAGCCGCACGAGATCGTCGTGCGTGTCCGCGCCACATCGCTCAACCGCCGCGATACGATGATCCTCAACGGCACCTATCCGCTGACGCCGCGCCAAGGCGTTATCCCGCTGAGCGACGGTGCTGGGGAAGTCGTTGCCGTCGGAGATGCCGTCACCCGCTTTGCCGCCGGCGACCGCATCACCGGCAGCTATTTTGCACGCTGGATTGATGGCCGCATCAATGCCGGGCTGATCGACCAGCTTGGCTGCACGCTGGACGGGATGCTGACTGAATACGCGGTGCTCGACGAGCAATGGGCGGTGTGGCTTCCGGATCATCTCGACTGGCATCAAGCGGCGACACTGACCTGTGCCGGCCTGGCCGCTTGGAATGCCGTGACGGCGGCCGAGATGCCGAAGCCCGGGCAGTGGGTTCTGGTCATCGGTTCAGGTGGCGTCGCGCTGTTTGCGCTGCAATTCGCCAAGCTGCTCGGCTGCCGGGTCGTGGCCGTCAGCTCGCGCGGCGAGAAGCTGGACCGGCTGCGGGCGCTGGGCGCCGACCTCGTCGTCTCGACGGCCGACATGCCGGAATGGGGTGCAGCTGTGCGCGAGCAAACCGGTGGCATCGACCTCGTCGTCGAGACCGGCGGCCCGCCGACCTTCGCGCAATCGATGATCGCCTGCGCGCTTTACGGGCGCATCGTGCTTCTCACCATACAGGATGCGAAAGGCGGGACGGTGCAGATCCCCGGCCCGGTCTACCAGCGCAGCCTCGCCACCATCAGCCGCCTCTTCGTCGGCAATCGCACCAACCTCGAAGCCATGCTGCGCGCCATCTCGGTGCATCGGCTTAAGCCTGTCATCGACAAGGTGTTCGCCTTCGACGAGGCCCAAGACGCCTACCGTTATTTCCAGCAAGGCGACGTCTTCGGGAAAGTGGTCGTCGACGGCGCCTGACTGGTTCGCCCCCAAAATCTGATTGACCCCCTCAAATCAAAGGAGAGACACAATGACCATTCGTGAAGCAGAGGCCCAATGGCAGGGATCGTTGAAAGAAGGTTCGGGCCGGCTGAGGCTAGGCAGCGGCGTATTCGAAGGCGCCTACTCCTTCCCGTCGCGTTTCGAGAACGGTCCCGGCACCAACCCGGAGGAATTGATCGCGGCGGCGCATGCCGGCTGCTTCCCGATGGCGCTGAGCGCCATCCTGGGCCGCGAAGGTTATACTCCCGCACGCATTCACACAATCGCGAAAGCGCATCTCGGCGCCACCGCGGCCGGACCGACGATCACCCGTATCGAGTTGGAGACGGAGGCAAGCGTGGCCGGGCTGGCTGCCGGGGATTTCGAGCGGCTGGCGCAGACGGCCAAGGAGAGCTGCCTCGTGTCGCGGGCGCTGGCCGGCGTCGCGGCGATCACGCTCAAGGCCCGCCTCGTCGAAACCGTTGCTGATCACTGAAGGGAAGGAATATCCAATGACACAGGAACTCATCATCGACATCGCCGCGGCAAAACGCTCCGCCGAAACGGCCGAGATCATGCGGCGCTACAACGACGTCTTCCAGCGCCACGACGCGTCGGCGCTCGACGATCTGGTGGCGGAAGATTGCGTGATCGAGAACACCACGCCGGCCCCGGACGGCGCCCGCCGCATCGGCAAGGGCGCCTGCGTCGAACTGTGGTCGGCGATCGCGACCGGACCCGGCATGCGCTTCGACATCGAAGAAACCTTCGTCGCCGGCGACCGGGCGACGATCCGCTGGCGCTACTGGATGGCCGACGGCAATTCGCTGCGCGGCGTCAACCTGATGCGTGTGGCGGACGGGCAGATTGTCGAGGCCATGGGCTACGTGAAGGCATAAGGCTGTCTACCGGTCCGCCAGCGCCAGTTTGGCGCCGAGCATGACAAAGGCTCCGGCGAAGGTGCGGCGCATCCAGGTCAGCACCTTTGGTCGCGACACGACATGGCTGCGGATCGACGCCGCGAAGATGCCGTAGCCGACAAAGACCACGAAGGTGAGCAGCATGAAGACGCTGCTGAGCTCCAGCATCTTCGACAGCGCATGCGATTCGGTGGTGCTGACGAATTGCGGCAGGAAGGCAAAGAAGAAGATCGACAGCTTCGGATTGAGGATGTTGATGAGGATGCCCGAAGTGATCACTTTGCCGGCCGAGCGCGGCGCGACATTTTCGTCGACGCTCAGGCCGCCCTTCTCCTTCAGCGTGTTCCAGGCCATGTAGAGCAGGTAGGCGACGCCGAGATATTTCAGCGTCTCGAAGGCGACGGCGCTGGTGTGCAGCAGAGCCGCGAGGCCGGTGATGGCGGCCGCCATATGCGGAATGATGCCGAGCGTGCAGCCGAAAGCGGCAATGATGCTGGCACGCGCACCACGCGAAAGCCCGGCGCTCAGCGTATAGAGAACGCCAGTGCCGGGCGAAGCCACGACAATCAGCGACGTCAACAGGAATTCGATGCTCACAGATGGTCTCCCGGTGCTGGCCCTGCCGCCGGCAGCGTAATCAGCGAAACGTGCGGGCACAAGCCAGCCTGAGAGCCTATCCGCATTCAGATCATGCTATTGGCGTGCAGCTTGCTATCCGCGATGGGTTGCCGAACTTCCCAGTGTTCGACGAGCTTACTTTCGTTCAGCCTGAAAATGTCGACGATGGCCAAGCCCTCCTCTTCGGGTTCGCGTTTTGCGTGCATGTGCACGATGACGAAATCCCCTTCGGCAAAAATCCGCTTCACCTCTCCCCTCACGAGGGGAAATGACTGTTTGAGCTGCTGCAGATAGGCTTTGAAGCCGTCCGCACCATCCGCAATGTTCGGATTATGTTGGATGTAGCGTTCGCCAAAATGCATCGAAGCAGCTTCGATGTTGCCCTGGTTTACTGCTTTGTCGATGAAGTCCAGGACGATCGTCTTGTTGGTTTCGAGCGAATTATGACTCTTGGCTGTAACTGGATTTGATGGTTCGTCACGCATGTTTTGCTCCGTGAGGTGGCTGCTTCCGCCTGTTGTGGACAGGAGCGTCCGCAGGCCGACATTGCCAACATAATCAGCCACGCTTGTGAGATGGTCGATATGCCATTCCGCTAGATTCTTATCCAATCGTCTAATATCGTTGTCCGATTCATCATCGGAGGATGGTTCTCATGGATGCCTTGTCCGAAGTTCTTGCTTCGCTGAGATTTGGCAGCGCCATGATCGGCAGCGCGACCCTGCATCGGCCATGGGGTATTTCGGTCGATCCGACAAGGAATGCCGCCATCCACGTCATACAGAACGGCGAATGCTGGCTGCGGCTAGCCGGTGAAAAGGAGCCGATCCGCTTAGGCGAGGGAGACGTCATCCTTGTCGCGAGCGGTATCGGGCATGCCCTTTGCAATCCGGCGGATGCACCGACGGCATCGATATCCGCCGTCCTTTCCGCAAATCGGAGCGGACTGGAACCGAAAAGCGAGAGCGGCGCGACAACTCTTCTTTGTGCGAGATATTCACTCGACGGCGTCGGACCATATCCGATGGTTTCGCTGCTTCCACCGCTGATCCATTTGACCCGAGATCAGATCGACACCAGCGAGCCGCTGCGGCTTGCCCTGGAACTTCTGCAGGTCGAAGCAAAAAGCAATCTCGGCGGTCACGACATTGTCGCCCCACGTCTTCTCGACAGCACGTTGATCTTCTTATTGCGTGCCTGGATAGAACATCAGCCTCTCGGAACAGGCGGATGGTTTGGCGCCTTACGCGATAAAGGCATTGCGCAGGCTTTGCGCCTGATCCACGAGCGGCCGGATGGTCCCTGGACTATCGCTTCCCTTGCCAGCGGCGCGGCACAGTCCCGGGCCACCTTCGCGCGTCGCTTCGCTCAACTCGTGGGACAGCCGCCGCTGTCCTATGTGACTCGCTGGCGGATGAACCTTGCCGCCAAGGCTCTGCGGGAAACGAACCAGAACATTGGCGAGATCGGGTGCGCCGTCGGATATGAGTCGGTGCCGTCGTTCTCGCAGGCATTCAAACGGTTGACCGGACGATCGCCCGGCCTCTACCGCAGCGACTTTCGCTCATCTGACTGACGAATTTCAAAAGTGAGACGCCAGCCCGAGGGCCGTCATTACAGCGTCGGCAGTCCGTGAGCCAGGCGCGCCATCAGGCAGTCGTCATCGCCCGGCATGCAGGCGCGGCAGACGTCGGGACGGATCTCGTAGATGCCGCAGGCGGTCGACTTGCCGACCTCGCCGCACAGTGCCGAACAGCGCGCGCCGTCGCAGCGCATGCCGGCTTCATCGGCAGCCACGTATTTTTGCGGGATAAGGTCGAGTTGCGCGTCATCCTCGGTTGAAAAGCGCGGCCATCTTGACGAGTAGGCGCAGCAGGCGCCACAGGTCTGGCAATCGAAGGCAACCGGATCGGCGCCCTCTTGTGGCGACAAAAAATCCTCTGCGACCGCCAGGGCAAGCAGCCTTGGCGCAGATTTCCGGCCGGCATTTTGCTGCAAGGGTGCTATTTCTTCTTCGGCTTGCGCGGCGGTGCTTCGGCCGGCGACCTGAACAGATCGGTACCCGCTTCGGCGGCTTCACCGGTTTTTGGTGCGGCGGCCGGCTTGGCCGGCTTCACGGCGGCAGCAGGCGCGGCTGGCTGGCCCTTGGCGGAAAACTTGATTGCCATATCAATCCTCGTCAGAGAAACGCGATGATGGCGCATTCGGATTGCGAAGGCGGCCGATGAGCGCCGAAACGGCCGTGATGTTCATTTCTTCGGGCGACCAGTTCCTGGCTTCCTCGATGTGCCGGGGCGCCAGCTCGCGATGCGTGCTGCCACTGTAGGCGGCGTCCTGATAGGTCACGCGCTCGTGCGTCTTGGCGTTTTCCCGGACGTATTCGATCAGATAATTGGGGCATTCGGCACGGCCGCGCACGCCGAGCCGCACCTGGGCATCGCCGTGGACACGCCGGCAGCGCTCGAGCTTTTCGAGCACGCGCCGGACATATTCGACCGGCTTGTCGAGTTCACCCACGACATCGGCGATGGTCGAATCGGCGGCGATCGCCTTTTGAGGCACGCGTTTGGTGGCCATCAGCGTTTGCCCGCGCGTTTCGGCGAGGCCGCGAGCGCTGCCGCCATGTCGTCGGCTTCCTTTTCCAGGCGCAGTTCGCGCAGCCGCGCGGTCTTGGCTTCGCGCGCCTGGCTGACGGCATCCCGTTCGGAATTGATGCGGTCGAGCGACATCGACTGGGTCCGCGTCTTGCTAAAAATGGATTCGGCCTGGTCGCGGGGTCTTTTTGAAGTTGCGGTCAAGGTCTTTCTCCCGGTTCGGAGCGCGCCGCCGAAAAGTGGCGAGACTGGTCTTTCGGCCAGGATCCCGCACAAAGCAATACGGCAGCCGGTTTCAAATTGCTGGAACGTCCTCAGAGACCGTTTGGAAATTCTACTCTGACGGCCGTCTGATGGCCGTCAGAGCGAATTTCGAAACAGCCTCTTAGCACGTCCGGGCCGTCGAGCAGCGCTCTTTCGGCGGTCGAAGCGCAAAAATGAAAAAGGCCAGGCACCGCCTGACCTTCCATGAGAGCGCATGCGCATCCCGAGAGACGCGCAAAGAAACGTTCTTCTCATGCGCATGAACGGGGACTTAACCTCCCGCGATCATGTGCTGGAATTTGCCATTCACCGGTGCCAGTACATCCGTGGTCACCGGTGAGGCTGAATTCCGTTTTAGGCCGCCTTCAACTGGTCGGCGGACATCTTGCCCGACTTGTTGTCGCGGACCATCTCGTAGCCAAGCTTCTGGCCCTCGACGATGTCGCGCATTCCGGCGCGCTCGACGGCTGAGATGTGGACAAAAACGTCGGCAGAACCGTCGTCAGGCTGAATAAAACCAAAACCCTTGGTGGCGTTGAACCATTTAACTGTGCCTGTGCTCATAACGAACCCTTTCCATGGCAAATATTCGTTCGCCGTCATGCGGATGCACAACAACGTTTGTCTCGATTTTGATGGGGAAGTTCGTCAAAGGCGCGCCTCGGCACGCGGATAACAAAAGTCGGTCAAACAAACATCGACAAAATTCTTGTAGACTTCTTTGCGCGCTGTGTCAATTTTTTGATTTGCAACACTCGTGGAGATGCGCGGCGGCGGCAAATACGACAGCGAAAACCGGGCTATTGCCCGCCGAAAAAACCACTTAGCCGGGAACCATTTTGGCGCCGGAGCATTTTTTCGGTGTCGAACGCCGTTCTCGAAAGAGCGATCTTGAGAAAAGGCGGACGATCACCAGGACGCCCCCCGCGCAGATAAAAGGCACGAGGGGCGTTCCTGTGTGATGCGACCATTCGCGCCGCCGCCCCCTGCTCCTCACACCATGCCGCGACTGAGCCCGCCATCCACCGGCAAAGCCACGCCGGTAATATAGGCGGCGGCGTCGCTGGCCAGGAATGCTGCAACCGCACCGAATTCGGCGGGAGTGCCGTAGCGCTTTGCCGGGATATCGGCCTGACTCTCGGCGGCGATCACGGCAGCGTCGACACCCCTGTCGGCGGCGTCCATGGCGTCGAACTGTTTGGTCCGGTCCGTCGCAAAACGGCCAGGCAGCAACAGGTTGACGGTAACGCCGTCCGCCGCCACTTCGCCGGCCAGCGTCTTGGCCCACCCGGCGAGCGACGCACGCAGCGCATTCGAGGCGGTAAGGCCGGGGATCGGCTCGCGGACGGAAGTCGAGGAAACGGCGATGATGCGTCCCCAGCGCCGCGCCCGCATGCCTGGCAGGAAAGAAATGGCAACGCGCATCTGGCTCAGCACCATGCTGGTGAACTGCTTCTCCCAGACGCTCGCATCGAAGACGCTGGCCGCGAAGGGCGGCGGGCCGCCGCCATTGAGCAGGACGATGTCGATCCGCTGATGCTCGTCCTCGACGGCATGGATCAGCCGGGAGACGCTGTCGTGGTCGGAGAGGTCGGCGCTGAAGGTCGAGCAGATGTGGCCGGCGGCCTCGATCGCGCGCCGCGCCACATCCAGGGTCGCCTCCCCTCGTCCGACCAGGATGATCTCGGCGCCTTTCGCCGCGAGCGCTTCGGCAACGCCGAAACCGAGGCCCTTGCCTCCGCCGAGAACAAGCGCCCTCCGCCCCTCAAGATTTGCATCCATCAAGCCAAGCCTCCTGCTGGTTTCACTGGCTATTTCGAGCGACTTCCCTAGCGGACATGCACGATAGCGTCGGCTTCGACCGGAACATTGGCCGGCAAGCCGGCCATGCCGAGCGAGCAGCGGGCGTGCTCGCCACGCGCGCCGAAAACATGGAGCAGAAATTCGGATGCTCCGTTGCCGACCTCCGAATAGGCCGAAAAGCCGGCCGTCGCATTCACATAGACGGTCAGCTTGGCGAATTTCACGACACGGTCAAGATTGCCGTCCAGTTCCTTGTCCAGCCAATAGACGATGTTGGCCGCGCAGAGCCGGGCGGCGTTCTGCGCAGCAGCCAGATCGATCTCTCTGCCGACCTGGCCGATCGCGGCGATCTCCTGCGCGATCTCGGGAATCTGACCGGAGACATAGACGATGTCGGCGACCCGAACCGTCGGCGAGAACGGCAAAGCAGGCCGCTCGAGCGACGGCCAGGCGACACCGAACTCCTCAAATCTTCTTCTGTAGGACAAGGTGGCTGCTCCTGTTTTCGTTCGTGCGAGCGGACCTTGAATTCAGATCGGGCTTTCGGATAGCCTGATAGTGCTGACACAGCTATCAGGAATTCTTATGACTGGAGATATCGACGTCAGGCTGCTGCGTGCCTTCGTCACCGTGGCCGATACGGGAACGGTGAGCCGGGCGGCCGATCGACTTGCCCGCACCCAGGCGGCGGTGAGCATGCAGCTTCAGCGCCTCGAGGGTGAAGTCGGCGCCGAGCTGCTGCGCCGTTCGCCGCGCGGCGTGACGCTGACCGAGGCCGGCGAGATCCTGCTCGCCTTCGCCCGCAAGGCCATCGCGATCGGCGACGATGCCAGGCGCGAGATAGAAGGCCGCAGGCTGGTCGGCCGTGTCCGGCTGGGCATCATCGAGGATTTGGCGGTGACACGGCTGCCGCTGATCATTGCCGACTTCCGCCGCCGGCATCCTTCCGTGGAGATCGAGCTGACATCGGCCAGCAGCGCCGATCTCAGCAAGTCGCTGGGCGAAGGAAAATGCGACATCGTCATGGCCGATCCGGCGCGCTTCACAAAGGCGCCGCGAGGTCATCTGTCACGACAGCTGGTCTGGGCGGCAAGCCGCATGATCGAGATCGATGACGAGGTCGAGCTTCCGCTGGTCATCTTCGAAGGCGCCTGCTCCTGGCAGGACAGAATGCTGGCCTCGCTCGCCGAGGCCGGGCTCGGCTGGAAGATCGGCTGCCGCGTGTCGACTTTCGCGACGCTGATCTCGGCGCTGAGGGCCGGGCTTGGCATCGGCCTTCTGCTGCAGGAAGGACTGCCGCCCGACTGCCAAAGCCTCAACGGACGCTTCAACCTGCCGCCGGCGCCGATGGCGGATTTCGGCGTCTACCTTGCGAGGGACCCGTCCCGGCTGGTCGAGGAGTGTGGCGATTTCCTGCGGGCGGGATTCGAAGTCTAACGAAACGATCCGACGTCATTCACCGTTCCTGGTCGGTCGGGCGGATGACGATCTCGTTGACGTTGACGTGCGCCGGCTGGCTCACGGCGTAGAGAATGGCCGCGGCGATGTCCTCGGCGGCCAGCGCCTCCATGGCGGCGAGCCGCTGGTCGAGCCCAGTCTTCGCCGCCGGATTGGTGATATGGTCGCCGAGCTCGGTGCGCACCAGGCCGGGTTCGATGACGGTGACGCGAACCTTGTCGGAGTAGACTTCGCGGCGCAGCGATTCGGAAAAGCCGACGACGCCGAACTTGGTTGCGGCATAGCCGCTGGCGCCGGGATTGGCGACGCGGCCGGCGACCGACGAGACATTGACGATGTGACCCTTGGCGGCCCTGAGATGCGGCAGCGCCGCTTTGGTGACACCCATCAGCGCCAGCAGGTTGAGCTCGACCATGCGGCGCCAGTCATCGAGCACCGCCTCGGCGGCCGGCGACAGAAGCATCACCCCGGCATTGTTGACGAGGATGTCGAGGCGGCCCCATTCGGCGACAACCTTGTCGACCATGGCGGTGACATCGTCGTTGCTGGTGACGTCGGCCGCGATACGGAGTGCCGTGCCGCCGGCCTTTTCGATACGCGCGGCCAGCGCTTCGAGGCGATCGGCGCGGCGGGCGGCAATCGCCACCTTTGCCCCGGCGGCCGCCAGCGCCACAGCGGTTGCCTCGCCGATGCCCGACGAGGCGCCGGTGACAAGCGCGACCTTGCCGGCCAGTGCGGAAGAAACAGCTGTCATTGTGAAGTCTCCAAAGCCCCTGCCCGATCTTCAGATAGGCCGCGGGCCGCGAAGTGGAAGACCAGCTCGCCGGTTGCTCGGCTCATTCGTCGGGGCCGGGCTCCGGCCATGGCTCCTTCGCCGCCTCCGCATACCAGTGGCGCATCGCCGGCATCGAAAGCACGGCATCGACATAGGCGCGGGTGTCGGGCGCCAGCGTGCCGCCATAGGTGTCGAAGCGGGTGACGACCGGCGCGTACATGGCGTCGGCCGCGGTGAAATGGCCAAACAGGAACGGCCCGCCTTTGCCGTATTTTTCCCGGCATTGCCGCCACAGATCCTCGATGCGCGCCCGTTGCGCCTCACCTTCGGCGTCGAGCGGCTTGTGGCCTTTTGGCCGGCGCAAATTCATCGGCCAGCCATAGCGGACCTCGCGAAAGCCGGAATGCATCTCTGTCGCCGCCGAGCGGGCGTGCGCGCGAGCGCCGATATCGGCCGGCCAGAGCTTCTTGTCGGGAAACAGGTCGGCAAGATATTCAAGGATGGCAAGGGTTTCCCAGACGATCCGGATCTCGCCATTCGGCAGCCGATGGTTCAGCACCGGCACCTGGCCGGTCGGCGATATCCTGGCCAGATTGGCGGCGGTCTCGGGCGTGCGCAGGCGCACAAAACCTTCCTCGAACGGTATCTCCAGATGCTTCATCGCCAGCCATGGCCTCAGTGACCAGGACGAGAAGCATTTGTTGCCGATGAAGAGCGTGAATTCAGCCAAGATGGTCTCTCCGTGTCGAGCCCAGCGGCTCAGTTTGCTTGTGCCGCGGCCAATTGTGCCCCCGGCGTGACGCCGGCGCGAGCGCGGATGGCGGCGACCGCCTTGGTGATATCCGTATTGACCAGCAGCGCCTCGCGACCGGCCGCGATGGTGAGGTCGACCTGATCGACCGGCAATTTCAGCCGCGTCGGGACAGCGTTCAGCTTGGCCTGTGTCGCCTGGTCGAGGTCGGCAAAGGACAGATATTGGACCACGAGTTCAACATCGCGGCAATCCCAGCCGGCAGTCGAGCCGCGATAGGCAGCCACGGTCGAGGTCGGCAAAGCACAGCGGTAGCGGACCAATTCACCGCGCCATTGCGAGACGGCCAGCTTCAGTGCGTCGGCTTCGTCGCGCACCGCGGCCGCCATGGTGGTGCTCGTCACGGCGTCGAGCAACTCGCTAAGCCGCGGTCCGTGGATAGACTTGGCCCAGCTCACGTCGTTGTCGGCGCCGGCGTCGGCAACGATGAAAAGCAGCGTCCTCAACCGGACAGCGGCGGCCGGCGACAGCGGACCATAGGGGGTGCCGGCGGCGGAGCGCTCCAGGGTAAAGCCGGTGACGCCGAGATTATCGGTCAGACCACCGTCCAGCAATTTCACATAGTCGAGGGGATCGGCGTTTTGATAGGAATCGAGCGCGCTGGCATAGGCCTTGAGCCTGATCGAGGCATTGTGATCGGCCAGTGCCCGGCTCAACCATTGCGGCCTGCGGTAGCCGCAATCCGGGCTGGTGGCGGAAACCACGATCGGCGCGAAGACCACCGGCACGGCAGCGGAAGCCGCGACCGCATCAGCCAACCGCATCTTGTCGAGATCGCTACAAAGCGCCGCGAAAGTGTCGTAGCTGAACAGAAATGGCGTGCGGTTATAGATATCGGACGCGTTGATCCAGATGATGGGCCGGTCCGGCTTGGCGAACGCCTCGAATGTCGCATCGTCGAAGAGATTGTCGTTCAGCCATTTGGCAAAACCGCTGCGGTCATTGACGCCGCCATAGTAGGCGCGGACAAGGTTGAACGGCGACAACCTTGTTCGAAGGTCGGCCTCAGCATTCTGGATCAGGAATCGTTCGCGAAAGTCGCGGTAGCCGTCCTCGCCCTTGTAGCCGAAATAGGCGGCAGTCACCGCGCCGCCTGATGCACCGGAAATCATCCTGATGTCATCGACCAGCGTGCGCCGCCGCGGCTGCTCGTCGATGACGATGTCGTCCAGCGCCCGCAGAACGCCGTAGGAGAAGGCCGCGGCCCGGGTGCCGCCACCGGAGAAGGCGAGGCCGAGCACAGTCGAGCCGTCGTCGCCCGGATCTGGAATGAAAGCCGGCGACGGCCTGCCGGCTTCGGGCGTAAAGACGTTGATCGGCCCGACATCATCGGCGACGCAGCCTGCCAAAAGCATGGACGTCGCAACGGCACAGGCAAGGCGAAAACGCATCGAAATCCCCCCGGGCAGAGCCTAGCCGCATTACCGCGCCGGGTGCAACCGGTTGTCCGGCGATGCATGGAACCGAAGCGGTGCCTGACCGTTTGCCTCGCAAATAAAACTCCGGAACTCCAGGAGATGCGCGATGGTGAACAAGGATCAGGTGGCAGGCGTCGCCAAGCAAGCCAAGGGCTCGGTCAAGCAGGCCGCCGGCAAGGCCACCGGCAACAGGCGCACCGAGGCCGAAGGCGACGTCGACAAGGCGACCGGCAAGATGCAGAAGGCTTACGGCGACGTGAAGGACAAGGTGAAGAAGGCGCTTTGACACTGGCCCCCTTCGCGAACCAGGAAAAAGGCGGCTCGGCCGCCTTTTTTGCGCCCTCTCTTACCGTAAGAAAGTCAGGCTTTTGCTGTATGCATTGGTGAAGGTGACCTCGCCATGATTTCCGGCGGCTTCGCCCAGCACCACATCCATGCTGTTTCCGGTCACCCGCGCCAAGGCAAAGCCGCCCATGAAGGCGGCCTTCGGTTTGAACAAGTCGAGCCCGTCACGGCGGTAGATCATCGGCGTTGCGTGCTGGTGGCCATGGAAGATGCCGACGACATTGTAGCCTTTCAGCACGGCCAGCAGCGCCTGCCTGTCGACTTCGCTCCACCAATGCGGCGGACCCGTGCCGCTGTCGTCGAAGGTTCTCTCGGCGGCGTCCCATCTTTCGATCGAAAAAGTATCCCAGCCATAATGCTGGAACAGGATGACCGGGCGGCCGTCGCCGGCATAGGTCGCCAGATCCTGCTTCAGCCATGGCAGGCTGTTGGCGGCGCCGTGGCCGGTATCGCCGGCAAAACGGTGCGTCTGGACAAGATGCAGACCGCCCCAATCCCATGAATAGCAGTCGGTCTCGACGTCGTAGTCGGTCGCCGGCGCAGGCGGCTTGAAGAACACGCCGGGGCGGTGGTTGACCTCGACATAGTCGCGCATTTCGCGGCGGTACCAGTCGACATGCGAGCGCGGGCCGTTCTGGTCGAGGTCGTGGTTGCCGAGGCCGACATAGACGGGCATGTGCACACGGTCGGGGCCGACGCCCTGCTGGTAGCGCTGGCTGAACTGAAGCAGCTGCGTGCCCTCGCTGGGCTGGGTGATCTGGCCGCCGCCGTCATCGGTGATGTCGCCGCCGACGACGAGGCCGAGCGGCGTGCCGATGTTGCCCGTCGAGCGCAGGCCGGTGGCAACGCCTTCGATTTCAGCCGGCCATTGTCTGTCACCGACGCCGTTGAGTGCGGCGACGTTGCGCAGCAAGGCAGCGTCGGTCTTGCCCTCCTGCTCGCAATGCGGGCTCAATCCGTTCGCCATTCGGCAGGCATGGACATCAGCGATAAACAGGAAGGTGGCGTCGATCGGCGGGATGCGCTGCCCGGTCTGGCCGAAGGCCGGGCGCGAAACGGCGCCGGCCGCGGCAACGGCCGCTGCCTGCATCAGGAAGCTGCGCCGAGAAACCGGTAGGGCGGGAATGCGATGCATCATGCGCTAAAATTCAGCACGACGCGGATCGGCAGTCCAGTTGCTCGCAAAGTATGTCGACACGTTCTCCCAGGTCTGGCATTGCTTTCGGCATTCAACTTGCGCGGGCAGAGGAGGACGGCATGAAAACTGCATCCATCGGCATGACAATGGCCATTCTGGCGGTGACGAGCGCAGCGCATGGCGCCGAGTGCATCGACGTCAAATCGGCCAAGGCCGGCTTCATTCTCGAAAGGCCTGGCATCCACAGCGAATTTCGACCGGCAGCGGGCGGAATGGTGGCCGTTGCCAACAAATACCAGTCGCAATCGCCGCAGTCGCAGTACCTGTTCGGCGGACTGATCGAGGTGTTTCGCGACAGCAGCACGGGGCAGCTGGCGATGATCCCGTTTTCCGATCTCAGGAAGGTGTTCCCGCTGAAGGCGGGGGCTAAGAACAAGATCGTGTTTGCCCGCCTCGCACCGAACAAGCCGCCGAAGGGCACCGAGACGCTGGAGATCAACGTCAAGGGCAAGGAGACGTTCAGCCTGGGTGAATGCAAATACTCCGTGCTCGCGGTCAAGCAGACGATCAGGAGCGAGGCCGGCGAGACGCGGGACGAGTTTACCGCGCTTTACGCACCCGACTTGCAGGCAGTTGTGGCCAGGCGCTATGACGAGGGCACCAGCGCCGAAAGCGTGGTCGGCTACGAGCTGATCAAGCCGCTGCCGAATTAAGAGCTCGGCCTCCCCACCTCGGTCATAGTGAGCGACGGCGGCGCCTCTGTCCTGCCGGCGTCAAGGGGCTTTGTGGAGTATCCTGCGACGTCGCCTCGTGACTCCCTGTTCCAAGGCCATCAGGCAGTCGCGCAGCACTCTTGTGTCCTGTGCGGTCTTGGCCATCGACATGGCGCCGGAATAGGTGGCGACGGCGAGCGCTGCGAAGCGCTGCGGATCGGTGCCCTGCTCCCGGCCCGCCTGCTGGTCGGCCCTGATCTTGTCGGCAATCGCCTGACGCCAGGCCGAAAAAATGTCGGCAAGGGCAATGCGGAAATCCGGATCGGCAAGCGACAGTTCGTGCGCCAGATTGTTGAGCGGGCAGCCGCGCACGAATCCCTGCTGCTCCAGCTCCGCCGCGACGGCCGCGAACACGGCGCGCACGCCCTCCCGCGCCGAGCCGGCCCTCCGCACTGGCGCGATCCAGGTCTCCTCGACGGCGGCGGCGACCCGCTCTTCGACGACTGCTAGCGCCAGCGCCTTCTTGGTCGCGAAATGGTGGTGCAGCGCGCCGCCGGTGACGCCCGCCGTCGCCATCAGGTCGCCCATGCTGGAGGCGTGATAGCCGCGTGCCTGAAACGCCTCTTCGGCGACATCGAGCACCTTTTTGCGCATGCCTTCGGGGTCATTGGTGCGTTTTTTAGCCCGCGCCTTTGGGCGGGCTGTGGTCTCTGCTGACATTTCCACACGATAGCAGATTGACAAAACAGGACAACCGGTCTGTTTTATAAAACAGGATGACTGTCCTGTTTTTGAGATCGAGCGATGAACCTGCCTTTGAATGCCGCGCCTAAATCCGATCTGCTCGCCTCGCCCGTCGTCGAACTTCGGCAATACACGCTGAAACCTGGCCGACGCGAGACGCTGATCGGCATCTTCGACAATCATTTGATCGAGGGCCAGGAAACCGCGGGCATGACCATCATCGGCCAGTTCCGCGACCTCGACCGGCCAGATATGTTCGTCTGGTTGCGCGGCTTCGACGGCATGATCGCGCGGAAGCATGCGCTGGCCGCCTTCTATGACGGGCCGGTCTGGGCGGCCTGGCGCAACGCCGCCAACGCCACGATGATCGATTCCGACGACGTGCTGCTGCTGAAACCGGCTTGGCCGGGCGCCGGCTTCGACCTCTCGGGATTGCAGCGAGTACCCCAGACGGATCTCGAAAAACCGAGCGCAAGCAGTGCTTTGCAGGCAATTGTTGTCATCAGGATTCATCATTTGCGACCGGGCCTCGAAGCCGGCTTCGCCAGGGATTTCCAGACCGGGGCTCTTCCGGTTCTTGCCGCACTTGGCGGACAACCGCTCGCCGCCTTCGTCACCGAGCATGCCGAAAACAGCTTTCCGCGGCTGCCGGTGCGGGCCAGCGAAAACGTCTTCATCAGCATCACCGGTTTCGACAGCGCCGAGGCGCATACCCGCCACGAGGCGGCCTTGGCCGCCTCCCCAGACTGGCAGGCGCTTCAGCAGACCGTACAACGGGAATTCGCCAGGCCCGCGGAGGTTTTGCGTCTGTTACCGACGGCGCGATCGCTGCTCGGGCAGCACCCAATTTCGGTATGAACCAACATCGTCGACGCCTCCTACGTCGCCGGAGCCTCCTGGTTCATGCCTGAAAGTGTCTGGCATGGATCGCCTGGTAGCGCGCCGTCCATGCGGTTGCCTGCTCCAGGTCAAGGGAAACGCGCAGCAGACGGTGATCCTCGTTCTTGCGGCCAATGAGCTGGATGCCAATCGGCAGGCCGCCTTTCGACTGGAACAGCGGCAGGCTGGCGGCCGGTTGGCCGGTGACGTTGAAGATTTCCGTGAAAGGCGCAAAGCCGTAAGCCCGGCTCGCCCAAGCCTCGTAATCAAAGAGAGCACCATCGCCATGGATGGCGCCAAGCCGGGGCGGCAGGCCGGCCGTGGTCGGCGTCATGATCAGGTCGAACGCATCGAACGCCCTCGCCATCGCCAGCGAAGCGCTGTGCACATGGTCCTGCGCCCTGAGATAGTCGGCGGCCGAGGACCGTCGAAAACAGTCGAGCGCGTGACGACTGAGGCTTTCGATTTCGCCGGCCCCCGGCATCCGCCCGATCTCGTCGGCGCGCTCGTCAACCAGCCGCGCGACCTCCGACATCCAGAAGATGCTCCAGTCCGCTTCGGCGCTGCCTTCCCGCGGGAAACGCGCCTGTGTGACCTCGTGCCCCATATCCTCGAGGAGGACCATGGCTTGACGTAATTTTTCCTCGATCTCGGGCGCGACCGGCGCGCCATCCGGCCGGTGCGCCAGGCACGCGACGCGCAGATGCTCGCCGGGCGAAGACAGCCAGTCCAGGTAGGACGGCACCGATTTTGACACGGAGTAAGGCGCTCCTTGTTCTGGACCGGCAGTTATGTCCAGCATGGCGGCGCTGTCGCGAACGGTGCGGGACAGGACGTTGTCGGCGTAGAGCCCGGCGCCGACCTGACCTCGACAGGGGCCGACAGGCGTGAGTCCGCGCGACGGCTTCATGCCGAACACGCCGCAACAGCCAGCCGGCACCCGGATCGAGCCGCCGATATCGGAACCGTGGGCGACCGCCACCATGCCGCTTGCCACCGCGGCAGCAGCTCCACCGCTTGAGCCGCCCGCCGTCAGCGAAAGATCCCAAGGGTTCAAGGTGGGGCCGCGAAAGCTGGGTTCGGTGACGAAGTCATTGGCGAATTCAGGCGTGTTTGTCTTGCCCAGCAAGATCAGACCGGCGGCCCGCCATCGCCGGACGATCTCGCTGTCGGGTTTCGGCGCGGCATCCTTGAAGTAGAGCGACGAGTGCGTCGTCGGCCACTCCCGCACATTCACGCCGGTGTCCTTGACCAGGAAAGGAATGCCGGCGAGTGCGGCGTGCCGGTTGCAGCTTGCCGCCGCGGAAAGCGCCCGGTCCGCATCGATCAGTGTCACGGCATTGATGGCGGGATTGATGCTTTGGATTGCTTCGATAGCCGCCTCGACGACCTCGACAACGGACAGTTCGCCCGAACGAACGTGCCCGGCCAGGGCGACGGCATCCAACGCCACATATTCGGAAAGGTTCATGACTGCTCTCAGCCCGGACTGCCGGTCGCGTCGGCCGTCGACTGGGATCCAGCTTTACTCCGGACCTTGAAATATCGGGCGATGGCTGCGGCGACCAATGCCGGATCCTCCCAGTGCGGGTTATGCCCGCACCGCGCCGCGCCCACGAACTCCGCGGCAGGGATTTCTTCGAGGAGCCGCTGTTGGTGCGTTTCGTCGAAGAGCAGGTCGCGCCCGCCAGCAATGACAAGCGCCGGCAGGCGCAGCGTACGCGCCTTGTCGGTAAGATCGACGCGCCGAACCTGCTCCAGGATTGCTCGCCAAAGTGCCGCCGGCATGGCTGACGCCTCCTTTGCAACCATGGTCAGGAAGTCCGCTGGAACCTCGGCCTCGCAGGCATGCCAATAGTCATAGAACGGATCGGCCGGCGATATCGGGTCTCGAAGTGCCCGCACACCAATGGTCATCGGGTGATCCTCACCGATCTGCGGCCGCACCGTTCCGGCCATCAGCACCAGGCCGCCAATCATCTCGGGATAGCGCGCTGCTGCCTCGATCGCCACCATACTGCCCAAGGAATGCCCGACCAGAACCGGCCGCTCGAGGCGCAACCGCTCGATCAAACTCACCACATCTTCCGCGAAATCCGCTGACGCGAAGCCGCGTGTCCCGGCCGGCGAGGCGCCATGCCCGCGCAGGTCTGGGATGATAAGCCGGCGCCCGGCGAGATGCGGCGCCAGCAAGGAGAAGCTGCGGCTCGTGTCGGAGAAGCCGTGCACCAGCACCAGCGCGGGCTCCTGCCCGGCGATTTCGACGCAGGCCGTTTCAGTGCAGCCGGCACCGACCTTGCGCTTGCGGCCGTTCCAGCCAGCCTGATCGACCGATATCAAAGGCCGAGCTGCTGCTTGACCGCGTCGAGCGCGGGCTTGCCATCGAATGTGGTGACACCGGCAAGCCAGGCGCCGAGCCTATCCGGATTCCCTTTGATGGCCTTCAGGCCGGCTTCCTCCGGCTTCAGGCCGTCATTGATGAGATAGCCCATGCCGAGATTTTCGAAATCGATGTCGAAGGCGAGGTTCTTCAGCAACTGCCCGACATTCGGGCATTGCTGCAGATAGCCCTTGCGCACCTGCGTCGTCACCGTCGCGGCGCCGAAGTTCGGGCCATAGAACTTGTCGCCGCCGCTCAGATATTTGAAGTCGTACATCGTGTTCATTGGATGCGGCGCCCAACCCTGGAAGACGATGAAGCGCTTTTCCTTGATCTCGTAGCCGACCTCGGAAAGCATGCCGGCTTCACTCGATTCGACGACCTGCCAGCCATCGAGGCCCAGCGACTTATCGGCGATGGCGTCCATCATCAGCTGGTTCGAGCCCGGCTCGATGCCATACATCTTCCTGCCGAACTTGTCGGCGAACTTTTGCAGGTCGGCAAAATCCTTGACGCCGGCCTCCCAGACGTAAGTCGGCACGGCAAAGGTGTATTTGGCGCCGACGAGATTGACGCGCACATCGTCTACCGAGCCGTCCTTATTATAGGGCTCGTAATAGGTGATCATCGCCGGATCCCAATAGCCAAGGAACACGTCCAAATCATTGTTCTTCAAGGATTCATAGATGACGTTGATGCCCAGAAGCGAGCTTGCCGGCTTGTAGCCGAGCGCATCGAGCAAGACGCTGGTGACGCCGGTGGTGAAGGCAAGGTCGTTCCACCCAGGCTCGGCCATGCGCACGACCTTGCATTGTTCAGGTTCAGCCGCAAAGACCGGCTGGGTCGCCAGCAGGACCCAGAGCGAGGCGCCTATTCCAAGGCTACGAAGCATTTCGGTTCTCCTCATTTCACCAACGGTGTTGACCATTCGGTCCTTATATTGTCCCACCGGTCAATTCTTGATCTCGGCGGACGAAAATGTCAACGTCGGTTTTCGATGCATGGATCCGGCCCGTGAAACTCAAGCGCCTCAGCGACATACGCCGCAAAGAGCTGCGGCAAGCCGCCTTTGCCGTGCTTCAGCGCGAAGGCATAGCTGGCGCCACCATAGAAAAAGTGGCGGCACAGGCCGGCGCGTCGAAGGGCATCGTGCTGCATTATTTCAACAGCAAGCGGGAACTGTTCGAGCACGCCATGCGCGAGTCGAACCTGGTGCTGCGTCATGCAGTGGTCGAGCGGCTGAAGCAGGCGCGCACCCCAATGCAACGGATAGATGCCATCATCGAAGGCAATTTCGAGCCGCATCTCTTCCAGCCGTCCCTCTGCCACGCCTGGCTTTCGCTTTGCGCGGAGGTGCCGCGCGACGAAAAGCTTGCCCGCATTCAGAAGGTGATCCATGCGCGCATGCGCTCCAACCTGCTGTCCGGCCTGCGCGGTCTCACGCCGGCGCGCGATGCTGACGAGATCGCTTTCGGCGTCACCACGCTGATCGACGGGCTGTGGCTGCGGCTTGGCCTGCAGCCAGGCAGCGTTACGCGTGAACAGGCCATTCATCAGGTCAAGGATTTTGTCGCTCTCCGCCTGGCTGTTCGGCGCGATGCAGCCGCTGCCGAATAGACCATCGTGCCCCGACAGCCGAAGTTCATACTGTGAGATAGGCCGGCGGCTTGACCACAATCGGCAACGGCGCTGCTCTCCTTACCAGACAAGACGGCAATGCGCGGGAGTGCTGGATGAGACTAGGCGGCAAACGGGCACTGGTCACCGGCGGCTCGGACGGGATCGGGCTGGCAATCGCCGAGGCTTTCTTGCGCGAAGGCGCTGGCGTGCTGATCGTCGGCCGCGACGGCAAAAAACTCGACGCCGCCCGCAAGCAGCTCGGGGATAATGTCGAAACGCTGTCAGCTGACCTGTCGGCCAGCGCCGGCATCGATGCCGTGGTCGAGCATGTCAGGCGCGGCCCACCTCTCGATATCCTCGTCAACAATGCCGGCGTGGCGTTCCTGATGCCGTTCGAAACCGTCAGCGAGGACCAGTTCCAGCAATCGTTCGCGCTCAACGTCACGGCGGTATTCTTCCTCACCCAGCGACTGTTGCCGCATCTCGCGCCGGGCGGGGCATCGGTCATCAATGTCTCGTCCTATTTTGCGCACAAGATGATCCCAAAGCGGCCGTCCAGCCTCTATTCGCTGTCGAAGGGCGCGCTCAATTCGCTGACCAAGTCGCTCGCCTTCGAGCTCGGGCCGCGCGGCATAAGGGTCAACGCCATCGCGCCCGGCACGGTCGACACCGCAATGCGGCGCAGGTCGATCGAAAACCTGCCGGAAGCCGCGCAGGCCGAGCTCAAGGCCTATGTCGAGCGCAGCTACCCGCTCGGCCGCATCGGCCGAACCAGCGACCTTGCCGGCATCGCGGTCTATCTCGCCAGCGACGAAGCGGCGTGGACCAGCGGCGGCATCTTTGCAGTGGATGGAGGGTACACGGCGGGGTGAGGAGCGCGCGCTCTTCCTTCTCCCCTTGCGGGAGAAGGAAAAGGCGCTGCTTCAACCGATTTGCATCCCCATCGTCCGCAATCTCCGCTTGAAGGCATTTGTGCAACGCGATACGCCGTTTGCAAATTTGCAACCCGGAGAGACTTCGTGAGCGCGCCAGAGACCAGAACCGAAACCGACACGTTCGGTCCCATCGAGGTCGCCGCCGACCGCTATTGGGGCGCGCAGGCGCAGCGTTCGCTGGCCAATTTCAAGATCGGCTGGGAGAAACAGCCGGCCTCGATCGTGCGGGCGCTGGGCATCGTCAAGCGGGCGGCAGCGGAGGCCAATATGGAGCTGAAGCGGCTCGATCCGGCGATCGGCAAGGCCATCATCGAGGCCTCGCAGGAGGTCATCGACGGCAAGCTGAACGAGCATTTCCCGCTGGTCGTCTGGCAGACAGGCTCAGGCACCCAGTCCAACATGAACGCCAATGAGGTGATTTCCAACCGGGCGATCGAGCTTTTGGGCGGCGTCATGGGATCGAAGAAGCCGGTGCATCCCAACGACCACGTCAACATGAGCCAGTCGTCGAACGACACCTATCCGACGGCCATGCACATCGCCTGCGCCGAGCGCATCACTCACGACCTGCTACCGGCGCTAAGACATTTGCATACGGCACTCGAGGCCAAGACCAGGGCTTTCGCCCACATCGTCAAGATCGGCCGCACCCACACCCAGGACGCGACGCCGCTGACGCTTGGCCAGGAATTCTCCGGCTACGCGGCGCAGGTCGCCTCGTCGGTCAAGCGCATCGAAATGACCCTGCCCGGCCTGCAGGAGCTGGCGCAGGGCGGCACCGCGGTCGGCACCGGCCTCAATGCGCCGGTCGGTTTTGCCGAAAAGGTGGCGGCGCGCATCGCCGCGATCACCGGCATCGATTTCGTCACCGCGCCGAACAAGTTCGAGGCGCTGGCCGCCCATGATTCCATGGTCTTCTCGCACGGCGCCATCAATGCCTGCGCGGCGGCGCTGTTCAAGATCGCCAACGACATCCGCCTGCTCGGCTCCGGCCCGCGTTCGGGCCTCGGCGAATTGTCGCTGCCGGAAAACGAACCGGGCTCCTCGATCATGCCAGGCAAGGTCAATCCGACCCAATGCGAGGCGATGACGCAGGTTTGCGTGCAGGTGTTCGGCAACAATGCGGCGATCAGCTTCGCCGGCAGTCAGGGCCATTTCGAGCTCAACGTATACAATCCGCTGATGGCCTATTGTTTCCTGCAATCGGTACAGCTGCTGGCCGACGCTTCCGTGTCGTTCACCGACAATTGCGTCGTCGGCATCGAGGCCCGCGAAGACAACATCAAGGCAGCACTCGACCGTTCGCTGATGCTGGTGACGGCGCTTGCGCCGACGATCGGCTACGACAACGCCGCCAAGATCGCCAAGGCGGCGCACAAGAACGGCACCACGCTGCGCCAGGAAGCGCTGGCCACCGGGCTGGTCAGCGAAGCCGATTATGAGCGGCTGGTGCGGCCGGAGGACATGACGCATCCAGGCTAGGGCGTTGATATCCTGGATCTCAACACCCATGTTGATCGCGAAAACGTTACCTTGGTGAACAATCCGTAACCAATCTGGCATCTTTGGTGAACAGTCGGCCTGCGCTAACTAGACGGGTATCCCAAGCCGTTTGGCCAAATCCTTCTGGAGAGTTACGCATGTCCACCAACACGTCCGCCAATACTTCGTTTGCCGGTTCCGGCACCGCCGCCGGCGCCTCGGGCACGATCCTGCTCGGCCGCATCCTGCTTTCGGTCATCTTCCTGCTTTCGGGTTTCGGCAAGCTGACGGCGATTGCCGGCACCGCCGGCTATTTCGGCAGCCTTGGCCTGCCGCTGCCGATGGTGACCGCCATTGTCGTCGGCCTTATCGAACTGCTTGGCGGCCTGGCCATCCTCGTCGGCTTCCAGACCCGGATCGTCGGCTGGGTAATGGCGATTTTCACCGTCGCCACCGCGCTGGTCGCCCACACCGGCTGGGCCGATCAGATGCAGATGATCAATTTCATGAAGAACCTCGGCATTGCCGGCGGCTTCCTCGTGCTCGCCTCCTCGGGCCCAGGCGCGTATTCGATCGACGCCAAGCGCGGCTGAAGCAGTCCAGCATTTCCTGAACAAAAGGGGCGCGGAATTTTCCGCGCCCCTTTTTCGTTGTCGTTTGTGCCTGTCGGTCCGCTGACCGGAATTCTGCTAGGATCGGGCTCTTGGCCACCCGGCCGACAACGGAGGTTACCATGCCCCGCAATGCGCTGCTTTTGCTTTCCCGACTGCTGTTCGCCGCACTGTTCGTGCCGTCCGGCTTCCACGCGCTGACCGACATTGCCGGCACGACCGGCTATTTCGCCGGCCTTGGCCTGCCGCTGCCGACGCTGGCTGCCTGGGGCACCGGGCTGTTCGAACTGATCGCCGGGCTGCTCATCCTCGTCGGCTTCAAGACGCCGATCGTGGCGCTGCTGCTCGCCGCCTTTTGCGTCGCGACAGCGTTCATCGGCCACTATGGCCAGGGCGGCGGCGATCCGACGCTGACCTTCATGCATTCGCAGATGCTGATGAAGGACATCGCGATATCAGGCGGTTTTCTGGCGCTGGCGATGGCTGGCGCGGGTGCATGGTCGGCCGACGGCCGGATGGCTGCAGGGACTGGCTAAGCTGCCGCCCGGCTCGGCTCATTTGCTGTCGAGAAAGACGAACTCCGCAAGCCTGGTTATGTTTATGGGCTGAGAGAGGAAGCCCCCATGCCCCATTCGGCCGACGCTGATGGTCAGGCAAACCTGTCTGCTTTGTACCGCGATCGGCAACCATTCATATCCATATTGATCTGCCCCCTTGGGGGAGTAGCTCCGAAGATTGCTGTCAATCGCGACATACAGGTAGTTGCGCAGTTGGATCAGGCTTGCCCTCTTAACGTATGGCAACAGGTCGATTCGGCCCGCGACAGGCTCAAGAAAGTTGCCGAGGGGCTGATGAACGGACACGGTTCGATCGACAGCGCCAGGACAGAGATTAACGTCCGCATAAAACGTGTTCATCGAAATCGATCTTTGAAATTTGATCATTTCGTCGCTTATTCTAAATACAAAATAGTTTATCTTTTGCCCGCTTTTAGGTTTTAGAAAACCTGTGAGCAAATTGAACAGTGTTTTTCCGTCTGCGGCTTTTGGATAACTCTTGTCAAACTCAAACGCGCCTTTTGCAGCAACGGAAACCTTGGAAACCGTCTGAGCTCTGGCCGCGTCGAAAATCAACAATGGCAGGATGGAAAGCAGCAGCAGGATTTGACTGGATTTCACGATCTTCTCCCAAGCGTGGAGCTCGCAGCGAATTGCCACATGCAATTGGCGTCGTGCCTGAAACTACTTCACTGAAACGCTAGGCCCGCCCTCGACCGCCAGCACCAGCCGACGGTTGGTGACCCTTGCCAGTTGTGCCAGCCGGCCGGCGGGCCGCTCGCCGTAAAGATCGGCCAGCGCTGCCGGCAGCACCAGCGCCAGCACGCCATTGCCGCGGTTTTCCCATTTCAGTCGCGACATGACGCCGGGCATTGCCGCCGTCAGGAGATAGACGACGCGCAGCAGCGCCGCCAGCACGCGGGCCCGTTCGAGATAGCGCGGTGTCGCCAGTCCGCGGATTTCCGGAGCGGCTTCATTGAACACGCCCTCGTGGCGAAACAGGCTGACAAGCGCCAGGAAGGCGCGGCCGGGATGATCGACGCCGATGAAGGAGGCGTGGGCGATGATGTTGAGCGATTGCTTGCCGCGATATTCGGGATGGGCACGCCAGCCGATATCGGCGAGCAGGCAGGCGGCGTGGCGGTAGCGCGCCTCATCCCTGGTCTCGTCGATGCCGAAGGCGGCGAACGCCTTGCCGGTCCACTCGACAAGCTCATGCGCGTGGTCGACCGAGCGCGAGCGCAGGCGGGCAAGCTCTTCCGCCGCCGAGATCAGCGGATCGGCTTTCTGCTCGGCCTTGTCGAGCAGCGAATAGAGAAAGCCCTCGCGCACGCCCAGCGCCGACACGATGATCTTCGACGGCTGCATCGCCGCCATGATCTCCTGCAGCACGATGGCGCCATAGGGCAGCAGCGACCGGCGGTTCTTGGAGATGCCCTCGATGCCTTTGATCTTGTCGATCTCGGCCTTAGCAACCTGCCGGAGGAAGTTCGCGGCGCTTTCGATGCCGATCTCGTAATGGTGCATGACGCCTAGCGGGTAGTTGGTCATTTCCATGTGTAGCCGGGCGAGATTTCGCCAGGTGCCGCCGACCGTGTAGAACGCCCTGCCCTGCCCGCCCTTCAGCAATTTCGCCCGCGCCAGTTGCTCGCGCGTGATCTTTGCCGCCTGGGTCAGCGAGTTCTTCGCCATGTCCTGCAGGCGCAAGCCGCCCAACGGCAGGGTGATGCCGTCACCGATCGCCTCGCCGTCGATATCGATCAGTTCGAGGCTGCCGCCGCCAAGATCGCCGGCGATGCCGTTGGCCGGGTGGAAACCGGAGATGACGCCGAGCGCCGAATAATGGGCTTCCTCGCGGCCGCTCAGCACCTGGATCTCGGTCTTGAGTACATCCTCGGCGCGGTGGATGAAGTCGGGGCCGTTGACCGCCTCACGGGCGGCGGCGGTCGCCAACACATACATGCGCTCGGCGCCGGCCTGGTCGGAGAGCGCGCGGAAACGGCGGAACTCTTCCATCGAGCGCGTCACCGCCTCGGGATCGAGCTTTCCGGTCGAAACGATGCCGCGGCCGAGGCCGGCGAGCATCTTTTCGTTGAACAGCAAGGTCGGCGAGCGCGCCAGCCCTTCATAGATGACAAGACGGATCGAGTTCGACCCGATATCGATGATGGACAGCGGTCGGCGGTCCTGAAGCCGGCCCTGGGACGCTGAAATCATCAGCCCGTCGCTGCGTTCTGTTTCTTGCGGCGCTTGAACTGCGCGATGCGCTTGGGCGCATGCGACTTCAACGCATCGCCCCGTCCGGACAGGCTCGGATTGGTCATGAAATATTCCTGCGCGTTGAACGGTTCCTCGCCCTCCTCCAGCACAACGCGCCGGGAGGTTCCGTCAGCCAATACGTCGAAACTTTGCTGGTTGTCCATGATGTTGCCGAGCATGATCTGGCCGAGCACCTGTTCATGCACAGTTGGATTGGTGATCGGCACCATGGTCTCGACCCGGCGGTCGAGATTGCGCGGCATCAAATCGGCCGAGGAGATGTAGACGATCGCCCCGTCCGAGGGCAGGCCGTGGCCGTTGCCGAAGCAATAGATGCGGCTGTGCTCGAGGAAGCGGCCGACGATCGACTTCACCCTTATGTTCTCCGACAGGCCCGGCACCTGCGGTCTCAGGCAGCAGATGCCGCGCACGACGAGATCGATCTCGACGCCGGCGCGGCTGGCATCGTAGAGCGCATCGATGATGATCGGATCGACCAGCGCATTCATCTTCATCCAGATGCGAGCCGGCCTGCCATCCAGCGCGTGGCCGATCTCGTCCGAAATATGCTTGAGGATGCGGTTGCGCAGCGTGAACGGCGATATGGCCAGCCGCATCTGCTCGGCCGGCTCGGCATAGCCGGTGATGAAATTGAACAATTGCGCGACATCGCGCGCGATCGTCGGATCGGTGGTGAAGAAGGACAGGTCGGTGTAGATGCGCGCGGTGACCGGGTGGTAATTGCCGGTGCCGAGATGCACGTAATTGCGTAGCCTGCCATCCTCGCGCCGCACCACCAGCGACATTTTCGCGTGGGTCTTCAGCTCGAGAAAGCCGAAGACGACCTGGACTCCGGCGCGCTCGAGGTCGCGCGCCCAGCGGATGTTGGCCTCCTCGTCGAAGCGCGCCTTGAGCTCGACCAGCGCCGTCACCGACTTGCCGGCCTCGGCGGCGTCGACCAAAGCCCGCACGATCGGGCTGTCGTTGGAGGTGCGGTAGAGCGTCTGCTTGATCGCCACCACTTCCTGATCGGCCATCGCCTGGCGCAGGAACTGCACCACCACGTCGAAGGATTCGTAGGGGTGGTGGACGATGATGTCCTTCTCGCGGATGGCGGCAAAGCAATCGCCACCATGCTCGCGGATGCGCTCCGGGAAGCGCGGATTGTAGGGCGTGAACTTCAGATCGTCGCGAGCGACGGCGACGATCTCCGAGATCTGGCTAAGCGCCAGCGGCCCGGTAAGCACGCTGATGCGGCTGGCCGAGACGCCAAGCTCGCCGGCGACGAAGTCGCGCAATTCGGACGGCATCAGCCTGTCGAACTCGATCCGGATGACCGAGCCGCGGCGGCGACGCTTCAGCGCCGTCTCGAACAGCCGCACCAGATCTTCGGATTCTTCCTCGACCTCGATATCGCTGTCGCGGATGATGCGGAACGTGCCGGAGCCCTTGACCTCGTAGCCGGGGAACAGCTTGCCGATGTAGAGACTGACCGCCTCTTCGAGCGGAACGAAGCGGACGTGATGCTTGCGATCCGGCAAGCGGATGAAGCGCCTCAGCGCTACCGGCAGGCGCAAAAGCGCGCTCATTTCCTCGCCGTTCTTGCGGTGGCGCAATTGCAGCGCCATCGAGAAACCGAGATTGGGAATGAACGGAAACGGATGCGCTGGGTCGATCGACAGCGGCGTCAGGACCGGAAACACCTGCTCCTGGAAATGGTCCTCGAGCCAGGTCTTCTCGTCCTTGGTCAGCGCATCGCGGGTGATGCTCTCGATGCCTTCCTTGTTGAGCTGCAGCATCAGCGCCGAAAGGCTGTTCTGCTGGTCCTCCTGCAGGCGCTCGACCTCGCGCAACAGCTGTTCGAGCTGCTGCTCGGGGGTGCGCCCGTCCGGGCTCTTCAGCACGATGCCCTCGCGCACCTGGCCGGCAAGACCGGCGACGCGGACCATGAAGAACTCGTCGAGATTGGCCGCCGATATCGACAGGAAGCGAACGCGCTCGAGCAGCGGATGATTGGCGTTCAGCGATTCCTCGAGCACGCGCCGATTGAATTGCAGCCAGGAAAACTCGCGGTTGACGAAGCGGTCAGGATTGCCGCCTTCGCGGCTCGCAGCCTCGATGGTGATGAATTCGTTCTGGACCGGCTTCAGTTCGTTCATAGTTCCTGCTCTTCTCACACCCGTCCGCGGATTACGGTGTTAACCGGCTTAACTTATCCTCTGACAGGCTTTTGCGACAGTTTCATTTCATCGATCTTGCAAAGAGACGGGTTATGATCCAGATGCAATCGACAAGATCAGGAGACGACGATGGCAGGCGGTTCCATTCCCCATTTCCAGAACGATGCGGGCTATCCGGCAATCGACATCGGCGTCAAGGAATTCATGTGCACCGGCGCCAATCCGCCTTTCGACCATCCGCATGTATTTCTCGACATGGGCGACGACAATGAAAAGGTCTGCCCCTACTGCTCGACGCTCTATCGCTATTCGCCGAAGCTGAAGGCATTGGAAACGGTGCCGCCGGGCTGCCTTTATATCGACCAGGCCGCCTGATTCTCCTGCGACAAGCCTGATGCAGGAAACGCAGTCCCGGCAGGTCGTCATCGCCGGGGCGGGCGTTGCCGGGCTGACCGCGGCACTGGCCTTCGCCGAGCGCGGCTATCGGATAAAACTGTTCGAACAGGCGCAGCACCTCGAGGCTGCCGGCGCCGGCATCCAGTTGTCGCCCAACGCGACACGCATTCTTCGACAACTCGGCGTACTCGATCGGCTGCTGCCGACGGCGGTGCGGCCGGAGGCGGTTGTGCTCAAGGATGCCGCCACGCTGGGCGAGCTGGCGCGCGTACCGCTTGGCCCGGCCGCCGAAACGCGCTGGGGGGCACCCTATCTCGTCGCCCACCGCGCCGATCTGCAGTCAGCGCTGATGCAGCGGGTTTCGGAGCAGCCCGGGATCGAACTGGTCGCTGGCGCGCGGGTGACCGACATCGCAGCCGGACCGAAAGCTGTTGCCGTCACTGCATCGGCTGATGGCGAAACGGTCGAGGCTGGCTGTCTGCTGATCGGCGCGGATGGCGTCTGGTCGTCGGTGCGAGAACAACTGGCCCGCAAAGCGGCCGAATTCGGTAGTAGCCGGTTTTCAGGTGAGCTGGCGTGGCGCGCCACCGTCGGTGCCGACAGCCCTGCTGGCCAAGCCTTTGCAGCGATCGGTGCGCCCGATTGCGTTACCGCATTCCTCTATCCCGGCTTCCATATGGTCGCCTATCCGGTCAGCCGTGGCACTGCCTTCAACCTCGCCGCCTTCACCAGGGGCGAGCGCATCGCCGAGGGCTGGTCGGGGCATGCCAACCCCGCCATCCTCGTCAGCGCCATGCGCGGTACCGCGCCGGCGCTGGTCCGTCTGGCGAGCGAGGCGGCGCCGTGGACGGCATGGCCGATCCACACCGTCGAGCAGCGGCGGTGGACGACACCGGAAGGCGTCGCGCTGATCGGAGATGCGGCGCATGCGATGACGCCCTTTGCCGCACAGGGCGCGGCGATGGCGATCGAGGACGCGGCGACGCTTGCCGGCTTCGTTGCCACCTCGCCTGCCGATCTCAGCGGCGCGCTTGCCGCTTGGGAACAGGCGCGGCGGCCGCGCGTCGCCCAGGTCGCCCGCCGCGGCGCGGTCAACCGCCTCGCCTGGCACGCGGCCGGGCCGGTGGCGATGGCCCGCAACCTGTTCCTGGCGATGCGCTCACCCGAAAAGCTCGCCGCCGATCTTGATTGGCTTTATGGCTAGCGGGCGCGCGAGTCTGGGGATCGGCGATAAAAAGCTCGATAGGCCGGCGGGACAGCGCCCCCCTCTGTCCTGCCGGACATCTCCCCCACAAGGAGGGAGATTGGCAGTTTCGGCGCCTTGCTAGGTCCTGCAACGTTAGAGATTGGCGAAAGGAGGGCTCGAAGGATCGCGGCGTTGATCAGCCGGAACCCTCTTCAATTGTGAAGCCGCATCGACAGGCCGAGCGAGGCTGGCAGCGGGTTCCACCAGCCGGTGCGCAGCCCGGCCGTGCGCAGTGCCGCCGCCGTCCAGGTGTTGCAGCCGATCAGCGCGTTGAAATGGCCATTGGCTTCGAAGAAACGATCGAAGCGGGAATAGGCCGCGTTCTCGATCGGAATGGCCCCGTTCGGCCCCCGCTGGAAGCTTGCTGCAATGAAATCGAGCAGCGCCGCAAAGCGTTCCTCACTTACGTCGAAGCCGGCGACGTCGGGATGCGGCTCGGCGATTTCGCCTGAAATGTCGACATGCATCACCGAAGCATCGACGGTCAGCGCCTTCATCACCGGCACTGCCTTCAGTTCCGACCAGGTCGGCGTCTCGAGATAGAAGGCGCGGCCTCCCCAGCCGAAGACGATGTAGCGGACCTCCGCCATGTCGGCCGGAATGCCGGCATCGACCAGGAAGTGGAAGCGCCGGCGCACGTCGTCGTCGACCGGGATGGCGATGTCGGTGTGGATCGGGTTTTTCAGCACCAGGATGCGGTGGCTTGCGCCGATCGGATCGGCAGCGGCCGCCGGCCAGAGCGGGCGCGGCAGCAGCGTGCCCAGCGCCACCGCAAGGACTGCTGTAACGACCAGCAGGCCAAGAAAACGGGCAAGCTTCTTCATGGGGAAGGCATAGACCAAGCAATGTTCAAGGTGAAGCCTCTCCGGAAATTGCACAGCTGACTTAGAGCTTGACCCGTATCCTCCCCGGGAGGATATGCTGGAGGCATGTCAGATCACCTCCACGCCTCACATCCTTCCATCGTAAAGCGCCTGAAGCGCGCGCAAGGCCACCTTGCGGCGGTGCTGGCCATGATCGAGGCGCATCGCCCTTGCGTTGATCTGGCGCAGCAGCTTCATGCCGTCGAAAGGGCCATCAGCAGCGCCAAGCGCGAGCTGATCAACGATCACATCGAGCATTGCCTCACGGACAGCGTGGAAACCGGCGGCAACTCGCTGGCGGAACTCAAGCAGCTGGCGAAGTATCTATGAATGCCATCGTAGCCCGCATTCTGGACTGGCTCGGGTTCGGCTCGCACGCCGCACATCATCACGGCGATCACGGTTCGCACGGTCACACCCACGGCGTCATCGATGCGACAATTGCTACCACCGACCGGGGCATCTGGGCAATCAAATGGTCGTTCGTAATCCTGGCCATCACCGCGGCGTTGCAGATGGTCGTGGTTGTGCTGTCGGGGAGCGTGGCATTGCTGGCCGACACGATCCATAACATCGGCGATGCGACAACGGCGATCCCGCTATGGATTGCGTTCGTGCTGGCGCGGCGCAAGCCGTCGCGGACCTTTACCTATGGCTTGGGCCGGGTCGAGGATCTGGCCGGCATCATCATCGTGCTCATCATCCTGTTCAGCGCTGTTGTCGCCGCCTACCAAGCCATCGACAGGCTGATCAATCCACAAGTAGTGACACACCTCGGCTGGCTGACGGCGGCGGGCATTGTCGGCTTCCTCGGCAACGAGGCGGTTGCCGTGTTCCGTATCCGCGTCGGCCGCGAAATCAACAGCGCGGCACTCATTGCCGACGGCTACCACGCCCGCACCGACGGACTTACCAGCCTTGCCGTGGTCATCGGAGCCATCGGCGTCTGGCTCGGCTTTTCCTTGGCCGACCCGATCGTCGGCCTGCTGATCACGATTGCGATCTTCGGTATCGTGTGGCAATCGGCCCGTTCGGTGCTGACCCGCATGCTGGACGGAATCGAACCCGGTGTGATGGATGAAATCCGACATGCCGCCGAGCATGTTGCGGGCGCGCATATTGTCGATGCTAAGGCGCGCTGGGTCGGTCATAGATTGCACGCCGACATCGCAATTGCCGCGGACGAAACCTTACCGCTGTCGGCGGCGAACAAGATCGCGGCAGCGCTGAAAGACGAACTGTCCCAGCATATGCCAGCCCTGGCTGAGGCGAATGTCCGGTTTTCAACGGAACGTGGAGAGAACGACCATCCGCACCCTCACGAGCACACGCATGACCACGGCCACATGCACTGACGCTCGCCGATTTTCTGCTAGTCTCGTCCGATGTTCCAGACGCTCGTCGAATTTCAGCGCACGATCTATCTGACGCTCGGCGAGCAGATCAAGCTGCTTGCGGCCGGAGGCAATTGGCTGGCATTCATGGCCTTCCTGCCGATGGGCGTCGTGTTCGGGGCTGCCCATGCGCTGACGCCGGGTCATAGCAAGGCGGTCCTGGCGACCTATCTTGCCGGTTCGGATGCGAAGGTCTCGCGCGGCCTGCTCGTGTCTATCACGCTATCGTTCACGCATGTGACGATTGCCGTTCTGATTGCGGCTCTCTCGCTGCCACTGGTCTCCATAGCATTGGGCAGCGTTGGCCGCGCTCCGCTCCTGGAGCATATCAGTCGTGGGCTGCTCGGCCTCATTGGCGTCTGGATGCTCTGGCGCGCTTTGAGCCACAGCCATCACCACAGGCACGAAGGCGAGGCTGTCGGCGTGATGGCAGGCCTGATCCCCTGCCCGCTGACGCTTTTCGCGATGACTTTCGCGATCTCCAGGGGTGTTCCGGCAGCGGGCGTCCTGTTTGCCATCACCGTGATGGTCGGCGTGGCGCTGACGCTGTCCTGCGTCGCGGTATTGTCGATCGTGTTTCGGGAACGGCTTGTACAGTTTTTCGCGCGCCAGCCACGGCTGTTCGAAACCATCTCCCGGGCCATCGAGGGCGCTGCCGGTCTCGCCCTTGCCGGCGTCGCTGTCTGGCAGATCACATCAGCTTAAGAGAAAACATGGTTTCAGCCACTGCATGGCGTCCGGGCCGGTGCAGCGGTTGGAACGAGCCAAGCCGACGCCGGTCATGTCACATCGATCACGACCATCAGCCCGCCGCCGCCCTTCTCCTCGACATTGTTGTTCGTGGTGTGATGCGGGATGTGGCAATGGATCAGCCATTTGCCCGGACGCTGCGCCTTCCAGATCACGTCGTAGCGCTGACCCGGCCCGACATTGACCGTATCGGCAAGGAAACGACCCGAGGCAGGGATCGTCTCGCCGTCGCGGGCAACGACCTCGAACGGTCCGCCATGGATATGCATCGGATGGATGAAGCCGTTATTGGTGCCGATGAACCGCACCTTGAGCGTCTCGCCGACCTTCATCGGGATCGTCTCGGTCGAGGGATAGGCCTTGCCGTTGATGGTGAAGAAATTCGGCATGCCGCCGTCCATCGGCATCGACGGGTACGTCAGCCCTTCCCGCACCAGCCATTCCTGAAGCTCGATGACGTAATCATGGTCGGCCGCGACCTCATCGGCGGGATTGGCGGGATCGATGATCAGCGCACCGTAGAGGCCGAGCGCCTGGGTCCGGTCCGGCTTGGCGTGGGGGTGGTAGAAATAGGTTCCGTGCTGGGTTGCGGTGAATTCGTATGAATAGGATTGGCCGGGCTCGATCGGCGCCTGCGTGATTTCGGCTGGCCCATCCATCTGGTTCGGCAGGATCAGGCCATGCCAATGCACCGTCGTTTCCTCAGGCAGGCCGTTGGTGACGTTGATCCTGATCCGGTCGCCCTGGCGAATATGAATTCGCGGGCCGGGAATCTGGCCATTATAGGCATAGGCGTCGACCGCAACGTTAGGCAGGATTTGCCAGCGGACCACCGAAGGCCTGAGCTCGAACACCTTGATGCCGTTCTCCATTCGAAAAGGCAGGTCCTGGTCACCCTTTGCCGTCAGATCATAAGAGGCGGCCACAAGGCGAGGATCGGTGGCGGCCATGTCGCGCATCGCGTCGGCCGGCGTGTCGCGGTCCATGATCATGCCTTGCGGCATGATCACCCCGCCGACATCGCGCGCCGACAAGGTTAGGTTCAGCCAGTTCGCCGGCGCGATCATGCCGATGGCGAGGGCCAGCAGGGAGACCATGCTGAGGGCGGCGACTTGCGGGGTCGTGGCATCCGTCTCCATGTGATGACCGGCGCCGCCTTTGCCTTTGTGGGAAGCCATATCGTGGTGCTGCCTGTGATGGCCGCTGGCGTCGGCCTGCTGCATTTGCATCTGCGCGTGTTGCCTCGTGGCAGGCTGCTGCCGACCATTGATGCCGGCTGCCTGCGCGCGCTGCGTCATCAACCCGTGCTTCAGCCCCCGGGCGACCAGCCAGACGTTGGCCGGGTAGGCAAGCGCAAAACCGGCGATGACGCCGATCGACATCACGCCCCAGAATAAGAGCTCCGTCGGTTCCATTGCGCGCATGTCGCGGCCCATCATCAGAAAACTCATGACCGGCGCCATGCCGGCCATCATGAAGTTCATCGAGATGAATTCGGGCAGGAAGCTCTTGCGCACGTTCTCCCAATAGGTGCCGCCCATCATCGATTTCATGAACAGCGACTGGAAGATGAACAGGCCGAAGGCAAAGCCGGCGAGATATTCGACGATCAGGTCGATCCACATCGGCAGGCCGAGCGCCGCCGTGACGGCGGCGGCAAGAATGATGCCGGTGGCATCGCCGGCGACGCAGTGGATGGTGGAGCCGACGCCCTGCTTCCAGAGCGGCTGAGTGAAGAGTTCATGCTCGCCCGGCCGGGGCTCCTTGTCGGCGAGCACGTAGAGTAGCAGGCCGAGCGGACCCATGTAGAGGGTAACCAGGATGAAGCCCCATTTCATCACCACCGGCTCGGGGTTGTTGCGATATTGGTCGAAGCCGACATAAAGCGTCGAAGCCAGCGCCAGCGCGAACCAGACGACGAGGAAATAGTCGATCGGTTGGATGAGCATCAGGATGAGCCCTTAACCTGCCGCCGCACGCGCCCACGCGGCTTGTTATACAACTCCTAATGGCAATGAACGCAGCCGGCGCGCTTATGATCCGTGCCGGCCTTAGTTACCAGGTTGCAAGGTGACCACTCGAGCGGCCTGAAGCACGCTTGCTATCTTCTCGCGCCGCGCACGGTCAGCGCTCGTCGAATACGCGTAAGGCCCTGAGCAAGGCAGCGAGCCCGGTCCGCCGGCCTTGTCACGAACCGGCGTACAGGATCAGTGCAGGATCTGCGACAGGAACAGTTTCGTGCGTTCGTGGCGCGGGTGGTCGAAGAACTCGGCCGGCGTGTTCTGCTCGACGATCTGGCCTTGGTCCATGAAGATCACCCGGTTGGCGACTTTGCGCGCAAAGCCCATTTCATGGGTGACGCAGAGCATGGTCATGCCTTCCTCGGCCAGCCCGACCATCGTCTCCAGCACTTCCTTGATCATTTCCGGGTCGAGCGCCGAGGTCGGCTCGTCGAACAGCATGATACGCGGGTTCATGCACAGCGAGCGGGCGATCGCCACGCGCTGTTGCTGGCCGCCGGAAAGCTGACCGGGATATTTGTTGGCCTGTTCCGGGATCTTGACGCGCGTGAGGAAATGCATGGCGATTTCCTCGGCCTGCTTCCGCGGCATCTTGCGCACCCAGATCGGCGCCAGCGTGCAATTCCCGAGGATGGTCAGATGCGGAAACAGGTTGAAGTGCTGGAACACCATGCCGACTTCGCGGCGCACCTCGTCGATCTTCTTCAGATCGTTGGTCAGTTCCTTGCCGTCGACTATGATCTTGCCCTTCTGGTGTTCCTCCAGCCGGTTGATGCAGCGGATCATCGTCGATTTGCCGGAGCCCGACGGGCCGCAGATGACGATGCGCTCGCCGCGCATCACCTTCAGATTGATGTCTTTCAGCACATGGAATTCGCCGTACCATTTGTGCATGGCGATGATGTCGATGGCGACATCGGTGGTGGAAATATGCATCTTGGCGGCATTGACCTTGATCTCTTCCGCGCTGACGGCGTTTTCTATGGCCATGACAAGGTCCCCTTTTTAGCGTTTGTGGCCGGTGTCGAGACGGCGTTCCGTGTACATTGAATAGCGCGACATGCCGAAGCAGAACAGCCAGAAGATGAAGGCCGCGAACACCAGGCCGGACCTGGCCGTCTGCGGCGTTGCCCAGCTGGCGTCGGAGAAGTTCTGCTTGACGATGCCGAGGAGGTCGAACATCGAGATGACGATGACCAGGCTGGTGTCCTTGAACATGCCGATGAAGGTGTTGACGATGCCGGGAATGACCAGCTTCAGCGCCTGCGGCATGACGACCAGACCCATCTTCTGCCAGTAGCTGAGGCCGAGCGAATCGGCGCCCTCATACTGGCCTTTGGGGATCGCCTGCAGGCCGCCGCGCACCACTTCGGCCATGTAGGCGGCGGCAAACAGCGACACGCCGATCAGCGCGCGCAGGAACTTGTCGAAGCTGACGCCGGCCGGCAGGAACAGCGGCAGCATCACGCTGGCAAAGAACAGCACCGTAATCAGCGGGATGCCGCGTACCGTCTCGATGAAGATCACGCACAGCAGCTTGACGATCGGCATGTTCGAGCGCCGGCCGAGCGCCAGCACGATGCCGACCGGAAGCGACACAGCGATGCCCACGAAGGACAGGCTGAGTGTCACCAGCAGTCCACCCCAAAGCGGGGTTTCGACATAGGGCAGGCCGAACATGCCGCCGAGCAGCAGAACGAAGGCGACGACCGGCAGTGCAAAAAAGAGAAGAATGGCATTCAGCCCCTTGCGCGGTACGCGCGGAATGAGCAGTGGCACCAGCAGCGCCACGAACAGGATGGCGACCAGGATCGGGCGCCAACGCTCTTCCAGGGGATAGCGGCCGAACATGAACTGGCCGAACTTGGCGTTGACAAAGGCCCAGCAGGCGCCGGTCCAGCCGTCCGGCTGGATGCCGCCCTGCGCCACGGTGGCGCAGACCGTGCGGTCCGGTCCCGTCCACTGGGCGTTGATGAAAGCCCAATTGACGATCTGCGGCAGGATCATGGCAACCAGCACGATGCCGATGATGGTCAGGATGGTGTCGCCGGTCGACGCGATCAGATTCTTGCGGACCCAGGCGCCGAGGCCGCGCTCGCTCGACGGCGCCGGCTGCGCCAGCGCCATCTCCGTCCGCACCCAGGACATATCGTGCTCTTGCATGGCCTTATCTCTCCACCAGCGCCATCCTGGCGTTCACCACGTTCATAACCGCCGACGTGATCAGGCTGAGCGCCAGGTACACCGCCATCATGATCACCACGCCTTCGACTGCCTGCCCGGTCTGGTTCAAGACCGTGCCGGCCGTCGCCGTCAGGTCCGGATAGCCGATGGCGATGGCGAGTGAGGAATTCTTGGTCAGGTTGAGATACTGGCTGGTCAGCGGCGGAATAACGATGCGCATCGCCTGCGGCACGACGACAAGCCTGAGGATCGATCCCGAGCGCAGCCCGAGTGCAGCGGCCGCCTCGGTCTGGCCTGCGCTGACGCCCCTGATGCCGGCGCGCACGATCTCGGCGATAAAGGCGGCCGTATAGCACGACAACGCCAGATAGAGTGACAGGAACTCGGGCCTGACCTGAAAGCCACCGACGAGATTGAAGGTCGACTGCTTTGGAAATTCAAAGCTCAGCGGAAAGCCGCTCAGCGCGTAGGCCAGCAGCGGCAGGCCGACGATCAACGCTATGGATGTCCAGAACACCGGGAATGGCTGCCCCGTCGCCATCTGCCGCTGTCGCGCCTTGCGGGCGACGAACCAGGCCATGGCGATGCCGAGGAGCAGTGCGACCAGGATCAGCCAGGATCCCTCGCCCCACATAGCGCGGGGAAAATAGAAGCCGCGCTGGTTGAGAAAGGAGCCGAACGGCAAATTGATGCTGTCGCGCGGCGGCGGCAGCACGGCGAGCACGCCGGAATACCAGAAGAAGATGACCAGCAGCGGTGGGATGTTGCGGAACACCTCGACATAAACGGTGCAGATCTTCCTGATCAGCCAGTTATGCGACAGCCGGCCTATGCCGACGATGAAACCGATGATGGTGGCGGTGATGATGCCGACGACAGCAACGATCACGGTGTTGATAAAGCCAACCAGGATGGCACGGAAATAGGTCGAATCCGATGAATAAGCGATGGCGCTTTCGCTGATGTCGAAGCCGGCGCGGCCCTTGAGAAAGCCGAAGCCGGAAGCGATGTGCAGCCGCGTCAAATTGGCGATGACGTTGTGGGTGACCCACCAGACACCCGCTACCAGCAGGACGAGGACCAGTGCTTGAAAGAATATGCCGCGGACGCGAGGATCATTGATGAAGGAACCGCGGCTTGGCTCCTCGCGAAGAATTTCCTGCGATGCCATTAAACCACCACCCTTCTGGCGACCATCCCCTGGAAAGAGAAACCGGAAGGCAGGAAGCTGTCTTCCGGATCACATTTCGATCAGCGGATCGGCGGAGCGTATTGCAGGCCACCCTTGGTCCACAACGCGTTGATGCCGCGCGCGATCTTCAGCGGGCTGCCCGAACCGACATTGCGTTCGAACATTTCGCCGTAGTTGCCAACTGCTTTGACGATGTTGACGACCCAGTCGTTGGAGACGCCGAGATCGGTGCCGATCTTGGTGTCGGCTTCCTGGCCGAGCACGCGCTTGATCTCAGGATTGTCCGAGTTCTTCATCTCGTCGACATTAGCCTGGGTGATGCCCAGTTCCTCGGCCTGCAACAGCGCAAAGTAGGTCCACTTGACGATGTGGTACCACTGGTCGTCACCCTGGCGCACGGCCGGGCCGAGCGGTTCCTTGGAGATGATCTCTGGCAGCACGACATGGTCGGCCGGCGCGCTGAGCGTCAGGCGGATGCCGTAGAGACCCGACTGGTCGGTGGTGTAGACGTCGCAGCGGCCGGCGTCATAGGCGGCGTTGACCTCATCCAGCTTTTCGAAGACGACGGGGTTGTATTCCATCTTGTTCGCCTTGAAGTAGTCGGCGAGATTGAGCTCGGTCGTGGTGCCGCTCTGCACGCAGACCGCCGCGCCCGAAAGCTGCAGCGCCGAATTGACGCCCGGCAGTTTCTTGGCGTTGATCATGAAGCCCTGACCGTCATAATAGGTGACGCCGACGAAGTTCAGGCCAAGTGCCGTATCGCGGTTGATGGTCCAGGTGGTGTTGCGCGACAGGATGTCGACCTCGCCCGACTGCAGCGCGGTGAACCGCTCCTTGGCGCTGAGCGGCGTGAATTTGACTTTGGTGCCATCGCCGAAGACGGCGGCCGCCACGGCGCGGCAGAAATCCACATCGATGCCTTTCCATTCACCCTTGTCGTCCGGCGCCGCGAAGCCAGCAAGACCTGTGTTGGTGCCGCACTGGATGAAGCCTTTCGCCTTGACGTCGTCGAGCGTGCTCGCGGATGCGGCCGAAGCCGCGAATCCAAACGCGGCGGCGCCCAAAACGCCGATTGCAATGTGTTTCATGACCCACAGACCCTTTTCTGTTTTTTCCAGGCGAACCTGACTTTTTCCCGTGTGAACGCAGCTTCGTATCCCGGCCCATTACCGGAATCCCGCATCGTAACCGACGCGCTGTCTCCCATTCACGAACAACATCGAAGGCGATTATTCCTGTGAGGTCAAGGGAAATGACCAAATCCGAAAGACTTTGAAAACCAACTGGCTGAAATGCCTGAATCGCAGACAAACGCGCCCGCAAATCGGTCAACGCGCCAATAAAGCCGGCAAAATCCGATCGCGCCTTCCCGACCGCGACTTCCCGACCGCGCCGGGCGCCCTGCGGATCTACGGCGCATTGCTGAATTGGCATATTCAAGACCTTTGCCTGGCGAGTGCGGTGCGGTTGCGCGGCCAATGCCGCCGCACTATGGCTAACGACCTACTCACGGGACGAAATGCAATGGCAAAAGACGGCAGCGAGATGGGCATCAACACGCGGCTCGCCCATTCCGGCAACAACCCGCATGACTATTTCGGCTTCGTCAACCCGCCGGTGGTGCATGCCTCGACCGTGCTTTATCCCAACGCGGCGGCGATGGCTTCACGCAGCCAGAAATACACCTACGGAACGCGGGGCACGCCGACCACCGATGCGCTGAACAGCGCGATCGATGCGCTGGAAGGCTCTGCGGGCACGGTCGCGGTTCCATCGGGCCTGGCGGCGGTGACGCTGCCGCTGCTCGCCTTCCTGTCGGCCGGCGATCATCTGCTGATCGTCGATTCCGTCTATCACCCGACCCGCAATTTCGCCGACACGATGCTGAAGCGGCTGGGCATCGAGGTCGAGTATTACGAACCGCGCATCGGCGCCGGCATCGCGGCGCTGATCAAGCCCAACACCAGGGTGGTGTTCACCGAATCGCCGGCCTCCAACACTTTCGAGGTGCAGGACTTACCGGCCATCGCCAAGGCAGCGCATGCCGCCGGCGCCATCGTCATGATGGACAACACATGGGCGACGCCGCTCTACTTCCGCCCGCTCGACCATGGCGTCGACATCTCGATCCATGCGGCGACGAAATACCCGGCCGGCCATTCCGACGTGCTGCTCGGCACGGTCTCGGCCAACGCAGCCTGCTGGAAGCAGCTTTGCGAGACGTTCAACACGATGGGATGCTGCGCCGGGCCGGATGACGTCTACCAGGTGCTGCGCGGCCTGCGCACAATGGGCGTGCGGCTGGAGCACCATCAAAAGAGCGCGCTTGCCCTCGCCGGCTGGCTGGAGGGCCAGCCGGGCGTGGCGCAGGTGCTGCATCCGGGGCTGCCCAGCCATCCCGACCACGTTTTGTGGAAGCGCGATTTTTGCGGATCGAGCGGCATCTTCTCTATCGTCCTTGCAGGCGGCGGACAGAAGCAGCAGCACGCCTTCCTCGACGCGTTGAAGTTTTTTGGCCTCGGCTATTCCTGGGGCGGCTATGAGAGCCTTGCCGTGCCGGTATTCCTGGGCGACCGTACCGTCGCCAAGGGCCCGTATGACGGACCGCTGGTGCGCCTGCAGATCGGGCTCGAGGATGTCGAGGATTTGAAGGCCGACCTGGCGCGCGGGCTGGCGGCGGCCGCAGAGGCCTGAGCCAGCACCTTGCCAGACTGAGTCAGGAATCGGCGTAACAGCCTGGAAACACTGCGATCCTGAGCGGTGTCATGGCGACCGATCAGCCGATGAAGCGGCGTCTACAAAATAGAGACGCCGGCGTGGCGGAAGCGATAGAATAGCTTCTGCCGGCGCTTGATGCGGATCGAGGCTGGCCGGCGGATCGGTCGGGAACCTTTTGTCGGCCGATGCATCCAATATCCCGATGAGAAGCCTATCAGGAGATCGCCAATGCCGGCTGTGTTGACGGCAACGTCCGCCGCTTCCGGCGACATGCAGCTTGTCGGCCGCGCGCTGGCACGCGATGGCGATGCATTCCGCACCATCATCAAGACGCACAACCAGAGGCTCTACCGCATCGCCCGCGGCGTTGTGCGCAACGACAGCGAGGCCGAGGACATCGTCCAGGAGGCCTATGTCAGGGCGTTTGCCCACCTCGAGGCCTTTCGTGGCGATGCCTCGCTCGCCACGTGGCTGTCGCGTATCGTCATCAACGAAGCGCTCGGCCGCTTGCGCAAAAGGCGGCGAATGGTGGCGATACCTGAAAATCCGCAAGCCGAAATCATCCGGTTTCCCCTCAACCCGAGCGACGATCCGGAGCGGACGATGGCGCAACGGCAGATCCTTGAGCTTGTCGAACGGGCAACCGACAGTCTTCCCGATGTCTACCGGCTGGTGTTCGTGGCGCGAGTCATCGAGGGGCTGAGCATCGAGGAGACCGGCGAACTGCTTGGCGTGCGACCAGAAACCATCAAGACCCGGCTGCACCGCGCTCGTGCGCTGGTGCGCAAGGCGCTGGACGACCAGATCGGCCCGGTGCTGCTCGACGCGTTTCCGTTCGCGGGCCGGCGCTGTGAACGGCTGACCAATGCCGTGATGCAGCGGCTTGGTCTTTCCGGATAGGTCGCGTCGATTTTCGCGGGAACGTTTTCCGGCGACCTGCATCCAATGAGCATCACTGAAAACGAAGCCCGATGCAGCTCGGCGTCGGGGCGAAGGAGAGCATCATGTTTATTCGATCGACCACGGCACTGGCCGCATTTTTCCTGCTTAGCGCAGCGCCCTTGTCGCAAGCTGCCGACAAGCCGACCGATCCGCAGATCGCACATATCGCCTACACAGCGGGCGTGCTTGACGTCGAGGCGGCCAAGCAGGCGCTGCAGAAATCGAAAAACAAAGAGGTCGTAGATTTCGCCAAGGACATGGTGCGGGATCACGAGGCCGTCAACAAACAGGCTCTCGACCTGGTCAAGAAGCTCAAGGTCACGCCTGAGGACAATCCGACCAGCAAAGCGCTGACCAAGGCGGCGGCCGAGGAACGTGCCAAGCTTGCCAAGCTCAAGGGCGCGGCGTTCGACAAGGCCTATGTCGCCAGCGAGGTGGCCTACCACAAGCAGGTCAATGGCGCGCTCGAAACTCTGCTGATCCCGTCGGCCGGCAATGCCGAGCTGAAGAGCCTGCTGGAAACCGGCCTGAAAATATTCCAGGGCCACGAACAGCACGCCGAACACGTCGCCGGTATGCTGAAGTGAGGATCGGGCCAATGGTGTCGAGGCGGCATCTGTGGGTTGCGCTGGCGCTGACCATCGGCGCCGCACCTGCCAAGGCCGAAACCATTGAGGTGACGATCGACAAGGTTGTGTTTTCGCCCGGAAACATCGAGGCGAAGGTCGGCGACACGATCAAGTGGGTGAACAAGGACGTGTTCGCCCACACGGCAACCGTCAACGGCGGCTGGGAAGTGATGATCCCGCCGAAGCAGGCAGCAAGCCTGATGGTGAAGAAGGCCGAATCGGTCGATTATTTCTGCCGCTTCCATCCCAATATGAAGGGCCATGTGACGGTGACATCGCCCTGACTGGCTAATGCCTGTCGCGCAAAAGTGTGCAGCGGTTTTGCGATAACGACATGCATAAAACAAGAGCCTAAAGCGCGTCGCATGAGGCCGGTCGAACGCGACGTGCTTTTAGGCCGCCAGCCATGCCGTCCCGACAAGAAGCGTGACCAGCGTCAATGGCAGGCCAACCTTGAAGAAGGCGATGAAGCCCAGCGGCTTGCCGGAGACCCGCGCGTGCTCGGCAACGATCAGATTGGCGACCGAGCCGAGCAGCGTGAAATTGCCGGCCAGGGTCGAGCTCATGGCGACGACCAGCCAGGCACGCTCTGGATTCTCCAGGCCGGGTATGAACGGCCGCAGCGCCAGCACGGCCGGAACGTTGCTCATGATGTTGGACAGCACTGCGGTGAAGCCGGACAGCCGCCAGACATCATTCAGCCCAAGGTCCTTTGCCGAAGCGACGATGTCGGGCGTCAGCAATGTCTTTTCGGCACCGGCGACGACGATGAACAGCCCGGCGAACATGAACAGCAGCGGCCCGTCGATCTCGCGATAGATGCGCTCAGGCTTGATGGCGCGGGTCAGCAACAGAATCGCACCGCCAATCAGCGCCGCCTTGGCTACGGGAACGCCGGCAAAGAAAGCGACCGCCAAACCGATACAGACGACCACCGCCTTGAGCACCTGCCCCGGCAGCATGCGGCCGCGATAGACTTCGGGGCTGAGCTCGGCCTTGCGCGAAAATTCGGCGCGGTAGACGATGCGGATGATGACGATGACGGCGAAGAGGCCGAACGCCGCGACCGGTGCAAGTGCCGCCGAGAAGGCCGGATAGGAAATCCCCGACAGGGCGCCGATGACCATGTTCTGCGGATTGCCGGTGATGGTGGCGACACTGCCGCAATTCGAGGCCGTGGCGGTGGCGATCAGATAGGGAACCGGGTTGCGGTTGATGACGCGGGTGACATGGACGACGATCGGCGCCATGACCAGGCAGATGGCGTCGTTGACCAGGAATGCCGACAGGACGCCGGTCAACAGCGTCACCATCACCAGCAGCATGAATGGCGCATGCGCATGCTCAATGGCGAACCCGCCGAGCGCGCGAAAAGCGCCGGACACTTCCAGATGCGCCACGACGATCATCATGCCGAGCAAAAGCGTGATGGTGTCGAAGCTGATGGCGCGGTAGGCGTCCTCCATGCTGAGCGCGCCGATGGCGATCATCGCCGCACCGCCGAGCAGCGCGATGCCTGCCCGGTCGAGGCGTAGCCCTGGTATCGTGCCGATGGCGACGCCGGCATAGGTCAGGACCAGGATCAGCAATGCCGCCGCGCCCATCGCTGTCATGTGTTGGAAATCCTGTTCGCGACTGGCGAGTGAACCTGTCCGGAATGGACGCTGAAATATTGGCGATCCCGACAGGATTCGAACCTGTGACCATCGGCTTAGAAGGCCGGTGCTCTATCCAGCTGAGCTACGGGACCGCTGGCCGGCCGCATGACCGGCTGATTGTTGGCGCCGGCAGGGCCGGTATGAGATCAATGCGTCCAGGGCGTCCTGCGGTCATAGCGGAAATTCTCCGCATAGGAAATCTGGCGGCGTTTGATTTCCTTCGGCTCCTCGACGCGGAAAGACAGCCCTTCCTTCTCGGCATAGGCGACCGCCTCTTCCCTGGTGTCAAAGGTCAGCCTGATCTGGCTTCGCATGTCGCCGGACGTGGTGTAGCCCATCAGCGGATCGATCTTCTTGCGCTGCTCCGGATCGAATTCCAGCACCCAATAGCCGGTCTTGGCCTTGCCGGACTGCATCGCGGTTTTGGCTGGGCTGAAAATGCGGGCTGACATGACCACCTCATTGCTGGTTGCAAGCACACGACCTCGAAACCAGATTACTATTCTCTGGCCATGCACTAGCCCGTCATTACTGCGCAATGGCGCCGGCAGCAAGGCCGATGGCTTTTTACGCTTGCTTTGGCGGGCCGAAATCAATAGGCAACAGACCGTTCGGAGTGTAGCGCAGCCTGGTAGCGCATCTGGTTTGGGACCAGAGGGTCGGGAGTTCGAATCTCTCCACTCCGACCATTCATCAAGCAAATCTCGTCGGCAGCGCAAGCTGATCACGCTCGAGCGTGATCCGTCGCCGTATCATGCTCAGGCAACGGACGGACAGCACGAGCCTGCGCTGCCCGTCCGATATGGAAGATGTCAGCCCTGGATGAAGGCCAGCAGATCCGGATTGATGATCTCCGGATGGGTGGTGCACATGCCGTGCGGCAGGCCCTTGTAGATCTTGAGCGTGCCGTGCTTCACCAGCTTGGCCGCAAGCAGCGCGGAATCGGCGATCGGCACGATCTGGTCGTCGTCGCCATGCATGATCAGGACGGGAACCTCGATCTTTTTGAGATCGTCGGTGAAATCGGTCTCCGAGAATGCCTTGATGCAGTCGTAATGGGCCTTGGCTCCGCCCATCATGCCCTGGCGCCACCAATTGTCGACGGCGCCTTGCGAGATCTTGGCGCCGTCGCGGTTGAAGCCATAGAACGGGCCGGCCGGCACATCCCTGTAGAACTGGGCGCGATTAGCGGCCAGAGCCGCGCGAAAGCCGTCGAAGACTTCGATCGGCAAGCCGCCGGGGTTGCTGTCGGTCTTGACCATAATCGGCGGCACGGCGCCGATCAGCACCGCCTTGGCAACACGGCCTCCGCCGCCATAAAGCGCGACGTAACGCGCCACCTCGCCGCCACCGGTCGAGTGGCCGATGTGGATCGCATCCCTGAGATCGAGATGCGCCGCGAGCGCCGCAACATCGGCGGCGTAGGTGTCCATCTCATTGCCGGTCGCGGTCTGCGACGAGCGGCCGTGGCCGCGGCGGTCATGGGCGATGACGCGGTAGCCCTTTTCGACGAAGAACAGCATCTGGTTGTCCCAGTCGTCTGAGCTCAGCGGCCAGCCGTGATGGAACACGATCGGCTGGCCCTTGCCCCAATCCTTATAGAAAATCTCGGTGCCGTCATGGGTGGTGAATGTGCTCATCGTCCTACTCCTTGATGGAAAGCTGGGAGGTAACAGGGAAGCTTTTAGCCCCTTCAGCTGGACAAATTATAACAGTGCGGTCAGGGTGAGCATTGGCAAAACGGACATTCAACGTGGCAAAACTGACAAATGACGGCTGCGCGTGATCTGATCGAAATCGGCCTTGTCTTGTATCCCGGCGTGCAGGAAGCAGCCGTGCTCGGCCTGACCGATCTTTTCATGCTGGCAAACCGGCTGGCTGTCGAGCGGTCGCCGGAGGCGGCGAGGCTTCGCGTCAGCCATTGGCAATTGGACGCGGGCAATACCGTAATCCGCACCTTCGACAGCGACCCCGGCGCCGACAATGAACCGGCCATGGTCATCCTGCCGCCGACCCTGCTGCAGCCGATCCCTCGCGAGGCGGCCGCGCCCTATGCCGGCTGGCTCAGGGACCGTCATGCGGCAGGCGCGACGCTCGGTTCGGTCTGTGCCGGCGCCTTCGTGCTTGCCGAGACCGGCCTGTTGTCCGGTCGCGCCGCGACAACGCACTGGGCCTATCGCGACGCGCTGGCGCTACGCTTTCCAGACATCTTGCTCGACGCCGACAGGCTGGTCATCGACGATGGCGACATCATCACCGCGGGCGGCTACATGGCCTGGACCGACCTCGGCCTCAAGCTCGTGGACAGGGTGCTCGGGTCAACCGTCATGATGGACACGGCGCGTTTCATGCTGGTCGATCCGCCGGGCCGCGAGCAACGTTTTTACAGCCCGTTTGCGCCGCGATTGACCCATGACGACGAAGCGATCCTCAAGGTGCAGCATTGGCTGCAGGCGAACGGCGCGCGCGACGTGACGCTCGGCGCCATGGCCGAGCATGCGGGGCTGGAGGAGCGGACCTTTCTGCGACGCTTCCGAAACGCCACTGGCCTCAGGCCGACCGAATATTGTCAGCACCTGCGGGTCGGCAAGGCGCGCGAGATGCTGGAAACCACGATACGATCGATCGACCAGATCGCCTGGGAGGTCGGCTATGACGATCCCGGCTCCTTCCGCAAGGTATTCGCCAGGATAACCGGCCTGGTGCCCGGCGATTATCGCCGGCGCTTTGGCGTGGAATGAGCTGTGATTGCGGGTGGAGAGAGCTGAGGCCCGGCCGCCGCGCAATGGCGCTATCGATTCGATGCTGCCAAAGGCAAGCTCGCCGGGAAGAGAACCCCAACCACCCCATCTCCCGGCGAGCCTACTTACCTGATTGATACGCAATCAGGACCGGGATCAGCCGGCAAGCTCTTTGTTGCAAGACAGATGCCAGTCTTTCTTCTCGAAATGGGACACAGACGGGAATGAGCTCCCTGATGTTCACGCCGAGGCTTTTTGCCTGATGTGCCGGATCAGTCGAATTCCTGAAATTAGCAGCAATGCGCCTCCGACTTCCACGACCAGGATCACGGCCGAGCCCCAGGGAATAGCTGGCCAAAACTCCGAAAAGGCTTGCCTGAGCCAGGTGCTATGAGCAGGCTCCTCGCCGTAGGTCCTGAGCATCAAGTCCGCGTAATCGAAGATCTCTTGGACCACGATCGCCGACCAGAACAGCGATGAGACAAGCCATATCAGTGCGATTCGTCTGACGATCGGGCTCATTCCAATACCTACTGTCAAAAAGATCGACTTGATTAGCACACCCGCCAAACGAGATCATCCCGCTATATCTCGAACTCGCCCTGCCCTTCATCCATGGCGCTGACCGTCTCGGCTGCGAGCGCTCGCGTTATCGGCGTCTTGCGCTCGAGCGCGGTGCGGTCGAGCCGTTCGACCACCCGCATGGCGGTGGCCAGCGAGCGTTCGATGCGGCGCACCAGGTATTGCACGACATGCGGCTCGACCTCGACCTGGCGGTCGGCGAACAGTTTTGTGATGACGCCGGCCAGCAAGAGATCGTCGGGCTCGTGGATCTCGACGGTAGCCGCCGCCTTGAGCCGCGACGCCAGGTCGGGCAGCCTGACGCCCCAGGCGGAGGGAAAGCGGCGCGCCGTCAACAGTAAGGTCGAGCCGGCGCCGCGCACCGCATTGATCAGGTGGAACAGGCCGTGCTCGTCGACCGGGCCGGCGTCGACATCGTCGATCAGGGCCGGATGCGCGCCGAGATTTTCGATACAGTCGCCGATGCGGGCGGCCTCCACTTTCACCGCGTCGGCGCGGGTCCGCCAGATCGAGGCCAGATGGGTTTTTCCCGAGCCGGCCGGCCCAGCCAGCACGACAACCGGCGACGGCCAGTCCGGCCAGCGGTCGACAAGCGCCGCGGCCTGGCTGTTGGTGGCGGAGACGACGAGCTCGTCACGCGAATAGCCGGTGCCGTGGCCTAGATCGAGCGGCAATTGGCGCGGCGGATCGATCTTGTTGTCCGGCATCTGGCTCAACCGCGCGCGCCCCCGCGGCGCCGAACCGGCAGCGGCGGCACCGGCTCGTCGGCATGGCCCTTGTAGAGCGGCGATTCGAGATAGCGCGCGATGGCGAAACGCACCAGAACGGCAACGGCGGCGGAAGCCGGAACGGCGATCAGCAGGCCGACGAAGCCGAACAGCGCGCCGAAGGCAAACAGCGCAAACATCAGCCATACCGGATGCAGGCCGACGCTTTTGCCGACTAACCGCGGCTGCAGGATGTTGCCCTCGATGAACTGGCCGACGAAGAACACGCCTGCCACTGCCGCGATCATGGTCCAGTCCGGCCAGAACTGGACGAAGGCAACGCCGACAGCCAGCACCAGCCCGGTCAGCGAGCCGACATAGGGGATGAACGAGATCAGCCCGGCGAACAGGCCGATGAGGATGCCGAAATTCAGGCCCGTCAGCGTCAGGCCGGTGGCATACATGGCGCCGAGCACCAGGCAGAGCGTACCCTGGCCGCGCACGAAGCCGGCGGTCGCGGTGTTGATGTCCCTGGCGATCGCCCGGACCGTCTTGACATAGTCGCGCGGCACCCAGCCGTCGACGATTGCCACCATGCGGTCCCAGTCGAGCAGCATGTAGAAGGCGACGACCGGCGTCACCACGAACAGGCTGACAACCGAGACCAGCGCCACGCCGGAGCTCCAGATCGAGGTGAAGACCGTAGTCAGGAGACCGAAGCCGGAGGTCAGCAGCGAGTTCAGCCCTTCGCGCAGGCCATTGGCGTCGACGCCGAATTTCTCTTCCAGCCATTTCGGGTCGAAACTGGTGATCAGGCTCTGCAGCCGGGTCAGATAGTCCGGCAGCTTGCTGGCGAAATCAGCCATCTGCGAGGCGAGCACCGGAACCAGGATGACGACGGCCAGCACCAGGACGACGATAAAGGCGATGAGGATGACCACCGTCGCCATCAGCCTGGACAGGCCGAGACGCTCCAGCCGGTCGGCGACAGGGTCGAGGAAATAGGCGAGCACCATGCCGGCGACGAAGGGCAGAAGGATGCCGCTGAAGACATAGAGGAAGACGGCGAGGATGATGGCGCTGACCAGCCAGAAGCGGATCTGGCGGCGAAACGACGCCGATGCCGCAGCCTCCGCTGCCGCGGCTTCGGCCTCGGCGTCGATCGACCGTTCGTCGGGTCCCTGGTGTTCAGGTGCCCCGCGTTCAGGTGCCGGGTGTGGAGCCTTCGCCATAGCCGCTCATATGCCTCAGCCAAGCCACGAGATAGGCCGCGGCCGAAGCCACGGTCAAGACCCCGGACAGCAATATGAGGGCCGGCCTCAGCGGATCGAGACGGATGTCAAAGGCGAGTTCGCCCAACACCACTGCCGCCAGCACGATCTGGATCGCGGTGTTGGCCTTCGACACCAGGAGCGGCTTCATCTCAACCGGATGCGCCATGACGGTGGACAAAAGCACGGCGCAGACGATCAGCGCGTCGCGCGACACCATGGTGATGACCAGCCATAGCGGCAACTCGCCGCTGATGCCCATGACCACGAAGACGGAGACCAGCAGCAGCTTGTCGGCCATCGGGTCGAGATAGGCGCCGAGCCTGGAAAACTGATTGAAATGGCGGGCGATGAAGCCGTCGACGCCGTCGGAAATGCCGGCAATGAGGAAGCCGGCAAAGGCCCAGTCCCAGCGTTCCTGCAGCATGGCCAGCACCACGGCCGGCACCAGCACGAAGCGCATGATCGTGATCATGTTGGGGATGGTCAAACGCATTATCCCGTCGCTCTTGTTTGTCGATACATGATGGAGATGGAGGGTCACGGCAAGTGAGAAGCGACAAAAGTTGGGCCGTGCACGGGTTTGTCGAGAGCGCACTGGCCGCGAAGCTATTTTGGAACAAGCGGCGCAGTGGCTGGACTCTTCGGCAACCATCAAGGCACCATGGCGCAACAAAGAGGGAGTGGAACCTTGTCTTTGGCCGTTGGCGAAGCGCGTAAGTATCTCGATACGTTCATGATGGGACATGGCTTTCGCCGCATCCGGAAAGGCGTCTTCGAAGTCGACCGGAGCGACGATATTGCCTGATTCTCGAAGAAGCCTTTACTGCAAGCTCTGGCGATGTTCATGTGAACATGCTCGTTTACCTGGACTTTCTTACCGTCAGGCCGTTGCTTGAAAGGCTGTACGGCAAAAAATGGATCTGGCCCGGACTGTCGCAGTTTCATCCCGAAACGATATTTAACAATGAGCTGAAAGCTTATGGTCGTTACTTCGAGAACCTTGACCAGACGAGCATAGATAGGTTGCTGGGGAAATATGTCGAGCTGGCGCGACGGATCAGGGCTCAGAATCCGGACCTCGCCAGTTACGTCGCCGGACATAGCGAGCTGCTCGACAAACCTTACGAATTCACACAGCCCTTCGCCGTTCGGATCCTCGCGCTGATTGCCTGCGAAATCGAACTTGGCACTACGAGCGGGTGAGGCAGGCTGTGCACTGGATTCGAACGAACAATAGCGGAATAGCGCTGAGCGGCTACGCCAAGGCACAACTCGACCGCGTCGACATGGTTCTGGCGGAACGAGAGGGACGTCCATAAGGGCGGCAGCTTGGGCGACTGTCCACTCTTTTGTCGAGCCAAGACAGTCTGATCCCGCCGTCATCCTTGCGAGGTGCGGCCGTTCATGCGAAGAGCCCGGGAAAGCAATAGCTTATTTTCCCTACTGCTGAATGACGATGGCGCAGAGAATCACAATCGCTTGGCGAGTAACGCTTTGCTATCTGGCCGGACTGACAGAAAGTCTGCTGGCTTTCGCATCTTTCGGAGCCCCGCACCGCAACATAGCGACGCAAGATCTTCTGTGGGCCTTCGCTCTTGAGCTGGCCGTGGGCGTGGTCGTCTCTTGGCCCCTCTGGCTGACGGCTGCGGTCGTGGCGTTTCTGTTCGCGAGGTCGGTCGTTGCAAATCCAGGTCTGTGGGCTGCCGCGGCGGCTTTGGTCGCCGCCGGCTTCTCGTATGGAATCCTGCCCTTCGACGGTGAAATCAGGTCTCTTGCCACCGTCGGTGGCCTCGCCGCAATTCTGGCGGGGATTTCTTTTTACTGTTGGAGTATATCGCGCCCGGTTCCGCCGGTATCCAACTGAAAACACCATCATCGCGCGCTTGCCTTGCGGGGCAAAACCGTTCATGCGAAGAGCCCGCAAGCGAATGAAACCAGCGACAGGCAAGCGCAACAGATGAGCAGGCGCCGGAAATGAGCAAGCGCAAGAACGGGCTCACCTATGCCGAAGCGGGCGTCGACATCGATGCCGGCAATCTCATGGTCGAGAAGATCAAGCCGCTGGTGCGTGCGACCCGCCGGCCGGGCGCCGATGGCGAGATCGGCGGCTTCGGCGGCCTGTTCGACCTAAAGGCCGCCGGCTTCACCGATCCGGTGCTGGTCGCCGCCAATGACGGCGTCGGCACCAAGCTGAAGATCGCCATCGACGCCGGCAAGCACGATACGATCGGCATCGACCTCGTCGCCATGTGCGTCAACGACATCGTCGTGCAAGGCGCCGAGCCGCTGTTCTTCCTCGACTATTTCGCCACCGGCAAGCTCGATCCCGACCAGGGTGCTTCGATCGTCGGTGGTATCGCCGCCGGCTGCCGGCAGGCCGGCTGCGCGCTGATCGGTGGCGAGACGGCGGAAATGCCGGGCATGTATCACGACAAGGACTACGACCTTGCCGGCTTTGCAGTTGGTGCCGCCGAACGCGGCCAGCTGTTGCCGACCGACGACATCGTCGAGGGCGACGTGCTGCTCGGCCTTGCCTCGTCGGGCCTGCATTCGAACGGCTTTTCGCTGGTCCGCCGCATCGTCGCGATAAGCGGCCTTGGCTGGGGCGATCCGGCGCCGTTCAATGACGAGGCGACACTGGCCGAGGCGCTGCTCGAGCCGACGCGCATCTACGTCAAGTCGATCCTCAAGGCGATCCGCAACACGCATGGCATCAAGGCGCTGGCCCATATCACCGGCGGCGGCTTTCCCGAAAACATCCCGCGCGTTCTGCCCAAGGATTTTTCGGCCGAGCTCGATCTCGGCGCCATCGAGGTGCCACCGGTGTTTTCGTGGCTGGCCAAGACCGGCGGCGTCGCGCCGGAAGAGATGATGCGCACCTTCAATTGCGGCATCGGCATGATCCTGGTCGTCGCCTCCGGTCAGGCGGCGCAGGTCGCCGCCGTTCTGCAGGAGGCCGGCGAGACGGTGACGCCGATCGGCCAGATCGTGCCGCGCCGCGATGCCGGCGTCATCTATCGGGGCTCGATCGGCCTATGACCAGAAAACGCACCGTAGTGCTTATTTCGGGGCGCGGCTCCAACATGACGGCGCTGATCGCGGCCGCCGGCAGCCCGGCCTATCCGGCCGAGATCGTCGGCGTCATCTCCGATCGCGCCAATGCCGCCGGCCTCGGCATCGCCGCGGCTCGCGGCATCGCCACCAAGGTGATTTCGCGCTCCGATTATGCCAGCAAGGAAGCGCATGACGGGGCGATCGATGCGGCCCTCTTGTCGTTCGGCGCCGAAATCGTCGCGCTGGCCGGCTATATGCGCATCCTCGGCGCGCGTTTCGTCGAGAAGTGGCAGGGCCGGATGGTCAATATCCACCCTGCCCTGCTGCCTGCCTTCAAGGGGCTGGATACGCACGCGCGAGCCATCCGCGCAGGCATGCGCATCCATGGCTGCACAGTGCATTTCGTCACGCTCGACATGGATGACGGGCCGATCATCGCCCAGGCCGCAGTGCCGGTGATGGTCGGCGACAATGAGGACACGCTGGCCGCGCGCGTGCTCAAGGCCGAGCACCAGCTCTATCCGCTGGCGCTGGGCCTGGTCGCCGAAGGCAAGGCGCGGATGGAAGGCGGCCGCACGGTGTTTTCGCGCTTCGCCGACGATGCCGACAACGCCACGTCGGTGGTGATCGCGCCCGACCCGCTGCGTGAAGAGACCGATCTTGAGCACCTGGCGCGGATAACGCCGTGATTGCTTTTCAATCGGCTGGGTCGTGAACCCCACAAATTAGCCGTGCGGTGGGCTGCGAAAGCCTGCTGTGTCTCGATAGCGGCCAGATTTTCGGCAGCACAGCGCAAGGACGCGATGTGCCAAAGGCAGACGCCAGTGATATTGATTTCGGGTATAACGAGGTATGACGTCCGTGCCCGAAACGACAGACTATGACACCATCGCCGGGCGTTACTCGGCGATGATCGATGAGCGGCCCTGGAATGCTCTCTACGAGCGCCCGACGACCTTGCATCTCCTGCCACCGGTCGACAATATCGATGTTCTTGATGCCGGTTGCGGTCACGGCTGGTACGCCGATTGGCTGATGTGCCACGGTGCTCGCGTGGTTGCTGTCGACCGTAGCGCCGCAATGGTTGCTCTCGCGCAAAAGCGCGTCGCAGGTCGCGCCCGCGTGATCCAGGGCGACGTGAGCAATCTGCAAGGTATCCTCGGCGACGAGACTTTTGACCTCGTGCTATCTTCGCTCGTCCTCCATTACCTAGCGGACCTACCAGCCGTTTTTTCTGAATATGCGCGGCTGCTTCGACCAACTGGCACGCTGGTATTTTCGACGCATCACCCAGTTCACGATCAAGTCAGCATTCTCGATCCTGGATATTTGAATGCCGAACTGATCGAGGAGGAATGGGGATGGCTCGGGCAGAAAATGCGCTACTATCGAAGGCCGCTACGCGATCTGACTGACCCTCTTGCGGATGCTGGATTTGTCATTGAGCGGATGTGCGAGCCGACGCCAAGTGAGGAACTGAGACTGAAGGACCCAAAGGGATATGATCGACTTTGCCGCCTCCCGGCGTTCATTTTCGTGCGCGCCCGGAAGGGCAGCTCATAGACGATGCGACGTCGCCGACAGCACAGGTAAGTCATAGGAGACAGCTTGATGGCGACCGTCGAAAAAGTCAGCGAGGTGCTACCCGAATGCGGGCTTGGCCAGCCCTTGCGCATAGCCGAAGCGGAGCGATTACGGAAAGCCTGGGCGGAGGGGCTGGAGAGTGGTCCGTCCGCCCCGTTCGACATCGAGGATATAAAACAAAAAGCCCGCAGCAGGTTCGGCAACGCCATCAAAAACCAGCGGAATGGCTGACATCCGGATCGTTGACGGCAAATTATCTCGTGCTTTATTGACTGGCCGAACAATGCGTCGAGATTGTCCGCGTCGTGCATGGCGCACGCGATGTTTCGGCCTTATTTTGAAACCATGATGCAATTGCTGCTCCTGCGTCACGCTAAATCGAGCTGGGACGATCCTGGCCTCATCGATTTCGACCGGCCGCTGTCCGGGCGCGGGCGGAAAGCAGCGCCGCTGGTCGGGCGCGAACTGACCCGGCGCGGCTGGCTGCCGGAGCTGGCGCTGGTGTCGCCGGCGCTGCGCACCCGCGACACATGGCGGCTGGTTTCGGCGGAATTGCCGGCGAAGGTGCAGGCCAAATTTGTCCAGGCGCTCTACGAGGCAGCGGCGGCGGACATCCTCGCCAAGGTGCGGCAAGTAAAGGCGGAGACCGGAACGCTGCTGGTGCTTGGCCACAATCCCGGGTTGGAGGAGTTCGCGCGCGGGCTTGCCGGGGCTGGATCGGATGAAGCGGCGCTGAAAAAGCTGGCGGAAAAATTCCCGACCGCGGCCCTGGCTCGGTTCGACGTCGATGGCGATTGGGCCGGTCTCACCTTCGGCAGCGCCCGACTGACGCACTGCATTTGGCCGAAGGATCTGCGTTAGGGATTTACCAACAGGCCGGGGGAAAAACCGCCGATCCCTCGACCGACCGAGCTTCGCACAAACAAGAGCGGCGGGCCAAGCCCGCCGTTCTTTGTGCTCCCGGGGTTTGAGGAACTAGCGGCCCCAGTTGCCCCGGCCAGATTGGGGCACTACGGGCTGATCCGTGCCGAATCGGGTCGTCGCCCCGGTGTCGACGGCGTTGTGCTCAGCCGCCAGCGGCTTGCGGATGGAACCGGTAAACCCGCTGTCGATAGCGCCGACAGGCGCATTGCCAACAGGCGCGGCCGGCTGGTTGGCACCGTCCGAACCATAGTGGTCGCTGCCGGCAAAGGCGCTGCCCGTGGCGGTGAGGACGATAGCGGCGATGGTAAGAGCAATCTTGGTCATTTCGGGTACTCCAGTGTGCTGGTCATTCGTGAGTTGTCGTTGCTTTCGACGCATTCGAGATGAGAGCGCTGCCCGCGCCGACGAATACGCATCGGCTTTTTCCGACGTGCACGTTGCTGGACGATTTCAGCAACCGAGATTGTGGCTACAGATGAAACCTGCAATTCAAAGTATTCGATTGGCGCAGGATTCGATCCAGCGCTCGTCCCGGCTGATACGCGAAAGCAAGAGTAGCGGGCCGAGCCCGCCGCTCTTTGTGTTCCGGGGCTGTGATAATCAGCGGCCCCAGATGCCTTGGCCGGATTCAGGCGCCACCGACTCGGAAGTCGTCTTGGCACCGGTATGCTCGGAAGTAACCGGCTTGCGGATCGAGCCGGTGAACGTGTTGTCAACGTTGGCAGCAGGAGCGGCCGGCTGGTTGACGTTGTCTGAGCCATAATGGTCGCTGCCGGCAAAAGCAGTGCCGGTGGCAACGAGGATGGCGCCGGCGGTAAGAGCGATCTTGGTCATTTCAGGTACTCCGGTAGTTCTTTGGTCTGTCCGTCAAGTGGCGTGCCTTGGGAAGAATTCGCGTCGCTCGGACCGCCCCGAGATGGGTCCGCAAGCTTGTCGTTTCCAATCACAAAAATTTTGTACGGGTGCGCCAAATTGGCCGCTTGAAATTCGACATGGGGCTCCTTTCGCCACAATGTTCTTATTTCTTTTCAATTGGTTATGCGGTTATTGGTGATTTTCAGCGCGAACATTCTGTGAGCCGGCGTTCACCCATTCCTGTACCCTCTGTCAACAGAACCGAACCGTTCGGTTCAAACTATTTTACGTTTAGCTGGATCAGCGCTTCAGAGCCTCGATCGACATGCCTGCCGACCGATCAATGCCCAGTAAAAATCACGCTGCCAGCTCAGCGCCAGCGGTGTCATGCTTGGGCCGCGCGCTGGCCAGAAGCACGACGGGGCAGTTGCAGGCGGCTAAAACAGCGCTGGCGGTTTCGCCGAAGAACAGGTCCTCACCCGGACGTTGGGTGACACCCATCACGACGATCGCCGCGCCTTTGGCCGCCTCCCTAGTGATCGCCTTGTCGGGTGTGACGCGGGTATGGAACGCGGTGTCGATATGCAGGCCGTAGCGGCCCGCCAAGTCGGCGATGTCTTTCAGCACGGCCTCTTCGCGGCTATGCGACACGGATGTCGACCTGCGCCCCTTGGCTGCTTTTTGCGAGACGTAGAGAACCTTGATCCGCGCCCGGTTTGGACGGGCCAGCGCCAGCGCCAAGTCGGCGGCGCGGCGCGCCACCTGGGTACCGTTGACGGGGACGAGAATGCTGGTGCCGGCCTTCAGCGTTGGCATCTTTTCGGCAGCATTGCCGCCGTTCAGGACCAGGCAAAGCGGGCCGTCAAATCCTGCGGCAATGTCGTTGAGGGCCGGCGCGAAGGCGCCATCGGCGGTCAGCACATTGTCAAGGCCGACCAGCAACAGGCCGTATCCCTTGCGGGCCTCTTCGGCGATCGTCTCACCGGTGGCTTCCAACTCGGTGCGGGCCGTCAGGTGGACTTTGCCGACAAGCGTATCTTCGATCCGTTTTACCGCCTGGGCGCTTTTCTTTGCACCCTTCTTGATTTCCTGCAGGGCGCGCTCCTGTCCCTTGCTGTCGCTCGGCCTGTCAATTCGGCCGTCTTTCGGCTGAAGCAAGGTGGTGGGCAGGCGAAGCAAGGTAGTGGGCATGCCGCTGCCTCCGCCGACCAGTCCGGCGAGATGGGCAGTGAACTTGCCAATCCTGCTGTCGTCGACCAGCACCAGCAGCCGCTCCAGCCTGGAAATGAAGCCGTATTCGTCCAACGCCTCGCGCTCGACACGCTGCTGCTCGTCGTGCCCAACCGGCAGCCGGCCGAGCGCCCAGCGCAGCATCGGCGGCATGGCCAGCGTGGTGATCACGGCCATGGTGACGATCATGGTGAAGAGATTGTGCGACAGGATGTTCATCGACAGGCCGATGCTGGCGACGATCACCTCGGTCGAGCCGCGCGCGTTCATGGCGCTGCCCACGGCGATTGCTCCCTTGAACGACATGGCGGCGAGCCTAGCGCCGATGAACGCGCCGCCAAACTTGCCGATGCTGGCGATAACCACCAGAGCGCCCGTCAGCATGGCAAGCGTCGGATCGGCAAGCACTGTGAGATCGGCGGAAAGCCCCGCCATGCCGAAGAAGATCGGCATGAACAGCGCGGTGATGACGCCGCGCAGCTGGCCTTCGATATGGCTGGAGAGGATGGGCGATTCCCCGACAAGGATACCGGCGACGAACGCACCCAGCACCGTATGCACGCCTATCATATTGGTGATCAGCGCCATCACGCCCATGATGATGAGGATCATGGTGATCACAGCGAACTCGCTGTGGAATTGATCGTTGGTCCAGCGGATCAAGGTGAAGACAAGACGGCGGCCAATGGTGAAGGAGAACACCATGAACAGTGCCACCGCGGCGATGGTGGTCACCAGCGGCGCGAACTGCAGCCTGCCATTGGTGGCGATGCCGAAGGTTACGGCGATGATAAGCCAGCCGATCGTGTCCTCGATGATCGCCGAGGAAATAATCACCTGTCCGAGGTTGCGGCGCATGAAGTTCATCTCGCGCACCACCATGGCGACGATCTTGACCGACGAGATCGACAGCGCGGTGCCCAGGAACAGCCCGGCGACGGTGCGTTGCGTGGCGTCAGACAGCAATGCGTCCGGCAGGAACTGCGCCAGCGCGAAACCGCAGATGAAGGGCACCACGACGCCGGTCGCCGAAATGGAAAAACAGGCCGCGCCAACCCGGCGCACCAGCCGCAGGTCCGTCTCCATGCCGGTCAGCAAAAGCAGCATCAGGATGCCGAGCTGTGAGACGGCGTCGATCATGCCCTTTTGCGCAGGATCGCTGGGAAAGATCAGGTGCTGAGCCGATGGCCATAGCCAGCCGAACAGCGAAGGACCGAGCAGGATGCCGCCGATCAGTTGGCCCATGATTGCCGGCTGGCCATAGCGCTGCAGCACTTCGCCCAGGCCGCGCCCGACAAGCAGCAGCAGGACGATCTCGGCAACGAAAGCGCCTTCGCCCGAACCGCCCATTCCCGAAGCCTTGGTTCCGGCAACAAGCGTCTCCGCCGCCCGGGCCGCTCCTGCGGGGACGAATGCACAAACCAACAGCGCCAGGCTGGAACGTGTCGGAGCCTGCCAAGCCATGAAACCCCCATCGCCCAATACACCTGCCCCACAACGCGCGACAGGCCGTTGCGTTGCTAGACAGGGCATTGCTAGACGTGGACGTCACCGAAGGAGAGTTCGCCGTCGTCGCTCTCCGTCAGGTAGGCTGCCATCAGCAGGCCGGCATAGAGGACGGCGACCAGCACGACGATGGCGCCACCAGGAACTGGACCCAGCGCAGCACTGGCGACGGCCTCACGCATCGACCCGACGAAGCCGATGCGGACGCCTTCGTTTAAGAGGCTGGGGGTCGACAGTTTGAGGATCCAGGCCAGCAGCAGGATCAGCAGCATGTAGATGTAATTCCGACGCAGACGGCGCGCCAAAGCCACGCGTTGCGAAATCAGGAATTTTGGTGCGCGCAGGCTCTCGCCGACGATCAACAGCCAATCGGACGCGAAATCCGGCTGCGGCGAGAATACCTGTGCGAAATAGTGCCGTTCGAACTGGCGCACGCGAGCCCGATAGAAGTCGAAGAAGCGGTATCGCCGCGCCTCGATCCACAGCAGCAGCAGAACAAGCAGCATGGCAAACAGCAGCACGCCATGGTGAGCGCTGGCTGTCGAAAGCGAGACGGACAGCATCGCCGCGACAACCGTTATCGCCCAATTGCTCGTCCGGTCCAGGCGGTCGCGCCACCCAGCCATGCGCGCAATCTCGGCGCGATGGAAGTGGGACATCGTGGTTACGAGTTCGCCGGACGAAAGCGTTCGCCCGATGGGGTCCGGCGCCGCCAACGCTTCTGCCATGACCATGCCTCCACCCGCCATGCGAAACGGCCGGAGGAACATATCGTTCCGAACGCTTCAAGTTGCCGGGCGCAGCCAGACCTTGTTGTCGTGGAAGGCGGCGCCGCCATAGGGCGCCGGCGCATCGGCGCCAGTCAGCACGTTGATGCCCTCGCCGCGCTCATGGGCGCTGTTCGGCCAGATGCCTTCGGCGATGACCACGCCGCGCTTGATGCCGTCGAACAGTTTTGCGTGCAGCACCACTTCGCCACGCTGGTTGCCGACTTCGATGCGGCCGCCGTCGGCGACGCCGAGTGCCGCCGCATCATCGGGATGCAAGAGCAGCTCCGGCCGGCGCTCTTTTGCCTGCGACACCGGCGTTTCGGTGAAGGTCGAATTGAGGAAATTGCGCGCCGGCGAGGTGGTCAGCCGGAACGGGTGCGCCTCGTCCGCCACCTCGATCAGATCGACATGGTCGGGGAATTCCGGCAGGCTCGCCACCGGCCCGAACAGGCCCATGCTTTTCGGTGGCCGATTGGGCGACGCCTGGCCCGTCCAGTCGGCGCGAAAATGAAACTTCTTGTCGGCATGGCCGAAGCCGTCGAGGTAATGCGCGGCATCGAAATCCGGCTGCAAATCGACCCATTTCTGCTCTTTCAGGCTCGAAAAGCTGCCCAGCCCGCGCTTGCCCAGAATGACGTCGATATGCTGCTGCTCGGTCATGCCGAAGCCCGGGCGATCGGCGACACCGAGTCTTTTGCCGAGTTCCTCGATGACGAAATGGTTGGTGCGCGGACCTTCCGGCGGGTCGATCAGCTTCGGCCCGAGCGTGATGTGCTGGTTGCCGCCGCCCTTGTAGACGTCGTCATGCTCAAGAAACATCGTCGCCGGCAGCACCACATCGGCGAGCTTGGCGGTGTCGGTCATGAACTGCTCGTGCACGCAGGAGAACAGATCGTCGCGCAAAAAACCCTGCTTCACCAGCCGCTGCTCCGGCGCGACATTGACCGGATTGGTGTTCTGGATCAGCAGCGCCGTCACCGGCGGGCCCCCATAGAGCGCATCCTCAGCCCCGGTCAGCACCGGGCCGATGCGCGAATGGTCGAGATGACGGATCGCGGGGTCGCGCATCCGCGTGCCTTCGAGCAGTTCCTGATTGAGCTTGAAGATGCCCGAATTGGTATGGAAGGCGCCGCCGCCTTCATATTGCCAGCAGCCGGTGACCGCGGCGATCGAGGCTGCGGCGTGCATGTTGACCGAACCGTTGCGCTGGCGCGAAAACCCGTAGCCGAGGCGGAAGTAGGTCTTGTTCGTCGTGCCGACGAGACGGGCGAAGGTCTCGATTTCGTCGACAGAAAGCCCGGTGATATCAGCGGCCCATTGCGGCGTCCTCGTTTGAAGATGCGCTTCCAGACCATGCGGGTCGTCGGTGTATTTTTCCAAATAAGCGCGGTCGGCCATGCCGTCACGGAACAGCACGTGCATCACCGCGCAGGCCAGCGCGCCGTCGGTGCCGGGCTTCAGCACCAGGCCGAGATCGGCCTGCTTCATCGTCGCGTTCTCGTAAACATCGATGACGACGATCTTGGCGCCGCGTTCCTTGCGCGCCTTGATGGCGTGGGTCATGACGTTGACCTGCGTGACCACGGCGTTGGTGCCCCAGATCACCACGCAATCGGACTTCGCCATCTCGCGCGGATCGGGGCCGCGCAGTGCGCCTGCCCCCATCATCCAGCCGGTCCAGGCCAGATTGGTGCAGATCGAACTGAAGAAGCCGGAGTATTTCTTGGCATGCCTGAGCCGCTCGATGCCGTCGCGCTGCACCAGACCCATCGTGCCGGCATAGTAATAGGGCCAGACCGTCTCCGAGCCGAATTTTGCCTCCGCCGCGATGAACTTTTCGGCGACAAGGTCGAGTGCGGCCTCCCAGCTCGCTTCCTTCCAGGCGCCCTCGCCCTTGGCGCCCGCCCGGACCAGCGGTTTCAGCAGGCGGTCGGGATGATGGACGCGGTCGGCGTAGCGGGCGACCTTGGCGCAGATGACGCCGGCCGTGTAGCTGTTGGCCTTGGCGCCATGGACGCGGCCGATACGCCTGGCGTCAAGCAACTCGACCTCGAGCGCGCAGGTTGAGGGACAATCATGCGGACAGGCCGAATGGCCGATTTTGAGCTTGGCGTGCTGATTCATGGGAGCAAACTAGCCGGTTGTGATAGCGGCGTGTAGGGCCAGTTACACGCCATCAATGCGCTTGAACAAGGCGTTGTAGGCACCGCATTTCGGGCAATGTATGTGGCGCTCGACATGCGATGATCCGGCTCCGGCGTCGATGACCAGCAGATTGCCGTCTCCACACTCAGGACATTTTACGACAGCTCCGGAATTGACGGCCAAAACCTTGGCAGCTTCGATCCACAGTTTTGCCGACATCGTCCTACTCCGCCGTGCCTTCCTCGTACTCCGCCGAGATCGACAGCCATTTCTCCTCGTGGCCGGCCAGCTGTTGCGCGAGTTGTGAGCGTTCCTTGGCCAGCCTTGTCGCGGTCGAGGGGTCCTTTTCGTAGACGGCCGGATTGGCGAGTTCGTCCTCGATCAGGTCGATGCGCTTGCGGAGGCGGTCCATCAGCGCTTCGGTGGCGCGGATTTCCTTGGCCAGCGGCTCGAAAGCGGCGCGGCGCGCGGCTGCATCGCGGCGGCGGTCGGCCTTCGAGGCTTTGTCCGCCTCGCGCTTGCCGCGGCGGTCGCCGGAGACGCCGGTGACCAGCGTCTTGTAGTCCTCGAGGTCGCCGTCATACGGGTTAACCGCGCCCTCCTTGACCAGCCACAGCCGGTCGGCGGTCGCCTCGAGCAGATGGCGGTCGTGCGAGATCAGGATGACGGCGCCGGGAAAATCGTTCAGCGCATGGATCAGCGATTCACGGCTGTCGATGTCGAGATGGTTGGTCGGCTCGTCGAGGATGAACAGGTTCGGCCCCTCGAAGGCCGACAGGCCCATCAGGAGCCGCGCCTTTTCGCCGCCGGACAGGTCTTTGGCGGCGGTGTTCATCTTTTCGGTGGTCAGGCCGAACTGCGCGACGCGGCCGCGCACCTTGGATTCCGGCGCGTCCGGCATCAGCCGGCGGACATGCTCATAGGCGTTTTCGTCGGGCCTGAGGTCGTCGAGCTGGTGCTGGGCGAAGATTGCCACCTTCAGCCCGGGCGCCACGGTCATGCCGCCGGTCTCCGGCTTCAGCCGGCCGGCCAACAGCTTGGCGAAGGTCGACTTGCCGTTGCCGTTGGCGCCGAGCAGCGCGATGCGGTCGTCGGCATCGACGCGCAGCGTCATCTTCTTCAGGATCGGCGCACCCTCGGTATAGCCGACATGGACGTTGTTCAGCGCGATGATCGGCGAGGCCACCGTCTTCACCGGCTCCGGAAAGGAGAACGGCCGAACCGTGTCGTTCACAATCGCGGCGATCGGCTTCATCTTCTCCAGCGCCTTGATGCGCGACTGCGCCTGCCTCGCCTTCGACGCCTTGGCGCGGAAGCGCTCGACGAAGGATTCCATGTGCTTGCGCGCGGCTTCCTGCTTCACGCGGCCCTTCTCCTGCAATTCGCGCTGCTCGGTATATTGGCGCTCGAACTGATCGTAGCCGCCGCGCCAGAACGTCAGCTTCTTCTGGTCGAGATGGACGATCGAATTGACGGCTCGGTTGAGCAGGTCGCGGTCGTGCGAAATCAGCAGCACAGTGTGCGGGTATTTCGACACGTAGTTTTCCAGCCACAGCGTGCCTTCGAGATCAAGATAATTGGTCGGCTCGTCGAGCAGCAGCAGATCGGGCTCGGCAAACAGCACCGCGGCCAGCGCGACGCGCATGCGCCAGCCGCCGGAGAAGGACGAGGCCGGGCGCCGTTGTGCGGCGTCGTCGAAGCCGAGGCCGGCGAGAATGGTGGCGGCGCGTGACTCGGCCGAGTGCGCATCGATATCGGCCAGCCGCATATGGATATCGGCGATGCGGTGCGGATCGGTCGCCGTCTTTTCCTCTTCGAGCAGCGCACTCCGTTCAAGGTCGGCCTTGAGCACGATCTCGATCAGCGGCTCCTCGGTGCCCGGCGCTTCCTGAGCGACCTGGCCGATGCGTGTGTTCTTGGGCAGACTGATCGAGCCGGTCTCGGAGGCGAGGTCGCCGGTGATCGCCTTGAACAAGGTCGTCTTGCCGGTGCCGTTGCGGCCGACAAGGCCAGCCTTGCTGCCGGCCGGCAAGGTCAGCGAGGCATGGTCGAGAAGCAGGCGTCCGGCCATGCGGAGCGAAAGGTCGTTGATGATCAGCATGGCCGCGCTTTTGCACGGGACAACCATGCTTCGCAAGGGCTTGAGCCCCGGTTCGCCGCATAAGGCGCGAAAACCGGCAAGCAGGTGACGTCGACCCCCGCGCACCGCGACTTCCCGCAAAACGCAAAAAGAACCCGCTATCCTGAGGGGGGACAAGGAAAGCGGGTTCTTTCGTGAACGGCGGCCTTGGGAGCGTCCGATCGACACCCAAACACGCAGCAGCCGGGTTTGTTCCATGGGATAGACAAACCATGTGATGAACAAACGCCGGCGTGGCGGCAGGTTTGTCCACAGGGCGTGCCGTTTGTACGCTATCGGACCATGACGCTGCGGAAAGACTCGGCTATTCTTGGATGTGCGGCGGGCCTGATCTCCGCCTGGCCGGCGTCATCAGCTTCCTCCCAAGCGGCGCCGGCCACCCTTTTTTGACCGGCGCCGACGCCATTTGAAGCGGTCATTGTTTCGGCGGCGTGCCGGGCTGATCGCCGCCGGTCGTCGACTTCGGCACCGGATTCTTGTCGACCTGCGGATTCTGCTCGACCGTATCGCCAGGGGCCTTGGTCGGCTGGATGTTGTTGTCGCAACCCGCAACGGTCAGCGCTGCCACAAGCAGCAGGATTGAGCGCTTTTTCATCGCAGTCTCCTCTCGCCGACAACGAGGCGTCGGCGATTTGGTTGCGCGATCGGTGTCGTTCCCGCATTCGCCGAGCAGTCGGGGAACAAAATGCCGCGTCTCCGGTTGCTCCAGAATCAATGGAGGAAGCCATGATCCGTCTGCTTATCGCCGGGGCAATCGTCTATGTTGCCTATCGCGTCGCCAAGAAAGTGATCGACGAGGTGCCCGACGATTTCGATCCGCTGCTGCTGCCGCCACCAGAAGACGATCGCGAGGCGCTGCGGCGGCAATCGGCAAGGATGGGCGTCGAGCCCGGGCGTTAGTCAACGGGCCTGCCCGCAAGGCTTCTTCGTTCACGAGCCCCATTCCGGCTCCGCAAACCGTTGCGAACAAAGCGGAAACGATGCTTGATGGGCGATGAACCTCGCCGCCCGTGATTCGTCCTTCCAGCCGGCCTATCTGGCAAAGCTCAACGCCGAGCAGCGGCTTGCCGTCGAACATGGCGATGGCAAGGTCGCGGGACCATTGCTGGTGATTGCCGGCGCCGGCTCCGGCAAGACCAACACGCTGGCGCACCGGGTCGCGCATCTGATCGTTAGGGGTGCCGATCCGCGCCGCATCCTCTTGATGACATTTTCCCGCCGTGCCGCGGCGGAAATGGCCAAGCGGGTCGAGCGCATCGCCGGCGAGGTGCTGGGCCGCGATGCTTCTGTCATCACCGATGCGCTGAGCTGGGCCGGCACGTTCCACGGCATTGGCGCCAGGCTGCTGCGTGATTATGCGCTGGAGATCGGTCTCGATCCCGCCTTCACCATCCACGACCGCGAGGATTCCGCCGACCTGATGAACCTCGCCCGCCACGAGCTTGGGTTTTCGAAGACCGAAGCCCGCTTCCCGACCAAGGGCACCTGCCTTGCGATCTATTCGCGTGCCGTCAATGCACAGGCGCCGCTCGGCGAGGTGCTGGGTTCGGTGTTCCCGTGGTGCGCCGGCTGGGCCGAACAGCTGAAACAATTATTCGCCAGATATGTCGAGGCCAAGCAGGCGCAGAACGTGCTCGATTACGACGATCTGCTGCTCTACTGGGCGCAGATGGCCGGCGAGCCGGAAATCGCCGCGCATCTGGGTGCACGTTTCGACCATGTGCTGGTCGATGAATACCAGGACACCAACCGGCTGCAGGCCTCGATCCTGACGGCCCTCAAGCCCGACGGATCGGGGCTGACGGTGGTCGGCGACGACGCGCAGTCGATCTATTCATTCCGCGCCGCGGAAGTGCGCAATATCCTGGATTTTCCCAAGCAGTTCGCGCAGCCGGCCGAGGTCGTCATGCTGGAGCGCAACTACCGCTCGACCGAGACGATCCTGGCGGCGGCCAATGCGGTGATCGGCGAAGCGTCGGAACGTTTCACCAAAAATCTCTGGTCGGAGCGTAAATCGGCGGAAAAGCCGAAGCTGGTGAGCGTGCGCGACGAGATCGAGCAGGCGAGCTATGTCTGCCAGGCGATACTCACCGAGCGCGAGGCCGGTACCGTTCTCAAAGCGCAGGCCGTGCTGTTTCGCGCCTCGCACCATAGCGGCCCGCTGGAGATCGAACTGACGCGCCGCAACATCCCCTTCGTCAAATTCGGCGGGCTGAAATTCCTCGATGCCGCCCACGTCAAGGACGTGCTGGCCGTGCTGCGCTTTGCCGAAAACCCGCGCGACCGCGTCACCGGCTTTCGCGTGCTGCAACTTCTGCCCGGCATCGGCCCTTCGGCCGCCAATGCGATCGTCGAGACCATGGCGACGTCGCTCGACGAGACGATGGGGCTTGCGCGCTACCGGCCGCCGCAACGGGCCGCCGACGACTGGCCGGGCTTTGTCGCGCTCTATTGCGGCCTGCGCGCCGGCGCAAAGAAATGGCCGGCCGACATCGAGCAGGTCAGGCTCTGGTACGAGCCGCATCTGGAACGCATCCACGAGGATGCGACGACGCGCCGGGCCGATCTCCTGCAGCTCGAGCAGATCGCCTCCGGCTATGGATCGCGCGAGCGCTTCCTCACCGAGCTGACGCTCGATCCGCCGGACGCGACCAGCGACGAAGCCGGACCTCCGCACCGCGACGAGGATTATCTGATCCTGTCGACCATCCATTCGGCCAAGGGCCAGGAGTGGAAGAACGTCTTCGTGCTCAACACCGTCGACGGCTGCATCCCGATCGACCTAGGGGTCGGCAGCAAGGAGGACGTCGACGAGGAGCGGCGGCTGCTCTACGTGGCGATGACGCGGGCCAAGGATAGCCTGCATTTGGTGATGCCGCAGCGTTTTTTCGTCCACGGCCAGGCAGCGCGCGGCGACCGCCATGTCTATGCCTCGCGCACGCGCTTCATCCCGCGCCCGATCCTTGGTGCCTTCGAGCAGGTGGCTTGGGCCAGCGTCCAGGCCAGGGACGATCCGCGCCGCCAGCCGCAGGTGCGCGTCGACCTCGGCGCCCGCATGCGCGGCATGTGGAAATAGGCACGCGCCCTCGGCGCGCTGCTCACCCGGGCGAGCGAAAAAAACAAATCACGGCAACATGGAACCTCGCGCCGTGATCCGCGTTTCTGCCCGACCCCAGACCGGAGAACGGCGTCCGCCGTGACCTCCGCCCATTCGAGAGGCCAGAATGCACGACAGGACGTTTTCCACACCGGTCGCCCTAACCGTTGGCGCCGGCTACAAGCGGACGATCGCTTCGTTCTCCGAGATGCACGAGTTCCTGACCGAGTTCCCGCCTTCGCGCCGGCGGCTGAGCTATGGCGCCGCGGTAAAGGCCTGCGAGGCGGCACGCGCCGGCGAGATCTCGGCCGAAGCGGCACGCGACGCCCTGATCACCTTCGCCGTGACGGCCGGCATCCTCTGGCCGGCCGCCCAGCCGGCAGTCTCGGTCAAGCCGGTCGTCCGGGGCCTCGGCGGCTACGCCGCCTGACGCAACCTCTTCGTCATCTTGGCCGGCCGGAGATGCGGTCCGTTGTCGGTGGTTTTAGGTCGGCAGATCCTAAATCAGCTGCCTTCTGATGCTCATCCGGGTCACCGCAGTCACAAGAATGGCGCCGATCATGAAATAGATGGTCGCGACAATGTCGCCCTGGTGGAAATAATAACCGGAGTTGAGAAGCGCCAGGACCACGGCGAAGAACGCCACAAGGCGCAAGGGTTCATTGGGCATGCGTGCCAATTCTCGCTGTTGCTGCTGAATGCTGCTGAAGCGGCCGCCCTCACGACCATGCGCTCCATAAAATGTTTTGGCGCTTTTTGCAATCTCGGCAGATCGTCCGCTATCGACCATCCGCTTCACCAGCCGCCCCAGGTTCAGGCGAATGCCCTGCCCTCCTCGCTGCGCTGGAACATCGTCAGGTCCAGTCCGAGGCTTGGCTTGCCCAGAACGGTCAGGATCGCATGCGCCTGGCCGCGGTGGTGGGTCTGGTGGTTGAAGAAGTGGTCGAGCGCCGGCGCCAGCCGCTGCGAGACGGTGCGCATATCCGAGACGGTCATGTAGGAGAAGCGGCCCGACAGCGCCTTGTCGCTCAAGCCGGCAACCCAGTCGATGATCCGTTTGTCCTCGGCCTCGCGCGCCAGCCGCAAGCCTGGCAAGGCGCGGTGCAGGATCGTGTCGAGCCTTGCCGGCGCGTCGCCCTCGCCGGTGAAGCGTTTCATCCAGATACGGTCGGCTGCCAGGAGGTGGTTGAGCGTTCCCATCATCGAGCCGAAGAAGACGCCGACATTGCGGTCGAACTCTTCCTCGTCGAGATCGGCGGCGGCATCGTAGATGCGGCCATTGGCCCATTGATTGTAGGCCGCAAACATCCTGAAATGCTGTTTCATTCTTCTCTCGACCTGCGAGACCCTGTTTCGCGTGGGTCTGTTTCGGGCATAGTTAGACTGCAAGGACGCTGCCGCCAATGACCATTCTGCTCTACGACCTTGTCGGACGCGACGCCGCCCGCCCATTCAGCCCACATTGCTGGAAGGCGGCGATGGCGCTGGCCCACAAAGGGCTCGACATCACCAGCGTGCCGACCCGTTTTCTCGAAGTGCCGAAGGTGGAAGGCGGCGTCTCGAAGCTCGTTCCGGTGATCCGCGACGGCGAGACGGTGGTCGCCGATTCCTTCGCTATCGCGCTCTATCTCGAGGAGGCCTATCCCGAGCGGCCGACATTGTTTCCGGCGACGGCGGCAAGGCGACGGCGCGCTTCATCGAACGTTGGTCGCAGCTGACCATCCATCCCTACGTCACCACCGCTGCGATATTGGACCTGCACGCCATGCAGGACGAGGCGAACGCCGCCTATTTCCGGCAGAACCGCGAGCAGCGCTTCGGCAAGCGCCTGGAGGCGGTATACACCACCCGCGACGCTGGGCTCGCCAGCTTCCGGGCCTCGCTGGAGCCGCTCCGCTCGATGCTTGGCTATCAGCCCTTCATCGGCGGCCCGTCGCCGCTATTTGCCGACTACATCGTTTTCGGCGCGCTGCAATGGGCGCGCATCGCCACGCCCTACCGGCTGCTCGACGACAGCGACGTCGTGGCGCAATGGTTCGAACGATGCCTCGATCTGCATGGCGGCCTCGGCCGCACGGTCGCGGCGGCGGCGATCGCCCCGCTCGATAGTTGAAATCGGCAGTTTCATCGGCAACGCCACATTTTGTTCTTGCTTTGTGCCGGCAGCTATGCTACTAATTTGGGTATGGTGCTGATTCGTACCGACGACCCGCCCGGCTTGCCGAGGCGGGTTTTGTTTTGCCGGTCGAGGTCCAACTGCGTTGCCGGCAGGGACGTTGTCCGGCCTTAACTGAAAGTTGCCAGCCGGCGAAATGCGACAATGCGGGTAGACGAAGTGTCGCTCGAAGCGCCTCATCCGTGCCTGGATCGAAGCAAACAAGACGAACATCCGGCGAACCGGGCAATCACAACAAAGGCAGCGCGCCATGACCGCAAACCCAGAGTTCCCGGCCGACTTTCGCGCCGGGCTCGCCAATCTCTTCCTGTGGCGGCGCGACGTCAGGCGGTTCAAGCCGACGCCGCTCCCCGAAGGGGCGCTGGAGCGGCTGCTCGAGCTTGCCAGCGCCGCGCCTTCCGTCGGGCTGAGCCAGCCCTGGCGCTTCGTCGTCGTCGAGAGCGAAGCATGCCGCGCTGCCGTCAGGGCCTGCTTCGAGCGCTGCAACGCGGAGGCACTCGCAAATTTTTGCGGCGAACGCGCCGCGCTCTATGGGCGCCTGAAGCTTGCCGGCCTGAATGAGGCGCCCTGCCAGCTTGCGGTTTTCGCCGACCGCGCAACCGAGCAAGGGCATGGGCTCGGCCGCCTGACCATGCCAGCCACCATAGACTATTCCGCTGTCATGGCAGTCCACACGATGTGGCTGGCGGCGCGCGCCGAAGGAATAGGCATGGGCTGGGTCTCGATCCTCGATCCGGCCGAGGTGGCGACGATCCTGGACGTGCCGGCGGAGTGGACGCTGATCGGCTATTTCTGTGTCGGCTATCCAAGCGAGGAACACAGCGTGCCGGAACTGGAACGGCAAGGTTGGGAAGTCCGGCGCGCTTCGATCGTGATAAAACGGTAGTGCAACGGCGGCGCTGCCATTCTTTTTGCAGGAAAGCCATTCTCTTTGCAGGGGAGAATGACTCCTCCGCTGCAGGGCAGAATGGATATCATGGATGTTTCGCCGATCGTTAGCATCGCCAACAAGAGACCAAGGCAAAGCCAGTCGTGACGGCCTTGATCTGAGGAAGGGCATAGAATGTTTCGCTGCGAGGTGCAGGCCGAGATCTGGGTCTATCCGGGCAAGGGCGGCTGGCATTTCGTGACGCTACCGCCGGAACCTGGAGCATGGATCAAGACGGCGATGGTGGGGATGGCAAGGCCCTGGGGCTCGCTTGGCGTGGAAGCCGTCATCGGCCAGACCAGATGGCGGACATCGCTGTTTCCCGACAAGAAATCCGGCAGCCTGCTCTTGCCGATCAAGACGGCGGTGCGGGTCCGCGAAGGCCTTAGGGCTGGCGACACGGCCAACCTGACGATCGAGATAGAGCTATGACACATTGGGTCTGGCTGACGGCGACGCGCTGTGCGCCCACCTCCCCTTGGCAAGCCGGCGGGCGGCTTGTATAGAGCCCGCCACCCTCAATTCCACTCTCCATCACAAGGACGATCCCATGGCGCTCGAACGCACCTTTTCCATGATCAAGCCGGACGCGACCCGTCGCAATCTCACCGGCGCCATCACCAAGATACTGGAAGATGCCGGCCTGCGCGTCGTCGCTTCGCGCCGGGTGTGGATGAGCCGCCGCGAGGCAGAAGGTTTCTATGCCGTCCACAAGGAGCGTCCGTTCTTCGGCGAGCTGGTCGAGTCCATGTCGTCGGGCCCGACCATCGTGCAGGTGCTGGAAGGCGAGAACGCCATTGCCAAGAACCGCGAAGTGATGGGCGCCACCAATCCGGCAAGCGCCGCCGAAGGCACCATCCGCAAGCTGCACGCGCTGTCGATCGGCGAGAATTCCGTGCATGGTTCCGATGCGCCGGAAACCGCCGCGCAGGAGATCAAATACTGGTTCTCGGACACCGAGATCGTCGGCTAAGCCGGCATCCCGAACCCATCAAAGAGGCCGGCGCAACGCCGGCCTTTTTCGTTAGCAGACATTTCAGGTTCAGGCTCCTCGACGGGTCATGGGTGCGTTAAGCTCGAGGGCACGGATTAAACGCGGTCGCGACAACGGAGCCGACCAGGCCATGACCAGCACCATTCCCGGCTTGTTTCAGGGCACCGAGATGCCGACCGGCGGCTGGTGGGAGGCGTTGTGGCCCGACCCTGCCGGGGTGTTGACGGCGGTGGGAATGAAGCACGGCATGGATGTGGTCGATCTCTGCTGCGGCGACGGCTGGTTCACGCTGCCAATGGCCAGGGTCGTTCGTCAGGTCATCGCCATCGACATCGATGCCGATCTGCTCGAAGTCGCCCGGCGGCGGCTGGCCGACGGAGGCGCGAGCAATTGCGAGTTTGTGGCGGGCGACGCCTATGAGCTTGCCAGGCTGGTGCCCCGGCCCGTCGACTTCGTCTTCATGGCCAACGCTTTCCATGGCGTTCCGGACCGGCCGCGCCTTGCCCGCGCCGTGCGGGCGACGCTTGGCAGGGCCGGTCGTTTTGCCATCGTCAACTGGCACCAGCAGCCGCGCGAGCAGACCACGGTTCTGGGCGAGCCACGCGGACCGAAGACCGAGCTGAGGCTGTCACCCGGACAGACCACCGCGGCGGCGGAAGCAAGCGGGTTCAAGCTCGCCGAACTGATGGATATACCGCCCTACCACTACGGCGCGGTATTCAAACTCGCGACAAATTGAGAATGCCTGGTGTATGCGGTCGTCGCCCGATAGATCTCGCCCGCCGCCCCCTAGCGGCGGGTTCTGCCAGTCTATTTCGCCTGGCGTTCCTTCACGTTCGCATGTTCGTTCGCCGCTTCCGTGTCGGTGGCCGGCGTCTGTGTATCGTGACCTGTGAACGGGCTACCCTGCCCGGGCGCGAGATCGCCGCTATGACCAGCCTTGTTGGTCTGGAAAGGCTGGCTGTCAGGACTGAGACCATGTTGAAGGGCATCGAACAGATGGTCGTCCGCCTTGGCAAGGCCGGTGAAGGCAAGGAGCGATGCACCGGTGGCGGCAAGGATAAGCGCGTGCGTTTTCATGTCTGGACTCCTTTGAGTTAAGGCCAGAACGAGCCGCAGCCATTCTGGCGGCATCAACGAAGGGACAAACATCCCTTTTGCCTTACCCGCCATCGTATGAGGACGTAACGCGCGCTCTGTCCGGTTTATTCCGGCTGAAACACAACGTGATCGACATGCGGCCGATCAGGCGACCGAATAGCCGCCATCGGCGAGCAGGCCGTGGCCGGAGACGAACGAGGCGTCATCGGAAGCAAGGAAGGCCACGACCGTCGCTATCTCTTCCGGCGAGCCAGCCTTTGATGCGCCGCTTCGGCCTGACGTCTGCGCCGCCACCACAGGTGTGATCGTTTCGGAACGGTCCAAGGCCTGTTGAGAATCAGGGCAGGCCGAGCCGGTGCAGGCCTCACCTGAATATCGACAAGTCTCAACTCGCAGCATTGAACCGCAGGATGACGCGGTCATCCTTGTCGGCGATGATGAGCTTGCCGGCGTCGATATGGTACGACGCTGCCTTGGCCAGCGCCTCGAACAGCGCCTTTTCCTCGGCCATGGTCTCGGACGCGCAGGCCTTGAAGGTCGAACCGATGTCACTGATGGTAATCGTCGAACCATCGACTTTGGCGGTAGCGAAATAGACGTTGCAAGGGCCGCTGCCGCCGGCCTTGCCGGCTTCGCTGATCCGGAATGTCGCCCGCGGCTCGGCAATCACGCCGATGCCGTCGATATATTCGACCAGCCAGCTTTGGCCGAACACGGAAGCTGTCGCCGGCTCGGCGCTCGGCGCCGCCATTTTCAGCATGATGGTCTGTGGCGCGTCGCTGAGCGGGTCGACCTGGTGGCGCGCACCTGTGACGAACAGCAGCCGGTCGTCGACAGTGATGCGCGCCTGCAGAGCGTAGGTCATATCAGGCCGGATCACCTGCGGATCGAAGCTGATCTCGAACTTGATCGGCACCTGGCCGGCCGGCACCACCTTGCGCTCACCGATGATTGCGGCCGGCGCGTCGGCCAGCGACACGTCGGCAAGCTGCACGGAAAGCACGGCATTAGGCGGCAGGGCGATGCGCTCGCGATACATCACCTCGCCCTTGAGGGTCTTTTCGGCAGCCGCGGAATGATCCGGAACGGCCAGGATGCCGAGGGCCAGCGGCACCAGCCCGAAGATGAAGAACTCGGCAATCTTGTCCAGCATGATCCTGCTCCCCTTCCGGCCAAGGGTCTCGCAGGATTGCGGTCAATAAATGGCCGGCAGGGTATGGGAACGGCCGTCGGGATTTTATTCGGACGGCGGCTGCTTCCAGCGGCTCGCCGCCTTGTCGTCGGCCTCCTTGGCGTCGACCCAGCCGCCCTCCGAACCGTCGCTATGGTGTTCCTTCTTCCAGAACGGCGCCCGTGATTTCAAATAGTCCATCAGGAAATTCGCGGCCTCGAACGCCGCCTGCCGGTGGGCGGAAGCCGCCACCACCAGCACGATGTTTTCGCCGGGCGCGATCTTGCCGTGGCGATGGATGGCGGTGAGGCCCTGCAGTGGCCAACGCTCGATTGCCTCGCCGGCGATGCGGGAAATCTCGGCTTCGGCCATACCGGGATAATGTTCGAGCTCAAGCGCGGAGAGCCTGCCTTGCTCGTCGCGGCAAAGGCCGGAGAAGGTCACCACAGCGCCGATGTCGTTGCGACCCTGGGTCAGCCTGGCGATCTCGGCGGCGACATCGAAGTCCTCCGCCTGGATGCGCACCACAGGCACCACCGCGGACATGGTTCAGCCACCGGTCATCGGCGGGAACAGCGCGATCTCGCGCGCGCCGGCGATCTTCTCGCGGTGCTCGACATGTTCCTGGTTGATGGCGACGCGGATCACATCAGGATATTGCAGCGCGTTCTCGTATTCCTCGCCGCGTGATTTCAGCCAGCGCAACAGGTCGGCGACGGTTTCAATGCCGTCCGGCAGTTCGACGTCTTCCTCCGGTCTGCCGATCCGCTCGCGCACCCAGGCGAAATAGATGAGCTTGGTCGACATGTTACTCGTCCATGATGTGCTTGAGGCCGGCGCGGAAATAGTCGTAGCCGGTGTAGAGCGTGACCAGGGCTGCGATCCACAGCAGCACCAGCCCGGTCTGGGTGGTCAGTGGAAAGATCTTGTCGCCGGCGGGGCCTGCAAGCAGGAAGGCAATGGCGACCATCTGGATGGTGGTCTTCCATTTGGCCAGTTGCGTCACCGGCACCGAGACCTTCAGGGCCGCCAGATATTCGCGCAGACCCGAGACCAGGATCTCGCGGCACAGGATGATGATCGCCGCCCACAGCGACCAGCCGGCGATGCCGGCATGGCGGTCGGTGTCGGCGGCGAGCAGCAGCAGGCAAGTGGCGACCAGCAGCTTGTCGGCGATCGGGTCGAGCATCTTGCCGATATTGGAGGTCTGCTGCCAGGCGCGCGCCAGATAGCCGTCGAAGTAATCGGTGATCGAGGCGAGCAGGAAAATGATGAGCGCCGACCAGCGGGCGAAGTCGCTCGATTTCAGATGCCCTTCCAGGAAGAAGCACAGCACGACCAACGGCACCGCCAGAATGCGGGCATAGGTGAGCATGTTAGGCAGGTTGAACGCGCGCTGGGCCATGTTTGGGAACTCTTTCTGCCTGCTTAGTCAAATCAGAAGCGAATGTGGGGGGTCAACAGGCCAGAATCGATTAGCCAGCCGAAATATCGGCAATAGATCTTAGCTCTCGTGAAAATGATTGTAGACCAATTTCGCCACCTGCTCGGAAATGCCGTCAACCTTGACCAGATCCTCAACGGCGGCGCGGCTGACCGCCTTGGCCGTGCCGAAATGCATCAGCAGCGCGCGCTTGCGGCCGGGGCCGATGCCGCTGATCTCGTCGAGCGGGCTCTTGACCATCTCCTTCTTGCGGCGGGCGCGGTGCGAACCGATGGCGAAGCGATGGACCTCGTCGCGCAGCCGCTGGACGAAATAGAGCACCGGATCGCGTACGGGCAGCGAGAATGAGTCCCTGCCCTTGACGAAGAAGCGTTCGCGGCCGGCGTCACGGTCCTGACCCTTGGCGATGCCGATGGCCACGACGCGGTTCTCGATGCCGAGATCGGACAGGATCTTGCGCACCGCCGTCATCTGGCCTTGGCCGCCGTCGATGAGGATGACGTCGGGCCAGGCCGGAAAGCCGCCGGCGTCCTCGACATCGTCGCCCGGTCCGGTAGCGCTCGCCTCGTCCGCACTCTCGGTTTGCGGGGCATCGCCATGTTCCTTCAACAGCCGCGAGAAGCGCCGCTGCATCACCTCGCGCATCATGCCGAAATCGTCGCCCGGCGTGATCTCGGTCGAGCGGATGTTGAACTTTCGATACTGGTTCTTCACAAACCCTTCCGGCCCGGCGACGACCATGGCGCCGACGGCGTTGGTGCCCATGATGTGCGAGTTATCATAGACCTCGATGCGCACCGGCGGCTTTTCCAGGCCGAAGGTCTCGGCAAAGCCGGTGAGCAGCCGCGCCTGGGTCGAGGTCTCGGCGAGCCGTCGGCCGAGCGCTTCGCGCGCGTTCTGCAGCGCGTTGTCGGTCAGGTCCTTCTTCTCGCCGCGCTGCGGCACCGAGATCGACACCTTGCGGCCGGCGCGCGTGGAGAGCGCCTCCGCCAGCAATTCCTGGTCCTCGACGCCATACGACAACAGGATGGTGCGTGGCGTCGGCTTGTCGTCGTAGAACTGCGCCAGGAACGAACCCAGCACCTCGCCAGCTTCGAGCGCCGGATCGGCCTTGGGAAAATAGGCGCGGTTGCCCCAGTTCTGGCCGGTGCGGAAGAAGAACACCTGGATGCAGACCTGGCCGCCCTCCTGATGAATGGCGAAGACGTCGGCCTCGTCGACAGTCTGCGGATTGATGCCTTGATGGCTCTGCACATGCGACAGCGCCGCCAGCCGGTCGCGATAGATGGCGGCGCGTTCGAAATCGAGGTTCTCCGAAGCCTGCTGCATGGCGGCGGAGATCTCCGTCTTCACCTTCTGGCTGCGGCCGGAGAGAAAATCCTTCGCCTCGGCGACAAGCCTTGCATAGTCGCCATGCGAGATCTCGCCGGTGCACGGGCCGGCACAGCGCTTGATCTGGAACAAAAGGCAAGGCCGGGTGCGGTTCTCGTAGAAGGAGTTGGTGCAGCTCCTGAGCAGGAAGGCGCGCTGCAGCGAATTGATGGTGCGGCCGACGGCGCCGGCTGAGGCAAAGGGGCCGAAATAGTCGCCCTTGCGCGAGCGCGCGCCGCGATGCTTGTAGATGCCGGGGGAGACATGGTCGCCGGTCAACAGGATATAGGGAAACGACTTGTCGTCGCGCATCAGCACGTTGAAGCGCGGCCGCAAGCGCTTGATGAGGTTGGCTTCAAGCAGCAGCGCTTCGATCTCGGTGCGGGTGACGACGAACTCCATCGTCGACGTCTCGCGCACCATGCGGCCGATGCGGCTGGTGTGGAACCGACCTTGCGCGTAGTTGGTGACCCGCTTCTTCAGGCTGCGTGCCTTGCCGACATAGAGCACGTCGCCGGCGGCATTCATCATGCGGTAGACGCCGGGCGCGTTGGGCAGCCGCTTGACCAGCGTCTGGATCACCTCGGCGCCGACCATGCCGTCGGCATCGCCGGCATGCGGCGTCCAGTCGATGGCGGTGAAGGTGACGTCCGGACCAGCGGCTGCAGGCTCGACGACCTCCTCGGCTGCCTCGTCCTCGAGGTCGATTTCGGGCGGCAGGTCGTCGGCGCCGCCGCGCGTTTTTTGTTTCTGGTCCATGGGGCTCATTCCGTCATGCCTGTCACATCGGGCGTCTGCCATGCAAGATGCTGGCCGCCGTCAAGCGCGATCATCTGGCCGGTGACCGAGCGTGCCGCCCAGAGGTAACGGATGGTGTCACCGAATTCGGGCAATTCCGGGCCGCGCTTCAGGATCAGGCCGGCAATCTGCGCGTCGAAATCGCTGTCGTGCTGGCGCGTGTTCTTCAAGGTCGGGCCCGGACCGATGGCGTTGACGCGGATGCGGGGACCCAGCGCCTGCGCCATCATCTCGGTCGCTGCCCACAAGGTCGACTTCGACAGCGCATAGGAGAAATAACGCGGCGTCGGCCGCCAGACGCGCTGGTCGATCATGTTGACGATCAACCCCTCACTGCTCTGCGGCAAGGCCCGGGCGAAAGTCTGCGCCAACAGAGCCGGCGCCTTGACATGCACGGCGAAATGGCGATCCCAGGCCGGCCAGTCGAAATCGTCAACACTGTCGTGCTCGAACAGCGAGGCGTTGTTGACCAGCAGCGACACCGGTCCGAGCGCCGCCGCCGCGCGGCCGACAAGGTTGCCGACGGCGTCCATGTCGGTCAGGTCGGCAGCAACCACAGCGGCCCTGCCGTCTCGACCAAAATGACCACTGTTGATCCCGGCCGCCAGTGCCTCCGCCTCGGCCAGCGAGCGATTACAGTGAATGGCGACGGCAAAACCGTGCGCAGCAAGATCCTCGACGATCGCCCTGCCGATCCGCTTCGCCCCGCCTGTCACCAGTGCCGTCGCGGCGACCTTGCTCATCTGTCAATCCTCAATCTGATGCCGATTCCGACCTGCCGGGACCGGGCCGGCAAAATATGGCCTGCCAAGTGTTAAATCCCATTTCCACCTGGGGCAGGATTGTGGCAAAGTGGCCCGGTCGGCATTCTGGCTCGACCGGAATCCGGGCCAGCCCGACCGCAATATAGGGCGCGGGAGCCCTTGCACCAAGCCGTGTGCAGTGCAGCACGGCGAACCTGCTGACATCTCGCTGTTGCGAAGATGCAACGTCAAGGTTCTGCCTCATTCGTGCCAGGGAATGACCCAAGTTCAGGTTCGCTTCAGCCGCATTTCGACACGACATTTGGAACCGTTGAACGCCGGATCCGTTTCACCCCCCGGACGGGTTGAGGGCGCTCATGAAAAAACAAGCCTGTGTCCTGTGGCTTAAGGAGTAAAGAACAATGCAAGCCAATCTTAAATTTGCGCGACCGCTCGCGGTGGCGTTTGGGCTGTTCGCCCTCGGCGGAACCGCCTATGCCGCGGACGTGGTTCAGGAAGAGCCGCCGGCACCTGCCCCGATCGCCGAACTTCCGGTCGCATCCTGGGCCGGCCCCTATGCCGGTGTGAGCGTCGGCTACGGCTTCGCCGGCCATGCCGATGCCAAAACCGTTGGTGTCGACATCGATACCAAGGGCTTCGTCGGCGGCGTCTTCGGCGGCTACAACTGGCAGCAGGAGAACTTCGTCTACGGTGCCGAAGCCGATATCGGCTATAACGGCGTCAAGGGCGACGATGCCGGCATCGAGGCCAAGGGCGGCGTCGAAGGCTCGCTGCGCGCTCGCCTCGGCTACGCTGTTACCCCGGAAATCCTGCTCTACGGCACCGCCGGTGGCGCGCTGAAGAACCAGAAGGTGGAAGCCGCCGGCTTCAGCGACACCAACACCATGCTCGGCTGGACGGCCGGCGTCGGCACCGACATCAAGATCACCGACAATGTGTTCGGCCGTGTCGAGTACCGCTACACCGATTTCGGCGACAAGAACTTCGACGGTATCGGCAAGGTCAAGTCGACCGACAATCGCGTCACTTTCGGCGTCGGTATGAAGTTCTAAGTCGTCCAAGCCACGACACGAAAAAGCCGGGCCTCGCGCCCGGCTTTTTTTTGTGCCCGGTGCCCATCCTGTCGGCATGGGCACGCGTGATCTCGAGGTCAGCGTTGAGCCAGCATCCGGTCGACCAGGACCAGAACTTCGGCTGCTGCGATGAAACCGAGGGCGATAGTGGCGCCATTCGACATGACTGCGACCCAGCCATTGGCGGACACATCTATGAACGGGTAAGCGTATTTCCCTTCAGCGACACCACGAGCCAGGGCATAAGCGAGATAGGCCAGGGGATAGAGCGCCCATAGAAGCGGATCGCGCCACGAGAGCCTCCCCTTTCGCGTGAATAGAAGCCAGAACAATAAGACAAGGACAGGATTGAGTTGGTGGAGCAGAAAGTTTGCTTCGGCGGTCGCGCCAGCCAAAGTGCGCAGCCCTTGGAGCAACACCGCGAAAATCACCCCGACCAGGGCCATCACGGCAGCCGTCCACGCCACCAGCGTTGGATGGTCGAAACGCTCCCCGAGGAGCGCTATGGCTGCGAATACAATGGCGACAAGACCGTTGGTCAGGATCGTGAAATATCCCACCAACACCCACAGCGAGCCAAGCATCGATGCACCGCCCTTGATCAAGGTGCTGAGTTCAAGGCCAATGCCAGTGCACGCGGATAGACAAATGATCAGGGCAAACAAGCGCTGTATCAAATCGCCCTCCCCCACCGGCTTACGTTTGAGAAAGCGACGATAAGACTGGGCGGAACGTCTGTCGACCAAAATGCCCCCAAGACCAACCTTCCAGCCTCGCCGGCCCGGCTCACTCCCAGCATGTCGAAATTGGCCGTTGCGCCTCCCCCGCCAGGAATCCGCTAAAGCGCGTCGCGTTCGACCGGCGGCATGCGACGCGCTTTAGGTTCCTGTTTTATGCATGTCGTTATCACAAAACCGCTGCACACTTTTGCGCGACATGCATTAGGGGAAGATCGGTAGCTTCGCCATCCCCGCCCTCAAGCCGGGATGCCGGGCTTCAGCTCCGGGAATTTCTCGTCGAAGCGTGCCGCCCAGCGCGTCAGCCGGCCGCGGCCCTTTTCCCATTTTCCGGCGAAGCGCAGCGAGAGATAGCCGAGGCAAGCGCGCAGCGCGATCTGGCCGACAGTGATTTTCTTCGGCAGCTTCGGCGGGTTGGCGTTGAGCAGATCGAGCGCGGCCGAAATCTTGCTCCACTGGCGCTCGAGCCAAGGCTGGTAGACTATCTCTTCGGGCCGCGTGCGCCGCTCATAGACCATCGACAGCGCGCAGTCGCAGATGCCGTCGGCCAACGCCTCCAGCACCTCCGCCTCGAGGCGCTTGTCGGGATTGCGCGGAAACAATGCGTTCTTGGACATCCGGTTGAGATGCTGGGTGATGGCGCGGCTGTCGTGGACCGAGCGGCCGTCGTCGAGCACCAGCACCGGGATCTTGCCGAGCGGATTGGCGCCGATCAGCGCGGCCGGCTTTTCCTCGGTCTTTATCGGCACGAGATCGACCGCAATGCCGGCATGAAGTGCTGCCATGCGCACCTTGGAACTGTAGGGAGAAGTAGACGCGTAGAGCAGTCTGGGCATTGTCGATTCCTGTTTACCGGCTACAGCTCCATATGTCCTGTTGGACGCGCAAGAGGACGCGGTAGCATTGTGACTTCGCGCATGACCCTCACCGAAAATCGATTCCGATTGGGGCTCGTGCGTGGGCACTGTTGACGACCGATCATGCTGGCTTCATCAACGGCCAGAGGCGGAAAACCGCGCCGCCAGCGCTCAGCCATTGTCTCGACTTCAATCTGGATGCGATGAGCCGGAGGTGCGGCGGCAGAAGCGAGCAGGTCGGACAATCCAAATCCGATCAGCTACCAACTCGGCCTTGCACCGAAGGTTGGTCTTTGGCAGCCACGAAAATCCCACCGGACTTCGCCGCGTGGCGAAGTCCTGGGAGCTGCGAAAAGACATCTTCCTCCCGCCTCTTTCTCGTCCTGCCCGACCGTCAGCTAGCAAGCGAGGCGCCTGTCCGGCATCCCGCCCTGGCTGTCTTGAGTACTGTCCCCGGCGATCGGAGAGCGGCGACTACTTCTTGGCCTTCGCCTTTGCGGGCGCTGCCTTCGGCTTGGCCGCGGGCGCTGCTTTCTTCACTGCTGCGGAAGATTTTGCAGCGGCGGCCTTTGCCGGTGCTGCCTTCTTCGCAGCGGGTTTCGCAGCGGCCTTTGCAGCCGGCTTCTTGGCCGGTGCCGCCTTCTTTGCCGGTGCAGCCTTGGCCTTGGCCGGTGCTGCTTTTGCCTTGGCAGGTGCTGCTTTCTTCACGGCTGGTTTTGCTGCCGCCTTGGCGGCCGGCTTTTTCGCCGGCGCTGCTTTTGCCTTAGGCGCGGCGGCCTTCGCTTTGGCAGCGGGTGCTGCTTTCTTCACAGCAGTTGCGGCCTTTGCCGCCGCTGCTTTTACTGGTGCTTTCTTTGCCGGTGCCTTGGATGCCGGCGCTTTGGATGACTGCTTAGCCATATCATGCCCCTTCCGTTGTGCCGACGGCCGTTATTGACCCGGCGCGCAATGCATATCTGACTCGCGGCTTGCTAGCCAGCGAAGCATTAGAATGATTTCTGCAGCTTAAGTTTCGGTTACGGCGAGCGCGCGACCATTTTACCGGTGCAAAAATCGGCTGCGAATCTTTGTGTCGCGCAGCGAAGTTCTGCGACAGAAATTCTGCTCGCTCTATCTCGACCGGTCTTCGCGTCAAGCTCAGGACCTTTTCGACCAGCTCTGCGCTTCAACGTCCGACGCTCAGCGCGAACATTGTCAAGAGCGAAGGCGGTCGCCCGCCTCGTCTTGTCCGAAACGATAAACTACAGGTAAGTACGAAGCAACGCGACGAGCACGCCGCTGCACTATCTTGCACGACGCGATGAAAGTAAGCAGATAGCTCGCATTTCTGAAAGACAGGATATCGCTCGATAGATCCGGTCGAGCCGATCTCCTAATCGAAAACGCTCGGCCGTTCAGGCGCCGAGCGGCTCGCGCTGCTTCTGCAGCCGGCGCGAAGGCTCGGCCCTGTGGAGATGGACGGCGAAGGTATCCCATGGCGGCGTGACGGAAATCTGCGCCAGGATGCGCCCCGCTTCACCGCGATGATAGACGCCGTGCAGTACGACGTGGGTCAGCATTTCCTGTCGCGACATCAATGCCTTATCCCCGTCGGTGAACACGAATGCGACGGGCTCGGAGAGCTGTTGCGACGAAACGGTTTCGAGATAATCGAGATACCACCGATCGGTCGCCGCGACTGCGGCACGAAGTTCGTCGAGGGCCGGCGTGTCCTCGCTGGCGTCGGCGGAGTAGCCATGGCTTGCACCAACCAGGTGGGCTGAGAATATGGCTGTGATCGATGAGCCGTATCACGGCCTGCCGTTCCTTGCCGTGAACGGGCGGGTCGAGACTGACGAGCCTTTCCAGCAGTTCGTCATTTGCCCAGGCCTGATAGGCAAACAGGCTGCGAAGCAGGGCGTGCGCACTCATGGTCGGTGTCCTTTTCTGGAAATGCGAGTATGTTGTTCATATTTTCAGGAGAATGGGCGGGCGTGTCTACTCGCATTGCAAAACCGTATCCGCGCATGCGCAAGCAGCCGCGCCAGGCGCGTTCCAGGGCGACCGTAGAGGCGATCGTCGAGGCAGGGGCTCATGTTCTGAGCGGGCTGGGCTGGGCCGGCTTCACCACCAACAAGGTGGCCGAGACTGCGGGCGTGAGCATCGGCACGCTCTACCAGTATTTTCCCGACAAGCTTTCCCTGCTCGAAGCCGTCCGGCGCCGTCATTTCGATCATGTGCTGTCGGTCATTCGCGATTCGGCGGAAGGCCAAAAGCCGCTCAGGAAATTCGCGCAGGAGCTGGTGCGCGGCATGATCGCGGCGCACAGCATTCACCCGACACTGCATCAGGTGCTGCTCGACGAGGCGCCGGGCGATCGCGGCTCCAGGGCCGCCCACGCTTCGTTCCAGACACAATATCTCAACCACTACGCGACCGCCGTCGCCGCCTATCGCAAGCCAAGGAAAGGCGCCGACATGGAGACCGTCGCGCGCGTGCTGTCGTCGGCGATCGAAGGTGTGATCCATAACGCGGCACGCCGGAACATGCTCGCCGCGCCGGAGCTGCAAAAGCAACTCGTCGAACTGATCTGCGCCTACCTATCGGGCGCGGGCCGCATCGGTCGATAGCGCAGGGCACGGCGGAAGTCGGGGATTTCTGTACGTCGGATTCAAACCCGGCTCATGAGATGCGGCAAGGCCGATGCCAGCAATGCCGCACCTGATGCGGCCAAGAGCGTGAGGACGATCTTTCGAAACGTTGCTTCGCTGATGCCGATGTAGAGTCTCGCGCCAAGGAGTGTCGGTATCAACATCGCCGGCGCGACGATGGCAAACATCGGCAGCATTTCGAGCTTGATCTTTCCGGTCGCAAGATAGGCGGCCATCGTCATGGAGAGGGTCACAAGGTTGAAATTCTGGATGACAATGCGCTGCCTGTCCTTTTCCCATTGCCGCAGCACGCACCACAACGTTGGAACCGGGCCGGTGAAGCCGCCAAGCCCGCCCATGATGCCGCCAACCAGACCTATTGCACCGTCTGCAACAGGACCCCCGAACGTGATGGGAGGGAGGCGACGGGCAAAAAGCATCAAGGGACACCAAACGACCAGCAGCGCGCCGAAGATCAACTTGAACAAGTGCACATCCAGCAGGGGCAGGATGGCGACACCGACCGGAATTCCTATGGTCCCGCCGATCAGGAATGGCAGCAGAAGCTTGAGGTCGAAACCCCGGCGGACGGTGACGGCGGCGATGATTTGGCCGGTGAGCGCCCCAAAGACCGCCATGGCAGCAGCAAGCTGGGGCTCCACGGTCCAAACCCAAAACGACATGGCAACCAGGCTGAAAGCGAACCCGGACAGCCCTTGGACGAAACCTGCAACGACCGCCCCAATTGCAACAATATAAACAAGCGAATCCATGTAGTGCTGTTTCCCCGCAAAGTGATCGATGTGGCCGGTTGGCGTTGACCTGCATGGAAATCTACGATTTTCGCAACCTCCGTCCGACCTTGAGCGCCGGACAGTCCACACACCAAAGAGGTATGAATGCCCCCCTTGCCGAGCTTGGCATTTGTCACATGGTTTTCGGCTGACCCCAGATCAGCCGCGGCTTTCTATGCGAATTTCGGAATTGTCTTCAGGCAAGAGCAGCACGGCTCCGGTCCGATACATTTCGCGTTCCAAGGTCAAGGGCTCGCGATCGAACTCTATCCGGCAAACGAAGGAACGACGGCGGAAGGAGCGGGAACGATGATCGGCTTCGAGGTCACCGACGCGGACGAAGCGGCTTCTGCCGCGAAGGCCAATGGTTTTGGAATCATTGCGGATGTCAAGGCGACGGCTATGGGCAGGCGTGTGATCGTCCGCGATCCTGACGGCCGTCAGGTGTTTCTTTTCTCGACCACCTAAGTGACGCAACAATCCATCGGGAATCGGAAGGCACTGGTTCAGCGCAGGACGCGGCAGCGGCCGTTGTAGACCATCCAGCGATCGAAGCCCGAGACGCAGAATTCGACATTGTCGCCTATCGAGGCAAAGCCTTGGCCTTCCTCGATCAGATACCAGATGGTGCGGGCGTGGCCGTCGGAGAGGCTGACGGTGGCGCCGCAATAACGGCGGCCGATCGGCCAGGTGTCGTCGGCCGGCAGATAGCGATGCTGGTGGATGCGCTGGAAATCGACGATCTGCACATCCGGCAGATGCGGCACGTGATGCACCTGATACGAGAAGCGGTCGGTGATTTTGTTCAGCACCCAGGCCTCGCCGCAGACGCCGCTGTCCTCATCGGTATAGATTGCAAGGTCGGCGGCCTGCACCGCCTGAGTAACGCCGAGAGGCGCAGCCAGCGGCGTGCAAACGGCGAGCAGTGCGGCAAGGGCGGATTGGGCGAAGCGAGTCATGGCAGCCTCTCAAGGTCGACTGCGCGCACTGTGCGGATTCGCTGACGCGCGGTCAAGCGGTTGTAGTGACGATGGTTACGGTGACGAAGGTTGCGCTGAGGGAACGGCAAGGACCGCACCTCAAACTACTCTCCCGCCAGCCAGTCCAGCGTCCAATGCGATGGCTGCTCGACAGCAAGCAGCCGGTGCAGCGCCGGCAGCAGCGTCCGCAACTCGCCCTCCAGGGTGAAGGGCGGATTGACCATCACCATGCCGCAGCCGTCGAGGCTCGGCTCGACCGAGGCCGGCCTAATCTCAAAGCCGACGTCGAGCAGCCTGGGAATGCCCGTTTGCTTCAGCGCCTTTCGGAAGGCGGCGACCGCCTTGCGGTCCTTGAGCGGATACCACAGCGCGTAAATGCCGCCTGGCCAGCACCGATGGGCTCTTTGCAGCCCGTCGACCAAGCGACCGAACTCGCCCTCTTCCTCGAAAGGCGGATCGATGAGCACGAGGCCGCGCTTCTCCTTTGGCGGCAGATGCGCGCCGAGCGCCAGCCAGCCGTCGAGCTCGATCACCCGGGTCTGGAAGTCACCGTCGAACAGCGCCTTCAGCCTGGCAGCATCCTTAGGGTGCAGCTCGACCGCCGACAGCCGGTCCTGCTTGCGCAGCAGGTGCCGGGCGATCAGCGGCGAACCCGGGTATTTTTTCACGCCGCCGTCCGGATTGAGCGAACGGACGGCTCCAAGATACGGTGCCAGCAATGCCGCCGCCGGGGCGTCGAGGGCGGCATCGGCCACCCGGCCGATGCCGCCCTGCCATTCGCCCGTCTTTTGCGCTTCGGTTGAGGACAGATCGTAGCGGCCGATGCCGGCATGGGTGTCGATGACCCGAAACGCCTTGTCCTTCTGCTTCAGATATTCGATCAGCCGGCTGAGCACGGCATGCTTGACGACGTCGGCGAAGTTCCCGGCATGGTAGGCGTGGCGATAGTTCAATTGGAGCCCCTGCCCCAGCGCGGCGGTGGCGGCTGCGAGTTCGGATTTTCCGGCCGGCGGCCGCCGAAACGGAATGCCAGCGCCAGCCCGGCCAGGCCGGCCGCCATCAGGGAAAAACCGACCGGCCGCGCCCGGCGGTCGACCTCGCCGGCAGCCGAGCGCAGGACGAGGTCGACGGCCCGCATCGGAATGCCCTCGGCGTCGCCCGGACCGACGGTGAAGATGTAGGAACCGGGGGTAACGCTCGGGATCAGGCCGGCCTCGTCGCGAAAGATCCTGTCCGGCAGCTGTGGGCTGACCTGGCGCGGATTGTCGGAGTGATTGAACTGCAGCGTCGAGGCGAGCACCGTCCTGCCGCCGGTGGCGGCGGTCAGGGTCAGCACGGTGCGCTGCTGCGAGACGATGCGCTCGGCTCTTGCAGTAAGATCGACCAGCACGCGTAGCGGCCCGTCGCGTGCGCTCAGGGCCACCGTCACCGGCTTGAACCGGCCCTGGTCGTAAACCCGCCAGGTGCCGATCTCACGGCCGGAGAAATTGGTCATCGCCCAGGGATAGACGACGCCGATGCCGGTACCGATGAGCAGGATCAGAAGAAACAAAAAGCGCATGCGGACAATGCCCCGTTGATGCAACTACCTCGCATTGGCACCGTCGCGGATACGCTCCATCTCGTCCAGCAACATGTCGAGGCCTATATCGAAGGTCTTGTCAAAACCGGCTGTGCCGAAATATGCCCCGGCAGCCATGACGCCGGGGAAATCCCGCGCTAGCGCTTCATCGCTCACCGTGGTGACCGCCGAAGGCCCTTTGGCGTAGCCGGCCGTCTCGTCAAGGATCGCGCCCATCAGATAGTAGCTCGTGGCTCGGAACAACCGGGCGCTGAGTTCCAAACCGAAACCGCCGGCTTCGAACAGGCCGATCACGTCGTTCAGCTTGGCGAGACATGCCGGCGAATTCATGCGGTAGACCACAATGAACGGCGCAAAGGCCGGATGTTCGGTGGCGACCCGGCGGTATTCCTTCACGGCGACGTGGATCCGCTGGCGCCAACGCATGCCGTCGTCAGGAATCTTGATCGAGCTGATCTGTCGATCGACCAGTGCCTCGTAAAGATGCGCCTGGGAGGGGAAATGATGGTAGATGCTCATCGCTTCGCAGCCGAGTTCTGCCGCCAGCTTGCGCATCGAAAAGCCGGAAAGCCCCTCCCTCTCGATTACCTCGAAAGCCGCATCCTCGATCATCTCGCGAGACAGCCGGCCGCGCGTTCGCTTTTTTTTGACTGATATGTCCATGGTGCCGCTTGACAACTTACGCTGTAAGGTTAATTTTCGACATTACCTTACATCGTAAGGCCAACCAAAACCAGAGGAGAACGCCATGAACAGCTTCCATATCGTTTTCATTCCACGCCCTCTTCGCTTCATCATGCATCCTTGCTCGCCTCCACGGTCCACGCGCTGACCCTGACGCTGGCCTCCGCACCGGCCCGTGCCGACGACTATGACGCAACCATCAAGGACATCCAGTCGACCATGGGCGCTTGGATCTCTATCTTCAACGGCATGCAGGTCGATTTCGATCTTCAACGGCATGCAGGTCGATTTCGATACGTTCAGGAGGGAGACGGGCGGTCAGTAATGCTTTCGTTTTTGGAGCGGGATGCGTTCAAACTGAATTCTCCATCCCGCTCTAACTGTTTGTGTGATCCGCCAGCACCTCATTGATAACCCGCCACGATTTTTCCGCCTCGCGCTGGTTGCCGTCATGTCCCGAAGCGACGATCAGCGCCTTCCAGAGCGCCCAGCCCCGAGCGCGCGCCCAGCTGTGCTCGTCAAGGGAAATGGCGTCGCGGAACGCCTGGCGGCTCTCGCCGTAAAATTCCGTCCATGCGATCACCAGGTCACAGGCTGGATCGCCGATAGCCGAACTGCCGAAATCGACGACCGCGCAGAGCTTGCCATCTTCGACGAGCAGATTGCCTGAGGCAACGTCGCCATGGACCCAGACCGGCGGCCCTTGCCATCGCGAGCCGAGCGCGGTCGCCCACACCGCCTCGGCGGTTGCCTTGTCGATGCGGCCGCCGAGCGCCGAAAGCGCGGCTCGGGTCTGGGCGTCGTAGACTGAAAGCTGGCCACCGCGGTGGAAATTATGCTGACCTGCCGGTGGTCCGCCAGCGGCGTCGATCCGGTAGAGCGCAACCAGAAAGCCGGCCAGCGAACGAGCGAATTCATTGAGATCGGCAATCAGCCCACCAGCCGCCGGCCGGCCGCGAAGCCAGCGATAGACGGACCAAGGCCATGGATAGCCTTCACCGGGCGCGCCTCTGGCCAGTGGCACCGGTATCGGCAGAGGCAAGTGAGGCGCGAGGCGAGGCAGCCAGCGATGCTCCTTCTCGACCTGGGCAACATAGGCGGCAGCGCTGGGCAGCCGCACCGACATTCGATCGCCCAGCCGGAAGGTGCGGTTGTCCCAGCCGCCAGGCTCGACCGGCTCTACCGGCAGGTCCGCCCATTCAGGGAACTGCGCGGCAATCAAGCGGCGAACAAGTGCGGCATCTATCGATATGCTTGGTGTTTGATCATCAGGCGGCATCGGGCTTGCTCAGGTCTTCTAAGCCTTGCGTTCCCAGCGCCGGTCCGGTGTTTGCTGCCAGTAGGTCACGGTGTGGCCGGCCTCCTTCATTGTCTTCCAGTGCGTGCGTGCCGCCTCTAGCTGGGCTGCATCGTGGCCGTCGAACAGGAACACGGCGCGCTGGTAGCCGCCAAGCTCCGGCGGCACCGCGCCATCGACCAGGAAGCGTATCTGCGCCTGGTTCGGATTGTCAGGTCCGACGGTCAGAAGCACCGGCTGCTCGGCGGGATGGGCTTCGCGATCCGTTGCATGGGCCAGGAACGAATCGTCCCGGAAAGTCCACAGATGCTGGTCCAGCGCGTCGCGCCGTTCCTCGGTGCCGGTCTGCACCACGGCGCGCCAGCCGCGATCGATGCTGCGCTCCAGGAGGCCGGGCAGCGCGTCCTCCAGGGTCGATTCGGTCAGGTGATAGAACAGGATTTCGGCCATGACTTCAGTCTAAATCATTTGGCGCGCCGCTCATTGCTCGTAATGATCGCGCACCAATCGGTCGAGCAATCTGACGCCGAATCCGGAAGCCCATGACTGGTTGATCTCGTTGGAGGGCGAGCCCATCGCGGTGCCGGCAATGTCGAGATGCGCCCAGGGCGTGTCCTTGACGAAGCGCTGCAGGAACTGCGCGGCGATGATGGCGCCGCCATAACGGCCGCCAATATTCTTCATGTCGGCATTCTTGGACTCGATCAGCTTGTCGTATTCGGCGCCGAGCGGCATGCGCCACAATCGCTCCTGCGTCGCCTGACCGGCCGCCGTCAGCCGGTCCGCTAGCTCGTCATTATTAGAGAACAGGCCGGCATAATGCTGGCCGAGCGCGACCATGATGGCGCCGGTCAGCGTCGCCAGATTGATCATGAATTTCGGCTGGAAGCGGTCGTTGCAGTACCACAGCGCATCGGCCAGCACGAGGCGGCCCTCGGCGTCGGTGTTGAGCACTTCGATGGTCTGGCCAGACATCGAGGTGACGATGTCGCCCGGTCGTTGAGCGTGGCCGTCGACGGCGTTTTCGACCAGCCCGACAATGCCCACGACATTGACCTTCGCCTTGCGCGCGGCCAGCGCGTGCATCAGCCCGGTGACGGCAGCAGCGCCGCCCATGTCGCCCTTCATGTCCTCCATACCGGAGGCCGGCTTGATCGAATTGCCGCCGGTGTCGAAGGTGACTCCCTTGCCGACGAAGGCGACCGGGCTTTCCTTGGCCTTGCCGCCGTCCCACCGCATGACGGCGATGCGGGCGCCACGCGGCGAGCCCTGCGCTACGCCCAGCAGCGAACCCATGCCGAGCTTCTTCATCTCCTTCTCGGCCAGGATCTCGACCGTGACGCCGAGCGCCTCCAGTTGGGCGATGCGGGCGGCGAATTCCACCGGTCCCAACACATTGGCCGGTTCATTGACCAAATCGCGCGCCAGCAAGACGCCGTCGATCACCGCCGCTTCATCGGCAAAGGCCTTCTTTGCGGCCGCCGGATCGGCCGTGTGAATGGTCACCTTTACCGGCTTTTTTGGCTCACGCTTGCCGTCACCATTGTCCTTTTTGGTCTTGTACTTGTCGAAGGAATAGCTGCGCAGCAGGATGCCCGCGGCAAGCTGAACGGCTTGCCTGCCGCTGACGGCGGCGCCGGGAAGATCGAGCACGACGGCCACTTCGGTTGCCTTGCGAAAGGATGCGGCAATCGTGCCGCCGAGCTTCAGCCAGGCGTAGTCATCGAGATTGGAGCCCTTGCCGGCGCCGACCGCCACCAGCCGCTCGAGCGACGTCCCTTCCGGTGCCAGCACTTCGACCTGGCTGGCGAATTTGCCGGTGAAGTCGGCGACGGGAAAGGCCCGCTCGAGGGTCTTTGCCGGATCGCAGGCCCTGACCGCATCACCGAGGCCGCCCTCGTCGGCCGCCAGAACGAAAACGCTGCCCTTTTTGGGCGCGGCGAATTTGGCGAAGGCGATCGAGGGTCTCGAATTCATCATGTCCTGCTTTCGGGGAAATGCGTTGGATTATCGGGGAGAGGCGTTCGATTGGGCAGATCGGATCTAAGATGCCGTGTTATTGCGTCAGTGAGCGGCGGGTTGAAACAGCTCGATGACATTGCCGGATGGGTCTTCGAGCAGGGTCTGGGAACCGCCGACGCCCGTTATGATATCGTTGCGAAAGACAAGTCCAGCACTCTTGAGACGCGCAACCTCTTCTTTCAGGTCCGGCACCACCAGCAGGATGCGGTTCCAGCCTCCCGGCACCGGCTGCCGGCCGTCGGGCATCGCCCGAGCACCCGAACTGCCGGGTCCGCTTAGAAGGAGCCGTAACGCGCCGCGCGTGACGGAGGCAAAAGCCGGTCGCGCGTCCTGTTGGACGGCGAAGCCCAGATGTCCGCAATAGAAGTCGATCGAGGCGGCGACATCATCGACAATGTAGCGAATGCTGACTGGCGTCATGATCATTGACCTTTCGGTTCGAGCACGTTCCAACAAGGCGTGTCTATTGCGGGCGGAACAGTCGGCATAGTCCTGCTCATTATCGCCGCTTGACAATCCGCGCCGCTATCGCCCTAGCCTGAATGCGGGCATTGGCGAAACAACCGCGAATGCTCGGCCGCATGCCGGTAAACCACAGACCGGGCAATCGCGGGTCGGCTTCGCCGCCGTTGAAAAGCGGAACGCCCTTGCCGTCGAGAACGCCGAGCTTGCCGACCATCTGCTCCAGCCCGGTCCGGTAGCCGGTCGCTGAGATGACGATATCGGGCGTGATAAACCTGCCGTCGTTCAATATGATGCCGTCGCGAGTAAATTCTCGCAATGGCGGCACCACCACGATCATGCCTGCCTTGATGGCGCGAACCGCGCCGTCATCGGCTGCGATCGCGGTGTAGTCGGCGCTCAGACGGCTCGCACCTCCTATGGAGGCCGGCGGAAGCCCGAATTTCGTCAGGTCGCCGAAAACCAGGCGCTGGGTTGTCGCCATCACCGCATCGGCAATCCGTACCGGCAAGCGCGCCATGAAAGGCGAAAGCCTGTGGACGGCGATCTTGCAGATGCGTTTCGGCAGCAATGACGGACCATTGCGGGCCGACAGCCAGATGCTTTCGGCGTCTGCATCCGCAAGATGATTGAGGACGTCGAAACCCGAATTGCCGGCACCGACCACCAGCACCTTTTTGCCGGCATAGTCTTTCGCCTCGCCAAAATCTGCCGAATGGACGATCCGGCCGGCAAAATCCTTCATGCCTTTCCATGCGGGAATAAACGGCTGCCGGTCGCGCCCGGTGGCGACGACGACATGGCGCGCCGGACGGGATCCGGAATTGGTCTGTACGGTCCAGTGATCGCCATCGAACGTGATCTCTTCGACGGCAACGCCGAATGTGACAGGCAGCCGGTGCACTTGGCTGAAATCGTTCAGATGGCGAATGACGGCGGTTCTGTGCGGGAAGGCCGGGGTGCCTGCGGGATAGCCGATGCCGGGCAGCGTCGAGAGATCGCGATGCGTGTTGAGGTGCAGACGTTGGTGCCGCCGATGCCAGGGCTCGGCAAGCCGGCTCTCCTTTTCCAGGACGAGCGTCGGTACGCCGGCCTTCATCAGGGCGTGGGCGGCGGCAAGGCCGGCCGCGCCGGCGCCGATCACAATCGCGCCATCAAAGACCGCTTCCCAACCGGTTTGACTGCGCAATTTTTCCGCTTCCATGCTGGGGCTCAACAGATCCTGACCCGTCTTATCACGCCGCCGCGGCGGCGATCGGCGCGACATTTGGTCGTTTTGCCGCATTTGACAAGACTTTGGCCGAAATCGCTCCCATATGCGACATTGAACCATCCACGATTCGTCGCGGCACGGCCCCGCTTCCCGCCGCAACCTGTTGTTAACCAACAATGTTCGCCCTTTCTTATCCATTGCCGCCGACACTCCGGCCCAGCGGAATTTGCGATACGGGACAGAACCCAGATCGAACCGCCAAACTGAGCCAGTTGTGCAGCCGGCGCCGGACGACTACCTTATTCCAAGGCATGATGCCGTTCGAAACCGCCGAGAAAAGCCTTCATGAAGGTCGTTGAACGTTACATCATGCGCCGTGCTTTCGCGGTATTCGCGCTGGCGCTCGTTTGGACGCTGGCGATCGTCTGGACGACTCAGGTGCTCGCCCGCATCGACCTCGTCACCGATAGCGGTCAGTCGGCCCTCACCTTCTTCGAAGTCGCAGCGCTGATCGTCCCGTCGATCGTTCCGATCGTCGTGCCGTTCGCCCTAGTCGTCGCGGTCGCGCAGATCCTCAGCGTGATGAATTCGGATTCGGAGCTGGCCGTCATCAATGCCGCCGGCGCTTCACGCTGGACCATCGTCAGGCCGATCATGCTTCTGGCACTCGCAGCCAGCGTTTTTTCGTTTGCTGTCGACAATGGCGTCGACCCTTACGCACGCCAGAAGAACCGCGAGTTGATTGCTTCGTCGCGTGCCGATCTGTTGTCGTTGATCATCCAGGAAGGCACCTTCCGCAAGATCGATGATGGCCTGTTCCTGCAGGTTGGCGAACGGCTTCCCGACAATCGCCTCGGCGGCATCTTCGTCGCCGACTCGCGCGAAGAAGGCGTCAATCTCATCTATTATGCCAAGACCGGCAGCATCATCGAACGCGGCGACGAGAAGGTGCTGATGATGAATGACGGCGTCATCCATCGCAAAACCATGACCGGCGACCTCTCGGTAATCCGGTTCACCTCCTACGCCTTCGACTTGTCCGCTTTCTTGTCGGCGTCATCTGACATTCTGCTTTTGCCGAAGGACCGGACGACCCAGTACCTGCTCAATCCCAGTCCGAACGACAAGATGTACCAGCAAAAGCCGAACAGGTACCTGGCCGAGCTCAACCAGCGTTTTTCCGAGTGGTCCTATTCGCTCGTCTTTGCGCTGATCGCGCTTGCGGTCGCCGGAGATGCGCGCTCGCATCGCGAGGCGCGCGTGCACCCGCTGATCACGGCAATCGCGATCGCGCTGTTCGTGCGCTGGCTCGGGTTCTTTGCCGCCGGCAAGGCCGACAAGGTGCCGCAATATGCCTATATGGTCTACGGCGTCCCGATCGTGGCATCGGCGATCGCTATCTGGTTCATCGTTTCCAACCGGACGATGGAACTGCCGGTTGCTTGGGCCGATTGGATAACCAATCTTGCCGGCCGCTTCAATGACGGCTGGAGCGCCGTCAAGCTCCGCTTTGCCCGGCGTGGCGCATCCGGACAGGGAGCCGGCTGATGGGCTGGACTCTGGGTCGGTACTTCTTCTTTCGCTATGTGACGATCACCATCTGGTTCTTCATCGGCCTTTTGGCGCTGGTGTTCCTGATCGATTTCACCGAGCTTTCCGGCCGCACGACCGGCGTGCCGGGCTTCACCTACGCAACTGCGTTCGCCATTTCGGGGCTCCGGATGCCGATGATCATGCTGCAGACGGTGCCGTTCGTCGGCCTGTTCTCGGCGATGGCGACCCTGGTGTCGCTCAACCGCAAATATGAATTGGTCATCGCCCGTTCCGCCGGGGTTTCCGCATGGCAGTTCCTGCTGCCGTGCTGCATCGGGGCGCTGCTGTTTGGGGCCTTGTCGGTTGGCGTCATCAATCCGATAGCCGCGCACGCCTATTCCTGGTCCGAGCAGATCGAGACCCAGCTCCGTTCGGGCAAGTCGAACACCGTCTCGGCCGACGCCGCGCCCTGGATCAGGCAGAAAACCAGCTCCGGCGATACCATCATCGGCGCGCGCGCCATTCTCAATCAAGGCCTGGAGATGGCCGACGCGGTCTTCTTCAGTTTCAGCCCGCAAGGCGACATCATCGAGCGCAAGGATGCCGCGCACGCCTTTTTGCGGGACGGCTACTGGGAATTGCGGGACGTCAAGGTGTTCCGGGACGGCACCATCCAGTCGTTACCCAGCGATCGGCTGCCGACCGATCTCGAGCCGGAATTCGTGCAAGAGCGGTTGGCGCGCCCTGAGACCATCCCCTTCTACGATCTGCCCGGCAAGATCGAGGTGGCCCGCTCCTTCGGCCTCAAGGCAAATGCCTTCGCCATGCAGTTCGATTCCCTGATTGCGCTGCCCTTCCTGCTCGTCGCGATGACGCTGATTGCGGCAACGGTATCAATGCGATTTGCGAGGATGGGGCAGTCGGCGACGATGATTCTGGGTGGCATCGTGGCCGGCTTTCTGCTTTATGTCGTTTCGGTGCTGGTCAAGGCATTCGGCGTAGCGGGATTCGTACCCACTGCCGTAGCGGCTTGGGTCCCGGTTGTCGTGGCTATGTTCTTCGGGGTGACATTCCTGCTATACAAGGAAGACGGCTAGTGAGGGAGGCGGTTTTGCGCAGCCATAGGCACGCCGGTTTGGCACGCCTCTCTGCGGCGAGCGCCTTGGCATGCCTGCTTGCCGGCGCTGCCCCGGTTGCTCCGGTTTTCGCCCAGGACGTCAGTGAGCTGGCAACGAAGGTTCCGAGCGGCACACAGATGCTGCTGGCAGCCGATACGCTGGTCTACGACAACGACAAGCAGACTGTGACGGCCGTCGGCGGCGTCCAGATCGACTATGGCGGCAACCGTCTCGTCGCCCAGCGGGTCGAATACAACCGCAACACCAAACGCCTCGTCGCCAGCGGCAATGTCGAGCTCGTCAACAGCGACGGCACCAAAATCTATTCGCAGCATGCCGACATCACCGACGATTTCGCCGACGGCTTCGTCAACGCGCTGCGTGTCGAGACCGTCGACAAGGCGTATTTCGCCGCCGAAAGCGCGGAGCGCATGGGCGGCGTGCTGACGACGTTCCACAATGGCGTCTACACCGCCTGCGAGCCGTGCGAGGACAAGCCCGACAAAGCGCCGACCTGGCGTATCAAGGCCAGGAAGATCATCTGGAACGGCGAGAAGAAGACGGTTCGCTTCGAGAATTCGAATTTCGAGTTCTTCGGCTTTCCACTGGCCTATCTGCCGGCTTTCGAGATCGCCGACCCGACGGTCAAGCGCAAGAGCGGCTTCCTGATCCCCGGCGTCGCCTACAAGAGCGATCTCGGCGTCGGTGTTAGAGTTCCCTATTATTTCGCGCTCTCGCCGACCTACGATCTAACTGTCACCGGCAGCGGCTATACCAGACAGGGTTTCCTCGGTGAGGCCGAGTGGAGGCAGCGCTTCAACAACGGTCAGTACAGCCTGAAGATTGCGGGCATCCGTCAAGAGAATCCCGACGCCTTCATCGACGACAATGGCCACAACGTCAGTTCGGGTACCGAGGGCGATCCGAACAGGTTCCGCGGCATGATGGGCACCCAAGGCCAGTTCGCCATCAACCCGCGCTGGGACTTCGGCTGGGACATCCTGCTGCAGAGCGACAAGAGTTTCTCGCGCACCTACGATATCGACGGCTTCAACGATAGCGTACACCGCTCCGAGGTGTACCTGACGGGGCTCAACGATCGCAATTATTTCGATGTGCGCGCCATGCACTTCGACGTTCAAGAAGACACCCTCGCTAGCGATCCGACCGCCCGCGCCGCCAAGCAGCCCTGGGTGCTGCCCTCGCTCGACTACGCCTATATCCCCGACATGCCGGTGGCCGGCGGGCAGCTGTCGTTCGACGTCAACGCGCGGATCATAGACCGCGACAGGCTCGATACGGCTCTTGCAGATTCGGGCATCCCTTCGTCCGTCAACAACGTCCGCGGCATCGACGGTCAATCCGGCCGCGTTACCGCTGAGGCCGAATGGAAGCGCACCTTCACCACCGATGGCGGGCTGCTGCTGACGCCGCTGCTGGCGCTGCGCGGCGACGCCGGCTATGTCAACGCCTCCTCGGCCTCGCTCGACGCCGTCAACCAGATGGCGACCAATCTCGGCGTTGACGACGACATGCGTTCGTCGCTTGCCCGCTACATGGCGACCGCCGGCCTTGAGATGCGCTGGCCGGTACTGTTCTCGATGACCAGTTCCAGCCATGTCTTCGAACCGATGGCACAAGTGTTCATGCGTCCGAACGAGCAATATGTCGGCGGGCTGGCGGTCCCCAACGAGGACGCCCAGAGCTTCGTCTTCGACGCCACGACGCTGTTCGAGCGCGACAAATTCTCCGGCTATGACCGCATGGAAGGCGGCACGCGCGCCAATGTCGGGCTGCGCTATTCCGGCGCGTACGACAATGGCTGGAGCACCAATGCGGTGTTCGGCCAATCCTACCAACTCGGCGGCCAGAACTCGTTCGGCACGCCGGATCTGGTCAATGTCGGCGCCTATTCGGGTCTTGAAACCGCAACCTCCGACTATGTCGGCCTTGTCGGCTTCAATAGCCCCAGCGGATTTTCCGGCTCGGTCAGCGGCCGTTTCGACGAGCAAAGCTTCGAGGTCCGCCGCGCTGAGGTAAAGGCCGCCTTTTCAGGCCTGCCCGTATCGCTGAGCGCCAAATACGCCTTCATCCAGGCGCAGCCGCTCTATGGCTTCTCCACGGATCGCCATGAGATTACGCTCGGCGCCTCGACGCATCTTGCTGAGAATTGGCGCGTCTTTGGCACCGGCACGTATGATCTGGAGCAGAGCATCCTGGTCAAGGACGGGGTCGGCTTTGCCTATAGCGATTCGTGCTTTACCTATTTGATGACGTTTTCGGAAAGACGTGACCTGAACACCAAGGAAGTATCGCAGAACGTCGGCTTCAACCTGTCGTTCCGCACGCTCGGCGATTTCGGCTCGTCGCAACGCTCCATCGACACCATCCAATAACGGGAGCAGCAGTCGGCAACGGGGCGGCTGGCGGACGACATTGTTTCGCCGCATAGAGCAGGCACGAATTTCCGCGGCCTGAACTGGGACAGGTTGGGCCGAATCGAGATGGAATTGGGATGCTTTCGATGAGGAAATACCTCTTTTCGGCAGGCTTCGCGCTGCTGGTGGCGGTCTCGATCACCGCAGTGACGCGGCCGGTTTTCGCCAGCGAGATCAAATACGTCGTCAACAATATACCGATCACCACCGGCGACATCCAGCATCGCGCGGCTTTCCTGCGCCTGCAGCACAAAAAGGGCGATGCCGGCCAGGAAATGATCGACCAGACGCTGCGCATGGCCGAAGCCAGGCGGCTCGGCATCCGCATCAGCGACGCGCAGGTCGATGCCGCTTATCAGCGTTTCGCCACGAGCAACAAAATGCCGCTCAAGCAGCTTGACGGCGCCATGGCGCAATCCGGCGTCTCCAAGGAGCATTTCAAGGAGTTTATCCGGGCGCAGATGGCCTGGAACCAGGCGCTGACCGCGCGTCACCGTTCTAGCGACGGCGGCGGCGCCATAAGCGAGCAGGACCTCGTCAAGCGCATGCTCGAGAAAGGCGGTAGCAAACCGAGTGCCACCGAGTACATGCTGCAGCAGGTCATTTTCGTGGTGCCGGCCGCCGAGCGAAGCGCGACGCTGGCCAAGCGCAAACGCGAAGCCGACGCCATGCGCGCCCGCTTCAACGGCTGCAACACCACGCGCGAATTCGCCAAGGGCCTGATGGATGTCACCGTTCGCGATCTCGGCCGGGTGCTGGCGCCGCAATTGCCGCTGGACTGGGCCGAGCAGATAAAAGCTACAAAGGTTGGCGGCGCCACCACGACGCGCGAAACCGACCGCGGCGTCGAATTCATCGGCATCTGCTCGTCGCGCGAGGTGTCAGACGACAAAGTCGCGCAGATGGTGTTCCAGAATGAAGGTTCGAGCGACAAGAACGCCGACGAGCTCTCGAAGAAATATGTCGAGGAGTTGCGGAAGAAAGCCCGCATCATCGAGCGCTGAAGTCGCGATAGCCGTGCCTCACGCAGAGCTTCCGCTGGCGCTGAGCGTCGGCGATCCGTCCGGTGTGGGGCCGGACATCGCCATCGCCGCTTGGCAGGCCCGCGATACCGCCGGCGTTCCGTCTTTCTATCTTCTTGCCGATCCGGCACTGATTGCCGCGCGGGCGCACAGGCTCGGCGCCGATATTGCGATGGCCGAGACAACGCCGGCGCTAGCGCCGGAGATGTTTTCGCGCGCGCTGCCGGTGGTGGCGCTTGCCGCCCGTTTCATCGACAGTCCCGGCCGCCCTGATCCAGCCAACGCCGCCGGCATCGTCGAGGCGATCGACCGCGCCGTCGCCGACTGCCTGGCCGGCCGCGCTGCCGCGGTCGTCACCTGCCCCATTGCCAAGAAGCCGCTCTACGATGCCGGCTTTCGCTTTCCCGGCCACACCGAATATCTGGCGCATCTGGCATCGCTTCATACCGGTACCGAGGTGACGCCGGTGATGCTGCTTGCCGGACCGGACCTGCGCACCGTGCCGGTCACCATCCACATCGCGCTGGCCGAGGTGCCGAAGGCGCTGACGACCGACCTGATCGTCACCACCGGCCGCATCACCGCCGCCGACCTTGCAAACCGCTTCGGAATTGCCAAGCCGCGGCTCGCCATTACCGGCCTCAACCCGCACGCCGGCGAAGGCGGCGCGATGGGCACCGAAGATGAGCGCATCGTACGCCCGGCGGTCGACAGGCTGAGGCAGGAAGGGATCGACGCCTTCGGGCCATTGCCCGCCGACACGCTGTTTCATGCTCGCGCCCGCGCCGGCTACGACGTGGCGCTCTGCATGTATCACGACCAGGCGCTGATCCCGGCCAAGGCGCTGGCGTTTGACGAGGCTGTCAACGTCACGCTCGGCCTGCCCTTCATCCGCACCTCGCCCGACCATGGCACCGCCTTCGACATCGCCGGCAAGGGCATCGCCCGCGCCGACAGTCTGATTGGCGCACTGAAGCTCGCTCGCCTACTTGCCGATACCGGGGCAAAAACTGCAGGCCAATGAGCCCAATCCGATGATCCTAACCCAATGAGCCCAGCCCGATGAGCCCAGCCCGATGAGCATAGACGGGCTGCCGCCGCTGCGTGAGGTGATCGAGCGCCATGGGCTGCAGGCGAAAAAGGCGCTCGGCCAGAATTTTCTGCTCGACCTTAACCTGACAAGCAAGATTGCGCGGACCGCCGGCGACCTGAGCGATGTTACGGTTATCGAGGTCGGCCCCGGTCCGGGCGGGCTGACTAGGGCCCTGCTCCTCAACGGCGCCCAGCGGGTCGTCGCGATCGAGCGCGACGAGCGCTGCCTGGCGGCCTTGGCCGAGATCGCGAACCACTATCCGGGTCGGCTTGAGATCGTGGCCGGCGATGCGCTGAAAACTGATTTTGCAGCGCTTGCCAAAGGAGTGCCGGGAAGCAGCGGGTCGGCGAAAATCGTCGCCAACCTGCCTTACAATATCGGCACCGAATTGCTGATCCGTTGGCTGACCGTGACCGAGTGGCCGCCTTTCTACACATCGATGACGCTGATGTTCCAGCGCGAGGTCGCCGAACGCATTGCAGCCAGCCCCGGCAGCGAAGCCTATGGCCGGCTCGGCGTGCTGGCAGGCTGGCGGACGGAGGCGAGGATTGCCTTCGACGTGCCGCCGCAGGCGTTCACGCCGCCACCCAAGGTGACGTCCTCGGTTGTGCATCTGGTGCCACGCGCCAGCCCCTTGCCGGCAGAGGTGAAACGGCTCAGCCGCTTCACCGAAGCGGCGTTCGGCCAGCGCCGGAAAATGCTGCGGCAGAGCGTGAAAAGCCTTGGCGGCGAGGCGCTGCTCACCCGCGCCGGCATCGATCCGACCAGGCGTGCGGAGACGCTCAGCGTCGAGGAATTCGTGCGGCTGACGAATGCGGTGTGAGGCTGTAATGGAGGAACTTGGAGTGGTCGCTCGGTCTTTCCCACTTATCGAGGCAGGCGAGAAAATATCCACCATACGCTGGCGCAATATCGATTTTGCCGGGCTATATGCGCTATGTTTGTGACGGCGATGCCAGCAGGATCGCGATTGTGTGGGTCACGCGCTGCACCGATCTGCGCCTGTCCGAGGCGGCAGCGTTCCTTGGAGAGAATCGGAATGGCCCCAAGAGGTCACGGGGATGCGAGAGCACTATCCGCAGATCGGACGGACCGACATTGTACAGATCATTGAACACTTGACACCCGCCCAGACAAAGCGTCGCCCCGACTACCCGCCTGAAGTCCGATAAAAGTGTGCTATCTGGTAAACTTCGATCGCACAGAGGAATGCCAGTCGTGACGCTGCAGGAGCCGACCAACACCCGCACGCTAGGTGGATCATGCCAGTGCGGTGCAGTCACCTATAAGGTGACGGACGAGTTCATATTTGCCGTGAATTGCCATTGCTCGATCTGCCGTCGCGCAACCGGCGCAGCGTTCAAGCCACTCGCAGGCATAGAGCGTGTCAAATTGCGCATCACGAGTGGGGAGGACAAAATCCAGATCGTCGACGGCAATAGCTGGCATGACGAGCGATGCAAGCTATGCGGGTCGTTCCTTTTTGCGGTTGTTCGTGACGGCGCGTTCGCCCACATCGCTATGGGGACCCTCGTCGACGACCCAAACATTCGCCCAAGCGCGCACATTTTCGTCGGCTCCAAGGCACCTTGGTTCACCATTACAGACGACCTGCCGCAATATGACGAAAATATTGTCGAAGACAGGAGCGAATTCACGGAAGCGTCGAGCTTCATGTCGTTCCATCAGGAGAGCGATACCGCAAAGCCGCGTTGAACCCCCGGCCGTGCCATCATAGTCCCATACCAGCGCTCAACATTCGGAAATTCGGCAAGATCGACTTGATGCCGCTCGTGCCGCCATGCCCAGCCGAGAATAGCAAAATCGGCGATCGACAGCTCGCCCGAGAAATACTCGACCTCCGCCAGCCTCCGATCGGCGACTCCGTACAGGCGTCGGGTCTCTGCGCTATAGCGTGCCAGTCCGTAGCGGCGGTCCTGGTCGTCGGTCACGCCAAGAAAGTGGTGCACCTAGCCCGGCATCGGACCGAAACCACCCACCTGCCACATCAGCCATTCCAACACAGGGACTTGCGCGCTGAGTCTGGACGGCCAAAAGTGGCCGGTCTTCTGGCCTAGGTAAATTAGGATGGCACCCGACTCGAACACGCTGATCGGTCTACCGTCCGGTCCGGCGGGATCGACGATGGCGGGGATGCGATTGTTGGGGCTAATACGCAGAAACCCAGAGGCATGCTGTTCGCCCTTCGTGATGTCGACCACCTTCACCGTGTAGGGCAGCCCCATCTCCTCGAGCGCGACGCTGATCTTTCGGCCATTCGGTGTGTCAAAAGCCCCATAATTCAATCGGCATGCCAACTCTCTATCGCGTTTTATGCCGACGTTGATCGCTGGTACGAGGGCGTCTCTCTCGTCAACCAACATCGGCAAATGTCAATTATCCCGACAAGTGGACACTATCTTCGTGTGATCGCCACCGTCCCGAAAGACGCCGCAGGCCGGACGCTTACGATAAAGGTGCTCAATCCGTCTTCTCATCGAGCAGCCCCGAGACGAAATCGAACAAGCCCGGCCGGCGATCGCGTCTGAGCCGTTCGGCCGTGACGATGCCGCGCACCTCGGCGAAAGCGCGGTCAAGATCGTCGTTGACGATGACGAAATCATATTCCTTCCAGTGCTCGATCTCATTACGGGCGTTCTTGAGCCGCGTCTCGATTACCGCTTCCTGGTCCTCGGCGCGACGCTTCAGCCGCGCCTTCAATTCCTTCATCGACGGCGGCAGGATGAAGATCGAGACGATGTCGGCGCGCATCTTCTCCTTGATCTGCTGAGCGCCTTGCCAATCGATGTCGAACAGCATGTCGCGGCCTTCTGCCAGCGCCTGTTCGGCCGGCTCGCGCGGCGTCGCGTAGCAATTGCCGTGCACCTCCGCCCATTCGAGCAGCGCATCGGAATCGCGCAGCCGCTCGAACTCGCGCATCGTGCGGAAGTGGTAATGGACACCCTCGATCTCGCTGCCGCGGCGTGGCCGCGTGGTGACCGAGACCGACAATTCCAGGCTGGAATCGCTCTCCAGCAGGTTGCGCGCGATCGTCGACTTGCCGGCGCCTGAGGGCGACGACAACACCAGCATCAGCCCGCGGCGCCGAATGCGGGAACCCACATCCCTAGTGGTCATGGGGCTTGGCAGTCATGTGGCTTGGCATCGGGATCATTCCAGATTCTGGACCTGTTCGCGAAACTGGTCGACGACCGCCTTCAGTTCCAGTCCGATGGCGGTGACCGCGGCAGCATTCGACTTGGAACACAGCGTATTCGATTCGCGGTTGAATTCCTGCGCCAGGAAATCGAGCTTGCGGCCGACGGCGCCACCGCCGGCGAGCAGCGCCCGGCCCGACGCCACGTGCGTCTTCAGCCGGTCGATCTCCTCGCGTATGTCGGCCTTGGTGGCCAGGAACGCCGCTTCCATATGCAGCCGGCTGGCATCCAGATTGGCTGATGCGTCCATCAGCAGCCGGATCTGCTCTGCAAGCCTTTCGCGGATCGTGGCCGGCTCGCGTGATGGATCGGCCTCGGCCCGCAGTGTCAGCGCCTCGATGGCATCGATATGGCCGGACAGCAGGGAACGAAGCGCCGCACCTTCGCCTTGGCGCGCCTGCTGCAGCCCGTCCAGTGCTGCTTCCAGCGCCGACAATATCGCGGTATCGAGCGCACTGCGCGCCTCTTCGGTTTCGATGGCTTCGGGAATGTCGAGCACGCCGCGCAGCGCAAGCAGTCCGTCGGCCGCCGCAGGCGCTACTCCGAACTGCTCCTGCAGCCGCTTGGCCAACCCCGCCAGATCCTTCAGGAAAGCCTCGTTGACCACGGGTTGCGCTTGCGCGCCGGCGGCGCGGCCAATGGTCAGCGTCATCTGGAAATTACCGCGCCCAAAACGCTTTTGCACCGTCTGCCTGACTGCCGGCTCCAGCCGGTCGAAACCTTGCGGCAGCCGCAGCCTGACCTCGACGCTCTTGCCGTTGACGGACTTGGCTTCCCAGGCAATCGAAGTGCCTTCGTGTTCGGCGACACTGCGCGCAAAACCGGTCATACTCTGCAAGTTCATGTTGCCGTGCGTCCCCTTGCCGAATGCCCCTCAAGCCGGAACGATTGCTCCGGACAGGATCATGTGAATTTCAATGCCATAGCAGCCCTTGCACATCCACCCGGACATGCACAGGGCCGACCTGATGGCGTCTGGCCCTACTGGGCGGCGGTAGCCCCCGCATCGTCAACGATGGCTCCCGCCGGCGTGTCGGCTCCGGTATTGGTTGCCCCGGCCTTGGCGGCGTCCTGCGCCTGCTTTTTCAGCAGTGCCCGGTAGCGAGCGACATTCTCGTTATGCTCATCGAGCGTCGCGGCAAAGACGTGGCCGCCGCTGCCGTCGGCGACGAAGTAAAGATCGCTGGTCTTCGACGGATTGGCGACTGCCTCCAGCGCCGCACGGCCGGGATTGGCGATCGGCGTCGGCGGCAAGCCGTTGATCAGATAGGTGTTGTAGGGCGTCGGCTTCTGGATGTCCGACTGATAGATCGGGCGGTCGATGGGTTTGCCCTTGCCGCCGAACAGGCCGTAGATGATGGTCGGGTCCGACTGCAGCCGCATACCCTTGGCCAGCCGGTTGAGGAAGACGGCCGCTACCCGCGAGCGTTCATCGCCCTTACCTGTCTCCTTCTCGACGATCGAGGCCAGGGTGACAAAATCCTCAATGTTGGCGATCGGCAGATCCGGCGCTCGGCGCTGCCAGACTTCGTCGACCAGTCTTTTCTGGTCGGCCAGAAGCTTGTCGACCATCTGCTGGCGTGTTGCGCCGCGGGTGAAGCGCAGCGTGTCGGTGGCGAGGCTGCCCTCGGGTGGAGTGGTCGACGGCATATCGCCGGCCAGTGCGTCCTGCTCAGCGATCCGTTGCAGTGCCTGCTCGACCGTCAGCCCCTCGGGGATGGTCAGCGAATACATCACCGACTTGCCGCTCTTCAGCAGTTCCATGATATCGTGCATCGGAGCCTGCGGCTTGATCTCGTATTCGCCAGCCTTCAGGGCGGAATCATTGCCGAAGGCGCGTACGCCAAGGCGGAAGATGCGGGCGTCGCTGATCAGCCCTCGCCGCTCAAGCTGGTCGGCGATCTCCTGGACGCCGCTATTCGGCTTGACCAGGAAAGTGTCGCCATTGGCCGACGGGCCCGGCTCGTTGAATTCCTGCTTGCCGAAATACAGCGCAACGCCTGCCGCCAGAACCATCAGCATCACCGAAGAGATGACGAAGTTCATGAACACGACGAACTGGCTGCGCGAGGCACGCGAGCGCTTCGGCGGCGGCGTGCCGGCCTCGGGCCGCAACGCCTCGCTGGCCGTCTTCGGCACGATCGGGCCGGGGGTTGCTGCCCGTTGCCCGAATTCCCCGTTATCGGCCGGATTTGTGTTCATAATGCCCTACCAATTGATCTTGCGACGAATCCCCTCGGGCAGAGTAGGGGCGAATATGGCAAAATTGACGGCAGACGCAAACCGGCGGAGCGGTCAGCCATTGTAGCGCTGGAAGACGAGCGAGGCGTTGGTGCCACCGAAGCCGAAGGAGTTGGACAGCGCCACGTCGATCTGCCGGGCTCGCGGCTTGTGCGGCACAAGGTCAATCGCCGTTTCGCGCTCCGGATTGTCGAGATTGATGGTCGGCGGCGCGATGTTGTCGCGAATGGCGAGGATCGAAAAGATCGCCTCGGCAGCACCAGCCGCGCCCAGCAGGTGGCCAATCGACGATTTCGTCGACGACATCGATATCTTCGAGGCGGCGTTGCCGACCAGCCGCTCGACGGCGCCGAGTTCGATCGTATCGGCCATGGTCGAGGTGCCGTGGGCGTTGATGTAGTCGACATCGGCGGGCGTCAGCTTCGCCCGGTTCAGCGCCGCCGTCATGCAACGGAAAGCGCCGTCGCCGTCCTCGGCTGGCGCGGTGATGTGATAGGCGTCACCGGTCAGGCCGTAGCCGGTGACCTCGGCATAGATCTTGGCGCCGCGGGCCTTGGCGTGTTCGAGCTCCTCGAGCACGACAACACCGGCGCCCTCGCCCATGACGAAACCGTCGCGATCGCGATCATAGGGGCGCGAGGCCGTTTGCGGCGCGTCGTTGCGGTCGGTGGAGAGCGCGCGGCAAGCCGCGAACCCAGCGATCGAAAGCCTCGTCACCGGCGCTTCGGCGCCGCCTGCGACCATAACGTCGGCATCGCCCCATATGATCAGCCGGGCGGCATCGCCGATGGCGTGCGCACCGGTCGAGCAAGCGGTGACGACGGCATGGTTGGGGCCTTTCAGCCCATGCCGGATCGAGACCTGGCCGGACACGAGGTTGATGATTTGGCCGGGGATGAAGAACGGGCTGATGCGGCGCGGACCGCGTTCCTTGAGGATCATCGCATTCTCGGCGATGCCTTCGATGCCGCCGATGCCGGAACCGATCAGCACGCCGGTGGCGCACTGTTCCTCATGCGTCTTCGGCTGCCAGCCGGAATCCTTGAGCGCCTCGTCGGCGGCCGCGATCCCGTACAGGATGAAGTCGCCGATCTTCCGCAGTTCCTTCGGCTCGAGAACGGCTTCAGGATTGAAAGTGGCATTGGAGCCGTCACCGCGCGGAATGACGTGGGCGACCTTGCAGGCAAGGTCTTCCACCTCGAATTCGGTGATGCGCTTGGCTGCACTGCGGCCGGTCAGAAGCTCATTCCAGCTGTGCTCGAAGCCCATGCCGAACGGCGAAAGCAGCCCAAGGCCCGTGACGACGACACGCCTCATCGCAGGTCCTCCCCGGTGATGACTGCAAATAGCGTCAGGCCGAGGCCTTGTCGATGTATTTCACCGCATCGCCAACAGTCAGGATGGTCTCGGCCGCATCGTCGGGGATTTCGACGCCGAACTCTTCTTCGAACGCCATAACAAGTTCGACCGTGTCGAGGCTGTCCGCGCCCAGATCATCGATGAAGCTCGCCTGCTCCGTCACCTTGTCGGCATCGACGCCAAGGTGCTCGATGACAATCTTCTTGACGCGCTCTGCGGTGTCACTCATTTGGGCATCCTCGTCTTTTGGTTGTCTGTCTTCGTTAGCGGGCAGAATGCCGCTAATCAAGCTGAAAGATGGTCCTGCCGGAAACGCAGCGGAACAGGACCGATTTTTGCCCGAACCGCCGGGTTGCGGGCGGCATTACACGAAAAATCCCGTGCATCCAAGACGGAATGAAGCGTTTTCCCAAGTGTTAGATCATTGCCATGCCGCCATTGACATGAACGGTCTGGCCGGTGACGTAGGCCGCCTCATTGGAAGCGAGGTAGGCGACGGCAGAGGCGACTTCGGCGCCCGTGCCCATGCGCCGCGTCGGGATCGCCGCCATGATCGCCTCTTTCTGCTTGTCGTTGAGCTTGTCGGTCATCGCCGATTCGATGAAGCCCGGGGCGACGCAGTTGACGGTTATATTGCGGGTGGCGATCTCCTGCGCCAGCGATTTGGAAAAGCCGATCATACCGGCTTTGGAGGCGCAATAATTGGCCTGGCCGGGATTGCCGGTGACGCCGACCACTGAAGTGATGTTGATGATGCGGCCATGGCGGCGCCGCATCATCGGATGGGTAAGCTCGCGGGTCAGCCGGAACACGGCGGTCAAGTTGACCTCGATCACGCTATCCCAGTCGGCATCAGCCATGCGTACGAACAACCCGTCCTTCGTGATGCCGGCATTGTTGACGAGGATGTCGACGCCTTCGAGATCGGCCTCCGCCTTCTGGCCAAGCGCCTTGACCTCGTCGCGATTGGAAAGATTGGCCGGAAACAGCTTGACCCGGTCGCCCAGTTCGGCGGCCAGCGCCTCCAGTTTCTCGATACGCGTGCCGTGCAGGCCGACGATGGCGCCCTGGCCATGCAGCACGCGGGCGATCGCCTCGCCGATGCCCCCCGATGCGCCGGTGACGAGCGCCTTGCGGCCGGTCAATTCGAACATTTTTGTCTCCTGATCTGAGCGAACACCCTTCGCACGGAGCGGGGTCAAATCGCCAGTTGATTATGCAAGCGCCGCCAGCGCCGCCTCGACATCCGCCGCGGATCCGATTGCACTGGTGGCAATATCGCGGTTAATGCGCCGCGCCAGCCCCGACAGAACCTTGCCGGCGCCTACTTCATATAGCGTCGCAACGCCATTCGCGCCGAACCACTCCACCGTTTCGCGCCAGCGCACGCGCCCGATCACCTGTTCGACGAGGCGGCGGGCGATCTCGTCGGGATCGCTCGTCGGGGTCACCGTAACATTGGAGACCAGCGGCACGGCCGGTGCACTCTTCGTCACGGCGGCCAGTGCCTCCCGCATGATCTCGGCCGCCGGCTTCATCAATGCCGAATGGAAGGGCGCCGAAACCTGCAGCATGAGCGCCCGCTTGGCGCCCTTCTCCGTGCATAGCTTCGCCGCCAGTTCGACCGCCGACCTGGCGCCGGAGATTACCAGCTGGCCGCCGCCATTATCATTGGCGATCTGGCAAACCAAGGCTTGCGCGGGATCTTTGGCCGCGCCTTGGGCAGCCTCTGCGCAGGCGGCTTCGACGTCGGCTTGTTCCAGCCCGATGATCGCCGCCATGGCGCCCTCGCCGGCCGGTACCGCCGCCTGCATGGCGTTACCCCGGATGCGCAACAGCCGGGCGGCGTCGGCGACCGAAACGAAACCGGCGGCCGCAAGTGCCGAATATTCGCCGAGCGAGTGGCCGGCGACATAGGTGACCTTGCCTTTCAGGGAGAAGCCGCGCGCCTCCAGCGCCCGGATTGCGGCAAGCGACACCGCCATCAGCGCCGGCTGGGCATTGGCGGTCAGCGTCAGCGTCTCTTCCGGGCCTTCCCAGATAAGCTTCGATAGATTTTCGCCGAGCGCTTCATCGACTTCCTCGAAGATCCGCCGCGATTCAACAAAGGTATCGGCGAGGTCCTTGCCCATGCCGACAGCCTGGCTGCCCTGCCCCGGAAAGGTGAATGCGATGGCCATCGGCGGCTCCCAGCTGCTGGTTCTCGTTGCCTGTGACGCAAGGCGTGCGGCCGAGTCAAGTCCAACCTTGACCGCGCAACGTCGGCCGAGTGCCTGTTTCGGCAGGCTTTTTGGCGATCACTCATGATGAAAACCGCTCACGATTTGTTTGCTGGCTCTTCTTATTTCCGCCACAGGCGCTAGCTTTGCGTGACAGTTCGATGACAGTCGAGTGACGCTTTTGTTGCGGGCCGGGGAACTATTGCAGTGGCAAAGACCAAGAAGAGCGCAGCCGAGGCCGCGCCACAGTTTCTCGAAGGCGATCCGGCCACCGGCTATCTGCCGGGGCGCAAATGGCCTGTCATCCGCTATGGCTTCATCAGCCTGTTGGCCGCGGCCATCCTGGTGTTCTCTATCGAATTGATCGTGCGCGGCAACTTTGCCGGCACCGTCGACTTCTTTCTGCAGCCCTTCAAACCCGGCTGGACCACAATCATCATTTTTGCGCTGATCCTCATAGGGCTCGACGCCGTGCTCGGCCGCAGCCATCAGAGCCTGATGATCCTCGCGCCGCTGACGTTGTCGCTGGCGTTCGTCGGCCACCAGAAGTCGCTCTATCTCGGCGATCCGCTCTATCCGACTGATTTCCTCTATTCTCGGCAGATCGTGGCGCTGATGCCGCTCCTGGTACGCGATCGCCCGGGAACCGCCATTGCCCTGGCGATCGGCGTCGTCGGCGGGCTGTCGCTTCTCGTCTATGGCTGGCGGCTATGGCGCCGCCGCGTTCCGGCGCTCAGCCACAAGGGCCGCCTTGCCCGACTGACGCTGACAGTGCCGCTGATCGCCTTCTTCGTCTCCATCATGGACTATGCCACTTTCTCATGGACGCGCGACCGGCTGCAGATCATCCCGATCATGTGGGACCAGAAGGAAAACTATGCCTCGAACGGTTTTGCGCTCGCATTCGCGCTGAACGTCCCGATGGCCCATGTCTCGGCGCCGCCCGGCTATTCCGGCAAGGCGATCGAAGCGATCGGCAAACCGCAGGTGACGGCCTCGGTACCCGCCGAGAAGCCCGACATCATCGTCGTCATGAGCGAATCCTTCTGGGATCCGACCAAGCTGCCCGGCGTCACCATCACGCCCGACCCTATCCCCAATGTGCGGGCACTGCGCACGGGCTACATGTTCTCGCCCGAATTCGGCGGCATGACGGCCAACATCGAGTTCGAGGCCCTGACCGGCTTTTCCAACGCCTTCCTGCCGGCGGGCAGTATTCCCTACCAGCAATATGTGCGGACACCGACCCCGTCGCTGGCGACCTTCCTGAAAAGTCAGGGCTACCGGGCGCGCGCCATCCATCCCGGCACCAACTGGTTCTGGAACCGGGGAGCCGTCTATGCCGATTTCGGCTTCAACGACTTCAAATCCGAGGAGACGTTGCCGCCCATGCAAAAACGCGGACCGCTCGCGTCGGACGCAGCGATGACCGACGAGATCATCCACGAGGCCGATACCAGCGCCGAGCCGGTCTTCTTTTTCGCCGTCAGCCTGCAGAACCACGGGCCGTATGAGCCCTATCGCTATAACAATCCGACCCATAAGGTGCAGGCGCCGATCAGCCAATGGGCACGTGAATCGCTGTTGAGCTACGCCGAAGGCTCTTCCGACGCGGACCGTGGCCTCGAGCGGCTGATCGAATGGGCGAAGAAACGCCAGCGGCCGACGGTCATCGCCTTCTTCGGCGACCATCTGCCGCCGCTTGGGCCGGTCTACGTCGAGACCGGTTTCCTGAAGGACAATGTCGCGCCGCGCAAGGAGGCGGCCGACCAGATGCTGCTGCACCACCAGACGCCGCTGATCGTCTGGTCAAACCGCAGCGGCCCGGCCGAGGATCTCGGCGCCGTCAGCCCAGCCTTCCTGCCCTATCATATCCTGAAGACTGCCGGCATCAGTCATCCCTATTACACCGGCTTCCTCGGCCAGTTGCGGGAGCACTACCGCGTCATCGACCGCAATTTGCTGTTGGCACCGGCGGGCGACGCCACCCCCGATTGGTCGCGTCAGAAAGAGATCGACCCGGCAATCCGCGACTTCCGTCTGCTGCAGTACGACATGATGTTCGGCAAGCGCCATGCGGCGCCCGATTTCTTCCCCGAAACCACACGCAAAGTGGCTGCGCACACGAGTTGAGCAGCGGCGGCGGAACGGCCGTTGGGCGACTGACGTCGTTCAGTTCGTCAAGTGCAGGTGCGAAATCGAGCTTCCGATTTTCAGGAACACGCTTTCGAGCTGGGTGACGTCGTTGGTCGGGTAATAATCCGACGGCGACGACGCGCAGGCCTCGTAGAGCTTGCGGTTGGCTGCGGTGTCGGCCTGCAGCAGTACTGTGAAGATCTGCACGTCCTGTTTCTTCAACGTGTTGCAGACATTGGTTGTCCAGTCGTCGACATTGCGCGCGGCCGCGGTCTGGTCGCTGGATCCGAACCGACCCGAAGCCAGGAACCCGTAAGAACCATAGTCCGACTTCTGTGGCGTATCCTTCGCGCCATAGACAACATTTTCGCCGTCGGTGAGCAGCAGCACCGTTTTGGTCGTGCCTGACGCCCTGAACGGCGCGCCGTCACTGTAGGGCGGTTCCGGCGAGAGTACCCGCATCCCCCATGACAACCCTTCCGAAACATTGGTCCCCGAGCCGTTCCATTCGATCATCTCACTGACGGCCTTACGCAATTTGTCGAAATCGTCGGTCAGCGGCACTATCGGCGTCGGACAGGCCCGGTTTGGGCCGATGGTCAGGGGGCCTTTCTTGTCGTTGATCAGCCTCATCGTCGAAACACTGTACTTCGCGATATCGCCGGTGAGGCCGGGAAGCAGGGTGATAACCGTATCGTCGAGATAGGAATTGTTGTAGCCGGCCGCCGAATTGCCATAGGAGCTGTTCGGATTTTTGGCGTTACCTGGATCGTCCGGCGCGAAATAGGGTACGAACAGGGTGTCCGGTTTGTTTTGGTCGGGCGAAATGTCGGAAACATTGTTGATTCCGGGCCGCGCCTCGACGCAGCCTCTCCATTCGACGCCCAATTGCTTGAACAGGTCCATATGGTTGACGCGCTTGCCGCCGACCAAGGGGAAATTGGCGCCATTGTTCGGCGATTTGCCGGCCATGTCGATCCAGGCCGGATCGTAGTCCTCGCCCTTGACATTGACCGCGGTGACGAACGGCACCACTGCGACACGTACGCTGCGCGTCGGCGACTTCGCGGCTTGGAGCATATCGATCAAGCCCGTCGCCGCCGTCCGCAATGCGCCGATGCGGTCGTTGCTGGCCATCGACCCGGTATTGTCGAGCACCAGCACGACTTCGAGCTGATTGGTCGATTCGACGGCGCCGGCATCGACGGTGATGCGCTTGTCGTTGCCGAACAGGAAGGCGAAGTTCAAGTTGACATCGGCCGCGGCGACAGCCTTTGTCTGGATGTAATTGAGGCCCCTTTCGACGGTAAGCGTCGCTTCGGCGTTCCTCAACTCGCTGTGGCCGGCGACATTGGCCTGGAAGTAGCGGTCGAAGACGTCCTTGCGCGAAGCCTCGATGTCGCCGAGATGCGAAGATGCAAGGTTCGCGGCATCGAGCGCGTTCTGCAAGCTGACCTTGGCCCTCATCAAGGTGGACACGTCCACGGCAAAGGCGACGGCCGTCAGAACCGCAGGCAGCCCGAACGCCAGCATCAGGGCAAAGTTGCCGCTCTTCGAACGGCAGAATTTGTCGAACAGCATTTTATCCCCAAAACCGCCTTGCTGGCGGCCGCGCGCGAACTGTTCGTTTTGCATTCGCATGATGAACGGCGGGTTGCCGCCACGCCCGCCGGTGCTGGAACTTCGCATGATGGTTAAGGTCCGGTTTCAGGAAATCCGTAAAACCTTGCCATCGAGGTCCGTTGTGCTCTGGAAGATAGGACGCTAGTCGAGCCGTTTGGCCTGTCGTTTGGCCTTGCTTTGCGGTCAAATTCCTGTATAGACGCCCGCAATCTGCCGGTCCTTGCTGGGGGCTGAACGGAGGGCCGGAGGTTTTCGAACCTTCGCGTGGAGCCAGAAGCGCTTCCGCCTCCCGTGTCTCCGCTCTCGACCGTCTCGTCATGCTCCTTTCTTCCCCGTCTTCGCAAGGATTGCGGGTCAGAGAAGTTGCAGAGGCTTTTGCCGCCGGGAACCGGGAGAGAAACGAAGAAAGGCACGAACACTATGGCTCTATACGAACATGTGTTTCTTGCCCGGCAGGACCTCTCGCAGCAGCAGGTCGATGCGCTTGTCGAACAGTACAAGGGCGTCCTCACCGCGAATGGCGGGTCCGTCGGCCGGGTCGAGAACTGGGGACTGAAGTCCCTCACCTACCGGGTCAACAAGAACCGGAAGGCATATTATACACTCATGGACATCACCTGCCCGCCGGCCGCGCTCAATGAGATGGAGCGCCAGATGGGCCTGTCCGAGGACGTGCTGCGTTTCCTGACCATCAAGGTCGATGCGCATGAGGAAGGCCCGTCGGCAATGATGCAGAAGCGCGAAGAGCGCTCGGAACGCGGCGGCTTCGGCGACCGCGACCGTGGCGATCGTGGCCCGCGCTCATTCGGCGACCGCGATCGCGGTGACCGTGCTGATCGTCCGCCGCGCAGCTTCGGCGATGGCGGTGCCGATCGTGGCCCGCGCCGTCCGCGCGAAGGCTTTGAAGGAGCCGCAGAATAATGGTCGACATCAACCAGATCCCAACCCGGCGCCCCTTCCACCGTCGCCGCAAGACTTGCCCGTTCTCCGGCGCCAACGCGCCGAAGATCGACTACAAGGACGTGCGGCTTCTGCAGCGCTACATTTCCGAGCGCGGCAAGATCGTGCCGTCGCGCATCACCGCCGTCAGCCAGAAGAAGCAGCGCGAACTCGCCAAGGCGATCAAGCGCGCCCGCTTCCTCGGCCTGCTGCCCTACGTGGTCCGCTAAGACTGATTAGTTGACCATGATCTTATCCGAAAACCGGTTTCCAGTTTTCGGGATCATGGTCTAGCCAGCGGGCGGTTCGCCGCCCGCTTTTTTCACCGGCCACGACGGGCGTAGCTGGATCGAACACCAAATCCCGGGTTGGATTTCGACAAGAGATCCTAACTGCCGCGACAGGCAGGACAGCGACACAGGCGGCGACGCCCCAGCTTCCTGACCTGTTCCAGACAATTCGGCGCCGATCCTGAGGATAGGTGCCCAAGCGAAGGAACAAAACCATGGAAGTCATTCTTCTCGAACGCGTTTCCCGGCTCGGCCAGATGGGCGACACCGTCAAGGTCAAGGACGGGTTCGCCCGCAATTTCCTGCTGCCGCAGGGCAAGGCGCTGCGCGCCAACGAAGGTAACAAGAAGAAGTTCGAAGGACAGCGCGCCCAACTCGAGGCCCGCAACCTGGAGCGCAAGTCCGAGGCCGCGCAGATTGCTGAAAAGCTCGACGGCAAGAGCTTCATCGCCGTGCGCTCGGCCGGCGAGACCGGCCAGCTCTATGGTTCGGTCTCGACGCGCGACATCGCCGAGCTGTTGACGGCGGAAGGTTTTTCGGTGAACCGCAACCAGATCCTTCTCAATCAGCCGATCAAAACCATCGGCGTCACCAACGTGGCGATCGCGCTGCACCCGGAAGTCGAGGTCACCATCACGCTCAACATTGCCCGCACGGCCGACGAAGCCGAACGCCAGGCCAAGGGCGAAACGCTGACCACCGCCGAAGCCATCTACGGCGAAGACATCAACGACAATGCGCGGCCGGAAAATTTCTTCGATCCGAACGCGGAGTTCGAGGGCGGCGAAGACAACGGCTGATCGTTGTTCGCCGGCATTCGTCGGCTAATACCTATCTGGACCAATGCCCGGGCCTCGCACCCGGGCATTTTTATGCCAAATGGAACTTTTCGAACCCCTATATCTTGATGCAGAATAGGACAGCATGTCTGGCCGAGAGGGGACAATTGGTCATGAATATTCTGCTTAAGCGCGTTCTCGACCGCCTGGTCCGCACAGGCAATCTCAAGGTGACAGGGCCGCAAGGCTCGATGGTGACTTTCGGTGACGGCAGCGGCGAGCCGGTGCACATGCACATCAAGACAAGGCATGCCGAGCGCGCCATCACTTTTGATCCGATGCTGGCGGTGCCGGAAGCCTACATGGACGGTGAACTCGACATTATCGAGGGCGGCGTGCTGGGGGTGATGCGCATTGCGTTCCAGAACATGGGCAGCGGCGGCATCGATGCCACCTGGTCGAAGGCGATCGAGGGTCTGCGCCACGCCTTCCGGCGCCTGCAGCAGATCAACACGGCGTCGCGGGCGCGCCGCAACGTGCAGCGCCACTACGATCTGTCGGGCGATCTCTATCGCCTCTTCCTCGATGAGGACATGCAGTATTCCTGCGCCTATTTCGAGCAGCCGGACATGACGCTCGATGAGGCCCAGGCAGCCAAGAAGCGCCACATCGCCGCCAAGCTCAGGTTGAAAGCCGGCCAGACGGTACTCGACATCGGCTCCGGCTGGGGCGGGCTTGGCCTCTATCTCGCCAAGGCGTTCGACGTCGACGTGCAAGGCGTGACGCTGTCGACCGAGCAGCACGGCGTCGCCACCGACCGCGCGCACGCGCAAGGCCTGCAAAACCGGGTGCATTTCGACCTCAAGGACTATCGCGAGCTCAATGAGCGTTTCGACCGCATCGTCTCGGTCGGCATGTTCGAGCATGTCGGCGTCAATCATTTCCGTACCTTCTTCGACAAGTCGGCGACGCTGCTGAAGCCGGACGGTGTCATGCTGCTGCACACGATCGGCCGTTCCGGTGTGCCGTGGGCGACCAGCGCCTTCATTCGCAAATACATCTTCCCGGGCGGCTATATCCCGTCGCTCTCCGAAGTGATGCCGGCTATCGAAAAGTCGGGGCTCGTCGTCACCGACATCGAGGTTCTGCGGCTGCATTATGCCGAGACGCTGAAGCATTGGGGCGAGCGCTTTGCCGCCAACCGCGACAAGGCCAAGGCGATCTATGACGAGCGCTTCTGCCGCATGTGGGAGTTCTATCTTGCCGCCTCGGAAGCTGCCTTCCGATGGCAGGATCTGGTGATCTTCCAGATCCAGATTGCCAAGAAGAACGACACGCTGCCGGTGACGCGCGACTACATGGCCAGTTGCGAGAAGGCGCTGGAGATGCGCGATCTTGGACGTCGTGAAAAGGCTCCTGCCGCCAAGCCCACTCGCCGCCGCAAGGTGGCGGATCCGGAGTAGACTGCCGGCGATCGCGCCATTGCCGCTTGCCATTGCCGGCTGGCACGCTGAAAAAGGTCTCGTCAACGCGGGACCTTTTTTCATGACCTACCTCCTCTACGTCGCCGCCGCACTTGCCGAGATCGCCGGCTGCTTCTCGTTCTGGGCGTGGTGGCGGCTGGATAAGTCGCCGCTGTGGTTGGCGCCCGGTCTCGTCTCACTGGTGCTATTCGCGTGGCTGCTGGCGCTTGTCGACACCAGTGCGGCGGGCCGGGCCTATGCCGCCTATGGCGGCATCTACATTGCCGCCTCGCTGGTCTGGCTATGGTTGGCGGAAGGCGTGCACCCCGACAGTTGGGATCTTGCCGGTGCCACGATGTGCATCATTGGCGCCTCGGTCATCGTGCTCGCACCTCGGGCTGCGTAGGCCATGGAACTGCCCGCCCCGCTTAGACAAGGCGTCGACCGCCTTCTCGAACAGGTGCCGTTGCCGATGATCAAGCAAGCGGCCAAGACGCTGTCGGACCGCTACCGCGCCGAGTTGCGCGATGGCCGCCTGCACATGGCCGAAGAAATGGCGGTTAAGGCCTATCTGGCAACGCGGCTTCCGGCGACCTATGCGGCCGTCCGTGCCAGCCTCGATGCGGTGGGCGAGTCTCGGCCCGACTATGCTCCGAAGACCTTGCTCGATGTCGGCGCCGGCCCTGGCACGGTGCTTTGGGCCACAATCGATCTCTGGCCCGATCTCGAACAGGCAGTGCTGCTCGAGGCCGGTGCCGCGGTGCGGCGGGTCGGCGAGGCGCTTGCCGCCGAGACAATCCATGCCAAGACCGCCTGGCTGACCGGCGACGTCACCATCGACCTGGTCGATCTGGAGCCGGCCGAGCTGGTGACTTCGGCCTATGTGCTGGATGAGATCGCGCCGGCATCGCTGGCAAAACTAATCGACCGGCTCTGGCAGCTGACCGCCGACACGCTGCTGGTCGTCGAGCCAGGCACGCCGGCCGGCTGGCAGCGCATCCTTGCCGTGCGGCGGCAGCTGATCGAGGCGGGGGCGCACGTGCTCGCGCCCTGCCCGCATGAGGCGCCCTGCCCACTTGTCGCTCCCGACTGGTGCCATTTCGCCCGCCGCGTCGCCCGCTCGCGCCTGCACCGTCTGGCCAAGGATGCCGAGGTGCCGTGGGAGGACGAAAAGTTCATCTTTGTCGCCGCTTCCCGTCATCCGGCCGCTCCGCCCCGCGCGCGGGTGATCGCACCACCGAAATCGGGCTCCGGCAAGGTCTTGCTGAAGCTTTGCCAACAGGATGGTCATGCCGCCGAGCGACTGTTCACGAAGCGCGACGGCGAGACGTTCAAGGCCGCGCGGCGACTGGACTGGGGTGACGCCTTGCCGGAATGATCGGCAGCTATTTTCCTGTTTTGTTCTCGCCCAAGAACGGTTAGGCTCGCCATCTTGATTCGAGTCAATCGAGATTCTTTCCACCGAAGTATCTTGGCTGTGAATCGCGGGCATCAAAGTTGGTTGGTTGGGGACTGATGCAGATAAGTCATCACCGACTTGTCTCGTTCTGATATCGAGAGACCGGGATCAGGACCGGGGACATCATGGCAGAGGCAGCACGAAAATTCGGCGTGGCGGAAACACCGCTCTATCGCGAGGCGCCGAACAACATCGAGGCCGAGCAGGCGCTGCTCGGTGCCATCCTGGTCAACAACGATGCCTTCTATCGCGTCTCCGACTTTCTGAAGCCTGGCCATTTCTACGAGCCGTTGCACAGGAATATCTTCGAGGTCGCGGCCGAGCTCATCCGCATGGGCAAGATCGCGACGCCGATCACGCTGAAGACCTTCCTGCCGGCCGACGAGAAGGTCGGCGACATGACGGTGGCGCAATATGTCGTGCGGCTGGCGGTCGAGGCCGTCACCGTCGTCAACGCCACCGACTATGGCCGCGCCATCTACGATCTGGCCACGCGCCGCGCGCTGATCACCGTCGGCGAGGACATGGTCAACATCGCCTATGACGCGCCGGTCGACATGTCGCCCTCCGACCAGATCGAGGACGCCGAGCGGCGGCTGTTCGAGCTGGCCGAGACCGGCCGCTACGACGGCGGCTTCGAGAGCTTCACCGACGCTGTCAAGACGGCGGTCGACATGGCCAATGCCGCCTATATGCGCGACGGGCATTTGTCGGGCGTCGCCACCGGCTTGCGCGACCTCGACCGTCGCATGGGCGGCCTGCAGTCGTCCGACTTGATCATCATTGCCGGCCGCCCCGGCATGGGTAAAACCTCGCTCGCCACCAACATCGCCTTCAATATCGCGGAGGCGTATGTCCCGGCGCAGCAGGCCGACGGCTCGTTCAAGGCGGCCAATGGCGGCGTCGTCGGCTTCTTTTCGCTCGAAATGTCATCCGAACAGCTCGCCACCCGCATTATTTCCGAACAGACCGAAATCCCGTCGTCGAAAATCCGCCGCGGCGAGATCAGCGAGATGGATTTCGAAAAGCTCGTCGCCTGTTCGCAGACCATGCAGAAAATCCCGCTGTTCATCGACCAGACCGGCGGTATTTCCATCGCTCAGCTGTCCGCCCGCGCGCGTCGCTTGAAGCGCCAGCGCGGCCTCGACGTCATCGTCATCGACTATATCCAGCTGATGCAGGGATCGAGCGCGAAATCATCGCAAAACCGCGTCCAGGAAATCACCGAGATCACCACCGGGCTCAAGGCACTGGCCAAGGAGTTGGCGGTGCCGATCATCGCGCTGTCGCAGCTGTCGCGCCAGGTCGAGAGCCGCGACGACAAGCGCCCGCAGCTTTCGGATCTGCGCGAATCGGGCTCCATCGAGCAGGACGCCGACGTGGTGCTGTTCGTCTACCGCGAGGAATATTATCTGAAGAACCGCGAGCCGAAGCCGGGCACCGACGAATACATCAAGTGGGAACACGAGATGAACGAGATGCGCGGCAAGGCCGAAGTAATCGTCGCCAAGCAGCGCCACGGCCCAACGGGATCGGTCAGCCTCGCCTTCCAGGGCGAATTCACCCGCTTCTCGGACCTTGCGGAAGAGCATCATTTGCCGGATCGGTTCGAGTAGGCATTGTCGCGGAGCAGCCGATTGGACTTTAGCGATATCTACCAAAGGATAAAATTCGAAGAGTATAACATCTCCGAGGATGAACGCGCGCAACTCACTGAATATTTGAGATCTGCCCGGTCAATTTCTCGCACGGAATCGCACGCCGGTTTGCTGGTGTTCTGCTACTCAAGCGAACCTACGCCCGAGAACGTTGAATCGGTGAGGAAATTCCTTGCCAAGCATGTCGAAGACTATACGCGAAGCGCGGCAGTGACCGGTCTTTATCGAGTTTGGAAATTGGGAGCGACAGCTGACATCGACGATCTGCTGAGTTTTTTGGCCCTTTCGTTGGACGAAACTCGGCACGACACCTCTCTGGCGGCGATCGGGTGCGCATTCCTTTTGATGCACCGGCTCAATGATCGTCGCCTCTCGACTGCCCTTATGAGATTGCTGGAGACGTTGCACGATGAAGTCGGGCGAGAGAACGACTTCGCGGTCGGTCTGTTCAGATATGCGTGTTGGTCGGCATACGACAATTGGGCTCTGAGAAACGGCCAGCGCCGCACTCATTTCGATACGATCGAAGATGCTTTGCCGGTTTACTGGGATCGTCCCAAATACCTCTTGGAACCAATAAACTGATGGCCAAATCCCGTATCCAGTTCATCTGCCAGAATTGCGGTTCGGTGCATCAGCGTTGGGCCGGCAAATGTGATGCCTGCGGCGAGTGGAACACGCTGGTCGAGGAAGGCACGTCGGGCGGCATCGGCTCCGGCCCGGCCAACACCCGCAACGCCCGCAAAGGCCGCGCGGTGGTGCTGACCAGCCTTTCCGGCGACATCGAGGACGCGCCGCGCATCGTCTCCGGCATCGGCGAACTCGACCGCGCCACCGGCGGCGGCTTCGTGCGCGGATCGGCGCTTTTGGTCGGCGGCGATCCCGGCATCGGCAAGTCGACGCTGCTCACCCAGGCTGCAGCCGCACTGGCGGCAAAGGGCCACCGCATCGTCTACGTCTCCGGTGAAGAAGCGGTCGCCCAGATCAGGCTGCGCGCCCAGCGGCTCGGCGTCGCCGACACCCCGGTCGAACTCGCCGCCGAGACCAACGTCGAGGACATCCTCGCCACCATTGCCGATGGCAAGCGGCCGGACCTGGTCATTCTCGATTCGATCCAGACGCTATGGACCGACATGGCCGATTCAGCGCCCGGCACGGTGACCCAGGTGCGTGCCGCCGCCCAAGCGATGATCCGCTATGCAAAATCCACAGGGGCGGCGATCGTTCTGGTCGGCCATGTCACCAAGGAGGGCCAGATCGCCGGCCCACGCGTCGTCGAGCACATGGTCGACGCGGTGCTCTATTTCGAGGGCGAAGGCGGCCACCACTACCGCATCCTGCGAACGGTCAAGAACCGCTTCGGACCAACCGACGAGATCGGCGTCTTCGAAATGTCGGACAAGGGCTTGCGGGAAGTCGCCAACCCGTCCGAGCTTTTCCTCGGTGAACGTCACGCGAAATCGCCGGGTGCCGCGGTTTTCGCCGGCATGGAAGGCACACGGCCGGTGCTGGTCGAGATCCAGGCGCTGGTAGCACCTTCGACGCTCGGCACGCCACGCCGCGCCGTCGTCGGCTGGGACGGCGCCCGGCTGTCGATGATCCTGGCGGTTCTGGAAGCCCATTGCGGCGTTCGCTTCGGCACGCATGACGTCTATCTCAACGTTGCCGGCGGTTACCGCATTTCGGAGCCGGCGGCCGACCTGGCTGTGGCGGCGGCACTGGTTTCCTCGCTCACCGGTCTTGCCCTTCCCGCCGATTGCGTCTATTTCGGCGAAATCAGCCTTTCGGGGGCGGTGAGGCCGGTTGCGCATGCGCAGCAGCGCCTTAAGGAAGCCGAAAAGCTGGGTTTCGGAAGCGCGGTTCTGCCCTTGGGCAGCGAGGAACTTGTTGGTGGTAATGGGGCCGGGGGGATCGGAGCCGGCGCTTTCCAGCCCACCGAGCTTGCCGATCTCGTGGCGCGCATAGCCGGCTCTCGGCGCAGCCGCGCCGACGAGCAAGACTGATGCGGCTCGTCGAGTCGTGAAAAAGAGATCGGAGCGGGGCGAAAAACATGCCGATTACGCTGCTTGACGGAATTCTCGTCGGCTTCACCCTGGTCTCGGCGATGCTCGCCATGGTTCGCGGCTTTTCGCGCGAGATCCTGTCGATCATCTCCTGGGCAGTTGCCGCTGCGGCGGCCTTCTTCTTCTACAAGCCGGTGCTGCCTTACATTCAGCCCTATATCGACAACGAAAAGGCAGCCATGGCGGCGGCCGCCGGTATCGTCTTTATTGTCGCGCTGATCGTCGTTTCGGTCATCACCATGAAGCTCGCCGACTGGATCATCGATTCCAGGATCGGCGCGCTCGATCGCACACTTGGCTTCCTCTATGGCGCGGCGCGCGGCATCCTGGTGGTCGCGGTCGCACTGCTGTTTTTCAATTGGCTGGCCGGCGCCAAAGCTCCAGGCTGGATTGCCAACGCCAAGTCAAAGCCGCTGCTCGAATCGATCGGTGCCAAGCTCGAAAGCCTGCTGCCCGAGGACCCGGAAAACGCCATCCTCAACAAGCTCAATCCGAATCAGCCGGCCACCGAGACGCCTCTGGCCCCCGACGCGCCTGCAGCGGAAGCACCTGCCGCCGGCGACGACGCCACTGCTCCGGCACCCGATGACAGCGACGCTCCGCCGGCCGACAATGCGCCCGCGACGCCGGCACCTGCAAACCCGGCGCCGGCAAACTGATTTCGGCAGACTTGCTCGCCTCGAGACTGTCGATCATGTGAACGTCGCACGACGTGCGTTGCTTTCGATGCGCTATGACCTTATATGGCGACTTTAGCGGAGCTTGAGCCCCCAATGGCAGCCTCAGTGGCAGACGCAGACGACGTGCTTTCCGCCGAAGCCGACGACCATTTCCACGACGAATGCGGCGTGTTCGGTATTTTCGGCCGGCAGGACGCCGCAGCCATCGTCACGCTCGGCCTGCATGCGTTGCAGCATCGAGGCCAGGAAGCGGCCGGTATCGTTTCCTATGACGGCACCCAATTCCATGTCGAACGCCATGTCGGCCTGATCGGCGACACCTTCACCAAGCAGCGTGTCATCGACAGCCTGCAAGGCAACCGTGCCATCGGCCACACACGCTATGCCACCACCGGTGGCGCTGGCTTGCGCAACATCCAGCCTTTCTTCGCCGAACTTGCCGATGGCGGCTTTGCCGTCGCCCATAACGGCAATCTCACCAACGCCATGACCGTTCAGCGCGCCCTGCAGAAGCAGGGCGCCATCTTCTCTTCCACCTCCGACACCGAGACACTGTTGCATCTGGTCGCCACCAGCAAGGAGCGCGACCTCAATTCGCGCTTCATCGATGCGGTGCGCCAGGTCGAAGGTGCCTTCTCGCTGGTGGCAATGACGTCCAAGAAGATGATCGGCTGCCGCGACCCGCTCGGTATCCGGCCGCTGGTGCTTGGCGATCTCGACGGCGCCTGGATTCTCGCCTCCGAAACCTGCGCGCTCGACATTATCGGGGCGCGTTTCGTGCGCGACCTGAAGCCCGGCGAAATGGTCGTCGTCACCAGCAAGGGAATCGAGAGCCTGTTCCCGTTCGAGCCGCAGAAGACCCGCTTCTGCATTTTCGAATATGTCTACTTCGCCCGGCCGGATTCTTCGGTCGAAGGCCGCAATGTCTACGAGGTACGCAAGCGCATCGGCGCCGAGCTGGCACTGGAGAGCCCGGTCGAGGCCGACATCGTCGTGCCGGTGCCGGATTCGGGCACACCGGCGGCGATCGGCTTTTCGCAGGCCGCGGGCATTCCGTTCGAGCTCGGCATCATCCGCAATCACTATGTCGGCCGCACCTTCATCCAGCCCGGCGATTCGATCCGCCACATGGGCGTCAAGCTTAAGCACAACGCCAATCGCCGCATGATCGAAGGCAAGCGTGTGGTGCTGGTCGACGATTCGATCGTACGCGGCACCACCAGCCAGAAGATCGTGCAGATGGTGCGCGATGCCGGCGCCAAGGAAGTGCATATGCGCATCGCCTCGCCGCCGACGCGCGCCTCCTGCTTTTACGGCGTCGACACACCGGAAAAGTCGAAGTTGCTGGCCTCGCGCATGTCGGTGGAGGAGATGGCCGAGTTCATCCGCGTCGATTCGCTCGGCTTCCTCTCGATCGACGGGCTCTACCGGGCCGTTGGCGAAGCCGGCCGCGACAACGAACAGCCGCAATTCTGCGACGCCTGTTTCACCGGCCAGTATCCGACCCGGCTTGCCGATTTCGAAGGCTCCGACAATGTCCGCACGCTGTCGCTATTGGCGGCAGGCGGGTCGTAAGGTTGCCGGATCGCCATTTGTCTTCGCCAGGTTACCCCCCTCTGCCCTGCCGGGCATCTCCCCCTCAAGGGGGGAGATCGGCTGAATTGTCGACTTTCGCCAATCGCGACGGTCGCAGAACAGGCGCTGAGCCTGATGAGGGCCAATCTCCCCCCTTGAGGGGGAGATGCCCGGCAGGGCAGAGGGGGGTGCCTCACGCCGACCTTATGGAAGTTCAAGCATGACCCTCGATCTCTCCGGCCGCGTTGCGGTCGTCACCGGCGCCTCGCGCGGTATCGGCTATTTCATCGCCACGGAGCTTGCCGCCGCCGGCGCACATGTGATTGCGGTTGCCCGCACCGTCGGAGGGCTGGAAGAACTCGACGACCAGATCAAAGCAGGCGGCGGACAGGCGACGCTGGTACCGCTCGATCTTGCCGACATGACGGGGATCGACCGGCTGGGCGGCGCCATCCACGAGCGCTGGGGCAAGCTCGACATACTGGTCGCCAACGCCGCCGTGCTCGGCGTCATCGCTCCGATCGGCCATGTCGAGGCAAAGACCTTCGAGAAGGTGATGACCATCAACGTCACCGCAACATGGCGGCTGATCCGCTCGGTCGACCCGCTGCTGAGACTCGCCGATGCCGGCCGCGCTATCGTACTGAGTTCCAGCCTGGCCCACTCCGCACGCGCCTTCTGGGCGCCTTATGCGGCGTCGAAGGCGGCGGTCGAGGCCATGACGCGTTCGTGGGCGCATGAGACCGAAAACCTGCCGCTCAGGGTCAACGCCGCCGATCCCGGGGCAACGCGCACCGCCATGCGGGCGCAGGCGGTACCCGGCGAGGATCCGGAGACTCTGCCGCACCCTTCGGAGATCGCCAAGCGTATCGTGCCGTTGGCCAGCCCTGCGCTCAAGGAGACGGGGCTGATCTTCCAGGCCAAGCACAACCGCTTTGTCGCCTACCGGCAGCCGGAGTAAGCGGCCTGACATCACGCGGCTGTGATGCCGTGGCTTAACGCCGCGCTTCGGCCCAACTTTCGCCGCTTGGCCGGAGTTGCTAGGATCGCACCGACTCCCAAAACAAGCAGAGCGAGGAAATACTCATGGCGGCACCGAGCGTAGCGTTGGTCTGGTATCTGGTGATCGCCGGCCCGCAAGGCGGCATGGTCGTGCTGCCCAGCACCTTCGACACCCGCGAACAGTGCACCTCCGCCGTCACCGAATACCAGAAGCAGCCGACGCCGGCCGGCTGGTCGGTGCAGTGCGTGCCGAGTGCCTCGCCGTTCGCGGACGAGGGCGACGCCGAGGAGCCGTCGGCGCAGTAGGAGCGTCATCTGGCCAAGTTTTGGCAAAGAGGGCAGGCCAGAGGGGGTCGACAGGCGTGGAGCGCCAGCCTCCATCTGCCGCAGCAGGCCGAGCCCCGTCGGACCAACCCCCTCTACCCTGCCGTGCATCTCCCCCTCAAGGGGAGAGATTGGCAGCATCAGCGTCGTGCGCTTACCGTCAGCTCCGGCTTCTGGCTGATGGTCTGCAACACGACGCAGTAGCGCTCGGTCAGCTTGATTAGCGCATCGACGCGCTCCTGCGGCTCGTCTGTGTCGAGGCCGAAGGTCAGCCGGATGGCGCGGAAGCCAACCGGCGCATCCTTTGCCACACCAAGCGTGCCGCGAAAGTCGAGATCGCCTTCGGCTTCCACCGTGGCGGCCCCAAGCTTGAATTCCAGCGCCGTGGCCACCGCCTTCAGCGTGACGCCGGCGCAAGCCACCAGCGCCTCCAGCAGCATGTCGCCGGAGCAGAGTTCGAGCCCGGTGCCGCCGGTCGCCGGATGCAGCCCGGCAATGGCGATCGCCCTGCCTGTCTCGACCTTGCAGGCGATCGATTGGTCGTCGATCGAGCCTTTGGCGCGGAGAGTAATTAGCGCGCGCGAGGCGTCGTCGCGATAGGCCTCCTTCAGCGGCACCTGCATGGCCTTCAATGCGATCGCGTCCATTTCATTTCCCTCCCATAGTTGCCTGGCTTCGCTGCTTAACGGCGGTGTCGGCTGCCCCAAACGCAAGTCCCCGCTGGCGTAGCGCTTGGCAGGGCTTCGCCCCGTATAGCCTGACGATACGGGGAGCATCCAACGCCTTCACACCCTCTCTCGCAACACATTCGTAAGGCCGCCGGACATATGGCCGATATCGCCATCCTGGAAATCCGCGAAAGGGCTTCGCCGGCAGCCTGTTCACCGGGGCTGCCGGTCTGCTGTTTCGATGCATGACGCCTCGATCAAGCTGACACTATGGTGTCAGGACGGGGCAGCGTAAGCTGGTGAGATGACGGAATCGCTGGATATGCCAGGCACAGTGGAAAGCGCCCGCGAACGCACCCTCGGCATCATCCTGGTTTCGGCATCGGCGGCCGTCTTCGGCCTCACCGGCGTGCTGACCAAATCGATCCATTCCGACCCGCTGACGATTACCTGCTGGCGCGGCTTCGTCGGCTCGATCCTGATCAGCCTCTATGTGCTATGGCGTCGCCAGCGCTCCGGCGGTCGCGGCAGCCTGCGGCTCGGCTGGCGCGGCTGGCTGCTGGCGATTGAGGGCGCGCTCGCCAGCATCGCCTTCATCTCGGCGTTCAAGTTCACCTTTGTCGCCAATGTCGCCATCATCTACGCCACCGCCCCTTTCGTCACCGCGCTGCTGGCCCTCCTGTTGGTCCGCGAACCGTTCCGGCTGCAGACGCTTGCTGCCGCTGCCGTGTCACTATGCGGGGTGGCGATCATGGTCTGGTCGGGCTTCGGCACCGGCCATCTGTTCGGGGACGGGCTGGCGCTGCTGATGACGATCGGCAGCGCCCTCTACATGATCATGGTGCGCACCTTCCGCGATACGCCGGTGGTGTGGGCGGGTGCGGTGTCGGCATTCCTTTTGTTCGTGCTCGGCTGGTTCGTCACCGATCCGCTGGCCGTCTCGGCCAGGGACGCATTGCTTCTAGCCACCTTCGGCTCCTCGTTCGCGCTTGCCTCGATCCTGTGGACGGAGGGCGCCCGGCTCATTCCGGCGACCGAGTCCGGACTGCTGGGTTCGGCCGAAGTGCCATTCGCGATCCTGTTCGCCTTCCTGTTCCTGGCGGAAATCCCGCCGGCAGCCAGCATGGTCGGCGGCGCAATCGTGCTTTGCGCCGTGTTCGCTCACGCCGGCCGCGACTGGCTGATGGCCAGGCAGCGCGCAGCGGATGCATGACCAAAATCCTCGCCACGCCCGAGGGCGAGTTGGTGGTCCGATCACGAGAAATCCGTGCCTGAAAATAAATTTGAAACGTCATGGAACCATCATCGGGCTCAGGCATTATGGCTGCGACGGGCCACCCCCAAGTCCCCCCAAACCCCTCGGCCCGTCCTACTCAGAAGCCGACCGCAAGGTCGGCTTTTTCTTTGCTGACTCAACGGGCCAAGCCCAGGTTGCCGCTGAACAACGCGGCCAGATCCTGCGCCGGCCGGTCGGCATCCTCACGCAAGCGGATGGCGAATTCCGCGACCGGCACCGGCGGCAGATCAAGATCGCGCGGCGCCTCGACGATGCCGGAATGAGCGAAGCGCGCCGTCCTCAACGTCAAAGCGATGCCAGCGTGTACCGCCGTACGCAGGCCGGCAAGGCTGGCACTGCCGGCAGCAATGCGATAGCGGCGGCCGGCCGCATCCAGTGCACTGGTCGCTGCATCGCGAAACCCGCAATGGGGATCGAGCAGCGCCAAGGGCAATTCCTCTTGGCGGGTGGCCAAGCCGTTTTGTGAGCAAAGCCAGATCATTGGCTCTTTGAGCACGCCGACTTCGTCCCGCGTCGGCGCCTGTCGCATGGCAATGGCCAGATCAAGGGTGCCGGCTTGCAAAGCCTGCGCCAGTTCGGCGGAGCGGCCGACGCGCAATTCGATCCTGACGCGCGGATGGCTGACAGCGAAGGCCCTGAGAAGCTGCGGCAAGCCGCTGTCGGCGAAATCCTGCGTCGTGCCGATGGCGACGCGCCCATCGGCATGCGCCCCTTTGAGGGCCAGCCACGCCTCGCGGTGCGCAGCAAGAATGCGCCGCGCGTGGCCGACCAGATCCTCGCCCGCCGGCGTCAGGCCACGCCCTCGCCCCTGCGGCACCAGCAGCGGTTCGCCGACTACATCCTCCAGCCGCTGCATCTGCGCGGTCACCGCCGACGGCGAGCGGCCGACGATCGACGCAGCCTGCGCCAGCGAGCCGCTATCGACGAAAGCGAGGAAAGTTTTGAGGAGGTCGGGATCGAGCGCCTGCATAGTTCGACAATATCAAAGTTTTTATCAAAAACAATTCGATTTTTCTGACGCAAGGACGATGGCATGATTTTCTCGACGGCGAAGAGACGCCGCTTGAAACCGAGGAGAAGAAACATGCCGATCATCAATGTCAGCGTTACCGGCAAGCCCGATGCCGCTTTGTCCGCCGCTATTGCCAAGGAGGTGACCGAACTGACGGCCACGCATCTGCGCAAGGACGCGACGATCACAGCTGTCGCGATTTCCTATCTCGACCCCGAGCACTGGTTCGCCGGCGGCAAGTCGCTGGCCCAGCACGGCGCCAACACGGCTTGGCTCGACATCAAGGTCGTCGACGGCACCAACACCAAGCTCGAACTGGAGGCCTATCTCCAGGCAATTTTTGCCGCATTCGGCCGGCTGCTAGGCAAGATCCATGAGGAAAGCTATGCCCTCGTGCACGAAGTGCCAGCGGCCGCGTATGGCTTTGGCGGCAAGACGCAGGAATTCCGCTTCATAAGCGGGAGGATGAAGGCGGCGTAGCTGCGATTTGTGGAGAAGGCAGCCGAGCCCACTGATAGCAGGAGAGACGGAAAAATGAAGCCGCATTGACGTTGATCCAACTTCGGCTAGGTTCTCACCCGAAGCGGCCACTGAAGAGCCGCGACGTGAGATTGTTGGGAGATGCGGCGATGATCCTGACACTGGCGCTGCTTGCGGGTCTTGTCACGGCCTGGCTGCTGATCGGCGTGGTGGAGAAGTTCCGCCTCGGCCTGCGCTTGAGCCAGGCGCTGCTCTACGTGCCGTTCAAGCTCGCCTACCGCATCAACGACGAGCGCATCAAGATTGCCCGCAAGTCGGCAGCCCCGATCATCTACGTCGTCTGGCATCAGTCGCGCCTCGAGCCGGCGCTGATGCTGTCGCTGCTGCCGGAGGACACGCTGCACATTCTCGACCCGGCTTCGGCCAGATCGCCCTGGCTGGAACCATGGCGCGAGCTTGGCCGCACCATCGCTTTCAACGCCGAGCATGTCTTCGTCAGCCGCAGACTGGTGCGCGTGCTGAAGGGCAAGGGCCGGCTCGCCGTTTACCTGCCGAATGCGGTCGAGCCCGACGTCAAGTCGTTTCGGTTGTTCCGCGCCATCACCCGTATCGCCATGCAGGCCGACGCTCGCATCGTGCCGATCTTCGTTGCCGGCGCGCGCAGCCTGCCGGCGTCGCTGACGCCGGCAGACAAGGCGCCGCGCCACTGGTTCCCGCAGCTGTCGATCAGCGCGCTGGAGCCGATGACCATCGCCGAGCTGGTGGCGCGGAACCCCAATCAGGCCTCCAATACCAATGCGCTGTTCGATCGCTTCGCCGAGGCCAGGCTTTTTGGCAGTGATCTCGACCGAGGGCTGTTCCTTGCCATGCGTGATGCCGCCGACCGTGTCGGCGCTTCGCACCTAATTATCGAAGACATCATCGGCGGTGCGCTGAGCTACCGGAAAATGTTTATCGGTGCCAGGGTTTTGGGCCGCCGCTTCGAGGCAATGACAGCGCCGAGCGAAGCGGTTGGGCTGCTCCTGCCCAACGCCAATGGCCTCGTGCTGGCGTTCGTCGGTGTTTTGTCGGCTGGACGAGTGGCAGCAATGATCAACTATACCGCCGGCCCAGCGAGCGTCACCGCCGCGATCCGCACGGCGGTGATCCGCACCGTGGTCTCCTCACGCGCCTTTGTCGAAAAGGCCAACCTCGCCGACATAGTCGAGGCGGTGGAAAAGGGCGGAGCGAAACTGCTGTGGCTGGAGGATGTTCGCGCAAGCGTGACCGTGCTGGACAAGCTCTCTGCCGCCTTGCTGTGGCGCTGGCCGTTGCAGCGCCAGAATGCAGCCAAGCCGGCGGTGATCCTGTTCACCTCCGGCTCGGAAGGCACACCCAAGGCAGTTGTGCTGTCGCACCGGAACCTTCTTGCCAATGCCATGCAGGCCGAAGCCCGCATCACCATCTCGCCGGTCGACATCCTGCTCAACGTGCTGCCGGTGTTCCACTCGTTCGGCCTGACCGGTGGCACCATCCTGCCGCTGGTCACCGGCGTAAAACTGTTCCTCTACCCCTCACCGCTCCACTACAAGCTTATTCCGGAGGTGGCGCGCAAGGTCCGGCCAACGGTGATGTTCGGCACCGACACGTTCCTCGCCAACTATGCCCGCACCGCCAAGGACGGCGATTTTTCCAGCCTGCGCTTTGTCGTCGCCGGTGCCGAGGCGGTGAAGCCGGAGACGCGCCGGGTTTATCGCGAACGCTTCCAGGCCGAGATCATCGAAGGTTTTGGCTTGACCGAGGCCGCACCGGTGGTCGCCGTCAACACCGCCATCCACGGTCGCGACGGCACGGTCGGGCGGCTGCTGCCGGCCATGCGCATGAAACTCGAACCGGTCGAAGGCATTAGCGACGCCGGCCGGCTGTGGCTCGACGGGCCGAACCTGATGATGGGCTACATGACCGCCGATCGGCCGGGCGAGCTACAGCCGCTCGAAGGCTGGCACGACACCGGCGATATCGTCTCGGTCGATCGCGAAGGCTTCATCACCATTCGCGGCCGCGCCAAGCGCTTCGCCAAGATCGCCGGCGAGATGGTATCGCTTGGTGCGGTCGAGATGCTGGTGCAGTCGCTGTGGCCGGAAGAGCATCACGCCGTGGTGGCGGTGCCGGACAGACGGCGCGGCGAGCGCCTCGTCCTGGTCACCACCGCCGACAGTGCCAATCCCGACGAATTGCGCGAATTCGGCAAGAAGGCCGGGGCGGCCGAACTGATGATACCGAACGACATCGTCAAGGTCGAGGAAATCCCGGTGCTGGGCTCGGGCAAGACCGACTATGTCTCGACAAGAAAGCTGGCGCTCGAGAGGCTGGGACTGAGCGCTGCCGCCTGAGGTTTTCCAGACCTTTCCAAAACTCTAGAGGACCACTACCGATAACAGCAGAATGACGCCGACGGCCATCATCAGCAGGCCCGGCCAATTCTGTGACAAGCCGAGAAAACGGAGCCCGCGCCGCCGCGGCTCCAGAGTCGGACCTGGTGTTGCGAGATTGGGCCTCGGGCTATCCGGCGCGGTGGAGACAGCGGCCGGCTCACTGAGCCGCCCGCGCATGATGGCTGCAACCGCCATATATACGAGGCCGGCGACAGTCAGTAATGCGCCAATGAGGATGACAGCCATTTCTCGTATTCCGATGATTCTGGGCCCGATGCGGCAGCTTGCGCGACGTTGACGATCACGAGCAGTCGCTCAAACGGACCTACCGACACAAACGGTCAGGCGCCCAGCAAGTTCCGAAAACGTGGTTTTGAAGGGCGTTCCACAGCGCCGCGTGCGAAATTGGCACCAAATCTGTCAGCCGATGTCCGAGGACGGCACCTTCTCGCCTTCGCGCTTGGCGCGTCTGGAATAGGCGCGCACGCTGAATGGCAAAAACAGCAAATAGCCGGCAACCGAAGCCGTCAGCGTATACCAGGGATAGGTCATCAAAAGCAGGACGTAGAGGACGACTGCGAGGATGATCGGCAGCACTCTGTCGCCCGGTATCCTGACGCTCTTGCCGGAATAGACGGGCAGTCGGCTGACCAGCAGGAACGCCACCAATATTGTAAAGCCGGTGGCAATGAAGGCCGCCAGGCGGCTGGGTTCAAGGCCAAGCCTGAGGAAGAACAGATAGAGCGGCAGCATCACCAGCACCGCACCCGCCGGCGCCGGCACGCCAACGAAATATTCGGTTTGCCACTGCGGACGGTCGAGCTCTTCGTCGAGCACGTTGAAGCGGGCAAGCCTCATCCCACAGGCGATGGTAAACAGCAGCGCCGCGATCCAGCCCGGCGAACCTGCCCTGTCGAGCAGAAAGGCATAAAGCACTAGCGCCGGTGCCACGCCGAAATTGACGATATCGGCCAGCGAATCCATCTGGGCGCCGAATTTGGAGGTCGCCTTCAGCATTCGCGCCAGGCGGCCGTCGATACCATCGAGGAAGGCGGCGAGCAGTACCATCACCACCGCCGGCTCGAAGCGGCCTTCGAAGCCGAAGCGGATGCCGGACAGGCCGGCGCAGATGGCAAGCACGGTGACCAGATTGGGCAGCACCATGCGCATCGGGATTTCACGGATGCGCGGGCCGCCGCCGCCATGCGCCTCGAATTTCTTGAACGGCGGGGCCACCGGTCAGGAGATCCGCACGAGCGGCGTTGCGGCAACGCCGCCGAATTCCGCCAGCACCGTCTCACCGCCAACCGCGGTCTGGCCGACGGCGACGCGCGGCGTCGCCGTCGAGGGCAGGAATACATCGACGCGCGAGCCAAAGCGGATCAGCCCGAAGCGCTCGCCGGTGCCAATGGCGCCGCCGGTCTCGGCCCAGCAGACGATGCGCCGCGCCACGAGGCCGGCGATCTGCACCGCAGCCACCGTGCCGTTGGGGCTCTCGATGACCAGCCCGTTGCGTTCGTTCTCGGTGCTTGCCTTGTCGAGTTCGGCATTGAGGAATTTTCCTGGCCGATGCTCGATCCTGGAAATGCGGCCACGCACCGGGGCGCGGTTAACGTGGCAGGAAAAGACATTCATGAATACCGAGATGCGGGTCATTTCGCCGCCGCCGAGGCCAAGCTCGCGCGGCGGCACGGCCGGGCCGACCGCCGAGACGATGCCGTCCGCCGGGCTGACAACCAGCCGGTCGTCGATCGGCGTGACACGCTCGGGATCGCGGAAGAAATAAGCGCACCACGCGGTCAGAATGAGACTGATCCAGAACAGGGTCGAGGAGAAATAGCCAAGAAAAAGCGTCGCCGCGCCGAACGCAGCGATAAAGGGATAACCCTCGCGATGGATCGGAACGAACGCATTTTTGATCGTGTCAACGAGGCTCATGGGATGAGGGCAACCTTGGTTCCAAGTCCGGCCTCAATAGCGGAAACACCCCTTCGCCGCAACGCGACAATCAGGCGGTCGGGTGTTGGCGGTCGTGCCGCCTCAGGGGCGTCCTTGGCAGCATCCGGACTGCCGAAGTGGTCAACCGGAAATATGTTGATTGCGATTGTCGGCACGAAGCCCCCACGCCCGTCCTTGGCAAGACAGCGCCTCTCATCGGCCTTTCGGCCGTGACGATTTGCGCAAACCCGGAGGTTCTCGGCCCATGCAGAAATCAGCAGCCAGGCAAGCGCAAGTGGTGATGAACGGTCTGGCCTTTGGCGAGTCGCCTCGCTGGCACGATGGCCGGCTGTGGTTCTGCAACTGGGGCACAGGCCAGATCATCGCCGTTGACGCCCTAGGCAACAGCGAGATCGCGCTCATCGTGCCGGCCACCCTGCCCTACTCCATCGACTGGCTGCCGGACGGGCGGCTGCTTGTCGTGTCCGGCCGCGAAGGGCTGATCCTCAGGCAGGAGGCTGACGGGACATTGGTCACCCATGCCGATCTGAGACATCTGTCGAAGAGCCCATGGAACGAGATCGTCGTCGACGGGCGCGGCAACATCTACGTCAATGGTGGTGGGCCGGCTCCGGCTTCCGGCCAGCATTTCGGCCCCGGCACCGTCGTGCTGGTTGCACCTGACGGCTCGGCTCGGCAGGTGGCTGAGAATCTCGCCTTCGCCAATGGCATGGCAGTGACGCCCGACAACAAGACGCTTGTCGTTGCCGAATCCCACGCCAACCGGCTGACCGCCTTCGACATCGCTGCCGATGGCCACCTTTCCAATCGGAGAGTCTGGGCCAATCTTGGCAACGGTTTTCCCGACGGCATCTGCCTCGATGCCGAAGGTGCCGCCTGGTACGCCGACGTTCCGAACAGGCATTGCGTGCGGGTGCGCGAGGGCGGCACAATGCTCGAAAGCGTCGACGTCGATCGCGGCTGTTTTGCCTGCATGCTCGGCGGCAGCGAGGGAAAAACGCTGTTCATCGTGGCCGCCGAATGGCGCGGCTTCGAACATATGATCAGCGATGCCCGTACCGGCCAGGTGCTCAGCATCGAGGCTACCGCGCCGGGAGCAGGCTGGCCATAGAGAGCTTACACCGCGGGAATCCGCTGGTAATTGGCGATATCGGCCCTGACGCCAAGTCGCGCAATGGTCTCCTGAGGATTGAAGCCGATGCGCTCATGCGCGGCCTTGATGATCGGCACGACCTTATCGACAGCGGCCTGCCCTTCCCATTCGACAATGGTCACGAGGTTGAACTCCCCCGGCCCCGAGAATTGCTCGAGCAGGAAATCCTGGACGAACCCTTGCTGCTGGCGCAGCAATTCATGCGTCATCCGGACCTTGGCAAGAATCTCCTCGCGAGCGTTGGCCGGAACGACAAACTTGTCCACCCGGAATACGCTGCCGCCACTAACTGCCTGATTTATCCCATTCATATCGATTGTCTCCGTTTTTGAACGACGCATCTTGCTACGATCCAAAACGGCCTACGATCTCAACTTAAGTTGAGGTCAAGCACGAATTTCAGCTCACCTCCGAGGTGCGGCGGCGGACGACGACGCCGAACTCGTCGCTTTCGCGGGCAATGCGCAGCCGCTCCTCGGCCTCGCTTGCCTCGCGCTGCCGGTCCCACATCGATGCATATAGGCCGCGCTTGGCCATCAAGGCGGCATGGGTGCCGCGCTCGGCGATCTGGCCGTCCTGCAGGACGATGATCTCGTCGGCCGAAATCACTGTAGACAGTCGATGGGCGATGACGAGGGTGGTGCGGCCCTGGCTGACCAGGTCCAGTGCCGCCTGGATCTCCTGCTCGGTGTGGCTGTCCAGCGCCGAGGTCGCCTCGTCGAGCATCAGGATCGGCGGTGCCTTCAAGATGGTGCGGGCAATCGCCACCCGCTGCTTCTCGCCGCCGGACAGTTTCAGCCCGCGCTCGCCCACCATTGAGCGATAGCCGTCGGGCAGCCGCTCGATGAACGGTCCGATCTGGGCCAGTTCTGCCGCCTTGCGCACATCCTCCTCGCTGGCGCCGATGCGGCCGTAGCGGATGTTGTAGGCGATGGTGTCGTTAAACAGCACCGTGTCCTGCGGCACCATGCCGATGGCGGCGCGCAAGCTCTCCTGCTTGACGTCGCGAATGTCCTGGCCGTCGATCAGAATCGTGCCACGCTGAATGTCGTAGAAACGAAACAAAAGCCGCGAAATGGTCGACTTTCCGGCTCCGGAGGGGCCGACGATGGCCACCGTCTTGCCGGCCGGCACCTCGAAGCTGATGCCCTTCAGTATCTTGCGGTTGGGGTCGTAGGAAAAATGCACGTCACGAAACTCGACCTTACCGGCATCGACGGCCAGTGGCTTGGCGCCCGCCCGATCGACGATCTCGCGCTTGACGTCGAGCAGATCGAACATGTTTTCGATGTCGGTCAGGCCCTGGCGAATTTCGCGGTAGATCATGCCGATGAAATTCAGCGGCACCGAAAGCTGCATGAGCATGGCGTTGACGAAGACGAAATCGCCGACGCTCTGCGTGCCTGCCTTCACCTCGAGCGCCGACAGCACCATGACGACGGTCATGCCGATGCCGAAGATCACGCCTTGGCCGAAGTTCAGCCAGCCAAGCGAGGTCCAGGTCCTGGTCGCCGCCACCTCATAGCGCGCCGTGGAACGGTCGAAGCGCTCGGCCTCCATGGCTTCGTTGTTGAAATATTTGACTGTTTCGTAGTTAAGCAGCGAATCGATCGCCTTCGTGCTGGCTTCATTATCGCTGTCGTTCATCTCTCGGCGGATCGAAATACGCCAATCGCTCGCCCTGACGGTGAACCAGACATAGAGCCAGACCGTGACCGCGATCACCAGCACGTAAAGCCAGCCATAGGTGACGGCGAAGATGCCGGCGGTGAGCGCGAATTCGACAATCGTCGGCGCCGTCGCCAGCATGGTGAAGCGGACGATCGTCTCGATGCCCTTGGTGCCGCGCTCGATGACACGCGACAGGCCGCCGGTGCGCCGTTCGAGGTGGAAGCGCAGTGACAATTCATGCATGTGTACGAAGGTGCGGAAGGCGAGCCGGCGCACGGCATGCTGGCCGACCCGTGCAAACAGGGCGTCGCGCAACTGGTTGAAGCCGAGCTGCACCAGCCGCACGGCATTGTAGGCGACGACCAGCATGACCGGCGCTAGCAGGAAGGCCGGCAGCGGCGGCGGAGATTTGGCGTCGCCGGCCAGTGCGTCGGTCGCCCATTTGAAGAAATAGGGTCCGGCCACCAGGGTCAGCTTGGCGGCAACCAGCAGCACGGTTGCCCACACCACCCGCGCCCTCAGGTCGGCGCGGTCGGCCGGCCACATATAGGGCCAGAGATTGCGCAACGTTCTGAAGGTCGAGCCGGAATCGGCGGAAACGGTTTTCTCGGCCATTCTTGTTTACCTTTTTATATCTTAGCGGCCGGAGCAGCAGGAATCGACCAGCGCGGCCAGCGACGCGGAAACATCGGCGAGCGCAGCACGGTCGAGCTCATAGCGCGAGCGCTGGCGGTCAGGCTCGAAGCGGATAAGCCCGGCTTCGACCAGAATCTTCAAATGCTGGGAAACGGTGGACTGCGCCAGGTCGAGATGCTCGACGACCTCGCGACAGCAGCAGGAACGGCTTGCGGAAAGGTGTTTGAGAATTTCGATCCGCGCCGGATGCGAAAGGGCCGCGAGCCGGACAGCGACGGAGCGGCTATCCGGCGTACAGTTGGCCGGCGTGCAGTTGGCCGGCGCGTGTTCATCTGCCGCGCGGCGTCGGTCCGTTACGAGAGAGGATTCGGTCATCGTCCATCGGCGATAAACGATGACTGGCCCTGCCGCAAGCTATCCTGATGGGCAGAACGGCTACTCAGTCTTGACTGGCGCCGTCGTCATCTGGTCGCCCATTGCCTTGAGATCGGCGGGCTCGCCTTCTTTCGATTTCTCCGGCACCTTGAACACCTGCCCCGGCCAGATGCGGTTCGGATTGCTGATCTGGTCCTGGTTGGCGAGATAGATGGTCGAGTAGCGCATGCCCTGGCCATAGACCCGCCGCGAAATCCGCCACAGCGTGTCGTGGCGGCGGATGATGACTGCGCCATTGGCATGTTCGAGCTTGGGGCCCACGGTCTCGGGAGCTTCGCCCGGAGGCGTCGCGACGGCCATTTCGGCCGGGGCCTCGGTGGCAGGAATGGGGGCAGTTGCGGGCGTTTCGGCGGCTGTCGCCGGTGCGGCTTCGGTGGCCGGAGCGTTCGGCTCGGCTGGTTTTACCTCGGCAGGCTTTGGCTCGGCGGGTGCGACGGCGGCAACCGCCTCGCCCGGCTCGCGTTCGAACGGCACGGCGGCACGAGCCACCACCGTCACCCCGTCGGCGTCGAGCGCGTCGACATGGATGGTGTAGGTGCCGACCGGGACGTCGCGTGTCGCTTCGACCAGGAAGTGGCGGTCGGGCGAGGTCTTCGCGTCGCCGAGCAGGATATCATTGGCATAGGCGCGCACCTTGCGGCCGGGATCGGCGACCCCGGCAACGAAAATCTTGTTGCCGTCGATTTCGACGGCTTCGACGACGACCTTGGGCTCCGCCGTGGAAGTAGCAGGCGCTGCCGGTGTGGCGGGCGCTGCCGGAGCCGGTGCGGCTTCAACAGCGGCCGGCGCGGCAGAAGCAGGCGCTGCTGGAACATCAGCCGCCGGGGCGGCCGGCGCTGCGGCAGCCGGCAATTCGGTGCCGGTGGCGGGTGGCTGAACGGCCGCCTGTTCGCCGGTTGGCGGCGAGGCGTCAGATTTTGCCTCAGGGGCAGGAACAGTGAGCAGTTCGGACGGCTTTCCCGGCTCCTCGACCATTGCCAGCACTTGACCGGTGGAATTCTGGGGAATCGAAACGACGGCGGTCTGCGCCGAGGCGGTCACGACATTGTCGGCCGTAGAGCGAAGCGTGATCGTATAGTCGCCGGGCTTCAGCGGATCGTCGAGAATAATGGCAAAGGCGCCGTCGGGACCGGCGACCGTCGAGCCGAGCACAGTCGAACCGTTGAGAATCTCGACCTTGGCGTTGGGCGCTGCATTGCCGGCGACGACGATCGAGCCGTTGCTTTCGACGCGCACGATGTCGAAGGTCGGCACGATCGCACCTGCAGCGGCCGGCGCGGCGGGCGTCGCCGCATCGGTGGACGCGGCGGGCGCAGACGGCAGCCGCCCCTCGGTTGCCGGAGCGACCGGTTTCGAAACCGGCGGCGTCAGCGCCGCGACTTCCGCAGGCGGGGTAGAATTGAGATACGGGTCGAGTGCGCCCGATACATAGGCGGTTCCCGCCGCAGCGACGGAGCCGCCAGCCGCGAACAAAAACGCCTTCAACGGATTAATTGCCATGTTTCCCTGCCCCTTAGCCACCTAATTTCGGTCTAGCCTGTTTTGCCAAAGCCGACAAGAAAAAGCCCGCTCCGGGGCTTGACCATGCCAATAGTCCCTATCACCAATCATAACATGAACACGATTCGATCTGTCTGCGTCTATTGCGGCTCGTCCCCGGGCCGAGATGAAACCTATATCAAGGCCGGACACCTGCTTGGCCGCTCGATCGCCAAGTCCGGCCTGCGTCTGATTTATGGCGGCGGCACTAAAGGTATCATGGGTGCCGTCGCTGAAGGGGCATTAAAGGCCGGCGGCAAGGTAACGGGCATAATTCCACGTTTTCTGATCAACCGGGAGGCGACCGAAACCGCGCTTGACCGGCTCGACGAGCTCGTCATCACCGACAACATGCACGAGCGCAAACACAGGATGTTCGAGAAATCCGACGCCTTTGTGGCGTTGCCCGGCGGCATCGGCACCGTCGAGGAGATCGTCGAGATCATGACTTGGGCGCAGCTCGGACATCATCGTAAGCCGATCGTCTTCGGCAACGTCGGAGGGTTCTGGGATCCGATGCTGGCGCTGCTCGACCACATGGCAACGGAAGGCTTCATCCACACCGCGCAGCGGGTCAAGCCGCTGGTGGTCGAGGACCCGGAAGCGATCGTAGCCGCCATCATGGTGGCGGGATCCTCCGTCGATGCACCGACGGAGGGCGTGCAGTCGGTGATTGATAAAATGTAGAGTGAGTAGGGAGTAGGGAGTAGGGATAGACACGCGCGCCGGTTCGGAAGGTGTTGTACTTTACTATTCACTATTCACTATTAACTCCTTCATTAACTCCTTCCCTACTGCCTTCCTTAAGTCCGCGATGACCGCCCGCTTGTCCTGACGTCGCCAGGCGAGATGGATCGAGACGGTGCGTTCGAACCACGGCAGATCGCGAAACACGATCTGAGGCGGCGCGGCACTCCGCAGGCTGGCCTGCACCGTCGCCAGCCCAAGCCCGGCGCTGACCAAGCCCAACGACGTCAACGGATCGGTCGTCTCATAGGCTATGTCGGGCAGGAAACCGGCCTTCGCACAGGCGGCGAGAAATTGGCTGCGGTTGGTGTCGTCAGGCTGGCGCACCACCGTGATCCAGGTGCGTCCGTCCAGTTGCTGCGGCAGTATCTCCGCGATTTCGGCCAATGGATCGCTTTCCGGCATCGCCAGAACCAGAGGCTCGCGCATGATGAGCAAGGCGGCGATGTCGGGATCGTCGGCAGAAGGAGGCGTGTAGACGAGGCCCAGATCGAGCGATCGTTCGCGCAGCGCTTCGATCTGCGCGGCGGAACGCTGGCCCTTCAGTTGAAGATGAAATTCGGGCCGGTCGCGGCGAAACTGGCGCAGCATCCGAGCGACAAGCCCGGCATGGACCGCACCTTCGACATAGCCGATGGCGAGACGGCCGACCGTACCGCTGGCGAGATTGCGGCCGAGCTCCTCCAGCCGTCTTGCATGGGCCAGCAGCGCACGCGCCTCGGTAAGAAAGGCGCGGCCTTCGGATTGAGATGAACACGCTGCCTCGCCCTCTCGAATAATGTGATGCCCAGTTGCTGCTCCAGCTGCATGATCTGGCGGCTGAGCGGCGACTGCGAGATGTGGAGCAATTCGGCGGCACGCCCGACATTGCCGGTTTCGGCCACCGTGATGAAATAGCGGAGCTGGCGCAGGTCGAACATTGTTGCTCCGATGCTCAAGTCCCGTGAGGTCTCAACTTTAGCCTAATCAGTCTTGGACTGTCTGGCCAGCCGAAGCGAATATTTTCGCCATTCCAACGGCCAACATCAGGAGATTCCGATGCAGTTCTTTGCCCTTCTTGTGCGCAACACCGAAAAGTTCACCGACGCCGATTTCGCGCCTCTGCTGCCCGGCGAGGCCGAGCAGCGCCGCACGCTCTATGCCGAAGGCGCCGTGCGTCAGGTGTGGAATCGAGGCGACATTCCCGGCAGCGGCATGATGTTCGAGGCCGGCAGCGATGCCGACGTGCGCAGCCATCTCGCAACCTTGCCGCTGGTCAAGGCCGGCATGATGGACATTGCCGCCGTCGTGCCGCTGCAGCCCTATCCAGGCTTCGGGCCGAAGCGCTGAGCGACCGTGAAAGAGGCGGCTGCCGGCATTAGGCCCGCCAGCCGCCTTTCTTCGTTACGCGGATCGAGCGGATGCGGCGACGGTCTTGCGCGCCGAAGAAAACATCGACCAGGAGTACATCGCCAGCGCCGCCCAGATCAGGCCGAAGGCGATGGCCTGAACGCTGCCGAAGGGTTCGCCGAAAATCAGCACCGCGATCAAAAAGACGATTGTCGGCGCGATATATTGCATGATGCCGATGGTGGAGAGGCGCAGCAGCCTGGCGCCGAACGCAAACAACAGCAGCGGCACGGCGGTGACCGGTCCGCAGCCGACCAGCAAGGCGGTGTCGTTCAAGGAGCTGGAGACGAAATGATCCTGTCCTGTGGCGATCAGGAAGACGATGTAGCCGAGCGCCGGCACCGACAGTAGCAGCACTTCGAGCAGGAAGCCCTGGCTTGGACCAATTGGCAGCGTCTTGCGGAAGAAGCCATAGGCGGCAAAGGAAAAGGCCAGCACCAGCGACACCCAGGGCAGCTTGCCAGCGTCGATGGTTAGCACCGCGACGGCGATTGCCGCGAGCACCACCGCCGCGATCTGCAGGCGGTCGAGCCGTTCGCCGAGCAGCAGCGCGCCGACAACGACGCTGACCAGCGGGTTGATGTAATAGCCAAGCGCGGTCTCGATCGTGCGGTCGACCGCGATCGCCCAGACATAGATGCCCCAGTTGACCGAGATCAGCGCCGCCGTCAGCAGCGCCATCGAAATGATGCGCGGCGAACGAACGGCCGCTTTGAAATCGGCAGTGCGGCCCGCCCAGACCAGGACGGCGGCCGCGATCGGCACCGACCAGACGATGCGGTGGGCGATGACTTCGGCCAGCGGCAGATGCGCGACAGCCTTCATGTAGAAGGGCAGCAGCCCCCAAAGCAGGTAGGCGCCGAGCGCCAGCAAGAAGCCGCGACGAGCTTTGGTATCGGCCTCGATTTGAAGTACTTGGGTAGCCATGGCCCAAGGCTATGCGCCAGCGGCCCCGGCAAGACCATCGCAAAGTTCTGATGGATCAATGGAGTCTCGCTGATGGTTCAAGAACCCGGAGTTTTCACCAGTTCATTGAAATGCGCGAAGCCCGCAGTCATTTGGTCTCGCCGGGCGCAGGCACCAATTCCATGAATTCCGCTCCAACGGTGTCGTGACGAAAGCCCGTCACGCATTCTGCCACCTCGATCGGAATATCGGCGATAAAGTCTATGGCGGCAGCACCTGCGTCCTCGCGATCCTGATCTGCGAAGCGCTCGCGGCGGATCTCCTCGAAACAGGATGGAAGGTTTCCTGTCGCTTCCAGGTTGCGCGCACCGTCTGCGCTGGTGTGTCGTATGCTCCAGACTTCGTGCCCGTCGCGCCACTGTTCGGCCCATTGCAGCATGACCGTATCGATATTGTGAACGACGACAATGTCCCTGCCCGTCGAAAGGTTAGCCAGGCGCTTCTCGTCCACCAGGTCCATGTTCACGTCGTTAAAAATGACGACAGACCAATTTTGACCAACCGTCACGCCATTGTAGTCAAAATCAAAAACCTCGTCCGATTGTCCGCTCTGAGCCAGACCGAAAGCCAGCGCTGCCTTCGCGAGTGGCAGACCATTGAATGCGACCCAGCTTATCGTGAAGCCCATTTCCTCACTCCGCCGCGATCAGCCCGGCCATGTCGCGGTTCTTCATCAGCTTGTAGACGATCGAATCCATCAGCGCCTGGAACGAAGCATCGATGATGTTTTCGGAGACGCCGACCGTCCACCAGCGCGCACCGGTGCCGTCATGCGATTCGATCAGCACGCGGGTAATCGCCTCGGTGCCACCATTGAGGATACGCACCTTGAAGTCGGCCAGCTCGAGATCGGCGATCTCGCTCTGGAATTTGCCGAGATCCTTGCGCAGCGCAATGTCGAGCGCGTTGACCGGGCCATGGCCTTCGGCGACCGACATCTTCTCCTCGCCCTTGACCAGCACTTTCACAATCGCCTCCGAGACCGTCTTCAGCTGGCCGTTGGCGTCGAAGCGGCGCTCGACCATGCAGCGGAATGAAGTGACGCGGAAGAATTCCGGCACGCCATGCAGCATCTTGCGCGCCAGAAGCTCGAAGCTGGCGTCGGCGCCTTCGTAAGCGTAGCCCTCCGCCTCACGCTCCTTGACCACGGCGATCAGCGCGTCGAGGCGATGGTCGTCCCGGGGCATGTCGATGCCGCGCCGTTTCAGCTCGGCCATGAAATTCGCCTTGCCGCCTTGGTCCGAAACCATGACGCGGCGGCGGTTGCCGACAGTCTCTGGCGGTACATGCTCGTAGGTCGCCGGCTCCTTGGCCAGCGCCGAGGCATGGATGCCGGCCTTGGTAGCGAATGCGGAGGCGCCGACATAGGGGGCCTGCGCTTCCGGCGCACGGTTCAGCAACTCGTCGAAGGCGCGGGACAAGCGCGATATACCGGTCAACGCCTCCGCTGAAATGCCCGTTGCAAAGCGGCCGGCAAAGGCAGGCTTCAACGACAATGTCGGCACGATCGAGATCAGATTGGCGTTGCCGCAGCGCTCGCCTATGCCATTCAGCGTGCCCTGGATATGGCGCACGCCGGCCTCCACGGCGGCAAGCGAATTCGCCACCGCCTGGCCGGTGTCGTCATGGGCGTGGATGCCGAGATGGTCGCCCGGTATGCCGGCCGCGATCACCTTTTCGACGATGGCGCGCACCTCGGAGGGCTGCGTGCCGCCATTGGTGTCGCATAGAACCACCCAGCGCGCGCCGGCATCGTAGGCCGTCCTGGCGCAGGCCAGCGCATAATCGGGGTTGGCCTTGAAGCCATCGAAGAAATGCTCGCAGTCGACCATCGCCTCCTTGCCGGCACTGAGCGCCGCCTCGACCGAGGCCTTGATCGCCTCGAGGTTCTCCTCATTGGTGCAGCCGAGCGCGACGCGGACATGGTAGTCCCAGCTCTTGGCGACGAAGCAGATGGCATCCGACTTCGACTGGACCAGCGCGGTGAGGCCGGGGTCGTTCGAGGCCGACACTCCTGCCCGCTTGGTCATGCCGAAGGCGACGAACTTGGCATCGGCCGTGCGACGCTCGGCGAAAAAGGCGGTGTCGGTTGGATTGGCGCCAGGGTAACCGCCCTCGACGTAGTCGATGCCGAACTCGTCGAGCAGCTTGGCGATGGCGATCTTGTCCTCGACGGAAAAGTCGATACCCGGCGTCTGCTGACCATCGCGCAGCGTCGTGTCGAACAGATAAAGGCGCTCGCGAGCCATCGTCATTTCCCGGCAAACACGTCCGTTGCGCGGATCAGCCTGTCGAGGATGCCCGGCTCCGAATAGGCGTGGCCGGCACCTTCGATCAGATGGAAATCCGCTTTCGGCCACGCCTTGTGCAGCGCCCAGGCATAGCGCGCCGGGCACGGCATGTCGTAGCGGCCGTGAACGATGCTACCCGGTATATCCTTAAGCTTCCATGCATCACGCAGCAGCTGTCCCTCTTCCAGCCAGCCGGCATGGACGAAATAGTGGTTCTCGATGCGGGCGAAGGCCAGGGCATAATCATCCTGGCCGAAGGGACCGCTGGTTTCCGGTTCCGGCAGCAAAGTGATCGTCTCGCCCTCCCACAGGCTCCAGGCGCGAGCGGCCTCGACCTGCGCCACAGGATCGCTACCGACCAGCCGTTTGCGGTAGGCGGCCATCATGTCGCCGCGCTCAGCCTCCGGAATGGGCGCCAAAAACCGCTCCCATTTGTCGGGGAACATCTCCGAGACGCCGAACTGGTAGTACCATTCGAGTTCGGCGCGGGTCAGCGTGTAGATGCCGCGCACGACCAGTTCGCTGACCCGCTCGGGGTGTGTCTCGGCATAGGCCAGCGCCAGCGTCGAACCCCACGAGCCGCCGAACACCAGCCATTTGTCGAAGCCGCACATGTCGCGCAGCCGCTCTATGTCGGCGACCAGATGCCAGGTGGTGTTGGCTTCGAGCGAGGCATTGGGCGTCGATTTTCCACAGCCACGCTGGTCGAACAGGATGACATCGTACAGCGTCGGATCGAACAGCCGCCGGTGCTTTGGCGAAATGGTGCCGCCCGGTCCGCCATGCAGGAATACCGCCGGCTTGGCACCGCGGGTGCCGGAGCGCTCCCAATAGACCTGATGGCCATCGCCAACGTCTAGCATGCCGGACTCGAAAGCCTCGATCTCGGGATAGAGGGTGCGGAATTCGCTGCTCATAGTTTCAGGCCCTGGTGCGGCCAGTTGGCCGTCTCGTGATCGGGATGCTGGAAGGAGATGATTGACTCCTGTCGCGCGTAGAAATCCGGATCGTCGTGGATTGGCGCGTCGAAGATCGTCTCCACCCAAGGCAGCCTGGCGGCGTAGTTGACCTGGATCTGCGGCGCCAGATCGGAACGGTCGTCGAAGGCGCCGATGGCGATCTCGAGCGCGCCGGGCTGGCGGTAGGTCAGCGGCGTGCCGCAGCGGGCGCAGAAGCCGCGATCGATGTTGACCGACGACTGAAAGTAACTCGGCTCCTCGCGCAGCCATTCGACGCCGTCGCTCGGCACTGTCACAAGCGCGCCGAAAAACGAGCCGAACTGTTTCTGGCACATGCGGCAATGACAGATCGAGGGGCGGCCGAGCGCGCCGTGGATGCGGAAGCGCACGGCGCCGCACTGGCAGCCGCCGGTACGAACGGTTTCGGTCATGATCTTTCCTCCGGCGGCCATTGTTCGGTGTCATGGTCGGGATGTTGGTAGGAGACGAGGTCGGCGAGATAGGAGGCAGACGAGACGTCGGCCATCGTTTCCTCACCGGGCAATTCGTGGACATGATCCACATAGGGGAGCTTGGCTTCGACACCCCATTGGATCGTCGGCGCGATCTCCTCGGGGTGGTCGAATGCGGCGATGGCGAGCGCCACGCCGTCGGTCGCTTCGAAGGTCAGCGGCGTGCCGCATTCGGCGCAGAAACCGCGCAACGCCGCATTGGACGAGCGGAAGCGTTTGGGCTCGCCGCGCGTCCAGTCGAGTCCTGCGCCGCGCACCGAGACCAGCGGCAGGTAAAAATTGCCGCTCGCCTTCTGGCACATGCGGCAATGGCAGACGGAGGCATCGCCGAGCGCGCCTTCGACGCGGAAGCGCACTGCGCCGCACTGGCAGCCGCCCGTATACACCGGTCTGTTGTCAAGGCTCATCGCATTTTACTCCGGAGCATGGCAGACCGCCTCGACATTGTTGCCGTCGGGATCGAAGACGAAGGCGCCATAATAGTTCGGATGATAGTGCGGGCGCAGGCCCGGCCCGCCATTGTCCTTGCCGCCGCGTGAAAGGCATCGACCTCGGCACGGCTGCGCGCCGTGAAAGCGACGTGTTGATGATCCTTCGGCTTGTCCTTGCCGGCATGCAGCCAAAACACTGGCCGGTCGCGGCCGTAGCCGCCGACCTTGGCGCCGCCGGTATATTCCTGCGGCACCATGTAGAGCAGCGAGGCACCAAGCGGCGCCATCGCCCTGTCGTAAAAAGCTTTCGACACGTCGAAATCCAAAACGGTGATGCCGAGATGATCGATCATCTTTTTACCTCCCAGGTGGTGATGCGTTCGCCGGTGACAGGGTCCTTGCCGTCCTTCAACTGGATGCCTTGCGCCAGCAACTCGTCGCGGATGCGGTCGGCCTCGGCCCAGTTCTTGGCGGCGATCAGCGCGAGGCGTTTGGCGATCGCTTTGGCAATGGCGTCTTCATCCACCTTGGCTGTTGCGACGTCGAAGCCGAGGAACAGCAGCGATGCCTTCAGCAAAGTGGCAGCATCGTTGTCTTCGGCGGCTGCGTTGCTGCTACCAGCGTCGAAATCAACAGCATCGCCAGCCAACTGGGTCAGCAACTGGAATGCGGGATAGGTGGCGAGGTCATCCGACAGCACTTCGATCACATCCGCCGGCACCGATTTTGCCGTTGGCGGCGCCAGATCGGCCGCTCGCTTCCATTTGCGCAGCGTATTCTCCGCCTCTTCCAGCTTGCGTACGGAAAAGTCGATCGGCTCGCGATAATGCGTCATCAGCATCGCCAGCCTGAGCACCTCGCCCGGCCATTTGCGGCCGCCAAAAGTCTCCGTCTCCAGCAGTTCGGTGATCGAATAGAAATTGCCCAGGCTCTTGGACATCTTCTGGCCCTCGACCTGCAGGAAACCGTTGTGCATCCACACCTTGGCCATCGTTTCGGTGCCGTGGGCGCAACGTGACTGGGCGATCTCGTTCTCGTGGTGTGGAAAGATCAGGTCGAGACCACCGCCATGGATGTCGAACACCTCGCCGAGATAGGCGGCCGACATCGCCGAGCACTCGATGTGCCAGCCCGGCCGACCCCTGCCCCACGGACTCTCCCAGCCCGGTTCCTCGGGCGAAGACAATTTCCACAGCACGAAATCCTGCGGGTTCTTCTTGTGCGCATCGACGGCGACGCGGGCGCCTGCCTGCTGCTCGTCGAGATTGCGCTTCGACAACTGTCCGTAGTCCGGCATGGAAGCGGTGTCGAACAGGACTTCTCCAGCCGCGACATAGGCATGGCCGCGTTCGATCAAGCGTTGAATCAAGAGGATCATGTCGACCTTGCCGTCGGGCCTAGGCTCGACGAACTCGGTGGCGCGCGGCTCGACCGTCGGTTCCAGGCAACCGAGCGCCGCCACGTCCTTGTGGAACTGATCGGCGGTCTTTTCGGTGACCCGCCTGATCGCTTCGTTCAGCGACAGCTTGCCCAAGGCAATCTCGCCGCCGAAATCGCGCAGCGCGCGAGCGTTGATCTTGTCGTCGACGTCGGTGATGTTGCGGACGTAAGTGACATGCGCTTGCCCGTAGAGATGGCGCAGCAAACGGAACAGCACGTCGAAGACGATCACCGGCCGCGCATTGCCGATATGGGCGAAGTCGTAGACCGTCGGGCCGCAGACATACATGCGCACGTTGCGCGGATCGATCGGGAAGAAATCCTCCTTGCTCCGCGTTAGCGTGTTGTAGAGGCGCAGGCTCTTCGATGCGTCAGACATACGTGCGTTCCGGTGCGTTACTTTGTTTGAGCATGATCTTTTGGGATCGTGCTCTGGATGGAGTCGGTCACGCCGAGGCGCAAAATCGAGCTCCAGCCTGCTGGCCGGGGCGTTTGTCCAATCTGGGAGGAGATGAGGCGAAAACGTCCAGGACCAGCGCGAGGCTAGTCGATAATGCAAATGCCGCAAATGGCGAACGACGTTTTCATGGCCGGCTTTATCGCCTTGCCCGGTGTTGCCGTCAAGTCGCTACCTTCGCCAAAAATATCGTTGGCTCACAGGAAATGAGCCACTGAAACATTTTATTAAACAGATCGGCACTGTCATGAAACATTCGCCGGCTAGATCAGCAAGCGTCACGATTTGGTCGGATTCGGCCAGCAAACGCAGACACGAAGACGTTACCAGGGAAGAGAATAATGCCTAAGCAAGAATCCAACCGCGCCAAGCAACCGGCGCTCGCCAGCCATTACCGGGCGATCGGCCCGGCAGCAATCGTCGCAGCTCTTCTGCACACCGCGAAGAAGAAGAAGCCGGCACAGAAGATCGTGTCGCCACGCGCTGCCTGAGAATGCCGTCGGGTGAAGATTGAGGCGCTCACGGTGTCCTGGAAATAGTAGCTTTCGCTAAAATAATGTCATTTGACTGTCGTTCGCGCCGGACTTCTGGCGCTTGACCTTCTCGGGCTCAGGCTCGACGACGCCCTTCTCCTGAATCTCCGGCCCGGTATTGGCGACCTTGTTGACGAGGTCGGAAACCGGGATCGCTTCGAAGAAATCGGGCCGGGTGGGTCTCAGCAGATCGGCCACATCACGCGGCTCGAGCGTGCGGCAATCCAGCCAGCGCGCGAAATCCTCGGGATGGATCACCACCGGCATGCGGTCGTGGATATGGGCAATATCGGCATTGGCGTGGGCGGTCAGAATGGCGCTGGTGTCCATTTCCGAGCCACCCGGCTCGGCATACGTCTCAATCAGCCCGGCGAAGGCGACAAGCCCTCCATGCTTTGGCCGCACCCAATAGGGCTGCCCTCTTCTGCCAGCGGTTTGGTGCCATTCGTAGAATCCCGAAGCCGGTACCAGGGCGCGGCGATGGCGCATGGCAGCGCGAAACGACGGCTTTTCCGAAGCCCCCTCAGAACGCGCGTTGAACAGCAGCGGGAAGTTACGCGTATCCTTGACCCAGGCCGGGATCAGGCCCCAGCGCACCAGCATCGAGCGGCGGTCGGGCAGGTTCGAGCCCGGCGCCTGCGGCAATCCGGCGAGCGCCATCAGCACCGGCTGCGTCGGCGCGATATTGTAGCGGGGCGGAAACTCCTCCAACTCCGCCAGACCGAGAAGGGCGGCGGTCTGGTCCGGAGTGGCGGTCAAGGCAAAGCGTCCGCACATGAATTCAGCTCTCGAATGGGTGACATGTGAAAGTGACCATGGAACCTGCCTTTCGCAACCGCTAAAGCTGTTCGCCGACGGCCGGTCCACAACGGGCTATGCCAATCGAGCGATCGGGAACCCATGGAAGCACGTAAGATCATTCCGGCAGTCTCGGTCTGCGTCGTGCGCGAGAACACGGTGCTGCTGGTCAAGCGGGCCAGACCGCCCTCGCAGGGCCTTTATGCCTTTCCCGGTGGCAAGGTCGAAGCCGGCGAGACGCTGGAACAGGCAGCAAGGCGCGAATTGCTGGAAGAGACCGGATTGCAGGCGCGCAACTACCGGCCGCTGCGGGAAATCCACATCGACGGCAGCGGCAATGGGCATCCGGTCGACTACCGGCTGACGGTGTTTGGGGCCAACTATGCCGGCGGCGAGGCGGTGGCCAGTGACGACGCCGAAACCGCCGCCTTCTATACACTGGCCGAAATGACAGCGATGCAGCTTGCCGATGCAGTGTTTGATATCGCCGACGACCTGCTGGCCACCAGCAAGGGCGGCGCGAACTGAGCTTGAGAATCGCCTTGCAGGCAACAAATTGTTTCAGCACAAGGGCTCATGAACCGCACATCACCGTTTCTCGCCGCCTGCCTCGCCGTCAGTGTGGTTGTCGGCTTGCGTCCTGCCATTGCCGCCGAGGCGCCGTTCGAGCCCGGGCTGTTGCGGCTGGCGGAAGTGCTCGGCTCGTTGCATTTCCTGCGCAATCTATGCGGCGAGAAGGGCGACCGGTGGCGGGCCGAGATGGAAAAACTGATCGCATCAGAAAATCCGAACCCTGAGCGGCGCGCCCGCTTCATCGCCAGCTTCAACCGCGGCTACCGATCCTTCGGCGGCAGTTATACGCAATGCACCGCCTCGGCGACGGAAGCCATCAGCCGCTACATGAAGGAAGGCGAGACGCTGTCTCGCGACATCGCCTCGCGCTACGGGAACTGACGGCGGCAGCTGCCGTTCCGGCAAAGCGGAATCAAGCGTCGGCGCTGTTGGCGGCGGACGCGTTCGACACTTCTCCGCTTGCCTCGGGTGAGGTCTTGGTGCAAACCTGATGTTGCACTTTTGCAACTATGTTAACGAAACGTTAGCGCGCAGATGTGAAATTAACTCAAACTGAAGGTTTCCGTCCCCTTGGCCGGCCTAATCGGGTAAGTTTGAAACGGATCGGACGCAGGTTTGCTTAATGCGACGGGTTTTGTAGAAAACGACCAAAAAAATGTCGCATTTACAAGTACTTACTTCGCCTGCGTGTAAAAGGGACAGCTCAAGCTTGATCCCTATCCAACGGATCACCGCTTGAAAGGGTGGACATCGCAATGGAACATGGCGTCAACGACATCGACGCGCTGGTCAGGGAAGAAAAGCGCCTGACCGCCGTGGAAAGCCACAGCGAAGCCTGGGCGGAAGGATTGTCGGCGGGGATCGAGCCGGAAATCATCGCCGAGGCAGCCCTCGAAACGGCATTCGGCGAGATGCTGCGAACCAATGGCGAGACCTCGGCGCTTGCCCTGCTCGATCGCATGCGCGAAAAGGTGGTTGCCGGGGCCTTCGAGCCCGAAAGGCTGCGGCACTGACCCCGGTTCTTTGACGACGGCGCGTCGCCGGACATCATGTCCGGGCACATCATGTCCGGGCACATGAGTGGGCCTGGAACCAGGGAGTAGCAGGCGGTGAATTTTTCGATATCAGGCAAGCCGCGCGGCCTGGTCCTCAGCATTTGGCTTATCGCCTCCTGCGCCACGATTCCCCTTGCACTGTTTCTTGCGAGCAGTCCCGCTCACGCCCTCAGCGAGATCAAGCGCGAAGACCTGCCTTCGCCGGTCACGCCGCCGCCCGACGGCGACATGTCGCCGCCCGGAAGTACCGTGCCGATGCCCGGCCCGCTCGGCACGACGCCACCTGCAGCCAGCCAGCCGACTCCGTCCGACGAGCCAAGGCAAACCGAACCGAAAGGGCCAGCGGACGACGGCGGCATGGCCAATCCGCATGTCGATCCGGACGCGCCTGTGCCCGAAGTCGTTTACGACCTTGCCAAGTTGCCGGAACCGGTCAGGCGCATGCACGATCTGATCGTCGAGGCGTGCAAAAGCGGCGACATCGAAAGACTGCGGCCGCTGATCGGCACGGGCGACATGATGACCCAATTGTCGCTGGGCGACATGGAGGGCGACCCGATCGCCTTCCTGAAAGGGCTTTCGGGCGACACGGAAGGCCAGGAAATCCTCGCCATCCTGGAAGAGGTGCTCAATGCCGGCTATGTCCATGTCGATGCAGGCACGCCGCAGGATCTCTACGTCTGGCCGTATTTTTTCGCCCTGCCGTTGGACAAGCTCGATGCCAGGCAGCGGGTCGAGTTATTCAAGATCGTCACTGCCAGCGACTATGACAACATGAAGCAGTTCGGCGCCTACATCTTCTACCGCGTCGGCATCACGCCGACCGGGCAATGGACGTTCTTCGTCGCTGGGGATTGAGTGGTCAGGCCTGGCCCTTATTGAGGCAGGGAGCTTAGCCCGCCAACGCCTCGGAAAACTCCACCGCCCTGCCTTGGCCTGGCGTGGCAATCTCGCCTTCCCACATCACGCGCCGGCCCCGAACGATAGTGCCGACCGGCCAGCCGGTCACCTGCCTGCCGTCATAAGGCGTCCAACCGGCCTTGGAGCCTTGCTGGGCGTTGGCGATGATCTCGCGGCGCTTCAGGTCGACGATGGTCAGATCGGCATCGTAGCCGGCGGCAATACGGCCTTTCCTGGCGATGCCGAAAATGCGCTGTGGGCCATGGCTGGTCAGGTCGACAAAGCGCTGCAACGTCAGCCGGCCGGCGTTGACATGATCCAGCATGATCGGCACCAAAGTCTGCACGCCGGTCATGCCTGACGGCGACGCCGGATAAGGTTTTGCCTTCTCGGCCAGCGTGTGCGGCGCATGGTCGGAGCCGAGGACATCGACAACGCCTTGCGCAATGCCCTGCCAGACCCCCTCGCGATGGCGCGCGGCGCGCACCGGCGGGTTCATCTGGATCAGCGTGCCTAACTGCGCATAGTCATCTGCGCTCAGCGTCAGATGATGCGGCGTCGCCTCGCAAGTCGCGACATCCTTGTGCTGTTCGAGGAAGCCTATCTCTTCGGCGGTCGAGATGTGCAGCACATGGATCCGGGCACGGACCTGGCGCGCGATGCGCACCAGGCGCTCGGTGCAGCGCAATGCGGCGATCTCGTCGCGCCACACCGGATGTGAGGACGGATCGCCCTCGATGCGCTCGCCGAGCCGCTCGCGCAGCCGGAACTCGTCCTCGGAGTGAAAGGCGGCGCGGCGGCGTGTGTTCCTCAGGATCGAGGCAACGCCTTCGTCGTCCTCGACCAGCAGGTCGCCGGTGGACGAGCCCATGAACACTTTTATGCCGGCCGCACCCGGCAGCCGCTCGAGATCGCCAGCGTCTTTTGCATTGTCGCGGGTCCCGCCGACCCAGAAGGCAAAGTCGCAATGCATGCGGCCGGTGGCACGCCGCACCTTGTCGGCAAGGGTCGTCTCGCTGGTGGTCAGCGGATTGGTGTTCGGCATCTCGAAGACGGCGGTGACGCCGCCAAGCACCGCTGCCCGCGAGCCCGTCTCCAAATCTTCCTTGTGCTCCAGTCCCGGCTCGCGGAAATGCACCTGGCTATCGACGACGCCCGGCAGGATATGCAGTCCGCGGCAGTCGATTGTCTCGCCGGCCGACGCCTGGCGGAGATCGCCGATGGCAGCGACGCGCCCACCATTGATGCCGACGTCGCGAAAACCCTCGCCGTCGTGGTTGACCACGGTGCCACCTGTCAGGATGAGATCGTAGATGGGGGCCATGCGGATCAGGTCTCTTGCGGGGGAAGTGCCAGCGGCTTACGTAATGGCCGACAGTTTTGCAAGATCAGGCTCGTTTTCCCACCATGCCCTTTGCCTCGCTCAGAGATCGCGCACTCGTTTCCGTGTCCGGGCCGGATGCCGCGCACTTTTTGCAGAACATCCTGACTACCGACCTCGACGTGCTCGGGAGCAGCGAAGCAAAGCCCGGCGCCCTGCTGACGCCGCAAGGCAAGATCCTTTTCGACTTCTTGATCTCGCGCGCCGGCGAAAATGCTTTCCGCCTCGAATGCCGTGCCGAGACCGCTGACGATTTCATGCGCCGGCTGACGCTCTACAAGTTGCGCGCCAAAGTCCAAATTGCCAAGCTAGATCACCCGGTTGTGACCGTCCTATGGGAAAGCGCTTCAACTGCCTCGCAATTTGAATCGGCACCGTTTGCTGATGCGCGGTTCGTCGATGCTATCGTCAAGCGCTTCTATGATGGCACCGCAGAAGGAGGCGACCTTGCCGCATGGCAAGCCTTTCGCATCGCCCATGGCATTGCCGAAAGCGGCAGCGACTATCAGCTCGGCGATGCGTTTCCGCATGACGTGCTGCTCGACGAGATCGGCGGCGTCGGCTTCAAGAAGGGCTGCTATGTCGGCCAGGAGGTCGTCTCGCGCATGCAGCATCGCGGCACTGCCCGGCGCCGGGTGTTGATTGTCTCGGCCGGACGCTCCCTGCCCGCCTCGGGCGCAGAGTTGACCGTGGAGGGGCGGCCTGTCGGCACGCTTGGCTCGACCGCCGGCACGACAGGCCTCGCCATTGCCCGCATTGACCGGGTCAAGGCAGCGTTCGACGCCGGCCTGCCGATCCTGGCTGACGACGTCGCCGTGTCGCTCACCATCCCGCCCTGGGCGAAATTCAGCTTTCCGCTGGAAGCCGTCGGCGCGGAGGAGGCCTGATGGCGGCCGATCGCGCCGGGGCGCCGCCGCGCGCCTGGCAGCGCATGCTGTCCGGGCGACGGCTCGATCTTCTCGACCCCTCGCCGCTCGACATCGAGATCTCAGATATCGCTCACGGCCTTGCCCGCGTCGCGCGCTGGAACGGCCAGACCAGAGGCGAGCACGCCTTTTCGGTCGCCCAGCATTCGCTGCTGGTCGAAACGCTTGTCGGCGAGCTGGTGCCGGATGCCGACGCCGATGCGCGGTTGGCGGCGCTGCTGCACGACGCGCCGGAATATGTCATCGGCGACATGATCTCGCCGTTCAAGTCCGTGATGGGCGGCAGCTACAGGGACTGCGAGATCAGGCTGCAGCGCGCCATCCATCTGCGCTTTTCGCTGCCAGCGGAACTCGACGCGGGACTGCGCAAGGAGATCAAGCGAGCGGATCAGATCGCCGCTTATTTCGAAGCGACGCTGCTTGCGGGTTTTTCAACGGCAGAGGCGACGGAGTTCTTCGGCCGGCCGCGCGGCTTCAATGCCGAGCGCTTCGATGTCACGCCGCGCTCGGTGACCTGGGCGCAGAATGCCTTTCTCAAACGGTTTGCGGCGATCGAGAAGTCGCGACGCCAGACTGCCGTTCCAGCCGGCTGAAAACCGTAAATTAACCGGCAAGGACAAGAGTGCCGTGGTTAACCACGGTCCATAGGCGCGCTACATGCCCGTTGCCGGTATCAAGGCAGGTTCGTCCGTCCGCCGACGACGGGTCAAAGGCGTTGGTCTGCCGCAACGGATTGAAGACGAACTGCGCGAACAGAACGAGCGTTTTTCGGCAGCGGTCGAGAACATGTCGCATGGCCTGTGCATGTTCGATGCCGATGAACGGATGATCATCTGCAATAGGAACTACATCAGTATCTTTCGCCTCGACGCCGAAGTGGTACGGCCCGGCATCCGGTTTTTCGACATCCTCCAGCACAGCGTGGACATCGGCATCGCCTCGCAAAGCGCTGAGCAACTCTATGCCATTCGCAAGCCCTATATCGACCAGGCAAAACCTTCCACCTATGAGGAAACGCTTGCAGACGGGCGTATCGTCAACATTTCGCACCGGCCGCTGGCGTCGGGCGGTTGGGTATCGATCTACGAGGATATCACCGAGCAACGGCGCGCCGAGCAGGAGTTGAAGGAGCAGCACCGCCGTTTCGACGCGGCACTTGCCAACATGTCGCAAGGACTTTTGATGTACGACGCGGACGGCAAGCTGATCGTGCGCAACGAACGTTTTCTGGAACTTTACCATGTCAGGCCGGCCGACCTCCCGCTTGGCATGAGCCACCGTGATGCCTTTAAGCGGCTGCTGGAACTGGGCATTTACACAAAGCTCGACCCCGACAGCGAAATTTCGCAAATCGAAGCCTGCCTGCGGGCGGGCAAAACACACGTAACGCATCGCCATCTTGCCGATGGCAGAACGCTGCTGGTTGCACGCCGGCCGATGAGCGGCGGCGGCTGGGTCGCGACATTCGACGACGTGACCGAGCGCAGGCGCGTGGAAGAGCGCATGACCCACCTTGCGCATCACGACACACTGACCAACCTGCCCAATCGCTCGATGCTTCGCGAACGGCTCGACCAAGCCCTTAGCGAGACGAAAGACGGATCGCTGGCGATATTCTCGCTCGACCTCGATCACTTCAAGGCGGTCAACGATACTTGGGGCCACCCTTCCGGCGACTGGCTGCTGAAATGCGTGGCCGAACGGCTGCAACGGTGCCTGCGCAATGAAACGGACGTTGTCGCTCGCTTCGGCGGCGACGAGTTCGTCATAATCCAGTTCAATCTCAAAAGCCCGGGCGATGCGGAAAAACTGGCCAAACGCATCGTCGAGATCATCGGAAAGCCGTTTCGCGACAAGCGACACGACATGCGCGTCGGCATCAGTGTTGGCATCGCGCTGTTTCCGAATGACGGCAAGGACACCGACACTTTGCTGAAAAACGCCGATATGGCGCTCTATCGGGCAAAGAGCGAAGGGCGCAACCTCTACCGTTTCTTCGAACCAGCCATGGATGCGATGGTGCGCGCGCGCCGGGCGCTCGAAATCGATCTCAGGGCGGCGCTGTCACGCCGGGAATTCGAGCTGGATTTCCAGCCGATCATGAACATCGCCTCCGGCGAAATCGTCGGTGCCGAAGCCTTGATGCGCTGGCGTTCGCCAGTGCGCGGCCTGGTGCGTCCGGACGACTTCATTCCGGCCGCCGAGGAGACCGGGCTGATCGTGCCGCTTGGAGAATGGGCGCTGCGGAAAGCCTGCACGACCGCGGCAGGCTGGGCGCCTTTGCGCATCGCAGTCAATGTCTCCGCCGTGCAGATCAAAAGCGGCACCTTTGCCCGCAGCGTCATCTCGGCGCTGGCGTTCTCGGGCGTGCCGGCCAACCGGCTTGAACTGGAAATCACCGAAACGGTGCTGATGGACGAGAGCGATCTGGTGCTCAAGACACTGAGGCAGCTGCGCGATCTGGGTGTCCGCATAGCGCTGGACGATTTCGGCACCGGCTATTCCTCGCTCGGCTACCTCAGGCGCTTTCCCGTCGACAAGATCAAGATCGATCGCTCTTTCACCCGTGACATCGACAGTCGCGATACCGCGGCGATCGTGCGCACCATCATCGGGCTTGGCGCACAGCTGGGCATCACCGTCACCGCCGAGGGTGTCGAGACCGAAGCGCAGCTTGAATTCCTGCAAAAGGAGGGCTGCGTCGAGGCCCAGGGCTATTTGATCGGCGTGCCATCGAAAGCGTCGGACATCAACCGGCTGCTGACGTCGAACGCGACGATCAGGCAATCCGGCTAAGTGCGACAGCCGGGCGAGCCAGTCATCGGCTCAGCCTGGACATCTGCCATCATACAATGTCTGGATATACCTCGTCGAAGCGCGCGCAGGTCAGAGATGTCCGCTCAACGCCTCCACCATATCCTTGTTCGTCGCCACGGGAACGATCTCGAATTCGACCAGATCCGCCCATTCGATGACCCACCGCTGCAGGAGTGTGACGTCATCGGCCTCCACCAGCAGGAAGCAGCGGCTCATATCCGCTGCGATCCAGCTGTGGTGCACGAGCAGCGCGTCCGGCTTCAGGCGGCCCTGGTCGCGGAAACGGCGGTAGATCTCCTTACGGTCGCAGCCGCGAAAATCCTCGGTTACGAAGAACAGCATCTTTTTCCCCTCAATTCGGATGTCATCGGCCCGGCCGGTCCAATCGCTCCAGGAACCACTGCGTCAGCCGCACCCAGACCTCGTCTTTTTCGCCGGAGTCTTCCCAGCCGTGGTCGAGGTTGGGGTTATCGTTGACCTCGATGACGAAGACGCCGTCCCTGGTCTCCTTGAGGTCGACCCCGTAGAGGCCGTCGCCGATGCAGCGCGCCGCGCTCACCGCCGTCTCGACGACATGGGCCGGCGCTTCCTTCAGGGTGAAGGTCTTGATGCCGCCCTGGTCGGGCTTGCCGTTGGCCTTATGATTGACGATCTGCCAATGCTTCTTGGCCATCAGATAATGGACGGCAAACAAGGGTTGGCCGCCGAGGACACCGACGCGCCAATCATATTCCGTCGGAATGAATTTTTGCGCGATCAGGAGGTCGGAATCCTCCAGCCATTCGGTTGCGAGCGTCTTTAACTCTTCGAAGGTGCCGCATTTCTTGACGCCGCGCGAAAACGAGGAGTCCGGGATCTTCAGCACCAGGGGGAAGCCCAGCGTCTGCGCCGCAACTTCCAGATCCGAGATGCCGGCTATCATCACCGTCGGCGGCACCGGTACCTTGTTGTAGGTCATCAGCTCGTTGAGATAGACCTTATTGGTGCAGCGGATCATCGACAGCGGATCGTCGATGACCGGCATACCTTCCTGCTGGGCGCGGCGGGCAAAGCGGTAGGTGTGGTTGGAGATCGAGGTGGTCTCGCGGATGAACAGCGCGTCGTAGTTGGCGAGCTTGGCCAGATCCCGCTTGGTGATCGGCTCGATTTCGACGCCCATCTTTTCAGCGATCTTGGCCCAGTGGCGCAGCGACGAAATCTCCGACGGCGGCAGTTCCTCATGCGGATCGACCAGCGTGGCGAAAGTGTAGCGCGCCGGCGTGCGGCCCTTGGTGTCACGCCACTCGCGGTTGGTGTAGGTCTCCAGGCACTGGAGAAAGTGCGTTTCCTCGTCCTCGGTCATCCTGGCCAGGGGATGGAAGCCAATCTTGCGGATCGAGGCCCATTCGGCGCTGTCCCTGATGTGGACCTCAAGCGCCGGGGCACGGAACCAGTCGAACAGCAGTTTGGCGAAGCGGTCCCAGATCCTGGACGGTCCGATGCCGAAGAAGATGCAGACCTTCTGCGGGAAAGCGCCGCCCAGGTCCTTGCGGCACTTGTTGAGTGCGAGTTCGAGTTCCGGCAACGCGTGCTCATAGAGCTTGCGCTCCGACAGGTCGATCATCGTTTCGACCGTCGGGATGACCTTATGGCCGCGCGAACCGGCGAGCAGCGAGGCGTAATAGCCGCGGCTCTGGTAGCCGTAATTGTTCGACAGGTTGATGACCTTCGGCCGCTGCCCGCGAAACAGTGCCGGATGGGCAAGGTAGTCGCGATTGGTGATGATCTTGTGCGGCGTCGCCACTTGGTCGAGATCGTTCTGCCGGCCGGTAAGGATGACCCAGGTCATTGGCTGTCGCGCTTTCCGAGAGTGATGGCGGCGCGCAATCCGTCGCGGCCGAATTGCGCCATGTTCATGAAGATGCCGTAAGGCACGGGAATGTTGGCAGCATCGAGGATCGTCTCCTGCCGCTCGTCCTCGACCCAAGGGTCGTGGATCAGGATGTGATCGCCGTCGTCACCGATGGCCAATACCCAGTGCGGAACCTTTTTGCCGAACATCAGGAAGCCGCTGATCAGGACCAGTACCAGTTTTCCCTCTGCGATCGCGGTGCGAATGTCGTCAAGCCCGAATGAACGGTAATTCACCGGGATGCCGTAAAGTTCCGCGCGGCGGCGAAAGTCGACCTGCGCCAGCTCCATCACCCGGCGCTTGTCTTCGCTGCGCACCGATTGCAGGAAAAGCGCGCCATAGAAGGACACATAGATCTCAGCAGCAAGCCCGCTCTCATAGCCGGCGACGGCCAGCCCGAACGGCTCGCAGCCGCCGGGGCCGGACATCATGAAAACAGTCGTCGCCTCACGCCACAGCCGGATTTCCATCACCGGGTCCGGCACGAAGCCGGGGCCGAAGTAAGCCATCGCCATCATCAGGCAGCATGGTCCGCAAGTGAATTCGCAAGTCTGCTGATAAAACGGCACTTCGGTGGCGACCGGAATGTCGCCACGCAAGGTCTTTTCATAGCGCAGCGCCGTGGCGCCATCCTCGTAATAGTCCGGTTCGCGGCCGATCTTGCGGTAGCCGCTCCGCTCGTAGATCTGGATCGCGCGCGGGTTGTCCTCGCGGACTTCCAAACGAAGCATCATGCGGCCGTGCTCGAAAGCAGCGGTCTCGGCCTCTTCCAGCAGAAGGCGGCCAACGCCACGGCCGCCGAAAAATGGACCGACGGCGATCGAATAGAGCCGCGCGACGCCGCTGCCCTTGCGAAACAGCACGACTGCATAGCCGGCGACGCGGCCATCGCTTTCGCCAACCAGCAGTTCGGCGGTGTCGCGTTCGATCAGTTGGCGAAAGGAACGGCGAGAAATGCGGTCGCTCGAGAAAACAGCTTTTTCGATGGCGGCGAGGTCATCGACGTCGGACGCGCGGGCCTTGCGAATCTCGGCAGGCATGCGGGCTCAGAAAACCTCGATTGGGTTGTGGAAACGACCCTAGTCTAAACATCGGTCACACCAGCCGAAGTGCCAGCATTAAGCAAGCGCTATCGCACCTCGATTAGGGCCGAATTGTGACAGTTTTGACAGCAGGCAGGTCGCGCAAAGGCTTTGAGCGACCTCCGTGTTTCGGCATCGGCGCGGCTCCGGAAAAATGAGATCCTGCTCAGCTTTGCAAGGCCGCCAGAAGCTGGCCATAGGCGCTCTTGGCCACCGCGGCCAGCCGCTCGCGCGGCAGCGAGCCGACGACGGCGCAGCCATAACCCTTGTCCAGCCAGTAGACAGCCGCAGGACCATCTTCTTCCGACCCATAGGTGCCCTTGGCCTTGGCAGCCGATTCGGCGGTGACGAAGAGCGAAATGCGCGCGCCCTTGTCGTCCTCGTAAAGCAGCATCGCGGCCTTGCCCTGGCCGGCAGGCAGCAGCCGGCCACCGACCAGTTGGAATCCCTGCGCTGCCAGATCCGGCGCGACGAGCTTCAAACCCACCTGGTTCGACAACCAGCTCTGCAAATGATCCTTGTCGCTTGCCGGCACTTCCACCGCATGCCGCTTTTCGGCGGCATAGATGACGTGGGCGGCGATCGCTTCTTCGGCAAGCTGGTCCTCGGCCGTATTTTCCAGGCCGAGGCCGCCGATGCCGGCAAGATAGCCGCCAGCACCGCCAATCACCAGCATGGCGGCAGCGGCGACCGCAAGCCACCAACGCGAGCGCGACGGCGCCGCTCTGACCACCGACGCCTCGCCAAGCACCACCTTGTTCAGCCGCACCGGTACGGGTTCGTCCAGCACGCCGTTAAAGGCTGCGCGCAATGCTGCCCGGTCGGCGGCGTAGCGTGCACTCTTGGCCTTCATCTCGGCATTGGCCTCGAGCCATGCCTCATAGGCCGTCCGCTCGTCGCCCGGCAACTCGCCATCGAGAGCCATGTGGATGTCGCGTTCGGAGAAATCGCGCCGGCTCATTTCTCGACGATCCTTATCGAGCGGCGGCGCGCGGTATCATCCAGCAGCGCGCGCAGTTCCTCACGCCCGCGCGCGATGCGGGACATCAAGGTGCCGGCGGGAACCCCAAGGATGTTGGCGGCTTCGGCATAGGAAAACCCTTCGATGGCGACCATCACAAGTGCCGCGCGCCGGTCAGGGCTGATCGCCTGCAGCGCGTCGACGATCTCGCGCGAGGCGATGCTCTCGACCTGCTCGGCGGGTGCTGCCTGCGCCTCGCTTGCCTCGAGCGGCAGCATCGCCGCCTCGCCGCGCCGGTTCACCTTGCGCATCTGGTCGATGAACAAATGATGCATGATCGTAAACAGCCACCTCCTGGGGCTTTCTCCTGTCTGCCAATTGTCGAGCCGCACAAGCGCCCGCTCGAGACAATCCTGGACGAGATCGTCGGCGGAATCGCGGTCGCGCAACAGCGAGCGTGCATAGCGGCGCAAACGCGGTATTTCACCAAGGATTGCTGCCTTCTTTTCGTCCATGACCGCTGGTTCTGGAGCCCCTGTCCGTGGTGATTGAACGCGCCTTTGCGGCGCGGCGCAAGCGGCCAGCGCGAAGCGGTCCGCCGCCCCGGTCACCCAAGCAACTGAATAACGCTGCCGATGCCAGCTTTATTCCCGGCCAAATTGAAATCGTCAGCTATTGCTCGTCTCGAGCTTTTCTTTCGCCGCCCTTGTCAGCAGCCGCTGATAAAACAAGCCGATGCCGATGAGCACCGCGCCGAGGCCGATGAAGGACAGCGCCCGCAACACGCCTTCCAGCTCCGACATATCGAAGACGAAGACCTTGAGCACGGCGACCGCGATCAGCGCCGCAGACGCTATGCGCAGCACCTGCGACTTCAGCCAGACACCGGCGGTGAGCAGCACCACGCCGATGGCCAACCAGAGCGCCGAATAGGTATAGGTCTCGAGCTGACCGAGGCCGCTCCACAGGCCGATGAACTCGCCCTTGAACAGCCTCCTGACCGACAGCGTGGCATAGACGAAGGCGAGCACCGCCGCCACAACCGCAAGCATGGCCGCATACCATTTCGGCCGCTTGTCGCGGGTATAGAGCGCCAGTGCGCCTGTCGCGACTGCCGGCAACAGATAGGCCAGGAACAGAAGGTTGAACACCGGAATGCCGCCGGTCGATTCATCCGTCAGCAGCGGGTTCAGCACCACAAAATGCCGGATGACGATGAAGGCGACCGAGAGCACCCCGGCAGCCATCGAGCCGTAACGCAGCACAGAGCTTGGCGAGCGCATGTCGATGGCGACCAGGATTGCACCGGCGCCGATGGCAATCAGCGTATAAATCGCCTGTTCGGCAAGTGTCATCGAGCCGCTGTCGATGACGCCACCATGCATGGCATGACGCACCAGCATGGCAACGGCGAGCAGAGCAAACAGCGCGGCGCCGGCCTCCATGGCGAGGCGCGGCCGGCCATTGGTTGTGCGGGCGAGTTGCCAGGCGGCAAAGCCGAAGGCGAGCGCCGGCACGCCATATCCGAGCAGCAGCCAGTTGAACACGGGTGTTTTCGACAGGAACTCGGCACCGACGATGGTCGGGTCGAAGGCGGCACGGCCGAGCACTGCGATCACCGCACCGACCGAAATCCAGCCAAGCACCGGATAGCTGCGCCAGCGCGTCGCCAGCGCCGGCACAACGGCGGCTGCTCCGAGCAGGATGGTTGTCCAGCCGGAACCAAAGGCCATATGCAACATCAGCAGGCCGGCAATCGCCGCGCCGGCGAGCGCGAAGGAGATGGCAGCGCCGCCGGTCAGCGGCGGCGCTTCGCCGCGCGCTATCCATTCGCCGCCGGCGACGAAGATCCCGACCAAAACGGCCGCTGCGGCCGCATAAGCAAGGTCACGGTCGAGATTGCCGAAGGTGAACCAGAGCGCCAGCAGGATGACCAGTGGCGCGACAGCGCTCCATGCCGCCCATGTGGCGGCGCGCAGCCAGCCAGGAGCCGCAAAACGGCGCGCTGCCCAAAAGCCGGCGCCGATGAAGACCAGGCCCAGCGCGATGCCGATCCTGAGCATCAAGGCATCAGACGCCGCAACCGGCACGCCATCGACACCGAGAGCGCCGCCCGAAAAATCGGCGGCGACCGTGGTCGGCGGAATGATGCCGAGATAGACCAGCACCGTCGCCAGCCCGGCGGCGTGCAGCAGTGCAAGCGCTCGCGGACGGTAGAGCGCTACCGCCACCAGGGCTACGATAAGGGCCGCGCCCTGCAGGGCATCGCCGGCGGCGGCAAAGACCGGATCGACGAACAGGGCCAGCGCTGAAAGAGCGTCGAAGAACCCCGGCGCGATCGACGGCCAGTCGAAGCCGGTGCCGGCGACCGCTTCGCTGCGACGGCCAAGCCACACGAAGGCGAGCACGGCCAGTGTCACCACGTCGATAAAGAGGATGACGGAAAGGTTCGTCCCCGGCGCTTCGGTCATGTAGAAGATGGTCCAGATGCCGGTGGCGACGAAGGCTGCGGCCATCAAGAGCCTCCAGTCGCGGATGCGGGCAATGACGCCGGTGGCGGCGAGCACGATCGCCAGATAGCCAAACAGCGACCACGGATTGGGCGCCTGCGAGGCGACGAGTAGCGGCGTCACCATGGCGCCGAGCAGGCCTACGCCGGCCAGCGCCTGACCGTGGACCAGGCTTGCCGCGATCGTCGCCACCCCGATGGCGCCGAGCAGCGTGAAAGCGAGCGCCGGGCCGATGAAACCGTAAATGCTGTACGCGGCGTAGACGGTGCCGAAGAGGATGAAAGCGCCGGCCGCCGTCAGGATCGCCGGGATATAGGCACCGGCGGCACCTTGCACCGGCACCCTGAAGCCGGTGCGCCGGATGAACTCGCCGCCGGCGACCAGCACCAGCCCAAGTGCCGCCGCCATGGCAAGCCGCACGCGTGGCCCGAAAATGCCGGCCTCAATGGTGTAGCGGATCAGGAACAGGCCGCCCAGCGCCAACGCGATGCCACCAACCCATACCGCCCAGCGGGTACCGAGCGCCGTTTCGACGTCGGATTGGCGGGCGGCTTTCGCCGCTGCCGCCGGTTGCGCCGGCTCGGGTGCGGACGGCGCCGCGGTATCGGCTTCTGCCTCTGTGGCTGATGCGACCGCTGCGGTCTCGGCCCCTGGCGATGCGGCCATGTCGGCTGCCGCCGCCGGCGGGATTGCGCCATCCGCCGGTTTGCTGTCGTTTGCAGCCGGTTCCTTGGCTTGCGGCGGCAGGACAGGCGCGCCCGAAAGCACGAGGCTGCGCAACGCGCCAAGCTCGCGCTCGATCAGGCCGATACGGCGCTGCTGGCGTGAAATGATGACGAACAGCGCGATGATGGCGACGAGGCCAATCAGGCTTTCAAACATGGCGGTTCCCCCAAACCAGGCCAGTCGTCACTGACATTCAATGTTCAGTGACATTCAAATGCGGCGGCCAGACGGCCGGTCCATTCAACGTGCCGCCAGATTGGCCGCCGGAAAGATCGAGCACGTTTCGGTGCCGAAAGCCAGCAGCTTGCCATTGGCATCCTTCAGCGCCGCTTCCGAAACCGCCAGCGTGCGGCCCTTGTGCACCACTTTGCCCTCGCACACCACCTCGCCGGTCCCTGGTGTGATCGGCCGCGTCAAATAATGTCGAGGCCAAGCGGCGAAACCCGGCCGGGGTAGAGTTCCACTTCGCTCACCTGATGGCTTCGCCGACGGCGGTTTCCCCGGCGATTGCCTTGCCGCCCGCATAATGCTTGCGCAAGGCGGCGAGGAAGCCGGCGCGGGCGCCGGGTGGTTCGATACCGCGCGGCTCGTAGACATGGCGGGTCAAAAAGAAGCCGGTCAACCGGAAGGCGTCGTCGATCGCCGCCGGATCGGCGCGCAGGCCCGAACCGCGCTGCAGGAAGGCAGGCAGCGCCAGCATCTTGTCGCGCCACGGCGCGCCCGCCGCCCGCGACACGGCGCGGCCGGATTTCGGCGAGACGTAGGCAAGATCCTGCCTGGTGCCGGTCGCCGCACACTGGCTGAGATCGAGGCCGAAACCGAGTTCGTCGAGAACCAGCAGCTCGAAGCGGGCCACCAGCTCGCCGGCGGCATCGGCATCGTCGAGATGGGCGATCATGACCGCGAGCGTCTCATAGAGACCGCGATGGGCATCGCGCTCGGGCAGAAGACGCAAATGCGCGGCCATCGTCTGCAAGCCGTAAACGGCAACGGCGCTGTCCATCAGCCGGGCGGCGTTCATTTCGATGGCCTCGGCCTGGAAGGTGCCGAGATGTTCGTCGAGCCGCGCCCGCCACAACAGGTCGACGCGGTTGCCGGGCTGCAAGACCGGCTGCTGCTTGCGCGAACGGCCGCCGCGCACGAGACCGAGATGGCGGCCATGCGCACGTGTCATCACCTCGAGAATGGCGCTGGTTTCGCCATGCTTGCGGGTGCCGAGAATGATTCCCTCGTCGCGCCATTCCATGACCAGAGCTTGTCACCGGTTCGATGGCGAAATCAAGATGAGCGACTTATCCGCCGCCAAACCAAAACGGCCCGTAGCGTATCGCTACGGGCCGTTTTTGCGAGATCGTCGTTTGATCAGAACGAGCGCTGGAAGCGGAAGATGCCGCCGATTGCGTCGGCATCGTCGGCATCGAAATTGTCGTAATAATCGACTTCGGCGGTGATCGTGTAACCAGGAACGATGGTGTAGGCGACGTTGGCCGCAACGGCGAAGTCTTTGTCGTCGGTATAGGAGACCTGGGCGTTCAAAGAGGTCTTCTTGTTGACGGCATAGCTGCCGCCGCCCCAGACGGCAAAGTTGCCAGTCCACGGCTTGTAGAAGTTCTTTGCGACGTTGTCGTCGCTGCCGTAGCCCGCCATCACGAACAGGGTCAGGTCAGTAATCGGCTTGACGTCGAGGCGAGCTTTGCCGGCCCATTCTTCCGACGTGCTGTTATAGGCGCCGACGGCGGTGATCGCACCCCAGTCACCCTTGTATTTCACGCCGCCGACGACAAACGGAACGTAGCTGTCGATCGACTGGTCAGCGCCGGAGCCTGTTTCGACCGAGGCGACTGCCGTAAAGCCGTTACCGCCGTCGAAATAGTAACTGATCAGGTTGGTGTCCTTGGTGCCGTACGGGATGATGGTGTCCTGGACGACGTTGCCGGCGTAGCCGATGAACGAATCATAGACAGTTTCATCCTTGCCGACGCGGAAACCTCCAAGCTGGATCCAGGCGAAGTTCAGGGTAACCGCCTTGTTGTCCTGCACGCTGAAATCAACACCGCTCACGGTGTGTTTGGTATTGCCGAAGTTGAAACGGGTCTCGGTGTAGGTCTTCAACGTGCCGAGCTCGGTTTCCTGGCCGGTCCACGTCTTCAAATTGAAGCGGGCATTCTTGTTCCAGGTCTGCTGTTCGTCACCGTCCATAAGGTCGTGGGTCGTCGCGCCGTCGAAAACGCGGCCACCGTCGCCGAAGCTGGCGTCATAGTGTGCGGCAAGAACGACTTCCGCCACCAGATCCTGTTTGAGCATTTCAATGGGAATACGTCCGGCAAGGCCGGGCGCGGGGCCGACCAGCCACGACCAGGCACGCCGCGGATCGGGCATCGCGGATAACACTTCGTTGATACCCGGAGCCGGCCTGCCGTCGACGAACTGCGCCAGAGGAAATACATGTTTGCGGCCACCGGTGCGCAACGCAACGACCGTGCCGCTCCGCTGCCAGCGATGCAGGGTCGAGCGCGATATGCCGAGATTTTCCTGCAGGAAGGTCGACCCGGCGACCCGACCGGCCCAGTCCTCGACCCGCATCGCGTCGAGGTCGCCCGTTCCGGCCAGGGGTTGGATGTCTGCCCCTTGGCCTTCGTGCGCCGTCGACAGAGGCGTCCGGGTACGGCGTTCCGTCGCTTCGGCCGCCAATATCCGCACGAACCGCGACGCCATGCCGGGCAATCTTTCCTGCATGGTGTCGATCGCCCTGATGTCGGTCGGCGCAAGCAGGGCGACGGCGGCGGCAACGGCCCCGGCGACCCTGCCCGCTGCGACGACCGCATCGCTGTTCGTCACCTTGCCTTGCCGCGCCAGCACGCGCTCGATCTCAACAGCGACGGCGTTTGCAAACTCGATCTGACGGATGGGGTCGATGCGATTCCAAGTCCCGGTCATGTCCTAATCTGGCTGTTTGCCCGCCTGTTCCGGTTTGCTCGGAAGCGGGTCTTTCGCACAGCCTATAGGCAGGGTGTATGACGGAGAGACGACAAACGGGAACCACGCACGGTCGCAGTGTCGGCAGGTGCTCCAGCCGATCTAACTGACCGATTTTGCATGAAATATCGGAAATTTCTCAGAACCCGCTCAGGATTTCGGGTCGCGCCGGTGCCAATAAGAAACGGGTCGACCGACGTGGTCCACGCATAGCCTCCCGGAATGATTCGGCCGGCTGTAAAAAATGCAAGTCGACCGATTGGGCAGCCCGGCGACCTCTCATTGTCATCTGCCCGTGAGAGGACTGACATGACTTCGTTCCTGCACCTGGTGCGGCAGCATCAGTTGGCTGCCTTCTTTTCGTTGGCGCTTGCCCTGAGCTGGTTTGCCTTCATCCCGTTCTACCTGTCGAATGGCGATAGCATTCCCTGGTTTACCTTCGGCCCGATGGTCTCCGGATTCGTTGTCGCAGCCCTTTCCGGAGGCTGGGCTTCGGTCAAGGCCATTCTCGCTTCCGTGGTGAAGTGGCGGGTATCTCCGCTGTGGTATCTGGTGGCATTCGGCCTGCCATTCGGCACGCAGCTTGCCTCGATCCTGGTCAATCCGCTGTTCGGCTCGGCGACGCCGGTCTGGAGCAACATTCCTGCTGTCACTGAGATACTGCCGATCATCGCGCTGTATGCGGTCTTCAGCGGCCCGCTTGGCGAAGAGCCGGGATGGCGCGGCTTTGCGACACCGCGGCTGATGGCCAGCCATTCAGCGCTGGCCGGAAGCCTGATCCTCGGCGCGATCTGGGCAATCTGGCATTTTCCGCTCGGCCTGGTCGGCGATCTCAGCGTCTACGGCACGATCAACGTCGTGCTGGCGGCAGTGGTGTTCACCTGGCTCTATCAGAACACCGGCAGTGTGCTTCTCGCCATTCTCATGCATGTCACCCATCAGAACAGCGTGCGCTTCCTGGGCAAGGTGTTCATCGACGCCGACCATGTGCAGCAGCAATGGATCGGTGTTGCGATCTGGGCGGTGGCTGCCGTCGCCATCGTTGTCTTCTACGGTACCGAAAGCTTCGTCCGCAGGTCGGCAACGCAGCCCACCCTCGCTGGCACCGTCTAATTTGCGGCGCCCAAATCAAAAGCCGCTTTCGGCGGCGACAGACCTTGACCCAGCCCTCCAGCCGTAGGCCAATAAAGGCACGGCTTCAGGGAGCGGGCCGTCTCGATGGCGGGTTCGGCCACTGACCAGGTTTTTCAGTTTGGCGGTTTCACGCTCGATCTGGGCAAAGGTACGCTCGGCCGGGCCGAACAGCCGGCCTTCCTGCGGCCGAAAGCCTACGCATTGCTGACGCATCTCGCCCGCCATATCGGCCGTGTGGTGCCGAAGTCGGAACTGATGGATGCGGTCTGGCCGGGTGTTTTCGTCACCGAGGATTCGCTGACGCAGTCGATTCGCGAGATCCGCAAGGTGCTCGGCGAGGAAACTATACGGACCGTATCGAAGCGCGGCTACATGCTGCGATCGTCAGAGACCCGGCCTATGGCCTCGCTTACACCTATCTGGCGCTGTCGCATGTGCTTAACAGCGAATTCGGACCCACCAGCGACGCCGTTCTGACGAAGGCCCGCGACCTGGCCGACCGGGGCATCGCATTGTCGCCGGACCAGGCAACGGCACACCGCATCCAGTCGCTGGTACGGCTCAATATGCGTGAGCACGAGGCGGCCGAGCATCATTTGCGCATCGCGCTCGAGCTCAATCCGGGCGACGCGGACTGTATCGAGCAGATGGGGCATCTGTTGACGATGCGCTGCCGGCCGCTCGACGCGCTCGCCTGGCCGGCACGCGCCATCCGCATCAACCCGCTGCACCCTCATTGGTATCAGTACGATCGCGCGCTCGCGCTATACATGCTGGGCGAATACCGCACGGCTGCCGAGGCGCTGGAGCTGGCGACGCGACCGAGGCCATGGATCCGCACCCGGCTTGCCGCCTGTTACGCTCAGCTGGGCGAGATGCAGGCGGCAAGGCGCCAGACTGCGCTGATCAGCGCTGACGGCTCCAATTTCTCGCCGCTCGACCATGCAAGAACGGGCATCCCCTTCGAAAACGCCTCCGATGCCGAACATCTTGCCGACGGCGTGTCGCTGGCACTTGGGTAATCCTGAGGCGGCCAACAGGCCGCTCGGCGGATCGCCCAAACAGGCTCAGTGCGGAAATTCGAGCCCCATTTCACGGTAGCGCTCGGGATCGTCGCCCCAGTTCTCGCGCACCTTGACGAACAGGAAGAGGTGCACCTTCTGCTCGAGTATGCCTGATATTTCCATGCGCGCGGCCTGGCCGATGGCGCGGATCGTCTCGCCCTTATGACCGAGCACGATCTTCTTCTGGCTGTCGCGCTCGACATAGATGGTCTGGTCGATGCGCACCGAGCCGTCCTTCTTCTCTTCCCATTTTTCGGTCTCGATGTGGGAGGAATAGGGCAGTTCCTGATGCAGCCTGAGATAGAGCTTTTCGCGGGTGATCTCGGCCGCGAGTTGGCGCATCGGCAGGTCGGAGATCTGGTCTTCCGGGTAGTACCAAGGTCCGGCCGGCAAGGTCTCGGCGAGATAGTCGAGCAGGTCCTTGCAGCCGGACCCGGTCAGCGCCGAAACCATGAAGGTGCGCTTGAACGGCACCCTTTCGTTGGCTGCCGCCGACAATGCCAGCAACGTCTCGTGCTTGACCCGATCGACCTTGTTGAGGATCAACACCATCGGCTGCCGGACATCCTTCAGCCGCTGGAGGATGGCGTCGGCATCGCCCCGGATGCCGCGCTCGGCATCGATCAAGAGCAGCACGATATCGGCGTCCTTGGCACCGCCCCAGGCTGTGGTCACCATCGCAGTGTCCAGCCGGCGCTTCGGCTTGAATATGCCCGGCGTGTCGACGAAGACGATTTGCGCGTTGTTGTGGGTGGCAATGCCGCGCACGATGGCGCGCGTGGTCTGCACCTTGTGCGTCACGATCGATACCTTGGCGCCGACCAATTGGTTGACCAGCGTCGATTTCCCCGCATTGGGCGCGCCGATCAGCGCGACGAAGCCGGAGCGGGTAGCGGGAGCTTCTGTTGCCGGAGCTTCGGTGGCGGTCATGCGGCACTCCCTTGATTGAGCCAGACGCCTTCCCGCTGCAGAAGTGCCGCGGCTGCAGCTTGCTCCGCCTCGCGCTTGGAGCGCCCGCTGCCGGTCGCTGGCGGATAGGCGCCGACCTTGACGCTGACGGTGAACAGCGGATCGTGGTCCGGTCCCTCGCGGCTGTCGATTATGTAAACCGGCACCGCGCCTGCCGCCTGATGCGCCCATTCCTGAAGTTCGGTCTTCGCATCGCGGCGGGCGGCGTCGATGGCTTGTGAGCGCGGTTGCCAGTACCTGTGGATGAAGGCACGGGCCGCTTCCAACCCGCCGTCGAGATAGAGCACGGCGATGAGCGATTCCAGTGCGTCGGCGCGCAGATTGACGCGCTTGCGCCCATCGAGGCCGCGTACGTCCGAACCGGCGCGAATGAGTTCCGGCAGGCCGATCTCCTCGGCGATTTCCGCCAGGGCCTCGGCGTTAACCAGGGCGTTCAATCTGAGCGACAGCTCACCCTCGGCGGCGTCGGGAAATGCCGCCAGCAGCATATCGGCAACGACAAGGCCGAGAACGCGGTCGCCCAGGAATTCGAAACGTTCGTAGTCGATACCGGCATGGCTGCCGCGAGCGCTGGCATGGGTCAGCGCCCGCTGCAGGCGTTGGTGGTCGCCAAAACTGTGGCCGGTGCGCTCCTTGAGCGCCTCGGCGAGCGCATCTGCGGTCAGCCGTTTTGTCGCCGCCATGGTCCTAATTGACGAAATGGAACAGGCGCGAGGCTCGCATCTGCGACGGCCATTTCCAGATTTCGAGCGGGCTGGCGCTTCCGCCGATCGAGAAGAAGATGAGGTTGGCGCGGCCGACCAAATTCTCTTCCGGCACGAAGCCGACGGTGAAGCGGCTGTCGGACGAGTTGTCGCGATTGTCGCCCATCATGAAATAGTGACCGGGCGGCACCTTGAACTCTTTGGTGTTGTCGCCGATCGAAGCCTGTGTCAGGTCGAGCGTGTCGTAGGTGACGCCGTTCGGCAGCGTCTCGCGATAGACATCGACCGGCCCGTTCTCCTCGGTGATGTCGTGGTTGTCGATCTGCCCGACCTTGACGCGCGGCACAGCGACGTCATTGATGAAGAGCTGGCCATCCTTGACCTGGATCTTGTCGCCCGGCAGGCCGACGACGCGCTTGATATAGTCGACGGAAGGGTCCGGCGGAAACTTGAACACCACCACGTCGCCGCGCTTCGGCTCGGAGCCCCAGATGCGGCCCGAAAAGATGTTCGGCCCGAACGGCAGCGAGTAGCGGGAGAAGCCGTAAGACCATTTGGTGACGAAGAGATAGTCGCCTTCGAGCAAAGTCGGCCGCATCGAACCGGACGGGATCGAGAACGGCTGGAACAGGAGCGTGCGGATGACCAGCGCAAGCAGCAGGGCCTGGACGATGACGCTGACGGTTTCGCCAAGTCCGCCGGATTTCTTCTGGGTTTTTTCAGCCACGCTCATGTCGTCCTCGATTGTGCGTTGGATGGTATAGAGTCTCGGCGCGCGCTGGGCAACGTCATGCCGGTCGTCAGATGCAATCAATGTGGCGCTTCTTCGACCGGCAACGCTTCAATGATCACAAAGGCTTGAGCGAGCGGAAAATCATCGGTGATGGTGAGGTGGATCACGGCGCGGTGCCCTTCAGGCAGGATTTCGTCCAGCCGCGCTGCCGCCCCGTTGGTCAGCGCCATGGTCGGCTTGCCGCTGGCCAGGTTGACGACGCCCATGTCGCGCCAGAACACACCCTGCGCCAGACCGGTGCCCAATGCCTTGGCGCAGGCCTCCTTGGCAGCGAAACGCTTGGCATAGGAGGCCGCACGCGCCGCGCGGTTTTCGGAGCGCGCCTGTTCGATCTCTGTGTAGATGCGTTGGATGAAGCGCTGGCCATGACGTTCCAGCGACTTCTCAATGCGTCTGATGTCGATGAGGTCGCTGCCGATACCGATAATCATTCGGCGGGAACTTCCGGCCCGGTTTTTCCGGTCTTTGCGGCTCTTTCGGCCAGACGCTTGCGGCGCTGCTCGTGGAAAGTGACCATACCCCAGCGGGTAATGCCGTAAAACAGCAGGCCGAAAACCAAGCCAAGCGGTATTGCGCCAATGGTCATCGGCTTAAGCACCGGTCCCCACAACTGCGCAAAGGAAAGATTATGCAGCATGTCGCCGAGATGCGCGGGTGGGCCATGCGCCGGCAGGTGTTCATGCAGGATCAGCTTGCCGACCTCCCAGGAGGCGGCCCATAGCAGCGGAAAGGTCAGGGGATTGCCGAAGACCGTGCCGAGTGCTGCCGCCACCAGATTGCCGGCGATCAGCCAGCACAGCATGGCGGCAATGATGAAGTGGAAGCCAAGCGGGAAAAACGACGCGAATACGCCCGCCGCAACACCGGCGGCCACGGCATGCGGCGTGGCCCTAAGCCGCAGGATGCGCTTGGAAAAATACCGCAGCGAGCGCGAGAACGAGCGGCGCGGCCACAAATAAGTACGCACCCGCTCGAAAAAACCATCAGGCTTGCGCCGTCGAAAAAGCACTCTGTTCCTGTTCCTAGTTCCATCAATGGCTTCGCGCCGGCTTTTCCCAGCCGGGGCGCGACAGCCCTATGCTGCGCTTTGCGGTCACCGAAAGGCAACTACGACTTTGATATAGCGATGTGCTAGCCGAAGAACAACGAGGCCGACGGCATCCGCTCGGTCGCCACTGCGGCAGCCTTGGGTATCGCCATTCTGAACAGGGCATGATCGCGGCGAATTTGAGGAGCGCCACTCAGGAACGATACTCGCTGACCTCGACGAGGTTGCCGTCCGGGTCACGGAAATAGACCGACATCATCGGGCCACGGGCGCCGATACGCTCGACCGGGCCGACCTCTATGGCTACGCCGTTGGCCGCGAGGCTGGCGCATATCTCGGTGAGCGGCCGGGCGGCAACGAGACAGAAATCCCCAGAGCCGGGAGTCGGCGCCTTGGCCTTCGGCTCGAAGGTGCGCCCGACCTCATGCACATTGATCTTTTGCGTTCCAAACAGCAGCGCCGTTGGTCGGTCCGGCTCGTCGAGGCGCTTGAAGCCAAGCACGCGCTGATAGAAGGCGCAGCTATCGTCTACCGAACGAACTGTCAGCACGAAATGATCGATGCCGGTGATCACGGCGGCGGCTCCGTTATAAATTGCGGCTGCCCGGCTTGATCGCCGGTATGGCGGCAAGCTCGGGCGGCAGCCTGTCGGCCGGATAGGCCGGAACCTCGTATTCGGCGAGCGCGATCAGCGGCACGCCGACATCGGTCTTGCCGGCCGAGCGGTCGATAATGCATGCAGCGGCAACGACTTCGGCGCCAAGGCCGCGCAGGCAGTCGATGGTCTCGCGGATCGACAGGCCGGTGGTGACGATGTCCTCGACAATGACAACGCGCGACCCCTTGGCGATTTCGAAACGGCGGAGCCTGAATTCGCCCCCTTCCCGCTCGACCCAGATCGCCGGCGCACCAAGATGGCGCGAGGTCTCATAGGCCGGGATCAGCCCGCCGATCGCTGGGCCGACGACATAGTCGATCCTGCCGGGAACGCCAGCGCGGATCTTTTCGGCCAGCGCCTTGCACAAGCGCTCGGTCTTGTCGGCATGCATGAAAACGCGCGCCTTTTGCAAAAAGACCGGGCTGCGCAGGCCGGACGTCAGGATGAAATGCCCTTCGAGAACGGCGCCGGCCTCGCGGAAAATGCCCAGCACTTCATCGGTGTTCATCGTTCGCTCCATGCCCATGGTGAATGGTGAATGGTGAATGGTAGTGAGTAGTGAGTAGTGAGTAGTGAGTAGTGAGTAGTGAGAGCACCCTCTTTCACTATTCACTATTCACTATTCACTATTCACCCATTCACGCGTCGCGCGTCGCTGACGCTCGAATTGTCCTTTAGCTGCGACAGCAGCCGGTTCAAGTGCTTCAGATCCCACACTTCGAGATCGATCAGCATTTCGGTGAAATCGGGCGCGGTGCGCACCATCGACAAGGTGTGGATGTTGGCGTCGTTGGATGCGACGACCTGCGCAATGTCGGCCAGCGAACCCGGTGCGTTGATGGCGGTGACCGAGACACGCGCCGGGAACCGCTCCTTGGTGCGCTCGTCAATATCCCAGCGCACGTCGATCCAGCGCTCAGGCTGGTCGTCAAAGGCCTGCAACGCCGGCGACTGGATCGGATAGATGGTGATGCCGGTTCCCGGCTGCACGATGCCGACGATGCGGTCGCCGGGCACTGCCCCCTCCGGCGCGAAGCGCACCGGCAGATCGCCGCGCACGCCGCGGATCGGCACCGCATCGTCACGCGGCTGGTTCTTGTCCTTGCGTGCGGCGCGGCCCGGAATCTGGAACAGCATGCCGGCGGCGTTGCGGATCTTCGACCAGCCCTCCTCGCGCTGCTTGGGCGCGACCAGCGTGACGCGCTCGTCCTTGTAGTCAGGAAATACCGCCTTCATGACGTCGCTGGAGGCGAGTTCGCCACGGCCGACCGAGGCCAGCACATCCTCGATGTCCTTGCGCGCCAGCCGGTGCAGCACCGGCTTCAGGTTTTCCTTGGTGAAGGTCTTGCCGGACCGTTCGAAGGCGCGCTCCAGAATGCGGATACCGAGACCCGAATATTGCTTGCGGATAGCGTTCTTGGTGGCACGGCGGATGGCCGAGCGCGCCTTGCCGGTAACGACCACCGATTCCCACGCCGCCGGCGGCACCTGCGCCTTCGAGCGGATGATCTCGACCTCGTCGCCGTTCTTCAGCTCCGTCATCAGCGGCATGATGCGGCCATTGACCTTGGCGCCGACGCAAGTGTCGCCGACATCGGTGTGGACGGCATAGGCAAAGTCAATCGGCGTGGCGCCGCGCGGCAGCGCGATCAGCATGCCTTTCGGCGTAAAGCAGAACACCTGGTCCTGAAACAGTTCCAGCTTGGTGTTTTCGAGGAAGTCCTCGGGATTGTCGCCTTCGGCAAGCTGCTCGATGGTGCGCCGCAGCCAGGCATAGGCATTGGTCTCCTTCGAGATCGCATGGACGGCACCATTCATCTTGCCGCCGGTATCTTTATAGATCGAATGAGCGGCGACACCGTATTCAGCGATCTTGTTCATCTGGTAGGTGCGGATCTGCAATTCGACGCGCTGGCGCGACGGGCCGACGATGGTGGTGTGGATCGAGCGGTAGTCGTTCTGCTTCGGTGTCGAGATATAGTCCTTGAAGCGTCCGGGCACCATCGACCAGGTGGTGTGGATGGCGCCGAGCGCGCGATAGCAGTCCTCGACCGTCTCGACAACGACGCGGAAGCCGAAAATGTCGGACAGTTGCTCGAACGACAGCGCCTTGGCTTCCATCTTGCGGAACACCGACCACGGCTTCTTCTGCCGGCTCTTGACCTCGGCCTTGATCGAATATTTGTCGAACAGTGTGGACAGTGCCTTCTCGATCTCGGACAGCACGCCCTTGTTGCGCTCGAAAATTTCGGCAAGCCGCGCGGTGACGGCGCGGTAGGCTTCGGGATTGATGAAGCGGAAGGCGATCTCCTCCAACTCCTCGCGCATGCCTTGCATGCCCATGCGGCCGGCCAGCGGCGCGTAGATGTCCATCGTCTCTTCGGCAATGCGCAGGCGCTTGGCTTCCGGCACATGGTCGAGGGTGCGCATATTGTGCAGGCGGTCGGCGAGCTTGACCAGAAGCACGCGCACGTCTTCCGAGATCGCCAGCAACAGCTTGCGCAGGTTCTCCGCCTGCTCGGCCTTCTTCGAGACGAGGTCGAGCTTCTTCAGCTTGGTCAGTCCTTCGACCAGCTTGCCCATTTCCGGACCGAACAATTCGTCGATCTCGGCCCTGGTCGCCGTGGTGTCCTCGATCGTGTCGTGCAGCAAGGCAACGGCAATCGTCGCCTCGTCCATGTGCATTTCGGTGAGGATGGCGGCGACTTCGAGCGGATGCGAGAAATAGGGATCGCCGGAGGCGCGCTTCTGGTGGCCATGCTTCTGCATGGCGTAGACATAGGCCTTGTTGAGCAGCGCCTCGTTGACGTCAGGCTTGTAGCGCTGGACGCGCTCGACAAGCTCATACTGACGCATCATGGCGGGATCTCGCAATGCTGAAATGAATCATGCGCCGCACTGGCGTACGGCGCATGTCATAGATAGCCACGAAACTGCCGACGCGAAAGTGTCGGCAGTTGTTGCTAAGATCAATAATCGTCGCTTTTTTCCGGCGGTACCAGCCCTTCGATGCCGGCCAACAGGTCTTCTTCGGTCATGCGATCGAAGGTGACGTTGTCCTCGGCGTCGTCGGCATCGGTGGCCGCAACAGTGCTGCCGGTCTGGTCGGCAATCGCCTCGCCATCGGCTTCCGGCTCGTCGACCTCGACATGCTTCTGCAGCGAATGGATGAGATCTTCCTTGAGGTCGTCCGGCGATAGCGTCTCGTCGGCGATTTCGCGGAGCGCAACGACCGGATTCTTGTCGTTGTCGCGAGGTACGGTAATCTGCGCGCCCTGGCTGATTTGACGGGCGCGGTGGCCGGCCAGGAGCACCAGCTCGAAGCGGTTGTCGACCTTGTCGATGCAATCTTCAACGGTTACGCGGGCCATGAGTTGCCCCTTTCATGCCTGGATTTGATGGAAAACAGGCGCGGTCCATAACCCGAACGCCGCCAAAATACAAGCTTTTATGGCGGTGCCCAGCTCTGACGCGGGCCGCCTGCGACGACGCAGCGCCGATCACAATTGCTTGCGGTGCCGCATGGTGCCTTGGATTGCCGTAAAACTGGCGTTATCTCGAACGATGAAGGCCAACAGGTCTATTATCAGACCGGCCGATAGTCGCCACGCATTTAGACGACCGCTTATTTCGAAAAAGGACATTTTTCCATGTTCGATCCTCGTGAAAAAATCGCTCTCTTTATCGACGGTGCCAATCTCTACGCCACCTCGCGCGCGCTGGGCTTTGACATCGACTACCGCAAACTTCTGTCGAGCTTCCAGAAACGCGGCTATCTGCTGCGCGCTTATTACTACACCGCGCTGGTCGAGGATCAGGAATACTCCTCGATTCGGCCGCTGATCGACTGGCTCGATTATAACGGCTTCAAGGTGGTGACCAAGCCAGCCAAGGAATTCACCGACTCGACCGGCCGCCGCAAGATCAAGGGCAATATGGATATCGAGCTGACCGTCGATGCGCTCGAGCTCGCCGATGTCGTCGACCATTATGTCATCTTCTCAGGTGACGGCGATTTCCGCACGCTGGTCGAGGCGCTGCAGCGGCGTGGGCGCAAGGTCTCGATCGTCTCGACCATGGCATCGCAGCCGCCGATGATCTCCGATGACCTGCGCCGCCAGGCCGACCATTTCATCGACTTGATGGCGCTCAAGAATGAAGTCGGCCGCGATCCGTCGGAGCGGCCGGTACGCCGGTCCGAGCCGGCCGAAGTCGACGAGGAAGACTATTGACGGTCGTTGCCTTGACCGCGCCCCTGGCCGCCTCTCCCGAACCCGATCGCGACTGCCCGCTTTGTCCGCGGCTGCACGACTTCATCGCCGAGTGGCGGCAGCGCGAGCCGTCCTGGTTCAACGCGCCAGTGCCGACCTTTTTGCCGCCGGAAGGCGAGGATGCGGTGCGCTTGCTGATCGTCGGGCTGGCGCCTGGCCTCCGCGGCGCGAACCGGACGGGGCGCCCCTTCACCGGCGATTTTGCCGGTGATCTGCTCTACAATACGCTGATCGCGCACGGCTTTGCGCGCGGCGAATTCAAAGCGCGACCAGATGACGGGCTGGAGCTTGTCGGTACGGCGATTACCAATGCGGTGCGCTGCGTGCCGCCGGAGAACAAGCCGGTTGGTGCCGAGATAGCCACCTGCCGGACGTTCCTGGTACCGACGATCGCCCGATTTCCAAACCTGCGCGCCGTGCTGGCGCTGGGCTCGATCGCGCACCAGTCGACCGTGCGGGCGCTCGGCCAGCGCGTCGCCGCCTATCCGTTCCAGCATGGTGGGCAGCAGCAGGCCAATGGCATCGCGCTGTTTTCCAGCTATCATTGCTCGCGCTACAACACCAATACGGGCGTACTGACGCAAGCCATGTTCGTCAACGTTTTCAGTCAGATAGAAGCTTTTCTGAAGACTGAGAGCCGGACGACGCCCGCCGGCGCACAAGCCCTAGATTCGGGTGATCGCGAACAACCAGGCCAAGAGATCCAGCAACCATAGTAACAGTGCAAGCTGCAGCGCGACGCGCAGGCGTTGGATGATCCGCCAATTGCTGGCCATGTCGGATTTGATGCGCAGCGCAAGCGCTCGGTGCATCCCATCCATGGTTGCGGGAGGATGCTGATCGACGAAATCCTGGAGCAGCTTCTCGGGATCGAAACGGAACGTATAGTTATAATATGGCCACACCATAATCGCGACCAGCAGTCCGATAAGAAAAAGCAATGTCAGCGCCAGACAGTCCCAAGGTCCTATGCCATCCAGGAGCGCCCTGCCTCCAAGGAGAGAACTCGCGAACGCAGTTGCAAAAATCAGATTTCCAGCGCGCGTATTGAGACTTTCAACCACGCCCTGCTGGTGTTGGAGGCCACGCACCGCCTCCGCATAGACAAACGCCAGGCGGGGATCCCCACCGTCCGTCGCAGCAGGCGGGGCGTTGCTGTCATTGGCTGATGAAGGGCGCTCCGGCATCAAATGTACTTAGCACGGCGCCGCCTGCGATATGAATAGCCACCTTGGCGAAGGCTTCGTCGTTCCCGTCATCGCCCACTGAGGGTGCTCTCGCTGGACAGGAATAGCGTCAATCCGACGCCGTCGCTTCAGGCGCTGCGGCAAACAACGCGGCCAGCGTCGCCGGCCCGCCTTGGAGAACATTCAGGTCGACGTCGCCGCTGATGCCGTCGACGCGGCCCCGGTTGTGGTACTGCCAGTAAATCCAGTCGTTATGGCCTGGCCGCAGCGCCAGCGAACGCAGCCAACGCGGGCGGCCGGCTATCTGCCCGGCATAGGCTTGCGCGGCCTCGTCGGTCACATAGAGGATCGCCGTCTTGCCGAACGCTGCTTCGACCGGGCCGAGGAAGGCTGAGAGTTCGGCGCTCAACTGTTCGGGAGTTGGCCGCTGCGGGCAATTGCCGCCGAACTCGATGTCTACCACCGGCGGCAGCAAAGGCTGATCGCGCGGCACCACCGAGATGAAGTTGCGTGCCTGATCGGCACCCGGCCTGCAGAAGGTGAAGAAGTGATAGGCGCCGACGGCAAGGCCGGCGGCGCGGGCCGCACGCAAATTGGCGGCGAAGGCATCGTCGACATGGTCGCCGCCTTCAGTTGCCTTGATAACGGCGAAGGCGACATCGTCGGCGGCAACACGCCGCCAGTCGATCTGCCGCTGATGATGGGAAACGTCGATGCCCCTGACCGGATATTTGCCGCGGTCCGGAGAAAACGTCTGGAAATAGGCATAGCCGCCGGCCAGGACGAGGCCCGCCAGGAGCAGACCGGCCGCGCCCCACAAGACGATCCGGTTTTTCAAACGAGACCTATCCCTATTGGTCCGCCCTGCCCTCCGCCATGGCTCCGGGCGTTCGTCGCTCGAAAAGCCAAATCACTGGCTTTTCGTCCGCTTCGCGGACCTCTCCTCACCCTCGCTCTTTCAGCAGCCGGCCCTTCTCGCGCGACCAGTCGCGCTGCTTTTCGGTCTCACGCTTGTCGTGCAGCTTCTTGCCGCGGCCGACGGCGAGCAGCACCTTCGCCCGCCCTTGGTCGTTGAAATAGATCTTCAGCGGCACCAGCGTCATGCCTTCGCGGTCGACGCTCTGCGACAGCTTGGCCATCTCGCGCTTGTTGAGCAGGAGTTTGCGGCGTCGGCGCGGCTCGTGGTTGAAGCGGTTGGCCTGCAGATATTCCGGCAAATAGGAGTTGATCAGCCAAATCTCGCCGCCCTCGACCGAGGCATAGCTGTCCTGGATATTGGCCTGGCCCTGGCGCAGCGACTTCACTTCGGTACCGGTCAGCACCAGGCCGGCCTCGATCGTGTCGAGCACCTCATAGGAAAACCGCGCCTTGCGGTTTTCCGCAACAGTCTTGTTGTTGGGATCGGCTTTTCTGACTTGATTCATGATGCGGAGAGGTGGCGCCTCATCCCTAATTTATCAAGCCGGCGTGCTTCATCGCCGCGTCGATCTTCTCGGCGGTCGACGGCTCGACCGTCATTAGCGGCGAGCGCAGCACGTTCTCGACCTTGCCCAGCTTCGACAGCGCATATTTCGCGCCGGAAACGCCGGGTTCCAGGAAAATCGCCTTGTGCAGTGGCAACAGACGGTCCTGCAGGTCGAGCGCCTTGGCGCTGTCGCCGGAAAGCGTTGCCTCCTGGAATTCGGCGCAGAGCCTGGGCGCGACATTTGCCGTCACCGAGATGCAGCCGACACCGCCATGCGCGTTGAAGCCGAGGGCCGAGGCGTCCTCGCCGGAGAGCTGGATGAAATCCTTGCCGCAGGTGGCGCGCTGCTCCGAAACCCGCTCGACCTTGCCGGTGGCATCCTTGACGCCGACGATGTTCTTGAAGTCGTGCACCAATTGCCCCATCGTCTCCGGGCTCATGTCGACCACCGAACGCGGTGGAATGTTGTAGATGATGATCGGCAGGCTGGTCGCCTTGGCGACGGCGGCGAAATGCGCGTAGAGACCCCGCTGCGTCGGCCTGTTGTAATAGGGCGTGACGACAAGGGCCGCGTCGGCGCCCGCCTTCTCGGCATACTGGACCAGGCCAACCGCCTCTTCGGTGTTGTTGGAGCCGGCGCCGGCGACGATAGGAACCCGGCCCTTGGCGACCTCGATGCAGACCTTGACGACTTGGCGGTGCTCGTCATGCGACAGCGTCGGCGACTCGCCTGTGGTGCCGACCGGGACCACGCCCGTCGTGCCCTCGGCGATCTGCCAGGCGATGAACGCGCGAAAGGCTTTCTCGTCGAAACGGCCGCTCTTTTCAAACGGTGTGACGAGCGCGGTCAGCGAGCCTCTCAGCATGTCGTCCAACTCCTTGGGGACTTTCGGGTTTGTCGTGCGCGCCTTCTAGCTGAAAGCGAAGCGGCGCACCATAGTCTCGACATTGTTGCGCGGCAAGCATTGCGCCGGCAATTGCAATTCGAACGACCTCGATAGGGTTTTCTTTACGGGCCCTTCATCACAGACGAATAGGCTTCAATTCATCTGTGCCTGTTGTAGCGTCGAAGAACGGGGATGACCAAATCCATGCCGATCAGGCGGCCTCATCTTTTCGCGCTTATCGGCGCGATCGTCGCGCTGATTCCCGGCGCGGCGATCGGCAGCAGCGTCGATGTGCAGGTCACGTCGGCGATTCCGATGACCGAGCCGCAGAACGATGCGCTGCAGCAGTCGCCGTCCGCCAGCGTCGCGGCGCTGAAGAGCGGTCTCGATGCGCTGGCGGCAAACGACATTGCGCGCGCGCGCCAGGTGCGCGAGGCGCTGCCGGCCAAATCACTCGACCGGCACATCCTTGCCTGGGCGATCGCGCTCTATGGCGGCGACCAGGTGCCGAGCGGCGACATCGCCGATGCGGCAAAAATGCTGCCGAACTGGCCGGGTACGATCGCCTTGCGCAAGAACAGCGAGCGCGCGCTCTATCGCGAGAACCCGACGCCGCAGATCGTGGTGCGGGCGTTCGACGGCAGCCAGCCGCTGACCTTCGAGGGCGTGGTGATCCTGGCGCGCTCCTATGTAGCGCTGGGCGATGCCAAGGCGGCGCGCTCGGTGCTGTCGCCATGCTGGCGCACCGAAAAGCTCGAAGCCGGGGACGAGGCGGCGGTCATCCGCGAGTTCGGCGCGCTGATTCCGGCGGCCGACCATCGCTTCCGCATGGAGCGCATGTTCTATGCCGACCGGGTCGCTTCGGCGCTGCGCGTCGCCGGTCTCGCCGGCGCCCAGCAATTGGCCGACGCCTGGGCGGCAGTCACCAAAGGCGACAGGAACGCGGCCAAGCTGCTGAAGGCGGTGCCGGCAGCGCAGCGGGCGGCCGGCTATCTCTTTGCCGAAGCCGAATATCTGCGCAAGCAACAGAAATTTTCCGACGCCGCGGCGCTGGTGATGAAGGCGCCGGGCGACCGCGACGCTCTGGTCGATCCGGACGCCTGGTGGGTCGAGCGCCGGATGCTGTCGCGCGAGCTGGTCGACCAGGGCGACATGAAGACCGCCTACAGAATAGTCGCCGCGCATGCCGCCGAAAGTCCCGCCAATGCTGCCGAGGCGGAATTCCATGCAGGCTGGTACGCGCTGCGCGGCCTCAACGACCCGAGCACCGCCGCCAAGCATTTTGCGCGAATCGCGGAGCTCGCCCAAGGGCCGATGTCGCTGTCGCGCGCCTATTATTGGCTCGGCCGCGCCGCCGAAGTCGGCGGCCCCGGCAATGCCAAGGATTATTTCAGCCGCGCCGCAAGCTACGGCACGACCTTTTACGGCCAGCTCGCCGGCGAGCGCGTCGGCCGGCAGACCCTCAACATCGTCTACCCACAGCCAAGTGCCGCCGACCGCCAGAATTTCGCCACCCGCGAGGCGGTCAGCGCCATCAAGCGGCTGCAGGAGGCCGGCTATGACCGCTATGCCGAGACGCTCTACCGCGACCTCGCCGGGCAGCTGAAAAACCCCGGCGAGCTGGCGCTGCTTGCGGTGTTGGCGGAAAGACAAGGCAACCATTTCATGGCGCTGAAGATCGGCAAGATCGCCGGCGCCCGCGGCATCGATGTCGGCGCGCTGTCGCATCCGCTCGGCGTCATTCCCGACACCGCCAACATCTCCGGCTCGGGCAAGGCGCTGGCCTATGCGATTGCCCGCCAGGAAAGCGAGTTCAACATCGGCGCAATCTCCAGCGCCGGCGCGCGCGGACTGCTGCAACTAATGCCAGGCACCGCCAAGCAATTGGCGAAGAAGGCCGGCATGACATTTTCTCAGGCCCGGCTAACCACCGATGCCGGCTACAATGCAACGCTGGGCGCTGCCTTTCTCGGCGAGCAGCTCGGCCGTTTCGACGGCTCCTACGTGCTGACCTTCGCCGGCTACAATGCCGGCCCCGCCCGCGCCGCCCAGTGGGTGGCGAAATACGGCGATCCGCGCGGCAAGGACGTCGATGCCGTCGTCGACTGGATCGAGCGGATTCCCTATACGGAAACAAGAAGTTACGTCCAGCGCGTGATGGAGAATTATGAGGTCTACAAGATGCGTATCTCCGGCAAGTACGACATTGTCGGGGATCTGGTGAACGGCCGGGGGTGACGACCGGGCTTCAAGCCAAGTTTGCCGGTCACAGCGTATTTTGTTCTTGCTTTGTGCCGGCAGCTATGCTAGTAATTTAACCATAGTGCTGATTCGCACCGACGACCCGCCCAACGAGGCGGGTTTTTGTTTCAGGCTTTGAAAGTTCCGGACGTCGAGTTGGCGGACAGCGGCCCGCCCTGTCCTGCCGGACATCTCCCCCAGGGTCCCAGCTTCGTGGACAGTGCCTTTCTGCATCCGACGAAACTTGGCGAAAGCGACGATGACAGCCAATCTCCCCTTGAGGGACCCTGCAACTTCGGCGCCTCCCCTATTTGACCCTACCGGCCCCTCGCCTGTAGCAGTTGAAACAAGCCAGCAGCGAGAGGAACGGAGTCCACATGGCAACCGAGCAGGGTTTCTCCGATTTCTTCTACGCCGCGCCGGACGGGCTGTCCCTGCACGCCCGCATCTACGGCGAAGCGAATTCCGGCCGCTGGCCAGTCGTTTGCCTGCCCGGCCTGACCCGCAATTGCCGTGATTTTCACGAGCTGGCGCTTTATCTGTCGACGCAGGCGAAGCGCAAGGTCTTCGCTTTCGACTATCGCGGGCGCGGGCAGTCCGCCTACGATGCCGATATCGGCCATTACAATATCGGCATCGAAGCTGGCGATATTCTCGCCGGGCTGGCGGCGCTGAGCATCGAGGAGGCTGCCCTCATCGGCACGTCGCGCGGCGGACTGATCATCCATGTGCTCGGGGCGATGCGGCCGGCCGTGCTGAAGGCCGTCGTCCTCAACGACATCGGCCCGGTGATCGAGACGCAAGGGCTCGCCCATATCCGCTCCTATCTCGACCCCGCGCCCAGGCCGAAGGCGTACGCAGAGGTGGTCCGCGGCCTGCGCAGCACCCATGGCGCCGATTTTGCGGCGCTGACCGATGCGGATTGGGAGCGGATGGCGTCAGCCCTCTACCGCGAGACCGAGGAGGGATTTCTGCCCGATTTCGATCCGAAACTGGTCGATACGCTGGCGGGCCTCGATCCCAGCCGGCCGATGCCCGATCTTTGGCCACAGTTCGACGCGCTGGCGGCCATCCCAATGCTCGTCATACGCGGCGCCAACTCGAAGCTGCTGTCCGCCGAAACGCTCGAGCAGATGCGGACGCGCCATACCGATATCGAGACGATCACCGCTGACGGCCAGGGGCATGCACCGTTTTTGGAGTCCGGGATCCTGCCGGGCAGGATCGCTGGTTTTTTCGATCGGGTGGAGCGGCGGAGCGGTTGGAAGTAAAACTACGGTAAGTTTAAGTAACTCTCTGCCTTATCTTGTACCTGTGAAGCATTCTGGCAGCGATTAACAGCTCTGCTGGCGTCCCGGAGAATAATTGTTGGATGTCGGCGCCGCCCCTCATCCGCCTGCTGGCACCTTCTCCCCGTGTAGTGACGGGAGAAGGACAGACGGCCGCAACGCTGACGAACTCCCCTCTCCCCGTTTTTTCACGGGGAGAGGGTAAGGGTGAGGGGCAGCGCCGACTTGATGTATTGGCCTGCAATCCGTTGTCAGATCGACCGACTTACGCCAGATCCACCCAAACCGTCAGGATTTGGCGCTTCTCTTCGCGGGCTTTGGTGCCTTGCTTGCGGCCGGCTCACCTTTTGGTTCCCGCCTTGCCGAAGGTGGAGAGGACAACGGACTTGCCCCGCCGTCGTCCGAACCACTGTACCGCGGCGTCTCAAGCACGGTGACGCAACCGTCGAGATCGTTGGTGGCCAGATGGGCGTAGCGCATGGTCATGGACAGCGTCTGGTGGCCGAGCCACATCTGCACACGCCTGATATCGATGCCGCCCTGGACGAGACGCGAGGCGCATGTATGGCGCAATATGTGCGGCACGACCTGATTGTCGGCGCCAAGCCCGACTTCGGCCTTGGCATCGTTCCAGATGGCACGAAACTGCGCCTGGCTAAGCTTGGTGAACGGGCCTTTAGGCCGGCGGCCCTCGGTGGCCGGCAGCTTGATCACCTCTTTTACCCGCTCGGTCATCGGGATGGTGCGGCTGCGGCCGGACTTGGTGATCCAGAAACTGACGCGGTGCTCCTGGATATCGTTCCAGATCAAGCCCAGCGCTTCGCCGAGGCGGCAACCGGTGTCGACGAGAAAGACGGAAAGCCGATAAGCGTCCTCGCTGCGGCTTTTGATAGCGGCAAACAGCCGGGCCTCCTCTTCCCTTTCGAGGAAACGAATCCGTCCCGCCCGCTCTTTCTGGCGGCGGAACTCGGGCAGGCTATGGATATCCCCCATCTTGTGAGCCTTGCGCAGCAGTTTGCTGAGGGCAGCCATCTTCCGGTTGATGGTTGCGTTGCTGTTGCCGCGCTGGCGCAAGGTGCCGATAAGGTTGTCGAGGGTGCTTTGGTCAAAGGCGCTGAAACGCTCCCCAAGGAGAATCTCGTCTATTTCGCCGATGAACGAGCTGACATTGTACTTATGCCGCCCATCATCCCAAAGTATATCCCGGTATGCTGAAAAAAGTTCTCCGATCCTATGCGACTTTACTTCTCGTATCTTGTTATAGCTGTATTTTATCTTTGCAGTCTGAGAAGAAAACATCGAAAAATGATCAGAGGTTCCTCCCTCTTGAATCGCATCGTTCGTCATTATTCGCCACACCCCCGAGTGGATAGGCCTAGACCTACCTGCTTGGCGGTGCCCTTTCAAGAGTTTTAAGCGTTGCGGCCGATTTCATCCACCAGTGGTGGATCCCAACGACATCGTTCCACAACCCTGTTCAGCTACCGAACCCCCTTTTCCTTCTGTTTGCTACCAGTCGCGAAAATAAAACAGCCCGGGCGTTGAAGCGCCCGGGCTGGATTTCAGTTGCTTAAGTCCAGCCCTTAGAACGAGCGCTGGAAGCGGAGGACACCGCCGATGCTGTTTTCGTCGGTAGCACCGGTCCAATTGTCGAAATTGTTGTCACCGAAGTGCAGGTAGTCGACTTCGGCCGTGATCGTGAAGCCGGGAACGATGTCGTAGGCAATGTTCGCCGCGATGCCGACGTTCTCGCCTTCGTCATACGCCGCCTGAAGGTTGAACGAGGTCTTCTCGTTGATGGTGTAAGTGCCACCACCCCAAACTGCCCAGTTGCCGCTCCACTGCTTGTAGAAGTTGCGTGGGATATTGTCGTCCGAACCGTAGCCGGCCATCAGGAACAGCGTCAGGTTCTGCATCGGCGTCACGTCCAGGCGAGCCTTGCCTGTCCATTCTTCCACTGCGCTGTCATAGGCAATGACGCCCGAGATCGAACCCCAGCCCTGCGTGTATTTCACGCCGCCGACGACATATGGAACATAGCTGTCGATCGAATCGTGACCCAGGTGGAGCGCGGTGTTGTCGTCGTTGAGGATAAAGCCTTCACCGGTTTCCAACGACGCCACGGCCGAGAAGCCGTTGCCGGCATCGAAGTAGTACTGGATGACGTTGGTGTCGAAGCCGCCGTAGGGAACCAGCGTATCGTTAATGACGTTGCCGGCGTAACCGGTGAACGTATTGAAGGCCGTTTCGTCCTTACCGACGCGGAGACCACCGAGTTGGATCCAGGCGAAGTTCAGCGAAACGCCTCTGCTGCCAAAGCTGGAGAATTGTGCATCAGGGGTGGCCGGGTTGCCGTCGAGATCGACCCCGTGATAACCGGTTCCCCAGTTGAAGCGGGTCTCGGTGTAGGTCTTCAAGGTGCCCATCTCGGTTTCCTGGCCGGTATAGGTCCTCAGCGTGAAGCGAGCCTGCTTGAAATAGCCGTCGTTGACATCGTCCCTGCCTTCCAAGGCCTCCGAAAGGTCTTGGTAACGGGCACCGGTGAACGCGCCCGCATCGCCGGCGGAGATGTCATAGCGGACATAGCCACCGATGCGCATGCAGATTTCGGTGCCGGGGATGTAGAAGTAGCCAGCGCCGTAGACGTCGCAAATCTTGACGTATTCAGCGGGTTCCGGCTCGGCGACGACGACGGCGTCGGCGGCGCGCGCACCGGAAACTGCGATCAGTGCCGCAGCGGAGCCGAGAAGAAGGCTCTTGATGTTCATTTTCTGACCTCCAGTCAAAAGTTAAAAAACGGGTCTGGGTATTCTTTGCTGAAGGACAGCGTTCCCTGCCCCATCCCCACTACCGAAAAAGATGCGCACCGCGCCGCTCCTTCAAACCCGACATTACCCATGAGGCGGCGGCGTTCAACCACGATCGTACCGGCAAAAGGTTTGTGTTGGCGCTATACCCCGGCGTTGTTGCACAAATGACACGATTTGGCCTCACTCCGAAAGCTCCCGTTAACCAACAGCCCTTCGCAAGCCGTTGCAAACGGCGGATTCCGGCGATGGTCGGCCCGAAATGTGACCATGGCGCGAGTCGCGAACCAGGGAATCGCCGCAGAATCGCCACATCGCTGGGCGGCGCTTTGGCGAAGGGTCGATTTTTCAAGGATAATAGCGCCAGCTTGTTGATTGTGCCGGCGCTTTTCTTTATCCACCGGCGCAACGGAGAGGTGGCCGAGTGGTCGAAGGCGCTCCCCTGCTAAGGGAGTAGAGGTCAAAAGCTTCTCGTGGGTTCGAATCCCATCCTCTCCGCCACCCTACGCCCTGCGGGCTTCGGGTGGCAGGCCACCCGGAACCGCATTTTGGGCGTAGGGTGTCGCCCGAAGCTACGAAGTAGCGTAGGGGGACTATGTGGTACGTCTATTTCCTGCAACTTCGTAACGGCGATGTCTACGTCGGGTCGACCAACGACCTTCGGCGCCGCTTCGAATCGCATCGATCAGGCTATGTGACTTCGACCAAGGCCTATCTGCCTGTAACTTTGAAGTCCTACATCGGGGTTGAAACCGAGGCCAACGCACGGCAACTCGAGCGATATTTCAAGACCGGTTCAGGCAAGGCCTTCGCCAGTAAGCGTTTTTGGCGGACAGGGCCTCACTGACGGCCTTAGGACTTATCTATTTGAAAATATAAATAAAAACAGCCGAACGAGCTGCTTTTTGCCGACCTCCGCCCTCGATTCTGACTGGAGGTCAGAAAATGAACATCAAGAGCCTTCTTCTCGGCTCCGCTGCGGCACTGATCGCAGTTTCCGGTGCGCGCGCCGCCGACGCCGTCGTCGTCGCCGAGCCGGAACCCGCTGAATACGTCAAGATTTGCGACGTCTACGGCGCTGGCTACTTCTACATCCCCGGCACCGAAACCTGCCTGCGCATCGGTGGCTATGTCCGCTATGACATCGGCATCGGCGACGTCGGCTCCTTCGACGGTGCGAAGACCACGGACCAGATGGACGGCGGCTCGCAGGATACCTACTACAAGCACGCCCGATTCACGTTGAAGACCTGGACCGGCCAGGAAACCGAGCTCGGCACCTTGAAGACCTACACCGAGACCCGTTTCAACTGGGGTAACCACAACGATTATCTTGATGACAACTTTAACGGCGGTACGAGTGTTTCGCTGAACTTTGCCTGGGTCCAACTCGGTGGTTTGCGCGTCGGCAAAGACGAATCGGCCTTCGACACGTTCATCGGCTACGCCGGCAACGTCATCCAGGATACGCTAGTCCCCTATGGCGGCTTCGACACCAATGTCGTCCAGTACTACTTCGACGCCGGCAACGGCTTCTCGGCCGTGGCTTCGTTGGAAACCGGTTCGGGCAGTGCCGATGCGGATCCTGGCATTTTCCAAGACAGCAACAGCGGCAATGATTCGATCGACAGCTATGTTCCGTATGTGGTCGGCGGTATTAAATACACGCAGGGTTGGGGCTCGATCACCGGTGTTGCCGCCTATGACAGCACTTGGGAAGAGTGGGCCGGCAAGGTTCGCGTCGACGTTACGCCGATACAGAACCTGACACTGTTCGTCATGGCCGGTTACGGTTCGGACGACAACATCGACCGCAACTTCTATAAGCAGTGGGGCGGCAACTGGGCAGTTTGGGGTGGTGGCACCTACACCATCAACGAGAAGACCTCGTTCAACCTCCAAGCATCGGTTGACGACGACAAGAACTACGGCGTCGCCGCGAACATCGCCTACGATATCGTTCCCGGCTTCACGATCACTGCCGAAGTCGATTGGGCTCGCGACGGTCAGTTTGATAAAGCCTACGATCGCAACTGGACCAATGCCGACGACAAGGACAGCGTCGGCGGGATGCTGCGCTTCCAGCGCTCATTCTAACAATCCGAACCTGATTGAGATCGAACCCGGCGGGCCAACCGCCGGGTTTTTCGTATCGGGCGACGCAGCTAACAACTCTCGGTGCATGAATACAGGCTGCCACTGAATACCTATCGCAGGGCTGAGCTGGTCAATTGTAATGCTCGCCGCGCCCGCTTGTCCGAACGTGCAAAAAATGAAGATCTTGGCACGATCTGAAGGGCTGGCCTACAGGATCAACGGATCTCGACAGCAAGTCACCGTCGACCTCGGCCTGCCGAACGCCACCCACTCGTTCAAAGTTCGGCTAGATCTCCCAAGGCGTGAATCAGCGGCTGAATTGTGCTCTCATATTTTTTCCAGCGCTTGACCGATGATGTATAGATCGGCTGCCGCACCTGCCAGCGGCTGGGGGTATTGACCGACCTGTCCTTCTCGAAAAAGCGCAGGCAGGAATCGTCCCAAGGCAAGCCGAGATGATCGATGAGACGGCGCGACTGCGCCTCCTGATCCGCAATCAGCGTCTCGTAGCGGCTTTCGAAAATACGTCCGGGAAAGACCTTATTCCAATGCCGCATCAAGCGATCATATTCACGGTAGTATAGGCCGAGTGTCTCAAGGTCGGCGTTGTAGGCGTGGTCCTTGGTGAAATGCAAGACGAAGCAGGACACGCAATTGTCGATGGCATCGCGCCGGCAATGAATGATGCGCGCGTGGGGAAAAAGAATTCCAATCACTCCGATAAACTCGAAGTTGTGCGGCATCTTGTCGACTATGCGGAGCGCGGCAGGCGCGTGCTGGCGCAGATAAGACAGGTATTCTTCGGCCAGCGCCCTCGACTGATCCCTCGTCATCGACATGATCGAACTGCGCAGGTCCTCATCCGATTGTGTTCTAAAGCCCATCGAGTTCGCGATTCGGCGCAGCTTCGTAAGCTCCCCGGCGCCATGGACGTCCGGATGGCTCGCGCAGATCTGCTCGGTCAGCGTCGTCCCCGACCGGGGCATGCCCAGCACAAACACAGGCACTTCGGATGGACTGCCGTGGCCAGCCTTGGCTTCCAATAGTGACGGGCTGAATATCTCGATCATGGAATCGACACTTCGGCGGTAGTACTCCAGGTCGAAATCGTGACCAGCGGCCTTTTTTGCCTTCTGGAAGTGATCCATCGCCTCATCGTAGCGCTCGAGATCGTTCAGCACTTTGCCTGCGGCGTGATGGAGCTGGGATGCAGCAACCGGTTCGAGCCTGGGATTGGAGAGTTCGCGCAGGATAGAGTCGAGCTCGGCAGGTTTTTCGGTGAACTTTTGCGTGTCGACCAGGTAGTTGTAGGCTGCCCCAACATCGACGCGACGTTCTATTGCCTGATTGAGATAGGCTCTGGCTTCGTCCATGCGACCGAGGCTGGCGAGCGCACCAGCCAGACCAATTCGGACCATGGGATGGGCGCCGTTGATCTTCAGTGCCTTCTCGTAAAGGGGCAAAGCCATCTCGGCCTTGTCGAAGTTGACGTAGGCACGCGCCAGTCCGCAAAGCGCTTCCACCAGATCGGGCTTCAATTCGCAGGCGCGCTGCAGGTGCCTGATAGCAAGCAAGCTGTCGCCAAGCTTCAGACCGGCCTCTCCCAGGCTAAGGTGGAAATACGGATTTTGAGGCGTCTGGCTTACTGCTCGTGCAAAATATTTGAGAGCCAACTCATCGTCGATACCGAGCCCCAGCGTGCCGAGGATGTACAGCGAAAGCGGGTGGTTTGGCGTGCGGGCGAGAACGCGATGGCATAACTCCTCGGCCTCTGGAAGCCGCTTGGCTTGCTGGAGTTCGAGCGCCTGTCGCAACAGCATGTCGTCAGCTTGCGCGCGCGACGGCGGTTTCGCTTTCGGCGGCTGCACTTTCGGCGCCGGGCGGGACTTTATGTGTTTGGACCAAGCGGGCGGCAGTCGGTTGCTCATCATGTCTCGCTAGCAAAATGATCTGGGAGAATCCAGCCTGACGTGCCCGCCCGCCGCAGAACTTGGCAGCCAGGCCGGGAGCTTAGTCTAGCAACCGGTGCCCCGCCGCAATTGCAGCCCCAGCCCACAAACCTGGCGATTCAGATCTCGTGGCCCACACAAATGCAAATTGCCGACTGCAATTCCCGAGTCAAATCTCGGCGAGATCACCGAGCGACTGGATCAGCGGCTGGATTGCGCTCTCATAGTTTTTCCAGCGCTTGACAGATGAACTGTAGATCGGTTGCCGAACCTGCCAGCGACTGGCCGTGTTGACCGATCCCTCCTTGTCGAAGAAGCGCAGGCAGGTATCGTCCCAGGGCAATCCAAGATGATCGATCAGACGGCGCGATTGTGCCTCCTGATCCGCAACCAGCGTCTCGTAGCGACTTTCGAAGATGCGTCCGGGAAAAACCTTGTCCCAATGTCGCATCAGGCGATCATATTCACGGTAGTACAGCCCGAGTGTCTGCAGGTCGGCGATGTAGCTGTGTCCCTTGGAGAAATTCTGGAAAAAACACGAGAGGCAATTGTCGATGGCGTCGCGACGACAGTGAATAATCCGTACATTGGGGAAGAGAAGCCCTATGAGACCGATCAGTTCGAAATTCCGGGGCATCTTGTCGACGATGCGAAGCGCGGTCGGCGCACGCTCACGAAGATAGGACAGGTGCTCCTCGGCCAGCATTTTGGATAGGTCGGGGGTGATCGGAACGATCGATTGGTCCAAGGTCCGTGCTGAAACCTTCGTGAGGCCGATAGCATTTGCGGCTCGCCTTATCTTTTTCAGCTCTCCGGCGCCATGAACATTCGGGTGGCTCGCGCAAATCTGCTCGGTCAGGGTGGTGCCCGATCGGGGCATGCCCAATACAAACACGGGCACTTCCGACGGGCTTCCATAACCCGCCTTGGCGGCCAACATGTCCGGGTTGAAGAACTCAATCGTGGAGTCGATCCAGCGGCGATAGGTCTCCAGATCGAACTTATAGCCGGCGGCCCGCTTGCCTTTCTTGAAATGATCTATCGCGTCTTCGTAGCGCCCAAGGTCGTTCAGCACTTTGCCGGCAGCGTGATGAAGTGTCGTCGCACTGTCCGGGTCAAGCTTTGGCTCACCAAGCTCGCGCAGGATGGACCTAAGTTCGGCCGGCTCTTCGGTGAATTTGCGCGTACGCACAAGCTCATTATAGGCGGCGGGCATAGCGATGCGACGTTCGATCGCCTCCTTCAGATAGATTTTGGCTTCATCCATGCGACCAAGACCGGTGAGTGCGCTGGCAAGCCCCGTCCGAACACGGGGATGATCGCGGTTGATCTTGAGCGCTTTCTCGTAAACCGGCACAGCCATGTCAGCCTTGTCGAATTCGACGTAAGCGCGTGCCAACGCGCAAAGCGCTTCCAGCAAATCGGGCTTCAACTTCAATGCTTGCTGAATATGCTTGATTGCGAGCGAATATTCGCTGACTTTTAGATAAACTTCACCGAGACTAAGGTGATAAAAGGGGTTTTGAGGCTCCTCGCCGACGGCTCGGGCCAAATATCGCAGGGCCATTTCATCGTCGAGCCCGATGAATAGCGTGCCCATGATATACAATGCCAAGGGATGGTTGGGCGTGCGCTCCAGCACGCGACGGCACAGTTCCCGAGCCTCGGCCAACCGCTTGGCCTGCTGCAAGCCATACGCCTGTTTCAGCAGCGCATCGTCGGCCTGCACGCGCGTCAATGGTTTCGCCTTCGGCGGTTCCACTTTCGGCGCCGGGTGGGACTTTATATGCTTGGACCAGGCGGGCGGCAGTCGGTTGCTCATCATGTCTCGCTAGCAAAATGATCTGCAAGAATCCAGCCTGACCGTCGCCGCCGTTCGTGGAACTTGCGCAGCCCCAGCCGGCAGGCTAGCAAGAAGGCCCTGTTCGAACGAGCCTTTGCCATGCGCCCTCCCCTTACGCCGCTCATCGACGCGCTTCCCTCTACGGTGCCGTTTGTCGGCCCTGAAGCGCAGGAGCGTGATCGCGGCCGCGCCTTTCGCGCCCGCATCGGCGCCAATGAGAGCAGCTTTGGCCCCTCGCCGCGGGTCGTTGCCCGCATGGCCGAGATTGCCGGCGACATGTGGATGTATTGCGACCCCGACAATCACGATTTGAAGGTAGCCGTGGCCCGACATCTCGGTGTCGGCGCCGAAAACGTCGTCGTCGGCGAAGGCATAGACGGGCTGCTCAGCTTGGTGGCGCGCATGTATGTGGCGCCCGGCGACGCGGTGGTGACCTCGCTCGGCGCCTACCCGACCTTCAACTTTCACGTCGCCGGCGTCGGCGGCCGGCTGGTCGCAGTGCCCTACGAGAACGACCGAGAAAACCTCGACGGCCTGCTGGCGGCAGTGGCCAGGGACAAGGCGCCGCTGGTCTATCTGTCCAACCCGGACAATCCGATGGGCAGTTGGTGGGAAGCGGCCGAGCTCAGCCGCTTCCTCGAGGCCTTGCCGGAGACCACAATGCTGGTGCTCGACGAGGCGTATGGCGAATTAGGGCCAGCCTCAGCGATGCCGCCGATCGATGTGGCGCGGCCGAACGTCATCCGCATGCGCACCTTCTCCAAGGCCTATGGGCTAGCCGGCATACGCTGCGGCTACGCGGTGGCCGAAGCCCAGGTGATTCGCGACTTTGAGAAGATACGCAACCATTACGGCGTCAGCCGCATGGCGCAGATCGCCGGTGTCGAGGCGCTTGCCGATCAAGACTGGCTGGAGAGCGTGGTGGCGCGGGTCGCCGCCGGCCGCCTGCGCATCGCCGGAATAGCCGAGGCGAACGGGCTGAAGCCGCTGGCTTCGGCGTCCAATTTCGTCACCATCGATTGCGGCCGCGACGGCGCCTTCGCGCTGAAGGTGTTGCAGGCGCTGTTGTCGCGCGACGTGTTCATCCGCAAGCCGATAGTGCCGGTGCTCGACCGCTGCATCCGGGTCAGCGTCGGCCTCGACCACGAGCTCGACATTTTTGCCGAGGAACTGCCGGGCGCACTGGCGGCAGCACGGGGGAACTGAGGGGCGCAACGCCCCGATTCCAGTGCTGCCCGCTATTTCTCCCCGAGCAGGCGCATGACCCGCTTCAGCGTGTCCGATAGTTCGGCAGCCTGTTCATCGGCCAGGCCGGCCGTCAGCCGGGCGAGATCGCGATCCGCCGCAGCCTGAAGCCTGGCGAGCTCAGCACTTCCGCGAGCGGTCAGCGACAGGATGCGTCGACGCCGATCGGACGGGTCAGTGCGTATCTCGGTCAGGCCGGCGGCGGCGAATTTCCTCAGGACGCGTGTGACATAGGCCGGATCGAGCCGGAGTTCGGCAGCGATTTCGGAGGCCGCCGGCCCGAGATCGAGGTGGAACGCCCGCGCAAGAAACCCTGCCTCACCGTCGCTGTTGGCGGCAGCACGGGATCGGTGGCCCAATTCGAACAGCAGCCTCGCCTCGCCCAGCGTATAGGCGCTGTGCGTCAAGGTCTCGTCGAGCAGCCCAATCAGGCACGTATAGTAGCGGTTGAAGCCGCGGATCTCGGTAACAAGGGCATTCCGTTCGGCCGGCATGTCGACCTCCTTCGGGCTGATCGCTCCTAAGGACCATGATGGTCTATTATTTGACTTAGTCAATCATTCGATGGAGACGCCGCCTATCTCGCACGTGAAGCTGGCGGATAGCGATCGGCAGAGAGACCTTCGATGCACGTTGCCTGGTTGAATTTGCACAGCGATGCGCCAGACTCGACTCAGAAGATGGAGAGCGCGATGGCCGACCGGACGGTGCAGGTACGCATATACGGCAAGGTGCAGGGCGTCAGCTATCGGGTCTGGGCGCGGCGCGAGGCGTCTGGACTTGGCCTTGCCGGTTGGGTGCGCAACGAAGTTGACGGCTCGGTGACAGCCTCGATTGCAGGTGCCGATGCGGCGGTCTCGACAATGATCGAACGTCTCTGGCAAGGGCCGCCAGGGGCAGCAGTTTCGAAGGTCGATGTCGAGGAGATCGAGGCACGCAACATGTCCGCGGGTTTCACGATCGTTGCCTAGCAAGGCATGATCCTGCTCATTCGCTTCCATCGCACAAAATCTCCAGGGTGCAGATAGAGCAAACCTGAAGCCATTGCCTTACCCGAACACACTCCTTGAATTAATTGAACGTTTGTTTTATTGTTCTGAAAAGGCGGCTTGTCATGGCGCGTACGACCGGTTCCGACGGAGAGAAGACCGAAGCTGCGGTCCGCGAGGCGGCGGTCAGCCTGATTGCGCGTCTCGGCTACGAGGCGATGTCGATGCGCCAGCTGGCGGCCGAGGTCGGCGTCCAGGCAGCGGCGCTTTACCGCTATTTCCCGACCAAGCAGGACCTTCTGTTCACGCTGATGCGCGAGCATATGGAAGGCCTGATCGAGGCGTGGCGCACAACACGCCCTGTCGGCGCCGATCCGGCAGCGCGGCTCGCCGCCTATGTCGAAAACCACATCGCTTTCCACGTCGAACGCCGCCATTCCACCCATGTCTCGAACATGGAGCTGCGCAGCCTGTCGCACGAAAGACTCACGCAGATCCTGCGCATGCGCACCGCTTACGAGAAGGAGCTGCGCGCCATTCTGCGCGACGGCGTCGAAGCGGGCTTGTTCAGCGTCGAGGACACCGGGCTCACCGCCATGGCGCTGATCCAGATGATGACCGGCGTCATCGTGTGGTTCCGGCCGGGCGAACGGCTGTCGATCGCCGAAGTCACCGCTACATATCTAGCAATGACAATGCGCCTTGCTGGAGCAAAGAGCGATGGCGCGAGGACGAGCCACGGCACCGTGCGTCCATTCGAGCGCGCAAAGGACGCTGTAGCACTTTGATTTCGCGCATGATCCCGATTTCGGGGTCGTGCGCCGGGAGGAACGGCATGTACACGCAGACGCTCAACTTCGGGCTTGACGAAGACATCGAGGCGCTGCGCGATCTGGTGCGGCGCTTCGCCCAGGAGAAAATCGCGCCGATAGCCGCCGAGATCGACCGCTCGAACGAATTCCCGGCACATCTGTGGGCGGAGCTCGGCGGGCTCGGCCTGCTCGGCATCACCGCCGATCCCGATTTCGGCGGCAGCGGCATGGGCTACCTCGCCCATGTCGTGGCGATGGAGGAGATTTCGCGCGCCTCGGCCTCGGTCGGCCTCTCTTACGGCGCCCATTCCAACCTCTGCGTCAATCAGATCAACCGCTGGGCGACGCAGGCGCAGAAAGAAAAATATCTGCCTTCGCTCTGCAGCGGCGAAAAGGTCGGGGCACTGGCGATGTCGGAATCGGGTGCCGGCTCAGATGTCGTGTCGCTGCGCCTGCGCGCCGAAAAGCGCAATGATCGCTACGTGCTCAACGGCACCAAAATGTGGATCACCAACGGGCCGGATGCCGAGACGCTGGTCGTCTACGCCAAGACCGATCCGGAACTCAATTCGCGCGGCATCACCGCTTTCATCGTCGAAAAGGCCTTTGCCGGTTTTTCGGTGGCGCAAAAGCTCGACAAGCTCGGCATGCGCGGCTCGAACACCGGCGAGCTGGTGTTCGACAATGTCGAAGTGCCGTTCGACAATGTGCTGCACGAGGAAGGGCGCGGCGTCGAGGTGCTGATGTCAGGCCTCGACTACGAACGCGCCGTGCTTGCCGGCGGCCCGATCGGCCTGATGGCTGCGTGCCTCGACGTGGCGATCCCTTACGTGCACGAACGCAAGCAGTTCGGCCAGCCGATCGGCGAGTTCCAGCTGGTGCAAGGCAAGCTCGCCGACATGTATGCGACGATGAATGCGGCGCGTGCTTACGTCTATGCCGTAGCCGCCGCCTGCGATCGCGGTGAGACGACGCGCAAGGACGCCGCCGGGTGCGTGCTGTTCGCCGCCGAAAAGGCGACGCTGATGGCGCTCGACGCCATCCAGCTTTTGGGCGGCAACGGCTACATCAACGATTACCCTACCGGCCGGCTGCTGCGCGACGCCAAGCTCTACGAGATCGGCGCCGGCACCAGCGAAATCCGTCGCTGGCTGATCGGGCGGGAAATCATGGCGGAGGGCGCCTAATGGCATTCTTTTGAGATTTGCCAGAAGCCGCACGATATGGCATACTTCTGGACATATGCCATAAATACAAGCGAGACGGACCATGGCGGGCAGAACGGGAAAGTCCGGATTTGATGAAGATCCGCAAGCACAGTTCGATGCTGGCGCCCGCAAAACGCGGCTTCGGGTTCCGGCGAAACGCGAGCGCGTCAAGCTTGGCGAGGGCGGGCGCTTCGTCATCCCTGCTGCGATGCGCGAGGAGATGGGCGTGAAGCCTGGCGAGGACATGATCCTTCATGTCGAAAACGGCGAGTTGCGGGTAAGATCGTGGCTGCAGAATCTGCGACGCGTTCAGGCCGAATTGTCGGCGCTGAAACAGCCCGGTGAAAGCGTCGTCGACGAATTTCTGAAGGAGCGGCGGGAAGAGCAGCGTCGAAGCGACAAGCGTCTCGACCGGCTTCACGCCGAAGGGACGACAGGAAAGCGGGTGAAATGAAGCCCTACGTCATGGACAGTTCGGCGGCGCTCGCAATCCTGCTCAACGAGCAAGGCACCGAGAATGCTTTGGGGTTCGCGCCGGATGCACAATGCAGTTCGGTCAATGCGGCCGAGATCATTGCCAAGCTGATCGACAAGGGACGCAGCTTGGAACAGGCTGCCGACGACCTCGGAAGTCTCGGCATGCCGATCGCCGTTTTCGACCAAGCGATGGGCATCGCCGCCGGCCAGCTTCGCCAACTGACGCGGCATCGCGGCTTGTCGCTGGGCGATCGGGCCTGCCTGGCGCTGGCGATTCGCGAGAACGCCATTGCCGTCACCGCCGATCGCGACTGGGGCGACCTGGATGTCGGCTGCAAGATCGAGCTGATCCGGTAGCGCCATGGCCCCCCTCACCTCGCAGATCTCGCCCGTCTCCGATATTTTCCGCGCCAATGCCGAGCGCATGCGGGCGCTGGTCGCCGATATTGCGGAAAAGGCTGCTACGGTCGAACACGGCGGCTCGGAGGAAGCGCGTGAGCGGCATGTTTCGCGCGGCAAGCTCCTGCCGCGGCAACGTCTTGCCCAATTGCTCGATACCGGCTCGCCCTTCCTCGAGATCGGCCAGTTCGCGGCGTGGTCGATGTATGGCGAGGACATCTCCTCGGCCGGCCTCATCGCCGGCGTCGGCCGCGTCGAAGGCACCGAAGTCATGGTCGTCGTCAATGACGCCACGGTGAAGGGCGGCACCTATTATCCACTGACGGTGAAGAAGCATCTGCGTGCACAGGAGATCGCATTGCAGAACAATCTGCCTTGCGTCTATCTGGTCGACAGCGGCGGCGCCAATCTGCCCAATCAGGACGAGGTGTTTCCCGACCGCGATCATTTCGGCCGCATCTTCTACAACCAGGCCAACATGTCGGCCGCCGGCATTCCGCAGATCGCCTGCGTCATGGGTTCATGCACGGCCGGCGGCGCCTATGTGCCCGCGATGTCGGACGAGACAATCATGGTGCGCAACCAGGCGACCATCTTTCTCGGCGGGCCGCCGCTGGTGAAGGCGGCCACCGGCGAGGACGTCACCGCCGAGGACCTCGGTGGTGCCGACGTGCACACAAGGCTTTCCGGCGTTGCCGATCACTATGCGCTCGACGACGAACATGCGCTGGCAATATGCCGGCGTATCGTCAAAAACCTGAATCGGAACAAGACTGTAAGCCTGGCCCTGAAGAAATCGATTCCGCCGCTTCACGATCCACATGAACTCTACGGCATCGTACCGACGGATTTGCGCCAGCCTTACGACGTGCGCGAGGTGATCGCCCGCATCGTCGACGGCTCCGAGTTCGATGAGTTCAAGCAGAATTACGGCACCACGCTGATCACCGGCTTCGCCCACCTCAGCGGCATGCCGGTCGGCATCGTCGCCAACAATGGCGTGCTGTTTTCGGAAAGCGCGCTGAAGGGCGCGCACTTCATCGAGCTGTGCTGCCAGCGCAAGATCCCGCTGGTCTTCCTGCAAAACATCACCGGTTTCATGGTCGGGCGAAAATACGAGGCCGGCGGCATCGCCAAGGATGGCGCCAAGCTGGTCATGGCGGTCGCAACGGCCAAGGTGCCGAAGGTGACCGTGATCATCGGCGGCTCGTTCGGCGCCGGCAATTACGGTATGTGCGGACGCGCCTATTCGCCACGCTTCCTGTGGATGTGGCCGAATGCCCGCATCTCGGTGATGGGCGGCGAACAGGCAGCAACGGTGCTGGCCGTCGTCAAGCGCGAAGGCATCGAGCGCAAGGGTGGCGAGTGGAGCGTCGAAGAGGAAGCCAAATTCAAGAAGCCGATCCTGATGAAGTACGAGCATGAAGGGCACCCGCTCTATTCGTCGGCAAGGCTCTGGGACGACGGCATCATCGATCCGGCGAAGACCCGCGAGGTGCTGGCGCTTAGCCTGTCGGCCGCGCTGAACGCCGGGATCGAGGAGACCCGGTTCGGCGTGTTCAGGATGTGAGATGAGCGCAGTCGGCCAGAGGATTCGCGTTCACACCGGCGACATCACGAAGCTGGCGGTCGATGCCATCGTCAATGCCGCCAACACCTCGCTTCTCGGCGGCGGTGGCGTGGACGGCGCCATTCACCGCGCGGCCGGCCCCGAGCTTGAGTTCGAATGCCGGATGCTGAATGGCTGCAAGGTTGGCGAGGCAAAGCTCACCAAGGGCTACAGGCTGCCGGCACGCTACATCATCCACACGGTCGGACCGGTCTGGTAAGGCGGCGGTAAAGGAGAAGCCGAGCTGCTCGCCTCCTGCTATCGCCGGTCACTCGAAATCGCCGCCGCAAAGGACTGCCGGACGGTGGCGTTTCCAGCGATCTCGACCGGTGTCTACCGCTATCCTAAGGATCAGGCGACGCAAATTGCTGTCGGTACCGTGAGTGCCTTCATCGGCCAGAATATCGTTCCGGAAACTGTCATTTTCTGCTGCTTCGACGAGCCGACGGCCGAACTGTATCAGCGGGTCGTTGCTGCACTCGGCAGGGTGTGACCCTGCGCGGGCGACGAACCCGTCCACACCTCCAGACCAATTTTTTTGCTTCTTCATCTGGCCAGCCGAAAGAATCACGGCTATTGGTCATCTCAAATACCAATGGGGATTGGGCGAAGATGAAACGGCGGCTTTTCAAGGAAACAACTGCGTCTATACTTGCGGGGTTGCTTATATTAGCGACGCCTGGCGCCAGTGCAGCGGCGTCGCTGGCTGGGAAAGTCGGCGACAAGCGTTCCTTCGTGTATCTCCCTCAGCAAGGCTCGGAAGGCAATTGCAGGCAGGCCTACAACGCCTATGTGGCTGCGGCCGGTCATTCCGCCTACGCATCGACCATCACCGGAGCAAGGGTCCTGTATTTCGTCTGCGGCGTGCACATTAACGCACCGTCCCAGAAGGCTGCCGAAGCGCTCGCGCTTAAGTCATGCGAATCCGGTCGCAAGAAGTTCAAAGTGGACATGGTCGGCGGCTGCGGCGTAGTCGCTTCCAAGTAGCTTTCGGCATCAAAGCGCCAGATAGCAATGGGGGATAGGGCGAAGATGAGACTTCAGCTTTTTCAGAAAACAACTGTATCCATATTTGCAGGGTTGCTCGTGTTGGGGGCGCCCGGTATCGGAGCAGCGGAGTCGCTGGCGGGAAGCAAGGGCGACAGCCGCTATCCCGTCTATTTCGCACCTGGCTCGACGGGAGGCTGTCAGAAGGCATACAGGGCCTATGTGGCGACCGGCAGCCATTCCGCTTATGCGTCGACTCCATTCAATTGGGCGACCGAGTTCATGATTTGCGCGCGTGCAAATGCAACGTCGCAAAAGGCTGCAGAGGCGCAGGCGCTGAAATCCTGCCAGTCAGCCAAGAGGAGCTACAAGGTCACAACCGCGGGAGCTTGCAGCATCGCTGCCTCCAAGTAGGAGATGCTGTTGGCGTTCGCTCTTCCAGGGGGAAAAATGACACCGAGACACGTCAAAAGTACAATCGCTTCGATACTTGCCGGCTTTCTTGTATTCACGGCACCTGGCATAGGAACGGCGGAATCGCTGGCGGGAAGCAAGGGCGAGACCCGTTTCTACCCCTATTTGCCGAAGAATCCGAAGGATCCATGCACCATGGCTTACAAGGCCTATGTAGCGGCCGGTGGCCATTCGGCCTATGCAAGCACTCCGTATTCCCGGGTGCGTTCGCTGTACATCATATGCGGCTCGCGCTTGAATGCACCATCACAGCAAGCTGCCGAAGAGTTGGCGTTAAAATCCTGTCAGGCCACCCGCAACAGTTATAAGGTTACGACAGGCGGAGGCTGCGAAATAGCCGCCTCCAAATAGCTGAATATCTGCCAGTCTTGGGTTTTTCAAATGGGTTGGGCAATGAAATCTTTATCCATCAGGCGAGCAACCATTGGTACTTGCACTGTTCGTGGCCTCTGCACCGAATATTGGCGCCGCCGAATCGCTAGCTGGAAGCAAGGGCGACGTCCGTTTCTACCCGTATTTGCCGGCAACCGCGGATCGGCCGTGTACCAAGGCATATAAGGCGTATGTGGCGGCCAGCGGCCATTCAGCCTATGCGACCACTCCGTATTCCAGAGTGCGTTCGTTGTACATCATGTGCGGCTCGCGCTTGAATGCGCCCTCGCAAAAGACTGCCGAGGATATGGCTATGAAATCCTGCCAGGCCACCCGCAGCCATTACAAGGTCACGACCGGTGGAGCTTGCGAAATCGCGGCCTCCAAGTAGGCAGGCCTCGCTTGCCTATCCTTTGACGGCCAGATTACAAAGCGGGGTATTGCCGCAGCTCGCGTGAAGAGAATTCGCGCCGTTGGCGGCGAGCTCTGCCTGTGGAGGCCCGATGTTCGCCAAGATCCTGATCGCCAACCGTGGCGAGATCGCCTGCCGGGTGGTCCGCACGGCACGCAGGATGGGTGTGCGCAGCGTCGCCGTCTATTCTGACGCCGACGCTCGCGCCTTGCATGTCGAGACGGCGGACGAGGCGGTGCATATCGGTCCCTCGCCTGCCGGCGAAAGCTATCTGCGGGGTAACAAGATCATCGCGGCGGCCTTGGCCACGGGTGCCGAGGCCATTCATCCGGGCTACGGCTTTCTCTCGGAAAATCCCGACTTCGTCGACCAGGTGGTCGCGGCGGGGCTGATCTTCATCGGGCCGTCGGCGGCCTCGATCCGCGCCATGGGATTGAAGGACGCGGCTAAGCGGCTGATGGAAAAGGCCGGCGTGCCGGTGGTGCCGGGCTATCATGGCGAGGCGCAGGAGATCGTGTTGCTCGCCTCCAAGGCGCGCGAGATCGGCTACCCCGTATTGATCAAGGCGCGCGCCGGTGGCGGCGGCAAGGGCATGCGGCGCGTCGAGCATCCCGATGATTTTTCGGAAGCACTGTCTGGCGCGCGGCGCGAGGCGAAGGCCGCCTTCGGTGACGACCGCGTTTTGGTGGAAAAATATGTCGACAAGCCGCGCCACATCGAAGTGCAGATATTCGGCGACAGTTTCGGCAATGTCGTGCACCTCTACGAGCGCGACTGCTCGGCGCAACGCCGCCACCAGAAGGTGATCGAGGAGGCGCCTGCCCCCGGCATGACGCCGGCGTTGCGCAAGGCGATGACCGAGGCGGCGGTGAAGGCCGCCAAGGCAATCCACTATTCCGGCGCCGGCACCATCGAGTTCATCGTCGATGCCTCGCAAGGTCTGAAGGCCGACCGTTTCTGGTTCATGGAAATGAACACCCGCCTGCAGGTCGAGCACCCGGTCACCGAAATGGTCACCGGCATCGACCTGGTCGAGTGGCAGTTGCGGGTGGCCTCCGGCGAAAAACTGCCGAAGACGCAGAGCGAGGTCGCGCTCTCCGGCCACGCCTTCGAGGCGCGCATCTATGCCGAGGACGCAGCAAGAGGGTTTTTGCCGGCGACCGGCACCTTGCACCATTTAAAATTTCCGCAACCGGCGCCCGAAGGTGCGAGCATGCGCATCGAAACCGGTGTGCGCGCCGGCGATGCGATCTCGCCGTTTTACGATCCGATGATCGCCAAGCTGGTCATCCATGGCAAGGACAGGCGGACGGCGCTCACGGCACTCGGCGCGGCGCTGTCGCAGACCGAAATCGCCGGCTCGACGGTCAACACCGCCTTTCTTGCCGCGCTGGCCGCTGATGCGGATTTTGCGGCGGGCGATGTCGATACCGACCTGATCGCCAGGCATCAGCAGGCGCTGACGGCGGTTCCGCCGCCGAGCGGTGAGACGATTGCCGTTGCGGCACTTGCCGCGTCTGGTGCGGGCGACTTGCCGTCCTCCGACGATCCCTGGTCGTCACTGGCCGGCTATGCGCATTTCCACGCGGTGGCGCGGCGCACGCTGCTGAGATTTGGCGAGCAGGGGATCGTCGCGCGCGTATCGGTGCGGCCGGACGGGCGGTTCGAGGTGGCGCTGGATGCCCCCTATGACAGCGCCAATTCGCATGATCTCCGCGCCGCGCCTCGCCTCGCCCGCTGGCCGGGCCACGTCACGGTCTTCGAAGGCGCCATCGGCTACGGTTTTGCCGTGCCGGATCCGCTGGCGCGGGCCGACGAAGCCGCAGCCGCTTCCGGCAGCCTGCGCGCGCCAATGCCGGGACTGGTCAAATTGGTTCGTGCTGGCAAAGGCGAGGCCGTGATCAAGGGGCAGCCGCTGCTGATCCTGGAGGCGATGAAGATGGAGCACACCATTGCCGCCCCCCATGACGGGGTAATCGCCGAAATCGCTGCCGAAGGCGCGCAGGTCACCGACGGAACCGTGCTGGTTCGCTTTGCCGAGGAACCACAGCTGACTGCTGTTTCCCTATCCACGAAGTGATCTCGAACGCGTCACAAAGGCATCGCCAAGAACAACATGGCCGGGTTTGACCCCGGCCATGTTCGATTACACCAGCGCAGCTTGCGGCGCCGCGGCCATTACGGCTGGATCGGGGCGTATTTGCCGTCGTGCCACTGGTTGATGTCGTAGCTGGCGTTCTTGAGGTCGCCTTTCTCGTCGAAGGTGACCGGACCGACAACCGTGCTGATCGGCTGGCCGTTCTTCAACGCTTCAGCGACCTTGGCCGGGTCGTCGCTGCCGGCGCGCTTGATGCCTTCGGCGAAGGCCTGGATCACCGCATAGGAAAACAGCGTGAAGCCCTCCGGCACGAAGCCGCCGGCCTTGATCTTGGCGATGGCTTCCCTGGCTTCGGGCTTCGCCTGCGGATCCGATGGGAAGACGAACATGGTGCCTTCACCGGCCGGACCGGCAACCTGCCAGAATTCCGGCGAAGCGATCGAGTCCGGCATGATCAGCTGGAACTTGAGGTTCTGCTCCGCCGACTGGCGCAGGATGAGGCCCGCTTCGGGATGATAGCCGCCGAAATAGACGACATCAGTTTTCAGCTCCTTGAGCTTGGTAACAAGCGCGGAGTAGTCCTTCTCGCCGGCGTTGATGCCCTCGTAGAGGATCTCCTTGAGACCGTTCTGGTTCATCGTTGCCTTGACGGCATCGGCCACACCCTGCCCATAGGCGCTCTTGTCGTGCATGATGACGACGTTCTTGCCGGCATATTTCTTGGCGATCCATGGACCGATGAAAGCGCCCTGCGCATCGTCGCGCGTATAGAGGCGCATGATCGTCGGCCAGCCGGCCTTCGCCGCTGCGTCGGTCAGCACCGGGTTCGAGGAAGCCGGACTCATCATCAGCGCACCGGCTTCGGCGTAGACAGCGGAGGCCGGGATGCTGGAGCCCGAGCAGGCATGGCCATCGATGAACTTGACACCATTGGCGATGATGCGGTTCGCGACCGAAACTGCCTGCTTCGGATCGCACTGGTCATCCTCGATGTCGAGCTTGATCTGGCGGCCGTCGACGCCGCCCGCCGCGTTGATCGCGTCGGTGGCGGCTTGCGCGCCCTGCTTGAACTGGTCGCCGATGGTGGCAAGCTGACCGGTCATCGGTCCGACCACCGAAAAGGTGATGTCGTCGGCGAAGGCGACCGGCGCGGTCATCATCAGGCCAAATATGGCGGCGCTCAAAATACTGAATTTCTTCATGGTGACACAACTCCTCCACTCTCGCGCGACCGTCCCGGCCGCGCCTCTTCCAGAGTGGCGGGAGAATTTCATCCTTCACCGGAGCTGTCTAGGCGCATCGTCGGCACTCGATTGGGCCTGCAACACGCGGTCCCAAAGACAAAGCCGCGCCAGCCTTGTTCCGGCCGGTCGCGGCTTTTGCCATCGAGCTTCCCAACGCATCGGCGCCAGGAACCGCTCGCCTTCCCTGTCTATTGCACAGCTCGCTGCCGTGTTCTTGATCTTGTTAGCCCAGCCGTCTTGCGCGGCCTTGATTTTTCGGGCCTAACCGTCTGCGCGGCTTTGACCCGAAGCGTCCCTGTCGTGAACTCAGTACCCCGTGAAGTCGACGTTGACGAATTCAGTGCATCGTCATCCATTCGCGGGCTTCGCGGAGCGCCTTGGCGATCTCGACCTTCGACATGGCGGCCGACAATTCAGAGCGCAGTTCCGCGGCGCGGGCCGAACCCTTGATCGCGGCGATATTGAACCATTTGTGGGCGGCGACGACATCGGTCTCGCAATCGCGGCCGGTCGCATACATCATGCCCAACTCGAAAAGAATATCGGCCTGGGCAGTTGCCCCCATGGCGCCGAAGCCGGCTTCAAGCATTTCAAAACGTGCCATTTCAAATCCCCTGTTCTGGCTCCCGAGAGGTGTCTCCGTCTGTCCCTCGGTGTCCTTGACTACCTTCGGGGCGGCTCTCTTTCGATGCTTTCGAGAATGCCGCGGAGGCTTGAATCCGTCGTTAAATGGCGTGCTTAATTTGAGGAAAACAAAGCTAAAACAAGAGGTAAACGCGAAAATTCGTTAAGGATACAAAGCCAGCAATCGCGCCGGTTTGCACAAAATTTGAAGAAAACTTGCGAGGCGCGGATCAAGACTCCGCTAACCACGGAACACAAAGACGTGTGCGGCCCGTTTCATTTTTCGCCGGCGCGGCCGTTCGGGAGCGGGCAAAAACCCGCAACCCTTCCGTCGCGGCACCGCTTTTGTTTTTCCGAGAGCTGGACTAGCTTACGTTTGCGTAAGGGGCAGACGGCCGGGGCGGAGCCCGATTGACTTGCCTGAGGGAGGAGAGACATGTTTCGACAAGTGAGCCTGGCCCTCGCGGCCGCAATAATGATGACCGGCGCGGCATGGGCCGATCCGATCGAAGGCAATTGGAAAACGCAAGCCGGATCGACTGCCGCCATTTCGGGTGGCGGCGGGGCATTTTCGATTACGCTCAAATCCGGCAAATTTGCCGGCAAGAACATCGGTTCACTGAAGGTGGCCGGCGACAACAAATATGCCGGCACGATAACCGACCCGGAAACCGACAAGACCTATTCGGGCAAGGCGTCGCTTTCCGGCAGTTCGCTCAAGATGAGCGGCTGCGTGCTCGGCGGGCTGATCTGCAAGAGCCAGACCTGGCATAAGCTCTGATCGAGCCATTCCTGCCGGGATGAGCGGGGCCAGTTGGCCCCGTTTTCATGTTATCGGTCTCGCAGCCACGGCGTCGCCATCGGTCGCTGCTTTCAAGGCGGCCCGTCCAGAGATCATCAACCATTTTGAACCCCAGATGAACGCCGGCATCAGAGCTGGTTCAGCCGGGGCAAGGCATTGTCATGCGTGTTGAAGGAGACACCGCGCAATGCTTGCCCGCCGCTTCACCATCGTCTGCCTGCTGATGAGCCTGTTCGGCATGTTGTTCGCTGTCCTTGTCGCCGAAGCCGGCCGTCCGGCCCGCGCCTGGGACGTCGCCATTTCCTGCCGGCTCGGTTGCCCGAACCAGCTTCGCCACTGAACCCGACAGCGAGAATCTAGAAAACCACGCCATGACCCACCTCACCGCCAACGTCCTCAAGACCCTTCGGCTTCTGCCGCGGACGGCGCTCATCCTAATGCTTCTGGCGGCCCCGATTCTGGCCGTACCGACGATGCGCGCCGATGCCGGTTCGACCATCGAGGCGCCTGCGCTGAGGAAGTCCGGTCTCGGCTTTGTGCTGCTGGTCAGCCTGCGGCGCGGTTGAATCGCAGGAAAGAAAACGCCCAACAGCGTTCTGAGACCGCCTTACCCCCTCCCAACCGCGCGCCCAACTCTCTATATTGGGTCATGGAAAAGCGAATCTATCCCCAAGCCATTGAATCGGTCGTCACGCCGGAGCCGTTTGGCCGACAGAGCTTCAACGACGCCAAGAAGGCGGTCGCCGCCCTGCAGGTGCTTTACGACCGCAATACCAAGTTCCTGCGCGATTCATTTGCCGCGCTCGCCGCGGGCGGCGACAACAACAAACGCTACCGGGCCTTCTATCCGGAGATCGGCGTCACCACGAGTTCGTTCACCCAGATCGACTCGCGGCAGGCCTATGGCCACATGCCGACGCCGGGGCATTTCTCGACCACCGTCACCCAGCCTGCCCTTTTCGAAAGCTATCTCACCGAACAGCTTCGGCTGATCATGCGCAACCACGGCGTTCCGGTCACGGTTTCGGAATCGACCACTCCCATCCCGCTGCATTTCGCCTTTCTCGAAGGCACGCATGTCGACGGCACTGCTGCCGAGCGCATTAAACGGCCGATCCGTGACCTGTTCGACGTGCCGGATCTCGACGGCACCGACGACCAGATCGCCAACGGCACGTTCGAAGTGGCATTGGGCGAGGCACGGCCGCTGGCACCGTTCACCGCGCAACGGATCGACTATTCGCTGCATCGGATGTCGCATTACACCGCGACCAGTCCCCAGCATTTCCAGAACTTCGTGCTGTTCACCAATTACCAGTTCTATATCGACGAATTCGTCGCCCGTGCACGCGATTTGATGGCCAATGGCGGTGACGGATACGTCGAGTTCGTCGAGCCGGGCAATATTGTGACCAAAGTCGGGGACAGCGCGCCCGGTGAGGGTGCCGCGCCGCCTCGCCTGCCGCAGATGCCGGCCTATCATCTGAAGAAGCCGAACCATGGCGGCATCACCATGGTCAATATTGGCGTTGGCCCTTCCAACGCCAAGACGATCACCGACCATATCGCGGTGCTCCGGCCGCATGCCTGGGTGATGCTCGGCCATTGCGCCGGTCTGCGCAACACGCAGGCGCTGGGGGATTATGTGCTGGCGCATGCGTATGTACGGGAAGACCATGTCCTCGACGACGACCTTCCGGTCTGGGTGCCGATTCCGCCGTTGGCTGAAATCCAGGTGGCGCTGCAGGAAGCGGTCGCCGAGGTCACCGGGCTTTCCGGCTACGACCTCAAGCGCATCATGCGCACCGGCACCGTCGCCACCATCGACAACCGCAATTGGGAGTTGCGCGACCAGCGCGGGCCGGTGCAGCGGCTGTCGCAGTCGCGGGCGATCGCGCTCGATATGGAATCGGCGACGATCGCCGCCAACGGCTTTCGCTTCCGGGTGCCCTATGGCACGCTGCTTTGCGTCTCCGACAAGCCCCTGCATGGCGAATTGAAGCTGCCTGGCATGGCGACCGAATTCTACAAGCGGCAAGTCGCGCAGCATTTGACCATCGGCATCAGGGCGATGGAGAAGCTGGCCGAAATGCCGATGGAGCGGCTGCATTCGCGCAAGCTCAGGAGCTTTTCGGAAACTGCCTTCCAGTAAGTGCCGATCGCATTTGTCGGTCCAGGTCAGGACATTTCGTCATCTTGATTGAACCGCATTTCTGCCGATAGACAAAGCGATGGCACGTGTTCGAGACATGACGGTTGCGCTGGCGTTCGTCGCAATGCTTGCACTCTCGGTCGCGCTGGTGGCCGGGTTCTTCGGATCGCTGCATCCGGCCTTCGATTCCTTTGCTCATTTCCGCGTTCATTTTGCCGTCTTGATGGCGCTTTGCGCGCTGCCGCTGCTCGCCACCTCGTTTCGCCTGCAGGCCGCCGCCGCATTGCTGTTTGCGGTGGCCGCCTTTGCCACCACGTCGAATGCCTTGCCGCTTTCGCGGCTATGGCAGGTGCAGGCCGCCTACGACGCCAGGCCCGGCGGCGAGGCGGACTACCGCCTGCTGCAGATGAACCTCAGGTTCAACAATCCAACGCCTGAGAAGGTGCTGTCGCTGATCGGTCGGACCCAGCCTGATGTGATCACCCTCGATGAGGTGTCCGAAATGTGGAAGGCAAAGCTTGGGCTGCTGTCCGGCGCTTATCCCTACCGGATCCTCTGCCCGTATCCCAATGGCGTATTCGGCGTTGCGCTGCTGTCCAGACGACCGTTTGCCGTGGGCACAGAGCCGCACTGCGACAGCCGGGGCGCGATGGCGATCGCCACGGTCGATTTCGGCGGAACCGACGTCGATGTCGCCGCCATCCACCTCACCTGGCCATGGCCGCACAACCAATCACGGCAGATTGGAGGGTTGTCTGACGAAATCGCCTCGCTTGGCGAGACGTCGATCCTGGCGGGGGACTGCAACGCAGCGCCATGGAGCGCCGCCGTCCGGCGCGTCGCATCGCTTGGCAAGCTGACTGTAATGCCGTCGGTCGGGCCGACCTGGCTCTACAGAAAGCTGCCGGATTTCCTGCGCTTCGCCGGACTGCCGATCGACCAGGTTTTCAGCAAAGGTGCAATTGTCATCCGTTCGGCGTCGACCCTTGAGGACACCGGCTCAGATCATCTGCCGGTGCTGGTGGAATTTTCGCTACGCTCGGATGAACAAAAGCCGCTCGACGAGCACCAGACGGCGACCGCGCTTGCGGCGCTGCCTGGCGGGGCCCGAAGCTGAAAATCCGCAGTCCAATCTCTACCCGGGCTTATTATTGGCCCACAAAAGCGCGGATGAGGTGCTCGACGGGGCCGCCGTCGCGATGCTCGCGCGCATCGAAGGCCTTCTGCTTTGCTTCATATTCGGCATAGATGGCATTGATCCGGCGCTTTGCCTCGCGACGTGCCTCGAAACAGTGCGGGTCATCACCGACTGTCAACCCTCGAACCGACTTTTCGGTGGCCCGCATCATCTGTCTGGCGATGCGGCCATGGGTCTCTTCATGGGCGCGGACGCCAGCGAAGAACCGCTTCCACCGCTTCTGCAGTGCCGGCGACGTGGCTGAGGCTAGTTTGGGATAGGTATAGAAGAGATTGAGCGTCCCGTTGGCCTGGTGCAGGCGGCAGACGCCGTTTTCCGTATGGGCGTCGAAGGTCCAATCATCGACGCTGTAGCCGGTCTGCGCGATGGCGTGGGTCATGAAGCCGTGCTTCGGCCCACTGCGATCCATGGCCTCGATCAGGGCCGCGCCGGTGGTTCCGGCAATGTTATAAGTTCGTGTCTTGACCAATACTTTAGTGTCGGCCAAGGCTAAAGGGGTGCACAACGCCCCGATCGCCACAGCGCTCGTCAGAACTGCCAGACGCATTTTCCTTCCTCCCTGTCGTCACAGAAAGGAAACACAGGCAGGCGGTCTATTCAACAATCCTATGGTTGCGCTGCTCCTCATCTTGTTTGGTCCGGAGCAAACCTTGTGACTTACATGTTCTGGTAGACCGGGCCCTCGCCGCCCTGTGGCGGCACCCAATTTATGTTCTGGTTCGGGTCCTTGATATCGCAAGTCTTGCAGTGCACACAGTTCTGCGCGTTGATGACGAAGCGCACATCCTTGGCCGCAGGATCGGCGGCGGCATTGCCGTCCTTGTCGACCCATTCGTAGACGCTGGCCGGGCAGTAACGCGTCGAGGGCCCGGCATAGACGTCATGTTCGGAGCGCTTCTGCAGGTCCATGTCGGCGACGAGCAGATGCACCGGCTCGTTTTCCTCGTGGTTGGTGTTGGACAGGAACACCGACGACAGCCGGTCGAAGGTCAGCACCCCGTCCGGCTTCGGATAGGCGATCTTCTGGTGCGCGGCGGCCGGTTCCAGCGTGGCGTAGTCAGCCTTGCCGTGCTTCATCGTGCCGAAGGGCGAGAAGCCGAACAGCGTGTTCAGCCACATGTCGAGCCCGCCAAGGCCGACGCCGACAATGGTGCCGAAGCGCGACCATAGCGGCTTGACGTTGCGCACTTTCTTCAGGTCCTTGCCGATATCGGTGGCGCGCCAGGCGGCCTCATAGGAGGCCAGTTCGTCATTGGCGCGGCCGGCGGCTATCGCATCACAGACATGCTCGGCGGCCAGCATTCCGGAGAGCACGGCATTGTGCGAGCCCTTGATGCGCGGCACGTTGACGAAGCCGGCCGCGCAGCCGATCAGCGCACCGCCGGGGAAGGACAGTTTCGGCACCGACTGCCAGCCACCTTCGGTGATGGCGCGGGCACCATAGCCCAGCCGCTTGGCGCCCTCGAAGGTGCCGCGGATCGCCGGATGGGTCTTGAAGCGTTGGAACTCGTCAAAGGGCGACAGATAGGGGTTCTTGTAGTTCAGGTGAACGACGAAGCCGACTGCCACCTGATTGTCCTCGAGATGGTAGAGAAAGGAGCCGCCGCCGGTCTTCATATCGAGCGGCCAGCCGAAGGAATGCTGGACAAGGCCCGGCCGGTGGTTTTCCGGTTTGACCTGCCAGAGTTCCTTGAGGCCGATGCCGTATTTTCCGGGCTCACGACCGTCGGAAAGGTGATATTTGGCGATCAGTTGCTTGGCCAGCGAGCCGCGCGCGCCCTCGCCGATCAAGACATATTTGCCCATCAGCGCCATGCCCGGCGCAAAGCCCGGGCCGTGCGTGCCGTCCTTCTCGACGCCCATGTCGCCGGTGACGACGCCGGTGACCGCACCGGCCTCGTTGTAGAGCAGGCCGACCGCGGCAAAGCCCGGATAGATCTCGACGCCCAGCGCCTCGGCCTTTGTCGCCAGCCAGCGGCAGACATTGCCGAGCGAGACGACATAGTTGCCGTGATTGTTCATCAGCGGCGGCATCAGGATATTGGGCAGACGGAACGAACCGGCGGGGCCGAGAACCAAGAAATGGTCGTCGGTGACCGGTGTCCTGAAGGGATGACCCTCCTCTTCGCGCCAACCCGGCAACAGCCGGTCGATGCCGATCGGATCGACGACGGCGCCGGACAGGATGTGCGCGCCGACTTCGCCGCCCTTTTCCAGCACGACAACGGAAAGCTCGGGATTGACCTGCTTGAGACGGATCGCGGCGGCGAGGCCGGCCGGGCCGGCGCCGACGATGACCACGTCGAATTCCATGCTTTCGCGTTCGATATCGCTCATCGACCCCTCACTGGCTCGCTATTCCCGGCATCTTGCTGGCTCACGCGCTGCATAGCGCATCAAATAGCGACGGGAAACCGGCGCGGACGTGACAATACCGATTTCGTCAAAAAGTCGCGTCCTGCCGCACAGATTCGCGGTGGCGAGCACCAATCTTCAATCCTATTCCGTTTGTAGAGATATGTCGCACTGATGTTTTTAATTGTTCGACGGCTTGCTTATCGGCCATACTTCCCGCCATGCGCATATTCGGGCCGGCTGGCTTTTCATCGACGCGCTTTTTTTTCACGCCCGGCCGGATTTGCCGTGCGGCGTTCTTGGCGCTTCTGCCGCTGGCGGCCGTTGATGCCCGCGCCGACCCACGACTGGTCTGGGCGACCGGCGCCTACTCCTTTTCCGACGAGCGCGGCGGCTTCCGCATCACCGGGGCTTCGGGCGTCGGCACGAAGGAGGATCCGCTCGTCATCACCGAAGAGCTGAATTCAGCGACGCCGGTAACGCTAGCCATTCGCACGACCAAGCCGATCCAGCCGTTCGGCAAGGCTGGAGACTTCGCCAATGGGCTGATGTACATGCGCATCGACGTGCTCAACAATAGCGGCCAGGCCTGGGTCGAGTTCCAGTTCGAACTCCAGGAGATCCTCGACCAGCCGAGCGTGTTCGGCGACGGCCTGTCGTTCGACCAGCGCAACAAAACGCCCGAAAATATCTGGTCGAGCAGCTACGCCGATTTCGACCGCAATTTCGAACCGTATGACCGCCTGCTGTTCAAGAACGGCAAGATCGACCCGCTGAAGACCGCCAGCTTCTATTTCCTGATCACCGACTATACGCCGCGCTGGACGTTCTATCTGGTGCAGGATCCGCGCATACCGTCGAGCTGAACTTGCAAATTCAAGCTCCGCGGCCGAATGTGAAACCATGACTGCCGCCCCCCACAATAACCGAGCCGATCTCGCCGAGCTGCTGGCCTTCTACGCCAGCGCTGGCGTCGATGAGGCACTTGAAGAACAGCCGGTAAACAGGTTTGCAGAAGCCAGGCCGCCGGAGCGGGTACCCGCGGCGGCCGCTCTGCCGGCCGGTGAAAATGCGGCGCCGCAACGCTCGACGAGCGTGTCGCGCGCCGAAATGGGCGAGAGACCGAACACGGCACCGGTAGTGCGAACGCCTCCGGCCACCGCAACGGTGCCCGACGAGGCGCAGGCGGCGTGGGCGCGGCAACTGGCGAGGTCGGCGGCAAACCTCGACGAGCTTCGCCAGCACATGGCGGCATTCGACGGCTGCAATCTCAAATTCACGGCCAAGAACCTGGTGTTCGCCGACGGCAATCCGACTGCCGAGGTGATGCTGGTCGGCGAAGCGCCGGGCCGCGACGAGGACATAGAGGGCCTGCCGTTCGTCGGCCGCTCTGGCCGGCTGCTCGACCACATCCTGGCCGCGATCGGTCTTGATCGAAATTCAGTCTACATCGCCAATGTCATTCCCTGGCGGCCACCGGGCAATCGCACGCCGACGCCGCACGAGACCGAGATATGCCGGCCGTTCATCGAACGGCAGATCGAGTTGGTTGCTCCGAAAGTGCTGGTCAATCTCGGCGGCCCGTCGGCAAAGACCCTGCTCAACACCTCCGAAGGCATATTGCGGCTGCGCGGCAACTGGCGCGTCCACACGACCCCATCCGGCGTCGCAATTCCCGCCATGCCGACCCTGCATCCGGCCTATCTCCTGAGGACGCCGGCGCACAAGAAGCTGGCGTGGCGGGATTTCCTCGAAGTGAAGGCGAAGTTGCGGGCGCTGAGTTGAGGTTCGCGCGCCTCTTCCTTCTCTCTGTGGTGGAGAAGGGAAAGACAGTGCCGATGACTTCCCAGGTAATTGAAATCCCTCTCCCACCGGCCTAGTCATCTCGTCATGACAGCAGTCCAGATTTCCGCCGGCAGTCTCATTCGCGAATGGCGTACACGCCGGCGCATGAGCCAGCTCGACCTCGCCATGGAGGCCGAGATCTCGCAGCGGCATCTGAGCTTCGTCGAAAGCGGCCGCGCCGCACCCTCGCGCGATATGGTGCTGCATCTGGCCGAGCAGCTTTCGATCCCGCTCAGGCAGCGCAACCAGCTGCTGCTGGCCGCCGGCTTTGCCCCGAGCTTCAGTGAGCGGCCGCTTGACGATGCCTCGATGGCGCCGGCGATGGCGGCGGTCGAGACCGTGCTCAAGGCGCACGAGCCGTTCCCGGCGCTTGCCGTCGACCGGCACTGGAACCTGGTGTCGGCGAACGCCGCCATAGGCCCGTTCCTCGCCAATGTCGCCGATGCCTCATTGCTGACGCCGCCGGTCAACGTGCTGCGCCTCAGCCTGCATCCGGGCGGCATCGCGCCGCGCATCGTCAACCTTGCGGAATGGCGGACGCATCTTCTGGAGCGGCTGAAGCAGCAGAACGATGCTACCGCCGATCCGGTGCTGGTCGAGCTCGAGCGCGAGCTTCGGGCCTATCCGTCCGGCCTCAAAGGCAGCCGGCCGGCGCCGGTCGAACCGAATGCGATTGTCCATCCGCTCAAGCTTGCCCATGGCGACGCGATGCTGTCGTTCATCAGCACCATCACCGTATTCGGCACGCCGCTCGACGTGACGTTGTCGGAGCTGGCGATCGAATCCTTTTTCCCGGCCGACGAGCAGACGCGGGCGGTGCTGGTGCGGCTGGCGAAAGGGCGGGCCGACGCGGCGAAAGGCTGATCACCCCTGTGGCGCGATCGCCTTGCGCGTGCGGGTGCGTTCGAGGCCGAGCTGGCGCTCACGCCAGATGATGAAAATGCCCGCTGCGACGACGATAATGCCGCCGACCAGCATGTTGATCGTGGCGACGTCGCCAAAGACCAGATAGCCGACCACGACGCCGAGGATCATCGAGGTGTATTCGAACGGTGCCACGACCGAAGCTTCGGCATGGCGATAGGCCGAGGTCATCAGGATCTGGCCGAGCCCGCCGCAAAAACCCGCGGCAATCAGAAGCCCCGCCTGCACTGGCGTCAGCGCCTGCCAGCCGAATGGCAGCGAAAGCAGCGCCATGACGCTCGCCGTCACAGAGAACCACAGCACGATGGTCGCCGTCCGCTCGCTCTGGACGAGGTTGCGCACCAGGAGCATGGCGATGGCCGAGATCGCCGCGGCCATGAGGGCGGCGATGACGCCGAGCACCTCCTGGTCGCCAAGGGCAGCGCCCGAGCCCAGCAGCGTCAGTTCCGGCCACGAGATGATCAGCACCCCGACCAGGCCGACGGCAACCGCGCTCCAGCGATAGATGCGGATGGCTTCGCCGAGGAAGATCGAACTGAACACCACGACCAGCAGCGGCTGCGCGTAGTTCAGCGTAATCGCCTCGGGCAGCGGCAGCCGCGTTAGCGCGAAGAAGCCGAGCCCCATGGCGCAAACCCCGACAACACCGCGCGCAATGTGGTTGAGCGGGCGCTTTGTCGAAAAGGCGGTGCCGAGTTTCCCCTGGAAGGCGAGGAAGGCGATGATCGGAAAGATGGCAAAGAAGGAGCGGAAAAAGACGATCTGGCCCGCCGGCACCGTGCCTGCCGCCTTGATGCAGGACGACATGCCGACGAAGACCGCCACCGATACGATCTTGAGCACGATCCCGGTTAGCGTGCTGTGTTCGCCGGCGTGGTCGCCGGCAGCAAGCACTGGCAAGTCCCGTTCGGCTGTCACGCCCCTTTTGCTTCCTGGATCGCCGCCAAGATGCGCGCCGGCGTTGCGGGCATGTCGATATGTCTGATGCCGTAGGCGCTATAGAGAGCGTCGGTCACCTCATTGAGCGCGGCACGCGTCGACCCGATCGTACTCGCCTCCCCGGCGCCCTTGAAGGCCTCGCGACGCAGCACCGAGGCGCCCATCCCGAATTTCGGCGTGACGACGGTCATGGAAGCCTCGCGATGATGCTTGGGAAATGATCGCCTGAAATAGACGTCGCTGCAGTTTTGTCGAGGGAGTGTTTCGTGTAAAGAGCGCAGACTTCAATTTATTTGGACCAGCGGACCCGCCCGCCACTCCCGGATCGACAGGAAAAATCAAGGAATGCGCACCGATACCGGCCAGGTCTTCAAGCTCGAAGACTATCGCCCCAGCGATTATCTCATTCCGGAAACCAGCCTGACTTTCCGCCTTTCACCTGAAGCAACGCATGTCACCGCCGTGCTGGCGGTCGAACGCCGCGACGGGATTGCGGCATCAGTGCCGCTGGTGCTCGATGGCGACGGGCTGACGCTCAGCAGCATCGCCATCGACGGCCAGCAAACGAGCCCTGCGGATTTTCTCGCCACGCCCGATCAACTGACAATCGTCAGCCCCCCTGCGGCAAGGCGCTTCCAACTGAGAATCGAAACCGTGCTGGCGCCGGCGCGGAACGAAGCGCTTATGGGCCTCTATCGCTCCAGCGACGTCTATTGCACGCAGTGCGAGGCCGAAGGCTTTCGCCGCATCACTTATTTCCTCGACCGCCCCGACATCCTGTCGGTCTATACGGTGCGCATCGAAGCTCAGCGCCGTGAGGCGCCGCTGCTTTTGTCCAACGGCAACCCGGCCGGCAGCGGCGAACTTGCCGGCGGCAGGCACTATGCGGTCTGGCACGACCCGTTCCCCAAGCCGTCCTATTTGTTTGCGCTGGTGGCGGGCGACCTCGGCAAGATCTCGGACAGTTTCGTTACCCTGTCTGGCCGCAACGTCGAGCTCGGAATCTATGTCGAACCGGGCAAGGAGAGGCTCGCCGGCTACGCCATGGATGCCTTGAAACGCTCGATGAAATGGGACGAGGAGGCGTTCGGCCGCGAATACGACCTCGATGTCTTCAACATCGTCGCCGTATCCGACTTCAATATGGGCGCGATGGAGAACAAGGGTCTCAACATCTTCAACGACAAGTATGTGCTGGCCGACCAGGAAACCGCGACGGACGCCGATTTCGCCAACATCGAAGCCATCATTGCCCATGAGTATTTCCACAATTGGACAGGTAACAGAATCACTTGCCGCGACTGGTTCCAGCTTTGCCTGAAGGAAGGCCTGACCGTTTTCCGCGACCACGAATTCTCCGCCGATCAGCGCTCGCGCGCCGTCAAGCGCATCGCCGAGGTGCGTACGCTGCGCGCCCATCAGTTTCCCGAGGACCAGGGGCCGCTGGCGCATCCCGTGCGGCCGCGCCGCTACCGCGAGATCAACAATTTCTACACGGCGACGGTCTACGAAAAGGGCTCGGAAGTCGTGCGCATGATCCATACCATCCTCGGCGCCGAGACGTTCCGCGCCGGCATGGACCTGTACTTCGAACGTCACGACGGCCAGGCGGCGACGATCGAAGACTTCATCAAGGTGTTCGAAGACGTCTCCGGTCGCGACCTGTCGCAGTTTTCGCTGTGGTACCATCAGGCCGGTACGCCGAACCTGACCGTCAGTTCGGCATATAATCCGGCGGGGCGAGAATTCACGCTCGAAATCGAGCAGTCGGTGCCGCCAACACCGGCGGAAAGCCGCAAGCGGCTGATGCACATTCCGCTTGCCTTCGGCCTGGTTGGCGCCGGTGGCGAGGCGATAGCGCATAGCGGCGTCGAAGGGGCGAACGTCGAGGACAGTGTCATCCATATCCGCAAACGTCGCCATGTCGTCAGGTTTTCCGGGATTGCCGAGCGTCCGGCCATGTCGCTCAACCGTGGCTTTTCGGCGCCGGTGACGCTTTCGGTCGAGCAACGGCCCGACGACCAGTTTTTTCTGGCTGGCCATGACAGCGACGCCTTCTCGCGCTGGCAGGCGTTCAACACGCTTTTGACCGATGCCCTGATTGCAGCCTTCCGTCAGATCCTGGACCACAGGCAACCCGAGTTCAGCGCCCGGCTGACCGAGCTTGCCGGCAAGATAGCCGGCGACGAAGCACTCGAACCCGCCTATCGGGCATTGGCGCTGGCGCTGCCCGGCGAGGCCGATATCGCCCGCGACATCGGCAAGAACATCGACCCCGACGCCATTTTCGCGGCGCGCGAGGCGCTAGTGGTTGCGATCGCCGAGACCAACAGCGAGATATTCTCCAAACTTTACGATCGGCTCGCCGACAATGGTCCGTTCAGCCCGGATGCGACCAGTGCCGGGCGGCGTGCACTGCGCAATGTCCTGCTGGATTATCTCTGCTTGCTGCCGGGAGGCGCGGAACTCGCTGCCCGGCACTTCCAGTCGGCGACCAACATGACCGACCGGGCCGCGGCGTTGACCGTGCTTGCGCACCGTCACCACGGCTCACCGGAGGCGACCAAGGCGCTGGCCGATTTCGAGGCGAGATATGCAACCGATGCGCTGGTCATGGACAAATGGTTCCAGATCCAGGCCAGTGTGCCCGGCCCGCAAACCGTCGATGCGGTGCGCGCTTTGACCGGCCACCCGACGTTCTCGATGGCCAACCCGAACCGGGTGCGCTCACTCATCGGTACGTTTTCCAGCGCCAACCAGACCGGCTTCCATAGCGCCGACGGCGAGGGCTACCGGCTTTTCGTCGAAACGGTGCTGCAGGTGGAAAAGCGCAACCCGCAGGTGGCCGCCAGGCTGGCGACGGCGCTCAGGTCTTGGCGGTCGCTCGAACCGGTGCGGCAGGCCAAGGCAAGGGAGGCGCTGCTTTCGATCGCCAATGCAGAGAAGCTGTCGGCCGATTTGCGAGACATCGTCGAGCGCACGCTGGCCTGACAACGCGCCGGCTCACCACCACAATGGCGTCTCGCCCGAAAACCGCATTATTTTAGTCGATTTTTAATCTTTTTTCGCCGCGCCTCTGGACAAGGCGAATCACCTTTGATTCTTTACAGACGATTCGGAAGTGCGGCGTTGCCGGATCGTCAAGCAGATTGAAAATCGGGGAGTGCCATTTATGGCGAAGGCGGACGCGTGGGGCGCGCCCGGTGGGACGGCTTTTGAGCGACACGAGGCGCGAAGCGACGGTCTCGCCGGCAATACGCGGCTCATCGCCGAACCTGCCTACCGACGGCTGCTGGCAGCCGAGCCGCTGTTGCGGCGATCGATACCGGCCCTCATCATCATCTTTCTGTTGATCATTGCAGTATTGCGCTTTCTGTCGCTGATGAACGAGCGCGACGAGATCGAGCGCGACGCCAAGGCGATCCTTGCGCTGGCCGCGGGCCAACTGGCCAGTTCGATCGCTGCCGACGCGACCATGGTTTCGACGCCCGGCGCGATCCAGGACCTGCTGGAGGGAACCGGCCGTCAGGGCGCGATGGGCCGAAGCCACGTACTGGCGATCACCGACAGCGCCTTCAAGATCATTGCCGTATCGCCGCAGTCGACGCACTGGGAGGGGCGATCGCTCGATGGCGTCGTGCAGGGCGGGCAGCCGCTGTTCATGTTCGGCGACCGCGCCGGGGTGATGGAGGTCAGCATCGGCGGACAGGACTGGTACGCGGCGGTGAGCCTGGCGAATGGCCGAAGGGGTGCCGCGGCAGCCTTTGTGCCGCAGGAGGCAGTTTTTGACACCTGGCGCAAGACGGTCTCGCTCAACGTCACGCTGTTTGTGCTGACGGCCGGCGTGCTGATCATCATCCTCTACGCCTATTTCGGCCAGGCGGCGCGCGCCCAGGCCGCCGACCGCATCTATCTCGAAGCCCACCAGCGCATCGACATGGCGCTGGTGCGCGGCCGCTGCGGCCTGTGGGACTGGGACATGGTGCGCGGCAAGATGTACTGGTCGCGCTCGATGTACGACATGCTGGGCTACGAGCCTTGCGACACGATGCTGTCGTTCGGCGAAGTCGACGAAATCATCCATCCCGAGGACGGCGATTTGTTTGAACTCGCCAACAGGATCGTCGGGCGCGAGATCGACCACATCGACCAGGTGTTCCGGATGCGTCATGCCGACGGGCAATGGGTCTGGATGCGGGCAAGAGCACAGGTTATCGACCCGGAAGCCCCGGAGATCCAGCTGATCGGCATCGCCGTCGACGTCACCGAGCAGCGGCACCTGGCGCTGCGCTCCGAAGCCGCGGACCTGCGCCTGAGGACAGCCATCGAAAACATCAACGAATCCTTCGTGCTGTGGGATTCGTCCGAGCGCCTGATCATGTGCAATTCCAAATACCAGCAGGATAACGGCCTGTCGGATCGCGACGTGATGCCGGGCGCCCCGCGCGCCGTGCTGGATGAACGCATGTTGGCGTTCGCCTCGGAGCGGCGGCTTGCCAATACCAACGGACCGCAGGGGGGCGTGACCTTCGAGCGCCAGCTTGCCGACGGCCGCTGGCTTCAGGTGAACGAATTGCGGACAAGGGACGGCGGCACCGTCTCGGTCGGCTCCGACATCACCCAGATCAAGCTGCACCAGGAGAAGCTGGTCGACAGCGAGCGCCGTTTGATGGCAACGATCCACGACCTCAGCCTTGCCCGTCGGGCGGAAGAAGAACGGGCCCGCGAACTCGTCGAGCTCAATCGCAAATACATGAAGGAAACCGAGCGGGCGGAAGCGGCGAACCGGGCCAAATCTGAATTCCTGGCCAATATGTCGCACGAGTTGCGCACGCCGCTCAACGCGATCATCGGCTTTTCGGAACTGATGGAACGGGGCCTGTTCGGGCCGCTGGGTTCGCCGCGCTACGAAGAGTATGCCACCGACATCAACGGCAGCGGCAAATATCTTCTCGGCGTCATCAACGATATCCTCGACATGTCGAAGATCGAGGCCGGCCAGTTCGCGCTGGATCAGGAACAAATCGATCTCTGCCCGCTGATCAGGGAAACGGTTCGCGTCGTTTCGCTGCAGGCGGCGGAAAAATCGATCACCGTCGAAACCCGCATCGCCGATTCGCTGACGCTGTTCGCCGACCGCAGGGCGATCAAGCAGATCCTCATCAATTTGTTATCGAATGCCGTGAAGTTCACCGGGCAAGGCGGCCACATCTCGGTCAGGGCCCGCAGCATTTCCAGCGCGCTGATCCTGACGATCGAGGACAATGGCTGCGGCATCCCGAAGGCGGCGCTGAGCAAGCTCGGGCGGCCGTTCGAACAGGTGCAAAACCAGTTCTCCAAGAGCCATGCCGGCTCCGGCCTCGGCCTCGCCATCTCGCGCTCGCTGGCCGAGCTTCAGGGTGGCGCGTTGAAGATCCGCTCGACCGAAAGCGTCGGCACGATCGTCTCGGTACGCATCCCGATCAAGAAAGCCACGCAGGCGGTCAAGGCCGCTGCCTGAAACGACAAAATAAGTCTCCGGCGGCTCGCGCCGCCGGAGAGGTTATTAATTCTCACTGCATGCCGTCATTGCCGTCGCCGCCCCATTGGTGGTGACGGCCGGGACCCTTCGGCAGTTCGTTCTTCTCGATCTTGCCGTCATTGTCGCGGTCGAGCATGGCGAACACCTTCTTCTGGCGGCTGGTGATGTCGTCGGCGGTCAGCGTGCCGTCGCCCTTGGTGTCGTAGCGGGCGATGATGCGCCTGGCCATCTGCTCGAAGCGTGCCTTCTCCAGCGCGTCGGCGAGCTGTGCCACGGTCAGCTTACCGCCATTGTCGGCGACCATCTTCTTCAGCCGCGCGTTCATGGCGTCGGAGAACTGGTCGAAGGTGATGGTGCCGTCATTGTCCTTCATGACCTTACCGAGGCGCATCATCATGCCCTCGCGCGGCCCGGCGCCGGAGTGCTCGTCTGCATAGGCAGCGGTGCCGACGGCGCCGGCCAGGGCTGCGAAAACGAGTGCAAGTCTGGTCGTCTTTCTCATGGTCTTCTCCTGTTGCATCGTCACCCCCGATGCTAGAGCGGCAGATCTTCAATCCCCGCTCTATCTCCTTGTTTGAGCATCGGAAGCTCCCAAAGCAGGTCGCCACTTTTGGCTCCGATGCTCTCGCCCGTTCGGCCGATTGCCGTCACGGTTGTTTCGCACGAAGCAAAAGGTCAAAATCCTTTCTGACCTTCTGCGACGTCTCCTTGAGGTGCGCTTCAAGCACACCGAAATCCGGCAGGTCGGTGACCGCCAGAAGCAGATCCGAAAGCCCTGGCGGAACGTCGTCGCGTTCGAACGCGCCGGTAAGGCAAAGCCGTATTATCTGGGTCAGCGCCAGATAGAGCGAATAGGCATCCACCAGTTCCTGCCTGACCTGGGCGCTGGCGAAATCCGGCGCCAGGCACGACAGGATGTCAGCCGTGCCGGTGGCCCTGCAGCCTGCCTCGATCTTTCCGGTGATCACCGCAACCTGGGCGATGAATTCGAGATCGATGAGGCCGCCCGGGATCAGCTTGATGTCCCAGGTATCGCGCGGCGGCTTCTCCTTGTCGACCATGGCGCGCATCTCGGATGCCTCGGCCATCACCTTGGCTGGATCGCGCGGCAGAGCGAGCACTGCGGCAACTTCCCCTTCGACCTCGCGGCAGAGCTCGGCATCGCCGCCGATCGTGCGGGCGCGCGCCAGCGCCATGTGCTCCCATGTCCAGGCGTCCTGGCGCTGATACTTCTTGAAAGCATCGACATGGGTGGCCACCGGCCCCTTGTTGCCGGACGGCCGCAGGCGAAGGTCGAGCTCATAGAGCACGCCCTCGGCCGTCGGCGCGGAAACGGCGGCGATCAGCCGCTGCGTCAGTCGGCTGTAGTAATGCGACGGGGCAAGCGGCTTGTCGCCGTCGGACTCCTCGGCATCGGCGTCGTGATCGTAGAGCAGGATGAGGTCGACGTCGGAACCTGCCGTCAGTTCGCGGCTGCCGAGCTTCCCCATGCCGAGCAGTGCGACCCTGCCGCCGGCAGTACGGCCATGACGCAGCACAAATTCCGCCGTCACCGTCTGCAATGCCGCCTCGATGGTCAGATCGGCGAGGTCGGAAAAAGCGCGGCCGGCGCGCGGCGGATCGATTGACCCGGCAAGCAGCCTTACGCCGATCAGGAACTTTTGCTCCGAAGCAAATATGCGCAGTCGGTCGAGCACGTCCTCATAGGCCCTGTCGCCTTCGAGGAAGGCGGCAAGACGCGCCGACAGATAGGCGCGGTTGGGCAGTTCACTCAGCAGCGCCGGATCGAGCAGGCCGTCGAAGACATGTGGCCGGCGCGTGATGATGGCGGCCAGCCGCGGTGCCGCGCCCATGATCGTCGCCATCAGCTTCAGCAAAGCCGGGTTCGAATGCAGCAGCGAAAACAGCTGGATGCCGGCAGGCAGGCCGGCAAGGAATTCGTCGAAGCGGATCACTGCCTCGTCCGCCCGCCGCGTCTGGCCGAAGGCTTGCAGCAGCGCCGGCGTCAGTTCGGTCAGCCGCTCGCGCGCTTCCGCCGACCGGGTGACGCGATACCGGCCGAAGTGCCAGCCGCGGATAACCCGGCAGATGTCGCTCGGCCGCTGGAAGCCGAGCCGCTTCAGGGTCTGCAAGGTGTCGGGATCGTCGACGTCGCCGGTAAAGACCAGATTGCCGATGCCTGCCGAAAGCTCCGGCGCGGTTTCAAACAGCGCTGCATAGTGGCGCTCGACCTGGTGCAGCGCCGCGCGAAACGCTTCGGCAAAGCCTGCCGCATCGGCAAAGCCCAGCATGCGGGCGACGCGCTCCAGCCCCTCTTCGTCCTCCGGCAGGATGTGCGTCTGCTGGTCGGCAACCATCTGGATGGCGTGCTCGACGCCGCGCAGGAACCAGTATTGCCTGGTGAGGGCATCGCGCGCATCGGCAGTGATCCAGCCACGCGCGGAGAGTTCGCCAAGCATCGGCACGGTCTCGCGGCCGCGCAGTTCGGGAAAGCGACCGCCGGCGATGAGTTGCTGGGTCTGGACGAAGAACTCGATCTCGCGGATGCCGCCGCGGCCGAGCTTGACGTTGTGACCTTTGACCGCGACCTCGCCATGGCCCTTGTGGGCGTGGATCTGGCGCTTTATCGAATGGACGTCGGCGATCGCCGCATAGTCCATGTATTTGCGCCAGATATAGGGCTGCAGTTCCTTCAGGAACGCGGCGCCGGCGGCAAGATCGCCAGCCACCGGGCGCGCCTTGATCATGGCGGCGCGCTCCCAGTTCTGGCCGCGCGCCTCATAGTAGCGCAGCGCCGCCTCGACCGGGATCGCCAGCGGCGTCGAGCCGGGGTCGGGACGAAGCCTGAGATCGGTGCGGAAGACGTAACCGTGCTCGGTGCGGTCCTGGAGAATGCGGACCAGCCGGCGGGTCAGGCGCGAAAACAGCTCGGTGGCATCGAGCGAATCGACGACGGCAGGCGCATCGGGGTCGAAGAAGACGACGAGGTCGATGTCGGAGGAGAAGTTCAGCTCATGCGCACCGAGCTTGCCCATGCCAAGCAAGATCCAGCCCGAGCGTTGCGCCGGATTTTTCGGATCCGGCAAACTGAGCTTGCCTTGCTCATGCGCGTCGCGGAGCAGGAAATCGACGGCTGCACGCGTGCAGGCGTCGGCAAGATCGCTCAGTCGCCGCACCGTCAGCGAGGTCTCGGCCTCGCCGGCGAGATCGGCCAAGGCGATCAGGAAATGCGCCTCCGCCTTGCATCGGCGCAGCTCCATCATCAGGCTGCCTTCGGAGACGGCCTCTGCGCGCGCTGCCTTGTCGACCGCGGCGCAGATCGATGACAGCCGCGCCTCGATGGTCTCGTCGAAAAGCGCATCGACTATCCGCGGCCGGCGGCGCGCGGTATCGCGCAGGAACGGCGACAGGTCGAAAACGGCGGCGAGGAAATCCTGGACGACCCCCTTGCCGGCGAGAAATTTCGCCAGTCGCGGCAGTTCTTCCTGCCGCGCGGCGTCGGCGATCTCCGCCAATTCCTGCCTGGCGCGGCTTGCATCCAGCGGAACGAGCTTTACCGCCGGCTTCAAAAGCCAGTCCGTCTCGCGGCGTCGCGCTGCCATCCTCGCCACCATCAGCGATCCTCCCGCCCGGGAAAACTCATGACGACGGACAATCCGGGATTGCCGGGCAGAAGCTCAAGCCGTCCATTGTGGAACGTCATGATCGCCTTGGCGAGGCTCAAGCCAAGGCCGGAACCCGGCTGCGAGCGGCTCTTTTCCAGCCGCACGAAACGCTCGGTCACCCTGGCGCGGTCGACATCGTCGGGAATGCCCTGGCCGTTGTCGGAAACAGCAAGCCTGATCTCGCCATCGATACGCTCCAGCGTCACGCGAACCGTAGGCCTGGAGGTCGAGTCGGTCGAATATTTGATCGCGTTGTCGACGATATTGGACAGCGCCTGGCCGATCAGCTCGCGATTGCCGTTGACGGCGAAGGCACCCTGTACCGAGGTTTCGAGCGTCACACCCGCCTCTTCCGCCACAGGCTCGTAGAGTTCGACGACGTCGTGCACGGCAGCGGCCAGGTCGACCCTGGTGGTGCTTTCGGAGGAATAGCCGGCCTCCAGCCGTGAGATCATCAGGATGGCGTTGAAGGTCTTTATCAGCTGATCGGATTCGGCGATCGTTCCTTCCAGCGCCTGTCGGTAGTCGCTGGTGTTGTGCTTGCCGGAAAGCGTCGCTTCGGCGCGATTGCGCAGCCTGGTCAGCGGCGTTTTCAGGTCGTGGGCGATGTTGTCGGAGACCTGCTTCAGCCCCTCGTTCAACGTGGCGATCCTGGCCAGCATGGAATTGAGGTTTTCCGACAGCCGGTCGAACTCGTCGCCGGCGCCGGTGACCGGCAGCCGGCCGGAAAGATCGCCGCCCATGATGCGGCGGCTCGCCTCCGACACGCTGTCGATGCGCTTCAGCGCCGCGCGCCCGACGAAGAACCAGATCAGCAGCCCGCCGACGCCCATCATGCCGAGCGCCAGCATCAAGGCGCGGCGAATGACGGCGCGGAAGCGCTCCGGCTCGCCGAGGTCGCGGCCAACCAGCATGATCATCTGGTTGGGCAGGCGCAGCACCAGGGCGATGGCATTATGGCCCTTCTCGCCTTCGGCCTGTACTTCGCTCTGGGCGGGCTCGTTCGGGTCGGAGACCGGGTTGCGCTGCCGCTCGAGCTCGCCCTCGCCGAAGCGGCGGTAGGAGAACGGTTCGGTGGTCCAGCCCTCGGCCTCGATCACGCCCGGCTCCAGGCTCTGCACGTTGCCGGTCAGGATCTGGCCGTTGGCATCGGCGATCAGATAGAGATTGGCGCCGGGCTGGCGGGAGCGCTGCTCGACGACGCGGACCAGCACCGGCAGGCCGCCGCGCTGATAGGCGCGGGCAAGGCCGAGTACCTCGTCGTTGATCGTCTCCTGCGTCTGGGCAGTCAGCATGCGCGCCGAGAGCGAGGTCATGTACAAGACCAGCAGCACAGCGCACAGCGCAAAAAGCAGAAGATAAAGCGCTGAAAGCCGCGCTGCCGTCGTCCTCATGATGGCCGGCACGGAAAGGGCCATGGGGTTCTAGCCGCTTTTCAGCATATAGCCGGCGCCGCGAACCGTGTGCAGGATCGGCTTGTCGAAGCCCTTCTCAATCTTGCCGCGCAGCCGCGAGATATGAACGTCGATGACGTTGGTCTGCGGATCGAAATGGTAGTCCCAGACGTTCTCGAGCAGCATGGTGCGCGTCACTACCTGGCCGGCATGGCGCATCAAATATTCGAGCAGGCGGAACTCGCGCAGCTGTAGCGTTATCTCGCGCCCAGCGCGCCGCACCGAATGCGACAGCCGGTCGAGTTCGAGATCACCGACCCGGTAGACGGTTTCTGCCTCCCTGGCGCTGGCGCGGCGGTTCAGCACCTCGACGCGGGCGAGCAGTTCGGAAAAGGCGTAGGGCTTGGTCAGATAGTCGTCGCCGCCGGCACGCAGACCGGTGACCCGGTCGTCGACTTCGCCGAGCGCCGACAGGATCAGCACGGGCGTCGTATTGCCTCTGGACCTGAGCCCGGCAATGACGGACAGGCCGTCGCGGCGCGGCATCATGCGGTCGACGACCATGACGTCATAGTCGCCGGAATCAGCGAGTGCGAAGCCGGTTTCGCCGTCTCCGGCGACATGGGCGGTATGGCCGGCCTCGGCGAACGCCTTCTGCAGGTAGTCGGCCGCCTCGCGATCGTCTTCTATGACGAGAATCTTCATAGAACCGTTATACGCGATTTCGCTGGAAGATTGAGTGGCCGGCATATGCATCGTGGCCGTCTCCATGGCGTATCGCGAACAAGGTGATTCAGGGATACGCGGTAAGTCTTTGTTTTAGCATGCCGTAGCCTAAACCGCTTCACGCTTTGAGCGGCATGTTCGAGCGGCAGCGGGCGATCGGAAGCCCGCTGCCGCTGGGGCGGAACACGATGACTGACTAACGTATTCAGGCCCCGTGCTTTCCCGTGCGGCGGCTCGGGGGTGTGAAAACCGCCGCACCGGAAAAGTCGAGCCGGTCGTCAGCCCTTGGCGACAGGCAGCGCGACGAAGCGGTTGCTGTCGTCGCGGGTGATCTGCATCAGCACCGCCTTGCGTCCGGACTTCACCGCGTCGGCCATCGCCTTGTCGATGTCGCCGGTGCCGGTCACTTCCGTCGAATTGACGGAGGTGATGACGTCACCGGGCTGGATGCCGCGATCGGCGGCATCGCTGTCGGGGTCGACATCGGTCACCACAAGACCCTTGCCATTGTCGGACTTGGTGACGGTCAGGCCGAGATCGGCCAGCGTGTCGGTCTTCGGCGCGGGTGCAGGCTGCTGGTCGGCCGAGGCCTGCTTGTCGCTCGACGGCAGCTTGCCGAGATCGACCTTGACCGCCTCGCTCTTACCGTTGCGCCACACCGTGACATCGACCGATTTGCCGGGCGGGTAAGCGCCGATCAGACGGGCGAGTTCCTTCGGCGAAGCAACGTCCTTGCCGTCCACCTGAGTGATCACGTCACCGGCAGTGATGCCGGCCTTCTTGCCGGGACTGTTGTCCTGCGCGCTGGCAACGAGCGCGCCCTTGCCGGACCCAAGGCCAAGCGACTCGGCGATTTCGGGCGTGACCGGCTGGATTTCGACGCCGAGCCAGCCGCGCTGGACTGTGCCGTTCTTCATCAGATCCTGCACGACCTGCTTGGCGGTCGAAGCGGGAATATCGAAGGCAATGCCGACGCTGCCGCCTGACGGCGAGAAAATCGCGGTGTTGATGCCGACGACCTGGCCGTTGAGATTGAAGGTCGGGCCGCCCGAATTGCCGCGGTTCACCGAGGCGTCGATCTGGATGAAGTCGTCATAGGGACCGGCGCCGATATCGCGGCCGCGGGCCGAAACTATGCCTGCGGTAACCGTGCCGCCGAGGCCGAACGGATTGCCTACCGCCACCACCCAGTCGCCGACGCGAACCTTGGAATCATCGGCGAAGTCGACATAGGTGAACTTGCTGCCATCATTGACCTTGAGCACGGCAAGGTCGGTGCGCGGATCGGTGCCGATCAGCTTGGCGTCGAGTTCCTTGCCGTCATTGGTCACCACGGTGAAGGCGGTGCCTTCCTCGACGACATGGTTGTTGGTGACGAGATAGCCGTCATCGGAGATGAAGAAGCCCGACCCTTGCGCCACCGGCCGCGGCTGGTCGTTGTTGCGGTCACGGTGCCCAAAACGGCGCATTCCGTTCGGACCCTGGTCGCCGCCTTGGTCGCCAAAGCCGCGGAATTCGCGGAAGAACCGGCGCAGCTGCGGATTGTCGGGAAGATTGCCTAGGCCGTCCTCGTCGTCCATCTGGCCGGAACCGTCATCGGCCGTCGACTGGATCTTGGCCTTGACGCGCACGCTGACGACCGCCGGCGAAACGCGCTCGACCACATCGGCGAAGCTCGGGACCTGCGGTGCCTCGACACGCACGGCGTCGGCCAGAACCGGGGCTGTCCCGGTAGCAACAGCACCAAAGCCGATCGCGCCGGCAATGGCCAGGGATGCGGCTGCGGCCAGCAGGCGTTTGCGGGTGCGAAGATATGAATTGGGGGCAACATTCATGGTTCTCGTATCCTCTTTTCAAGGGACGCCCCTTGATTGGCATCCTCGACAAAGGAAATAGAGAACCGCACATTACGGCGCCATTTCCGGTACATGAAACTTTCGTAATGTTAGGATCAATCGCGGCGGAGTATCGCGTCCAGCGCCGCCTTCTCGTCCGCGGTCAGGGCATTGGTCGCCGTCGAGCGGCGCGAGCGGGCGGCCAGCAGGATGAACGTCCCGCCAACGAGCAGCAGAAGAACTGGCGTCCCCCAGAGCAAGGCGTTGCGCAGATTGAAGCGTGGCTTCAGCAGCACGAATTCGCCGTAGCGCGAAACGACATAGTCCATCACCTGCCGGTCGGTATCGCCGGCGACCAGGCGCTGGCGCACAAGGATGCGCAGGTCACGGGCAAGGTCGGCATCGGACTCGTCGATCGACTGATTCTGGCAGACCATGCAGCGCAAGCCTTCCGACAAAGCGCGCGCCCTCGCCTCGAGCGCCGGGTCGGCGAGCACCTCGTCGGGCTTGACCGCCTGCGCGGCGCCGGCGAACAACAGCGCCAGCAAGAGGACCAGCGAGGCCAGCGTGACCCTTTGGCTCATGGCGGGCTCGCCGATGGCACGGCGCCCGCCGGCTTGCGGGACGACGGCGCGCCGACACGCAGGCGGCGGTCGAGCAGCGACATCGCCGCACCCGCCATCATCACCAGGCCGCCACCCCAGATCAGCGTCACCAGCGGCTTCCACCACAGACGAACGACTACAGAGCCGTCGCTGGCCTCGTCGCCAAGCGAGAGATAGAGCTGGCTGAAGCCGATCGTGCTGATGCCGGATTCGGTCGTTGTCATCTGGCGCACCGGGTATGAGCGCTTGGCTGAGGTGATCTCGCCAGCGATGCTGCCGTCAGCGCCAAGCAGGGCGAAGCGGCCGCGATCCTCGCTGTAGTTAGGCCCCTGGGCCGGGTAGAGCCCCTCGAAGCGCAGGGTGTGGCCGGACAGTTCGACTGTATCGCCGGCATGCATCGACAGGATTTTTTCGGTGCCGAAGCAAAGCGTGCCGACAATGCCGAGCGTCGTCAGGCCGAGGCCGAGATGCGCAAGCGCGGTGCCGAAGACCGAGCGCGGCAGGCCGGCGAAGCGCCTGAGCACGGTGGCGGGCGCGACGGTGCCGAAGCCGGATTTGACGGCGAGATCGGTGAACGCGCCGCAGATCAGCCAGAAGGCAAGGCCGACACCGAGTGCCGCCAACACCGAAGCGCCATCGATGAACAGGGCGGTCACCAGCACGGCGAGCAGCGCCGCCGCGAAAGCCGCCATCAGGCGTTGGGCGACCGCGAAAATGTCGCCGCGCTTCCAGGCGAGCAGTGGCCCGAACGGCACGACGACCAGCAGCGGCACCATCAGCGGGCCGAATGTCAGGTTGAAGAACGGCGCGCCGACAGAAATCTTGTCGGCCGAAAGCGCTTCGACTACGAGCGGGTAGAGCGTGCCGACCAGCACGGTGGCGGTGGCGGTGGTCAGGAACAGATTGTTGAGGACCAGCGCGCCTTCGCGCGAGATCGGGTGAAACAGGCCGCCGGCCGTCAGCCGGGAGGCGCGCAAGGCAAACAGCGCCAGCGAGCCGCCAATGAACAGCGTCAGGATGCAGAGGATGAAAACGCCGCGCGTCGGATCGGTGGCGAAGGCGTGGACTGAGGTCAGCACGCCGGAGCGCACCAGGAAGGTGCCGAGCAGCGACAGCGAGAAGGTCAGGATCGCCAGCAGCAGCGTCCAGATCTTCAGCGCCGAGCGCTTTTCCATGACAATCGCCGAATGCAGCAGCGCCGTGCCCGCCAGCCACGGCATGAAGGACGCGTTCTCGACCGGATCCCAGAACCAGAAGCCGCCCCAGCCGAGCTCGTAGTAGGCCCAGTAGGAGCCCATGGCGATGCCGCCGGTGAGGAACATCCAGGCGACCAGCGTCCACGGCCGCACCCAGCGCGCCCACGATGCGTCGATGCGGCCCTCGATGAGGGCGGCGACCGAGAAGGAAAAGCATATCGAAAAGCCGACATAGCCGAGATAGAGCAGCGGCGGATGGATGGCGAGGCCGAGATCCTGCAGGATCGGATTGAGATCGCGGCCCTCGATGGGCGCCGGATTGAGCCTGACGAACGGGTTCGACGTCGTCAGGATGAACAGCAAGAAAGTAGCACCGATCGCTCCCTGCACCGCAAGCACATTGGCCCGGAGCGTCGCCGGAAGATTGCCGCCGAAGACGGCGACAAGCGCGCCGAAGAAGGTCAGGATCAGCACCCAGAGCAGCATCGAACCTTCGTGATTGCCCCAAGTGCCGGTGATCTTGTAGATCAGCGGCTGCAGCGAATGCGAGTTCTCCCAGACGCTCTCCACCGAAAAGTCGGAGCCTGCATACGCGGTCGCCAGCGCCACGAAGGACAGCGCTGTCAAGGCAAAGCCGGTCAGCGCGGCGGGTGCGCCGACGGCCATCATCTTGTGGTTGCCGGTGCGCGCACCGAACAGCGGCACCACCGTCTGCACCAGGGCCAGCGCAAACGCCAGGACCAGGGCGAAATGTCCGGTTTCAACCATTGTCGCCGCGCTCGCCAGGTTTTGCCGCAGGTTCTTGCCGCAAAACCGTGGAACACTTTTGCGGAACCTCTCTAGTCACTCTTGCTCTCCTGCCAGACGCCCTTGGCCTTGAGGCCGTCGGCCACTTCCTTGGGCATATAGGTCTCATCATGCTTGGCGAGCACGCTGTCGGCGACAAAGATTCCGTCAGGGCCGAACGAGCCTTCGGTGATCACGCCCTGCCCTTCCCGGAAAAGGTCGGGAAGAATGCCGGTATAGGTAACCTTGACGTCCTTCTGGTTGTCGGTCACCGAAAAGGCGACGGTGGCGCCCTGGCTACGCTCTACTGTGCCTTTTTCGACGAGGCCGCCGAGCCTGATACGCTGGCCCGGCTGAAGGCTGGCGGTGGCCAGATCGGCCGGCATGTAGAAGTAGGAGGCCTTCTGGCCGAGCGCATAGAAGGTCAGCCCGGTGGCAACCCCGAGGAAGGCCAGCCCCGCAGCGATCACCGACAGTCGTTTCTGCTTGCGCGTCATCGTCTACTCCGTCGCCGTCACGCCGAGCGAGGCGGCAAAGGCGGTGAATTTCCTGGCCTGGTCGCTGTCCGCGCCAAAGACGGCGATACCGCGATTGAGTGCGTCACGCGCCTGATCTGTCTTGCCCAGCACGGCATAGGAACGAACGAGCTGCATCCACCCTTCCTCGTCGCGCGGATTTTGCCGAAGCTTTTCGTCGAGGCCGGCAACCATGGTGCTGATCATGGCTTGCCGGTCCTGCGGCGACATCGAGGAGGCAGCATCGATATCTTCGGCGCTCGGCCCTTTCGCGGGCGCCTCCGAAGCGACGTTGCGGGCGGCGGATTCAGCGAGCGCCTGCTCGACGGCGCCGCGCCACGGCGAGCCTTGCGGTAAGGCGGCGAGCATCTTTTGCCAGGCCGCCGTGGCTTCAGCTATGCGGCCTTCCTGTGCCATGGCCATGGCGAGATAGAACGTGGCCTTCGGGTTGGCCGGATCGAGCTTCAACGCCGCCTCGAACGCTGCCTGCGCATCGGCTGAGACAATGCCGCCGGCCGCATTGGCGATCGCCTCGCCAAGACCGGCCTGACGGGCGGCGCTGTCGCCGTCAAGGCGAATGGCATTGCGGTAGGCGGTTACCGCATCGGCGTATCGCTGCATGCGCAGATAGACCGGCGCCAGCACGTCCCAGCCGCGGCCATCGGACGGGTTGGCCGCAAGGTGCGCTTCGGCGCGTGCCACCAGCTCGTCCACCGAGCTGTCGGCGGGGTTCTTGGCCAGGCGTTCGCTGAGCGGCTGCGACGGCAGGTCGGGTGAGCCGAGCTGGCCGTAAAGGCCCCAGCTAACCAGCGGAACCACCAGCACGGCAGCGGTCGCCACCAGCCTTGTCGACCGCTGTGTCGCCGTCGTGCCGGCCGGGCCGGCATTGCTCAGGCGAAGGATGCGGCGGGCGATCTCGGCGCGCGCCTCTTCGGCCTCCATTGGCCGGATCAGGCCACGCGCCACGTCGCGGTCAAGCTCGGCCAATTGGTCGCGATAGACTTCAAGGTCGTGATCGCCGGCAGCGGACGTGTTCTTTGTTTCGCCCGCCAACGGCAGCAGCACCGCCAGGCTTGCGCCCAGCGTCAGGATTGCGGCTATGACCCAGAACAGCATGGCTCTTCCAATAGAACGAGACCCTTGCCCTGCCAACACAAGCGTGCTGCGACGCTTTGACGGGACCGCTCCGATCGATAGTGCCGGACCGGGATCGGTGTATCAACGGCCGGCGAGCTACGTCAGCGGGGTCCAGCTGCCGTCGGCATTGCGACAGGCGGTTCCGCGCGCGGTGGCGCCGGCAGCGCCGGTAAACACCGTATGGGTGTATTGCCGGCAGTCCTGCGAGCCGACGCGATAGGGCTGGGCGGCGACAACTTCGCCGCGATGGGCCGAACTGTCGCTCTTCCACGCCACCTTCTGGCCGCTCGCCGTATATTCAAGCGCCTTGTATTCCGCCTCGAGCGCGCTGCGCTTCTCGGTCTCGCTCAAGCCGGTGCCGATCGAGCCACCGACGAGGCCGCCGCCCATGGCGGCGATGATCGTCGTCGCGACCTTGGCGCCACTGGGAGGCGTGGCGGCCGGTGTCACCGTAACGGCTGGGCCCTTGCCGAGCGTCGTACAGCCGGAGACGGCGAGCAGGGCGGAAACGAGCGCGACGCGAATCTTCATGCCAATACCGGCTTTCTTGAGCTGGACCGCCGCGCTGTCAGCAGGCTGGCGCGGCCATAATGTCGATGTTTATCGGAAATTTGGCCGCAGCCAGCCGCCCGGAAAAGCATTACTGAAGGCTCCGCAATCGAACCACCGCCTTCAATCCACCCATGACGGATCGTTCCAGCGCCAGAACGCCTCCATACTCGTTGATAAGGTCGGCGACAATGGCAAGTCCGAGCCCGCTGCCGGGTTTTGTCTCGTCGAGACGCCGTCCGCGCTGCAATGCCTCGCGCGCCTTGTCTTCGGGAATGCCGGGGCCGTCATCCTCGATGGCTATCTCGAACAGATTGGCCGCCCCTTCCCTGCCGGCGATGGGCTTGACGGAAACGGCGACCGCGCTCCTTGCCCATTTCATCGCATTGTCGAGCAGATTGCCGAGCAGCTCCTCAAGGTCCTCACGTTCGCCGGCAAAGACGATGTCGGTGGCCGGCAGCGAGAGCGAGAGCGCGGTCCGCGGGTTGAGCTTCTGCAGCACGCGCACCATGCGCTGGACCAGCGGCGCCACCGGCGTGCGGTAAACGACGCTGTCGCGCTGCGCGGCAACGCGGGCACGTTGCAGATAGTGGTCGACCTGCTTCTGCATGGAAGCGGCCTGCTCGGCGATGAGCTGGCCCTTGGCGCCACCCAGCGCCCGCCCCTCGTTGAGCAGCACGGCCAGCGGCGTCTTCAGCGAGTGCGCGAGGTTGCCGACCTGCGTGCGCGACCGCTCGACGATACGCCTGTTGTTCTCGATCAGCGCATTCGTCTCGTTGGCGAGCGGCTCGATCTCAGCCGGGAAGCGGCCGTCGAGCCGTTGCGCAGTTCCTTCGCGCACCATGGCAAGGGCATTCCTGACCCGGCGCAGCGGCTGCAGGCCGAGCAGGATGGCGATTGCATTGATGGCGATCATGCCGACGCCGAACAGCGACAGATAGGTCAAAAGGCGCCGCTGGAAGGTGGCGATTTCCTGCTCGAGCTCGGTCTGGTTGCCCATGACACGGAAGCGCGCGGCGCGGTTTTTCGCATCGAGGACGAACTCGCTCTCGAACACCTCCAGTTGCTCGCCTTCGATGCCGTCCGCCGAATAACTGCGCTGGAAGCTGGCATTGAATGGCACCTCGGCAACGCTTGGCGACGGGATCGCCTTGCTCATCGACGACGAATGGAGATCGCCGTGCACGCCTTCCGAGGCGGGCTCGACCGACCAGTACCAGCCGGAATTCGGCTCCGAGAACCTCAAATCGCCAAGGTCGGGAGCGCCGGTCAATTGGCCGCTTTCGGAAACGCCGACCGAGCCGATCAGGTTGAACAGATGCGCCGAGAGCAGGCTGTCGAAACCGCGCTCGCTGGCCTGGCGATAGAGCGTGGTGATCAAGGTGAAGATGACGACCAGAGTGAGGATCGCCCAGACCGTGGAAAAGGCGATGACGCGAAACGCCAGCGAACGCGGCCATGACCGCAGCGACGGCGTGTTCGAGACGGCGGGTTTTGTAGGCAGCGGTTCCGCGTTACGCCTCCGGCTTACGCATGCGGTAGCCCATGCCGCGAACGGTTTCGATCATGTCGATGCCCATCTTCTTGCGAAGCCGTCCGACGAAGACCTCGATCGTATTGGAATCGCGGTCGAAATCCTGGTCGTAGAGATGCTCGACCAGCTCGGTCCGGGACACCACGTCGCCCATATGGTGCATCAAATAGGCAAGCAGGCGGAATTCATGCGAGGTCAGCTTCAGCGGAACACCATCGACGTCGGCCTTGGAGGCCTTGGTGTCGAGGCGCAGCGGTCCGCAGGTCAGCTCCGACGAGGCATGCCCGGCGGCACGCCGGATCAAGGCCCGCACCCTGGCCAGGATTTCCTCGATGTGGAAGGGTTTGGTGACGTAGTCGTCGGCGCCGGCGTCGATACCGGCAACCTTGTCGCTCCAGCGGTCGCGTGCCGTCAGGATCAGCACCGGCATCTTGCGGCCGCCACGGCGCCAGCGCTCGACCACGCTGATGCCGTCCATCTGCGGCAGGCCGATGTCGAGCACGACGGCATCGTAGGGCTCGGTGTCGCCGAGAAAGTGCCCTTCCTCGCCGTCGAAAGCACGATCGACGACATAGCCGGCATCGACCAGCGCGTCGCCGATCTGCCGGTTGAGATCCTTGTCATCTTCGACGACGAGTACGCGCATGCGGGAGGCCTGTTGAAGCTGTTCAGATATAGGCCGATTCCGGCAGACTGGGAAACGGCACGGTTCAGTTCAGCGGAACGACGATCTCCGAGCGACGCGGACGCTGCCCTTCTTTGCCCGGAACCAGCACGACGATGACGCAGACCGGCTGGCCGCCGCGTGTCGACTGCGAGGCCTTGGCCAGGGTGCCGCCATTCTGCTCGGCCACCTGCTGGCCGATCGCATAGCAGTCGGAGGCGGCGAGGACGACCGGCTGGGGCTGCTCGGGCACGACAACGGGGATCGCCATCGCCTGCGACGCAAGCAGACCGGCGGCTGAGAGCGCCAGTGCCGCGGTCCGGAAGTGGGAGCGAAGGATGTTCATGGTCAGCGTTCTAACGCGCCGGTGCTGAACGTGATATGAACGGTGAACGCTCGAATGCATGCCCGCCACACCCCTGAAGCGCGAGATTACCGGATTGCCATTTCGCCGCCCGTCTCGCGAAATCGCCAAAGTTTAACCTAGCCCTCCGATCCTTCGCCGACAACCGGCATCATTTGGCGGAGAAGGCAATTGCTTCAGGTGTGCGCCGACTTCGACAATCGATCCGGGACAATCGATCCGGCAACCGAAGGCAGGTTCAGGCGAACCGACCTGAAACAAAAAAACCCGCTCGGCGGCGGGTTGTTGGCGCCAATCAACACCATAGTGAAATTAGTAGCATAGCTGCCGGCACAAAGCAAGAACAAAATTGCCCGATTCTTACGGAAAGTGCCCGGCGGTCAGCCCTCATCCTCGATCATGGCGCGGAAACGCAGCAGCCCGTGATGGGCCGAAAGGTCCTCGTCGTAGCGGGCTTCGGCGAATTCGAGCTTGAGATAGGCGCGGCGATGTTCGCCAAGCGAGAGTGCCGCATCTCGCAAGCGGGCGCTGACCAGGTCCATGATGTCGAGCGTTTCCTTGCTGGCCTCGGACTTCGACCAGACATGCAGCGTCAGCAACTGCTCGGCGTTGTTCTCCGTGCCCGTAGCCCAGTCGTAAACGCTGGTGCGGCCGAAGGTCATGTGGGGAAACGCAACATTTTCCGGTGCACGGTCGAACAATCTTGCGTCGCCCAGTGCCGCCGATAAATCGGGATCGCCATTCACTGCCTCGAATATGGCCTTCTGCAATTCGACGGGTGGCGCGGTCATTGTCTTTCCCCTCGCCCGTCGCGTCGACCTCCCTGCTGCGTAGCTGCGTTGCATGGCGGCATCCCGGCAAAGCGCGAATCAGCGCGTCTCATACGGATTATGAACCTTCATGATCTCGGGAATAAGCCCTGCTACTGGAACCCGCGACGCCGCGGCCTTTCGCGTCACGGACGCCCTTGAGGGTGACGCGAATTCATTTGGCGTGCAGGGCGTTCGAAGAACGATGCTATGAAGATTCTGGTTTCCAAACATTCGAGGTCGTTTTCGTGCGCGAGCCATCGCTGCTGCCTGTTTTCGGAAAGCTTGGGGTCAGGGCGCGGCCGGTCGCGATTGCGGCGCCGACCATGTCGATGACCATCAAGAATTTGGTCAACCGCACTCGGGAGCTGCTCTCGGCGCACGGTAGCCTGGCCCTGAAGCTGTTCGTCGTTTTGTGGACGGTGCTTATCCTGGCGGCAATATTCTTCGTCGCCCAAGCCTGACCGAGCGACATTCATCGATCGGGCGGAAACTAAAGGATGCCAAGATGGCAAACCGCTACGCGCTGCGTATGGAACGTCCTCACAGCTGGACCGTCTTCTACGTCTTCACCGGCCAGCCTGTCGAGCTCAAGCAGCAATCCATGGTCGGCATGAACACGTGCGATGCGCACGCGATGGTCGATCGGCTGAACAGTCGTGACATCGCGGCGGATGCAGGCGGACCGGAAGCCCCGAGAAAGCGTCTTGTGGACGGATCGCGACGGATCTAGCGAAAATCGGCCGCAGTCAGCACATATATGCTCCTGCGGGTGCGGGCATAGGCATTCCTGGCGACATCGTGGATCGAGCTGGAAGCCGTGTCGAAGGCCGCCAGATAGGTAGCTTCCGAGGCCGCCGTTCCCGGCTGCACTTTGGAGATGGCATCGGTTGCGACAGAGAAGGAAATCTGGAACATGCCGTCATGGCCGACGAAGCGGATGCGTTTGCTTGCCTCGTCGTAGCTGCGGCTGGGATTGGGAAATGTCAGGCTCATGATTTGGCCTCCGTCGATGCGGATACGGCCTGCTTGACTGTCCGCGCCGCCCGCTTCTTCTTTGGGGCGACCGGATTCAGAGCTGCCGCCGCGCGATCCGCCTCTTCCTTGGCCAGTCGCAATTCCCTCAGTCTTGCCGTTTTGATCGCCCTGGCCTTGGCCTCCGAGAGATATTCGGCAGTTGCCTTGTTCCGCTCCGCCGTTTTCTTTTGATTTTCCATGAAGCGAGCCTGAGCTTTTTCCATGATGTTCTGATTGCCTTCGGCCATCGGTAAAATCTCCCTTGCAGCGAAAGTCGTGAATGTGAACTTCACCATAAAATAGGTGTTCAAAGACAGAAATTCAATTTCATTAATATTCGGCAATGCCCGAACACCAAGGGATAGCCGGGCAAAATAATTCATTCAATATTTGACATACCCCATGAATATTTTTTGGCACTCCTATCAATCGAGTGCCAAGGCGCCTATAGAGAGGGGCGGCCGCCTAAGCCGGCCCCAGAAAGAGTCCCCATGAAATTCCGGCCACTCCACGATCGCGTCGTCATTCGGCGCGCCGAAAGCGACACCAAATCCAAGGGCGGCATCATCATCCCCGACAATGCCAAGGAAAAACCGCAGGAAGGCGAAGTGATCGCCGTCGGGCCGGGCGCGCGGGACGAAAGCGGCGCGCTGATGGCGCTCGACGTCAAGGCCGGCGACCTCATCCTGTTCGGCAAATGGTCCGGCACCGAGGTCAAGATAGACGGCGAGGACCTTCTGATCATGAAGGAGGCCGACATCATGGGCATCATCGAGAAGAGCGAGATGGGCATCATCGACAAAACCGTGGCTGCCAAGAAGGCCGCCTGACTGGAATGCCGCGCGCCCTGCCGGGCGCGCAAAGGATGCTCCAAGCTTTGATTCAGGCGCGCTGCAAGCGTCTTGCCACAACCAACCGAACTGGAAAAAATCATGTCTGCCAAAGAAATCAAATTTTCCACCGACGCGCGTGACCGCATGCTGCGCGGTGTCGAAATCCTCAACAACGCCGTCAAGGTGACGCTCGGCCCTAAGGGCCGCAACGTCATCATCGACAAGGCCTATGGCGCGCCGCGCATCACCAAGGACGGGGTGACTGTGGCCAAGGAAATCGAACTTTCCGACAAGTTCGAGAACATGGGCGCACAGATGGTGCGCGAAGTGGCCTCGAAGACCAACGACCTCGCCGGCGACGGCACCACCACCGCCACGGTGCTTGCCGCTTCCATCCTGCGCGAGGGCGCCAAATTCGTTGCCGCCGGCATGAACCCGATGGACCTCAAGCGCGGCATCGACCTTGCCGTCACCGCCGTCGTCAAGGAAATCCAGGCTCGAGCCAAGAAGGTCAAGTCCTCAGGCGAGATCGCGCAGGTCGGCACCATTGCCGCCAATGGCGACACCAGCGTCGGTGCCATGATCGCCAAGGCGATGGACAAGGTCGGCAATGACGGCGTCATCACCGTTGAGGAGGCCAAGACCGCCGAAACCGAACTCGACGTCGTCGAAGGCATGCAGTTCGACCGCGGCTATCTCTCGCCCTATTTCGTCACCAATGCCGAGAAGATGCGCGCCGAGCTGGAAGACCCTTACGTGCTCATCCACGAAAAGAAGCTCGGCAATCTGCAGGCGCTGCTGCCCATCCTCGAAGCCGTGGTGCAAAGCGGCAGGCCGCTGTTGATCATCTCCGAGGACGTCGAGGGCGAAGCGCTGGCGACGCTGGTCGTCAACAAGCTGCGCGGCGGCCTCAAGGTCGCGGCCGTCAAGGCGCCTGGCTTCGGTGACCGCCGCAAGGCGATGCTGGAAGACATCGCCGTGCTCACCGCCGGACAGATGATTTCCGAGGATCTCGGCATCAAGCTGGAGAACATCACCATAGACATGCTCGGCCGCGCCAAGCGCGTGCTGATCGAGAACGACACCACCACGATCATCGACGGCGCCGGCGAGAAGGCCACCATCCAGGCGCGCGTCCAGCAGATCAAGGGGCAGATCGAGGAAACCACTTCCGACTACGACAAGGAGAAGCTGCAGGAACGTCTCGCCAAGCTGGCGGGCGGCGTTGCCGTCATCCGCGTCGGCGGCGCCACCGAATCCGAGGTCAAGGAAAAGAAGGACCGCATCGACGATGCGCTGAACGCCACCCGCGCGGCCGTCGAGGAAGGCATCGTTCCCGGCGGCGGCGTCGCGTTGCTGCGCGCCAAGGCTGTGCTGAACGGGCTGACCGGAGCCAATGCCGATGTAACGGCGGGCATTTCGATCGTGTCGAGAGCGCTCGAAGCGCCGATCCGGCAGATCGCCGAGAATTCCGGCGTCGAAGGTTCGATTGTCGTCGGCAAACTCGCCGACAGCAAGGACCACAATCAGGGCTTCGATGCCCAGAACGAGGTCTATGTCGACATGATCAAGGCCGGCATCGTCGACCCCGCGAAGGTGGTGCGGACGGCGCTGCAGGACGCGGGCTCGATTGCGGCGCTACTGATCACTGCTGAGGCCATGATCACAGACGTTTCAGCCAAGGAAGCCGCTGCTTCGCCCGGCGGCATGGGCTATTGACCAGCCGCTGCCGGAAACAAGCCTGAAAGACAGCCGCCGGGGGATATTCCCCCGGCGCGCGCCATCGGCAAGGAGATCGATCCATGATCGCATTCGTCCCGAAGCCAAATGCAGCCACGAAGACCAAAGTGGCAGAGGAAAGCCGCTTCGATCGCATTCGCAGGCTTGCCGACAAGCACAGGAAAGCCGACGCCGGCACGATAGGCCGCGACCCGAAAAAGATCGCGGACAAGCGTCCCATGTGACGATTGCCAATCCTCGGCACCCCGCGCAAGCGCGGCACCAGACCCTTATCGCGTCTCGTCGCTGATCAGCGCCAGCTGAATGCGATTCTTGCCCGAACGCACAAGCGCCGTCAGTGCCTGCATGGTGCGGTCAAGCTTATCTCCGAGCGGCGGCAACTGGGCCGCTACTTGGCGGCGTCATCGTACCGTTGGTTCTGCGCCATGAGGTGGCGGACCACGAGGTGAAGGAAAGCCTGATCGTTCAATCCAGGCTCGACTGGACCATCGTGGAGCCGCCCAGGTTGAGCCGCCCAAGTTGAGCAATGGAGCGGCAACGGGTGAATTCCGCACGGCAAACGGCATCCGGTCGGCGTCGCTGCTGCCGACGCTGGCGCGTGCCGACCTTCATGCTAGCCCAACTCGACGGCACCACCTACTCGCGCAGGGCAGCCAACATCCTGCGCTGACGCCTCGCGGGAGTCGTCTTCCCCTCGACGAACCGCCCGCTATATCTTCATCGCCCTTACCTTCATCGCCCTTGTCGGCAGCACCAAAATGGACGAATAGTCTTGCAAGGCGCGCCGCCCTGAAATTGCCGGCATGCGGTTTCTCAGTTGGCGGCATCGCCGCAGCCGGATCCTGGAATGGCCAGTCCTTTGGAACCACGCAAGAGAAGAGGTCCGATCGCGGCAAGGCTGCTGGCGGTGGATGCGTGGATCGATTCCTCGGTCTACGAAATCGGCTTCAGGGCGCGTCAGTTCTGGGAAGCGGCGACCATTTTCTCGCGGCGTTTCCGCGTCGGCGGCTGGCGCCGCGGCATGATCGAACTGTTGAGTGAAGGGTTTACGCTCGGTGCCGGCGGCATCGTCGTGCTTTTGGCGCTGGCCTTGCCGGCCTTTCAGATAACCGCCGGCGACTGGCGCACGCAGGGCGATTTCGCCGTCACCTTCCTCGACCGCTACGGCAACGAGATCGGCCAGCGCGGCATCATCCAGCGCGATTCGGTGCCGGTCGACGAGATGCCCGACCATGTCATCAAGGCGGTGCTGGCCACCGAGGACCGGCGCTTCTTCGACCATTACGGCATCGACGTGCTTGGCCTGTCGCGGGCCATATTCGAGAACGTGCGGGCGAATTCCGTCGTCCAGGGCGGCTCGAGCATCACCCAGCAGCTGGCCAAGAACCTGTTCTTGACCAATGAGCGGACATTCGAGCGCAAGATCAAGGAAGCCTTCCTGTCGCTATGGCTCGAAGCCAATCTGTCGAAGAAGGAAATCCTGCAGCTTTACCTCGACCGCGCCTATATGGGCGGCGGCACCTTCGGCATCGAGGCGGCGGCAGATTTCTATTTCGGCAAGAGCGTCAAGGACCTGAACCTTGCCGAGGCGGCGATGCTGGCCGGCCTGTTCAAGGCACCGACCAAATATGCGCCGCACATAAACCTGCCCGCCGCCCGGGCGCGCGCCAATGTCGTGCTGTCCAACCTGGTCGATTCCGGCTTCATGACCGAAGGCCAGGTGCTGCAGGCAAGATTACACCCGGCCGAAATCGTTGATCGCGGCGAGCAGAAAAGCCCCGACTACTATCTCGATTGGGCCTTCGAAGAGGTCAAGAAGATCGCCGCCAAAGGCGGCCCGCACTCGCTTGTCGCCCACACCACCTTCGACGCCAACATCCAGAAGGCGGCCGAAGAATCGATGGAGTTCCACCTCCGCCAGTTCGGCAAGGAATACAACGTCACCGAGGGCGCCATCGTCGTCATCGAGACCAACGGCGCGGTCCGGGCGATCGTCGGCGGCCGCGACTACGGCGCCAGCCAGTTCAACCGCGCCACCAAGGCACTTCGCCAGACCGGCTCCTCGTTCAAGCCCTATGTCTATGCGACGGCGATGGAGCATGGCTTCACGCCGGATTCGGTGGTTTCCGGCGGACCCATCTCCTGGGGCAGTTGGTCGCCCCACAATTACAATGGCGGGTCGGCCGGCAAGGTGACGCTGATCACGGCGATGGCCAAATCGATCAACACCGTGCCGGTGCGGCTGGCCAAGGATTATCTCGGCATCAAGCCGATCAAGGCGATGGCCGAGGCGATGGGCGTCGAGTCGCCGCTGGAATCACACAAGACCATGGTGCTCGGCACGTCGGGCATGACCGTGATGGACCAGGCGACGGGCTACAGCGTGTTCGCCCAGAACGGCTTTGCCGGAACCCGGCACGGCGTCAGCCAACTCTTCACCCGCACCGGCGAGGTGGTCTACGACTTCGCCAAGGATGCGCCGCCGCCGCACCGGGTGCTGTCGGAGCAGGCGCTCAAATACATGAACACCATGCTGGCCGCCGTTCCGGTGATCGGTACGGCCCGGCGCGCGGCCCTTCCAAACATCGTCGTCGCCGGCAAGACCGGCACGACCCAGTCCTACCGCGATGCCTGGTTTGTCGGCTTTACCGGCAACTACACGGCCGCCGTCTGGCTTGGCAATGACGACTTCACCGCGACCAACAAGATGACCGGCGGCACCCTGCCGGCCATGGTGTGGCAGCGCCTGATGCTCTATGCGCACCAGAATATCGACCTCAGACCGATCCCTGGCCTCGATCACCCCTTCGTCGATGCCGAAATCGCTGCCAAGGCCGAGGAAGCGGAAAAGAAGAGCGCCGAACAGGCAGCAGCCGATGCCGCCGCCGAGCGTCCGCCGGTGCTGTCCAGCCGGACCACCCAGACCCTGAAGGAACTCACCAAGCTGTTCCAGGCGGCACCCGTGCTCGACGCGCCCGCTGCACCGGAGACCCTCTCCGCGCTCTGAGCGGTCAATTCCACAGGGCCGCTTGCCACAAGCCCCCGCACCGCGATATCCCGAGCGACAGTCTTTCAGTCCCCGGCCTTCGGTTCCCCGGCTCCTCATGCTCAAGAATGCCTTCCTGACACTGCTTTCGCTTGCCATCGCCGTCGTCGGCGGTGGCGGCAGCGTCTGGTATGCACTGAAGCTGCAGGACGGCGTCGGCGCCATCAGGATCGGCCAATGGACCGCCTTCCCCGATATCGGCACGCCGACGGCGGATCCTTATTCGAAGGCCCGCGTGGCGCGCGAAGGCGTGCTGGCGCTCGGACAGGCGGAAGGACTGTCCTTCATCGCCGAGCGCGATTCCGGCGGCGAGCAACTCAAGCGGCAATGTGCCTACAAGATTGCGGGCGGCTTTCCCACCGCCCGGTTCTGGACCCTCTATGCCGCAGATCGGTCGCTTGGCGTGATCGAGACCGGCAAGCCGAGGCTGGCTGCGCTGCAGTCCTATCAAGTGCTGCGCGAGGCCGACAATTCGGTGATCATTTCCGTCGGCAGCCGCCCGGCGCCCGACAACTGGCTGCTGACCAGCGGCGCCGGCGGGATGTACTTCGTGCTCACGTTCTATGACACGCCGATCGCCAGCAGCACCGGCCTCTCGGACGTCACGCTGCCGCAGATCCAGAAGGTCGGCTGCAATGCGTAGCCTGCTGCATGCCGTGCTGCTCGGCCTGCTTGGCGGCGGCATCGTGCACATCATCGTGCTGCTGCTCGTCCCCGAGTTTTCCGAACGCGACGCCTGGTCGCGATTGGCCATGGCTTCGGATCTCTACAAGATGACCAGGCTCGACGCGGAAGCCGGCGGCGCGCCGGTGGTGAAATCGGTCGATCCGCTGTTTTATGCGGCGGCTTGCCGCTTCGACCTTGCCGAGGGGATGGTGCGGGTCAAGGCGCCGGGAAAGGTGCCGTTCTGGTCGATATCGGTCTATGACCGCGGCGGCCACAACATCTACTCGTTCAACGACCGCAGCGCGACCGCAGGCGTGCTCGACACCGTGGTGCTGACGCCGGCGCAGATGATCGAGGTCCGCAAGAATCTTCCCGCGGAACTGCAAGGGGCGATCTTCGTCGAAGCGCCGATAGCGGAAGGCATGTTCGTCATCCGCTCGTTCGTGCCCGACGACAGCTGGAAGCCGATCGTCTCGCGGTTTCTCGAACAGAGTTCCTGCGAACTGCAGGATTTTTAACCCAGTTCCGATGCTCAGTGATGCGGTACCGGCAATGTCCCCGAAGGTCCCGGCTTATCGGGGCCGACCGGCCGCGTCTCGCCGGTCAGCGGCCGCTGCTCGTAGCGGACCCCGGGAAAGATGATCACCGCCGCCGGCGTTCCCGCGGTTTGTTGTGCTCGATTGGTTGCCGCCGTTCGCGGCACGAAAGACAGTACCATGCCCATGGTTCGCGTATTCCTCTCGGTTGCCCCGGAGCACAACGCAACGCCTCCATAGTCGATTAAGGAGGCAGTAGGTTAACGGAGCGCTAACGGATCGCCGCTAAATTGATCTTTGTTCTTGGGAAACGCGAAACCGGTACAGCCCGGCAGAGCGCAGTCCAGATCGTGTCGAGTGTCGGGCGTATCCTTCGTGTCAGCTTCGGATTTCAGGCAAATCGCAGCAGGAGCTGAATCGGGAAAGGCCGAGAGGCTGTTCCGCGCCGCGGTGTCGGCGTTCTGTTCGCTCACCCGACCTTCACGCCGCGAGATCGCGCAGCTCGAAGACCTGACGCTGCCGCTTTTCGACAATGTCTCGGTCGAATCGCGCCGCTACGTCGCGGCAGCCCTTTCCGAATGCGAATATGCACCCGCCGCGCTGGTGCGGCGGCTTTGCCAGGAGCGGGTCGATATCGCCGCTCCGCTGCTCATCCGCTCGCGTGCCCTCAGCGACGTCGACCTCATCGCGCTGATCGGGCGCCACGGGCTGCCGCATGCCCGTGCCATTGCCCGCCGCAAGGATCTCAATCAAACGATCGCGGATCTCATCAAAGTGCTCGAAAGGCCGACGCTGGTGCGGTCGCAACAGCAGCCGGAAACAACCGCCAAAGCCGCGTCCGAAAACGCCGAAGTGGTTGCGAGCGATGCCAACAGGCAAGAGGCTTCCGATGCCGCCGAAACAGTACGCCGCCGGTTGCGATCCATGATGCGCGCCGAGAGCGGCACCGCTATCGGTCCGTTCGTCGAGCCGCAAACCTATGTCAAGCTGCGCGAGACCGCGCTGACCGGCAATGCGGCATTCTTCCAGACAGCGCTCGCCGATGCGCTCGAAGTCGATTTTTCAACGGCGCGGACGCTCACCACGAGCCAAAATTACACACCGCTGCTGGCCGCCTTGCGCGCGCTCGACCTCAGCGAAGACAAGGCGTTCCTGATCACGGCCACCATCTATCCGACCGAGTTTCCGCACCCGCAGGCGATCCGCATCTTCCTCGACCGCTACCGCCTGCTGCACCGCGACGCGGCGTTGGACAGGCTCCGCGGCTGGAAGGCCGACACCGTGTCGAAAATCGTTCGCAAGCCCGGGCGCGTCGCCGCAAACGCCGACCTGCGCAAGCCGAACAGCGCCGATGTTGCCGCTGTCCCAAAGGCGCGTCGCGTCTGAAAAGTTACGGCAACTTGACCGAGATAAGCTCCTCAACGGGAATGGCGCCCGCCTCGACCTCGACCACCCAGATATCGGGATCGAATTTCTTCTCGCGCTCCAGCCGCGCGTCGAAGATGGCGGCATCGTCGCCCTCGCCGAGAAGGCTGAAGAAACGGTCGTCCGGCCTGGCCGAATCGTAGCTCGTCTGCGGCGCCGGCCCGAACAGCGCCATCTCCCCCAGCCTGCCCCGCGCCAGCACGAAAACCGCGCCGGCTTCCGTCGCGCCGCGCTTGACCACGGCGGCAAAGCCGCCGGCGCTGAAAACCCGACGCAACAGCGCCGATACCCACAGGTCGGTGGTTACCCGCATGGAGAATTCCTGGCCATGCGGCGGTCCTTACAGCATTGGCCGGAAGACTGTAACCGGTCTTTGCCGAGCGACCGGCGTGCGGCCGTCACGACCCTCAGTTGGTCAGGCCGATCTCGCGCATCTTGACGTAGACGATCTCGTCGGGCTCGCCGGTCTCGGGCAGGCCGAAAAGCGCCTGGAATTCCTTGATCGCGGCCTTGGTGCGTGCGCCGACGACGCCGTCCAATTGCATGTCGTCATTGCCGAAAGCTTTCAGTCCGGCCTGGATCTTGACGATGCGGGGATCAGGTGCCGCCGCATTTGCCGGTGCGGACGCTGGAATGGCGGCTGGAACAGCGGCCGTTTCGACCGGCCGCGGCACGGGATGCGGCACCACGGCCGCGGTCGTCGGCGTGGCACCCAGTTGATCCAGCAGAATGCTGTCGATCTCGCCGGAGGCATTCAATCCGACCTTCTGCTGATAGGCCTGGATGGCCTTGCGCGTATTCGGTCCGGGAATGCCGTCGACGGTGCCGGAATAGAAATCGAGATCCTTCAATATGCCCTGGACCTGCTCGACGACCGGGTCGCTCTTGATCGGCGCAGCCGCCGGACGCACGATGTTGATGGTGGTTTCGGGCTCGTCGCTGTCCGCCCGGGGAAAGCGCTCGATGCTCCTGGTGACGAAAAACGCGCCGGCGTGCGGAAAGGGCTGGTACCAAAGAGCGTTCGCCGAGACGTAGAACAGCGTCACCAGGAATGCGGTGGAGCCGCCGACCACAACTGGATTGCGCGAGATCAGGCTGCCCAGAGCCATCGCTCCGTGCTCGAAGGCATTGCCGCGGCGTTTGACCGCCTTAGGCTGTTTTGCGGAGCGACCCATTGCTCTCCCCTTTGCCACCGTCCGCTCTGGCTTTGGCCGCGGACATCGGCACCACGCCGGTCTTCTCCGCCGAGTGGCCCGTCGGGCCGTTCACGGGAAGGCTGATCGTTACCGTGGTGCCCTCGCCCGGCATGCTTTCGATCGACATGGTGCCGTCGTGCAGCGCCACCAGCCCCTTCACCAGCGAAAGCCCGAGCCCGGTGCCTTCGAACCGGCGGGTATAGTCGTTCTGTATCTGCATGAACGGCTTGCCGAGATTGGCAAAATCTTCCTCGGCGATGCCAATGCCGGTGTCCCGGACCCAGAAATGCAGCCGCGAGCCGATCCGCTTGGCGCCGATGACGACGTTGCCGCCTTCGGGCGTGAACTTGATCGCGTTGGAGACGAGATTGATCAGGATCTGCTGCACGGCGCGACGGTCGGCATTTATTTCACCTGCGTCCGGCGCGATCTGGGCCTGCAGATCAATGGCTTTTGCCTCGGCTTGCAGGCGCATCATCGACTGGCACATCTCGACCGCTTCGCGGAAGCGGAACGGTTCCGGTTCGGTCGCATAGGCGCCCGATTCGATCCGCGATACGTCGAGTATCGAGGTGACGACGGCAAGCAGGTGCTGGCCCGAATCCCGTACCAAGCCGACATATTCCTTCTGGCGCGGATCCTTGAAGGTGCCGAACATCTCGTGCAGCAGCATGTCCGAAAAACCGATGATGGCATTGAGCGGGGTGCGCAGCTCGTGGCTGACGACGGCAAGGAAGCGTCCTTTCGCCACCTCGGCCGAGGCAGCCGCTTCATTGGCGGCGGCAAGCTCCTGGCGCAGTCCGGCCAGTTCATCATTCTCGCGCAGAACGAGCGTGAAGACAGTCTCCTGCCCCGGCGCGCGCATCATCTCGAGCGAGAACGGCCGGTAATTGTCGGCCGTCACGCCGCTGTTCTGCGGCAGCCGGACGCGAAGGTCGAGCCGGCGCGACAGAGCGCCATCGCGCATATCGGCCAGCGCGCTGAGATACGGGACGCGGTCGGACAGATGGATGCGATCGAAAAGCCCGGCGCCGAAAAGCAACTCCGGCGGCAGCCTCAGCATGGTGCGCGCCTTGGTCGAGGCGTCCAGAACCTCGCCATGCGCCGCTATTCGCAGCACGACAGCGTCGATCAGGTCTTCGAGCCGGTCGCTGCCGGCAGGATCGAGCTGTGCGTTGGCGGCGCCACGAAGTGGAGCGACACGCGGAAAGAGCGTGAGCGCCCAGGCCAGTGGTACCAGCCAGTGCCATGCGGCGATTTCGGTCTGGCCGAGCGGCAAGACGGAACCGGCGAAAGGCTGCAGCAAGACTGCGACAAGGGCCGATATGGCGCCCCAGATCACGGCACGGCGCGACTGGCCGATCCACCAGGCTTCAAACGGCAGCGCCACCGCAAGCACGGCAACCGGCGAGGCCACACCGCCGGCGGCAGCGACAAGGGAACCCAGGGCAACACTGCTCACGACCAAGGCTAGTTGGCCGGCCAGAGTGATCTTACCCGATGCAGCCACCAGCAGGGCGGCGAACCAGCAAAGGCCGAACGCGGCAAAGATCGCAGCCACAGTCACGGCCGCGCCCATGCCCGACGTGACCAGCGTCACCGCCGCACCTGCGCTGAAGAAAGGAGCCGCCAGCATGACGCCAATGAACCGGCTGTGGCGGCGTCGGTCGTCCTGGCCGAGGACGGACGGATGAACCATCCGTTCGCAACCGGCGGCTATCGCGCCCGGCAACTCGGCGTATCTGGCCTTGATCGCACTCAACTCAACGCACCCGGTCGTGAACGGCCCTGCTTTGCAGGTGGCTTTTGTCGATCCGAAACTCGCATCCAGCATTTAAGGAATGGATAAGGCTGGGCCGATCGTCCCCCGGCCGGCTGCAAATATCGGGATACCGGCGGCGAAAAACCGGGGCAATTGCCGCCATAGTAAACGGAGCGTTATCCGGACCGCCCGCGCCTGGACTTGGGCCGAGGGCATCAAACTGTCGCCGGGTCAAAAAACGAGCAGGAAAAACAACAGGTTGGATGGTTACCCTTTGCTGAATAAAATCTGTGCCTTTCGAGGCAAATGAATTTCAAAACACTTCGTTTCGAATCTGCCTAAAATTTGAGGAAAACTGTTGCTTTCGGGACAAGCCGTCCTTTGCGCGTCTGTGCCAATATCGCGGTACAAGGGTTGTGCGGTTCGGATGCATGACCGTCATAAAGGACAGACAGATGGGCTTTCTGATAAGAGCTGCTTTCTGGTTTTCGCTGGTGCTTCTGGCGCTGCCGCTGGGTGTCGGCTCCGATGATGCGGGCCGCGGAAGCGTCGGGCCGCTCCAGGCGCTGTTTGCCGCGCGCGAAGCCGTCGGCGACATCGCCGGCATCTGCGAGCGCAAGCCGGACGTCTGCGAGACCGGCAAATCGGCAATGCACACCATCACCGCCCGGGCAAAGGAGACCGCCAAGATCGCGGCCGCCATGCTGGACGACAAGGCCGCTGAACCCGATACGGTGACGACCACCGGCAGCGTGCCCGAGGAAATCGTCTTGCCGGCGAAAGTCGATTTGCCGGCGAAAGTGCACTTGCCGGCAAAGAACTGAGACTGTTTCGGCCGAATCCATCGCTAAACCGCAGGGCGCCCCGCTCTCGGCGCCTGCGGCGTTTCTCCTCTTTTTCCGTGACGCGGCCGCGCCGGATGACTATATCCGGGGAAATGACCACGACGATCCAGACCATCCGCGACGACTTTTCCCTGCTCGACGAGTGGGAAGACCGCTATCGGTATGTGATTGAACTGGGTGAAGCGCTGCCGCCATTTCCCGACGAGCAACGCATACAAGCCAACAAGGTGCCCGGCTGCGTCAGCCAGGTCTGGCTGACCACCGAGCAAGGCGAGGGTGCCAATCCCGTTATTACCTTCAAGGGCGATTCCGACGCCCATATCGTGCGCGGCCTGGTTGCCATCATGCTGGCGCTGTTTTCGGGACGGCCCGCCAGCGAAATCCAGAGGACCGACGCAGAGGCAACGCTAAAGGCACTCGGACTTGACGAGCACCTGTCGCCGCAGCGCGCCAATGGTCTTCGCTCGATGGTCAAGCGTATCAAGCGTGACGCCGAGGCAGCGCTGAAGCAGACCGCCTGACCGGACGGCAATTACCAGCAGTATGAAGAACTGGCGGCCCGAGCTTGGTCTCCCCCCAATACAAAACGGCGCCCGAAGGCGCCGCTTGAGTGTCAAACCGGAAGAGCCGCTTGTCAGCGTCCCTTGCGCTTGCGACCGAGACCCATCTTCTTGGCGAGCTGCGAACGGGCGGCCGCATAATTGGGCGCAACCATCGGATAGCTCGGGTCCAGGTTCCACTTTTCGCGATACTGGTCGGGCGTCAGATCATAGTGGGTCATCAAGTGACGCTTGAGCGACTTGAACTTCTTGCCGTCTTCGAGACAGATGATGTAGTCGTCATGCACCGAACGCTTCGGATTTACCGCCGGCTTCTGCTTGTCGGCAGGCGGCTGCTCGGCGGCCCCGCCGACGCGCCCGAGAGCGGCATGGACATCGGCGATGAGGTTCGGCAATTCGCCGACCGGCACGGGATTGTTGCTGACATAGGCGGCCACCACATCGGCGGTGAGCTCGATCAGCGCGTCACTGTTTCTGGAAGGTGTTTCGGTAATATCCATGGCGTTCAGGCCCCAACGAGAATTGTTTCTGTTTGCGCCCGTTTCGATAGTTGGGCATCGCGCGAACTTGTGCAGGAAAAAGCCTCCGCGATTCGCGTCGCGCCATCTTAATGGGCCTGAGCGTCAAGTAAGTCAATTCGCTTCTTGCGCTCTATTCAGCGATACAAGTCAAATCTTTCATATTCAGCTTCACTCTTTCGTGCAGAGTGTAACTTTGCCGTTTTTTCTGGTCAGACCAGCATCGACTGACGCCGCGGCAAGCAGCCATTACACAGACGGCAGCAGGTAAATAGAGCTCAATGCTTGATCCTGCCCGCAGCATTACAGCCTGGCCGATCGGCGGATTCAGTAAAATCATAGGTTGCGAAGCGTTACTGTTGCTCGTGAGCCGTCGGCCGGAGCGGCGTGCTGCGTCACTGAAACGGGGTGATGTATTTTCCGTAGACCCAGCCGGTGACGAACTGGCCGCTCTGTGCCGGATCGTGCCAGACTTCGCACCAGCGATGGCGGATCTTCTGTTTCTGCTGCCAGTAGGTTTGGCTGGTCATGTCGAGCAGGTTTATCCCACCGGTGCATTTGCCGGTCATCTGCAGAACCGTCCCGTTGGGATAGGCGGCCTGCTTCTGCGAAGTTCCTGAAGGATATTTGCGCACATTGAGCGTGTCGCCGAACGGCACATTGGCCACTTGCCAAGCCGCAAAGGCAGTTGCATGAGATTGACCGGCATTGGCCAGGGTCATCGCAGCGACGGCGAGGGCCGCGGCAGTCCGAGAAAAAATATTCATTGTCCTCTCCTCCAGCCCGTCCTCTTGAGCCACCACGACAATAGATCGTAGCCCTTGAACCCGCGCTGATCGGCGTGTTCATTCGCCATTCAAGTAACTTCCACAGCGAGACGCAATGACCAGAACTCCAGTGTTTCCGACCGCCACCCCGCCGCAGCCGGAGAAGCGGCCGATCTTCGACACGCATCACGGCATGACGCGGACGGACGACTATGCCTGGCTGAGGGCCGTGAATTGGCAAGAGATGTTCAGGGACCCGTCGCTGCTCGACGGCCAGATCCGCGCCCACCTCGAAGCCGAGAATGCTTACCAGGCGGCGCTGATGGCCGATACGGTCCAACTGCAGAAACAGCTTTTCGCGGAAATGAAGGGACGCATCAAGGAAGACGATTCTTCCGTGCCGATGAAGGACGGGCCTTACGCCTACGGCTCCTCCTTCAAGCTTGGCGGCCAGCAGCCGCGTTATTTCCGCACGGCGCGCGACGGCGGCGACAAGCAGATCTTGCTCGACGGCGATGCCGAGGCCGAGGGCAAGCCCTATTTCCGCCTGGGCGGCGTCGATCATTCGGACGACCACCGCAAGCTGCTCTGGGCCTTCGACGACAAGGGTTCCGAATTCTACACGCTGCGCGTCCGCGATTTCGCCGGCGGCAACGATCTGACGGACAGGGTCCCCGACACCGGCGGCGGCGGTGTGTGGGATGCCGGCAATGACGGTTTTTTCTACACCCGCCTCGACCCCAACCACCGTCCTTCCAAAGTGCTGTTCCATGCGCTTGGCGATAGTCCTGAAAACGACCGGCTGATCTACGAGGAAACCGATCCGGGCTTCTTCATGGATGTCGGCGGCACACGCTCCAACGAGTGGATCATGATCGGCATCAACGACCATGAGACCTCGGAATATCGCATCATGAACGCCAACGAACCGTCCGCAGAGCCGAAGCTGGTTGCGGCACGCCAGACCGGCTTGCAGTACGACCTTGAGGAAGGCGGCGACATCTTCTTCATCCTCACAAATGCCGACGGCGCCAAGGACTTCAAGATCATGACGGCGCCGGCCCATGATCCGGTGCGCGCCAACTGGCAGGAACTGGTGCCGCACGAAGCGGGCCGGCTGATCCTTTCGGTAATCGGCTTCAAGGACCACATGGTCCGGCTGGAGCGCAAGGAAGGCCTGCCACGCATCGTCGTGCGCGATCGCAAGAGCGGCGAAGAGCACCTGATCTCCTTCGACGAGGAAGCCTTCTCGCTCGGCCTGTCCGGCTCCTACGAATACGACACCGAAATCATGCGCTTTTCCTATTCGTCGATGACGACGCCGGCGCAGGTCTTCGATTACAACATGCGCACCCGCGAGCGCGTGCTGCTCAAGACCCAGGAAGTGCCGTCCGGCCATGACCCGGAGCACTATGTCACGCGCCGGCTGATGGCGCCTGCCGCCGACGGCGAACTGGTGCCGATCTCGCTCCTCCACCACCGCGACACGCCGCTCGACGGATCGGCGCCTTGCCTGCTTTACGGCTACGGATCTTACGGCATAGCCGTACCCGCCGCGTTCAACACCAATTTGTTTTCGCTGGTCGACCGCGGCTTTGTCTACGCGATTGCCCATGTCCGCGGCGGCAAGGACAAGGGCTATGGCTGGTACGACGACGGCAAGCGGGCGAACAAGATGAATACGTTCACCGATTTTGTCGCTGCCGCCCACCACCTCGTCGCCGAACGCTATACGCAGCATGACCGCATCGTCGCGCAAGGCGGCTCGGCCGGCGGCATGCTGATGGGCGCGGTCGCCAACATGGCGCCGCAATGCTTCGGCGGCATCGTCGCCGAGGTTCCCTTCGTCGACGTGCTCACCACCATGCTCGACGCAAGCTTGCCGCTGACGCCGCCGGAATGGCCGGAATGGGGCAACCCGATCGCTTCGGCGGAGGATTACCGGACCATCGCCGCCTACTCGCCCTACGACAATGTCGCCGCACTCGACTATCCACCGATCCTGGGGCTGGCCGGCCTGACCGACCCGCGCGTCACCTATTGGGAGCCGGCCAAATGGGTGGCGCGGTTGCGCGACCGCAAGACAGGGGGGAATCCGGTTCTGTTCAAGATCAACATGGATTCAGGCCACGCCGGCGCCTCCGGCCGGTTTTCCAGGCTGGAGGAAATCGCGTTCACCTATGCCTTCGCGCTCAAGGTAACAGGCAAGGCCGAACCAGCCGCGTGAAGTCGGGGGAGAGCGGTCATTGCCTTCCGTTCCGAGACGTGGCTTTCATTCGCGGTAAGAGTTGCGGAGACGCCCACCAATGATCGATCTCGCCACATTGATTGCGTATGTCGCGGTTGTGCTTGGCTTTGTCTTCATCCCCGGTCCGGCCACCCTTCTGACCGTGGCGCGGGCCACCAGTTCCGGAACCAGGGTTGGCATCGCGACCGGCGCGGGGATCGCGGCCGGCGACGTGGTTCACACCTTCATGGCGATCGTCGGCATTTCGGCGATCATTGCCACGTCGGCGGCGCTTTTCAGCATCGTGAAGTACATCGGCGCAGCCTACCTCATTTATCTCGGCATTCGCGCGATCATCGAGAAAACGCCTGCCTATCCGGCCGCCGGCGCACTTGCGATCCCCGCTACCAAAGCATTTCGGCAGGCTGTTTTGACCGAGGTTCTCAACCCCAAGACCGCGCTTTTCTTCCTTGCATTTCTTCCGCAGTTCGTGCGGCCTGAAAACGGATCGGTGATGCTTCAACTGGCGACATTGGGCGTGATCTTTGTTCTGTTGGGCCTCATCAGCACGCTGGTTTTCGCCGTGGGTGCGGGCGGCCTCGGTGCATTCCTGCGCCGAAACCCGACGGTGCTGAGATGGCAAGGCAAGGCTGTCGGCGGCATCTATTGCGCCTTGGGCATCCGGCCGGCGCTGCAACAGCGCTAGGACCTCGACAGGCGACGCCGTATGAGGCTTCGGATAATGGGCAGGCACAGCTGATTTTCCGCTCGCAATTGCAAAGGCCGCGCGCTACCCAGTGCGCGGCTTTTCACAGCCGCGCCAACACACAATCACCCAGGGATCTGCCATGTTGCTCGTCGATGTCTATCTCGACAAATCGCCCATCCAGGGCATCGGCGTCTTTGCCAAAAACCACATTGCCCGCGGCACGCTGGTCTGGAAGCTCGACCCGAAATACGACCGGCGCATCGAGGTGGAGACCTACGAGCGGGAAACCGGGCCGGTCAAAACCTATCTCGACCGCTACGCCTATCCGGACCGGCGCGACCCGAATTACATCGTCTTCGAAGCCGACGATGCGCGCTACATGAACCATGCCGACAGCCCGAATTGCGACGTCTCGCAGCCGGAGGAGACCTATGCCTTGCGCGACATTGCGCCCGGCGAGGAAATGACCTGCGACTACAATCACTTCTTCGAAACCGGCTTCGACTTCCTCGGCGACCGCTGACCCAACGGCCCGTCAGCTCGCCGGCTTCTTGCGCGCCGGATAGCCGTTGGGATGCGGCGGCACGGCTTTCAGATAGGCGGCGATCGCCGCGCGGTCCTCCCGGGTCAGCACGGCCATGTTCCGTTGCACGTCGACCATCGCGCCGCCGACCGTATCGAAGTCCGGCGTGAAGCCGGTTTCGAGATAGTTGGCGATGTCGGCTTCCGACCAGTCGGCGATGCCGCCCTCGCCCGACGTGATGTTGGGCACGATGCCGCTGCCTTCCGCGGCCGCGGCGCCTGCCAGCCACTGGCTCTTCCTGGTACCGCCGGTAAGGTCCCGCGGCGTGTGGCATTCGCCGCAATGGCCGGGGCCTTCGACCAAATAGCGGCCGGCCTGCACCGGCTGTGGCGTGCCTTCGGGAAAGGAAACGACCGGCTTGTCGCTCAGATAGAGCAATTTCCACAGACCAAGGCCGCGTCGGACGTTGAAGGGAAACCCCAGCGAATTGGCGGGTGCCTTGCCGGGGACCGCGGGCAAGGTCTTCAGGAACGCATAGAGATCGGCAATGTCGGCCGGCTTCATGCGCGCGTATGAAATATAGGGAAATGCTGGATAAAGATGCTCGCCCGACGGCGACACGCCCTTCAGCATGGCGTTGGCAAAGTCTTCGACCGACCAGGCGCCGATGCCGTCCTTGGTATCCTGCGAGATATTCGGCGGCACGAAGGTGCCGAATGGCGTCTTGAGCTCGAGGCCGCCGACCAGCTGAAGGCGAGCGTCGCCTTGCGAGCCAGGCTTGGCATGACAGGATGTGCAGCCGCCAGCGTAGAAGATGCGCTTGCCCCTGTCAGCGTCACCGGGGCCAAGCTGCGCCAGCGTGGCGGCACCGAGCCTGACCGGAGCCGACAGGAACCAGCCGGCAATCGCGGCGACGCCGCCCAGAACGAGGGCGGCGCCGACGAGTTTCTTCAGCAAGGGCATTGCCCGCTATCAGCCTTTTTTCACCCTGTAGCTTTGATGACAGTTGCCGCAGCCGCCGCCGATGGTGTTGAACTGTGCCTTCAACGCGTCGGCATCCGCAGGTGCCGCGGCGACCGCCGCCTTGACGTCGGCGAGGTACTTGCCTTCAGCCGTCTTGAAGCCGGCCATGTCCTGCCAGATCTTGGGAGACGCCGTGGTGTCGCCGATGTCGCTGCCCGCCGGGAACAGCGCGTCGACGCCGGCATGGAATTTCTCGGCATTGGCCTGCAGTGCCTGCAACGCCGTCAGCACCGAAGCTGCGTCGTAGGGCGTCTCGCCCTTGACCACTTTCGACAAGCCGGCGGCGATCTTGCCACGTTCCTTCATCAGGGCCTGCCGGTCAGCGACCGGGTCGGCAAATGCCGCCGAACCGGCGAAGGCGAGCATCGAGATGGCGAGGATAAGCTTTCTCATTCACTTGGCTCCATGTTGAAGGCAATTCAGGGTGCGGTCCCACCCCGATGACAAACGGCAAGGATGGCTTAAAAATTCCGACGCTTCGCCTCACGCTTGCGTGAAATTTTTGCAACTGTCGTTCTGATGCTGAAAAAGAAAAGCCCCGGTTCTGCCGGGGCTTTCTGGAACGGATCAGGCCTTTTCGTAGAGTTCGAGCACATAGTCCCAGTTGATGAGACTATCGACGAAGGCTTCGAGATATTTCGGCCGGGCGTTGCGATAATCGATGTAGTAGGAATGTTCCCAGACATCGACGCCAAGGATCGGCGTCGCGCCATGGACGAGCGGGTTCTCGCCATTCGGCGTCTTCGAGATCGCCAGCTTGCCGTCCTTGACCGAGACCCAGGCCCAGCCCGAACCGAACTGGGTGGTGCCGGCGGCGATGAAGTCGGCCTTGAACTTGTCGTAGCCGCCAAGATCGCTGTCGACCGCTTTTTGCAAGGCGCCCGGCAGCTTGTTGCCGCCGCCGCCCTTCTTCATCCATTTCCAGAAATGGATATGATTGTAGTGCTGGGCGGCATTGTTGAAGAGCCCCGCATTCTTGCCGAAGGACTGTTTGACGGCCTCTTCGACCGACAAATCGCCCAGGCCCGCCTCGGCGGCCAGCTTGTTGCCGTTGTCGACGTAGGCCTTGTGGTGCTTGTCGTGATGATATTCCAGCGTTTCCTTGGACATATAAGGCTGCAAAGCCTCGTAATCATAGGGCAAGGCGGGCAATTCAAAAGCCATCGGTCGTACTCCCTCGTGGAAAAATCCGGTGTCGATACCGGACTAACATAGGACTGGATTGGTCTGGAACAACTCCGGAAACGAAGCGCCGGGCCGCTTTTTAGCGGGTCAGCCGGGCGAAGTCGAATGCGCCCATTCCCAATAGAGTTCGCGCGCCTTCTTGGCCACCGGCCCGGGCTGCAGATTGCGATCCTCGATACGGGTGACCGGCACGACTTTCGAGTGGTTTCCGGTCGAGAAGATTTCGTCCGCCTCCAGGAAATCGCGGATCGACAGCGTCTTTTCCGTCGTCGTGAAACCGTACTCGCCAAGCAGGGCCATGGTGCGCGCGCGAGTGATGCCGGACAGGAAGGTGCCGTTCGGCGCCGGCGTCAGGACATGGCCGTCCTTGACCAGGAAAATATTCGAGGTCCCGGTCTCGGCGACATTGCCCAGCATGTCGAGCACGAGCGCATTGTCGAAGCCGCGCATCTTGGCTTCGAGGATGGCCCTGCCGTTGTTGGGATAAAGGCAGCCGGCCTTGGCGTTAGTCGGCATGGTTTCGATTGTCGGGCGGCGGAACGGCGACACCGTCACCGAAAAACCCGCTGGCGAGATCATCGGCGATTCATAGAGGCAAAGGCAGAAACGCGTCGAGGCCGGGTCGGCCGGCACGCCCATATAGCCGCCATGCTCGGCCCAATACATCGGCCTGATGTAGACCGCTGTGTTGCCGTCGAACTTCTTCAGCCCGTCCCAGGTCAGGCCGACGATCTTGTCGGTGCTCATCGTCGGTTTCAGGCCGAGCGCGATCGCCGAGGCGTTCACCCTTGCTGCATGGCGATCGAGGTCGGGAGCGACGCCCTCGAACCAACGGGCGCCGTCGAACACGCTGGTGCCGAGCCACATGGCATGGCTGCGCGGCCCGAGGATGGCGACGTTGCCCTCATACCAGTCGCCGTCGACGAAGGTCCATGTCGCGGATTGCGCCGCAGTCGCCAGTGTCATTGCCAGGTTCCGTTCGATGCTTGTTGCGGCGCATTGGAAGATGCTTTGGCGGCCGCCGTCAACCGGTTTGGCTGAGATTTGTTGAGGCCAGCGGGCTGGCGGACTGCAATCAGCGCTTGCGCCTTGCCTTGCGCAGCCTCAAAACTGTCGCATGCACCATGCAGCTTACGTTTTCGACGCCTATGGCACGCTGTTCGACGTGCACGCGGCCGTGCGCCGTCACGCCGACCAGATCGGGCCGGACGGCCAGTTGCTGTCCGAGATCTGGCGCGCAAAGCAGCTGGAATATTCCTGGGTGCGGACGCTGATGGGGGCCTATGCCGATTTCTGGCAGCTCACCGAGCAGGCACTCGATTTCGCCCTGCGCAAGGTTCCGTCCGCCGATGCCGGGCTGAAGGCGAAGTTGCTCGAGGCCTATTGGCGGCTGGACTGCTATCCGGAGGTGCCGGCCGTGCTCAAGGCGCTCAAGGCATCGGGGGCAAGGCTGGCGATCCTGTCCAACGGTTCGCCTGAAATGCTGGAGGCGGCCGTCAAGTCCGCCGCGCTCGACCAGGTCCTGGACGACGTCTTTTCCGTCGACAGCGTCAGGCGCTTCAAGACCGACCCGTCGGTCTACGACATAGTCACCACGGGCTGGCGCCTCTATCCAGGCGCTGTCTCTTTCCAGTCCTCCAACCGCTGGGACGTCGCCGGCGCCACCAAATTCGGCTTCCGGACGGTGTGGATCAACCGCGCCAATCACCCAGAGGAATACCGGGATTTCCCACCGGCCCTGATCCTGCCATCCCTCGATGGTCTGATCTCCGGGGTTTGACGCCGGACATGTTGCCTGGGCGCAACAGTGACGATCCAGTCACAGCTTTGCCTTTGTTTGTCCACCCTGCGGCCAGAATTGGAACCGCCTATCGCGCCGGGCATTGCTCGGGCAACCGCGCGCAACCGGGCGCATTCATGCTTTGTTGCGATTTGAGACTTAAAAAAGGCAATCATGTTCACACCCCCATCGTCCTCTCTGCGCCTTAGCCGTCGCGGTTTCCTCAACGCCGCAGCCCTTGGCGCCGCCTCGGTCGCGGTCTCCAGTTGCACCACGCTGTCGCAACAACCGGTCGAGCCACCGCCGCCGACCTATGTCGAGCCGGCGCTCGGCGACTATGTGACGATGTATGGGCCGATGTCGGATGGCGGCTTCGAGCTGCCGGCCATACCGGTCGACAAGATCGACCCGCAGTTCCTGCGCCAGATCGTTGACGATCCGACCGGGCAGCAGCCAGGCACCATCGTCGTCGACACCACCAATCACTTCCTCTATCTGGTGCGCCCGGGCGGCCAGGCTATCCGCTACGGTGTCGGCCTCGGCCGCGCCGGTTTCGAATGGTCGGGCGATGCCGTGGTCCAATGGAAGCAGAAATGGCCGAAATGGACGCCGCCGGACGAAATGATCTCCCGGCAGCCGGAGTTGAAACCCTACAGCGCCGAGAATGGCGGCATGCCCGGCGGGCTCAAGAACCCGCTTGGCGCGCGGGCGCTCTATCTCTTCCAAGGCAACCAGGACACGCTCTACCGCTTGCACGGTTCGCCGGAATGGCGGTCGATCGGCAAGTCGGTGTCGTCAGGCTGCGTGCGCCTGATGAACCAGGATATCATCGATCTCTACGACCGTGTGCCGAACAAGACGCCGGTCGTGGTGACGGCCGATATCGGCCAGCCGATGGTGGCGACCGCAAACCGCAAAGCCATTCCGATCGACGCCGGCGTGCCGGAAGGATCGATCCTGCTCAGCCCGATAAAATCGATCACAAATTCGATCTTCTGAATTGGTCGAAAGCGCGCGGGCGGCGGGCTTTCGCCGCTCCGGCGGGCTTCCGGTCAGATAGCACCCCTGGCCCAAGACTTTTTGCGTTATGTGGCAATTTATGACCCAAACGCGACGTCCACCGTCAGCGTTCCAACGGCAGATCTGCGCCGCATGTCGGCCGTTGAGACCAGCTATGCCCTTTCCTGAAAGCCGACATCGCTGGAAACGACGCTAGAGTCGGATGCCCGGTCGAGATGAGCCTCGAAGCATGGATAAAGATGGTCCACGGCAGTCGCGACGACGGTGCAGATAGCACCGACAGGCCACGGCCTCGTGAGTGGCGATAGCGACCGCAGCATTCGGTAGTCGCCGCTGCCTTGGAGGCCTTGGTCCTAAGATAAGATCTACGCCGGAACCGTGCTAGGATGGCCGCCGCGCGGCGCGACTTGTCGTGCTTCAAAGCGCTCAGGAACGACTGTCATGCTCAATCCAATCTCCATAATGGCCGACCGGCTCGGCGATTATCTGTCAGAACTCTATCTCCAGTATTTCTCGCATCGCAGTCCGGAATATGCGAGTTACATAGGCGGGGCGGCCCGCCTTGTCCTGGAGCGCATCGGCAATTCGAACGCGCTCTATCACAACATCGAGCATACATTGATGGTTACGCTCGCTGGCCAGCAGATCATCCGCGGCCGGCTGCTTTCGGAATCACTGACTCCCGATGACTGGCTGCATTATACCTGCGCGCTGCTTGTCCACGACATTGGCATGGTGCACGGCGTATGCCAGGGCGACAACGAGGACAGCTTCGTCATTAACGACGCCGGCGACCGCTATACGCCACCGCGGGGCGCCTCCGACGCGGTTCTTGCGCCCTATCATATCGAGCGCGCCAAGATCTATGCGCGCCAGCGTTTTGCTTCCTCGAAGTTCATCAACGAGGAGCGCATTGTCGAGGCGATCGAGATGACGCGCTTTCCGGTGCCGAACGATCCGGCCTACCAGGTCACCAACACCGAGCCGGCGCTGGTCAGGGCCGCGGACCTGATCGGCCAGCTCGCTGATCCCTTCTACCACCGCAAGCTGCCGGCGCTGTTTGCCGAGTTCTCTGAGATCGGGATGGTGGAAAAGCTCGGCTGCAAGACCGCCGCCGATCTCGGCACCATCTTCACCGATTTCTTCACGCTGCAGGTCGAGCCCTATATCGGCGACGCGATCCGCTATCTGGAGCTGACGACCGAAGGCAAGCAGTGGATCGCCAACCTCCACAGCAACCTCTTCCAGTCCGGGCATCGCCCGGCCAGGATCGGGCCGTTCCCCGGCGTGTTGCAGCCTCCCTCGGCGAGCCTTTCGGTCTAACTTAAGAGCCTGGGATTGTGTCCTTTTTTCCGCCTGTGCCAAGCCGGCGGCTGTTGACGAAGACGAACGCCGGGGTCGAGCTGCTTTGCGACGACTGCGAGAAGGCGAAATGCTCGACATGCCGCATTTGGGTTCTCGACGGCATTGAGGCTTGCCCGGACCGGAATCCGGACGAAACCCTGATGGCGAACCCGTTGAGATTGGCCGATGAGGTTCGGCTGGCCTGTTAGTCAAGCCGGAAGGTGAGCTTCGCGCCCGATGCCTGGTGCTAGACGAACCGACATGATGATCACCAGCCAGCTTGGCGCTTCCGCCGCGTCGCGTTGCGGCGTCCGATATGTCAGTTTTTCCGTCGCGATCCCATGTCGCCTTTTCTCCGAAGCTGACCTTCGCGGAACCTATTGCAATTGTCCGAATCGGGTCATTCTCGTCGATTGTGGCGTGTCAGTTCACTTTCCCGGACATCTGAGTTCACCGTTGGTGATGCACATCGCAGCGACAGTAAGCACCTTTGCGCTTGCCTTGAAGGCATCCTATTCTGGAGGGTAGTAGCCGCTCGTGGGCATAGAATGTCGGTACTGCCTTTCTTAAGAATTTACGCGCCGCTCAACGCGCTGCTGGCTGCGACTGGGCTTGTAGCGGTGGCTACGCTCACGACACCGGATATGTCCGGACGAAGCAGACTGGCTCTGGCTGTCGTGCTCGCGGTCATTTGGGGCGTCTATCTCCTGCAACTGGCCGAGACGGTGCTCAAGCGCCGGGCGGGAGACGTTCGGGTCAGGACGCCGGCAATTGCCATTGATATGCTCGCGGTTTTGGTTCCACTCGCCGCATTTCTGCTCGTCGGCACGCCCGACCGGAGCCTCTACTGTGCTGTCTGGCTGCTGAAACCACTGCGCGACTCGACTTTCTTCCCGCTGCTGGGCAGGATCCTGACCAACGAAGCGCGCAACCTGATCGGCGTCACCACGGTCTTCGGCATCGTTCTGTTCGGTGTTGCGCTCGCGGCCTATGTCATCGAGCGCGATGTCCAACCGGAAAAGTTCGGCAGCATCCCCCAGGCAATGTGGTGGGCGGTGGTCACGCTGTCCACCACGGGCTATGGTAACGCTATTCCGGAAAGCTTCGCCGGCCGCGTCCTTGCCGGGGCGGTCATGATGAGTGGCATCGGCATCTTCGCGCTCTGGGCTGGCATTCTTGCCACCGGCTTTTATCAAGAAGTCCGTCGCGAGGATTTCGTCCGTAATTGGCAATTGGTCGCCGCCGTGCCGTTGTTTCAGAAGCTCGGCCCGGCCACACTAGTCGAGATCGTGCGCGCATTACGACCTCGAATCGTGCCGGCGGGCGCTGTGATCTGCCGCAATGGCGAGACCGGTGATCAGATGTTCTTCGTCGTGGAGGGGCGCGTCAGCGTCGCGACGCCGACCCCGGTGGAGCTGGGCCCTGGCGCCTTCTTCGGCGAGATGGCGCTGATCAGCGGCGAACCGCGCTCGGCGACCGTCAGCGCCACAACGGTGGTCTCACTCCTGTCGCTGCACTCGGCGGATTTCCAGCTGCTGTGCAGCAGCAGCCCGGAGATCGCGGAAATCATCCGCAAGACCGCGCTCGAGCGGCGCGGCGCGGCACCTAAGGGTTGACCGTACTCGGTGTTCGTCAGGAGGAGGATGCGATGGCAAGGCTGCCAACTGCCTGCCGATGGTGGCTGGCTGGAGCTACATGGTGCGGCTCTATCGGCCACGCGCGGAGGTTCTGGACGGCACGTGGAAGTTCCCAAAGGCGCGGCCGGCGAACTAACCGTCATTGCTAGGTCCGCTTGGGGGTCACGGGCGTCGTTCAGACGACGGCGCGCGAACAGCCGCTTGGGTCAGGTCGCGTCATGCGACGCTCACAACTGAACGACCGCAATGGGTCGATATGCGACGGTCCTGATGGCGATCCGTAGGTCCCAACTGGCACGAAGCAGATGGGACTAATGGTCGTTGCAAAGGTCGGCTTGTGGCCCAACCGTACGGAAAGCTGCCATTCCGCTTGCGGCCGCGATCTCGGTCTAATAACCATCGCGACGGCAGTTCATCGCGCGAAGCTGACCTTCGCACGGTGCCCTCACCTGCCCCTGGCCAAACTCCCCAGAATGCCCCGGACGATCGCCCGTCTGACCGACGAGCCAACCGAACGCACCACGGATTGGTCGCAGCCTCCGCCACCGTCTGGCGGTTGGAGGGGCGCGGCGCGCGGCGGCCGCCGGTCGGCTGGGGATCGTCATTGCCGAAGCCGGGAATAGTCCAGCGCGAGCGGCCTGCGTCCTGTTGCTGCGCCTGTGCCTCCTGGGCATCCCTGGCCTTTTTCTGCAGGATCTCGAAAGCCGATTCGCGATCGACGGTCTGGCCGTACTGTCCCGCAACCGGGCTCTCAGTGATCAGCTTGCGGCGCTCTTCGGGCGTGATCGGGCCAAGGCGCGAGGACGGCCGGTCGATCAGCGTCCGCTGCACCATGGACGGCGCACCCTTGGCTTCGCCGGGACCAGCGCCTGCGATCGGCGGTTCCTAGCGGAGCACCGGCACCGGTCCACTACTGTGTGGCGGCGGTTGCCGTTCGCGCTCAATCAGCTCCTTATGCAAATCCATGATATGCCGTTCCCCGGCCTTCAGCGCCTCTGCCGAGGTGTGAACCGAGTAGTTCCCTAGATGGAGCGAATGCGGGTGCGGTGCGGCGCTACCAATCACCAGCTTTGCATCGACCTCACCAGTCGAGCGCATCTCGATGGCGCGGTCGCTGTCGTCGAATATTATCATCTCGCCCACCGACGCTGGCGCATCGAGCATAACCTCGCCGCTTGAAACCGCGAGCCATCCCGCGGTTTGGCCGGCGGGCGTTTCATACCGCCAGCTCTCGCCCGGCTTCAACGTCACGATGAGATAGTTGACGCCAGCTTGCGCGCGGACGGGGCTCTGCTGCCCGTCATAGCGCCCAATGATGAGACGGGCGGGGCCGACTTCCGGAATGGAAGCGGCTTCGAGATACTGGCTCTCGGCATCCGCAAGTTCGAGGTCGGCAGGAAGCGCCAGCCAGAGCTGAAAGCCCTGGAGTGCCTTGGAGTGGCCCGCTCCCAATTCCTTGCCGTGCCAGACGCCGCGGCCGGCACACATCCACTCGACACCGCCATAGCCGATATTGCCAGAGTTACCTTGGCCGTCATCGAAGCTCGCATCGCCTTCAGTGAAGACGGTCACAGTCGCAATGCCCGAATGTGGATGGAGGTCGAAGGGGCTCTTGCTGGAGTCCGCAAGCGAGAAGATGTCGAGAAAGACGAACGGCTTCAACAACTCGCCGAGGTCGCTCGGGCTCATGAGCCGGGTGACCGGCCCATGAACATGGCCGCGGGTACGATAAACGACCCGCCGCGAGGTGGTCACCGCCGCGCTCATGCCGACACCGGTTGCGTCAGCCCGAGCAACGCAAGAGTGCTGCCGCGATACGACCAGGCGATTACCAAGGACAGGGCCAGCAGCAACGCGGCAGGCGCGGGCGATCCCGGGACCACGGTGAGGTGGGAGATGATCGCGCCTATCATGGTCGCGGCGAGCACCAGGGCGGCAGGCCCGACAAACCGCGGGCTGAGCAGCAGGATTGCGCCGCCCACCTCGATCATACTGGTCGCGTAGCGGAACCACTGGCCCAGGCCGACATGGTCGAATACATCCACCATCATCTGCATGCCGATCAGCTTGAGGGTTCCGAAAAGGACGAAGGCAAAGGCGACGAGGCCGCGCAGGGCCCTCAAGATGATCCGCTGCCTGGCGGACATGCTATCGCTATTCATGGCTAAATCCTCTCGATAGGGAGAAAAGCGCCGCACGCCGGGGGCGTGCGGCAAGGGATGAAAGCAGGACGGCTCGCCGCCCGTTGGTCACGCGCTCACGAGCGCCTGGGCCTCGATGCTGTATTCCTTGAGCAACGTGCGCGCGGCGTTCGCGTGGGGTGTAGCCCAATCGCGGAACAGCTCGGTCACTAGCGCGAAGGCGGTATTGGGAACAGCGCCCGCGTGCGTCAGCCGATCAACCGCGGTCCGATGTGCGAGCTGCGACAGTCCGCCGACGGCATCGACGACGAACATGACGTCGTGACCGACCGCCAGTGCGTCGACCACCGGAAACGCAAGGCAGATCTCGGTGTACAGCGCGCCGAAGATGAGCCGCTTGCGGCCGGTCTTCGCGACAGCCTCGCGAAAGGCAACGTCCTCCCAGGCGTTCATCGACGTGCGGTCGATGATCTGGATGCCGGGCAGTTCGTCGAGGATGGATTGACGCGTCGGATGATTGACGCCCATCTCGACGCCGACTGTTGACAGGATGATCGGGACCTTGAAGGCCTTGGCCGCCTTGATCATCAGCCGCACGTTGAGGTCGATGAGATTGGCCGGGGTCTCGGAACGGACGGTGTCGAACATCTCTTTCTGGTAGTCGATGAGTATCAGGACAGTGTCCTCGTGTTTCCAGACGCCTTGCTGCTTAGTCATGGCATTTCCTTTCATCAGCGCTGGGCTACCTGCCCGGCTCGTCAGTATCAATGCCGTAGCTGGTCGAGGGACGATAGCCGTGCTAGGCCAGCCACGCCGTCTCAAAAAGTGGAACGCCATGTTCGATCTGGAAGTGCTGAGTACCTTCGTTGAGGTGGCTGATGCTGGTGGGGTATCCGCGGCTGCGCGCCGGCTTGGATTGCCGAAGTCGATCGTCAGCCGGCGGCTCCAACGGCTGGAGCAGGATCTTGGCGCGCAGCTACGCGCAGCTACTTGTCCGCACGACGCGCGGCGCGGCGCTGACCGAGGCAGGCGCCACCCTGCGCGAGCACGCCGTCCGCGCCATCTCCGAACTGGAGGCGGCCCGAGATTCGGTTTCGCCCGAAGGAGATGTGCGGGGCCGGTTGCGGATTGCGGCCCCGCTGAGCTTCGGCGTCACGCACCTTTGCTCCGTGCTGACCGAACTGGCCAGCCGTCACCCAAGGCTGCATGTCCATACAGCCTATAGCGACCGCTTCGTCGACCTTGTCGGTGAAGGCTTCGACGTCGGCATCCGCGTAGGTATTCTGGCGGACTCAAACCTGATCGCACGGCGGATCGCACCCTTGCGCGGGACGTGCGTCGCCAGTCCCGCCTATCTTGCTAAACATGGAACTCCCATGACACCGGACGACCTCGCCAAGCACGAATGCCTCTTGCAGGGCAACGAGACGTGGCGCTTCGTCGTGAGCGGCAAGACGATCTCGATCAGTCCGCGCGGACGCTTCAAGGCGGACAACGGCACCGCACTGTTGACGGCTGCCTTGGGTGGGCTGGGCATTGCCGCGCTGCCCGACTTCCTTACCGACGTGCCGATCGCGGAGGGTAAGTTGAGACAAGTGATGGCGGATTATCCCTCGCCGGAGGCTGGGATCTACGTGGTGCGGCCACCTGGCGGGACCGCACCCAGAAAGGTGCGTGCGCTGATTGACATCCTCATCGAGTGGTTCGGCGCCCGTTGAGCGTAATCGCTGCGATGGGTGGTAAAACCTGACGTTCGCGCTATGCGTGATGCCGGCCCGTTCTGGTCGTTGAGAAATGCATGTCCGAACGGCTACTTCTGGCATAGCCGCCGTCGGTTGCCCTCCAAATTTTTCTGCTGTGCTTGATGCCAAGACAGCATTTGTCAAACTCGGTGGCCCGATGCTCCCTCACCGCCCCCTGGCCAAACTCCCCAGAATACCCCGCACGATCGCCCGTCCGACCGACGAGCCGACCGAGCGCACCACGGATTTGATCGCCGCCTCCGCCACCGTCTGGCGGTTGGAAGGCCGCGGCGCGCGGCGGCCGCCAGCTGGCTGGGGATCGTCATTGCCGAAGCCGGGAATGGTCCAGCGCGAACGGCCGCTCTCCTGCTGCTGCGCTTGTGCCTCCTGGGCGTCCTTGGCCTTTTTTTGCAGCATCTCGAAAGCCGATTCGCGATCGACGGTCTGGTCGTACTGTCCCGAAACCGGGCTCTCAGTGATCAGCTTGCGGCGCTCTTCGGGCGTGATGGGGCCAAGCCGCGAGGATGGCGGGCGGATCAGCGTGCGCTGTACCATGGACGGCACGCCCTTGGCTTCCAGCGTGGAGACGAGTGCCTCGCCGGTGCCGAGTTGCGTGATCACGGTTGCACAGTCGAAATCGGGACTGGGCCTGAACGTCTCGGCCGCCGTCTTGACGGCCTTCTGTTCGCGCGGCGTATAGGCACGCAGTGCGTGCTGCACGCGGTTGCCCAACTGCGCCAGCACCGTTTCAGGGATATCCAGCGGATTTTGCGTGACGAAATAAACGCCGACGCCCTTCGAACGGATCAGCCGGACCACCTGTTCGACGCGGTCGATCAGCACCTTCGGCGCGTCGTCGAACAGAAGATGCGCCTCGTCGAAGAAGAAGACCAGCTTCGGCTTGTCCGGGTCGCCGACCTCGGGCAGTTCCTCGAACAGTTCCGACATCAGCCACAGAAGGAACGTCGCATAGAGCCGCGGATTCATCATCAGTTTGTCGGCGGCGAGCACGCTGATGGCGCCGCGTCCATCGCGCGTGGTGCGCATGATGTCGGCGATCCGCAATGCCGGCTCGCCGAAGAAATTGGCAGCGCCCTGCTGCTCCAGGACCAGCAGCGTGCGCTGGATCGCGCCGACCGAAGGTTTCGTCACATTGCCGTAGCGGGCGCCGATCTCTTCGGCGCGGTCGGCGATGTTGGCAAGCAGTGACTGCAGGTCCTTCAAGTCGAGCAGCAAAAGGCCTTCCTCGTCGGCGATGCGGAAGGCGATGTTCATAATGCCTTCCTGCGCCTCGGAGAGGTTCATCAGCCGCGACAGAAGCAGCGGCCCCATCTCCGAGATGGTGGCGCGGATCGGGTGACCCTGCTCGCCGAACAGATCCCAGAAGATGACCGGAAATTCCTGGAACTCATAGGGATCGAGCTTGACCTGCTCGGCCCGCTTGACCAGAAAATCCTGCGCTGTGCCCATCATGGCGATACCCGACAGATCGCCCTTGATGTCGGCGCAGAATACCGGCACGCCGGCATTGGAGAAACCCTCGGCCAATATCTGCAGGGTCACCGTCTTGCCGGTGCCGGTCGCGCCGGTGACCAGGCCGTGACGATTGCCATATTGCAGCAAAAGCCGTTCCGGCCGCTGATAGCTGTCGTCCGGCTTGCGGCTGGCTCCCATGAAGATACTGGTGTCGTCGGCCATGTGTCCGGTCTCCGCAAACCTATAGGGTTGAATGCCCTGATCCCCTTGAAGAAAAGGGAGGCCCGCCGCAGGTATAGTGAGGCCATTGCGCAGCGACAATGGGCATCGTCGAAAATGGCTTTTGGAGCTTGCGGAACCTGCCCATGTTTGGCAATCGGTTGACGGTCACCGTCACGGAAGGCGAGTTGCACGGCATGTGTGCTGCATTGTGATATGGGACCGGGGACCGTAGACTGACATAGTAGGCTGACACGGCCACTAGAACGAGGAGAACGGATGGGCGCCGGTGCCTTGACCCATGATGCCGACCTTCCGAGCGCCGACCGGCAACGATGGCTGGCGCTGGCGGAGAAGGCGCTGGCCGGCGGTTCCTTCGAGGAAAAGCTCGTCTCGCATACGGACGACGCCATCCGCATCGAGCCGCTCTACGAGCGTTCGGTGACCGTCGAGCCTGTCGTGCGCGCCAACCCGGGATCACCGTGGATCGTCAGCCAGCGTATCGACGATCCGGACATAGGCCGCGCCAGGGCGCAGGCGCTGGAAGACGTCGCGCAGGGTGCTACCGGACTGTCGCTTGTCTTCGAAGGCGCGCCGAACGCCTTCGGCTATGGCTTGCCGAGGACGGCCGAGGCGCTGGAGAGCGTGCTCGACGGCGTGCCGCTCAACCGCATCCAGATCCGCATCGATGCCCATCCCTGGAGCCGCGCCGTGGCCGACTGGCTGGTGGCGTTCTTGACCAAGCGCCGCTCCGACCCGGCAAAGCTCAACCTCTCCTTCGGCATCGATCCGGCGGCGATATTTGCCGGGACCGGCAGGCTGCGCATGTCGATCGAAGCTTTGCAGGCATCGATGCCGCAGTCGCTCGCACATTTCTTTTCGATGGGGGTGCCCGGCGTGCTGCTGGAAGCCGACGGGCGGGTGTTCCACAATGCCGGCGCAACCGAGGCGCAGGAGCTTGGCACGATGCTCGCCTCGGCAGTCTCCTATTTGAGGCTGTTCGAGAAGGCGCGCCAGCCGCTTGTCTATGCGGCGCCGCATATCGGTTTTGCGCTCAGCGTCGACCAGGACCAGTTCGTGTCGACGGCCAAGGTCAGGGCGTTGCGGAGACTGTGGGCGCGTGTCCAGGAGGCCTGCTCGATACCGCCCTCCACCGCCAGCATCCATGCCGAAACCTCCTTCAGGATGATGACGGCGGCCGACCCGGAAACCAACATCCTGCGCACCACCATCGCCGCTTTTGCCGCTGCCGCCGGCGGGGCGGATTCGATCGCCATCCTGCCGCATACCATCGCGCACGGCCTGCCCGCGGGTTTTGCACGCCGCGTTGCCCGCAACGCGCAACTGATCATGGCCAATGAAAGCCACATCGACCACGTCGCCGATCCGGCTTGCGGTTCGGGCGCCGTCGAAACCCTGACTGCGGAGCTCTGCGCGGCGGCCTGGCAGGAGTTCCAGCAGATCGAGGCGGAAGGCGGCGTGCTGACCAGCCTCGAACAAGGCCACGTCCAGAGACGCGTGCAGGCAGCTTCCGCCCGCCGCAACGCTGCCTACCAGGCGGGCGAACGGGCGATCGTCGGCACGACGCTGCACCCGTCGAAAACCGAGCGTCCGGTCGAGACGCTGGCGGCGGAGCGGCGGCCAGCCTTCACCGAAGGCGTTGCGGTGTGCGAGCCGCTGTTTCCGATCCGCATCGATCAGTCGATCGGAGCCGTACCATGATCCCCGATTTCAGCCAGATCGGCTGGTCGCCGCCACGGCGGGCGCCGGTCGACGTCAAAGGCCAGCGGATGACGCCGGAAGGCATCGCCGTCAAGCATCTCTACAACCAGGGCGATCTCAAGGGCTTGCCGCATCTCGATACCTATCCGGGCCTGCCGCCCTTCATGCGCGGCCCCTATCCGACGATGTATGTCCAGCAACCCTGGACGATCCGGCAATATGCCGGCTTCTCGACGGCCGAAGAGTCCAACGCCTTCTACCGGCGCAACCTTGCCGCCGGCCAGAAAGGCCTGTCGGTCGCCTTCGATCTCGCCACGCATCGCGGCTACGACAGCGACCATCCGCGCGTCGCCGGCGATGTCGGAATGGCCGGCGTCGCCATCGATTCCATTCTCGACATGCGCCAGCTGTTCGAGGGCATCCCGCTTAACGAGATGACGGTATCGATGACGATGAACGGCGCGGTGCTGCCGATCATGGCGCTCTATATCGTGGCGGCGGAGGAACAGGGCGTCGCGCAGAAGGACCTCACTGGAACCATTCAGAACGACATCCTGAAAGAGTTCATGGTGCGCAACACCTACATCTATCCGCCCAAACCTTCGATGCGGATCGTGTCGGACATTTTTTCCTACACGTCGACGCATATGCCGAAGTTCAATTCGATCTCGATCTCCGGCTACCACATGCAGGAGGCGGGAGCGACGGCGGACCTCGAGCTCGCCTACACGATTGCCGACGGTATCGAATATGCCCGCGCCGGCGTCGCGGCCGGCCTCGACATCGACCGTTTCGCGCCGCGCCTCTCGTTTTTCTGGGCGATCGGCATGAATTTCTTCATGGAAGTCGCGAAGCTGAGAGCAGCGCGCCTTTTGTGGGCCAGCCTGATGCTGAAGAACTTTTCGCCGAAGGACGAGCGCTCGCTGTCGCTGCGCACCCATTGCCAGACTTCGGGCTGGTCGCTGACGGCGCAGGACCCCTACAACAACATCATCCGCACCATGATAGAGGCGATGGCGGCGACTCAAGGCCACACGCAGTCGCTGCACACCAATTCCTTCGACGAGGCAATGGCGCTGCCGACCGATCATTCGGCCCGCATCGCCCGCAACACACAGCTCATCCTGCAGAAGGAATCCGGCACGACCCGGAGCATCGACCCGTGGGGCGGCTCTGCCTATGTCGAGCGGCTGACGCATGATCTGGCGGCGCGCGCGCTTGCCCATATCGAGGAGGTCGAGAGCCTCGGGGGCATGGCCGCGGCGATCGAAAAGGGCCTACCGAAGCTGCGCATCGAAGAGGCTGCCGCGCGCACCCAGGCGCGCATCGATTCCGGCGAACAGATCGTGGTCGGCGTCAATGCCCACCGTCCCGGCACGGACATCGAAGTCGACGTGCTGAGGATCGACAACGCGGAAGTCAGGGCGCGGCAATTGTCGAAGCTGCAGCGGCTGAAAGGCACGCGTGACGTCGCCGCCGTCGAGAGCGCGCTCGATGCGCTGACCCGTGCTGCCGGGAGTAACGAAAACCTGCTGGAATTCGCCATCCGGGCGGCGCGCGCCAATGCCACGGTCGGCGAGATTTCGCTGGCGCTGGAAAAGGTCTTCGGCCGCCATGTCGCCTCGGTGCAGACGATCTCCGGCGTCTATCGCAACGCGCTTGGCGACAATCCGGTGGTCGACCGGTTGCAGGACAAGGTCGTAGCGTTCGAGGAGAAGTCCGGCGGCAAGCCGCGTATTCTGGTCGCCAAGATGGGGCAAGACGGCCATGATCGCGGCCAGAAAGTGATCGCCACCGCCTTTGCCGATCTCGGCTTCGACGTCACCGTTGGGCCGATGTTCCAGACGCCGGACGAGATCGCCAAGCTGGCGGTCGAGCATGACGTGCACATCGTCGGCGTCTCGTCGTTGGCGGCAGGCCATTTGACGCTCATTCCCGAACTCAAACAGGCGCTGAAGAAGCTCGGCCGCGACGACATGCTGATCGTCGCCGGCGGCGTCATTCCACCGAAGGATTACGATGCAGTCCGGCAGGCAGGCGCAGCGGAGATCTTCCCGCCCGGCACGGTCATCCCGGAAGCGGCAGAGCGGCTGATGGACCGGCTGCTGCAGGCGGGCTGACGCTTTGTTATAATGCCCGTTGCAACGACCGACACGCTGAGTTATAATCAGCGTTGCAACAGGATGTCTCACCATGAACACGACCATTCGCAAGATCGGCAATTCCGAAGGCGTGATCCTGCCGAGGGAGATTCTCGATCGTCTGAACCTGAAGGCCGGCGACCAGCTTCAAATCGTTGAAACAGGTGACGGTCTTGCGCTGAAGCCGGTGGACGACAGCTTCGAGCGGCAAATGAAAGCTGCCCGCGAGGTCATGGACAAATACAAGGTCGCGCTTCAGAAGCTCGCCGAATGAGCTGGGAGTTTCTGACGCGGCGTGCAGTCGAAGCGATGCACGCCGAGCAGTTGCGCCGACACGGCGGAGCACAAGGCTTGAGGGATGAAAATGCCATTGAATCGGCGCTCGCCCGTGCGGAGAACAAAGCCAACTACGGAGACCCGTCGGTTGAAGAACTCGCCGCCGTCTATGTCTTCGGCATCGCCCGAAATCATGCCTTTGTCGACGGCAACAAACGCACCGCCATTGTCGCTGCCGGCGCATTTCTGATTGTGAATGGTTATGCCCTGTCGGCCAATGACGGCATGCTTTACGAATTCGTCATGGGCGTCGCCGCCGGCGAAATCGACGAGGCCGGTGCCGCGGCGTTCTTCCGCGACCATGTCGTCAAGCTCGAAGACTAACTATCGGAGAGCTTGACGATCTCCCATTCCTTGCCGTTAACCACGGCAATTTCGCCGACCTTCTTGCCGAACAGCGCCATCGCCATCGGCGACATATGGGAAATTGACCCTTTGGCCGGGTTGGCCTCATCCTCGCCGACGATCTTCCAGTGCACCTTCTTGCCGTCGTCGCTCTCCAGTGTGACGCCCATACCGAAGCGAACCATGTCGCTGCCCGGTTCCGGCACCGAAAGCTCGGCGCTTTCACGCCGCGCCGTCCAATAGCGGAGATCACGCGACACCAGCGCGATGCGCTCGCGGTCGGCCCTCTTTTCGGCTCTGCCCAGTTCGTCGCGCAGAGCGGCCACCTCCGCATCGATCAGCGCCAGGCCGTGTTCCGTCACCAGATTGCGGTGATGGCTGATCGGCCGCTCGCCGATGCCGGCAATGGCGTTTTCGCTGTCTTCCTCGCGGGTGAAGGCCCTGCTCATCCGATGAACTTAGGCCCGGCGCGACGACTCCACAAGCCATAGCCGGCAAACCCGACCTCGGGGCCGATCCCGTCTGGCACGAATCCTGCCGCGTGAGCGTTGGACGCAAGGGATCTGTGCCGATGTTGAACAGAAGAACGCTGCTTACGCAGACCGCCGGCTTTGCCGTCATGGGGCTTTCGCTCGGCAAGGCAGCGGCGGAAAACCTGCACGGCATCGACAAAGCCGCGATGCGCGGGGCGATCAATGCGACCGATCTCGGCGTCCGGCCCGGCGCGCTTGAGGACCAGAGCAAGGCTTTCACCAAGCTGCTGCGCGAAGCGCACGTTCGCGACATGCCGGTGTTCCTGCCGCCGGGGACCTATATCGTTTCCAACCTGTCGCTGCCCGGCCGCGTGCGCCTGTCCGGCGTGGCGGGCGCATCGCGGATCGTCTATGGCGGCAACGGCCATCTCATCATGGCGGAACAGGCCGAGCATATCGTACTCAGTGGACTGGTGTTCGACGGCAGCAACCACTGGATGGGCGATTATACGCAAGGCCTGCTCGATCTGCGCCGCATCGCCCATCTCGTCGTCGACAATTGCCAGCTTACCGGCAGCGGCAAGAACGGTCTGGCGCTCGAACACGCCTCGGGCCGTATCGAACGCTCGGAGATATCCGATGCGGCCGATGCCGGCATCTATTCGGTCGAGGCCGATGGCCTGGAAATATCAGGCAATAGCGTCTCCGACTGCGCCAATGGCGGCATTCTGGTGCACCGCTGGCAGGCGGCGGAAGATGGTACCATCGTCAGCGGCAACCGCGTCGAACGCATCCAGGCGCGCAGCGGCGGAACCGGCCAGAACGGCAACGGCATCAATGCCTTCCGCGCCGGCAATGTCATCATCTCCGGCAATATTGTTTCGGATTGCGCGTTTTCGGCTATCCGCGCCAACAGTGCCAGCAATTTGCAGATCACCGGCAACACCTGCTCGCGCTCGGGCGAAACAGCCGTGTATTCCGAATTCTCATTCGAAGGCGCCATCATCAGCAACAACATCGTCGATAGTGCTGCGAACGGTATTTCGATCGTCAATTTCAACGAAGGCGGCCGCATGGGGGTCTGCTCCGGCAACATCGTCCGCAACCTGTCGACCAGCGGCCCCTACCCTGCCGATGCGCCCGGCTTCGGCGTCGGCATCAGCGTCGAGGCAGACACCACCGTTTCCGGCAATGTCGTTGAGAATGCGCCGCTCTACGGCATGCAGATCGGCTGGGGACCGTTCATGCGCAATGTGGTCGCCACGGGAAACGTCATCCGCAAGGCCGGAACCGGCATCGTCGTCACCGTGGTCGAAGGTGCCGGAACGGCAATCATTTCCGACAATGTCATCGACGGGGTCCAGAAGGGCGCGATCGTCGGCCAGCGCTGGGCCGAGCCGGTGACCGGCGACCTCGCCGCGTCAGGCAATGCCGGCTATGCGCATTTGACCGTCGAGCGCAATCACGTCAGTTGAGGGCGGCGGTGGGCCGGAGCGCGCCGACTTTGGCGCCGATCCGGCTTTCGATAGGCGGATTTGCCTGTTCGATCAGCTTTCCCGCCAGCGGCTGGTCTGCGTGCAAAAGCTTTGACAGCACGACCGCGAGCATGACTTCAGTTGCGCGGCCGGCGCCGTCGTCGCATTTCAGCGCGATGCCAAGGCCAAGCTCTGGAAGGGCGGCACAATGGACGCCCTCGGCGCCCCCCTTGGCAAAGATCCGGCCGGGCGCGGCCTCCATCATCGCGACGTCGGACCTGCCAGTGCCGGCGACGAAAAACGGCTCAGCCATGCAGGCGGAAAGCAGCCGCTTCGCCGCCCGGGCGCGCACCGGCTCGAAGCTGGCGCCTGTCGCCATGCGGGCAAAGCCAAGCGCAAAGCTGCGCAGCGGCACGGCATAGGTCGGAATCGAGCAGCCGTCAGTGCCACGGTGATCGGCGTCATGGGCAGCACCGGTCACCGCCTGCATCGCTTCGCGCACCATCTCCTGCGAAGCATGGCCAGCCTTGACGTAACCGCGATGGGCGATGCCGCTGTGAACGCAGGTGCATAGGAAGCCTGAGTGCTTGCCGGAACAATTGTTGTACAGCGCGTTCGGCACGCTGCCGGCGCGGGCAAGCGCCAGCGTCGCCCCATGGCTCGACGGCCAATGCGCGCCGCATTCGAGTGCCGTCTCGTCCAGGCCGGCCTTCGCCAGCATAGCCCTCGCGAACTCGACATGTGGCGGCTCGCCGGAATGCGAGGCGCAGGCCAGTGCCAGCTCCCGGTCACCGAAGCCGTAGGCATCGGCAGCGCCGCTCTCGACCAGCGGCAACGCCTGGATCGCCTTGACCGCCGAACGCGGGAACACCGGTTGTGCCGTGTCGCCGATCTCCCAAACAGGCTTGCCGTCGGCGTCGAAGACGGCAACAGCGCCGCGATGCGCGCTCTCGACGATAGCGCCGCGCAAAACTTCGACCAGAACCGGATTTGTCATGAATTCCCCGCTAGCGCATGATCTCGAAACTCGGAATCAATTTTCGAAAAGGATCATGCGCAAAATCAAAGCGATATAGCGCCCTTTTGCGCGCGCGAAGCGGCGCGCGCGCTGTAATGCGGGGCCGCTTTTATCTGATCCGGTCGAGAATGGAAACGTAGTTGGCGACCGCCGCGCCGCCCATGTTGAAGATGCCGCCGAGCTTTGCTCCCGGCACCTGGATGCCGCCCGCCTCGCCGACGAGTTGCATGGCGGTAAGCACATGCATCGATACGCCGGTGGCACCGATCGGGTGGCCCTTGGCCTTCAGCCCGCCGGACGGATTGACCGGCAGCCTTCCGTCTTTCGCCGTATCGCCATCCAAGGCCAGCTTGGCGCCCTCGCCCGGCTTGGCCAGGCCCATCGCCTCATACTCGATCAGCTCGGCGATGGTGAAACAGTCATGCGTCTCGACGAAGGACAGGTCGCCGAGCGTCACGCCGGCCTGCTTCAGCGCCTGATTCCAGGCCTGCTCGCAACCTTCGAACGCGAGGATGTCGCGCTTCGACATCGGCAGGAAATCCTGCACATGCTCATTGGCGCGGAAGGCGACGGCGCGGCGCATCTTCAGCGCCGTCGCCGTGTCGGCGAGGACAAGGGCGGCGGCGCCGTCCGAAACCAGCGAGCAGTCTGTGCGCTTCAGCGGACCGGCGACGAAGGGGTTTTTTTCGCTTTCCTGCCGGCAGAACTCGTAGCCGAAATCCTTGCGCATCTGCGCGTAGGGATTGTCGACGCCGTTCTTATGGTTCTTGGCGGCGATCATCGCCAGCGCATCCGACTGGTCGCCGTAGCGCTGGAAATAGGCTTGAGCGATCTTGCCGAAGACGCCAGCGAAGCCTGCCGGCGTGTCACCATCCTCCGGCAGATACGAGGCCTTGAGCAGGTTCTTGCCGATCTCAGGACCGGGCGTCGTCGTCATCTGCTCGGCGCCGACCACCAGCACGATACGGGCGGCATTTGCGTCGATGGCGCGGATGCCTTGCCTGACCGCCGCCGAGCCGGTGGCGCAGGCGTTCTCGACGCGGGTCGCCGGCTTGAAGCGCAGCCGGTCGTCTGCCTGGAGGACCAGGCTCGCGGTGAAATCCTGGGCGGAAAACCCGGCGTTGAAGTGGCCGAGCACGATCTCGTCGACGTCATCTGGACCGATGCCGGCATGATCGAGCGCCTCGACCGCCACCTTGGTGATCAGGCCCTCCAGCGTCTCGCCTTCGAGCTTGCCGAAGCGCGAATGCGCCCAACCGACGATGCATGCTGTCATGGCGATCTCCATCCTGCAGGCCCGGCTGCGCGATGTCGCGGCCGCTCGGCATTGTTCAAGGATGAACCGTTCCGCCGGTTTCGTGAAGGGGCCAGAACCGCACAATCGCTTGATCTTGATATCTGGTCATAACGCCTGGCATTTGCCAGCAAATCAGGCTGAATTTTTTGTTGATTGATGCGTCAATAAAAAATAAACTTACCCAACAGGCCGGAGCAAGAATGCCGAAACTCGGAATGGAGCCGTTGCGCCGCAAGGCGCTCATCGACGCAACGATCTCGGCGATCGGCGAGCGCGGTTCACTTGATGTCACGATGTCGGAAATCGCCGGGCGCGCCGGCGTGTCCTCGGCGCTTGCCCACCATTATTTCGGCGCCAAGGACGAATTGCTGTTGGCGACGATGCGGCACATCCTGAGCGGGCTCACCGCCGATACGCGGCGCGCGCTTCGCACGGCCGGCACGGCGCGCCAGCGCGTCTCGGCAGTGGTCGCGGTCAATTTCTCCGACGTCCAGTTCCAGCCGGAAACGATCGCCGCCTGGCTCGCCTTCTATGTCGAGGCGCAGAAATCGGCAGCACTTCGCCGGCTGCTCAAGGTCTATGCACGGCGGCTGCATTCCAATCTGCTTAGCGGGCTGACCGGTATCCTGCCGAGAAGCGAGGCCGACCGGGTTGCCGAAGCGACGGCGGCGCTGATCGACGGGCTCTATATCAGGCGCGCGCTGAAGGACGGCGTGCCCGATGCCGCGACCGCGATCGCACTGGTTGAGGACTATCTCGAAATGAAGCTTAGCGGACGGCAGAAGCAGTGACATCCAAGCGACCCAACATCCTGATCGTCATGGTCGATCAGCTCAACGGAACGCTGTTTCCAGACGGGCCGGCAGACTTCCTGCACGCGCCACATCTGAAGGCGCTCGCCGCGCGTTCGGCGCGTTTTTGCAACAACTACACCGCCTCGCCGCTCTGCGCGCCGGGCCGCGCCGCATTCATGAGCGGCCAATTGCCGTCACGCACCGGGGTCTATGACAACGCCGCCGAATTCACCTCGTCGATCCCGACCTTTGCCCATCATCTGCGCGCCGCCGGCTATCACACCTGCCTCTCTGGCAAGATGCATTTCGTCGGGCCGGACCAGTTGCACGGCTTCGAGGAACGGCTGACCACCGACATCTATCCGGCCGATTTCGGCTGGACGCCGGACTATCGCAAGCCCGGCGAGCGGATCGACTGGTGGTATCACAATCTGGGCTCAGTGAGCGGTGCCGGAACTGCCGAAATCACCAACCAGCTGGAGTATGACGACGAGGTCGCCTTCCATGCGGTGCAGAAGCTCTACGATCTTGCCCGCGTCTCCGACGACATCGCACATCGGCCCTGGTGCTTGACGGTTTCCTTCACCCATCCGCACGATCCCTACGTCGCACGGCGGCGCTACTGGGACCTCTACGAGGATTGCCCGGCGCTCGAGCCCGAGATCGGCTTCATTCCCTACGACAGGCAGGACCCGCATTCGCAGCGGCTCTACCGCGCCAGCGACTATGATAGCTTTGACATCACCGCGGAGCAGATCCGCCGCGCGCGGCGCGGCTATTTCGCCAATATCTCCTATCTCGACGACAAGCTCGGCGAGTTGCTGTCGGTGCTCGAGCGCACGCACATGCTCGACGACACGGTCATCCTGTTCTGCTCGGACCACGGCGACATGCTCGGCGAGCGCGGCCTGTGGTTCAAGATGTGCTTCTTCGAAGGTTCGGCGCGGGTGCCGCTGATGATCGCCGGCAAGAGCATACGCACCGGGCTGATCGACACGCCGGTCTCCAACCTCGACGTGACGCCGACGCTTTGCGATCTCGCCGGCATCGACATCAGCGCGATTGCGCCGTGGACCGACGGCCAGTCGCTACTGCCGCTGCTGAACGGAAGGAAACGCTCCGCGCCGGTGCTGATGGAATATGCAGCCGAAGGCTCGAACGCGCCGATGGTGGCGATGCGCGAGGGCCGCTACAAATTCATCCATTGCGAGATCGATCCGCCGCAACTGTTTGATCTTGAATCGGATCCGCTGGAATTGACCAACCTCGCCGCCGATCCGGCCAATGCGGCTTTGGTGGCGGCTTTCACCGGCAAGGTGCGGGAGCGCTGGGACATGGCGGCGTTCGATGCCGCGGTGCGTGCCAGCCAGGCACGCCGCTGGGTGGTCTACCCGGCGCTGCGCAACGGCACCCACTACCCTTGGGAATTCCAGCCGCTGCAGAAAGCATCGGAGCGCTACATGCGCAATCACATGAACCTCGACCTGCTCGAAGAGCAGAAGCGCTTTCCGCGAGGCAAATGATGGCAGACAGTCTCGTCCCCTCGCTCGACCATCTCAGGCAGGCCTATGCCGCCACCTCCAAGGCGACGCAGATCACGCCGCTGCTGGAATCGGCGGCACTCGCCCGCGAGACCGGCGCCGCCCGCTTCTTCGTCAAGGCCGAGTCGCTGCAATGGGCAGGATCGTTCAAGGTGCGCGGCGCCTACTGGCGGCTGAAGCGGCTGTCGCCTGACGAAGCCAAAAAGGGCGTCGTCGCCTATTCCTCCGGCAATTTCGCGCAAGGGCTGGCGGCGGCGGGCCAGGCGCTCGGCATTCCTGTCACCATCGTCATGCCGATCGACGCGCCGGCCGCCAAGCGCGACGCCACATCGGGCTACGGCGCGCACGTCGTGCTGACCGACCATGGCGAGCGCGCGCGTGAGGAAGTCGCTGCCGCCAGGGCGCGCGAGATCGCCGCGAGCGAAGGCCTGGCGCTGCTGCACCCGTTCGACGATCCGGAGATCGTCGCCGGCCAGGCCGGTGCCGGGCTGGAGGCACTCGACCAGCTCGCCGCCAGGCAAACCGAGGCCGATCTCTTGTTCTGCTCGGTCGGCGGCGGCGGCCTGATCGGCGGTGTTTCGCTGGCCTTCCACTACCTGTCGCCAGCCACGAAGATCATCGGCGTCGAGCCGGAAGGTTTTGACGGCATGGGCTCGTCGCTGGCACATGGCGCCATCGAAACCATGCCGATCGGGCCGAAATCGATCTGCGACGGGCTGATGTCGCGGCGGCCTGGCGACGCGCCGTTCGCAGCGGTGAAGACCGCCGGCGTTCGCGGCGTCACCGTCGACGATGCTTCGGTGCGGCGCGCTATGCGGATCGCCTTCGAGCGGCTGAAGCTGGTGCTCGAGCCTTCGGGCGCTGCTTCACTCGCGGCGTTGCTCGGCGGCAAGGTCGACGTGACCGGCAAGACCGTTCTCGTAGTGGCAACCGGCGGCAACGTCTCGCTGGCCGATTTCATTGCGCATATGAACCATGGGCGCGCATGAACCATGCTTGAAGCGGATTTCGTCATCATCGGCTCCGGCTCGGCCGGCTCGGCCATGGCCTACCGGCTGTCGGAGGACGGCAAGCATTCGGTGATCGTCATCGAATATGGCGGCAGCGATATCGGGCCGCTGATCCAGATGCCGTCGGCGCTGTCGATCCCGCTCAACATGAGCCTCTACGACTGGGGCTTTGCCAGCGAGCCGGAGCCGCATCTCGGCGGCCGCGTGCTGGCAACGCCTCGCGGCAAGGTCATCGGCGGCTCATCCTCGATCAACGGCATGGTCTATGTGCGCGGCCATGCCCGCGACTTCGACCATTGGGCCGAACAGGGCGCGGCCGGCTGGGGCTTCGCAGACGTGCTCCCGTACTTCAAGCGAATGGAGGACAGCAATGGCGGCGAGAATGGCTGGCGCGGCCATGGCGGCCCGCTGACTGTGCAGCGCGGCTCGCGGACCAATCCACTCTACGGCGCCTTTGTCGAGGCAGGCCGTCAGGCCGGTTTCGAGCTAACCGATGATTACAATGGCGCGAAGCAGGAAGGTTTTGGGCCGATGGAGCAGACCATTCGTGGCGGTCGCCGCTGGTCGGCGGCGAGCGCCTATCTCAGGCCGGCACTCAGGCGGAAAAATGTCAGCTTGGTCAAGGGGTTCGCCCGACGGGTAATCATCGAGAATCAACGCGCCACCGGAGTCGAGATCGAAGCGCGCAAGCGGATTCAGGTGATCAGAGCGCGGCGTGAGGTGATCGTTGCCGCGTCCTCGATCAACTCGCCCAAGATCCTGATGCTGTCCGGCATCGGCCCCGGCCAGCACCTCAAAGAAAACGGCATTCCGGTGATTGTCGACCGGCCCGGCGTCGGCCGCAATCTGCAGGACCACATGGAACTCTACATCCAGCAGGAATCGACAAAGCCGATCACGCTGAACTCCATCTTGAACCCGTTCTCGAAGGCATTGATCGGCGCGCAGTGGCTGTTCTTCAAGTCCGGCCTCGGCGCCACCAATCATTTCGAGGCGGCCGCCTTTGTGCGCTCGCGCGCCGGCGTCGATTATCCCGATATCCAGTATCACTTCATACCGGCAGCAGTCCGCTATGACGGCAAGGCGGCGGCGAAGGCGCATGGCTTCCAGGCGCATGTCGGGCCGATGCGGTCGAAGTCGCGCGGTTCGGTCACGCTGCGCTCGCCCGATCCCAAATCGAAGCCGGTGATCCGCTTCAACTACATGTCGCATCCGGACGACTGGACGGAGTTCCGCCACTGCATCCGGCTGACCCGTGAGATCTTCGGGCAAGCGGCCTTCGATCCTTACCGCGGCAAGGAACTGTCGCCGGGTTCGCACGTACAATCGGACGACGAGCTCGACGCCTTCATCCGCGACCACGCCGAAAGCGCCTATCACCCTTGCGGCACCTGCAAGATGGGCCGTGCCGACGATGCGATGAGCGTCGTCGATCCGGAATGCCGCGTCATCGGCGTCGAAGGGCTGCGGGTCGCCGATTCCTCGATCTTCCCGCGCGTCACCAATGGCAATCTCAACGCGCCGTCGATCATGACTGGCGAGAAGGCCGCCGACCACGTTCTCGGGCGCTCGCCGCTGGCGCCGTCCAACCAGGAACCATGGATCAATCCGCGCTGGCAGGCGTCGGACAGATAGGCCATGATCCGGCGGACGCACATTCCGCCTGCCGCGAAAGACGATTGGAGAACAGTCATGCGCGCCCAGCCAACGGCATCGCATTATGTCAACGGCCGCTATATCGACGACGAGCGCGGCGCGCCGCTGCCGGTCATCTATCCGGCGACCGGCGAGACCATTGCCATGCTGCGCTCGGCGACGCCGAACGTGCTTGAACTCGCGATCGAAGCCGCGCGTGCGGCACAGCCGGCCTGGGCACGGCTGAAGCCGGTCGAGCGCGGCCGCATACTGCGCCGTGCCGCCGACATTTTGCGCGCCCGCAATGCCGATTTGGCGCGTATCGAGACGCTCGACACCGGCAAGCCGATCCAGGAGACGCTGGTTGCGGACGCCCCTTCGGCGGCGGATTGCCTCGAATATTTCGGCGGCGCGGTCGCCGCCTTTAATGGCGAGGCCGTCGATCTCGGCGGTCCCTTTGCCTATACCAGGCGCGAGGCGCTCGGCGTCTGCGTCGGCATCGGCGCGTGGAACTACCCGATCCAGATCGCCGGCTGGAAATCCGCACCCGCCCTCGCCATGGGCAATGCGATGGTGTTCAAACCGTCGGAAAACACGCCGCTTTCAGCGCTGGCGCTCGCCGAAATCTACACCGAGGCCGGGCTGCCCGACGGGCTGTTCAATGTCGTGCAAGGTTTTGGCGATGTCGGCGCCGGCCTTGTCGGCCATGAGGTCGTCGCCAAAGTCTCGGTGACCGGCTCAGTGCCGACCGGCCGCAAGGTGCTGTCGCTCGCCGGCTCGAAGATGAAGCACGCGACGATGGAGCTCGGCGGCAAGTCGCCGCTGATCGTCTTCGAAGACGCCAACCTCGAAAACGCCATCGGCGGCGCGATGCTCGGCAATTTCTATTCGACCGGTCAGATCTGCTCCAACGGCACACGGGTCTTCGTGCAGCGCAGCATCCATGACCGTTTCGTCGAAAGGCTGACCGAGCGGACCAAGAAAATCCGCATCGGTGACCCGCTCGACCAGGACACGCAGATGGGGCCGCTGGTCTCGAAGGCGCAGCACGACAAGGTCGTCTCATACATCGAGGCCGGCAAGCAGGATGGTGCGGTGCTCGCCTGCGGCGGCAATGTGCCTTCGCTGCAGGGTTTTCAGGGCGGCTTCTTCGTCGAGCCGACGGTGTTCACCGGTGTCACCGACACGATGCGCATCGCCCGCGAGGAGATTTTCGGGCCTGTCATGAGCGTGCTGAAGTTCGACAGCGAGGACGAGGTGATCGAGCGCGCCAACGACACCGAATTCGGCCTCGCTGCAGGCGTGTTCACGCGCGACCTGGCGCGCGCCCACCGTGTCATCGCCGAATTGCAGGCCGGCACCTGCTGGATCAACGCCTACAATCTGACGCCGGTCGAAATCCCGTTCGGCGGCTTCAAGCAGTCCGGCATCGGCCGCGAGAATTCGCTCGCGGCATTGGCACTCTATTCGCAGCTAAAGTCGGTCTACGTCGAGACCGGTGATGTCGCCAGCCCGTACTGATCCTTGCGGGCCGTACCGTCCAGATACTGCGTCAGCGCACAGACCAGATGGTAGAAGATGCTGGCCGGCACCTCGCTTGCCAGCGAGCGGCCACGCTCGTCGATGCGGTCGATCCACAGGCCGAGCGGTGCCGGATTGATGTGCCAGCGGAACAGCCGGCCGACACGCGCCTCGATTTCCGGCTTCAGGTCGGGACCGCCCGAGCCGTCCAGCGCGATCGCTGCCTTGATTGCTTCGGCCTGCGGCCAACTGCGCGAGACGCGGTCGAGCGGCAGCCCTTGCCGCGAGACGGCGCCGTAGGCGAGGCCTGTGGCGCGGTTCAGGCCATTGGCAATCGCCGACGCGTAGAGTTTCCTGGCGAGGCCGGTCAAGCCGCTTTGGCCGCTGCGGCCCGCGAAGTCGACCAGCAGCGAGGCCCATTCGAAATGATGGCCCGGTTCGGTCCACGTGCCTTTCTCGCCAGGGGCTGGCCGCCATTCATTGTCGAAATACTCACCCAGCGTCCAGCTTTCCGGGTCGAAGAAATGGCTGCGGAACAGATCGACGATGCGCGCGGCGCGGCGAAGATAGGCGCGCTCGCCGGTCGCCTGATGCCAGGCCAAAAACGCCTCGAGCAGATGCATGTGCGGGTTGGAGCGGCGTTCGCCCTCGCCGCTCGAGGTCTCGCGGAAGCCGGTCAGGCGTTCGTCCTCGAGATGCGCGTCGATGAACGCAAAGGTCTCCTCGCCAAGCCGCAATGCATCCGGATTGCCGCACATATGGGCATGCGCCAGCGCCAGAAGCACGCAGGAATGGTCATAGGCATCCTCGGCGGCATCGGCGACGGTGCCGTCGACGTTGAGCGTGCGCACCCAGCCGCCATTATCGGTGCGGCCGTTCCTGGCCATGAATTCGAGGCCGTGGCTAATCAGCCGATCGGCCGGGCCGTTCCAGCCGCGCGCCTTGGCGACGGCGAAGGCATAGATCTGCCTGGCCTGCGTGCGCATGCGCTTGGGTTTCATCAGCGGGGTGGCGTCGAAACCGAGCGCCTCATGGAACCCGCCATGGCGCTCATCGACGCCGATCGTCGACCACAGCGGCACCGTCTCCTCGAACAGCCAATGGTGCACGCGGCGTTGCCAGGCGCCGCTTTCGATGACGCGATCGTCGGCGGGCGTGAACCTGGTCTCCAGGCGGCCGCTCTTTTCGAGCTGCTCGACGATCTTCTTGACGTTCTGGCTGTGGCTGACCGGCGCGACGAAAGTGGCGTCGGCGGTCGAGACGATGGCGACGTCCTTCAGGCCAATGGCCGACAGCAGGCGGCCGTCGCTGCGGATATAGGAGTTCTCGCAATCGATGGCGACGACGTCGCCGACAATGACGTTGCCCTGCTTGTCGGACGGCCCGACATCGAGCAGCGATTGCCAGGAACCGAGATCGTTCCAGCGAAAGCCGGCCGGCACCATGGCGATGCCGCTGGCGCGCTCCATGATCGCATAGTCGATCGATGTCGAAGGGATGGCGGCATAGAGCTCCAGAGGCATGTAGAGGCCGGAAAGATCCGATGTCGCAGCCTGGTAGGCAGCCTCTGTGGCGCTCCAGATGTCTGGCTGGAAAGCCATGAACGCGTCGCGCATGGCACTGGCGCGAAACAGGAAGATGCCGGTGTTCCAGTAGAAATTGCCGGCCTCAAGATAGCTCTGCGCGGTGGCGAGATCGGGTTTTTCGACGAAACGCGAGACATCGCAGATGCCATCGCGCTCGCCGGCCACCTCGATGTAGCCATACCCGGTCTCCGGTTGGGTGGGCTTGATGCCGAACACCACCAGCCTGCCTTCGCGCGCCGCCGCCGTGCCGGCCTCGACGCTCCGCCAGAATTGCTGCGCGGTCGCGATCTCATGGTCGGACGGCACCACCAGCACCAGGCTGTCGCCGAATTCGGACAAAGTGCGCAGGCTTGCCAAAGCGACGGCCGCGGCAGTGTTGCGTCCGGTCGGCTCGAACAGCGGGCCGCCGCCGGAAAGCTCGTGGCCGGCAATGTCGGCATGAACGCGGTCGGCGTGCCTTTCCGAGGCAATCAGGAAAACCGGCGTTTCGCCTTCCGGCCGCGCAGTCAGCCGGCGTAGCGTCTTGGCCAGCATCGAGCCGTCGCCGGAGAAATCATGGAACTGCTTGGGATTGTCCTCGCGCGACAGCGGCCACAGCCGCGAGCCGATGCCGCCGCTCATCACAAAACTGACGATCCGTTCGGTCATGAAAATAAGTCCCGCTCAAAAGGTCTGATTGTAGGCGCCGACTTCCGGGCTGCGGCGCAGCACCGCGTCGACGGCTTCGAACATCTGGCGACGCCGCTCGGACGATACCGGGCTTTCGACCACCACCACAAGCTCCGGCTTGTTCGATGATGCCCGCACCAGCCCCCAAGTACCATCCTCCGCCACGACCCTGACGCCGTTGACGGTGATCAGCTCGGCGATCTTCTGGCCGGCGAAGACTGCGCCCTCGTCCTTCATCTTGCGAACATCGCCTACGACCCGCTCGACGACGCCGTATTTGAGCTCGTCGGCGCAGTGTGGCGACATGGTCGGCGTGCCGAACGTCAGCGGCAGATCGCGGTAGAGGTCGGCCATGCTGCTTTGCGGGCTGCGATCCAGCATCTGGCATATAGCAATGGCCGTGACCAGGCCATCGTCATAACCGCGGCCGATCGGAGGATTGAAGAAGAAGTGGCCCGATTTCTCAAAACCGGCGACAGCGCCGAGTTCGGCGACGCGCCGTTTGATGTAGGAATGACCGGTTTTCCAATAGTCGGTGACCGCGCCATTTTCCCGCAACACCTTGTCGGTCATGAACAATCCGGTCGACTTGACGTCGACGACGAAAGTCGAGCCGGGATAGAGGTGTGAGATGTCGCGCGCAAGCATGACGCCGACCTTGTCGGCGAAGATCTCGTTGCCTTCATTGTCGACCACGCCGCAGCGGTCGCCGTCGCCGTCGAAGCCGAGCCCGACATCGGCGCCAGTTTCCAGCACCTTGTCGCGAATGGCGTGCAGCATCTTCATGTCTTCGGGGTTGGGATTGTAATTCGGAAACGTATGATCGAGCGCGACGTCGAGCGGAATCACCTCGCAGCCGATCCTTTCCAGTGCCTCGGGAGCGAAAGCCCCGGCGGTGCCGTTGCCGCAGGCGGCCACCACCTTGAGCTTCCTCGAGATACGCTTTCCCGCTGTCAGATCGTCGAGGTAGGTTTTGCGGAAATCCGCAACGAAGTCATAGGAGCCGCCACCGACAAGGTCGAAATCGCCTGAGAGCACGATCGCCTTCAGCGCGCTCATCTCCTCCGTACCAAAAGTCAGCGGGCGCGCCGCGCCCATCTTGACGCCGGTCCAGCCATTCTCGTTATGCGAGGCGGTGACCATGGCGACGGACGGCGTGTCGAGCGCGAATTGGGCGAAATAGGCCATCGGCGACAAGGCCAGCCCGACATCCTTGACCCGCGCGCCGGCGGCCATCAGCCCGGAAACCAGCGCCAGCTTGATGGCAAGCGAATAAGAGCGGAAATCGTGACCGGTGACGATGTCGGGTCCGGCACCCAGACGGCGGATCAGCGTGCCGAGCCCCATGCCGAGCGCCTGGACGCCGATCAGATTGAGCTCCGGCGGCTCGTTCGAACCGGGATGGCCAAACCACCAGCGCGCATCATATTCGCGAAACCCGGATGGCTTGATCAACGCCGAGGTTTCGAACTCAAAAGTGTTTGGTTTGACATCGCTAACGATCTTCATCGACAAGGCTGCAACTCCAGGCGGCTGAATCAGATGCTTCGAGGCAAGTGGACGGTTACCTAGAAGCCCCTTTAAGCCGTGTTTGTGCGACAGGAAACTGAAACCTGTATGACGTAGCGGCTAAAGCGAAAGAAATGCGACGGAAGCGCTGCCATTGGCGCTTGCAGTAACCAAATGCGGCGGCTATAAGCCCGCGGTCTGGTCACGGAGTGTAGCGCAGCCTGGTAGCGCACATCGTTCGGGACGATGGGGTCGCAGGTTCAAATCCTGCCACTCCGACCAGAAAAAACAGCGGCTTAGCTGTTCTTGTTCCCGAAACAACCACCTTCCGCCGCAGTTCTGACCAATCGCGCTATGCGCTCAGGCGAAATCGCGTCACATCGATGGCCGCGGCCATCAGTGTCTGCGTATAGGTTGCCTGCGGATTGCTGAAGATCGCCTCGGACGGCCCCTCCTCGACGATCTTGCCCTGCTTCATGACGATGATGTAGTCGGCCATGGCGCGCACGACCGCGAGATCGTGGCTGATGAACAGATAGGACAGTTCGTGGTCGGCCTGCAGCTTGCGCAGCAATTCGACGATCTGCTTCTGCACGGAGCGGTCCAGCGCCGAGGTCGGCTCGTCCAGCACCACCACTTTCGGCTTCAGTATCATGGCGCGCGCAATGGCGATGCGCTGCCGCTGACCACCGGAGAATTCGTGCGGATAGCGGTTGCGCGTGTTCGGGTCGAGCCCGACTTCGAGCAAGGCATCGACGGCGCGGAGATCGCGCTGCCTGCCCGACAGATTGGGCTCGTGGACCAGGAGCCCTTCGGTGATGATCTGGCCGACGGTCATGCGCGGCGACAGCGAGCCGAACGGGTCCTGGAAGACCAGCTGCAATTCGCGCCGCAGCGGCCGCATCGCCTGGCGGTCGGCGTGGGAGATGTCGCGGTCGCCAAGCCGGATGATGCCGTCGCTGGGCAGGAGCCGCAGCAAGGCGCGGCCGAGCGTCGACTTTCCCGAACCGGATTCGCCGACGATGCCGATGGTCTGGTTGCGCTTCAGCCGGATCGAAATGCTATCGACAGCGCGCAATATCAGCGGTTCTCCACCAAGAAAGCCGCCGCCGATCTTGAAGGTCACTTCGACGTTCCTGCCTTCGAGCAGGACGGGGGCATTCGGAGGCGGCGGGGCCTTGGTGCCGGTCGGCTCGGCGGCAAGCAACATCTTGGTGTAGGCGTGCTGCGGGTTGACGAAGATCGCTTCCGCCTCGCCCTCCTCGACGACCTCGCCATAGCGCATCACATAGACCCGGTCGGCAAAGCGCCTGACGATTCCGAGATCGTGGGTGATGAAGACGATCGCCATGCCGAGCTTGCGCTGCAGTTCGGCGAGCAGCATGAGGATCTGCGCCTGGATGGTCACGTCGAGCGCCGTCGTCGGCTCGTCGGCGATCAATATGTCGGGGTCATTGGCCAGCGCCATGGCAATCATGACGCGCTGGCGCTGACCGCCCGACATCTCGTGCGGATAGGATTTCATCCGCCGCTCCGGATCTGGAATATGGACCAGCCGCAGCAGCTTGAGCGCCTCTTCGCGCGCCTCGGCGGCGCCAAGCCCGCGATGCTTGCGGATCGGTTCGATCAACTGGCTACCGATCGAATAGAGCGGGTCGAGCGAAGTCATCGGCTCCTGGAAGATCATGCTGATCTTGCGGCCGCGGATCTTGTTGAGCTCGGGCTTGCTCAGGGTCAAAAGATTGCGGCCGCGGTAGTCGACGCTCCCGGTGGCTTCGCCGTTCGAGGCCAGCAGGCTCATCGCCGCCATCATCGTCTGGCTCTTGCCGGAGCCGGATTCGCCGACGACGGCTACCGTCTCGCCTGATTTAACATGGATATTGATGCCCTTCACCGCCTCCACCACGCCGTCGATCGTGCGGAAGCGGACGCGAAGATCCTTGACGCTGAGAATGGTTTCGGAAGCAGCCATCTCAACGATCCCTCGGGTCGAGCGCGTCGCGCAGCCCATCGCCGACGAAATTCAGCGCGAACAATGTCGAGACGAGAAAGAAGGCCGGGAACAAAAGCAGCCAGTTGGCCGAGCCGATATTCTGGGCGCCGACCGAAATCAGCACGCCCCAGCTGGTCATCGGCTCCTGGACGCCGAGCCCGAGGAACGACAAAAAACTCTCCAGGATGATGACCTGCGGCACCAGCAGCGTCATGTAGATCACCACCGGCCCGAGCAAATTGGGGATCACATGGCGCAGCAGAATGCCGCGCTGCCCGACGCCCATCGCCTCCGCCGCCTGGACATATTCCTGCCGGCGGATCGATAGCGCCTGTCCGCGCACGATGCGCGCCATGTCGAGCCACAGCACGGCGCCGACGGCCAGGAACATCAGCACGAAGTTCCTGCCGAAGAACACCACCAGCATGATGACGAAGAAGATGAACGGCAAAGAATAAAGCACGTCGACGATACGCATCATCACCTCATCGACCCTGCCGCCGGCAAAGCCGGCGGTGGCGCCATAGAGCACGCCGATCACCACCGCCACAATGCCGGCAAGCAGGCCGATGGCCAGCGATATGCGCCCGGCCATCAGCGTTCGCGACAGGAGATCGCGGCCGGTATTGTCGGTGCCGAACAGGAAATATTGCTGCTTGATCGATGCACTCATCACCATTTCGAGACCGTCCGGCGATTTGCTCTCGATCTTTGTGTCATCGAAGGTATCGGAACGATCAAGGTAGCGAATGTTGCGGTCGTCGATCGGCTTGGACGATCTGACGGTAACGAACACACGGCTGCCCTCCTGCCGCCACTCCTTGATGTCGACGCGCATACGCCTGATCGCCTCGTCGAGAGCGCCTTCGATCATGTCGGCCTTTGGATAGGCGGAGAAGCTCGGCGGCGTGCGGACATAGTCGCCATAGATGGTGGTGTATTGGTGCGGCACGAAAGAGGGTCCAAACACGCTGATGACGGCGATGAAGGCAAGATAATAGAGGCTGAACATGGCCGCGCGGTTGGCCTTGAGGCGCGCCCACGCATCCCCCCACAGGGATCGGCCGACGACCGGTGCTGCAACTGCGATATCAGTCATAGCGCACCCTCGGATCAACGACACCATAGAGGACGTCGACGATCAGGTTGAAGACAATGGTGAAGAGCGCGATGACCACCACCGTCCCCATCACCAGTGTGTAGTCGCGATTGAGTGCGGCAACGACAAAATGGCGGCCGATGCCCGGGATAGAGAAGATGGTCTCGACGATGATCGAGCCGGTGAGAAGGGCTGCGGCCGCCGGACCGGTGAAGGAGACGATCGGCAGGATGGCGCCGCGCAGCGCATGCTTGACGACGACCGACCAGTTCGACAACCCAAGCGCGCGGGCGGTGCGGATGTGATGCGAGTGCAGCGATTCGATCATCGAGCCGCGCATCAATCGAGCGACGATGGCGATCTGCGGCAGAGCGAGCGTCAGCACCGGGCCGACCTTATTGATGACGGCTCCATCGCCCCAGCCGCCGATCGGCAGCAGCTTCCAGGTCAATCCGAATACAAGCTGGATCACCGGAGCGATGACGAAGGTCGGAATGGTGCTGCCGGCGGTCGCCAACGCGATCACCGAATAGTCGGCAAGCTTGTTCTGGTTGAGCGCGGCAACAGTGCCGAGCACGCTGCCGAGAAGCAGCGCCAGAACGAGCGCCGAAGCGCCGAGTTGGATCGAGATAGGCAGGCCTTCCCTGAACAACTCGCCGACGGTGAAATCCGGCATGTTGTAGCTGGGGCCGAAATTGCCGCGCAGAAGATTGCCTAAATAATGGAGGTACTGCAGCCAGAGCGGGTCGTTGAGCCCGAACTGGGCTTCGAGATTGGCCCTGATCTCGGGGCTCAGGCCCCGCTCCTGGTTGAACGGGCCGCCCGGCGCGACGCGTATCAGGAAGAACGCTATGGTCACGATGACGAACAGCGTCGGGATGGCGGTCAGCAGCCGCCGAAATACGTAACGCAGCATCGGTGCCCCGCTTGATCCAGAGCAGCGCGCGTCCAACTGGACGATTGCGCTCTAGCCTTCAAATCTTCGCACCGACATTGTCGAAAATCGAATCCGGTTCCCGGGCCGATGCGATGGCAAACCAGCGCCGCCGCGCATCGAGTTGCGCGGCGGCCTGGCTAAGGGATCAGTCCTTGCTGATGAAGCGGGACGGATGGATGTCCATCACATTGTCGTCGAAGCCGTGCAGCTTCGAGGAAACGATGTCGTGGTAGCTGTAGTAGAGAAGCGGGATGTTACCGACATCGTCGACGAGGATGCGCTCGGCCTTGGCGAGTTCCTTCATGCGCTCTTCGGGCTTGCCGCCGGCGGCGGCGGCCTTGTCCATGGCCTCTTCGTATTTCGGGCTGACGTAGCTCGAATAGTTGTTGCCGCTGGCCTTGCGGGTGATGCCAAGGAAGGTTTCCGGATCCTTGTAGTCGGCGATCCACGCGGCACGCGCCACATCATAGTCGCCCTTCTGCTCAAGGAAGGAGTAGTGGGTCTTGGTATCGGTGTTGAGCAGCGTGACCTCGACGCCAAGCGGCTTCAGCTGTTCCTGGATGGCGACAGCGGTGTTCTTGTGGTTTTCCGAGGTGTTGTAGCGGATCTGCATCTTCAACGGATGCTCGGGCGTATAGCCGAGCTTCTCCAGGATTTTCTTGGCTTCATCCTCGCGGTCGATCTGCGGCATGTCAGCGTATTTGGCCAGTGCCGGCGTGTAGCCCTCGATGCCCGGAGGCACCATCGAATAGCCGGGCAGCATCGAATTCTGCCAGACTTTTTCGGCGAGAAAGTCGCGATCGATCGCCATCGAGATGGCGTTGCGCAGTTCGACATTGTCCCACGGCGCCTTGTCGGTCTTGATCGCATAATAGTAGGTGCCGAGATATGGCCCGACACGGACCTGGTCGCCGAATTTGGACTTGAGATCGGCGAGCTGTTCCGTCGGCAGGTCACCGTAACTGTCGAATTCGCCGGCCTCGAAGCGCTTCATCGCAGACGAGCGATCCTCGGTCGGGATGTAGTTGACCACGTCTAACTTGACGCTGGCGGCGTCCCAGAATTTCGGATTCTTCACCAGCTTGAGATGGTCGTTGGGAATCCACTCCGCCGCTGTAAAGGCCCCGTTGGAGACCAGCTTGCCTGCCTTGATCCAGTCGGCGCCAAGCTTTTCGATGGACGCCTTGTTAACCGGAAAGGTCGCCTGATGGGTCAGCATCTCCAGGAAGTAAGGCGTTGGCGCCTTGAGGGTGACTTCGAGGGTATTTGCGTCAATCGCCTTGACGCCCATATCCTCCGGCTTTCCCTTCTTGGTGTTGACTTCCTCGGCACCCTTCACCGGATAGAGCATGGAAGCGTATTCGGCAGCGGTGGCCGGATCTTCCAGCCGACGGAACGAATAAACGAAGTCGTCCGCCGTCACCGGGCTGCCATCCGACCAGAGGCCGTCCTTGCGCAGCTTGAAGGTGTAGACAGTGCCGTCGTCGGACACCGTCCAGCTTTCGGCTGCGCCCGGAATGAGGTTCGTCTTCTGGTCATGCATGACGAGGCCCTGGAACAGGTCGCGTATGATATCGGCTTCGTAGACCGTCGAGGTCTTGTGCGGATCGAGCGTCTCCGCTTCGGCGGCGGCTCCGCGGTTGTAGACGGTTTCGGCGAAAGCCGGCGTGTAGAACGTACCGGCGGCCAAGACCATGGTCGTGGCGAGTACCGTCGCCTTCAGCACATGTTTCAGCATGGAGTTCTCCCTAATGACGTCGCCCTTCAGCTACGTCTCTAAGTGTTGACGCCCCGAAACCGATTGGCTGGTTCCTTTCGAGCGCGCAGCCGGTTCCCTTTCCGGCAGCTGGTGGCCAAACAGTAACGTGGAGATTTTTTATTTCAACAGACTCTCGGGGTCACCCAAAGTAAGGGGGCCGGGGCAGCCGCTTTGCGAACCGCCAATCAATGATCGAAAGCATGAGTTTGGCTGGGTTTCCTGGCCAGAACGCCGATAATCTGGCTGATCATTTCAGTTTACCGGAATGTATTAATTGGTTCTTAGGCAACCAAGGGTTACAAATCCCGATGGGTTCGGCACATCGACCTTTATGGTCCAACGGGCAAGGGCAATGAACAAGATAGACAGTAATACTGTCACATTAAAGCGTAAAATATTGCGCCCAATAAGGGCAAATCTACGCAAAATTGGAGAAGAATCCGGAACTTCCGCGGTCGAATTCGCCCTGCTTTCCCCGATCTTTATCCTGCTCGTACTCGGAATGGTTGCATATGGTATCTATTTTGGTGCAAGCAACTCGTTGCAGCAAATCGCCGCCGATGCCGCCCGTACTGCAATTGCCGGATTGAACCAAACCGAGCGCCAGGCGCTGGTGGCGGGTTTCGTCAAAAACAATGCCAGTGGATACCCGTTCGTCGATTCCGGCAAGCTGACCTATCAGGCGACGGACAGCACGGCCGACGGAAATCAGTTCGTCGTGTCGATCCAGTACGATGCCAGCAACCTGCCGATCTGGAACCTGTTGCCCAGCCTTGCGATGCCGCAAACCACGATCTCGCGCAGGTCTACCATCAGGATTGGAGGCATTTGAAATGTCGCAGTTCTTGCTGAGGGGCATCGGGCGGATCGCTCGCTCCATCGTTGGCGACAAGAAGGCGAACTTTGCCGTCATGACTGCGCTGATAGCGCCATTCGCGCTGGGGCTGGCGGCCTTCGCTGTCGACGAAGGTTCGATCTACACGGAGCGCAGGGAAGCCCAGGCGATGACCGATCTGGCGGCGATCACCGCGGCGTCGAACATCAACAATATGGAAGCCGCGGCGGTAACCACGCTCAGTGACAACCGAATGCCCGGCATCATTGTTCAAAAGCCGGGTGAGACAATCGTTCCCACGGTTGGGAAAACCGTCGTGTCCGTCACCGGCGGCCGATACTCAGCGGCGTCCTCGGTCGGGGTCGACAAGCGCTTCGAAGCCGGTAAAACGCCTTACAACGCCGTTCGCGTCACTCTACACAAAATCCCCGCCCGGTATTTCGCCAGTTCGCTCATCCCTACTCCGGTTGTCGGCACCGAAGCCATTGCCAGCATGACGCCGCAAGCGATGTTCTCGGTCGGATCCAGGCTTCTCAGCGTCAACGGCGGCATCCTCAACGCGCTTCTCAGTAAGCTGCTGGGCGGAAACATCTCGCTCAGCGTCATGGACTACAACGCGCTGATTTCGGCCGACGTCAACGTGCTTTCGTTCGTCGATGCCCTTGCGGTGCAGTTGCAACTGACCGGCGTCAGCTATTCCGAAGTGCTGGCCTCGAAAGCGACGGTAGGCCAGATCGCGACCGCCATGGCCAATGCTTCGGGGACGGGCAGCGCCAGCAAACTTGTCCTACAGACAATCGCGTCGAGGGCTACCAACACGGCCAAGATACCGCTCAATCATCTTGTCGACCTTGGTTCGATCGGCAAGCTCGGCCTCGGACAAAAGTCTCCAGGCTTTTCCGTCGACGCAAGCGCGATGGGCATGCTGGGTGCCGCCGCCTCGCTGGCCAATGGCTCAAACCAGGTCCAGGTCGATCTCGGCGCCACTATTCCGGGACTTACCTCCACCACGCTCGCCGTCGCCATCGGTGAACCGATGCAATATTCACCCTGGCTGGCCGTCGGGGAAAAAGGCACCGTGGTGCGCACTGCGCAGACACGAATCAAGCTGGTCACCACAGTCGGCATCGGCAATTCCAATCTCGGCGGCGGCATCAGTCTGCTGTCCGTCAACCTGCCTCTGCATGTCGAAGTCGCCTATGCGGAAGCCAAACTAACCGACATCAGCTGCCCGACGGGCCGGCCGGATAGCATCAAGGTCTCGATCGCCGCGCAGCCTGGCGTGGCCTCGCTGCACCTTGCCGCCAGCGACGCCGACAACAACCCATCGGCCTTCGCCGATTTCAGCAATCCGCAATCGTTCTCCGATGCCACGATTGCACAGGTAAGCGTGAAGCTCCTGCTGCTCACCCTCAATCTGCTCGATGTGAAGGGTTCTTCAGCACTTGCGATCACCAACAACGATCCGACCACATTGACGTTCGACAGCACCGATATCGCCAACAAGACGATAAAGACGGTTTCGACGAAGAACCTGACGCAATCGCTCACCACGTCACTGGTCAGCGGGCTGTCGCTCTCGGTCAATGCGCTGGGCCTCGGGCTGGACGTGACGGCTCTGCTCGGAACGGTGAAGCCGGCGGTGGTAACGGTTCTGAACGGCGTGACGGCGCCTGTCGACGCACTGGTTTATAATGTTCTTGCAGCGCTTGGCGTGCATGTCGGCGAGGCCGATGTCCGGGTTGTCGGCGCGACTTGCGGGCGCTCCGTACTCGTTCAATGAGATCAAATAGAGATCAGCCGATCCGGCCGAGAAAGCAGCCGAGCGGCGGCAGGGATAGAGCTCCTTCCTGCAAGACGCCGGTAGTACTGCCAAGATCTATCGGCTCTATCACATCCAGATCCGGCGGCGATTGCCAGCCGGCCGGCTCATCGGCAAAATTGAAGACGCAGAGCAGCTTTTCGTCACCGCCTTCGCGAATGAAGGCAAGGACGTCGCCCTCAGCATCGAGAAACCGGATCGAGCCTCGAACCAGCGCCGGATGCTGCTTGCGCAAGGCCAGCATCGCCCGGTAGCTCGCCAGGACGGAGGTTTGCTCGCCGTCCTGGACATCGACCGCGCGGGCGCGATGGTTTGCCGGGACCGGAAGCCACGGCTTGCCGGTTGAAAAGCCGGCATTATCGGCGCCAGCCTCCCAGACCATCGGCGTGCGGCACCCATCCCGCCCCTTGATCTCCGGCCAGAAGCGGATGCCGAAAGGATCGCGCAAATCCTCGAACGCCAGCTCGGCCTCCTCCAGCCCGAGCTCCTCGCCCTGATAGAGGCAGATCGACCCGCGCAGGCAAGAAAGCAGCACGATTGAGAATTTCGCCACCCTGTCCGGATCGCCGCCCGGCCTTGTCCAGCGGCTGACATGGCGCACGACATCGTGGTTGGAGAATGCCCAGCAAACCCAGCCGTCGAACACCGTACTCTCGAAGGCCTCGACACAACCGCGCACATGCGCCGCGGAGAATTGCGGGCCAAGCAGGTCGAACGTGTAGGACATTTGGAGCTTGTCGCCGCCGCCCGTGTAGGCGGCAAGCGTCTGCAACGAACGGCTTTCGTCACCAATCTCGCCGACCGCGGCGCGGCCTTCGTACTCGTCAAGCAACGCCCGGAAGCGCCTGAGAAAAGCAAGGTTTTCCGGCTGCGTCTTGTCGAACAGATGCTCCTGGTAAAAATAGGGGCTGGTTGCCGTATTGGTGCCGGCGACGCTTTCCGCCAAAGGCGGGTTGCTGCGGAGCCAGCGGTCGTGGACGTAATAGTTGACCGTATCCAGCCGGAAACCGTCGACGCCACGCTCGAGCCAGAACCGCACCGTTTCCAGCAAGGCGTCCTGCACCTGCGGATTGTGGAAATTCAGGTCCGGCTGCGAGGCGAGGAAATTATGCAGGTAATATTGCCTGCGCGTTGCGTCCCATTCCCAGGCGGGGCCGCCGAAAAGCGACAGCCAGTTGTTGGGCGCGGTGCCGTCGGGCTTCGCATCGGCCCAGACGTACCAGTCGGCCTTGGCGTTATCGCGGCTCGTTCGGCTTTCGACGAACCATTCGTGCCGATCCGACGAATGTGACAAGACCTGGTCGATGATCACTTTCAGGCCGAGCCGGTGCGCCTCTGCAATCAGCGCGTCGAAATCCTCTGATGTGCCGAACATCGGATCGACGGCGCAGTAATCCGATACGTCGTAGCCCATGTCGGCCATTGGCGACTTGAAGAAAGGCGACAGCCAAACGGCGTCGACACCGAGCGATGCGACATGGGCAAGCCTCGAGGTGATGCCGAGGAGATCGCCGCTACCGTCGCCTGTCGTGTCCTGGAAGGAGCGCGGGTAGATCTGGTAGATGACGCAGCCGCGCCACCATTCGGCATTGTCACCCATCATGGCTCTCCCCTGCGCCCGCCTGCGCGGCCCTGCTTTCGATCATGAATATGACCGTTCGCCCCAAAACCGGCCGTGAGATATCGCCACTATCCGTTTCGATGGCTGGGCACCAATGAAAACCCGCCCGTTCCGGCAGCGTGAACATGCAGGCCCGACGGTCACCATTGATGATCACGGCAAGGCGACCGTCCTCATCGCCGAGAACCATGACCAGCCGATGCCGCCTAGGATCGTGCCAGGCTGCTTCGTCGAGCGGCACGCCGGTTTCGCTCAGCCAGACGACGTCAGCTATTTCCGAGCCGGCCGCAGGCTCGCCGGTGAGAAAGCTTGCGTCCAAAAGCGCCGGCGCGGCACGACGCATCTTGGCGAGCAGAGCCGTGTACCGCTCCAGCGCCCGGTCGCGCCCGGCCCAGTCGAGCCAGGTGATGTCATTGTCCTGCGCGTAGGCGTTGTTGTTGCCGCGCTGCGTGCGGCCGAATTCGTCGCCGGCCGTCAGCATGATCGTGCCGCGCGAGGCAAAGAGCGTCGCCAGCAGTGCGCGTTGGTCATCGAAACGGGCCGTAACGATTGACTGGTCGTCGGTCTGGCCCTCGACGCCATTGTTCCAGGACAGGTTGTCGTCGTGGCCGTCGCGGTTTTGTTCGCCATTGGCCTCGTTGTGCTTGTGTTCATAGGCAACGATGTCGGCCAGTGTCATCCCGTCATGTGCGGCGATGAAATTGATGCTGCGGACCGTTGCCTGGCCTGGTTTGGCAAAGACATCGGACGACCCCGCAAGCCGCGTCGCCAGCGTACCGATCATGCCGCCGTCGCCGCGCCAGAAGCGGCGGATATCATCACGGTATTTGTCGTTCCATTCGAGGAAGGGCGGCGGAAAATTGCCGAGCTGATAGCCATCCGGTCCGATGTCCCAGGGCTCAGCGACCAGCACACGGTCGGCAAGAACTGGGTCGTTGCGAATGGCGTTCAGCAGCGGCGCATCGGCGTCGAAAACGCCGTCGACGCGGCCAAGGATCGGCGCCAGGTCAAAGCGGAACCCGTCGACACCGGCGTGCTGGACAAAGTGGCGAAGCGTGTCGAGGACCATTTCCCGGACGACCGGATGATCGCAGGCAACCATATTGCCGGTTCCGGTGTCATTGACCAGAGCGCCGTCGGCCTCGTGCCGGTAGTAGGCGCGGTTGTCGAGCCCGCGCAGCGACAATGTCGGGCCGAGCCGGTCGCTTTCGCCGGTGTGGTTGAACACCAGGTCGAGAATGGTACCGATGCCAGCCTCGCGCAGCGCGGCGACCGTTTCGCGCAGCTCAGCCAGACCGCCGGGCGCCAGTCGCGGATCCAGCGCCATGAAGGTCACGGGATTGTAGCCCCAGGCGTTGCCCAGCCCGAGCGGCGGCAAATGCCGTTCGTCGATCGATGCAGTCACCGGCATCAACTCCACGGCTGCAACGCCGAGTTTTTGCAGATGCTCGACAACAAGAGGATGAGCGAGGGCTGCAATGGTGCCGCGTTGCTTCTCGGGAATGTCGGGATGCAGCTTTGTGAAGGCGCGCACCTGCACCTCGTAGATGAGGCCGCCGGGCCTAAACAGAGGCGGCAAGGCGGGCAAGGGTTCCGGCAAGGCGCCGGCAATGGCCTTCGGCATCAGCGACGCCGTGTCGCCCCCCTCGCCCTGGCGTGCGGCGAGCCGGCCGTCATAGGCATAGGGTCTGTCGATCTCGACGGCATAGGGATCGGCCAGCAGCTTGTCGGGATCGAACCAGAGCCCCTGTTCCGGCGCGTAGTCGCCATCGGCGCGGAACCCGTATCGGGTGCCGGCGGCGAGACCGGCAACAAAAAGCGTATGCACGCCGTCGCCCTCGGGCTGCAGTTCAAGCCGGTCGATCTCGCGCCTTCCTCGCTCGTCGAAAATCGAGACCCAGATGCGCCGAGCCGACGAGGACCATACGGCGAAGCGAATGCCTTCTTTGGTGATGGTTGCGCCGAGTTGGCTCACGCGCGCTCACAGCAGCAGGTCGTAGACAGTTTGAGGCGTTGCCAGGTTAGCTCCCCCTTCTCCCCTTGTGGGAGAAGGTGTCGCCGAAGGCGACGGATGAGGGGTGCTCCAGCTTGGCGCGGACGGCATTCCTTCCAACACCCCTCATCCGTCTCGGCGCTTCGCGCCGATCCACCGCCCGGGGGCGAGCCACGGGTCTCGCCCCGTCCTTCGGACCCCACAAGGGGAGAAGGAAAGGCGCGCCGCTCCAAGCTCACGTAATCACGCTCGGCTTGGCGCGGCCGGTATGGCTGCGAATCCCGGCAATGTCGTCGGCCGCCGCAATCAGATCGGCAAGCGCCTCCTGGGTGTCGAGATCGTGGCGGCTCTTGTCTGGCTCGTAGCGCTCGAAATAAAGGCGCAGCGTCGCGCCCGAGGTGCCGGTGCCGGACAGGCGGAAGACGACGCGCGAGCCGCCTTCGAACAATACTCTTATGCCCTGGTTCTTGCTGACCGAGCCGTCGACCGGATCGTGATAGGCGAAATCGTCGGCGCTGGCGATTGTCATGCCGCGCACGCTGGTGCCCGGCAGCGAGCCAAGTTTGCCGCGCAGTTCGTCGACAAGCGCATTGGCGCGATCGGTCTCGACCTCCTCGTAATCGTGGCGCGAATAGTAGTTGCGCCCATAGGCCGCCCAATGCTCGGTGACGATCTGCCTGGCGCTTTCGCCGCGCGCGGCAAGGATGTTGAGCCACAAAAGCACGGCCCACAGGCCGTCCTTTTCGCGGACATGATTGGAGCCGGTCCCCGCACTCTCCTCGCCGCAGATCGTCGCCATGCCGGCATCGAGCAGATTGCCGAAAAACTTCCAGCCGGTTGGCGTTTCATAGATGCCGATGCCGAGCTTTTCGGCGACCCGGTCGGCAGCACCGCTGGTCGGCATCGAACGGGCGATGCCTTTCAGCCCGGCCTTGTAACCCGGAGCCAGATGGGCATTGGCGGCGAGCATCGCCACCGAATCCGACGGGGTGATGAAAATGCCCTTGCCGATGATCAGGTTGCGGTCGCCGTCGCCGTCGGAGGCCGCGCCAAAGTCGGGCGCATCCGGCCCCATCATCTCGTCGTAGAGGTGTTTTGCATGCACCAGATTGGGATCGGGATGGTGGCCGCCGAAATCCGGCAGCGGGATAAAATTACGAGCGGTGCCGTTCGGCGCCCCTAGCCGGTTTTCGAGGATCTCCTTGGCATAGGGGCCGGTCACCGCATGCATGGCGTCGAAGCGCATGCGGAAGCCTGATTTGAACAACGCCCGCAAGGCATTGAAATCGAACAGGCTTTCCATCAGTTCGGCATAGTCGGCGACCGGATCGATGATCTCGACGGTCATGTCTCCTGCCTCGACCGTGCCGATCGTGTCGATGTCGACCGGTCGGATATCGGCGATCTTGAAGCTCGAAATCACCTTGGTTTTTTCGAAGATCGCGTCGGTCAGCTTTTCCGGCGCCGGGCCGCCATTGCCGGCATTGTACTTGATGCCGAAATCCTCATGCGGGCCACCCGGATTGTGGCTGGCGGACAGGATGATGCCGCCGAAGGTCTTGTATTTGCGGATGACATGCGAAGCGGCCGGCGTGGATAAGATACCGCCCTGCCCGACCATCACCTTGCCGAAGCCGTTTGCCGCGGCCATGGCGATGGCCTTCTGGATGACCTCGCGGTTATAAAAGCGGCCGTCGCCGCCGATCACCAGGGTCTTGCCTTCGAACCCGTCCAGCGCGTCGAAGATCGACTGGATGAAGTTCTCGGCATAGTGCTCCTGCTGGAACACCGGGACCTTTTTACGCAGCCCGGAGGTGCCGGGCTTCTGGTCGGGATAGGGTTTGGTGGCGACAGTGCGGATCATCAGTCAGGCAGCCCTTTTCGAAAGCAACAAGCGATAGAGTTGGACATATTTTTCGGCGCTTTTGTCCCACGACACGTCGGCCTTCATGCCTTGCCGCTGCATCGACGCCCACACCGCGGGATTGGCATGCGCTTCGACAAGGCGGCGGATGGCGTGCAGCAGGGCGCCAGCAATGGGGGGCGCAAACTGGAAGCCGGTCGCCACGCCGGCAGAGATGGCGGCTTCGTTGGCATCGATAACCGTGTCGGCGAGGCCGCCGGTACGCGCGACGACCGGCACGCAGCCATAGCGCAGGCCGTAAAGCTGCGTCAGCCCGCAAGGTTCGAAGCGCGACGGGATAATGATGGCGTCGCAGCCGCCCTGCATGGTGTGGGAGAGCCCCTCGTCATAGCCGACGACGACGCCAATGCGACCACGATGGCGGGCTGCGGCGGCAAGCAACGCGCCTTCGAGCCCGGCGTCGCCAGACCCAAGGATTGCCAGCCGTGCACCTGCCGCGACGATACCGTCGACGGCGGCCGCCAATATGTCCATGCCCTTTTGCCAGGTCAGCCGGCTGACAACGCAGACGATCGGGCTGTCATCGCGATCGAGGCTGAAACGGTCCTCGACCGCGGCCTTGTTGGGCATTCGCGCCTTAAGCGTCTTTGCCGTGTAGTTGGAGACCAGATGCGTGTCGGTTTCCGGGTTCCAGATCTCGGTATCGATGCCGTTGACGATGCCATGGAGATCGACGGAGCGCATGTTGATCAGGCCGTCGAGGCCCATGCCGAATTCGGGCAAGCGGATTTCCTGCGCATAGGTCGGGCTGACCGTGGTGATCGCCCAGGCGGCCTGCAGGCCGGCCTTGAGGAAGCCGACGCCGCCATAATATTCGACGCCGTCGAGCGCCATCGCCGCCGCCGGCAGGCCAAGCTCGCCAAAGATGCCGGCGCCGAACTGGCCCTGGAAGGCGAGGTTATGGACGGTGATCATCGACGGCGTGCCGACCGCCTTGCCGTAGCGCATATAGGCGAGTGTCATTGCCGACTGCCAGTCATGGGCATGGACGATATCGGGCAGGTAGCCGGAGATGGCGCCGGCAGCAATATCACCGCCGACCTGGCTCAAGGCCGCGAACCGCCGCCAATTGTCCGGCCAGTCGGCGCCGGTCGCGTTGCCGTACGGGCCGCCGGGACGGTCGAAAAGATGCGGCGCGTCGAGCACAAACAGGTCGAGCCCGGCGATCTGGACGGCATGCACCGAAGCCTTCCCACCCTGCAGCAATGGATATTGCTGAACCGCCTTCTTTTTCCTGAAGGCGCCCATCACCTGAGGATAGCCGGGGACGAGCGTGCGCATGTTGACGCCGTTGCCGGCCAATGCCACGGGCAAGGCGCCAGTCACGTCGGCGAGCCCTCCGGTTTTGACCAGCGGAAAGATCTCGGGCGCCACCGACAGAACCTGCATGCACTACGATCCCAGCCTGTTGACCATGTCCTGCGTGACCAGGCAGATGCCTTTTTCCGAAACGCGGAAACGCTTGGCGTCGAGGACAGGATCCTCGCCGACCACCAGCCCCTCCGGGATCCTGACGCCGTGATCGATGACCACGCGCTTCAGCCTGGCGTTGCGGCCGACATGGACGTCGGGCAGCATGACGACCTCCTCCAGCGTCGAATAGGAATTGATGCGCGCGCCGGTGAAGATCAGGCTTCGCTTCAGCGAAGCGCCCGAAACGATGCAATCGCCCGACACGAGAGACGACACGGCCGACCCGCGGCGGCCATCTTCGTCATGCACGAACTTTGCCGGCGGCTTCAACTCGGCGTAGGTCCAGATCGGCCAGTCGCGGTCGTAGAGGTCGAGTTCCGGCGTGATGTCGGTCAGGTCGATATTGGCTTCCCAATAGGCGTCGACCGTGCCGACGTCGCGCCAATAGGCTTCGTTCTCGGCGGTCGAGCGCACGCATGATTTGGCGAAGCGATGCGCGATCGCCTTTCCGTGTTCGACGATGTAGGGGATGATGTCCTTGCCGAAGTCGCGGCTGGAGCCGGGCTCCGCCGCATCGCGACGCAATTGCTCCATCAGGAACTTGGTCTTGAACACATAGATGCCCATCGAGGCCAGCGCAAAATCCGGCTTGTCGGGAATGCCCGGCGGATCGGCGGGCTTTTCGATGAAGGAGATGATGGTGTCCTTGGTGTCGACATGCATGACGCCGAAGCCGGTGGCTTCCATGCGCGGCACTTCGAGGCAGCCGACGGTGACATCGGCGCCGGCCTCTACATGCTGGCGCAGCATCAATTCGTAATCCATCTTGTAGACGTGGTCGCCGGCCAGGATGACCATGTATTCCGGCCCATAGGCCTCGATGATGTCGATGTTCTGGTACACGGCGTCGGCGGTGCCCTCATACCACTGTGTTTCCGACACACGCTGGCTGGCCGGCAAGATGTCGAAACTCTCGTTGCGCTCGGGCCGCAGGAAGTTCCAGCCGCGCTGCAGGTGGCGGATCAGCGAATGCGCCTTGTACTGGGTGGCGACGCCGAGGCGGCGGATACCGGAATTGAGCGCATTGGACAGCGCGAAATCGATGATGCGGGTCTTGCCGCCGAAATAGACCGCCGGCTTGGCGCGGCGGTCGGTCAGTTCCTTGAGCCGGCTGCCACGGCCGCCGGCCAGCACATAAGCCATGGCGTCGCGTGCCAGCGGCTGTGTTCGTTTTGTTTCAGCCATTCCTATCCTCCCAGGTTAGATGCTCCAGACATAGCTCAGTCCGGGACGAATTCGAGCATGATCGTCGACAGCGGCGGCAAAAGCATCGTCGCCGAAATGCCTCCTCCTTCCGCCCGAGCCTCGACGAGGCCGCTGTTGCCCTTGCCGGAACCGCCATAGTCCGTGGCGTCGGTGTTGATGATCTCGCGCCATTTTCCGGTCTGCGGCAACGGCACGCGGTAATTGTCGCGCGGCACCGGCGTGAAGTTGGAAATGACGGCGACCGGGTTGCCGCCCGGCGCGCTGCGCAGCCAAGCGAACACCGAATTCGCGCTGTCATCGACGATCAGCCAGGAAAAGCCCTCCGGCTCGCAGTCGCGGGCATGCAGCGCCGGGCGCGAGCGGTAGAGATAGTTGAGATCGCGCACCGTCTGCCAGACACCACGGTGGAGCCGGAAATCGAGCAGGTTCCAGTCGAGCGCGCGCGCCTCGCTCCACTCGCGGCGTTGCGCGAACTCCTGGCCCATGAACAACAGCTTCTTGCCGGGATAGCCCCACATGAAGGCGTAATAGGCGCGCAGCGTCGCGAATTTCTGCCAGTCGTCGCCGGCCATCTTGTTAAGCAGCGTTCCCTTGCCGTGCACCACCTCGTCATGGGACAGCGGCAGCACGAAGTTCTCGCTGAAGGCGTAGACCAGGCCGAAGGTGATGTCGTTGTGGTGATGCTTGCGGAAGATCGGCTCCTTGGAGAAATACTCCAGAGTGTCGTGCATGAAGCCCATGTTCCACTTGAAACCGAAGCCCAGTCCGCCCTCGTGCACCGGCTGCGAGACTTTCGGCCACGAGGTCGATTCCTCGGCGATGGTCATCACACCCGGATGGTGGCCGTAGACCTCCTTGTTCATCCGTTGCAGGAAGCTGACCGCTTCCAGGTTCTCGCGCCCGCCCCTCTCGTTGGGAATCCATTCACCAGCCTTGCGCGAATAATCGAGATAAAGCATCGAGGCGACCGCATCGACGCGCAGACCGTCGACGTGATATTTCTCTGCCCAGAACAGCGCATTGTTGACAAGAAACGAGACCACCTCGCGACGACCAAAATTGTAGATCGCGGTGTTCCAGTCGGGATGGAAGCCCTTGCGCGGATCGGCATGTTCGTAGAGTGCGGTGCCGTCGAACTTTGCCAGACCGTGTTCGTCAACCGGGAAATGCGCCGGCACCCAGTCGAGGATGACGCCGATGCCGGCGCGGTGGGCACCGTCGACGAAGCGGGCAAAACCGTCCGGATCGCCAAAGCGGGCGCTCGGCGCATAGAGACCGGTCGTCTGGTAGCCCCAGGACGGGTCATAGGGGTGTTCGGAGATCGGCATGAATTCGATATGGGTGAAACCCGTCTCGACCACATAGGGGATCAGCCGGTCGGCGAGCTCGTCCCATGACAGGAAGCTGCCGTCGTCGTGAAGCCGCCATGAGCCGGCATGGACCTCGTAGATCGATACGGCTTCGCGCCTGTGGTCGGCATTGCGCCAGTAGTTCCGGTGCGCCTCGTCGCCCCATTCATGCACCGGCGGCAGCGCCGTCACCGAGGCGGTAGCCGGGCGCAGTTCGGATTTGAAGGCGAACGGATCTGCCTTGAGCGGCAATCTCACGCCATCCGGCCCGATGATCTCGTATTTATAAGGGCGGCCGGCGCCGATGTCGGGAATGAACAGCTCCCAGATACCGGTATCGCGGCGGTCGCGCATGGTGTGCCTGCGGCCGTCCCACTCGTTGAAGTCGCCGACCACCGAGACACGCCTTGCATTGGGCGCCCACACCGCAAAATGTACGCCCGATGCACCCTCATGGTCGATGAGATGAGCGCCGAGCTTGTCGAACAGCCTGAGATGCGATCCTTCGGCGATGTAATAATCGTCCAGCGGGCCGAGCACGGGGCCGAAGGAATATGGATCGGTCAGCCACCAGTCGCCGCCGGCGTTCCTGGCGTGATAGCGCAGCGGCTGGCGTTTGCGCAGCGACAGTTTGCCCTCGAAGAAGCCGCGATCGTCGCGTCTCGACAGCTCGCCGGCCTTCTTGCCGGTCAGCGTATAGGCGGTGACGGACTCGGCATGAGGGACGAAGCAGCGGCCGACAAAGCCCTTCCCCGCCTCATGCACGCCAAGCACGGAGAACGGGTCGCCATGCGTGCCGGCGACAATCGCCGCGACATCGCCGGCTGGCGCCAGTCCGTCCGGCCCGCTTGTCGCAACGGTCGCGCGCGGCTTGCTCATCAGGCAGTGTCCCTCCTCGGGCACCAAGTGCGTGTTTCTAGTGAAGTTTTGAATTCGACAGTCGCAGGCCGCCTGACCTTCCAAGGGATGCGAAGGTCAAATCACTCCACTAGGGCCACATTGTTCCTGGTCTCATGCAATCACATCAGGCGGGCACGTGCCAGATGTCTTTCGCATATTGGCGGATCGTGCGGTCGGACGAGAACCAGCCGACGCGGGCGACATTGCGGATGGCTCTGGCGTACCAGTCCGGGCTGTTGCGCCAGACGGCATCGACGTCGCGCTGGGTGGCGGCGTAGGCATCGAAATCCGCAGCGACCATGAACCAGTCGCTCTGGTAAAGGCCGTTGATCAGGTCGCGATAACGGTCCGGATCGTCAGGCGAAAAGACCCCGGACGAAACCGCGGCAAGCGCCTGCGCCAATTCAGGCGATCCCTCGATTACGGCGCGCGGATCGTAACCATTGTTGCGCCGCTCGGCGACCTCATCGGTGGTCAGGCCGAAGATGAAGATGTTGTCGTCGCCGACGCATTCCTTGATCTCGACATTGGCGCCGTCGAGCGTGCCGATGGTCAGCGCGCCGTTCAGCGCGAACTTCATGTTGCCGGTGCCGGACGCTTCCATGCCGGCGGTCGATATCTGCTCCGAAAGATCGGCGGCCGGCATCATGATCTCGGCTAGGCTGACATTGTAGTTCGGCACGAACACCACTTTCAGCAAGCCGCGCACCGCCGGGTCGCGGTTGATGACCCGGGCGACGTCGTTGGCAAGTTTGATGATCAGCTTGGCGTTGTGATAGCTGGGCGCCGCCTTGCCGCCGAAGAACTTGACGCGGGGCATCCAGTCGCGCTCCGGATGCGAGCGGATCTGGTCGTAAAGCGCGACCGCTTCGAGAATGTTCAAGAGCTGGCGCTTGTATTCGTGGATGCGCTTGACCTGGATGTCGAACAGCGCCGAGGGGTCCACCTTGATGCCGAGCCGGTCGGCAACGAGATTGGCAAGCCTCGTCTTGTTCGCCCGTTTGACAGCGGCGAACTTGTCGCGGAAGGCAGCGTCCTCGGCGAAAGGATCGAGCAGCTTTATCTCGTCGATGTCGTCGAGGAAGCCGTCGCCGATCGCCTCTCGGGTGAGTGCCGTGAGGCCGGGATTGCACTGTATCAGCCAGCGCCGCGGTGTGATCCCGTTGGTCTTGTTGTTGATGCGATCCGGGTAGAGCCTGTGGAGGTCGGCAAACACCGTCTCCTTCATCAATTCCGTATGCAGTGCCGAGACGCCGTTGATCGAGTGCGAGCCGACAAAGGCCAGATTGCCCATACGCACGCGGCGATCGCCATTTTCCTGGATCAGCGAGATGCGGCTGATCTGCTCGTCCGAGAACTGGTCGGAGACGCGCGCCTCGAGCAGCACCTCGGCGTTGATGGCGTAGACGATCTGCATGTGGCGCGGCAACAGCCGCTCGAATAGCGGCACGGGCCAGCTTTCCAGCGCTTCGGGCAGCAGCGTGTGGTTGGTGTAGCCGAAGGTGCGCTTGGTGATGCTCCACGCCTGGTCGAAATCCATGCCGTGGACATCCATCAACAGGCGCATCAGCTCGGGGACGGCGATGGCCGGATGGGTGTCGTTGAGATGGATCGCCGCCTTGTCGGGCAGCGATTGCAGGTCGCCATACTGGCTGAGATGACGCTGAAGGATGTCCTGCAGCGAGGCGGTGGAGAAGAAATACTCCTGCCTGAGCCGCAACTCCTGGCCTGCCTTGTGGGAATCGGCCGGGTAAAGGACGCGCGACAGCGCATCGGCCTTGTTGCTCTCGGCGAGCGCGCCGATGTGATCGCCGGCGTTGAACTTGTCGAGCAGGATCGGATCGACCGGCATGCCGGACCACAGACGCAGCGTGTTGACGCGGTTGGCCCGCCAGCCAACCACCGGGGTATCGTAAGCAACGGCCAGAACATGTTCGGTCGGCTTCCAGACATGGCGCTCGAGCCTGCCATCCTTCGAGGTGATCGATTCCACCGAGCCGCCGAAGCCGACCTCGAAGGAGCGTTCGCGGCGTTCGAACTCCCAAGGATTGCCGTGATCGAGCCATGTCTCGGGCAGTTCGACTTGCCAGCCGTCATGGATCTCCTGCCGAAACATGCCGTTGGCGTAGCGAATGCCATAGCCATGCGCGGGGATATCGACGGTAGCCATGCTTTCCATGAAGCAGGCGGCGAGCCGGCCAAGGCCGCCATTGCCAAGGGCAGCGTCCGGTTCGAGCGCAGCAATGATGTCGAGGTCGACGCCAAGTGACGACAGCGCCTCGCGCATATTGTCCATCAGGCCGAGATTGGAGAAGGCATCGCGCATCAAGCGGCCGATGAGGAATTCCAGTGACAGGTAATAGACGCGCTTTTCCTGCTGGGCGTAGGCCTCTTGGGTCGCCTGCATCCAATGATCGACGATGCGGTCGCGCACAACCTTGATCGAGGCGGTGAGCCAATCGTACTGGGTTGCAACGTTGGTGCCCTTGCCGACCCTGTATTTGAGGGCCTGCAAGACTTCGTCGGCGAGCGTCTTGGGATCCGGGTTTTCGAGGGTGGGCAGAGGAGCTTCGGTTGTCATCGCGCGCGTCATGCTGCCTCTCGTGACGTTGCCAGGATCATGCGGCTTTCACCATCTCCGCCAATGCTAATGCATCCCACCGGATGTTCAATGGATTCAGGCGACCGCAAGCCGGGTTGCCCTGCGGCAATTTGGCATTGAAACACCGCGCCCTCAGCGGCGGGCCTCAAGTTCTTGTTCAGGCCGCCAGCGCCGCCTCCGGCGGCACCTTGGCGCCGGTCATGAAGGCGACCGCGTCGGACATCGTATACTGCTTCGGATCGATGACGCACAGGCGACGGCCGAGCCGATGAATGTGAATGCGGTCCGCCACCTCGAAGACATGCGGCATATTGTGTGAAATCAGCACGATCGGCAGGCCTCGGCGTTTGACGTCGAGTATCAGTTCGAGCACGCGGCGGCTCTCCTTGACGCCGAGCGCGGCCGTCGGCTCATCCATGATGACCATCTTCGAGCCGAAGGCCGCGGCGCGCGCCACCGCCACGCCCTGGCGTTGACCGCCGGAGAGAGTTTCCACCGCCTGGCTGATGTTCTGGATGGTCATCAGGCCAAGTTCGGTCAGCTTGTCGCGGGCGCGCTTTTCCATCGCCGGACGGTCGAGCATGCGCAGCCAGCTGCCAAGAAAGCCCGGCTTGCGGATCTCGCGGCCGAGAAACATGTTGTCGGCGATGGACAGCGCCGGCGACAGCGCCAGGTTCTGGTAGACGGTCTCGATGCCGGCTTCGCGGGCCTCCATCGGCGATTTGAATGCAATAGGCTTGCCTTCAAGCCGGATCTCGCCTTCGTCGGGCACGACCGCGCCGGAAATCGCCTTGATAAGCGACGACTTGCCGGCGCCGTTGTCGCCGATGACAGCAAGGATTTCGCCCGGATAGAGATCGAAATCGGCATTGTCGAGGGCGGTGACGCGACCGTAGCGTTTGACCAGGCTGCGGGCGGTAAGGATCGGTTCCTGAGTCTGGTTCATGCCGAGATCTTCCTGATCCACTGGTCGATACCAACAGCGATGATGATAAGGGCGCCGACAGACAATTGCGTCCATTGGGGATCTGTCCCCCAAAGCCTGAGGCCGAGCGCGAACACCCCGACGATCAGCGCACCGAAGATGGTCCCGAGGATGGAACCTCGGCCGCCGAACAGTGATGTGCCGCCAATCACCACGGCGGTAATCGAATTGATGTTCTCGAACTGCCCGGCCTGCGGCGAGACCGATCCGATGCGTCCGATCAAGGCCCAGCCGGCGATGGCACAAATGATGCCGGTCAGGGTATAGACCGTGACCAGCATCCGGCTGACGCGCACCCCCGACAGTTCCGCGGCTTCCGGGTCGTCGCCGACTGCGTAGACATGCCGGCCCCATGCGGTGTGATTGAGCACGTACCAGGCAATTGCCCCCATGATCAGCACCAACAGCACGCCATAGGTGAAGACTGCGCCGCCGATCCTGAACGAGCCGCCGAAAAACTGCAGCAGCGGTGCCGTCGCCTCGAGATCCTGGCTGCGGATGGTCTCGTTGCCGGAATAGATGAAGTTGATGGCAGCGTAGATCGACCAGGTGCCGAGCGTCACGATGAAGGGCGGCAGTTTCACCCAGGCGATGAGAATGCCGTTGATCAAGCCGCAAATCGCGCCGACAAGCAGCCCGATGGCAACGGCGACCGGCGCTGGAACACCGTAATGCATGGCAAACTGGCCCATAACAACCGAGCTCAGCACCATGATGGCGCCGACTGACAGGTCGATGCCGGCGGTGAGCACCACCAGTGTCTGCGCGATGCCGACCATGCCGGTTATCGCCACCTGCTGGAGGATCAGGGTGAGGGTGAAGGGAGAAAAGAAGCGTCCGCCGACGACGACTGCGAACAGAACCACCGAGATGAGCAGGATGATCAGCGGCACCATGGCCGGGCTTTTATGCAAGCGGTGCTGGATGCTCTCCAACGTCGAGCGGGAATGCGTCTCGAATGATGCGACGCTGGCGTCGCTAGCGGCCAGGACCGTCTCGAATTCCTGCGGTCCCTTGCTCCTGGTTGTTTCGACGCTCAAGTCGGCCTCCCCGCCTGTGATGTGGAGCGGCCGAAACCGCTCCACATTCCCTATTGTTCTTTTGAAGTTGAGCCGATCAGGGGATCAAATCAACCCCAGCACTTGCTGAGGCCTTGCTTCGTGTCGATGGATTCGATGCCGGCGGCAGGCTTGTCGGTGATCAGCGTGACGCCGGTGTTGTAGAAGTTCAGACCGGGCGACGGCTCAGGCTTCTTGCCGGTGTCGGCAAAGGTCTTGATCGCCTCGATGCCGAGCGAGGCCATGAGCAATGGATATTGCTGTGAAGTGGCGCCGATCACGCCCTCGGCAACGTTCTTGACACCGGGGCAGCCGCCATCGACCGAGACAATCAGGACGTCCTTCTCCTTGCCGACGGCTTTCAGCGCCTGGTAGGCGCCCGCGGCCGCAGGTTCGTTGATGGTGTAGACGACGTTGATATCCGGATCCTTCTGCAGGCAATTCTCCATGGCAGTATGCCCGCCATCCTCATTGCCGCTCGACAGATCGTGACAGACGTTGCGTGCGTCGGTTTCGTCGCCGATCTTCTTGGGATCGCCGAGGTCGATGCCGAAGCCCTTCATGAAGCCTTGATCACGCTGGACGTCGACGGAGGGCTGGCTGGCGATCAGATCCATGTAGGCAATGTGCGCATCCTTGGCCTTGTCGCCCAAGGTAGCCTTTGCCCAGGAGCCGATAAGCTCGCCGGCCTTGAAATTGTCGGTCGCAAACGTCGCATCCGCGGCATCGGCAGGCTCGAGCTGCGTGTCGAGAGCGATCACCAGCACCCCTGCATCGCGCGCCTTCTTCACCGCCGGCACGATGGCCGCAGTGTCGGTGGCGGTGATCAAAATGCCCTTGGCGCCGTCGGCGATGCAGGATTCGATCGCCGCAACCTGGCCCTCATTGTCACCTTCCGCCTTGCCGGCATAGGCTTTCAGATCGACACCGATTTCCTTGGCTTTCGCGGCGGCACCTTCCTTCATCTTCACGAAGAAGGGATTGGTGTCGGTCTTGGTGATCAAGCAGGCGCCGACCCCGGCGGCCGATGCCGTCGACGCAAACGCCATCAGGCTCAGTCCGGCCGCGGCAAACACGGTGGATTTCAACAGTTTTGACGTGGTCACGATTTTCCTCCCATTGAACCATTTAGGATGCCGGCCAACCGGCATCTGCAGCGCGTCCGACGAAATCTCCCAGTGTCGACGCCGATCTCAAGAGACACCAGTCCGCCAGCACTGTCAATAATTAAATCACTCTTATTTATTATTGACAACGCAGGATTGTTCACTCACTCTAGACCAAAAGCATTGAGGGGAAACGACGGGAGGAACAGGGGTGGAGACCGGCATTACAAGGCACGGCTCGCCCGATGCGGCCGAAAGCCGCCTGCACCGCGGCACCAATCAAAGCGGCATGCGGGACCACAATGAGCGGCTGGTGCTGTCGCTGGTGCGCCAGCACGGCAGCCTGGCCAAATCCGACATCGCACGCATGACTGGCCTCTCGGCGCAGACAGTATCAGTCATCATGCGCGAGCTGGAGGAGGACGACCTGCTCGTTCGCCAGGCGCCGTTGCGCGGCAAGATTGGCCAGCCCTCGATACCCATGGCGCTCAATCCCGACGGCGCCTATTTCATCGGCCTGAAGATCGGCCGGCGCAGCGCCGAGCTCGTGCTGATCGATTTCCTCGGCAATGTGCGCTCGATGCTGCAGCATTCGTACCGCTATCCGGCGCCGCGCGAGACGGTGGAATTCGTTACGAGCGGCATGAAGAAGATGCGCGGCGAGCTCACTCCTGCGCAGGACAAGCGCATCGCCGGGCTTGGCATCGCCATGCCGTTCGAATTGTGGAACTGGGCCGATACCGCCGGCGCGCCGCGTGAAATCATGGACGAATGGCGCCATCGCGACATCCGCGCCGACATCCAGGCGCAATGCGAATTTCCGGTCTACCTGCAAAACGATGCCACCTCGGCCTGCGGCGCCGAGCTCGTGTTCGGCCAGGCGGCGGGTGCGGCGCGCGATTTCGTCTATTTCTACATCGGTGCCTTTGCCGGCGGCGGCATCGTGCTGAACGGCCGGCTGTTTGGCGGCCCAACCGGCAATGCCGGCGCGCTGGGCTCAATGCCAGTGCCCGGGCCTGACGGCAAGCCGACGCAGTTGATCGACGTTGCATCGATCGCCACGCTGGAGAAGGCGCTCAACGCACGCGGCGTCGAGGCCTCGCATCTGTGGACATCACCGGGGGACTGGGGCGAGATCGGTGCCGAGCTTGACGACTGGATCGCCAGCGCCTCGCAGGCGCTCGCCTATGCCATCGTTGCGGCGTCGTCCGTCATCGATTTCGAAGCCGCGGTGATCGACGGATGGATGCCGCTCGCCGTGCGCAGGCGGCTTGTCGATGCCGTCATCCAGGCCATCGGCAGGATCGACGGCGAAGGCCTGAGGCTGCCGGCCGTCCGCGAGGGAACGGTCGGCATCCATGCGCGGGCGCTGGGTGGCGCCAGTCTGCCGCTATCGGAGCGCTTCCTCATCGGCTCGACCACGATTTCCCGGAGCTTCTGAGCATGCTGATCGGTATCCCGGCGCTGCTCGGCCCGGAGCTTCTGGCGATGTTGCGCGCCATGGGCCATGGCGACGAGATCGCGCTGGTCGACGGCAACTACCCGGCCGAACAGCAGGCACAGCGGCTGATCCGCGCCGACGGTCATCATCTCGTCCCGGTGCTGGATGCCGTATTGAGCGTGTTGCCTGTCGACGACGCCGTGCCGCAGGCGCTGTTTCGCGCCTCGGCTAAAGGCGATCCCCTGCTCGCCGATCCGGTTCATCATGAGATTGAAGCGATCTGCGCCAGGCATGCGCCGGGCCGCAAGGTGGTTGCGCTTGCCGGCGCCGACTTCTATGCACGGGTCAAGGCCGCGCACGCGATCGTCGCGACGAGCGAGCCGCGGCTTTACGCCAACATCATCATTCGCAAGGGCGTGATCTATCCGCCGGAAAGCAAGACTTCATGATCCTCTGCTGCGGCGAAGCCCTGATCGACATGCTGCCGCGCACGACGACGGAGGGCGAAGCGGCCTTTGCCCCCTATGTCGGTGGTGCCGTCTTCAACTCGGCCATTGCGCTCGGCCGACTCGGCGCGCCGGCCGGCTTCTTCTCCGGCCTGTCGTCGGATCTGTTCGGCGGGCAGTTCAGGGAGGCGCTGGGGGCCAGCAAGGTCAGTTCCACCTATGCGCACACCTCGCCGCGGCCGACCACGCTCGCCTTCGTGCGGCTCACCAACGGCCAGGCGACCTATACATTCTATGACGAGAACACCGCCGGGCGCATGCTGACCATCGAGGACCTGCCGGAGCTCGGCAGCGAGATCGAGGCCATGCTGTTCGGCGCCATCAGCCTGATCTCGGAACCGGCCGGATCGGCCTATGAGGAGTTCATGCGACGTGAGCATGAGCGCCGCGTGATGATGCTCGACCCCAACATCCGGCCAAACTTCATTCCCGACAAGGCCAGGCATCTCAGGCGCATCCGCAACATGATGGCGATGGCCGACATCGTGAAACTGTCGGACGAGGATTTGAACTGGTTCGACGAAGCCGGCTCGCATGAGGACGTCGTCCGCAACTGGCTGGACCGCGGCCCGAAGCTGATCGTCGTCACCCACGGCAGCGAGGGCGCGGTTGGTTACAGCAGCCAGCACCGGGTCACGGTCGTGCCGGACAAGGTCGAGGTGGTCGATACGGTCGGCGCCGGCGACACGTTCAATGCCGGCATCCTTGCCTCCTTGCACGAGCAGGGCCTGCTGTCGAAGACGGCAATCGCCGGCCTGCCGAAAGAAGCCATCCATAAGGCGCTGACGCTCGGCGCCAAGGCCGCGGCGGTGACGGTCTCGCGGGCCGGCGCCAATCCGCCATGGCGGCATGAACTCGCCTGACCGGCTGGCAACCGCCTCACGGACTGCCTGCCGGCGATCACTTTATGTTTCGCCTAACCTGGCGGGCGGGATGCGCAGCCCATATCAAGCATGCCGAAGCCCGGATTTTCCCGCGTTTAAGAGCGCAGATCGGAAACCAGAGGTAACAGGCTGCGACACTTGAGCAATTCAGGGCTTTGCCCTGCGGCTTTCTCGGCCGTGCCAAGTCTGCTACCAGCGGCCGGTTACCTGGCTAAAACCGTTTGAGGCCGACATGCAGTTCATCGATCTTGGCGCACAGCGCGAACGCATCCGCGACAGGCTGAAGGCGGCAATCGACCGCGTCGTCGACGAAGGTCGTTATATTCTTGGACCGCAGGTCACCGAATTCGAAAACAAGCTCGCCGCCTATATCGGCACCAAGCACGTGGTCGCTTGCGCCAACGGCACCGACGCGCTGCTGTTGCCGCTGTTTGCCGCCGGCATCGGCCCGGGCGACGCGGTATTCGTGCCGAGCTTCACCTTCGCCGCCACGGCCGAAGTGGTGGCGCTGACCAAGGCCGAGCCGGTGTTCGTCGATGTCGATGCTGACAGCTACAATATCGACATCGCCAGCCTCGAGGCGGCAATCGCCATGATCAAGGCGGAGGGGCGGCTGAGGCCGAAGGCAATCATTCCCGTCGACCTGTTCGGCCTCGCCGCCGATTACGAAGCAATCATGGCCATCGCCAATCGCGAAGGCCTGATGGTCATCGAGGATGCGGCGCAGGCGACCGGCGGCTCGGCTGACGGCAAGATGTGCGGCTCGTTCGGCACCGTCGGCTCGACCAGCTTCTATCCAGCAAAACCGCTCGGCTGCTACGGCGACGGCGGTGCGATGTTCACCAATGACGATCCGCTGGCCGAACAGCTGCGCTCGTTCGCCTTTCACGGCAAGGGCGAAACGCAATACGACAATGTCCGCGTCGGCATCAATTCACGGCTCGATACACTGCAGGCGGCGATCCTAATCGAGAAGCTGGCCATCCTCGAGGACGAGATGGTGGCGCGGCAAGCGGTCGCCAATCGCTATGCCGAAGGTCTCGGCGATATAGTCAAGACGGCGCGCAATCTGGGCGGCGGCCGCTCGGCCTGGGCGCAATACGCCATCGAAACGCCGAAGCGCGACGGGCTCAAGGCACATCTCGGTGAAAAGGGCATTCCGTCGGTCATCTACTATGTGAAACCGCTGCACAGCCAGATTGCCTATCGCGATTACCCGCGCACGCCGACCGGCCTTGCCGTTTCGGAAGAGCTGCCGAAGCGCATCCTGTGCCTGCCGATGCATCCCTATCTGAGCGAGGCCGACCAGGACCGGATCATCGAAACGATCCGTAACTATATCGGCTCGAATTCGGCGCACGTGGCGGCGGCATAATTCGAAAGTTGCGGAACATGGTCGCGGATTACATCGACGAGTTCATCATGTTCTGCGCCGGGTTGTGGATGGCTGGCATCGGCTTCGGATTTCTCGCGGACCCGTTCCAAGCTCGCCCCGGCCAGCAAGCATGGTGGACCAACTTTGGAACCCATTTTAAATGGATGGGGCCGCTGTTGATCCTCATCGCGATAGTGCTCGCGTTCGCGGCACCTTCCTAGATGCGCTCGCGCCAGCAACAGGCTCGCCATTGACGGCATCGCTGATCAACAACGGACCGTTCACCTCAAACTGGGCCGTCGGTACCGATTTCGGGATGCTTTGCTCTGCGCCGAAGCATAGTCTGCACCTGTCTTCCCTCTAGGCTGGCTATTTCATGAAGAAGATTGGTTTCCTGTCGTTCGGGCACTGGACGCCCTCGCCGCAATCGCAGACGCGGACGGCATCCGATGCGCTTTTGCAGTCCGTCGAGCTGGCCGTCGCCGCCGAGGAGCTGGGTGCGGACGGCGCGTATTTCCGCGTGCATCACTTCGCCCGCCAGCTCGCCTCGCCCTTCCCGCTGCTCGCAGCGGTTGGGGCGAAGACCAGCCGAATCGAGATCGGCACGGCGGTGATCGACATGCGTTACGAGAACCCGCTCTACATGGCCGAGGACGCCGGCGCCGCCGATCTGATCGCCGGAGGGCGTCTGCAGCTAGGCATCAGCCGCGGCTCGCCGGAGCAGGTGATCGACGGATGGCGCTACTTCGGCTACGCCCCGCAAGAGGGCGAGAGCGATGCCGACATGGCCCGCAGACACACCGGAGTGCTGCTCGAAGTGTTGCTGGGCAAAGGCTTTGCCCAGCCCAATCCGCGGCCGATGTTTCCCAACCCGCCCGGCCTGCTTCGCGTCGAGCCACACTCGGAGGGCCTGCGCGAGCGCATCTGGTGGGGCGCCGCCACAAACGCCACCGCAGAATGGGCGGCGAAACTTGGGATGAACCTGCAGAGTTCCACGCTCAAATTCGATGAAGGCGGAAAGCCGTTTCACATCCAGCAAGCCGAACAGATCAAGGCTTTTCGCGAAGCCTGGAAGGCGGCCGGCCACACGCGCGAGCCGCGGGTGTCGGTGAGCCGCAGCATTTTTGCGCTGGTCGACGATCGCGACCGCGCCTATTTCGGCGGCAACCAGGGCGGAGATCAGTTCGGCTATATCGAGGCAGACAGGCTTGCCGTGTTCGGCCGCTCCTATGCCGCCGAGCCAGACGTCCTGATCGAGCAGCTAAAGGGCGACGAAGCCATCGCTGAGGCCGATACGCTGCTGCTCACAGTCCCCAACCAGCTCGGTGTCGACTACAATGTCCATGCCATCGAGGCGATCCTGACCCACGTCGCCCCAGGCTTGGGCTGGCGCTGACGCGACTTTGTTGGAAAAGCCACGGCGGTCAATACGATGCTCGCGTTCTAGCGGTCTCACGGCTGCTTCCCGTCGGCTCGTTTCAGCATCGCAAATGCGCGACTGATCCGTTGCAGGGCCGTCGCGTTGGCCAGCACTGCGTACAACGCGAACCCGCCTGCCAGAATCCAGGGCGAAGCCGCGCCCATGGCAGTCGCGACTCCGTCGGCGGCGAGCAGCACGCAAATGAACACCAGACGTTCCATTCGCTCGAAGAAATCCGGCCAACCATGGTTTTCCACAGGGATTTCCAGCGCCGTCCGCGCCTTGGCATAACTGGTGAGAATCCCGCCGGCGAACGCGAACATTGCGATCGCCCACAGATCGGCGACCCAGCCTATTGCCGCAAAGACGGCCAATTCCTGATAACGGTCGACGATAGCGTCGAAATAGCCACCGGCCTTGGTGCTCATATTTGTCCGGCGGGCGACCGCACCGTCCAGCGCGTCGAAGCTGAAGGCAAACGCCAGGCACAAGCCAAAGGCAAGACTTGAATGGTGATACGCGTAGGCGGCCGAAGACAAAGCCACGAGCACGAGCCCGCTGGCCGTAACCTGGTTCGGCGTCATGCCGATCCCGATCAGCGGAGAGGCGGCCTGCTCCCATAGCGGGTCGATGCGACTTTTCATGAGACCGGCGATCATGGCGGCTCCTCTGATGATGTCGTTTGACGGAGCTTTACCAGCAATTTGCGGGTTTGTTCCACCATCGCCACCGTTTCAGTTGGCCAATGCGGGCCGAGACCGGGCTCAGGAACGTTCTCAACTCGCCGCAAAAGCGATCTCGTTTGGCGAATGTGGCCGGCGGATTAAGATGCTCGCCAAGCTGACGGCGAAACAGAACTTCCGGTCGCAGCGACAGCTGCCCGACAGCATTTCACGGTTTGGGCGATGCCTTGTGACCGGTGTGCAAATCGAGCGGCGGTCTGGCGGCAACACCCGAACGATGTGACTATGATTGCTTGCGACCCGTCGGAAGCCGGCCGAAACTCGATGCATAAATTTCTACCCAAGTTCGCCTACCTGCTCGCGACCTCTGTCGGCGTGGGATTATCTCCAACATGGCCGGGCACGGCCGGCGCAATGGTTGGAGTGGCTGTTGCCGCGGCTCTGATACCCGCATCGCCTTGGCTGACGGTGCTTGCCTATGCGGCCCTGTTCGCCGTCGGCGTATGGGCGTCATCGCATGTTATCTCCCATACCGGGACGGAGGACCCGCAAATCGTCGTCATCGATGAGACCTTCGGCGCCGCCGTGACACTTTCCATGCTGCCACTCGACCCACTCTGGTGGGCAACAGGCTTCCTTGCTTTCCGGTTTTTCGACGTCGTCAAGCCTTGGCCCATCCGTATCATGCATGACAAGGTAAGGGGTGGGGCCGGCATCATGCTGGACGACGCGGCCGCGGCTGTCGTCGCTGGGGCGTTGCTGCTCCTGCTGAACGAGTTGATTGATCATTTGCCGTAACGGCGACATTCGGCCTCCAATGCCAAAGGCCAGCACGATGGTCCATGCGAGTTTAGCGACACAAGGGGAGGACCGAAGCGGTTGGCGCGGCCCTACTCGGTGACAACGAGTAGGAAGGAGGCATGACGAGACGGGCAAACGGCTGAACATCGCCGGCATTCCCGGCGACGACATCGGCAAGGAAGTCGTGCCGGAAGACCGGAGGCATCCGCCGCTCACTGATGATGTTCGCACGCCTGCGTGCGGAAACCCAAGCCGTCAAGTATTTCGATCAGCATCTGTACAGGATCAGGCACACCGTGCGTTGACCGCCACGCGACAAACCCGTCCGGCCTGACCAAGGCGGCACCGCCGCTTTCAACCCCGAGCGCGGAAGGCCACCGATGGTCCAAATCAATCAGACCCCCATTGGCACCCAAGGCGTGGCAGGTCAGCGGGATGCGGAGGCGCTGGCTTACGGCGTCAGCGGCCTGACACCATGCGTCGTCGGCGCAGAGGAGAAGAGGGTCGCGATCGCACAAATCGAGACTCGAAATCCGCTGGCCGGCACGCCCGACCGCGAAATGCGGTAAACGCGTGCCAGGGCGGCCCGACAACTCCGTGGATTTTTGGAATGGGTGATCGTCCCGCGTGGCTTCCTGAGCCACGACACCTGCAGCGTAGCGTTGGCCAAATACCACGTCGTAATCCTCGACGATCGCGACTGGGGGAGGCAATCGCTTCGACGGATCGTCGAACCATTTCTGAAGGCGGGCGAGCGCTTGCGCCAACGTAGCCTCGATGACCGGCCGGCGCTCCATGTCATAGCTATCCAGCAACGAGGGACCGGCATGCCCGCGTGTTACCATCGCAAGCTTCCAGGCAAGGTTATGGGCGTCGTGGATACCTGAATTGCCACCGAAAGCGCCTGTTGGGGGCATCACATGTGCGGCATCCCCCACAAGAAACGCGCGGCCTCGGCGGAATTGGCGCGCTGTCATCGCGGCCACTTCCCAGGAGCGCACATCGACAAGCCTAGTCGTGATATCCGACCGGCCCGCACCTCGTATGATCAGTTCCCTGCACCTGACTTCATCAAAATCCTGGGGTTTCTCGCCCTTTTCGGGAAAGTATTGGATCGCCAGAAGCCATCGTCCACCCTCCCTGGGCGGAAGGTCCCGTTGAGGTCCGTCACGAAGCACGACGTGAAACGCTTGCCGCCGATCGTCGGAGGCATGTCCGTGTCAAAGACGACATTTATCCAGTGCTGAAGGCCGCCTGCCCCGCTGCGGCTGATCTCCAGCCTCTCTCGCATCGAGCCGTTCGCACCGTCCGCGACGATCAGATAGTCGGCCGAGATGGCGTCCTTTACGCCGGTCGCGATATCGCGAATTTCCGCGCGGACGACATTCTCATCCTGTTCGAAAGCCACCAGTCCCTGCTGAAACGTATGTCTGCACCGTTCCGCTCGGCGTAGCGGCGCAGAATCGGTTCCAGGACGTGCTGATCACACGTCGCCGGTTGCGTGGGGCTGAGGGCACTTGCATCCGGCCACGCCGGTCCGCCCCATTGAATCTCGGGATCGGTGAGATTCCTGGCGCGCGCAATAGCGCCTGCCTGCTGGTCCCCCGTACGATTTGCACGAATCTCCTCCTCGGGGCCGAGGCTTCGAAAGATCTCCATGCTGCGCGGGGAAATGCCGGCAAATTTGTACTGGATTGACGTGTCGGGATGGCGCTCGACGAGGACGCACGGAATGTCGTTGTGAGCCAAAAGGGCGGCCGCCGTCAGACCGTTCAGGCCGCCCCCGACGACGAGAACCGTGGTGTTGGTCATCTCGGATCTCCTCTCATTGATTTGATCACTTAAATATTTTGATTGATCAAATCATATGATTGGTCCAAATATGTGTCAAGACACGAAGGAGCGTGGAATGGGACCGGGCCAAGACCGCTTGCAGCACGCCACCGAGGCTTGGCGCCTGGTGTTTGATTTCCTGATGCGGTCCGCGCCGGACCGGTTGGCGATCCAGCAGAAATTGGGTCTGACGCCCAACGACTCGCGCGCCCTCTTCACCCTCGACAAAGATGCGGGCAAGCCGATCGGCGCATTGGCCGCTCAATGGCACTGCGACCCTTCGACGGCGACCTGGCTGGTCGACCGGTTGGAGCAGGCGGGGCTCGCCGAACGGGTTCCGTCGCCAAGCGATCGCCGTGTCAAACGTGTCAAGCTTACGGCCAAGGGTGTTGCAACCATTGAGGAATTGACAAGGGAATATCACAAACCCCCTGCGGAGATGCTTGCGCTTACACGCGCGGACCTGGATCAGCTGATCGGCCTGGTCAGAAAGTTACAGGCTGGCAAGTCCGTGGGTTGATTACATCCCGCGCGGCGTTGCTGCTGCTAAAAGAAGATCATTTGGACGTCCCAATGGCTATCAGTCTGGTTGTGCCTCGATCTTAAGCATCACACCTCTTCCAGTCTGCGCACGCGAGCTTTGACCCCATTGCCAATGGCATCTGCGACTTGCGAAGGGAAACCCTTTGGGAGCGATGCACAAACCAGTTCGATTGCCGCTAGCGCCCGTTGGCGCAGCTCGTCAAAGATCGCTGTGACGGGTTTTGGACCAATTCCTGCCTTGGCGGCGGTCTGGATGAAATGGCGCGGCATGACGCTATCGATAAGGTAGTGGCGTGCGTCGCCTATAGCCATCGCCAACTTCATTTTGTTGCGCCTGATCTGTCCCGCATCAAGGCTGGTCTGCGCTGAGATCACATCATATAACGGCGTCATGCGGAACCGGCCGCCGGGAGAAAGAAAGACGCTAAAATTCTTGGCATGTCCATCTGTGGCGCCGAGCAGCCAAAAGGCGACCACGGCCTTCAGAACCGCAGCTTGATCTAGCTCCGGTTGGTCGCTTCCCTTCATCAGACCAAGGATAGCCGGAACCCCAGGCCCGCCATCGGATTCGTATTTCAGCGACGGAGGCACAGACAGAGCCTGGCAGCAGTCTTCCTGGGGCAAGCGCAGGAGACGGTTGTCACTCGTCCATCGGCGATCGAAACGTTCGACTACGAGCACGCGATTGCCTTCGAATTCCTCGATTGCGGCGACGGCGCACGGGAGTCCCAGGGCGGCTGTCATCTTGAGGCAGAAAAATTCGTTTTCAACACTGAAGGAAAGGTCGATGCCATTTGGCAAGCGTCCAATCTGTGGCTTGAGGATGTGCGTTGTAGCAGTCGTCGCCAGCGGCTTGTACCAACGTCCTTTCCAGAACAAGAGCGCAGTCTTTTCCTGAGCGCCAGCGATCGAGATCCGGAAATCTTCATCCTCGCCCAGCCCGAGGGGGGCCGATGCCAGATCGCGGACGAGACGAGCAATTTCGATATCGTCAACGGGTTTGCCGTCGACAATACCGGCGGGGCCCGGCTCGACATCATCCGGCAGGAATTGCAGTGCGCCGACACAATCCCGTCCGACAGCGGCAAGCAAGTCGTGGGCGTCTATCCCTCGGGCATGAACACGCTCAGCCATACGGCGGCGAATCGGGATGCTGTCGGGCAGGAGATTGTCGAACACGGCAATGACGGGTGCACCGATATAGCGATCTTCACGTAGGGGCAGAGATAGCGAGACTGGTAGCGCATGCTCCCAGGCAAGCCAGGACGGATCATACTGAAAATCGATCGCGCCGCTGGATTGTCTATTCAGCCGCCCGACGAGACGGCTGTTCAAGAAGACGTTGAGCGGGAGGTGCCGCCGCGGACGAGCCATCAAAAGACGTCCTCGATCTCGGTCGACTTTGCTCTGGTCCGAGAGCGGACAACCAATTCAAGGTCGAGCGCTGCGAGAATGTCGCAAAGCGTTCCGAGCTGTGTCCCGGGCGCTCCATTCTCGACGGCCGAGATGGTCGCTTGGCGTAGCATCGTGTGCTCCCCGACAGTGGCCTGGTTCAGGCCGAGCTTGCGGCGCCGCCGGCGGATGGCATCTCCGAGTTGCTTAGGCGTTCGGGCGATTTGGTCCACAGCGTACCTCTCCAGCTATGAGATATACGCTCAGAAGATAGATTTCAATATGCGCTAGAGCGAATAAATTGGAAGATGCGCTCCACCGTATAACCCGCCTCCCTCCCGCGTGGCCCTCACAGCCATGCCTCGATTTTCAGCTAGGCTGCTGGCCGCCGGCCAAAGCAATGCGAGGATCCATGCGGGAAGTCCTCCGAACGCCTCTCCATTACGCGCAATGCTCGAGGCAAAATTAGGCCTATTGGGTCGGCAGTGGATCGATTGTTCACACAGATCGTGCGGCACTCACCCAATCGAGGCGTGCGGCAGGTACAAGGCCGTAATTGTAGAAATTGATGCCATCGACGCCCGCCGCCAGCGCCGGTTTCACTTTGGCGGCGAGAATGTCCGGGCCTGCCATTTCCGGATGGAACAGCCGGTAACCGGTCCCAAGGAATTTCTCTGCTCCGAGCGTGGCACGGCCAGTGGCCATCAGATCTGCGACATCGCTGGCCTGCATATCGTAGGCGCACAGGATCGCGCCGTCGCAAGCCTGGCCGAGAGCCGCCAGATCGCAGCCGCCCAACCAGCCGTCCTTCAGGTCAATGATGAGGACACGTGTGCCCGGATCGGCAACGTCGCGCAGCTCGGCAACCAAGCTGGTCACCGGCTCGAACCGCCACAGCAGAAAGTCGTATAATTCTGGCCAGGGCTGGAAGGTATCGAAGCTACCGTTCGGAAAGTCCGGAAAACGCGGTGCCGGAACGGCACGATCACAGGTCTCGACGATCCACCCTCTGACCAGTTTGCGCGCCGCCTCGCCGTCAATGCCGGCACAAGCGGCGCGGGCGAGGCAGGACGGGCAAAAGCACAGCGACAGAAGGAAGTCATCTTCCGCGGTCAGCCCGACACCGTCTTTCTCGTGATGATATTCGTGGGCGAAGCTCATGAATGACGGGCTTTCGAGCTCGATTCTGTCCGGCTTGTAGGTGTGCGTAACGTCGGCGACCAGCGCGCGAACATAGGCGCGCGCATCCGGATGCGAGGGACAAAGGTTGTAATAATTGGGATCGCCGAAGGCATTTCGGGTAACCACCTGCGGATAAAGCATGCCGGCGCGGGTGTTGTGCAGGCACACCGTCCAGCACGAAACACCGAGCCCATTGGCGTCTCGTCTGCGGACGAGCTCGCCAAGCACGTCGCCTCCCTGCGAGATCACGTCCGCCACCTTGGGCTGAATTGCGAGGTCGGCCCATCGCGCGGCGGTTGGCTTGAAGTAGATCGTGCCGTCCTCCGGGAAATAGGCTTTGCGGCGCGGGCTGCGCGGCTGAAGGAAGCGTCCCGCATGATACGAGGCAGCAAGGCTGATCATGTTGAGTCCCGCGCGTTCGACCAGATCGCGTTCGACCATCTCGAAACCGAGATCCTGGACATCCCAGGGGTAGGTCCACATGGAAAGCTGCATAAGATATCCTCAGTTCTCCAGAGTGGCGCAGCAGCTAGACGCCGTGCGGTTTCCCTTTAGGTTTCTACGGGTTCGGCGACTTGCATGAGGCAGTCTCCTGCCTCGCACATTGTATGCAGCCGCCGCGAAAGCACGATGCCGTTTTCGGCAAAATGCAAGGCTTCCTCGGCAAGATCGAGCCTTTCGAGATCGTGATACCAGCCAGCCAATTGTCCGGCGTTCACGCTGTCGCCAACCCTCACGGCGGGTTCAAACCAGCCGCGGCGGGCGGCGTAGAGGCCCTGGCTATGCCGCGAAAGCGAAAGCAGTCGCGTCGGCATCGAATGCATTGACTCCGCGCCAACAACTGGCCCGTCGACCAGGCCTAGTGCAATCAGCAGATTGTCGATCGCGCGAGCGGTGATCGCCATCGTGTCGACCGTGGCGGTGCCGCCGCCCCCGAACTCACCGCTGACGCCGATGGCGCCGGCACGGCGCGCTGCACCCATGGAGGTCGGCGAGGCCTGGCCATTGTCGGCCACGAACCCATAGGGCATGCAGAGCGCCCGCATCAGCTCCACCCCGCGCCTGTGGCGCTCGGGATCGGCATTGCGCTCGACGAGTGCAGTCGGCAGATGTTCCATCGAAGTGCCCCCCGAATGAATGTCGAAGACGATGTCGTGTCGGGGGAACAGGTCTGTCTCGAGAAAGTTGGCGAGCCGGCTTGTCGGCGTGCCCGACGGATCTCCGGGAAAGGCGCGATTGAGATTGCCGCCATCGAGCGGCGAGCAGCGTTTGGCGGCCATCACCGCCGGCACATTGGCCATCGGCAGGATGGTGACGCGGCCCCTGACTCGCGCTGGATCGAGCCGGCGGACCAGCTTTGCCAAGCACAGCTCGCCTTCATATTCATCGCCGTGATTACCGGCCATAAGAAGCAGCGACGGACCCTCACCATTGCGCATGAGGCAGATCGGGACCTTGATTTGGAAATATGGCGAACGGTCTATCGAGAACGGGATGCTCAGATGGCTGAGCGTCTTGCCGTCCCGATCGAAATCGAGCGAATGGCTGATGCCGGTGTGCATGGCGGCGGTTCACACAGCCGCGACGGCGGTGACCTCAATGCGGAGGTCAGGATCAGCGAGACGCGCCTCGACGCAGGCACGCGCCGGCAGACGGGCGGAATCCACCCAGGCATCGTAGATACTGTTCATGGCGTCGAAATCGCCAATCTGTGGCAGGAAGATGTTGACCGCCACGAGCTTCGACTTGCTGCTGCCGGCCTCGACCAGGAGCGCCTCGATCTTGGAGAGTACCTCGCTCGTCTGACCCTCGATGCCGGCCTTGCGATCGTCTGCGACCTGGCCCGCTATGTGCACGAGGCCGCCATAGACGACCGCCTGCGACATGCGGGAGCCGGATTGCAAGTACTTGATCATATCGGATCCTTTCGTTCTTTTTTGGAAAGCGCGACGATGGTCAGCCGAAATAGGTGGGAAAGGCGTGGCTGACATATCCGGCCGCGTCGACGCCGAAGATCACGCGATAGCGATCAAGGCAGGTGCAGGGATGGGAGATGCCGAATTCAACGGTGTCGCCGACGGCAATGTCGTCGCCCGACGCAATTGTCAGGAAGGCGTGCTGGTCGTTGAGCTTGAAGACCTCGGCACGCGCTATCGGCAGCTGCTTGCCGGCACGAAAGATGGTCAGGACCATTGGAAAGCCCTGGTCGAACGACACGTCGCGCATGCCCATGCCGCAGATCGCAAGGCCGGGCTCCGGCCGCGACAGTACCTCGGCCCATAGGCGCAAAGCCGGACGGAACGAATTTCGTGCGGACGCATTGAAGCCGCCGACTGCAAAACCCTCGCGGGCGTCGAGTGTGCCGAGCGAGCGGTCGTAGACGCCATGGTCGTGGAAGAAGATGGCGCCGCTGCGCAGCACCAGCGTCGCGCTGCTGTCCCTAGAAACGAGAGGCGAAAGCGCTGCGACCACTTTGTCGAAGTAGACCGAGCCGCCTGCCGTGACAATCAGCGGGGTGTCGCCGCCGACGCGGGCGCGGAGCCGCAGGAACATGTCGGCTGTCATTGTCAGCAGGGCGGATATCGCCTCATCGGTGCGGTCAGGATCGGGCTGCGCCGCGGCACCTTCATAGGTTGCGACGCCGGCGATCAGCAGCCGGCCGCCGGCTGCTACAATCGCGTCGGCAATCGCCTCGGCTTCGCCGGTGGTCCGGGCGCCTGCCCTGCCCGCACCAAGTTCGACGAGCACGCGCAATGGCGGCAGCCTCGCATTGGCCCGCCAGGCTTCGGCAAGCGCATTCACGGCGGCGATCGAGTCGGCGAAAACGTAGAACTCAGCGCTTGGCCAGGCGCTGACAAGAACCGCAAGCCGGTTCGCACCACCTGGTCCGCCGACCTCATTGGCGATGATCAGCCGACAGAGTCCGGCTCTGAGCATCACCGTGGCCTGCCTTATGTCGGCGACGGTCGTGCCCCATGCTCCGGCCTCGATCAGGGACCGGGCAAGATCAGGCGCCATCGGGGTCTTGGCATGCGGGGCGATCACGGCGCCCTGCTCTCGCGCATAGCGCAGGAACAGGTCACGATTGGCGATGAAGGCCCCCTCGTCGACGGTCAACACCGGCAACGACATACGCCCATCCGCTGGATGCCAGCGCTCAGATGCGACAAGGCTGCTGTCCAAGCCGAGGGTGCCAGGCGGCACGCCGCGGATACGGTCATCGAGCAGGAAATTTTCTCGGGTCGCCAGCAACAGTACGGGTGAGCTTTCGGTCATCCGATGCTAGTCCTTCCTTTACAGGATGAAGTCCGGATCGATTTCCGATTCCGGCCACACCATGAGAGAGATGCGTGCCAACACCTTACCGCGGACCGATCATCGATGCCCACCATCACCTTTGGGATCTCGGCCTCAGCCGGCACCCCTGGCTCGCCACAACGGCTGGCGAACGCGGCGGTCTGGGGGAGCTTGGCCGCTTGCGGCGAAACTACCTTCCTGAAGATTATTTGCGCGACGCCGGCCGGCACAATGTCGTCGCAACCGTCCATGTCGAAGCCGGCTGGACCGGGGATGAATGCGTCGGCGAAACGCGGTGGCTTGAAACGCTCGACAAGTCGCGCGGCGTGGCCGCCCGTTATGTTGTTCACATACCGCTGGCGAGCCGCCAAGCGCCGGCGCTGGTCGAGGCGCAGGCGGCATTCGACCGTGTCGTCGGTGTGCGCGACATACTGAGCTGGGATCCGGATCCTGCCCGCCGTTTTGCTGCCCGTGACGGCATCATGGACGATCAGGCCTGGCGTGCCGGCCTGTCCCTGCTTGGGCGCCACCGGCTGGTTTTCGACCTGATGGTGTTTCCGCGCCAGCTCCCCGGTGCGGCGCGCCTCGCAGCGGCCTTTCCGGACCAGCTCTTTGTTCTCAACCACTGCGGCAGCCCGATCGATCGCGATGCAGACGGCATGCGGGTGTGGCGCGAAGGGCTGCGGCTTTTGTCGGAGTGCGACAACGCTGCCATCAAGATATCGGATCTGGTCGCCTACGATCATGATTGGACACTCGACAGCCTGAAGCCGGTTGTCATGCATTGCATCGACTGTTTCGGTACGCAGCGAGCGATGTTCGGCAGTGACTTCCCAGTCGCCGGCCTGCATGCGTCATTCGATGCAGTATATGACAGCTTCAAAGCCATTGCAGGAGAGCTTTCCGCGGACGAGCAAACGGCGCTGTTCTTCGGCAACGCAAGGCGTATCTACCGGCTGCACGATATTTCATCGGCGGGCCTGCTCCCTGCCTGAGAGAAGCAGCAGCCCCAGAATCAGCGACCCGAACAGGATACTGCGCCAGCCGGGCGATGCGTTGACGACGGTGATCAGCGCCGTGATCGTGACCAGCAGGATCGCGCCGGGGATAGTACCGGCATAGGTGCCGAGCCCGCCCAGTATCGAGGTGCCGCCGAGCACCACGGCGGCAATCGACGCGAGGAGATAGGGATCTCCTATCCCGACATAGCCTTGGCCGTTCATGCCGAGGACCAACACACCGGCAAGTCCCGAACAGAAGCCGCTGATGCCGTAGACGGCGAGCGTGGTCGAGGCGACGGAAACTCCGGACAGCGCCGCGGCAAGCGGATTGGCGCCCATCGCGAAAATCCGGGCGCCGAGGGATGTCGCATGCATCGTGGTCAGAACGATCACGGAAATGACCACCCACAAAAGCACGCCTGCCGGAATACCGGCTGGCCGCGCATTGCCGAGCCAGCTGACCAGCGGGTTCTCGGCGGTCACGGCGCTGCCGCCGGCGATGATGATCAGGAGGCCCTGCAGGAATGTCGCCATCGCCAGTGTCATGATCATTGGATGAACGCGCAACAGCGCCACGCCCAGCCCGTTTACGAGACCTATCGCGGTCGTCAACGCAAGTACTGCAAGAACGGCTGTGAGCCCGGTCGGATCCGCCTGCAATGAGAGCAGCGGGAGGCTGACGGCACTGACCGTGACGATCGCCGCGACGGAAAGGTCAATGCCGCCGGCAATCACCACGAAGGTCTGGCCCGCCGCGACCAGGCCGATCACCGCGCCCAACTCGACCAAATAGCGCAAATGACCATAAGCGCCGAAGCCACGTGAAGCGAAGCTCGCCGCGATCCACACCGCGGCAACGATAGCGACCGTGAGGAAGGGCCGGCTGCGCAGGATCGTCAACGCCCGCCCGCCGCGCGCGCTCTCTTTCCGTGCTGTCATTGCTGCACCTTGCGGAATTGCGGGATGGCGACCGCCCCGATGATGATGAGGCCTTGGGCGACATACTGAGCAACTGGCGTGAAGCCGAGGAAGAACATGACACTGATCATCAGGCTGAGCAGCAGGCTGCCGGCAAGCGCGCCGCGCATCGTGCCCTGGCCGCCGAGGAAGCCGATTCCGCCGAGCACCGCGGCGGCAATGGAATTCAGCGTGAAGGCTGTGCCTATGACCGGGTCGCCCGAACCCGTTTGCGCGGCGACGAACAGGCCGGCGCCTGTGCAAAGCAGACCGCTGATCGCATAGGCCGCGATCCGCGCGCCGTCGACCGGCACGCCGGAGCGATAGGCGCCGACCGGATTCTCACCGGCGGCATAGAGGCTCAACCCAAGCGGGGTGGCGAGATAGAGTTTCCACAAAAGCACGACGAGCACCAGCAACACGAATGCCGCCGGCGTGTTGCCGGCAAGCAGGTCCGACAGCCACTCCGGAATGGCGCCGCCCGGCCTCGGCAGGATGAGCAACGCAGCACCGCCGATGATGAAGGAGCCGGCGAGCGTCACCACGATGGCCGGCAACCGAAGTTTCACGACGATGAACCCCGTCGCGGCACCGATGCCGATACCGGTCAGCGCCACCACGGCGGTGCCGCCGGCTACGCCCAGCGGCCCGATCATCGTCGTCGCGGCGATTACCGCGCCGAGACTGACCATTGCGCCGATTGCCAAGCTGATGCCGCCGGTGAGCATGAGGATCGCCTGGGCCATCGCGACCAGCGCCAGCGGAAACCAGCTCTGGGTGAATTTGGCGAAGCCGGACGCCGTCAAGAGGCCGGGGAACAACACGCCGTAGGCAACGAGGAACGCCAGAACCACGGCAAACAGGCTGCGCACGCCAACATTTCGGCGCAGCTGAACTCGCCAGTAGAGGGCGCCGGCTTGGCTTGAGGATACAACCGTGCTCATGCCGCAACTTTCTGCTGTTCGGCGCCCATTGCGGCGGAGACGATGACTTCCTCGCTCAGTGCCTCGCGCTCGAGCATGGCCTTGATGCGACCTTCTCGGACCACGGCGACGCGGTCGCAAAGGTGCACCAGTTCGGGTGTGTCGGAACTGAGCAGGACGATCGCCTTGCCGGCGGCAGCGAGATTGCGAAGCATCATGTAGATCTCACGCTTGGTCTCGACATCGACGCCGCGCGTCGGATCGTTGAGGAGAAGCACAAGCGGATCGTGTGGCATCCATTTCGCCAGCGCGACTTTCTGCTGGTTGCCACCTGAGAGTGCCTGCGCCGGGCGATCGAGGTCGCCCTTGATGGCAAGCTGGGCGGCGAGTCCCCTCGCCAAATCGCGCTCGGCACGCCGGCTGCGCAGCTTCAACGCCGGCAGCCTTGCGAAGGCTGGTAGCATCATGTTGGTGATGATGGGATGGATCAAGTGCAGGCCTTCGCGCTTGCGGTCGGCCGGGACATAGGCGAGGCCGAGCGCATTGGCTTTCGGCACGCCGCCCGGCAGACCCGAAGCAGCGTTTACGGTCGCGGATGCCGACCTAGCCGGGATCGCGCCGTAGAGGCCAAGCAGCAGATCTTCCTGCCCCTGCCCGACCAGGCCGCCGATCCCAAGCACCTCGCCTGTCCTGATGTCGAGATCGACGTCGCGCATCAGGCCGGCCGAAAAATTACGAACCGAGATGGCGTTGGCTGGCGATGGGGAAGGCTGCCATCGTGGAAAGAGATCGCCGGGGTCGCGGCCGACCATCAGCCGCACCAGCCCGGCGGCATCAGTTTCTTCCAGCGAGCGGTCCGCCGTGCAGGCGCCGTCCTTCAGTACGGTGACATGCTGGCACAGTGTCATCACTTCGTTCAGCCGGTGTGAGATGTAGAGAATGGCGATGCCCTCGGCCCGAAGCCTTTCCAGCAAGTCCGTGAGGGTTTTTGTCTCGGTTGCCGATAGCGATGAGGTGGGTTCGTCGAGAATGAGCACGCGCGGCCGCCGGTAGAGCGCCTTGGCGATCTCCACCATCTGACGCCGGCCGAGTGACAGATGCCCCACCGGCGTAGACAGCGGTTCGCGAAGGCCGACAAGATCACATGCGGCCCTGGCCCGTGCGGCAAGTTCCGTGTAATCGACCAAGCCGAATCTCTTGGGATAGGCGCCGAGCCCGATATTTTCGGCGATCGAGAGGCTGGCCGTCAGGCTGAGTTCCTGTTGGACAACGGCGATCCCGGCATGCCGCGCATGAGCGGGGCTCATGCGCGATACCGGGCGTCCATCAACCTCGATCGCCCCGCCGTCCGGGCGCAGGGCGCCGGACAAAAGGTTGATCAGCGTCGACTTCCCCGCGCCGTTCTCGCCGAGCAGCGCATGCACGCGGCCCGGCTGCAGAGCGATGGAAACGTTGCGCAGGACGGGGTTGCCGAAGAAGGACTTCGACACCCCCCGCGCGGCGAGAAGCGTAGCCGTGGTTGTCAATGTTGCAACCCTTCAGGCTTATTTCTGGGCCAGCAGCTTCTTGAACAGATCCTCATCGAACGGCGAATAGATGTAACCGTCAGCCGGGAAATCCTTAGCCCGGGCGAGATATTCGTCGACGTTGGAATTGTCGATCACCGGCAGCGGGATCTTGACGAAAGCCGGCACATCCTTGCCGTCCAGCGCCTGTACGGCGGTGTAGGTGGCGAAAGCGCCGAGCCAGTTCGGCTGCATCGTCGCCCAGCTCTTCAAGCCCTTTTCCTTCCACAGTTCGAGGAACTGGCGCGCATTCTCGCCGGTGATCGGCACCTGGTCGCGACCCTGCTTGTCGAGCGCGAGCACGGCACCCGCCGACAGAGCGCCGCCGAGCGACAGGATGCCGTCGATTTCGGGATTGGCGAAAAGCAGACTGGTGACCGCTTCCTGGGCGGGCGCGACATTGTAGGGCGTGTTCGTTTCGGCAAGCACTTTCACATCGGGATGAGCCTTAAGCTCGGCATCGGCGCCTTTGCGCCGGTCGTCACTGACCGAAACGCCGGCTGGGCCATTGAGGATCAGAATTTTGCCCTTGCCTCCGATGGCGTCGATCAGGAACTTGGCCGCCTGATCGCCCCACTGTGAGGAATCGGTGTTGACCTTGGCGGTCACCTGGTCGGTGTCGACGAGGCTGTCGAAATTGATGATCGCGATGCCTTTGGCGCAGGCGTCCGCCAGCACGCGCGCCGGCGCGGTCGACGAGCCAGCGATCAGGATGATGGCATCGACATCGGAATCGATCATCGACTGGATCTGCTGAATCTGGACGTTGGCGTCGCCTTGGGCGTCGGTCACGACGAGCTTGTCGACCAAGCCTTGCTTCTTCAAAGTTTCGACTTCGGCTTCGATCGTGCCCTGTGTCTGCTTCATCCAGGTCGGAACTGAATAGATGTTGGCCCAGCCGATCGTATACGGCGCCTTGCGGTCGCCCTTGATGCATTTAGCGGCGGCGTTGGCCTGCGAACCGGCGCCAACGCTGAGGAGAAGACCGAGGCAAAGGGCGCTGGCGGATGCGAAAAACGATGATTTGGTCATGATTGTTCCCTTCTGAGGTTATGCCTGGACGTGCGGGGTCGAGACGAGAAAACCCGCCGGTTGCCGCATCTCGGAAACCGCCCTTTTTCTCGTCAGGACTCTCTGCGCCTGGCTCCTTATTGTCCGATATTCCAGACAAGAGGCCTGTATATCGGACAGATGGGATGCTAGACTGAGCCTTGACATCTTTCAAGCGTCTTGAGACGAGGGCCGAAATGATTTTGCGCGGGGTGCGGCCCACATGAGCGATGGCGTCACTGGTTTGATCGAAAGGGAAGTCCGCGCCGAGCCGCGCAATGGCGAACGGCGCCGCGGGATTGACCGCGTCATCACGCTGCTTGAAGCGCTTCTGCGGCAGCGCGCGCCGATGCGCGTCGGCGATATCGCCAAGATGATCGGCGCGCCGCGTTCGACCACTTATGAGATCGTCAACAGCCTGCTGGAAGCCGAAATGCTCGAGAACGTCGGGACGGAAGGCTATGTCTATTTCGGAAAGGCGATGCATCTGTTCGGCTGGGCCTACTCACATCATAATGCCCATTATCGACGCATCATCGAAACCCTGGACAGACTAGGCGCGGAGACGGGCGAGACCGTCCAACTGTGTGGCCTGCGCGGGAACAAATACGTCGTCCTTGATTGCCGGGACTCGCCCGGCCCGTTCCGGATTTCAAGCGATGTCGGAGTCGAGGTGCCGATCCCGTGGACGGCGTCCGGAAGGCTGCTGCTCGGCCATATGAGCGCGCAGGAAATACAGGACTTCATTCCGCCTGGCGACTACAAGCTTCCCGACGGCCGCGTCATTGCGCCAGCCGAGTTCTTCGGCGATGTGGCTCTGGCGCGCCAGCAAGGTTTCAGCGAGACCGCCGCTCTGGCTGACCGCTTCACCTGGTGCATGGCCGCGCCCATCCGCGATGGCGACGGGGCCATCAACAAGACGCTTTGTTTCGTGTTGCCCGTCGACACGCCGGAAGCCAGGCGCAGCGAATTGCTTGCCCTGCTATGCGAGCGCGCCCGTGGATTGTCGCTGGCGGGAAGCTAGTAAAAATCGGCGCGCGAAGGTTCGGGATAGGCTCCGCTCGTTCAGCCGCAGCAGCGAGGCCGGAACCGGTATTCCGGTGGGTATGGCAAAGGCGGCAGCGCGCTCCCGCGACCACCTTTGCCCACAGTCCGCAGCGTGCCAGCACCGCAGAGTGCACGCGATGATACCGGTGCCTGGGACACCTCGTCCGGCCCGGCCACAACGCACTTACCGTCTTCATTGAGCGTCGTTGATTGCTTAGACAACGGGACGTTCCAATTCCGCCGGATCATCCATCGGCGGGAGCGGCGGCAATGGAAAGCAAAGCTCGCCTATTACCTGAACGCCCACGCCAAGCACACTTATCTGTTCGAGGTCGGACGTGCTGGATGTAGAGCCGGTTGGCGCCTGCATCAGGAAGGGACCCAGAAACGAGACGGCGTTTTGCATCGTCGTGCGGGCTTCGGCGGTCCACGAGCCGCTGAATTCCACGTTACGAACCAGAAGCAGGCCCTGAGGCAGGCAATGCGCATAGGTCTCGTCGGTCGAAGCCTTGATCATGTCGCCGCGCTTCATTCCCGGTACGTACCAATCCTCCTCGTCGACGAGGTCGGGATGCCACCATCTCGTGCCGGCGATCCGCCGGGTGATGGTGAGCATGCAATACTCGAAATGCACATGCAGTTCACTGTCCGAGGTAGTTACCTCCGTTACGACCGGGTTTTTAATGAGATCGTGAAGCTGGATTGTGGCCAATCGGTTCACGAGCGAGGTGTCCAACTGCATTTGCGTGCTGGAAGCATTTGGCTGCTCTCTGGGCGGCGAGACGTGATCTGCCTCGGCTGTGAAGTGTCGCCGGGCAGCGCGAATTCGACTGAATGTTGGCAGGGTAGCGGCCAGCGCCCGGGCGTGGAGCGGCGAAGCGGTGAGGCCACCCAGATGGTTCGCGCTGAACTGGCTCAGATTGACCGCGGTGCTTGCTGCATCCTGGATACCGAGAAACTCGACTGGCTGGGTAGCGTAGTCCGTGAGATGTGGCTGCATGCGCAGCTTTCTGACCGCTTCAACCCTTGGCACAACAGCTAATTCGGCGGCAAATGCCTTGCGCCGTTCGACCGCCTCGGAAACTGCGGTGAGGTTCGACACCACCTCTTTTGTCAACACTCGCATCTTCCATAAGTGGGGATTTGCCTTAATGGCGCCGGGTGTCTCGGTCGTGGTTGCGGTAGTGCGGGATATCCTTTGATCGAAGACATGCCAGGCCGTGCAGCTGGGCTCGGCGAAATCTGTCGGCTCGCAGCTGAATGGCAGCGCATCGGGATTGTCCCCGATATCTTTTCGTGCCTCGGCAACCATCGCGGCGATGCGCGCATAGGAAGGAGCATCAACCGGAACCCCCGGTTGCGCCCATGGGATCATCGCCAAATAGGCAGACTTGGCGGTAAGACTGCCGACAGACGAGGCGGAAACGGAGGAGGCATCGGACCGTTTCAGCCATAGCGGGTAGTCGTACTGGTCTTCCAGCCACTCCGACAGCCGCAGCGGATTGGTCACGCCATTTTGCACGATGCCATCGGCTAGCGCCTGCCCCGGATGAATGGCAAGCGCCAACGACGGGTCATTGTTGGGGTTGTAGGTCGCGATTAACGTGTCCACCACTTGCTGGCCAAGGATCGCGAGCTGATCGCTGTTCGTGCTCACAGGGACACCTCAGCCTTGCGGAGCAGCGGGCGCGTCAGCCGGTATCGCAGGCGCTCCGGCATTGGCGGCTGTCGCAGGGTTGGCCACGACTTCGGCGCTGAGTGCAGGGTCGTCCTTGCGCGGTGCGGCCGGCTGTATCTGGCCTACCCAGCCGACGATCTGCGAACCGAAAAGTTCAAGCGTTCCACCGTGTTCATTGCTGCTGAAGGAAAAACCCTGAGATGCATCGTGCTGGTTGCTGAATGCGCCGCTGCTGTCCGAATTGGAATGTTGGACCGATCCGCCGATACCGCACCAACCAACCTTGCCGCCATAGGAGGTGGAGCTGCTTTCCGTGTGTCCGCTAGCGCTGTCGACGGCGCTCTGGAATGCGCTGCCCATGCTGCCCCAGGAATTAGCGGTAATCTTCACGTTTCGAACAATCAGAAAACCCTTCGGGATCATCGGGAGCAGCTTGGGCACGTCGCCGATCTGACCTTCGATGGTCCCGTCGCTGATCGCATTCTTCTTCTGACCGGCGAGATACCAGCCGTCCATGTGGAAAAGGTCGCCAAGCAGCCATGGCCGTTCGATGCTGGCCATGAACCACTCGAATGTGACAGTTGCCGAAGAACTGCTGTCCTGATGCGACTGCCAGGAGGACTGGTCGGCATTCCAACCGTCGTTGTGGCTGGTCTCGCTGTGCGATGCATTGGCTGAGGCGCCGAAACCCAGAACGCTGTAGCCGACGCTGCCCGATGTTGATGACGACTCGTTGTTGTAGAAACTGTGTCCGAAGCTGTGTTGGCCGCCGCCACCGCTCGCCTGGTACTGTTTCGATGTGGCGGTGATTTTCATCACCCCGAAGTCATGGTTGGTGTGATCCCACCAGGAGACCGGATCGATATACGACCACGGCACCTTGATTGCCACGGCGCCACCGAGACCAACGCTATACTCGTCGTACATCTTGCGGGCCTTGGCAATCAGGGCGGCCGCGGCGCTGCCGCCGACGGACTGAAGGGTTGCAATCGCGTCGTCGATCTGTTGCCCGCCCATATCCTTGAAGTCGTTATAGGCTTGGTCGACGGCGTTCTGGTATCTGGCGCTGGTGACCGGCCATGCCTGTCCCTGGATAGGATCGGACATGGCTTGGGAGTAAGCGAGCGCGAACTCGCTGCGTGCATCTGCCAGCACCTTCTGGTTGTGTCTGTAGGCGGTGTGGCGCGGCGTATAGCCGGTAAAATTGCCGTCGGCATCCATCAGATACAATGTCTTCTGGGCATCGGCGATGCGTTTCTTGATATCGGTCGAGGGCTCAGGGATCGGTTCCGCCTGCATGCCGGCCAGGGCTGTGAAATACTCGATACTGACGGTTCGCTGGGGCCACGACACCGCAACCCCCTTGTTGGTGACCATCAACATGTCGTCAACCCGTTGAGCCGTGTTGAAGGCGCTGCTGATCGCCAATTGCAGCCTGGGATCTGGTGCCGGCATTGCCGCCAGCTGACCGGCCGGCGTCGCGGGCGTTCCGGCAGAAGGGGGAGCGGGTGGTGCTGAGAAAGCGCCCGTGGTGGAAACCGCGCCGTAGGCGCTGCCGCCGGCGGGCGTCCAGGGATTGGCATACATCTTCGGGTCGATCGGCTGGCCGACTGGAAGGTGCATGTAGACTGCCGAGCCAGACGGCGTGCCGTCGGGATTCACAAGCTGGGCCGCAACGGCGGTGTGTATCTGGTTCAGCGCGTCAAGCAGTGCTTGCGTGATGCCGCCGGTGACCTGAAGATCGTTACCAGGCATGAGAACTCTCCTTGTTTGTTGCGGCGTTGGACCATGGATCGTCACGCGGACGGGGAAAGACCAACGTCAGATTGCGGATGTGCAAGGCCCGCGCTCCGTCGATCCGGGAGCCCTGGCCCAAGAGCAAGTTACGTCTCGTTCAGACATCGGCCGAGCAGACAATCACCAGGTCAGGAATGCCCTTGCCGGGCCCAGCCGCCTCCTTGGCTGCCGAGCATCTCCCAGCCGAAGTCTGCGGCTGTGCCTTCCGGGCACGCGTCACTAGGGCGATGGCTTCCCGCGGACCTGTGCCTGTGACAAAACCCGTGAGTGTCTGAGCCGGCTAGGCATCGACAAGGTAATCGTGATACAGCGAGTGGATACTCCGGCCATTGTCGCGGGCCTGCAGAATTCTCTCCCATAGTCCGAGATGAACCTCGCCGGGAGCGCCTTGGTGGACCACTCCGTTGAGGAACCGGATATGCCGGCGAATGTTGTCGTCGAAAGAGAGGCCTGCCGTGCGAATGTCATCATCGCCAAGCCCCTCGTCGAAGCTTCCGCCTTGCAGCTCGTCCCTGACATGACCGGACACCGCTGACAGGAAGACTTCGAAGCTGACGCCTTCCGGCAGCCCGCCTGCGGTCTGCTGGACGTTGTAGAAGTCTCTGCTGATGTAGTCGTCCTGATTGTTCTCGTCGAGAACGTGGTTCATAATCTGCCAGGTCCGGTCGCCAGCTTCGTCGGCCGAACCCTCGAAAAGATTTAATATCCGGTATGCTCTATCCTGCCATGTAGACATGTTTTGATCCTCATCGGGCTGCTTGCATGCGCGGTTTCGCGAGCGGGGTAGCCCCTCGAGGGGCCGGACGAAGCGGTTGTTTGTTTTCGACGGATTGAGTTTCTCTGACCGCAGCTTACGGATGGCTTACAGATCGAAATTTTTTGGATTCATTCGCTCTGGAAGAAACCACACGCAAGTGGATTGCATCGAAAGCCCGGTTCCGCCGGTCTATCACCCGCTCGCAGCGCGAGTAGTCTTGAACGCCGCTGGGGACACGCAGGTACGCTGCCCAAGCGCAGAGTCTATCGCTCCGGTCTCTCAGTGTTTCCGATCCCGGATTGCTGGTTAGACAAAACCGCCCCGCACACGATCGACCTGGGATTGCCCGTGAAGTTATCGGGCCGTGCAAAGAAGAGGTTCGGAGCACGCTGGCAAGACGCAGCTCACGGATGGCTTACGGGTTTGGGCGTTCAAGATCTCAGATACGGACGCACCAGCGTGCGGATCACGTGTGAGGATTTGTATTCCCCGTTCGCTCCAACCGCCCTTTCGTAGCGCGAGAAGTCGTCTACAGCTGCGGCAGGATCACTGCTGGACAGACGTTCCCTGATGAGGGCTTGGTACACTCTTTCCGAATCTGGGTAGTACTCGAGTGCTCTCAGATAGGCTTCTCGCGCCCGGAAACCTTCTCCGGCATTCTCCCAATGTCTTCCGACGTTGATCGCCAGGTCGATATAGCCGTCCCGAACCTTGTCGGCCACCGGTATCGCCCAAGACGGAAGAGAACCCGGTGACAGTGGCGGGCCGGGGAATCTCGCCAGAAGCTGTTCCTTTTCGGGGGCTGTCGTATCCCCTTTCCTGGAAAGACCGCGGTTGAGACGGGCTTCCCAATCAGCAAGGTCGACCCACACCTTATCCGGGGGCAGACTGATCCGCCCCTCCCTCTGGACGATGAAGTCGCCCTTGCCGAGCGTCTTGCGCAGGCGGTGAAGGGCTTGCTCGCACGCCGGTTTGGCTTGATCCCCGTCGAGATCGGGCCAAAGCCAGTCATGAATGCTTTCGAGGGGACAGGTCTGGTCGCGCGCCAGGGCGAGAACCCGCAGGATATCGAGGGCACGCGTCGGCGATTTCGATCCGAGATCGAATTGAGTTCCGTCGAGCTCGATCCTGAAGCCGCCCAGTACAAAGATCTTCAGTGGCCATGGCCATTTAGCAGGCCGTCTCATTGGCGGGACGAGACGCCGCGTCTGAATGACCGAATGGCAGAGATCCGCTTCAATTCCGCGGTCAAGTGCATCCGCCAGCAGTTCGGCGAGGAGATCGGGCAGGTTGAGTAGGATTGCAGACGGGTTGACGGCCCTCAGGGCTGCCATGAACTCCGTCAGTTTCTCTTCATAAGCGGCTCCGCCCCTCCATTTCTCTTCAAAAGCGGCAGCGGCAAGAATGCAAATCTTCACCCGTTCCCGCGGGCCGCCGTCCAGCCGATCGACGACATCTGCCAACAGCGAGGCGGCCTCAGCCGGTCTTCTGTCGGCGAGAAGAACCTGGAATTTGGTGACATAATGCGGCCAGCGCTCGACCATCGGCTCGTTCGCCTCTTCGATCGCGGTCATGAACGTGTCGCAATCCCTGTAGGCTTCGACGAAGCTGCCTTGCCGCGCATGCATGGCGGCTCGGCAATCTGCGACTACGGCCACCTGAGTTGTGAAGCGGCTGTCCGCGATTTCGCCGAGCCTTGTCACGAGATCTGCGAAGCCGGCGAAATCATTGCGCAGCTTGAGCAGCAGCTGGAGATGGTAGAGACCGCTGAACTCGACGCTTTTCAGGGCTTCCCTCTCGCCCATCTCGATTGCCTTGCGAAGGGCGTCTTCGGCCGAGGCATATGGAAACCCGCGCCTCGAGAATGAAAAATACCTGCCGCTGGCGGCGCCGAAAGAGACCAACCACATGCCAAGCACCCAAGGCGTCACCTTCGGGTCGTTCAATTCGGAAGCGACGCTGTCGACCGCCTGTTCGAAGATGTCCTGCCGCCCTGACCAGACCGCATGATCAACAAGGGCTTCACTGGCAAGCAATCTCAGGTCAACCGGAACTTCACCAGTCGGATTCGACAGCTGTTGCAGGAGCTCGTCGGCGATCTTCACTCCTGCCTGTGCGGTCTCTTCGTCGGCCTCGCCGTAGTCAACCGCGCGCAACATGCCGACACCAACCAGCATCCGCTCTCTCGGGACAAGATCGGGTTGCCTCCCGCGAAGGATGGCGGCTGCCCTTCGCGTCCACCCGTCCAGGCCCCCGTGCGTCCGCCAGCTGCTTGTCTTTACGAGCACGGCGCGGATTACGGTCAGCCACTGCCCCCGCAAATCGCCGTCCTTCTCGAACGCCTCCCAAGCCCGTGAGAACCATCGCTCGGCTGCGGCGTCGTCAGGAACGTGAGCGGCCCCGATCCAGTGGAGAAGCCAGCCTTCCAGTTCTTCAGCAGGAAATCTGGTGCCCCATTCGATCAAGGTAGCCCTGCGGCCTTGGGACAGCATCGCCTCGGCGTGCTCGATGACCAACTCGCGGGCAAGCGGCCAGGCTTCTGCTTGGAGAGCCATCGATACGGCAGCGTCGACCAATCCTGCGTCGCGCAGGACCCGAGCTGCCCTTTCGCGCAAACTTGCCTGCTCTTCCGGCGGCAGCCGCGCTTCGAAGAGCCTGGACAGGTAGTCGCGCAGGAGGTCGTGGAACTGGAATCCTCCGCCTCTGAGGCCTGTTCGGGTGACCAACAGCTGCATTTGAAAGAGCCGCTCCAGCACCGGGCCGCCGACTCTGGGTCCGAGCAAGGCGTCGGCAAGACCGGAATTGATTTCGGGAAGCAGATTAAGCTTCAACAGGGTGTTCTGGTCGTCGCCTGGAACGTTCTGCAGGAACAGTCTGCCGACCACCTCCTGGAAATTTCCCTGCCCCAGAGGCATGGCGCTCATCAACTGTGGGGTACTTGATTTCTGGTTGGCGATCATGACCAGGCCGACCGCCCACCCCTTGGCGGCGGCGACCTCGATCCCCTTCTCATGGCCTGGTTCCCTGAGACCGACGAGGCAGCGTGCTTCGTCCTCCGAGAATTCCAGTGCCGTCTGGCCGATGACCGGCAGCTTGCCTGCGAGCGCGAGTTCGGCCACGCCCCCACCAGGCAGTGTACGCGATATGCAGATGCACCGGACCGTGTTGGGCAATTCCCGCAGCAGGACAGCCAGAATTTCGCGGAATTCTGGTGTATCGGCACGGTGAATATCGTCGAGGACGATGACCGTGTCCGGCACCATCTGCGCCAAGTAAGCGCGGAAGAACAGACGCGCGAATGCAGCAGCATCCTCCGCATATTCGGTTCCGAAAACAGGAAGGCTGAGTTCCCGCGCCCCAGGCGACATCGCCAGATAGTAGAACAGCCGGGCGATATCCTGGTCCTCGTCATCGACGCGATACCAGACATGCGGAGCCCGCTTTTCCTGGAGGTAATCGATGACTGCGGTGGTCTTCCCGTATCCGCCAGGGGCAGCAATCCAGCACATGCCGGATTCCAGGCACCTGTCGACCAGTGCAGCAATGCGCGGCCGCCGCGAGATTCCCGCGGGTCTTGGCATTGAAAGTTTTGCTATCGTGCCGCCGTGCACCGCCGCATCCAGATCCACCAGGCTGCACTCTTATAGCAGATGATGGGCCGGGTGCGCGTCATTTCAGCATGTAAGCCAAACGTAAGCGCGGCTCGGTCACTGTCGGCATCGTTCCAACTCATGGAGGAAACCATGCCGACCGCAACCGTTCAAACCATCTATTGTGTCCAGCCCGCCACCGGAACCGACTTCGCGGCCAACCAGGCGCTAGTCGACGCCATCATGGGCCTGACGCCGCAATTCATCCAGAACGACTTCGCCGGCAGCCTGCTGCAAGGGATCAAGTCACTGCCAAGCGTTCTTGGAGCGATCGACGCCATACGGGCCGATCCGGACAACCTGTTCATCACCACCGGGACTGAAGGCAATGTCGATGACGCTGTCTGGCCCTCTCCCGGAGCCACCAGGGAAGTCAATGCGGACCAGTCGTTCGAACCTGGCCTCGTGCTGCCGTTCGAGTATAGCCAGAATCTCTCTCTTTGGGATGAAGACGGCCCTCTTAATGGCAACGATCCACTCGGCTCCGTCACCATGGACAAGGAAGAACAAGGCATGGGTCCAATCGCCAAGATCGCCCGCTCAGCGATTGAGGGTTCGGCCTACTACGTCATTTACCGGATTGACTGACCGCGCGACAGGCATCGGGTGATGTCCACGGTCGCCGACAACACCTCAGCGAGCAGAAAGCAGCGGGCCGTGACCACCCCGTAAGCCATTCGTAAGCTCGGGCAGGTGAGCATTCCGTCTCGCAACAAGTTGATGGAGCAATGACCATGCGTCCCTACTCACTGAACATAACCCGCATCAAATGTCATTCGACGAACGATTATACAGGTTCTGACGACCTTGTTGGAGTGATGGGTCCTGTTCGCTTCCCGATTGGATCCTTCACTCCGGGAAACGACTACAATCTCGACATCAAACAGATCGTTCCAGCCGGTGAATTCTACCTTAATATTATCGAGACCGACCTTTCAGGCGATGACGAGATAGGGATGATCGACCTGTCCGCGATCATGGATTTCCAAACCGTGAAAAACGTGCAGGGCGCGGATGCCAGTTACGACATCACCATCCTCGTCCAATCCGTATCAGACTAGCTCTAGCATGCGCGATCCGCACTCGAAGCAGGATCGCGCCTGCTCCGCCTTGGATGTCTGGTGCCTCCGGCGAGGGTGGCCTCTCCGCGCCAGGAACTGCTCCGAACTCAAGCTCGGCGAGCGATCCGGTTCCGATCGAGCTTCTTGACATGCATGGATCGGTTCCGGTCGGACCGTTCTTTGAAGACCTTGCAGAGAAGGTCATGGACATCAAAGACGTCTGGGAGCTGTTCCCGGGGCGGAGCGCCCGGCCCTGTAATTTTGGTTCCGAAACGGGAACTCGACAGATGGCTTGGGGTAGCGCCTCCCGACGACGCTTGAGCCTTCCTGCTAGGAATGTGGGGAGGACGCCGCCAACTAGCCCCTTAGACTGCACTCTGGCGGCCAGATAGAATCATGCAGATTATACTCTGCTGAACTGGTTTATTTAAGAGTAATGCCAATAGGCCCATCAGGAGATTGAAATGCTTACTCAAGTAACCGTACCTTACTCTCCCGGCTACGACTATGGAAAAGGTGTCGATCTTGCGACGGGTAGTCCGATGGGTCATGTCGTCGATGGCGCATTTTCCGGCGTCGACGATGCAATGGGGTCCATATCTTCATTCGACATACGCCGTATTCACACCACCGCCGAACTCGAAAAGTCGCTGAGCATCAATGTCGAAGCGAGCGGCGGGTGCGGGTGCTTCTCCGCGTCCGGAAGGTTTGACTTCGCCCAAAGTTCCAAGATCCAGAGCAGTTCCCTGTTCCTGCTCATCTCCGCCAAAGTAACGCTGCCCTTTCACGGCATCGACGAACCAAAGCTGAGCGGCTCGGCGGCGGCGATATCGAGCAATCCCGAGCTCTTCCAATCACGCTACGGGAACATGTTCGTGAACGGGGTAGGACGCGGCGGGATGTTCCTGGCCGTCCTGCAGATGGATACAGCCAGTTCCGAGGAGGCCCAAGCCGTTTCGATGGAGTTGTCGGGGTCCTACGGGCTGTTTTCTGCCGACGCCAAGATGAAAATGGAGAGCATGCAGAGGCATTTCCATGAAGACGTGCGCACGACCGTCTACCACGAAGGCGGCCCGATCAATCTGATCATGGGGGACGTAACGGATCCCAGCCAGATGTAGGGGCTTCTCCAGCAATGGCTGAACGCATTCCAGACCGATCCGAACGCCAATGCCGTTCCTTATTTCGTCACCCTAGCTCCAATCTCCATCGCAGATGGACCGATCCCGCCGAACGCAGCGCAGGTCCGGCAAGCCCAGGATGTTCTGGTTGAGTGCGCGAAGGAGCGCAGCAGCCGGCTAGACCAGATGAACCTGATGGACTTCATTACGCTCAATCCAGGCAAGTTCACCTTCACGGCACCGACAACCCTGCAGATGGTTCAGGAGGCATTCCGTGGTTTCCAAGTCGATATAGACATCATCGCGCAAGCCGCCGCCGCGGCGATCAACGATCCTAAAACAGCGTGCCTGCCGGTTGATTTCGCCGCGAAGCAGACGCCGGCCCGGCGTTTCCCGCAAGGGCTGACGCCCGATCCATTTCCGGAAGGCGCGAAGGGGCTGAAAAGCGTTTATGCAGACAAGGGAAAAATGATGGTCAGCCGCGACGCGTTGTTGAGCGGGATGCGAGAACTAGAGCCAGACGGCCCCGCCAAGACCGGGTTTGATATTGGCGTCGCGATGCCCGGAGCAGACACGCTATGGGGCCCGGGAAAGCAGCTTTTCATGGATGGCCTTGATGCTGACGAGCGCGTTGGCTGCGAGGATTCAGCGTTCTTCATTGTCGCCCGGAATGCGCAACTCGGCCTCGCGACCGTCGGCGCGAAGATCGCGGAGAAGACCTCGACGGATGCCTTTAAGGCTGCCCGCACTGCAGAGCCGCCCGGCATGTACACTCTGGGCTTCGACATCGCCTCGGGCCTCTTCGGCGACGCGAGGCTCGGCGCGCGCGGCCACACCGCACGGGGCCCCGGATCCCTGGGGATCAGGGCAGCCCTCGACCCGAGAGGTCAGCGCGGCTTTGATGCAGCGATGACGCTGTACTCGGTTGTCTGACGACGGGAGCGTCTGATCAACAGGCCAGAGAGCACATTCTCGTTTCACTGCTCAAGCCTGTCAGGCACCGAAAACCACCAGATCGGCCAGCTTGAAGATGCGAGCGCAGGCTTGATTGGAACGGCTGGAGACTCGGCGCCCGTCGGTTCAATGCGTCAAATTTTCGTCTGGACGGGCTGCTGAGCCCAATGGGATCATTTCTGGTTCGGTGAGCGGGATGTGCAGAAACGCACCATCCCGTGATTTTGCCAACTCGCGCCGGGCGTTCGTTATGGCCGGTCGGTTCGCCAACCGAGCCGCGACTCGATGCGGCGCGCACTGATCTTGACCATCGTAATCAAATCCGGGTTCTTTTGCTTCAGCTTCACATCCGGGACGACGATCGAGATCGTGGCACGGCAGGCTCCTTGGTTGTCACGGATGGGAGCCGCAATGCAGGCAACTGAAAAGTCAGATTCACCAGCCTGGATCGACAGGCCCTGCTCCAGTGCTGTGGCGGCCGCCCGAGCGAGCACATCCTCGTCCGTCTCGGCGCGTCCGGTCGGAGATGCGATCGCGGATCGAGCGAAAATGGCGCGGCGTTCGGCTTCCGGCAAATGGCCGACGAGCAGCCGACCCGACGCGGTCCAGTTCAGCGGCGTCCGGGTCCCGACGCGAGATGTAACCTGGAAATGATCTTTGCCCTCTTCCATCGCAAGCACGACCATATGGTCACCGTCACGGCCGCATAGCTGGATCGTCTCTTTCGAACTCTGAGCCAGTTCGTGCATCTCCTGCGTTGCCACGTTGAGCAGGTCCAATGTGCGAGCGTAGGTCAGGCCGTACTGATAGAGCCGCGGACCCAGCCAGAGCAGGCCGCCGTCCTTGCGGTCCAGCAGTTCCTTTTCGACCAGATCGTCGACGATGACGTAGATCGTCGACAGGGGGGCGCCGATGTCGTGCGCAATCTCATATGCAGTTGCTGGCCGCCCCTGCTTTTGCAGATAGTCGAGTATCTGCAGCGCACGGTCGATACCGCTGGTGCGCGAGCGGCGGGGTTCCCGCGGGTCTTCGGCGGGGTTCAGGTGCAGGTCGGGCGCTATCGTGGGCATGGCATTCTCGGTTTTGCGGGCACTGTAAGGCAGCCGGGGCATTTACCACAGCCAGCCTCAATCCGGCCAGTTGAGGATCGCAGCCTCGCGGGCCATGAGACGCTCGTTCCATGGTGTGGCGATGATCGCATTCGACTTGCGCGCGCCATCAAGCTCCTCGGCAAGCCGTGCCGCCACAATGAATTCTTCGTCGGGATGCAAATTGCATGGATCGAGGAAGAAATAGCCGTGCTCGACTTCATGATCGCGGACGACCACCGGCGGATTGCCAGCTGCCAGCCGGTCGGCCAGATCCCAGGCTGTAATGCGCGATTCGGCGGCATTCACCCACACCTTCAAGCGATCGAGCGGATTGCTGGTCGGGTCGGGTACGATAGCGGCGGTGACGCCAGGCCGCCCCTCGAGTGCTTGCGCCCAGCAGTCGAGCGCTCGGCGTTCGCGAGCGCGAATACCCTCATGGTCACGCGTTTTCCAGGCCTGGAGAGCAGCGAGCGCACCGACGATGCCTTCCTTGCCGACCTTCATGCCGCGCCCGATGCCCCGGTTCTGCAAGTAGACGTCGCGCACCCGCGCCTTCGTGCCTGCGACGATACCGGATGTCGGGCCGCCCAGGAATTTGTGACCCGAATACAGCACCAGATCGGCTCCGCTGGCGAGAAAGCCCGCCAGATCGTATTCGGACGCTGCGTCGACGATGACCGGGACCCCGCGTGCACGGGCGGTTTCGACGAACATCTTCAGCGGGATTTGCCCATACTCGACGACATGGTGCGACACGACGTAGATTGCTGCAGCAGTGCGCTCGGTGATAGCGCCTGAGAGCTGATACGCCGAGGCGCTGGTCGCCTGACCGACCGGCACGACCTTGGCGCCGGCGAGACGGATCGCCTGTTCGATCGGTGCGCCGTAGCTGACCATGTGGCCGGACTGGATGACGATCTCGTCTTTCAGTCCAGCGGTATCCGGCAGCCGTTCGATCGCGGCAAGGTCCGGGCCCGTCATGCTGGCCGCCACGGCCAGGCTGATTGCCGCGGAACAGGAGGCGGTGATGAAACCGGCCTCCGCGCCCGTCAATTCGGCGATCACGGCGCTGGCCTTGCGATGCAGATCGGCCATTTCGACAAACTCGGTGAGAATGCCGGACACAGCCTCGACAGCCGTGGGAACGACAATGGAGGCGCCGAGCGAGGTCATCGTGCCTGAGACGTTGATGACGGGCCTGAGGCCCAACTGGCTGCGGATATCTTCGACAGGCATGGTCTTGTGCTCCGACTATTCGATGCGACTAATCAACGGCGATGACGGCTTCAATTTCGACGCTGATCCCTCCCGGCAGTGATCCGTGACCGACCGCAGAGCGGGCATGGGTGCCGCGCTCGCCGAAAACGTCAATGAGCAGGTCCGAGCAGCCGTTGATCACTGCGGGGTGATCGGCGAAATCCGGCGTGGCGTTTACCATGCCGAACAGCTTTACCACACGTCGCACGCGGCACAGATCGCCGAGCGCTGCGTGCATGACGGCAATGAGGTTGACACCGGTCAGCCGCGCATGGGCATAGGCCTGATCCACGGTCACGTCGGCACCGACCTTGCCCGTATAGACCCGGCCGTCGGCCTCACTCGGCCCCTGGCCGGACAGGAACAGCAGCTTGCCCTCCTGCACGTGTGTGACAAAATTGGCGATCGGCGGCGGCGCCTCGGGCAGCGTTATTCCAAGCGCCAAAAGCCGGTCGTAGGGCGTGCTTTCCGGTCGCTTCATGAGCTCGGAAAAAGTCATACACAAACTCCAATCAGATCGTTTTTTGGTTGTGCCGGATGCAGGCCACGTGATGCCCGCCGCCGATATCGTCGACGGGCGGAATGATCCCGGCGCAGGCAGCAATTGCGTCCGGACAGCGGGTGCGGAAGACGCAGCCGGAAGGCGGGTCAATCGGGCTTGGAATGTCACCACGCAAGGCGACGTGAGTGCGTCGGCGGGTCGGGTCGGGCACGGGTGCTGTCGCCAGCAATGCCTTGGTGTATGGGTGCCGCGGCGCGGCGTAGAGAAGACGGCTCGGACCACGCTCCATGACGCGGCCGAGATACATCACCACCACTTCGTCGCAAAGGTATTCGACCACCGAGAGGTCATGCGCGATGAACAGCAGCGTCAGGCCGAGCCGCTTTTGCAACTCACCGAGCAAGTTGAGCACCTGCGCCTGCACCGACACGTCAAGCGCCGAGACCGGCTCGTCGGCGACGACGAATTCCGGCTCGACGGCGAGCGCGCGTGCAATGCCGATGCGCTGGCGCTGGCCGCCGGAGAATTCGTGCGGGTAGCGCGTGGCGTGATCAGGCGACAGGCCGACCAGGGTCAGCAGTTCGGCGACCCTGTCGGCACGTCGCTTGCCTCGCGGAAAGCCGCGCGCGTCGAGTGCCTCGCCGATGATGGCGGCGATGCGCATGCGCGGGTTGAGGCTGGAGAATGGATCCTGGAACACGATCTGCAGCTTTTGCCGATAGCCGCGCATTTCACGTGCGGACAGCGAAAACAGATCGACGCCGTCGAACAGCGCTTTGCCTCTGGTCGGCTCCACCAGCCTGAGGATGGCGCGCCCGGCGGTGGTCTTGCCGGAGCCGGACTCGCCGACCAGCCCGACCGTCGAGCCGCGTCCGACATCGAAGCTGACATCCTCGACAGCATGAACGATGCGGCCATTGCGGGCGGGAAAGTGCTTTGTCAGACCCTGCACGCTGAGCAATGGCGCAGTCGCCGCACGACTTGGTATCACCCCGGCGCTCACAGCTCTGCACTCCTGATGCAACGGGAAGCGCCGTGCAGTCCTGCCGGCATCAATGGCGGCGGTGCCGCGCGACAGGGCGCAATGGCGAAGTCACAGCGCGGCTCGAAGGCGCAACCCGGCGGCAATGCGGTGATCGGCGGCACGCTGCCGGGAATGGAATAGAGCGCCCGGCGCTTGCCGTCGTCACCCATGTCGCGCGCGGCATTGGGCGTGCAGGCCAGCAGCCCTCTCGTGTAGGGATGGCGCTGGTGCGCAAACAGGTGGTTGACCGGTGCCTGCTCGACGACACGGCCGCCGTACATGACGACGACATCATGGGCGATCTCGGCGACGACACCGAGATTGTGGGTGATGAAAAGGATCGACATGCCCATCTCGACCTGCAGGCGACGCAAGAGATCGAGGATCTGCGCCTGGATGGTGACGTCGAGGGCCGTAGTCGGCTCGTCGGCGATCAGCAGCGACGGACTGCAGGCGAGTGCCATGGCGATCATGACGCGCTGGCGCATGCCGCCGGACATCTGGTGCGGATAGTCGTCGAGCCGCGAGACGGCGTCCGGAATCTCGACATGCTTCAGCATGGCGAGCGCACGGCTGCGCGCTTGCTCCCGGGTCACCGGCTCGTGCAGCGCGATCATTTCGCCGATCTGATCGCCGACCGTTAAGAGCGGGTTGAGGCTGGTCATCGGCTCTTGGAAAATCATCGCGATTTCCCGACCGCGGACCTTGCGGAATTCCTTCTGGGTAAATCCGGCGAGGTCGTGGACACGCTCCTGCCGATCGCGGAACAATATCTGGCCGCCGGCGATCCTTCCGGGCCGTGACAGCAGGCCCATGATCGACAGGCTGGTCACCGACTTGCCGGAACCGGATTCTCCGACCACGGCCAGAGTCTTGCCGTGCTTCAGGTCGAAGGTGACGCCATCGACCGCCTTGGCGGTAAGACGGCGGGTCTGAAACCAGGTCCGCAAGTCCCGAACCGACAGGATGACGTCGCTGGCGATCGCGCCGCTCATGATTTCCACCCGCAATGCGGACAGACGTGCACACTGCCCGCAGAACCTTCCGGCGGCAGGTGGCGGTGGGCAATGATCGCCTCGGCACCGAGGATAGCGTGGCGAGGCTCGAACAGCCGGTGCAGCGTACTTGTCGCCCCTTGCGAATCCTTCACGGTGAGCTCGGCGTCGGCGAGGTCGAACAAAGTGAATTCTGCCGGCCTGCCCTTTTCCAGCAGTCCGTCGGCGGGCAACCGGATGGCGCGGCGCGGCGCCGTCGTCGAGGCCGTCACCACATCGTCGAATGCCATGCCGAGCGACAACAGCTTCGACATGGTGGTTGCCATATCCCACACCGCGCCGTCGAGCGAGCGGTTGTGCAGATCGGTCGAGATCGTCTTCGGCGGCAGACCGCGCTCGAGCGCCGCCTTGGCGACATCGAAGGAGAACGAGGCGCCGCCGTGGCCGACATCAAGCACAATGCCGCGCTGCGCCGCATCCTCGGCGAGCCGATAAAGATCGTCGTCCTCGATGATCGAGCCGCCGGCCTTGCCATTGAAGCAATGAGTGACGATGTCGCCTTCGCTCAGCAGGCCGAGAACATCGTCATAGAGTGGCGGCGGCTCACCAACGTGCACCATCAGCGGCAGCTTGAGGATGCGGCTGAGCTTCTTCGCCAGCCGGACCGGCGTCAGGTCCCAGCCGCCGGTAATGACGTGGCTGGCACGCACCTTCAGTCCGACGATGACGTCGCGGTTGGCCTCGACGGTTGCAATGGTGCGGTCGATGTCGATCGAGCGCATGTCGGTCAGCTCGCTGACACGGTTGCAGGCGACGAGACCGATCGAACCTATGTTCAGGAACGCGTATATATTCTCTCGCGCCGGCTCTATAATGAACTCGCGAAAGCCGTGGAAATTGGCTTCGCCGGCTGAGCCGGCATCGACCATCGTGGTGACGCCTCGGGCGGCGCCACATTGCTGCGGCCGCAGCGAAATGTCGGTGCCGCCGTACCAGACATGCACGTGAAGATCGGTCCAGCCGGGCGACAGGAACGCGCCATTGGCGTCAAGCATCGTCACATCCTCGCCGGCGGCAATGGTCGAACCGGTTTCGGCGATACGGCCATCCTTGCCGATCAGCACGTCGATCGTCTGGCCAAACTCGCCGCCGAAGCCGACTGGTTTTGCGCCCCGGATCAACAGCGGCCTTTCGGTTTGGGAAGAGCGATTGCTGAACATCAGATGTCCTTTGCGAGACGAGGGTCGAGAAGATCGCGCAAGCCGTCGCCGACGAGCTGCAGCGACAGCACGGTGATGACGATGGCGCCGCCCGGAAACATCATGATCCAGCCGGCCTGATCCATGTATTGACGGCCGGTGGCGATCATTGTGCCCCAGGTCGGGATGTCGGGCGATATGCCAACGCCGAGGAAGGACAGACCGGCCTCGGCCAGGATGGCGTTGGCGAAGATGAAGGTTGCCTGCACCAGCAATGGAGAGGTGACGTTGCGCAGTACGTGCCGCACCAGGATAATCGGCGTCGGCACGCCGAGTGCGCGGGCCGCCTCGACATAGGGCAGTTCGCGAATGACCAGCGTCGAGGCGCGCACGACGCGTGCGAGCCGCGGCGCATAAACCACGCCGAGGGCGACCACGACATTGACGGCGGTGGCGCCAAGTGCCGCCACGAGTGCAATTGCGAGCAATATGTCGGGAAAAGCCATCATGGCGTCGATCAACCGCGACACCGGCGCGTCGAGCCTTCTGAAGAAGCCGGAAGTCAGTCCCAAAACGACACCGATGATCGAGGCGAAGATCACGACAGCAAAGCCGACCGCCAGCGAAGTGCGCGCGGCGTAGAGCGTGCGGGTAAAGATATCGCGCCCGAGATCGTCGGTGCCGAACAGGTGGTCGAGGCTCGGCGGATGCAGCCGACTGGCAATGGAGAGCTTAGTCGGTGCGTAGGGGGCGATGACCGGCGCGAGGATCGCGGCGAGCACGATGGCGATCAGTACGGCGATGCCCACCGCCGCCGTCGGCCGCGTCATCAGCCGCGAAAGCATATTTGGCTCCGCCTGGAGCGGCACCGAGATAGCGGCCATCAGTAGCGAACCCTCGGATCGACAGCCAGATAGAGCATGTCGATGGCGAAATTGACCAGGACGTACAGCCCGGCAATGACCAGCAGCGCGCCTTGGATAACCGGATAGTCGCGCCGTAACACCGCCGAGACGACCAAGCTGCCGACGCCGGGCAGGCCGAACACCGTCTCGGTCACCACCGCACCGGAAATGAGCAGTGCCGCGGTCAGGCCGATGACGGTGAGGATGGGGATCAAGGCATTTCTGAAGGCATGCTTCAGCACCACACGCCATTCGCTCATGCCTTTGGATCGGGCGGTCCGCACATAGTCGTCATTGAGCACGTCGAGCATCGAGGCACGCGTGAAGCGGGTGATCAGTGCCGAGCTTATGAGACCGAGCGCCAGCGCCGGCAGCACCAGATGGTCAAGCCGGTCGGCAAACGAAGCTCCCGGCCCGCCATAGCCAGATGTGTCGAACCAGCCGAGCTTCACGGCGAAGAACTGAATGAACACAAGGCCGAGCCAGAAGCTCGGCACGCTGGCTGCGAACATGGCAATGGTGGTTGCTGCCTGGTCGAAGATAGAGCCGCGCTTATAGGCCGACAGGATTCCGACCGGCAGCGCGATGAGCGTTGCGATTACCAGGGAGAAGACGGTGAGAAAAAACGTCGGTTCGGCGCGTTGGGCGAGCGCGGTCGTGACCGGCTCGCCGAGGAAGATCGACTGGCCGAAGTCGCCTTGGACGACATCGAGAACGTAGCGCCCGAACTGTTCGAGGATGGAACCGTCGAGCCCGAGCTTGGACCGCAGCGCGGTTATATCGGCGGCGGTGGCGTCTGGACCCAGCATAACTGCCGCCGGATCGCCGGGCGTCACCCGTACGATGACGAACACGATGGTGACGACCAGCGCCATGACGACGATCATGCCGAGAAGTCTGTTGAGGATTGAGTGCAGCATCGGCGTTATAGCATCCCTGAGCAACCATCGAACGGTTTGCTGGGCGCCGGCTTTGTCGGCCGGCACCCGGTCGCCTGTCGTTGAGTGGAGGCGGAAAGCAGGACCGTCTCAGTTGCCTTCCAGATAAGCGTTCCAGAAATAGGGCCATGGCGCCGGCGTCACGGCTTTCAGCTTGGGGGCCTGGGCGGCCAAGGCGTTGAAGTCGCCGACCTTGAACGCTGGAACCTCGTCGTAGATCGCCTTCTGGACATCTGCGAACAGCGCGACGCGCTTGGCCGGATCGGCTTCGGCGTTGAACGCCTCAAGCACCTGGTGCTTGCGATCCGAAACCCACCAACCCGGAGAGGAGTCCGACATTATGCCGGTCAGCGACGGCTCGGGCAGGAACGGACTGTGGCTAATGTAGATGTCCCACAGCGCCGGGTCGGTGCGGTTCTTGGTCAGCGTCGCCCATTCGACCACGTCGAGCTGGACCTGGAAGCCGGCGGCTTTCAGATACTCGGCCGCGACCTGCGCCAGCTTGTAGTGGAACTCGTATTGGCGGCTGGTGAGGATGCGCAAAGGCTTGCCGTCATAGCCGGCTTCCTTCAGCAGCGCCGCAGCCGCCTCAGTGTCGCCATCGGGCTTGTAGGGCTCGGTGCCGGCGTCCGTGTGCCAGGCAAAGCCTTCGGGATACATGTCGCCGTCGGCTGCGAAGAACTCCTTCGATCCGAATGCGGCGAGCAGCATGTCGTTCGGCGCCAGCGCTGCTTGTATCGCCTTGCGGATGCGAATGTCGGAATTCAGCCCCTGCTTGGTATTGAGGACGAATACCGGCCAACCGAACGGCTTCAAGATGACCGGCTGGGTCTTGCCACCCGAGATCTTGTCAAAGGACTCGACCGGCAGCGAGTCAACATAGGCGAACTGGCCGGAGACAGCGCCTTCGACGCGCGTGTTCGCATCGGGAACCGGCACGAAACGGATTTCGTCGAGATACTGTTTTCTGGCGCCACCATAGCCGTTGGGTTCGCCGTCGCGCGACTTGTAGCCGTCGAACCGGGCAAGCTGGATGTACTGGTCCGGCTTGCGTTCCTTCAACATATAGGGGCCGGTACCGACGAAGCTGGTCAGCGGCTCCTGTCCCACGTTTTCGGACGGGATGATGATTGCGGCCGCATTGTTGAGTGAGAGCAGCGACAGAAGTGGCGCGAACGGCTTTTTCAGGGTGAGCTTGACGGTGTGGTCGTCAACGGCGTCGACCGTGGCGATGACTTCGGCTGCCTGCTTGCCGCGCGTGGCAATCTTCATCCAACGCTGCAGCGAAGCGACCACGTCGGCCGAATTCATATCGCTGCCGTCGTGGAACTTAACGCCGGTTCTGAGCGCGATGGTGTAGGTACGGCCATCCGGTGAAATCTGTGGCATTTCGGCGGCCAACAGCGGCGTGATGCCCCAGTCCTTGTCGAAGGTATAGAGCGTCTCGTAGATGTGCTGCGTGACAATGCCAACCAGATCGGCGGTCGAGGCCATCGGATCCAGTGTCGGCGGCTCCCCAATGGTCGCCACATCAATCACTCCACCTCTAGCGGGCTCGGCCCAGGCAGCGCCTGTCGCCGGCAGCATAAGCGCGGCGAGTGAAGCGACGATTTGCAAGAAACGCTTCATCTTGGTTCCCTTCGCTCTGTTCCATAGTAATGGAATTTATATCCTAGTTACGGACGAAGTAAACGCATCCGAATATGATGTCGTCAAGCTTTTTTCGCCCAGAGGACGTCGCGCGGCTGGAGTCGCTGATGATCCTCGTGCGCCAAGGCGTGGCCTCGCCGTAAGGCCTGCATCACGCGATCGCCCAGGCGCCTAGGCCGCGTGGTGGGATATCGGTGGCGGCGCGCTGAACCTGCTGTCTGCCGCCAGCGCACTGCTAAGCAGTCCTGAGCTCGCGCGATCGAACTCAGGTCCATGGAACACCGCCTCACCCGACGACGACTTTACGACCGCGCTGATCCTCGCCGGTTGGTCGCCTGGCAAGTAGCAGGCGACATGGCCACGTCAGTCCATACGATCAAGCTGGCATTAGCGGCTTGACGCGATCGACAATGGCGGCGACCGCTTCCTTCGGGCTCTTGCGACCGAGGACGGCGAGCTGAACCTCCTCGAGAAACGTCGACTGAGCGCGAGCGGCTTCGGGAAAAGCCGGAAAGGCCGGTCGCGCCTTGGCAAGGGCGGCTGCCTCGACCGTCGCCTGTGGCAGCGCCCCGGCGAACGACGGCTCGGCATAGGTCGAAGCGCGGACGGGGCCATTGCCGTTGCGCGCCATGTCGAGTGTGGCGGCCTTGCTCGCTACGAAGCGGATGTAGCTCCAGGAGAGCCTCTTGTCCGCCGAATTGGCGGGAATGGCCATTGCCCAGGATTCGACGACTGGGTGCATTTCCTGACCGGTGCCGAGGGTCTTGGAGCCGGGAAACTCGATCGGCTTGATCTTTCCCGGCGCAGTCGACTGTTCCTTGCTGTTGAGCTGCGCGTAGCGGGCGAAAGGCAGCACCGCGAAGGCAGCGCGTCCCTGCTGCATCCACGTCGCCATGTCGTCGTTGCGCGTTGTGGCGTAGCTGCGGGGAAGCGCCCCGGCCTTGAAGAGGTCGGCGAGCACGGACAGGCCCTTTTCCATCGCCTCCGGATCGGGAACCACCTTGAACTGCTTGTCGATGAAATCACCGCCGAACGCGCGGGCGAACATGACCGGGAAGACGGCGAGGTCGCTCGCAAGGATCATGCCGACGGCCGGCGTACCAGACTTGGAGGTGAAGGTCAGCTTCTTCGCCTGCTCGACCAGCTCCTCCAATGTGTTCGGTGGCGCCGAAATGCCGGCCTCCTGAAGCAGCTCCTCGTTGTAGAAAAGCCCCTGCGTGGCATGGCGCACGGGGATGCCGACGAGCTTGCCGCCGACGGTCATCGATTGGCGCAGGCCCTCGGCGATATCGTCGAAATCGTCGATCGGCTCGGCTTTCTTGAGGTCGTCGAGCGGCTCGAACAGCGAGGCGATCTGCGACGTCATGCGGTTGTCGATGACATAGCCGACGTTGAAATCGGTCTCGCTCAGGCTCGCCTCCCGGAATAACCGGTCCTGGAGCGGATTGCTGTCAAGCGTAGTCCAGGAGATCTGGGCGTTGTTCTTGTCCTCCCAGGGCTTGATGACATTGCCGGCGGCGCCGGTCGTCAGGTTGGCTTGGTGGACGCGATGGCAAAGCACGTTCAGCGTCTTTACCTGGGCATGGGCCAACCGACCCAATGCGCCCGTCGCGCCGGCGGCCATCGCGGTCGTCAGCAGGGCTCTGCGTGTCATGTGCAAAGGCATTGTCTTCCTCCCTTTCTCGGTGACGTCGTCACCCCTTGGTCGCGCCGGCGGTCAATCCGGCGACCAGAAACCGGTTCATCAGGACCACGAAGACGAGAACCGGCAGCAATTGGACGGTAGAGGCCGCAAAGAGCACGCCCCAGTCGACGCCGTCGATCGAACTGATCATCTCCGAAAGGACCAGAGGCGCGGTCTTGGCGTGGTTGGCGGTGAAGATATAGGCGAACAGAAACTCGTTCCACGCGAAGACGACTACGAAGACGGCGACGGCGAGCATGCCGGGCGCTACGAGCGGCAAGATGATCTTGACAAGGATCGTCAGCGGCCGCGCGCCATCGAGGACAGCCGCCTCGTCGAGTTCGCGCGGTACCTGATCGATGAACGTGCGCATCAAGAGCGTGCCGAGCGAGACAAAGAACGTCGCGTAGAGCAGGATCAGCACCAGATGGGTGTCGTTGAGCCCGAGCCGATTGACGACCGGGAACAGTGGCAGCGTCACGACGATCGGCGGGATCAGCCGCGATCCGATCAGAAACATCACCGATCCTTCCAGGAAACGGACGCCCCGATAGCGTGAGTAGGCAAAACCGGCGAGCATACTTGCCATGACGGCAAGCGCCGTCGCCCCGGTGGTGATGATCAGGCTGTTGACGAGCCCGTCGAAAAAGGCCGGCCAGCGCTGCCACAGCGAGGCGTAGTGCTCCAAGGTCGGTTCGAAGAAGAGCTCCGGTGGAACCGCGAAAATCTCGCGACCGGGTTTGAACGACGAGAGCACGATGAAGCCGATCGGAAACAGTGACCAGACGACGATTGCCGCAACAGCGAGCATCTTTCCGGCACCGATGGCGAGACGCCTAGAACGCATTGGCCAGGGATTCCTTGCGCAGCCGCCATACATAGCCAGTCGCAAGCAGCAGCGAGATGACGACCATCATCCACGCCGTCGCGGCCGCCGTGCCGAACGAGTTGTAGCGGAAGCCTTCCTGATAAAGATAAACGGAAACGACCTCGGTCGTGCGTGCCGGGCCGCCCTGGGTCAGGAGCCAGACCTCGGAAAAGAGGCGGAAGGCGAAGATGTAGCGGAAGAGCAGCGCGATGAGCATCGCTGGCGCCAGGAGCGGCAGCGTGATGTTGCGGAAGAGCTGGAACGCATTGGCCCCGTCGGTGCGCCCAGCCTCGTAGAGCTCCTTCGGAACCGCGAGTCGTGCCGCATAGAGGATGATGAATGTGAATGGCAGGTGCAGCCAGATCGTGAGCAGGCCGACGAGGACGAGGCCGTGGGAAGGGATGAACGTCCAGTCGAGCGTCGGCAGACCGGTGTATCGCAGCATTAGCGTGATTGGGCCGACGTCCGGATCGAACAGGAAGCGCCACATTGCGACCGCCGTCACCTCGCTGATGGCGTAGGGAGCGAGCACCACGACGAGCATGACGCGCTGGAGGGGAAGCCCGGAAGCGAAAAGCAGGGCCAGGCCAAGGCCGAGCAGCAGTTCGATGTGAACCGCCACGGCGACGACGAGGACGGTGTTCCAGACCGAACACCAAAAATAGGGATCGGTGAGGACGCGGATGTAGTTATCGAACCCAACGAAGGTTGCCGATTGGCCGAATGACGAGGCTTCGAAACTCAGCCACAGGACGAAGATGGCGGGGAGCACGATGATCCCAAGCACCAGGAGGTGTACGGGCGTCGCATAGAGGTAGGCAGGCGAAAACGCGAAGCGCCGCCTCTTGGTCTCGCCAGCCGCTTCCGCCGTCCCCTCCCCCCTGTGGCCGACGGATGCCTCGGAACCAAATGCCATTGCTCCTCCCTGAGCGGTTGCGCGTCAGCCGTCCCTGGCGGCAAGTGGAACGGTGCCCTCCACCGTTGTCCTATACATCACCCGGCGATATCCGGGATAATCGTTGATGGCGGTGTGCAGGACATGGGGATTGTTCCACATACCGAGCGTCTTCGGTTCCCAACGCAGCCTGCAGTTGAACTCGGGCCGGACAGCCCGCGCCATCAGGAAGTCGATCATCGGCTTGCTTTCTTCCTCCGTCATCCCCTTGAAATTGGTCATCACGCTGCTGACGAAGACATAGCGCCGGCCAGTCTCGGGGTGGCGACAGATCACAGGATGCTCGACGACGGCATTCTCGATCGCCTCGACATCGGCCTTGACGCCGAGCCGGCTGTGGGCCGCGTTGATGGCGAAGACCCCGCGGCCGCTATGGACGCCCGTCAGGCCTTGCAGGATCTCGACCAGCCGCGGCGAAAGCGAGTCATATGCCTTCTCGAGGCTGGAGAAGCAGGTGTCGCCGCCAACCGGCGGCACCTCCTCACCGTAGAGGATCGTAATGCCCGGCGGCTTCGGTAGCCAGGCGAGGTCCATGTGCCAGTCCTCGCCGATCACCTTGCCCGTGTCGTCCGGCTCGCGCACGAAGCGCACGATATCGTTAAAGCCGTCGATCGGCGTGTGCACCGGATTGCCGCTAAATGGTCCGAACCGGCGGGCGACCTTGTGGACGCCGGCGGCGTCAAGCTCCTGATCGCGCACGGCGAGCGCATGATACTTGTAGAGCGCGCGGCGAACGTCCTGGAAGGCATCCTCGCTCGCGCTCGCCAGATCGATCCCACGAATTTCTGCACCGAGCGCTCCAGTGAAGGGGCTGACCTCGAAACGAGTGAATGCGTCATCGCGCAGCACGTGATCCTCCCTAATACGCGCCTCGTCGCCATCATGGGCTGACTTACCTGCAAGTAAGTAACTTGAAAGCCAAAGGCTGTCAACTCACCCTCGCTTTGATCCACTGGATGTCTAGCCTCGACCCGAGCCCTTCCCCGCATCATGCCAAGCGGCGCGGATGATCGCGGCGAGCGCTGCGAAGGTCCTGGCGACCTCGTCGAAGCTTCCGGTGTCCTGCGTCATTGGTGGACAGGACAGAAGGGTAATGCGCAGCATGTGCACGAGCTCGTCGCTGAGTGTGTGGGAGGAAAGCTCTCCGTCCTTCACCGCCTGGTCTACCGCATGACGCAGGCTCTGATCATAGACCCGGTTGACGCGCTCCAGGGCACGTTCCGCTGGTTCGCCGAGAACCGGGAGGTCGTGGCGAAGGCGCGAAAGCGGGCTCCACATATTGCGGGCTCCCTTCTCAGCATTGAAACGTTCGTAGAAACGGCGCAGATCCTCGAGCTGCATATCGAGACGGTCGAAGAACCGGATATCGGGGGTCGTCCAGAAGCGCTTGATGCGGGCCTCGGCGTTGGCGGCGAAGTCTGCGATCAATTCCTCCATCAGCTGACGCTTGTTGCCGAAGTGATGATGGATGTTGGCGCGCGTCGTGCCGATTGCCGTCGCTATATCGCCGAAGCTGAAACCATCGTGGCCGCGTAGGACATAGAACTCGGCCGCGACCTCTTTGATTCTGGTCCGCGTAGAGTGCGCCTCGTCACCGGGAGATCCTGAAATGTTGGCTCTCATATCCCTTCCGAAATTCATGCCGCTCGCTGCCGCGACGATCACTATGCCGGAACGAGCCGCAACCGCCCACCGACCGGCACCAGACGCGATCAGCGTTGCTATCACAAATTGCCATGCGATGTACCCGTCGTACTAGAGTCTCTTTCTACGCACTGGCGGAACTAATTTGGGCCAGGTGCAGACATTCGCGGTGGGGCGGGTGAGTAGATACGGGAACGCGTATATCGACCTTCAACCTGGTTCGCGCCCTTGACTGATATTACGGGTCAAAAGGGCAATGACCTTGCTGGGGCCACGCCACAAACTCAGGCAGTGGATAGCGGCTGCGCATCGGCTGCGCCGATCACTTCTCTCATCGTCACGATGGTGCGAAACGCCTTCACGTTCGAATCGGCGTGGAAGACTTCCCGCGTGAAGACATCGTACGCCTCCATCCCTGGCAATTGCAGGAGGAGCACGAAATCGGTTTCACCGGTGACATACCAAGCCTGACGAACCTCCGAGCGCCCGCGAAGCTTGCCGATGAAGGCGTCCAACTCGACAGCGCTCTCCCGTTCCAGGGAAACGAGCACATGGATGGTTAGCGGCAGGCCCACGGCCCCCGGGCGAACGACGGCAATGTCTGCTGCGATCACGCCATCCTTCCGCAGCCGGCGCAGGCGGCGCAGAACCGCGCTCTGGGAAAGCCCGACCTGCTCGGCGAGACGCCGCGCCGGGATCTGGTTGTCGCGCTGAACCAGCGACAGCAGCACATAGTCGAAGCGATCGAGGACGGCAGTTTTCGTCATGAGGACAGGCATGTATGACGAAATCAGGCAGGCGAGCAACGATAATAGGCGCCAACCGGCGTGGTTTCCGGGATAGAACTTCGCCTCATGGCCATAGACACACAGCCGGGCCTTGACCCTGATCAGATCGCGGCGCTGTTACAGCGCCTGTCGCCATTTTATGCACCGACACCGTTGCTCGACCTGCCAAACCTCGCTGCGAGCCTGGATGTGGCCCAGGTGCTTGCCAAGAACGAGGGACACCGTGCCCTGGGCAGCTTCAAGTCCCTCGGCGGCACTTATGCTGGTCTGTGTGCTCTGGCCCGGGCTACCGGGATGGATATCGACGAATTGCTCGATCCAGAGCGGGCCAGGACGCCGTTGCCGGCGTTAATCACGGCCAGCGCCGGCAATCACGGACTTGCCGTTGCCGCGGCGGCGAAGTTTGCCGGTGGGACGGCAAAAATATACCTCCACACGGGCGTTCCTGCGGCGCGGGTCAGGCGTATCGAATCACAAGGCGCCGAAATCGTGTGGGTCGACGGCACCTACGACGATGCCGTCGATCGGGCCTCCGCGGCGGCCCGGGCCGGAGAAGGCATTCTGGTGGCCGACACCTCTAGCGACCCGGACGACCTAGCTGTAGCAGATGTCGTCGCTGGCTATGGCGTGCTTGCTGCGGAAATTCGTCGCCAGGTCAACGAGATCGGCCATCTGAGGCCAACCCACCTCTTCGTGCAGGCCGGTGTCGGCGGACTTGCCGCCGCCCTGACGACTGGGCTGAAGGACTGGTTGATGCCTCCAGCCATGATCGTCGTAGTAGAACCAGAGGCCGCAGCCTGCGTCGCGGCCGGGCTGTCGCAAGCACGGTCCGTGCGGATATCCGGCGATCTCAAGACGTCGGCAGACATGCTCGCCTGTGGCGAAGCAGCCGCATCGGCGCTCGACGTACTCCGCCAAGGCAACGCTCGGGTCATAACCGTGTCCGAAGCGGCGCTTGCCGACGCGAAGAGCCGACTTCGCGAGGCAAACGGTCCAGGCACAACCCCGTCGGGTGCGGCCGGCCTCGCCGGCCTCGCCACCGCCGTCGCGACTTCCGGCCCATCGCGGGAGCTTGCGCTCGACGAATCGAGCCGGGTGCTGATCATCGTGACCGAGGCCGAACTGGAGAAGGACGCATGACGATGGCGCCAAACCCCGGACCATTGAACAAAAGAGCGGCTGGGCCGCGGACTGCTCGAGATGCCCACGCTTCAGACTCAACGCAGAACGGGTCCATGAAGCTCATCTACCAGACCCACTCCCCCTACGCGCGCAAGGTTCTGGTCTTTGCCCACGAGGCCGGGCTTGCCGGACGTCTGCGCGTCATTCATCACGAGACGAGCCCCATCAATCGCAACGATGATGTGTTTGCGATCAATCCGCTTGGCAAGGTGCCCGCTCTCGTTCTCGACGACGGCTATGCGATCTTCGATTCGAGCGTAATCTGCAGCTATCTCGACAGTCTCGAAAGCAGTCCTCGGCTCATCCCCGAAACAGGGCGAGCAAAATGGTCCGCCTTGCGCCTCCAGGCGCTCGCCGGCGGCATGTGCGACGCAGGCATTTCCATCCGCTGGGAAAACGAGCGCCGCCCTGAACATCTGCGTTATCCTGCCTTGGGCGCAGGCATGACGATGAAGCTCATCGAATCCTATAACTTCGTGGAACGCGAGGTCGAATTCGACGCACCGCTCCATGTCGGCCACATCGCGCTCGCCACTTGTCTAAGCTGGCTGGAATTCCGGGGACTGCCCGACTTCTTGCAGGGAAGGCCACGACTGACACGATGGTATAGATCCTTCGTGGAACGCCCTTCAATGCGTGCCACACCCTACGACGGCGACACGCGTGATTGATATCGATCGCTAGGCTTTCGAAATCCAGTATGTGTCGGTCACCAGCCAAGCGTTCTCGAGGCCATTTGCTGGTCGGCCTGGATGATATTGCGCGAGACGGGTGACCTTGCCTCGGGCAGCCTTGAGGGCGGCCATCAAGGCCTTTTCTTCGTCACTGCGCCTAGCTCCGCTGCAGGGGTAAAACCCGCATGGCACAAGTGACCGTACGGGAAACGTATCGCCGACCCTTTCCAGAAGCATCATGAAACCTCGTCGGTCCTCACCTGTGAACGGCAGTGCCATCCGGCCAGCGTCGGACAAATTTGAAAGCCACCGTTCCGGCACGTGCGTCACGCCGGCAAAAGCGACCACGACATCGAGGTTTGGCAGATCAACTGCCTGCGTTGCATCACCTGATATCACTTCTACATGGGCACAATGAGCAAGATTGCTTTGCGCACGCCGAGCCAGTTCTTCGTCGATCTCATATGCAATCACGCGTCCTTCAGAACCCGTTAGTTCAGCGAGGATGGCGGTGAAATAGCCGACACCGGCGCCCACCTGAAGGACAGTCTGGCCGGGAGTGATGTTCAGATGGTCGAAAACCAATGCCCAAAGCGACGGCAAGCCGCTGTTCAGTCCGCGTTTTTCGTCAAGCAAGACCAGAACGTCGTGGTAAATCTCATGAAGTGCGGCTGAAGGGCTGGTATGGACCGCCCCGATTTGCAATCTCGAATGGATACGCCAAGGCCCGTTGCCAAGGTAGTGTTCGCGCGGAACCTTTGCGAAGGCCTCGATGACCGCAGGGTTGTGCAAGACAGGTGATGAGACACGCAGATCTTCGGCAAACCACCGGCGCGCTTCACTAGCATCGATTCTTGTCGGCATGGAATATCGGCTCCGGATCGCACGTACTCAATCATGCTCTCAGAAAACCGAACGACGGCAAAGGGGCGCTATCCCCGCATTGAAGGGCAATGCCCGCTATCCGTTTGCCATAGAGCGCAGCTTTGCCGAGTGCCCTGCCCTCTTTGCCTGTGGACCCGCCCGTTTCGGCGCCTGGCGTCTGACCGAATTTGGCGCACGGGTGCCCGGAACGACGCCAGGACATCAACTCGCGCGGCGGATTGATACTCATTCTCGTGACATAGGGGGATTTTATAGCAAAGCGCGGACACCGGCGGCAACCTCGGCCAAGTCGTCATTGAGCTGGTGGTTGCGGCCGTCGAGCCGATGCAGGAGCGCGCTGGGTATCGCTGCTGATAGAGATCAATATGCGCAAAAGCGCAAGTTCGTCCCTGCTGCCGTGATGGCTTTTTCGTGGGCGAGAACCATCAAAATTTCTGGCATTGTTCCGAAGGCCGACCGCGAGGCTGTAAGGCGTGGCGATATGGAAGACACGCAACGCTCCGCCCGACGATCACATCCTCCGGCTGGCCAGCAGCCTTGTGAGCCAGTTCGGATCCATTTCCGGCACGGAGGATAAAAGCCGCTCGGTATAGGGGCCGTGCGGCGGCGTGAGAATTTCGCTCTTTAATGCCCGCTCAACGACTTTACCTTGGTGCACCCCAATTTCGTCGGCGATCGCCCGCACGGTGGCAATGTCATGGGTGATGAAAATGCAGCTCATGCCGAGTTCGCGCTGAAGCCGCATTAAGAGCTTGAGGATTTCCTCTTGCACAATCTGGTCGAGCGCGGACGTGATTTCGTCGCAGATGATGAGTTCCGGATCGGCGGCCAACGCCCGGGCGCAAACGCGCTGCTTCTGACCCCCCCGACAGTTCGGCCGGCAGACGATCCAGGTAAGTTTCGCTCATCTCGACCATGTGCATGCGTTCGCCGATCCCCCGATCCCACAACCAAGCCGTACTACTGCGCGGCAAGGTGATTGGCGGTTCGGAGCCTGTTGCCGGACCTTAACCCGGAGACTTAACCGCCCTTGTACACCCTAAGTTAAACGCAGTTTACCAAACAGACGAGGACAGTAGGCAAACCCGCCCCTAGGGTAAGAGGTCGTTCTGTCGATTTATCCGGGAGATACTATTGTCAGTCGTGTGGAAACAGAAGCAAACTTGCGATTCTCCATGCAGACACTATTGCAGTTCATGTGCTCTCATCCCATAGGGGGACGTTGTCGAAGAATGAGTGGGGGAACAACAATTTTCTCGGTGTTACCGCAAAAATCTATAAACCCCATTCGGTGATATGCCGGCAGGAGGACGACAACAGTGAGATATTCATTGTAAAATCGGGCTGGGGCATACTTTATCAGGCACTGCCGGACGGAGAGCGGCAGATCATAGACACTCCCCTCAAAGGGGATGTCGTCGGTTTCCGTGGCTTGGACGGACCCCGTCTTGCGTCGCTGGCGTCCATAACCGAACTAGCTGTTTATGAAATTTCCAGTAAGGAACTGGTCGAGGCCATCCTGTCGGACGGCCGAATCGGGAAGAAGATCGCCTGTTCGCTGGCGCGCCTGAACGCCATCCTTGCCGAACATCTGACAAATACCGGGCGGCGGAACGCGATGAGGCGTACCGCCCATTTCCTGCTGGAGTTGGAAGAGAGGCTCTCCATGGTTGAGCTGTCGGTTGATGGAAGATATGAGTGTCCTCTTGCCCAGCATGAACTGGCCGACATCCTCGGAATGACCACGGTTCACGTCAACCGAACGTTAAGGGAGCTGCGCAAGGCCGATCTCGTCTCTTTCAAGTCAGGCCATGTAGAGGTGATCAACCGCAAGAAGCTGGTCGAAACAGCCGGATTCGACAGCGAGTATCTCAGGTAGCGGCTATATCTCTTTGAACGCCAGCGCATGGACACCAAAATGAAGACGGTCGTTCCGTCGCCGGAACAGTTCGAGACGACATTTACGGAGGGCTGGTCGTGCGCGGGACGCCTGACGTCTCGACGACAGCGGTATGCGGCTCGAGGCGGTCGACGGTTGGGCTGAGCGGAACGCAACCCAGCTCGTGCCGAGCAAAGCAAAGTGTGCGAAGGGAGATCATCATGACCCGACGGCAACACTTGTGAATCGGCGTGCAAAATTCGACGCCGATTTTGCACGCCGATTCACAGGCCGAAGCCTCCCAGACCGAGGACCGGGCGGTATGGGCTGCGAGAGGCTTGGCGGCGAAACACGCTGGCGTCATTGCCGTGGTCGCGCGATGCTAACCCTGCATTAGGCGAATACGGCGAGCCGACGACATTGTTCGTCAGCCGCGACGTGCCTGATATGGAATGAGCTTCCTTCGGAGACAAGAGCTACGGCGGCAGTAGCTTTCCCTCCTCTTTGGCGGCCTCAAGGAACGCTCTGCGAACCACATCGGGCTTCACCTGATCGATCATTGCATCCATGCAGAGTTGCACCGCGCTATGCCACTTAGGGCCGCGCTTGCTCCACTTCAGGAGCTGCTCAGCGGCCCTTCGACGTTGCTGCATTGGTAGATGACGCCGGGACGGCCGGTCTTTACGGGAATCGACGGTGAAAACCAATGGAGCGACATTTGTACATAAGCCTTATCTAAACTAAGAGTTCCGTCAGCCACGCCCCGGTTCGAGCCAAGGATCGGAAAACCGGCTATGGCCCAGCCCCGCGCAGCCCCTTCTGGCTGGCCATATCGGGGTAGGGACGCAGCGTAGACATCTATTTTAGGATGCATTGCCAACTCAGAGATGATCATTGCGGTGATGCGAGCCGCTTGGCTAAAGCCGTCGTGGCAACGCTGATGCAGCGGGGCCGGTGATGACGGTTGTAGTCTCGCGTCTCGGCCGCGGTGCGTTTCTCAGAGCCCCTTAGAGACTGCCCCAGCCATAGACCGTTGCGGCCGGGTCAGACGGCCTCGCGGTTGAGATGAACTGCAATTGAATTGCGCTCCACCAAGCGGGCCGCAAGGACACGGTGCTCGAAAGGTAACGTGGCCTCCGCCAACCTCTTCAAGAGAAGCTCCGCTGCCGCCGCTCCAATCAAATGTGCCGGCTGCGCGATGGCTGTGATACCCTGGGTCACGAACTGCATCCAGTCGAGATCGTCGAAGCAGAGCAGCGAAACGTCTCCTGGAATCGCAAGCTTCAATGCGGAAATGGCCTCCAGAACCCCTGTCGACATCACACCATCGGCCGTAAACAGAGCGGACGGTGCATTGCGCATTGTCAGCAGATCGAGCGCCTCCTTGCGGGCTGCCTCGCTAGAATAGACCGCCACGCGACGGATCAACTGCGGATCCGGCGTAATGCCCGCGGCGCGATGGGCTTCGAGATAACCCAATAGTCTCTGCCAGCTTGGATGATGGTAGCGAAGATCAGCGCTGGAGAGATCAACGTTTGCCACAAACCAGCCAACATCGTCGCGTTGGCCCGGCCCGAGTTCCGCCAATATTCCGATGCGGCTGTGTCCGGCCGCTATCATCGCCGCGATGCTGCTATGCGTTACAGAAACGTTGTCGACCACGACTGAATCGGTTTCCAGGCCCGCCACCATGCGGTCGAACTGCACGACGGGACAGCGAGCCGCGACTGCTTCACGAAGATGATCCGGCTCGTCCACGAAGGTCGATGAGACAATTAAACCGTCGACCTGCTTTTCCAGCAGCAGTTGCACCGCCTCTTGCTCGAGTTCGGCATTTTCATCACTGTTCGTAACGATAACCCCTAAGCCGCCACGGCGCGCGACATCCCCTATTCCGCGCAGCACGCTGGCGTAGAAGGGGCTTTCGATGTCGCCAACCACAACGCCGATAGTCTGCGTTTTACCGGTGATCAGACCTTTGGCAAGGCGATTGGGGCGGTAGCCCAGCTCAGCTGCTGCGGCCCGCACCTTCTCCTGAACCTCGGGGCTGCTGTAGCCGTAGTCACCAAGAACACGCCCGGCCGTGGCGGAACTCACCCCGGCCCGGCGAGCGACCTCTATGATAGTTGCGTTTTTGGGTAATCTTTGAGTCACTCGGCAAACCTACCGCCCATGCGCGCGTTGTGCCGGCGACCTAGCGGCAGTTAAGCCCGCCCCGCAAGGCCGAACACCGGAACAGCCGCCGTTGCGCACACCATTGCAATCACAGCACCTCGGACAAAAAGCGCCCAAGACGCGGGCTTTGCGGGTTATCAAATAGGTCCTCTGGTCGGCCTGCCTCGACAATTCGCCCCTCGTCCATGAATACGACCTGGTTCGCGACCTTGCGGGCGAAATTCATCTCGTGTGTTACGACCACCATCGTCATCCCGCCCCGACCGAGATCGGCCATCAAGTTCAGGACGCCTTTGACCAATTCCGGATCGAGCGCGCTGGTGACTTCGTCGAACAGCATAATCTCGGGTTCGAGGGCCAGGGCGCGCGCGATGGCCACCCGCTGCTGTTGCCCGCCCGAGAGATTGGCCGGCCGATGGTCCTTACGCTCCAGCAGTCCGACTTCATTCAGCCTCGCCAAGGCCGCGCCCTCAGCCTCCTCGCGCGACATGCGTTTAACTTTGCGAAGCGCCAAGGTGATGTTGGCGAGCGCGCTGCGGTCGGGGAACAGATTGAACTGCTGGAAAACCATGCCGACGCGCCGCCGGAGTTGGTCAGGGGTCTGTTTGTAGATGCTTTCGCCATCGAGCAGAATGTCACCGGCTCGACACTCTACGAGGCGGTTGAGGCAACGCAGCAAGGTCGACTTGCCCGAGCCGGATGGACCGATGAGGCAGGTGACGGTCCCCGGCTCCACTTTCAGACTGACGTCATGGAGGACCTGGACGGCGCCATAGGCCATGTCGATATTCTTGACCTCAATACCGCCACCCTTGAAGCGTGTGGGCTCTGCTGCAGGCAACGTCGCTGTGCCCGGCACGCCCGCTTCGGCAAGCTCGGCGACTTCCTTGAGGCCACTTTGCACAGCGGTGATACGTTTGCCGACGCGCATGCGCGCGTCGATGTAATTGACGAGGTGGGTTAGCGGCACCGTGATCACGAGATAGAACACGCCGGCCAGCAACAGCGGCGACAAGTTGCCGGTCAGCACGGCTTGGTCCTGGCCGACGCGGAACAGTTCGCGTTCGGAGGCGAGCAGACCAAGGAAATAGACCAGGCTGGAGTCCTTTACGTTGCCGATGAACTGGTTGACCAGTGCGGGCAGGACGCGGCGGATGCCTTGCGGGATCACCACCAAGCGCATGCCTTGGCCATAGGTCATGCCGAGAGTGCGGGTGGCGTCGATCTGACCACGCTCGACGCTCTGAATGCCGGCGCGGAAAATCTCCCCGATATAGGCGCCGGCGATCAGGCTGAGCGCCAGAATGCCCAGCGGATAAGGCGATGGACCGAACAGATCTCGGCCCAATCGCGCGAAGCCTTGGCCAATGATTAGGATTGTGACGATGGCAGGAAGCCCGCGGAAGATATCGGTGTAGACTCGGGCAAGGAGTTTCAGCGGCCGGTTCTCGGAAATCCCCATCACGGCGAGTACGATACCGATCAGCGTCCCGAAAAACGTCGAGGCAAGGGCCAGGATCAGGGTGTTCTTGAGGCCGACCATCACCATGTTCGGCAGAACTTCTGCCATCGCCTGGAAATCAAGAAAGCTGCGGGCGAAGTTGTCGAACCAGCTCATATCAAGTCCATCTATAACTCGGCCGGGCACCGTTGCTCACGGGCCCGGCCGGAAACGCTAACGAATACGCGCGAATTTACTTCTTTGGCAGATATTGATCCGGCATCGGGGTACCCGGGAACCATTTCTCGTGAAGCCGTTTCCAGGTGCCATCGTCCATGGCCTCTCGCAATGCCTTGTTGAGCGCTTCTCGGAAGGCGTCGTTGCCCTTCTTGACCACGAAACCGGCTGGCGCATCGAAGGACGGCACGTTCATTGTTATCTTCAGGTTCTTATAGCGCTCCACATACTGCTTGGCCGACTCATAGTCAGTGAAATGCCCATCGATCGTCCCGTTGTTCAGCGCCGCCACGGCAGTGTTGTTGTCCGGGAATTTGACGATGTCGCCCTTCAGATTCTTCTCGGCATAGATTTCCTGCAACGTCCCCTGGATCACGCCAATGCGCTTTCCGGCGGTGCTCTCATTGCTCGTCAGAGCCGGATCAGGCGAAATGATCGACAGGTAGCCAGCGAGATAGCCGTCGCCAAAATCCACGGTCTTCTTGCGCTCCGCGGTCGTGCCAATGGCGGCGACAGCGACGTCGAAGCGACCGTTGGCGACAGAGGGCAGCAGGGCCGAGAATTCCTGACCGGTGAAAACGACCTGCTCCTCCTTGAACCCGAGCCGGCGCGCTACGTCGCGGAAGAGTTCAGCGTCGAAACCGGTGAAGTTGCCGTTGGCGTCGGTGAAGACATAGGGTTTCGCATCGCCCATGGTTCCGACGCTGATCACCGTCGGGTCGATGAGGTTGTAGGGGTTGTCGGCCGCTTTTGCCTGCGTTGATGCGGCCAACGTGCCAAGTCCTGTCACCAGCGCGATCGTCAGCGCCAGACCGGATTTCACAAATTGGCGCCTGCTCGAATTCGTTTGCATGTCTTCTCCTCTTACGATTGGCCGAAGTCGGCCTGCGGTCCCACTCGACGACCCATCCATCAAAACGCTCTTTCATGGCGTTGGTTAGATGAATGAGAACGTTATCACTTTGACTAGCATTGTCCATTTCTCGCGTCAATTGCTCAGTTGAATTCCCCAACTAGACGGTTCTCTCGTCTTGAATGCGCCGAGCTCCGCGGAGGACCTCCGGCGTGATCTTTCCTAGATCAATTGCTGCCGCATAGCCGATCGCCCCGTAGTACCGGCAGGTAGCAGCCGCCGCCTCCGCGGCTTGGCTAAGAATGTCCTGAGGCGCCTCTTTCTTAAGCAGGCCGAATAGCGTTCTTGCGATGAAGGTGTCGCCCGCGCCCAGGGTGTCGACGGGTTCGACCAACCGCGCCGGGGTTCGGTAAGAGACGGTGTCGCCGTGAAGCACCGCGCCGGCCCGACCGCGAGTCACAAGAACCCACCTTGAACCAAATGCGAGCAATTCGGCTGCGATTGCGGCCAATTCCTTGTCGTCGAGACCGTCACCCGAGACACAAGCCAGATAGCAATAGGGCCCAATCTCGCGTCGGTGTCCCGGTTCCCGGCGGGTGGAAAAATCATAAGACAACAGTGACTTACTTGATACAGCGGCAACCCACGGGTCCAAACCGCTGGACTGGCCGATGTGGACGGCCTGAAAACCCGAGAGAAAATCCAGATCTTCTTGCGTCGGCGTGAACACCGAAACTCCGAGATCGAAGTCCAGGAAAATCCGATCGGCGTTGCGGTGACCTATGAGGCAGTAGGCGGTCGGCCCTTCAAGGCGCCGCAATCGGGTGATGTCCACGCGGTCGGACTTGAGTGCGGCGTGGATCAAGTCCCCTGCCCGGTCTTTGCCGATCGCCCCAACATAGGCCGACTGCCCGCCGAAGCGGCTGACATACACCGAGACATTGAGGCAATTTCCGCCAGGATACATCTCGCCGCGAGCGAGATAACAATCGACCACGTTGTCGCCCATCGCGGCAATCTTGACCATCGCAGGACTTTCAGTTTAAAGGGTGTGATAACGTTCGCACAATGGCCCGCCATTGTCAATTGTGCGCCGGCCCAAGCTCTGTCAACGAGAAGAGGAACCTAATGATTTTCGCCCTCCCCGCCGACGTTGAACGCGCCCTGGCCGCTACGGCGGGCAGGCAGTTTTCGCATCTATTCCTCGTGGCGTGCGGCGGCTCGCTCTCGATCATGATGGCAGGCAAATACTTTGTCGACCGTCACAGCGGCACATTCGCCTGCGATATCTACAACGCGGATGAGTTCGTCTGCCGAGATCCGCGACGGTTGGGACCTGACGCGCTCGTCGTCCTTTGCTCGCAGACAGGCACCACCCAGGAGACCGTGCGAGCGGCCAATCATGCAAAGGATCAAGGCGCGACGACAATCGGCATGACGCTCGACCAGATATCGCCCCTCGCGCAGGCGGTCGACCACGCAGTCGCCTACCAGGCCTCCTACACGACGGGCAAACCGATCGATGCAGCCCGCAGCAACTACGGCGTGCTCTACATGTTGCTCGCCGGCCTAATCGATGCTCGGGAGGATGCCGGGCTGACCGCCGATCTGCTGATGAGCCTGAGCCATCTTCAGCCGGCGATCGAACGTGCGCACCGGACCTATGCCGACCGGTTTAAGGCCTTCGTACCCCGTTTCGCGCCGCGCAAAGCGATCTACACACTGGCCAGCGGTGCAAGCTACGGTGCGGCGTATTCCTACGCCATCTGCGTGTTGATGGAGATGCAGTGGTACGACTCGCAAGCCATACACGCCAACGAGTTCTTTCACGGCCCGTTCGAGGTGGTGGACCGGGATACTTGCTTCGTGGTCTTGATGGGTTTGGACGAGACGAGGCACCTTACGGAACGCGCTCGCGATTTCCTTTTCAAGCACGGCAGCCGGGAAAACATCCTGGTGCTCGATGGAGCGGAACTCGACCTCAGCGGTATGTCCGAACACATCAAACCCTATCTCGTGCCCTTGGTCTTCTTCGACACTCTATGGCGTTTTGCCTATACGCTGGCTGGTCTGCGCGGCCAGCCGATGCTCGAGGGCCGGCGCTACATGAAGAAGCTCACGGACTACTAGTTCCGCCGCGCTCTGCAGCCATCCAACAACTCCCAGCCCGGCTTCTGCGTAGAAGGATTTTTCTATGACTGCATCCCCAAAACCGCGCCAAGTCGTCGTCATCGGCGCTGGCATCTTCGGCATCTCTTCCGCGCTGCACCTCGCTCGTCTTGGCTTTGATGTAACCATTGTCAACGACGGCGCGCCGGCCAACGGTGCATCCGGCCGTTCACTTTCCTGGCTGAACTCAGCGCGACGTGCTGACACTGCTTACCACCGCTTGAGGCTTGCGGGCATCGACCGTTATCGGACCCTGGCGGCCACAAGGCCGGAAACGGCGTCGTGGCTTCGCTTTGACGGCGGCCTCACCTGGGATGCGGATGATGGGACGAACCAGATCGCCTCCATCTGCCAGCTGGAGCAGGATATTGGTTATGACGCGCTTCTGCTCGGCCCTGCCGAAGTCGGCGCAGTGACGCCCGGTGTCAACGCCAGCGCAATCACCCCGCAGGGTGCCATCTTCAATCCTGGCGAAGGATGGGTTGACCTGCCCTGCCTGATCGATCTGCTGCTCAATGAGTTCCGCTCCCGCGGCGGCAAGCTCGTCCAGAACGCCGGACGCGTGCGGATAGATGCCACAGGTGGTCGCGCGCGTGGCGTCGTCACTGCCGACGGTGTGCCGTTAAAGGCGGATGCAGTGGTCCTTGCCGTTGGGCCAGCGACGCCTGCCATGCTTGCGGAGATCGGAGTTCGTGTCCCCGACGCCACGCCGATTTCACTCCTCTTGAAAACCAAGCCGATCAAGACCGAGCTCCGTGCCGTGCTGAATACGCCGCGCGTGGCGGTGCGCCCGACGCCGGATGGCGAACTTGTTTTGGATTCGGCGTGGTCGGAGGAAGAAGTCGTGGTCAACTCTGATGGAACTTACACCGTGCACGACAAGACCGTCAAAGGACTGCTCGACGAGGCTAGTGCGGTGCTCGAGGGCAATCGGCGGCTCCAACTCGCTACCTATGCAGTTGGCCCGAAGCCCATCCCGGGCGACGGCGAGCCAGTGCTTGGCTCCGTCGAGACCGTCGCCGGGCTTCACGTCGCCTTTAGCCACAGCGGCGCCACGCTTGGATTGATCGTCGGCGAATTGCTTGCCAAAGAAATCGCCTCAGGCAATCCGCATCCCATGCTTGCAACGTTTCGCGCTAGTCGATTCAGCTGAAAGGGCAATTGCGGCAAGGCCGAACTGTCCAAGCGCGGACGCTCAAGGGAGAAGATGAATGCCCCGCAAACTATGGCCAGATAGCCGCTCGCGATCCACTGGAGTGCGCTGAGCGCGACAAGTTGCGCAAGCCTCAATTCAAAGCCAAGAAGATCGAAAGGCAGACTGCACCGAAGAGCCCGGCGGTCTACCTTGTGGGAATTAGGTGCAGTGCAGACTTCCCGCCCTTCACGGGCGCCGCTGACAGCTTGCGGTCAAAGCTGGCAAGTTGGCCGCCTCGCGCCTTGGCGAGCGCGAGAAGGTACGTATCCGTGACCTGTGCCGAAGTCAGGATTTTCGCTGCATCGATGTCGCCGGAGCCAACCAGGCTCACATCGTCGGGCCAGAAGCTGTGCCCGTGCAGAGCCCGCAACTTGGTAACGATTTGCGCAACGATGGCGGGCGAGCCGGGAGAATTAGGATATCTTTGGTTCCCGACGATGCGCAGGACGCCGTTTTCGGTGATCGGACAAGTAGCCCATGCCGCGTTGCCCGTCTCTTCGAACCAGCCATGCGCGTCGCCATAGGCGACGTGACCAGGATCGATCAGTGCGATCAGCACATTGACACCGAGCAGGAAGGTCAAGGCAGTTCGTTTCGCAAGGCGTTGACCGTCTCAAGCGTGACAGGAGGTGCATGCGGCCGAGGCGACAGAAGAGGAATCCCGTTGCGCTCGCCGCCAGCTTGAGGCCGGCGCAGCGAGCGCCGGGCGAGATCGCTAATGACCTCGCCGAGGCTACGACCCTGCTGCCGGGCCATGGCCCTGGCCGCGACCAGGACGTCGTCATCAATCGCCAGTGTGGTTCTCATATCACTCTCCTGACGCGCATCAAACATCACGCATGATGTGGACTAGCTACGTCGGACACTCAAGCGGTGCGAATACCCGGCGGATTTGCGTGGAACACGTTTTGCCGGAAAGATCGTCGCTCCGCGGCTTCAACCTTTATGCGACGAAAACTGCGCCCGCGGTAATCAGCGAAACGCCAAGCCAGTTCGGCAGGGACAATTGTTATCTGAGGAAAACCGCACGGAATACCGTGTCAAGCGCGACGCTTAGCGTGGCGTCACCGAGCAACTCGCCCTCCCACAATGCAGCACCAGGGCTGCGATGACATGTCTTGATCGTGTTGCTGAAGTCGGCCAGATCCTACGTCGATAACGGCCTTGATCAGACCGGACTTCTGCTGCGCCCAGATTGCGATGTCGCGTGGGCTGTCGCGCAGGGTGGTGCGGTGGGTGACAAGCTGGTCGATTGGTATTTTTCCAGCGCGAATCGAGGCAATGACGTGCTGGAAATCGCTACGAGTCGCGTTGCGACTGCCGATCAGCATCATTTCCCGTTTGTGGAACTCTGGATCGGAGAAAGTTATGTCGTCCGGCACGACGCTGACCATCACCATGACGCCGCCATGAGCAACATAGGCAAGGCAGACTGCATCGAACGGCTGTTTCCCGTTGCGTCGAAGACGACGTCGAAACCTGCTCCCGCAGTTCGCGCCGCTATCGTTTCGATGATCGAAGGTCAGCCGCTCGGTATCGACGTCCATGACGGTCACGTTCTGTTGCGCGATTCGCGCAAAAAGCGCCGTGCCGAGGCCGATCGGCCCGGCGCCGATAACCAAGGTGCGAATGCCCGGCCCCGCCATGCATCTGCGGACTGCGTGGGCACCGATGGCCAGAAACTCGACCGTGGCAGCCTCGACCGGTGACAGGCCGGCCGCTGGAATCAAGTTCTGCGCCGGCACGAGAATCTGCTCACTCATGGTACCATCACAGTGCACCCCAAGCACCTCGATCGACATGCAGCAGTTAGGCTTGCCCTGGCGGCAGGCGGCACAATGTCCGCAGGCAAGATAGGGATTGACGAGGATTTGCTCTCCGACCGACAGGTCCACGGGCGCGTTGATTGCCGCGATTGTTCCCGAAACCTCATGGCCCATGACGCGTGGATAGGCGAGGTAAGGATGCCTGCCCTCGAAGATGTGGTAGTCGGTTCCGCATATCCCGACATAGGCGACATTGACCAGTGCCCAGCCCTCCGGCGGAGTGCCTGGTGCCTGCTGTTCCTCAAACACCAGCCTGCCGGGCTCGGCGCATCGCACGACTTTGATGGTGGAGTCCATGATTGTAGTTCCACCCCTTCGCTAAGCTGGAGTCCGGCAACAGAAAGTGGTCCGGCGGTGCAAGCCACCGGACCACTGGTGGATCACTCGAAGTCCTTGACGTTCTGCAGCGTCACCAGTCCGGCGCCGGTATCCACATTGGCCTCGACGGGTTCCCCACGGATGGCCTTGACGACAGTGTCGATGCCAAGCTCACCCATTTTCGCTGGAAATTGAGCTACGCTGGCGTCCTCCGCCCCCGACTTGATCGCCTCGATCTCACCGCAGCAGGCGTCAAAGCCGACCACTATGAGGTTGTCGTTGGCAATGCCGGCATTGCTGATCGACTTGACGGCGCCAGGGATCGGCGGGCCGCAGGCCGAGTAGATCGCCTTGAGATCGGGATTGGCGGTCAGGATATCTTCGGCCACTGACGTACCAAGTTCCAGCGTGCAGTTGGTTGCACCCTTGCCGACGACCTCGACCTTGACGTCGCCCAATCCTTCCATCATGCCGGTGACCCGGTCATCGAGAGCCGGCACCCCGGGAACGCCTTGCAAAATACCGATCTTGTCACCGCTCTTGAGCACCGTCTTCAAATACTCTCCGGCGATCTTGCCGCCGTTGAGGTTGTTGGTCGAGACCAATGCCGTCTGGCCTTTCCAGTTGGGAATGCTGTTGTCGACGAGAACCACCTTGATGCCGGCGGCGACCGCCTTGTCGAGCGCCGGCGCGACCGTCGGGTCGACCGGCGTGATTGCCAGCCCCTTGACGCCCTGCGTGATCATGGATTCGATCAGTGCGATCTGACCTTCGATGTCGGTGGCCGCCTGGCCCTGGCCGGTGACCAGCTCGATTTCCGGATGAGCGGCCGCGTATTTTTTGGCGGCGTCCTCCATGGTCGAGTAGAACGGCACCGGGAATTTCGTGATCAGGCCGATCTTGATCTTGTCTGCGGCCGAAGCCGGCATAGAAAACGCAACGGCGATCGCCAGCCCTGCGAACAGTTTTCGGTTCATTGGCATTGTTTTCCTCCCTTGGATTGAGACGCCTCCCTGCGGGAGACGCTTCAGGCATTTGCGGACCGGAACGGTCCCCAAATCTCGAACGGGTCAGGCTCCAACGATCATGGAAACCAGCTCCTGTTTGTTGTCCTTGGTCGGCACCAGTTCGCCGACCCTGCGGCCCTGGCGAAGCACCACCGCGCGATCGGCGAGTTCGACGACGTGTTCCATGTTGTGAGTGATCAGGATGACGGCATTGCCCTGGTCGCGGAGCGCAGCAACCAGATTGAGCACCTGCCGTGATTCACGCAGGCCGAGTGCGGCGGTCGGCTCATCCAGAATGACAACCTTGCGGGCGAATACGGTCGAGCGGGCCACGGCAATGGCTTGTCTTTGTCCACCCGACATCATGGCGACGACGGCATCCAGCCGCGGCAACGTGACCTTGAGATTCACCAACAGAGCGCGGGTCTCGGCGTCCATTCGGCGCTGCTGCAGAAATCGCAGGCCGCGCGGAAGCCATTGCGGGCCAGCTAACTCGCGACCGGCAAAGAAGTTCTGTCCCGGTGTCAGATTGTCGAACAGCGCCAGGTCCTGATAGACGGTCTCGATGCCGGCGAAGCGCGCATCCGCAGGGGAGCGTATCTGCGTTGGCGCACCATCCAAAAAGATCGCGCCGGCATCGAGTTGGTGCACCCCGCTGATGCATTTGGTTAGCGTCGATTTGCCCGCGCCATTGTCGCCGAGCAGGCCGACGATCTCGCCTCGCCGAACCTCGATGCTGACATCGTCCAGGGCCAGAACCGAACCGAAACGCTTGGTAGCACCGCATACCGCCAGCACGGGATTGTCCGCGGTGACCGCATGATCGGCGTTGGCCGCAGCAGCGATCATGACTGCCTCCCGGCTTGCAGGACACGCACACGTCCTTCGAGGTAATTGCGCAGCACGTCGGACTCGACCGCTATGACGATGACCACGCCGATGACGATGAGCTGGAAAAAGACGTTGACGTTGAGCAGGTTGAGCGCGTTGCGGATAACGCCGATCATGATGGCGCCGATCAAGGCATGGCCGAGGTGGCCGCGACCACCAAGAAAGCTGGCGCCGCCAATGATCACCGCCGCGATCGTATCCAGTTCCAGCAGATTGCCGAACAGCGGCGAACCGGCGTCGGTGCGGCCGGCAAGGATGACTGAACCGATGCCGGCGCACAGCCCTGAGATGACATAGACGGAAACCAGGACCCAGGACACGGGAATACCCATGCGCAACGCAGCGTCGGGCCGGCCGCCAACCGCATAAATCCAGCGCCCCCAGACCATGGTTTTAGCCATGACGAAAAGCACCGCGGCAACGCCGGCAACAACGAAAACCGATCCAGGCAGACCCCAGACCGCGTCGCGGCCAAGCGCATCGATCGAATCCGGCATGCCAGGGATGGCGCGGCCATCGGCCAGTTGCAGCGCCAACCCCTTGGCGATGCTCAATGTTGCCAGCGTGATGATGAAAGGATGCGGCAGTCGGCCGAAGACATAGAAGAGCCCGTTGATCGCGCCGACCGCGGCACCGCAGCCAACCATCACCGCGATCACAACGATGGCGGGGGCGCCAGCATGAAAGCTCAGCGCGCCAACGACGGAAGCCAGCGCAAGGTTCGAGCCGACGGAGAGATCGATGCCGCGTGTCAGGATGACCAGATGCTGGCCCATCGCCACAACCGAGATGACGGCGGTCTGGGCGAGGATGTTGCTGAGATTGCGTCCTGTCAGGAAATAGGGTGACAGAAAGCTGAGGACGGCGACCAGCAGCACCAGGATGACGACCGGACCAGCGCTCAGCAGCATCAGGCCAAGCGCAAGGCCGGGGACGGCTTCTGATTTCCTGGATGCCGGCAACGCGGCCTCGCCGACAGTCGTGCCGGTGTTTCCCGTTTCAGGCAAATTTCCCCTCCCCGCCGCAGCTTGTGCGAGCCGCGTCGTCAAAAACTCAATTCGTGCCTCTTCTTATCGATAAAAAACAACCAGCAGGGTCGGGTCAAGTTGTTTTTTATGGATAAAGTTCATGCTAAAAAGGACAAGGTATTGTTCCAAAGGAAAATCCGATGAGAACGGACACCGTCTACAAGAAGGCCTTCAATCGAGCTGCAAATATGCTGCGCGACGGACAATTGGCCGGCGAACTTCCTTCCGAAAATGAGCTTAGACGGCGAATGTGCGTCAGCCGCACAACCGTCCGAAAGGTTTTGCGAGAACTTGTTAACCGCGAACTTGTCACCGAACGCCACGGCCTCAGAGCGACGGGCCGCGCGGTCGACGACAACGACTACTATCCGGACGCCGAAACTACGCCTCGCGCCAAACATGTCGAACAGCAGTTCATGGAGTGGATGCTGCGGGGTGACACCAGGCCCGGAACCAGCATCAATGAGCTTGAGCTTGCACGGCAATTCGGTGTTGCGACCAATGGAATTCGCGAATTCCTGATCCGCTTCAGCCGGTTTGGACTGATCGAGAAAAGGCCGAATACAGGCTGGCTTTTCAAGGGTTTCACTGAAGACTTTGCACTTGAGCTCTTCGAGATCCGGGTGATGTTTGAACTGCGTTCGGCACAACTGTTTTCACTGCAGCCGAACAGCTCTCCGCTATGGTCGAAACTCGCCGCGCTCAAGATGGCGCATGCCGACCTGCTGGAGCGAATTGAGAGCCGCTTTCACGACTTCTCCGGCCTGGACAACCGGTTCCACCGGCTCATAAACGAGGCATCACCGAACCGCTTCATCGATGATTTCTACGACATCATCACGTTTATTTTTCACTACCACTATCAGTGGAACAAGCAGGACGAAAAGCAGCGCAACCTTGCCGCAATCCACGAACACATTGCCTATATCGATGCGCTTGAGAGCCGCAACTCCACTCGGATTGAGGTAGCCTGCCGAGCGCATCTGGCTTCAGCAAGGGAAACACTGATGCGTTCGCTTACGGGATTTGATGAAACCAGTATCAATGCATAGCGAAAGACCTTTGATCCTGGGAGAAAACTCAGCGCGATGCAGGCGTTTTGTGATCCGAGGCCGAATTGGCGGTGACAAGTTCTCCTTCCAGAAAGGGAACCGACGCACCCCTTTGAGACGCGTCGGAAGAAGGTCTACGCGTGGCGGATTTCTGTCCCAAGCACGTTCAGGCACTCGCGGATAAACGCTGCAAGCGCCGTCCAGCCCTTGGCTGAAACCATCGTGCCGTCGACATATGCCTCCGTTGGAGACAGGTCGATATAAGTGCCGCCCGCAAGCGTCACTTCGGGCTCGCACGCCGCCAGTGCGCCGACCTTCTTGCCACGCACGACGCCGTCTACCGCAATCAGGATCTGCACGCCGTGGCAGATCGTGAAAATGGGTTTTTTGCTCTCGTGGAAGTGGCGCACCATCGCCTGCACGCGCTTGTCGGTGCGGATGTATTCGGGGCCGCGACCGCCGGCGCAGTACACAGCGTGGTATTGCTCCAGCTGCTTCTCAGCGTCGGAGAAGGTCTTGTTGATCAGCGCATAGTGGCCGAGCTTTTCGGTGTAGGTCTGATCGCCCTCGAAATCGTGCAGCGATGTTTTGATCACGTCTCCGGCGCTTTTGTCTGGGCACACGACATGGACAGTGTGGCCCACCGCTTCCATCGCCTGCTGGTAGACGAAGATTTCGTATTCCTCGGTGAACTCACCGGTCAGCATTAGGATCTTTTTGCCTGGCATGGTCGTTTCCTTTCCTATGACAACGGCCCGGCGAGCCATATGCTCGCCCGGTATTTGAGTTTTCAAAGGGTGAATCGGGGGAGTATTCCTTGGCATTGGCCTGCGTGATCAAAGTGGCGTCCAGCTTCACGTTGCCCCGAACCGGTGCCTGCCCAATCAGGTTGGCGACGGTCATGTAGACAGCCGATACGCCTGCCTTCCCTGCATCGATACGAACCGCAATGGACATCGGGACCGTCTCAGTCGAACGCCAGCAACAAGCGGTCGCGGGAATGCTCGATATGGCGACGCATCGCCTGCTCGGCAGCGGCAGGATCGGCCGCAGCGAAAGCGGCCAGGATGGCCTCATGTTCGTCAAGCGCCTCTTCGGTGACGCGCGAATGGAACATCAGGCGAAATATGTGGAAGTGGGTATGCTGGTGCGCCAGCGTTTCGCGCACGAGTTCGTTGTTGGCGAATTCCATGACCTTGTCATGGAAAATGGCATCCTGGCGGGCGAAGTTGGAATACCTCAGGCGCTCGTCCTTGCCTTCACGGCGCGCCATGACGCCCGCCGATTCCTGAAGCTGTGCGAGCTTTACCTCGTCCATGAGCGCGGCTGCCTTGGCCGCGCCATGAGGCTCGAGCAGCAGGCGAAGCTCGTAGAGTTCGTCAAACCGTCGTTTCGTGATCTGCGGCGCAGCGCGATAACCGATCAGATGCGTCTTCAGCACCAGGCCTTCGCCTTCGAGCCGGCCGAGCGCCTCGCGGATCGGCGTGTGGGAGACGTTGAATTCCTTGACCAGACTGTCGACCGTGATGCGCGAGCCCGGCGCAATCTTCAGCGACATGAGTTGCGCAAAAATCGCTTCGTAGACGTCCTCAACCAGGCTGCTGGAGCGCTGGATACGCCCGCCGGCGAGGTTCGCTTCGTCTAGACTGGGTAAGTTCATGGCCTGCATGTTTTGCCTCTTGACACATTGAGTTGCTAACACGATGCTCCGACCAATGCAATCCTATATCCTATACGATTTTATAGAGGATATAATTTGAGGCTGTTTCAAGACAAAGCAATCGTACTTGCGATGGCCCTGCTGGAGCAGCGGGCCGACTCCGCGGTCCGGGCTTCCTCACCGTCCGAGCCTGAACGGACCGTCAGCGCTCCGGGCGATGGTTCAACGCGTCGGAACGCAAGCGCGCTGCAACTGGGGTTTGGCGTCAAACCCAGCCTTTGGGCCGAGTTGAACGGCCTTTCGCATTCCAATCCAGACATCATCACAGGATGCAGATAATGAGCCTTTTCGCTGCCATACGGCTGCCGCGCGAAATCCTCTTCGGGAAGGGCCAACGCCACGTCATTCCGGTTGTCGCGGCCAGGCTCGGGCGTCGCGTGCTCGTCTGCACCGATGAACGTTTTGCCGCAACGGGCCCGTTTGGAGAGATCGTCGCGGCGCTGCGAGCCGCCTCGATAGACGTACTGGTGCATGATCGCGTGCTACCCGACGTTCCCCGGGACACCGTTGCCGTCTGCATTGAGGAAGCACGGAGGTTCGCGCCCGACATGGTGATCGGCATTGGCGGCGGCAGTTGTCTCGATATGGCCAAATGCGCCGCGTTGCTCATCACTCACGGCGGTCAGCTCCAGGATTACTACGGCGAGTTCAAGGTGCCCGGCCCGACGCTGCCGCTGATCGCGGTGCCGACAACAGCCGGCACGGGCTCTGAAGTGACCCCGGTCGCCGTAATCTCCGATCCGGATCGCACTCTGAAGGTCGGCATCTCCAGCCCATATCTGATCGCGGCCGCGGCCATCTGCGATCCTGAACTGACGATGACATGCCCGCCGGCATTGACGGCGATCGCAGGCGCCGATGCGCTGACGCATGCAATCGAGGCCTTCACGGCCGTCAGGCGGGGGACCGATCCCCGCCTTCCGCAGAAACATGTCTTTATCGGCAAAACCGCTTTGACCGATCATTTCGCCCTGCTGGCGATCAAGCTGCTTGGCCGAAGCCTTGAAACGGCATACCGCCAGCCCTCTGACGAGGACGCCCGGGCCGACGTGATGATGGGTGCACTGGCCGCCGGCTGTGCGTTCGGAACGGCCGGCACAGCGGCAGCGCACGCCGTGCAATACCCGGTTGGCGCGATAACCCACACCCCTCACGGATTGGGTGTCGCCACCATGCTGCCATACGTCATGAAGTACAACAGAACAGCCGCAGCGACCGAGATGGCCGAGATCGCCAACGCGCTCTGCCTCGATGGTAAAGGCCGGACGCCCGAAGAGTTGGCCGACGCGACCATTGGCGAGGTCAGTCGGCTGTTTGGGGCAATCGGGATCACCCCCTCGTTGGCCGAACTGGGGCTGCCCGCCGATAAGCTCGATTGGACGGCGGAACAAGCGATTGGTATCGAGCGCCTCATCAAGAACAATCCGCGTCCATTCGACTTGGGGTCCATGCGCCGCCTGGTCCAGGCCGCCTTTGATGGCGACCTCGCCAGCATCATGTAACAATCGGGAATATCGAGATGAACACGTTTTCACAGGTTCTGTCGGATGATCAGGGCATCAGCGACTTCCACACAATCTCGCACGGGCTGTATATTGGCGGCCAATGGCGCCAGTCCGCGGATGGCAGGGTGATTCCGGTCGTCGATCCTTCGACCGAGGCTGTCATCGCCGCTGTGCCCGATGCGACCGTGAACGACGCGGCCGCTGCCGTTGACGCCGCTGCCAAGGCAGCCCACGGCTGGCGGACAACGTCGCCGCGAAGGCGTTCCGAGATCCTCAGACGCTGCTTTGAGTTGATGACGGAACGATCGGAGGCACTGGCTACTCTCATCGCATTGGAGAACGGCAAGGCTCTGCGGGATGCCCGCGGCGAGATCGCTTATGCCGCGGAATTTTTCCGCTGGAATGCCGAGGAGGCCGTTCGCATTACTGGCGAATTCGGTATTGCGCCTTCCGGCACCAACCGCATCGTGGTCGACTACGAACCGATCGGTATCTGCGTCCTGATCACGCCTTGGAATTTCCCTGCCGCGATGGCGACCCGCAAGATCGCGCCAGCACTTGCCGCTGGATGCACGGTGATCTTGAAGCCAGCCAGCGAGACCCCGCTTACCGCCTACGCGCTGGCCGCGCTCTATCAGGACGCAGGCGTGCCACCGGGGGTGGTCAACGTCCTGACGACCTCCAGTCCGGGCCCTTTGACAGCCGCCATGCTGGCCGACCCGCGAGTGCGCAAGCTCTCCTTCACCGGTTCGACGGGTGTGGGTCGCGCTCTGCTGGCAGAGGCTGCCGGGCATGTGGTTTCGTGTTCGATGGAACTCGGCGGCAACGCACCGTTCATTGTGTTCGACGACGCCGATCTCGAAGCGGCGCTCGATGGCGCAATGGTGGCCAAGATGCGTAACGCCGGTGAGGCCTGTACGGCCGCCAACCGCCTCTACGTGCAATCTGGCATTTACGAAGCCTTCTCGGATGGCCTCGAGAAGCGGATGTCGTCGCTCAAGGTCGGCCCTGGCACCGACCCGGACACGGAATGCGGACCCATGATCACGAAAAAGGCGGTCGAGAAAATAGATCGCCTTGTCATCGACGCAGTCGCACGCGGCGCGCGGGTCATGTGCGGCGGCTCAGTCCTGTCCGGAACTGGTTTCTTCTACCCTCCTACAGTGCTTCGCAACGTGCCAGGTGACGCAAAGATGGCGCATGAGGAGATATTCGGGCCCGTGGCGCCGATCTCGAGCTTCGACACCGAGGCTGAGGTCATCGCACGCGCCAATGACACCGAATATGGGCTTGCTGCCTACATCTACACGCGCGATCTGGCACGCGGCATGCGGGTGGCCTCCCGGATCGAGGCCGGGATGATCGCTGTCAACCGGGGGCTGATGTCCGATCCGGCAGCCCCCTTCGGCGGCGTCAAGCAGAGTGGGCTCGGCCGCGAGGGAGGGCAGCATCATGGCATTGCCGAGTTCATGGAGGCGAAATACCTCGCCATCAGCATGTGAGCAGAAGAATGCAAGGCGATCCCTTTCGCATCCGCGACCACGTCGCGGATTTTGACGAAATCGTGCAGGAGTTCGTTGGCCGCAGCGAGGCCGCCCGCGCCACCATTGCGATGACTGCGGACGTGGCCTACGGACCGGATCCGACCGAAACCATGGATCTGTTCTTTCCCGCGGGGAAAAGAACGGCGCTGCCGGTGCACATCTTTGTCCATGGCGGCTACTGGAGAATGTTCTCCAAGCGCGACTATTCATATGTCGCGACGACGATTAGCCAGGCCGGGGCCATTGCCGTCATCCTTGATTATGCTCTAATGCCCAAGGTCAGAATGGCGACGATCGTCGACCAGGTGCGCCGCGCCAAGCAGTGGGTCCTCGCCAACATCGCCGATCATGGCGGAAACCCGGCGGCCCTGACTGTCAGTGGTCATTCGGCAGGAGCCCATCTTGCAACGTTTCTGTTCGACGGCGAGCATACCCCCTCGAATGTGAGGGCAGCCCTTCTGCTGAGCGGGCTCTACGATTTGAAACCGCTCCAGGATTCCTTTCTCGCCGACGAGATTGGAATAACCGACGAGGAAGTCGCCATGTTTACGCCGCTCGCCTGTCGGCATGATCCTCAAACCAGGGCGGCGGTTCTGGTCGGAGCCAATGAGACGCCACCCTTCCATCAGCAAGCCGATCGATTCAAAGCAAGCTTGGTGCGGCAGGGATCGTTGGTAACGTCGCATGTGCTCCCGAACCGCAACCACATGGACAGTGTCAGAGATCTTGGCGTGCCAGGGACGGAGGCTGCTGATTGCCTGACAGAACTGATCGCCAAGGCCCGCTGACTACCCTGCCGAGATACCGCTCACCCAGCGCAGCTTGACCGCAAGCGGTCCGCATTCGCTCCGGATGAGTTCGAGGCGACATCGCGGATCCCTGCGCCACTGCGTCCAGCCGCTGGTATCCACGTCCTAAATGTCGATGCGCTGCTCGCTATCCGGATCGAACAGGTTGACGCTCGCCGGATCGACGGCAAGAAATATTGGCTCTTTGCGCCGGCCGGCAAACCTCGGCGGCAGGCGCGCGATGATCGCGTTCTCGCCGACCTGCACAGTCACCATGGTTTCAGGCCCGGTGGGCTCTACCACGTCGATCTCCCCAATGATCGAAGCTCGATTCTCCGCAACGGTTCTCAGCTCTTCAGGCCGTATGCCCAACATCACCGGTCGCTCAGAGCCCACCTGCCGGTTCCGCGTCGGCAACACGATCGATACACCGCTCGCTTGAAACCGGACACCCTCCGAATCCGGGACCAGTCGTCCGGCAAGGAAGTTCATTGCCGGAGATCCGATGAAACTTGCCACGAACATATTGGCGGGCCGTTCATAGATGGTGCGCGGATCGCCCAATTGCTGGATGTAGCCGCTTTTCATGACGGCCACCTTGGTGCCCAGCGTCATCGCCTCGATCTGATCATGCGTGACATAGACGATGCTCGTGCCGAGACGCTCGTGTAGGCGCTTGATCTCCGTGCGCATTTCCACGCGAAGCTTGGCATCGAGATTGGACAATGGCTCGTCGAAGAGGAACAGCTCCGGGTCGCGCACGATCGCGCGGCCCATCGCAACGCGCTGCCGCTGTCCGCCCGAAAGGTTGGCGGGGCGTCGATCGAGCAGATGGGAGATTTGCAACATTCGCGCGGCATCTTCCACGGCACGCGTGCGCTGGTCGGCGCCCACGCCACGCATTTCCAATCCGAAGCCGATATTCCTCGCGACCGACATGGTGGGATAAAGCGCGTAGGATTGGAACACCATCGCGATATTGCGGTCCTTGGGCGCAAGGTCGAGGACCGAGCGTCCACCGATCAGGATGTCACCGCCGGACGTGTCGTCGAGGCCGGCAATCATGTTGAGCAAGGTCGACTTGCCGCATCCGGACGGCCCGAGCAGAACCAGAAAGCCTCCGTCCTCGAGCTCGATGTCGACCCCGTGAAGAACCTGTACGGAGCCATAGGACTTGCGCACGTCCCTGATGGAAAGTGTCGCCATGCGAGTACTCCTAGCCTTTGATGGCGCCTGCGGTCAGCCCCTGAACCATGGTTCGCTGGACAATCGCGAAGAGCACGATGACCGGGATGATGCTGAGAATGCCGCCTGCCGCCAGAACGCCCCAAGGAAGCTGGAACTCTCCGACCATCAGTTGCAGGCCCACGGGCCAGGTGCGAGACCCCTGCCCGGTCGTGAGCATCAGGGCGAACAGGAACTCATTCCAGGCCGCGATGGCAATGAACACCGAACTTGCGACCAGGCCGTTCCGCGCAAGGGGCATGACGATACGGACCATGGCGCCAAGCCTTGTCGAGCCGTCGATGCGAGCCGCGCTCTCGAGTTCCTTAGGTGCCGAATCGAAGAACCCCTTGAGCATCCACACGAACAGCGGCAGCAGGAAACTCGTATAGGCAAGCGCTAGGCCGAAACGGCTGTCGACGAGCCCCACACCGCGCATAACAACATAAAGGGGAATGATCATCATGACTGCGGGAAACATGCGAACGACAAGATAGCCGAGCATGAGCTGATCTCGGCCTCGAAACGCGAAGCGAGAAAATGCATAGGCGGCAAGCGTGCCCGTGACGACGCAGATCGTCACCGTCAGCAAGGTAACGACGAGGCTGTTGCCTATAAGCCGTGGGAAACCTGACTGCGTCCAGATGGCGACATAATTGTCGAAGGTAACGCGGCTCGGGAGGTACTGCATCGTCTGGGTGACAATGTCGGCCTCATATTTGAGGGATGTCAGGAACATCCAGATCATCGGACCGATGCAGAACACCGTCAGGCTTGCGAGCACGATGTAGGTGGCGATGTTCGCGATCATCCGCCGGTGACGCTTGCTTTCAATCATCGCCCTGTCCTTTGGTAATCCTGGAGATGCGGATATACCCGGCCGCGAAGATCATCAGGGTCACGAACATCACCACCGACAGGGCGGATGCGTAGCCGAAATTGAATTCCTTGTAGGCGGTCTGAAAGGCATACAACGACAGCACTTGCGTGGCATCTCCCGGTCCGCCACCGGTGAGAATGAGGAGCAGATCGGGCGAATTGACCAGACCGATGACGCGCAGGATCACTGCCGCCGCGATGACGGTCTTGAGCATGGGCAAGGTGATCAGCCTGAGTTGTGCCGCCAGGCCTGCGCCGTCGACCGCCGCTGCCCTGTAGAGATCCTCGGGAATACCCTTCAGGCCCGCGAGCAGTAGCAGCGCGAAGAATGGAAACCCATGCCAGGCCTCGACGAGAATGGTCGCCGCAAGCGCAGTATTGGGATCAGCAAACCATGCCTTGTAGGCCTGCAGGACGCCTAGCCGGACAAGAAGATCGTTGATGACTCCGAGCCGCGGATCGAGCAGCAAGGCCCACATATGACCCGCTACGACATTGGGTAGGAAGTAGGGAAGCAGGATGAGCACGGCGAAGATTTTCGTGCCCGGCAAATCCCTGTTGAGAGCTGTCGCGGCGAGAAGACCAAGCGATAGTTCCAGCACGACCGCGGCAGCAACCCACACGACGGTGTTCTTCAATGCGATCCAGAATACCGGGTCTGACCACATCGCTAGATAATGTTTGAAGCCGACCCAGCCATCCAACCCGGGACGCGTCAGACGCATCTCGCGAAAGCTGATGGCCATCCCGTAAAGCGTCGGATAGGCGATCACGAGAAGGATAAGGGCGAGGCTGGGAAGGAGCAGCAAATACATCCAGTATCGGGTCTCGGATAGTTCGCCGAGAGCCCGCATAGGCAGATATCTGCTCGAGCTTATTATCATGAATCTGCGATGCGAAAGCACCGTCCCGTTGCGTTCTGAGCACGGCTGCACGTCCGGGGATCAGCGGAGCGCCGCCTCCAGGCCCTGGATCATGCGGTCTACTGCCTGTTCCGGCGTCGACTGATCCGTCAGCACCGACTGGAAAGCGGGATTGACGACATTTTGGGACCAGCCCGCGGCGCCGACGAAATTGTTCGGCAGGCGTCCGAACTTGAGCGTTTCCGTCGCCGCATTATAGATCGGATTGCCGGTGATCCGCTGATCCTGCAGCGCAGCGGCGGAGGCCGGAAAATAGCCGGTCCCCTCGAGCAGGGCCAGGGCAGCGTCCGTTTGGCCCCAGAAGCTCACCCACCGCCAGGCAGCCTCGATATTGTCTTCCTTCATGACGCCGTTGCCGGCGTACGCGACGCGAGCGACATGCGCCTTCGGACCGGCCGGCATCGGCGCGGTCGAGAATTGTTCACCCTGCTTCATCGCACTCGAGATTTCGTTCAGCGAACCGGTATGATGCCACACCATCGCAGTCTGCCCGGTGCGGAAGGCTTCCATGATCTGACGGTAGCTGTCGTGGGGCGCGCTCGGCGGCACGACCTTTTCCTTCAGGAAGAGATCGGAATAGAACGTTATCGCCTCGATCGCCGCGGCCCTGTCGATGGCCGGCTGCCCATCCTTGACGATCGGCGAGCCGAACGCCTCCATGACATCGATGACATATTTGAAACCGCCGGCGCCGGCGCGCATGCCGAAGGCATACCTGCCCTTCGAAGGATTGGTCAGTTTGCGGGATGCCTGAAGGAATTCGTCGAAATTTCGGGGTGGCCCCGTCAGTCCAGCTTCCTCGAAATAGTCTGCGCGGTAGTACATCCAGTCAACGAAGGCGAAGGCGGGAACCGCATAAATGGCGCCATTGCTGGAAAGCCCGGTCCAGCGATTGTCGGGAAAGTTCGCCTTGCCCTCCCACCCATTCACGCGCTCGGTAAGATCGATCAATCCCTCCATCGCGGTAAGATCGGCGAAGCGCTCGGCGATCACCATGGCGGTATCGGGACGCCCGCCGGCCAGCACGGCCGATGAAACCTTGGCCATATATTCCGAGTTCGGGATGTTTTCCTGGGTCACCGCCACATCTGCATTGGCCGCCTGAAACAATCCGATGATCTTGAGTAAGCTGGCCATTTCCGACTGACTGGTGAAGTGGTGCCAGTAACTCATGGCACTCGCGGCACGGGCACCACCAATGCGCCCTGCCATCGCGAGGGCCGCCGAACCCACGAGAAACTGCCTTTTGTTCAACCGCATGCGAACCTCCAAGATATCAGATCAGCAGACTGATCGATCAGTTGGAGTGTTGGGTAACATCATTTCCCAAGCCGTGCAACCGCGCCGGAGAGGCAAGCAACGACGTGTCAGACCAGACCAAGGTTCCGCTGCATGGCCGCCTGGAAATGGGACTGCAGCTTTGCTTCGGCAGCGTCGGCATTCCTGGTGCTGCAAGCCTCAAGGATGTCGAGGTGTTCCTTCAGTGTCCGGATCATGATTGGCGAGGTGAGTTTGCTGTCCAGCCGCAACAGACGTAGATAATTGTGCATGCGCCGATAGGTGCTATCGATCAAGGGATTGCGCAGCGCGCCGATGATTGCGCCATGCAGCTCTCCCTCCAGCGCATCCATCTCCTCCAGTTGCTCCTTTCCCACACCCTCCCGTTCGATGCGCCGGACCAGCCGGGAGTGCCGCATTTCCAAGGCATTCATGACGGCTTCATCGCCCTGCTCGGCAAAGACGCGAATTGCCGATCGCTCTATGATGGCGCGGAATTGGTAGGTGGCGCGCGTGAGCTCCATGCCAGGTTTTATGAACTGGATTCCGGAGCGTGGATGGATGGTGAGAATTCCTTCCGCCTCGAGCTTGCGCAGAGCGTCACGAAGCGGAGCGACGGGCACGTCAACGATCGCGGACAGTTCGCTCTGCGAAACGAATGCCCCGACCGGAACGCACCTGTCGAACAAGCGTTCCAGAATTCGTTCGTAGGCAACATCGCTCATACGGGTGGCCGCCACCAGGGTATGAGAGATGGCTTTTGCTTTGCCCGCCACTTGCGGCACCTCCATTGATTCGGTACTGAGACATCTTAGCTGATAGATCAGTGCGTTATCATAAACGATCAGAAAGCCCCTGTGATGAGCCTTTCGCATTTTCGTATAACCCGATTTCAGTTCGCCCGCGACCGGGTAATCGGGGACAGTCAGGTTCGAGCCGACGATGTAAACGTCGCTGCGCTGGAACTCGTTTCGAAAAGTGGTGAAGTGGGACTGGGCTTCATCCAGACGCTCTTCAATCCCCTGCCCGACCAGACTGAGATTGAGACCGTTTTCGAAAACGAGGTTTGGCCGGGGCTGAAAGGACATAAGGCGATCGCGCTGGTTCATCGTGTGAACCGCCCGCGCGGTGGCAATCAGCGGGCGTACTCCCTGCCTTTTCATGAAGCGATCCAGGTGGCGCTTTGGGATCTTGCGGCAAAGGAAGCTGGCCTACCCCTTCACGTGCTGCTCGGCAGTCGTCGCAACCGTGTGAAAGCCTACGCCAGTGGCCTCGATTTTCACCTCGACGACGATGCTTTCGTCTCCTTGTTTTCCCACGCGGCGTCGCTTGGCTATTCCGCTTTCAAGATCAAGGTCGGCCACCCGGATTTCGATCGCGATCTGCGGCGCCTGGAGCTGTTGAAAACCTGCGTGCCGGCAGGCTCGGAAATCATGATCGACCCGAACGAGGCGTGGACCTCGAAGGAAGCGCTAATGAAATTGGTGGCGATCCGCGATGCCGGCCACGATCTTCTCTGGGTCGAGGATCCAATCCTGCGTCACGACCACGAAGGATTGAGAATGCTCAGGCAGGCCATGACATGGACTCAGATCAACAGCGGCGAGTATCTGGATCTTCAAGGCAAACGGCTTCTTCTGGAAGCCCACGCAGCCGACATCCTGAATGTCCACGGTCAAGTCACCGATGTTATGCACATTGGTTGGCTGGCCGCCGAGCTCGGCATCCCGGTCAGCATCGGCAACACCTTTCTGGAGATCGGCGTGCACATGGCGGTCGCGCTGCCGGAAGTCGAATGGCTGGAATATTCGTTTCAGAACTTCGATCATCTGGTGGAACAGCCCATCGAAATCCGGGACGGCTACGTCTATGCGCCCGATCGACCTGGCCATGGATTGGTACTGTCCGAAAGAGCGCGCGGCGAATGGATGAGACCAAGGCGCCTGATACGGTCGGAACTGGGTACCGCGCCAGAAAATGCACGCCTCCCTGGCAAGTGAGTGAATGACCGAGCCAGCTTGGGAGTTGGCGATGCATGGCACAATTCACGCCACCTCGAAGACCACATGTCCGAAGAACGTGCCGACACGATGCGCGCGATCATCTCCTGGGGCGCTACGCGGAGTTGTTCGGCTACGACGAGCCGTCGAAGCAATTCGACCTCGAGAACCCGGCGTGAGCGAGTTCGCAGGGCTGTCTTCTCAGGAACATTCCATGATTTCGATCGAACAGGCTGCCAATTAATTTGGGCATCGTCCTGCCGCGCGGGTCCGGGATCGGGTTCCTCGGTGCTGGAATTATGCTTCTCAAGAAGGAACTGAACGTGTGCGACCTCAATACTGCGCCGACCCGCTGGTCTTCCGCCGCGTTCGGCGTCCTCGCCAAGCCCGCCGGACGCTCCTCGCCGCGGTCGCGGCTGGTTAACCGAGTTCGAGCCCAGTTTCTCGTCCGTGTGGTCTGCCGCAATCCCGACGTCGGCATCGGTCATCTGAGCCTTCGGCGCCTCGACCGCCCCGATCTGAAGAGCACCCGCGCGTTTCGAGGTAACGTCCAGCAATCGGCGACAACCCGCAACCAATGCCGGTTGAAGCTGTTGTGGGACGGCTCGGCCTCGAGCCTGCGGTTTCGGCAGCGCGATAGTCTAGGGCGTCGAGACCTTGATAGAGTGTCGAAGATAGCTTCCGGCCTGGTTTCCACCGCCATACGAACTGCGGCGGGTGATCAATTGGCTGTCACATGAACCAGCTCATGAGCATTCCGACCATGCACATCGCCATAGCGATCGTGGAGGCCCATCCCAGCCAGCGCAGCCAGCCCTTGACGGTGAAGTCGCCCATGACCTTTGGCTGGGCTGTCATTATCATCATGACCGTCATGACCGGAACGGCGACGACACCGTTGACGACGGCTGTCCAATACAGCGCCTTGATCGGATCGATTGGACCGAACGTGATCGCTGCTCCGAGCCCCGTGGCCGCGGCAAGAGTGCTGTAAAACGCCACAGCCTCCCCAGGTCTGCGCGACAACCCCACGGGCCATCGTCTCGCCTCGCCAATGGCGTAAGCCGCCGCGCCGGCCAGGATTGGTACCGCCAGCAACCCTGTCCCGACGATGCCGAAAGCGAAGATAGCAAAGGCAAAATCGCCGACGATCGGCCGCAGCGCCTCGGCCGCCTGAGCGGATGTCTCGACGTCGGTGATGCCGGCTTTGTTCAAGGTCGCCGCGGTCGCGAAGATGATCGCCAGCGCGATGACGTTGGAGAATGCCATGCCTATGAGAGTGTCGGCGCGTATTCGCGAGAACGCGTCGACCGCCTGACGTGGAGCCCTCAACAACGATTTTCTGCGATGATTTGCGTGGACCTCTTCGGCCTCCTCTGACGCCTGCCAGAAGAAGAGATAGGGCGAAATCGTCGTGCCGAAGATAGCGAGAAGCGTAGTGAAGAACTCGTTGCTCCAGACAATTCGCGGGACCAGCACGCCACCCAGTGCTTCGGCCCAGGGAACTTGCACAGCAAACACGACAGCGACATACGAGAACAGGCTCAACGTCATCCATTTCAAGATGAGCGCGTAGCGATCGTAGTTCACGAAAACGATTCCAATTACGCAAATGGCTGCGAACAGGACGACATAGAGAACGGTCGGGCCGCCGATTAGAAGCTTCGTCGCATCGGCCATGGCGCTGAGATCGGCGCCGATGTTGACGGTATTTGCGATGAACAGAAGAGTTACGATGGACTGTAGAAGCCAATTCGGATAGTGGCGGCATAGATTGCCTGCGATGCCGTGGCCGGTGGTCCTTCCGATGCGCGCACTGATTTCCTGAATCGCGACCATCAGAGGATAGGTCAGCAGCATCGTCCATCCGATTGCGAACCCGAGTTGGGCCCCCGCCTGGCTATAGGTGCCGATCCCGGATGGATCATCGTCCGACGCGCCAGTGATGAGGCCCGGCCCCAGTCTGCGGAGGATCGTCTTCTTCACGGGAGAGACAGATGAACTCGGTCGATTTTTCTTGGAAGCCGCCAGCTCATCCATTGCGTCGGGTCCACAGAGCAAAGCCAGCAGCACCAGTAGCTGCCGCGATTTCGCCAATACCAATACCGTAGAAACGTGCCACTTTGGCGGAGGATCTCCGCCCTCCGAAGGCAGAAGTTACAGGTTCGAATCCTGTCGGGTGCAGCATTGCCGCAGTTCGTTTGCGACAACTATTCCTGCTGGAATTGACAGGGCCAATCTTCAGGCCTCGTCAAGCCAGAAGTCAACTCGGTCCGGGCGTCTCCGCAAGCCATGTTGAGCTGCCACTGGGACAGACCCACCGAATTGGAAAGGTCGAGGCCCTCGATACGGGTCAGAAACAAAAAAGCGCGGTCAAAGTCTACCGGCGCGGTGAACGTCGCTCCTCGGAAGTCCGCCCGTGCGAGATTGGCAAACGAGAAGCGGCTGCCGCTGATATCGGCGTCATGGAACTGCGCACGCCCCAATTCTGCCTTTGTGAAATCAACATTGGTCAGATTGGCGTCCTGGAAATTCGAGCGCTGCATTTCCGCGCTCGCAAACACAGCGCCCTGCGCGTCCATACGGCTGAAGTCGGTCCTGTAGGCCTCGATTCTGTCGAACCGGGCGCCTTTGGCGGTCGAGTCGGCCAGGGAAGCACGCACAAGCGTTGCCTTCTCAAGATTTGCGGCAACGAGATTGCTGTTCCTGAGGTCGGTCGAAGTGAAATCAACACCGAACAGGTTCGCCCCGCTCAGGTCCTGTCCTTCTAGGATGAGAAGCTTCTTGTCACACTCGCGCCAATTGACGCCAGGCGTCGCGGCTGCGTCGCAATTTTGAGCGGCAGTGGCGTTCTGCCAAGCAAACACAGTGCAAAGCGCTAGAACCAAGCCGGATGCGCCGTAAGCTCTGATTCGCCTCAAAGTCATTGTTGCTGGACCTCTGCTACTCGCCGACACTCAACCTTACCACATCTGCTGACACACGAGCCACGGTGACCACCGCGGTCACAGTTAGCGCATTTCTCATATTCACGATTTGATGTTGATCAACCGATCAACCCGCGCGTGGGGCGCGATTTGCGAGCGCCTCCCCATATCATCGCCGGTCCAGCAGAGCGCCCTGAAAGAATCGCCAGCCCGAAAGCGGACTATAACGCTAGCATCGACTACGCGCGCGCAGAAGCAAGCCGTGAAAACGTGGTTGTGAAGATCATCGAGTAGCGTGCCGGCTAAGCGTATCTCTAGGGAGCGAGGATGATCACGCCGCCAAGACGACACGGCGTGCCGATCGCGAGATACTGCCAGGAGGCCATGGGGCCGGGATTCCAAGCCATCGTAGGTTGCCTGCTTGGGCCGGATGGACGCGAGGCGAAATCATGCAATCCCCGCGACGGCTCATCGCCGCCGACAATATGGACCCAGAAAGAGAGGCGAGGACGGAAGCGGAGCTTGCGATTGCCGAGCGATGGTCTTCTTGCTCGTCGGTCCTCTCTAGCGGGTTCCCGGGAGGGCGATGCAAAGCTAAGTCTCTGCGCGGCGACGCCACCACGTGAGCCCGCAAGCGAAGACCCAGTTGAAATAGATGAGGGCGATAACCGGCCCGGCCAGGGGACCTTGCAGGTGCCAATAATCAAGGAAGTACCGTGCGCCTTCTGATAGCGTTCCATACGCCGTACCTACGAGCACGACGCATGCGGTAACAAGCAATCCGTTAGCGATATGGAGTGAAGGTATAGTGCGCAGTGCGTTGAGCCAAGCGGCAAACGAGACCGCAGCTAATGGCAGGCAACTCAACGCGCCCGCGATCCACCCGTGGCCAGCGCCAGCCAACGCGATGAAACCGAACAGCAGCAAGGCGCCGAACAGCGAGGCGATGACGTATTTCATGCGTCTAGTTCCGGGACTCCGAGTCCTTCTTAGCTACGGCCATCCCATTCTCCTCGCGGAAATCCTTTAGCGAAGCGTGCCGCAAATCCTATTCACCGCGCAAGTACTTTACGCGGCCAGCCCGTACTTGCCAGGATGCGACCTCTAGGAGAAGCCGTCAGCTAATTTCTTTGTCCAGCTTGCAATCGCGAGCCCGCACGCGATGCCGACACAATCGGCAAACCAGTCGAAGATATCCATGTCGCGACTTATTATTTGCATGCCCTGCAGTATCTCGATCGCGCCGCCAGTAAGGGCGAGAAAAACTATCAGCCTTGCTCTGTGCTCTGGCCAACCAAGACTGCCGATAGCCGTCAACACGACGAACGCTGCGGCGTGATTGAGCTTGTCATCGTGAGAGGTGAACCCGAAACCAAAATTCTGCAAAAGCCACACCGGTGAGAGCGCGAGCACGAGGACACCGGCCAGTGTGACCAGAAAAGCAATCCTTGCCACGATGGGAAAAGGTCTCGCACGCAACAAATCAGGCCACTCCTTTTATCCGAACCTAGGACGCCGCTACTTCGAACATAGCCATCCGCACGTGGCGGCACATTGGGGAACAGAGTCCATTGCCGCAGATGGCTGGGAAAAAGGTAAATTGGAATCTCGGTAGGCTTCTGCGTTTAATACGGCAGTATCAGGGCGGGCGTCAGAAGCGGGCTGCGATCGGTGCCACCGACCAATGCAGCAATCGGAGGGGGAGTTTGCTGCGCGTACCGAACCGGCCACCCGGTTGTTCACCAACGGCGGCCGCGCCAGCAAGAGCTGCAGCGGAAAAACCAAAACGAGCTGCTCGGGCGGCAGCAGCGACAAGACAGCCGCAACCGCAATCAAGTCGCGGGGCGCCTCGGAGATCCCTGCGTCCGAAACCAACCACTCAGCCACGATCAGCCCGTGAGGCGCGCACGAAAGAGCGTGGAGCCGTCCGCCAGGCGCGACCTCGAAATATCCCGGAATCCAGCCTCGGTCATCCACGCGCGATACTGACCTTCAGTGTACGATTCGCCGTGGCGATAGAGGTTCAAGAAGGTGAGATTCAGAAAGACACCCTCAGGCGGGC